>NZ_JAGSYF010000002.1:0-1200000 GCF_025685645.1 Edaphobacter bradus
TCATTGAAGGCGGTCTGCGTGCTGGTCTGAATGGTGAGTGTGATCGGCGTTGCCGCGCTGCCCGCCGCGATCGTTGCCGGCGAGAAGGTCGCGGTTGCTCCGCTGGGCAGACCGCTTGCGCTCAACGTCAACGCATCGGGGAAGGTTGCTGCGCCGGTGGGGGAGAAGGTAAGGGTGAAGGTCGCTGCTGCCCCCGGGGCCACGGTCGCAGTCCCAGAGCTGGAACCTGTCCCCGAGCCAGAGGAGAGCGTAAAGCTTGGGGTCACAGTGAAGCTGGGGGTCGCAGTCGCCGGGCCAAAGTTTCCGCTGGCGACCTGGCTGGCACTTAGAACTACCGTACCCGCGCCTGTCAGTGTCACGGTTGAACCCGAGACCGTCGCCGGACCCGAGACCACCGAGTAGGTGAAGGCTCCGGTGGAGTTGGAGGAGGCGGTGACCGTGAACGGTGCATCGCCATAGGTGTGGTTGGGAACCGTAAAGCTGATTGTCGGGGTAGCCAATGCGACCGTAAAGGTCGCGCTCTTCGTGCCAGAAGCAAAGTTCGCGTCCGCTGCCTCCGAGGCCTGCAGCACTACCGTTCCTGCGCCCGTCAGAGTGACCGTCGAACCCGAGACCGTTGCCGGACCCGAGACTACCGAGTAGGTGAAGGCTCCGGTGGAGCTGGAGGTGGCGCTCACTGTGAAGGAAGTGTCGCCATAAGTGTGGTTGGGAACGGTGAAAGCGATCGTCGGGGTGCCCGTTGCGACCGTGAAGGTCGCGTTCTTCGTGCTAGCAGCGAAGTTGGCGTCCGCGGCCTCGGAGGCCAGCAGTACTACGGTTCCTGTGCCTGTCAGTGTCACGGTTGAACCCGCGACCGTTGCCGGGCCCGAGACCACCGAGTAGGTGAAGGCCCCGGTGGAGTTGGAGGTGGCGCTGACCGTGAAGGGAGCGTCGCCGTAGGTGTGGTTGGGAACGGTGAAAGCGATCGTCGGGGTGCCCGTTGCGACCGTGAAGGTCGCGTTCTTCGTGCCAGCAGCGAAGTTGGCGTCTGCTGCCTCGGAGGCTTGGAGCACTACGGTTCCCGCGCCTGTCAGTGTCACGGTTGAACCCGCGACCGTTGCCGGGCCCGAGACCACCGAGTAGGTGAAGGCTCCGGTGGAGTTGGAGGTGGCGCTCACCGTGAAGGGAGCGTCACCGTAGGTGTGGTTAGGAACGGTGAAAGTGATCGTCGGAGTGCCCGCTGCGACCGTGAAGGTCGCGCTCTGCGTGCCAGCAGCATAGTTCGCGTCGGCTGCTTCGGAGGCCTGCAGCACCACCGTTCCTGTGCCTGTCAGCGTCACGGTTGAACCCGCGATCGTTGCCGGGCCCGAGACGACCGAGTAGGTGAAGGCTCCCGTGGAGTTGGAGGTGGCGCTCACCGTGAACGGAGCGTCGCCGTAGGTGTGGTTAGGAACGGTGAAGCTAATCGTCACGGCTTGTGCGATGACGGTCAGGCTGAAGTTCGCCGTCGCCGTCGCGCTGTTCGCATCCGTCACCGTCACGGTATACGTCGCTGCTGCGCTTGCTACCGTGGGTGTGCCCGTAATTGCTCCTGTGCTCGAACTAAAGCTCAGTCCGGCGGGCAGTGCAGGCGACACACTGTAGGTAAGGGTTCCCGTACCGCCGGAAGCAGTCACCGGGGTGAACGGCGTCGCCGCATGGTTCACCGTCAACGTTGTCGAGGCAATGGCCTGCGTCGCGGTCAGCGCCTGTGTCGCCGTTCCGCTCAGCGGGATGATCTGCGTGGCATAGCCGGGAGCCGCTGCGTTCAGGTGGTCGTCTGTGATCACCAGCGAACCTCTGACGGAGCCGGCCGCAGTTGGCGTAAAGCTGATCAGGTTCGTACAGGATGCGCCAGGGGCCAGCGTCGCCGCGCTCGAACTCGACGAGAGCTGAGGGCAGGTGGAGCTGTTTCCGAACGTGAATCCGGCTGCAATGCTGGGGTTAAGGCCCGTTGCGGGTACCGGGAACGTGAGCGCTGCGTTGCCGATGTTGGTGAGCGTCACCGTCTGGGAGCTGTCGCTGCTGGTCTGCCCCACAGCCGTCGTTGCAAAGCTCAGGCTCGGAGCATCCGCGTAATCCAACTTCAGCACGCGGTTGTCGTTGCGATCCACGCTGTAGACGTTGCCGCTGCCGTCCACAGCTACACTAAAGGTACCATTCAGTCCGGTCGCGATCGTGCTCTGGGTGTAACTGCCGCCGGAGAGCGTCTCCTTCAGAACACTGCTGTAGCCGTCCGCGATGTAGACGTTGCCACTGCCGTCCACAGCTACACCACGGGAACCGGTCAGTCCGCTCGCGATTGTGCTCTGGGTGTAACTGCCGCCGGAGAGCGTCTCCTTCAGCACACGGCCGCCGCCTGTAAACTCCACGATGTAGACACTGCCGCTGCCGTCCACAGCTACAGCTATAGGCCCGCTCAGTCCAGTCCCGATCGTGCTCTGGGTGTAGGTGCCGCCGGAGAGGGTCTCCTTCAGAACACGGTTGGTGTAGTAATCCGCGATGTAGACGTTGCCGTTGCCGTCCACAGCTATCTTAAAGGGACCATTCAGTCCAGTCCCGATCGTGCTCTCGGTGTAGCTGCCTCCGGCAGAGAGTGTCTCCTTCAGAACACGGTTGTTATAGGTATCCGCGATGTAGAGGTTGCCGCTTCCGTCAACAGCTACACCAAAGGGATTGACCAGTACACTTGTCGGGACCACACTTTGGCTGTAGGTACCGCCGGAGAGCGTCTCCTTCAGTACCTGGTTGTTGCCGCTATCCACGATGTAGACATTGCCGCTGCCGTCCAATACTGCATCTGCGAGATGGCTCAGTCCGCTCACGATCGCGCTCTGCGTAGCCGGCGTAAAGCTGACCTGCGGTCCCGATCCGGTTCCGTAGACATAGCCCGTCTCAATGACGTTGCCCGAGCCGTCGTAGAGGACCACTGCGCCGTAACGGGGGCCGGTGAGCGTGGGATTGAAGGTCACGTCGACCGTGCAGGTATTGCCGGCGTTGTAGGTGGTTCCCGAGACGCAGGCCGAGGCAGGCTGGCTGGTGGCAGCCTGGAAGTCCAAGCCGGCAGCTCCCATGGTCAGTACCGCGTAAGGCGAAGCTCCCAGCGTACCGCTGGCGGTGAAGGTAAAGCTCAGGCTCTGGCTGGCGCTGGTGCTGCCCACCGCAACCGTATTGAAGTTGACTCCGCCGGGCTGCAGCATCACCACGCGGTTGTTGCCGGAATCCGCGATATAGACGTTGCCGCTGCCGTCAACAGCTATACCAAAGGGAGCATTCAGTCCACTCCCGATCGTACTCTGGGTGTAACTGCCGCCGGAGAGCGTCTCCTTCAGCACACGGCTGTTGTGGGTATCCGCGATGTAGACGTTGCCGCTGCCGTCAACAGCTACACCACCGGGATTGTTCAGTCCACTCCCGATCGTGCTCTCGGTGTAGCTGCCGCCGGAGAGCGTCTCCTTCAACACCCGGTTGTTTAAGGTATCCGCGATGTAGACGTTGCCGCTGCCGTCAACAGTTACACCATTGGGACGGTTGAGTACACTCCCGATCGTGCTCTGGGTGTAGCTGCCGCCGGAGAGCGTCTCCTTCACCACCCGGTTGTTGGCGGTATCCGCGATGTAGACGTTGCCGCTGCCGTCAACAGCTACACCACCGGGACCGTTCAGCCCACTCCCGATCGTGCTCTCGGTGTAGCTGCCGCCGGAGAGCGTCTCCTTCAACACCCGGTTGTTAGCGGAATCCGCGATGTAGACGTTGCCGCTGCCGTCAACAACTACACCCCAGGTATAGCTCAGTCCACTCCCGATCGTGCTCTGGGTGTAGCTGCCGCCGGAGAGCGTCTCCTTCAGCACCCGGTGGTTATAGGTATCCGCGATGTAGATGTTGCCGCTGCCGTCCACAGCTACATCACCGGGACTGTTCAGTCCACTTGTCGAGACCGTACTTTGTGTGTAGGTGAAGTTCGCCGTCTGCGCGAATCCGCTTACGGCGCTGAGGCACAGAGTCGCCACGGCCAACAACGCGCAGCGAATAAGCTTCTTTCTGCGTGGGGCCTCTTTGATGTACCGATCCTCCAGCGCAGCCGCCTGGCTGTCGCTGGGAACCACTCGGGAAGCTACTCTGGGCGAGACATGGGAAGTGCCAAAGGCAGCGGAAAACAACATTACTGTAGATCTCCTGAAAAGATGCATTGAAGCGGTTGAGTAAATCACTGTACGAAAGCGAACAAGAGTGGCTATCCGGCCATCTGCTGGCCGCAACGGGTGCCCTTACCCCCAAGGGGAAAAAGTGGATGAGATTAGATGAGATTAACTGAGAGGAATCCAGAGACGAAGAGGTGTCCTCCCCAGGCCGAAGACAAACCGACGAAGCACGACAGACATGCAAAACTTTCTCTTCGACAGCCTGCAGAGGAACCGAGCTGTCCAGAGATTACAGAACAAACCGGAATATCCTTACACTGTGAAGTATTTGAATCTTGAGAAGTAAGAGCGTTTTTAGGCTACAAAACGGCGTCACATCGTGTCATCACCCAAAAGTTGCAACTAATTGCAAAATAGGGGGGTTATCGGATCTCGTTGCTGGGTGGGGCGGTTATGACTACGGTTTTGGCGTTCAGGAATTCGCGCATTCCGGCGGCGGAGAGTTCGCGGCCGTAGCCTGAGTGTTCGATTCCTCCGAAGGGGAGGCGGGGGTCGCTGGCTACCATGGGTAGTCATCTGGGCGCGGACACTCCCCAAGAGATGATTTCGCCTAACGGCCAAACGGCGCGAGATGTTTCCCTGAGTGTCGGCAAAAGTGAACTATCGCGTACTTCGAGCCTCTAGTGCCGGATCGAACCATTGAATGGCGCAATCCTCAGTACCGGGCCTATTACCGGCTAACCGGAAACTCGGTCTACTGAGGTGTGTCGCTTCACGATTGCCGAGAATGTGGACAGGTTATAGTTGTTACTCGATGTTCTTGGACAACGACATCTCGACCACGAAGAACAACCAGAAAGACCATCTCGGGCTGCGAATCAGCGCCGTTATTATCCCTGATCTGTACGGATTGAAATCAAAGATTCTCACTATTTCCTCGATGATTTCTGACTTTGATTTTGTGCCAACGTCAAACAACTCGATCTTGTGATCTCCGCTCTTGTGCATTCGGCAAAACATGTTGAGCCGCGCATCATGGCCGTACTCCCTGAGATCACCGGCAAATTCGTAATACTTCGAGGGGCGGAAGGGGCTCTTCTCAGAGGCGGTCAAATTCGGATGTGAAACCTACTCTCCGGGGAATTCGGAGGTCGAGTTTATCGATCATCACGTACCCCGGGGAAAAAGTATGGGGTACTAGAGTTGCAGGCTATTAGACAGAGCCTGCAACTCAAGACGGCTTCGCAACGCGGGGTCACGTAGTGGCAGCGGGCGGGGGTGCTGGACGGCATATTGTGGGCGCTCTGCGAAGACCTGTTGGCCCGAGGCGAACTCGGGCTGGAAGAGGCCTTCATCGACGTCTCCTTCGCGGGGGCCAAAAGGGGCGATCGCATTGGTCCAACACGCTGTGGCAAAGGGAGCAAGATCATGGCAATCGCGGACGGCCATGGTCTTCCTATCGCCGTGCGGGTTACAAGCGCTTCACCGAATGAGTCCACGCTGGTCGAAGACACACTCAGTCAACGCCACGTCGGTGGATTGCCGAAACGGTTGATTGCAGACCGTGCCTACGATAGCGATCGGCTGGATGAACGGCTGCGCCAGGAGCACAGCATCGAATTGCTTGTGCCCAATCGCCGCAGGCGAAAGCGAACTCAGGTTGGACAGCCACTGCGCCGCTACCGCCGGCGTTGGAAAGCCGAGCGGCTGTTTTGCCTGGCTGAAGAACTACTGCCGTATCTGCAGCCGCTGGGGACGCCATGCGGACAACTTTCTCGGAATGGTTCAACTCGGATGCAGGTTGATTCTCTTGAGACATCTATGAGACTACTTCTAGTCCTTTTCTGCGTTTCTTGCGCAAGGCAACCGCGACGATATCAGCAACGCGAGGCTACAAAGTGACGACAGTACGACGGAAAAAGCGAGAGCCATGAAGACGGAGTGCCTTAGGGTTATCGAGCCTAACGCTGCACCAGCAAACATCGCCACCACCGCTGCAATTCGCCGCTGCAAACGGGGATTGGTTCCGCGCGCCAGGGACGAATCCGCAGCAAGGCCCGTAATGGTCAACGTCAGCACTGTCGTTGTCAGGTCTGGAACGGCTAACTTACGTACGGCGGCATTTCTCATCCCCATCGCTATGGCTGTGAAAGCGATCATCGCGTAAAGCCGTAGGAAATGCGGAGATGAAACGACACTATAGCCAAGTGCGGCCAGAGTTGCCCCGACTAAGAAAACAATCTCCAATGCAAAAACCGAACTCGCGGCACGAAGCTGCGCCACTGCGCTTGCGCCAGCCATGATGCGACCGCCAACCGCGGCGCCTGCAAGAAACCCCAAGAGAGCAGTGATTGAACCGGCCAGGGACACCTGAGGTACACCCGTACTCGCAAATGCAAGAAGAACGATGTTTCCAGTCATGTTTGCTGTGAATACATGCCCGAGAGAAAGGAAGCTCACTGCATCGACAAGACCGGTAACGGCGGTCATCCCAAGCAGCGCATATGGGAGGATTGAGTCCGCAGTCAGCGCTTTCCACATAAATCAAGACCTCTGCTCGTCAGACTAAAACTTGTAGCCGGTCCACAAAGCCCAGTAGTTGAGGTTGCGCCCAGGTTGCGTCTCCTTCAGGAAACTGCCCGCATAAAAGATTCCGTAGTCACCCTGAAACCATAGGTGACGAGTCTTCTGCCAGCGAATCTGCGTGCCCGGCCTATGTCCGACATAACGCGCCTCGCTTGCATTGCCGGCACGGATCAGGCTTCCCGGTACGTTGTAGATGCCATCGTCAAGACTCTCTCGCCACTGCACGATCCAATCAAAAGAGGCAGCGACGTTGTGAGGCAGTGCTATCTCGACGTGAGGATGAACATCTATAAAGTTGATTGGGCCTGGTCCGGTCGTAGCCAAGACGCCGAAGTAGTCTCCCTTTGGGAAGAGAGGATTGAACGTGCCCAGAGTACTCGTGGCTGGATGATCGCCGCTTGAGATGTCGGCCTTCACGCTAAGACGCGGCTTCAATGGCCTACTTGTAAATCGATAGCCGGTTTCTGTAGCAACCGTCCACGCTCGAATATTTCCCGAACCAAACGTGCCGAACTGCCACAGAGCTTCATTGTCAAAGTCCCAACCGGGCCGCTCGGTCGCAATGGGACGCGAGAGCCGTCCGCCGATGGAGTGACGTACTTCCTGAGCGGTGCCCCGTTGAAATGTGGCTTGCTTTCTATCCAACCCCAGGTAGTACAGTTCTACTGACGTTTTCGGCGCGGGTCGCGAAGCATAAACGCCCCAGAAACCTACCTGGTGGTTTGGCTGATCGTCAAAAACACCAAATTTGTCCAGGCGTGGACGCATGGCGAATCCGTCCACCAGCCATTCATTGATTTTGCTTTTGACCAGGAAACCAGCAAAACTCAGGCGGACATTCGGTCCCTCGCGAACGTCGATAAGCCGTCCGGATCCGTACTCGAGTTCCTGTATTCCGGCCCTCACCTCGACCGAGTTCTGACCTTCTGCAGTTCCAACCTGCAGGAAGGCGGCTTGAAAGTCGAGTTTCTTTTCGTCGATCGGACGCGGGCCACCATTCCGGAAGGAATTGATACCGCTCTTAAAGTCGACAAACGTGCGAACGTGCTTTCCGTAATGGATATCGAAACCCAGCATGTACCTTTCATTCAGGTACCCATTCCAGTAAGGAGCCTGTCCCCAGTAATCGTTGCCGATCTGCTCCCATACTTCCCTGGCTTCTCCGCTGATCGTCATGAACCAATCACTGCTATCGCCTCGAAGCCGGATAAATTTGAGCGGGTCCCAGAAATCCTGACGGTTGGCGGGATTAGCCAGAAAGCTCCAGTCTTCGTCCTCACGCAATAACTTGATGCTCCTGTCAGGCGAGTCCGGGATGGCAGAAGATACGGACTGTGCCCCTACAGGAGTTCGTGTTACGAGCAACACAACTGCCGCCAGCATGGGAAAAAATCGCATCAAGGTGTTTGCTTAACTATCATTTCGGTTTTTCCGTGATCGAGTGGATCTCAGCAATGTATCCGCCTGGGAATTGGACAACGGCAGAGGTTCGCTCGGCTGTGTAGGGAGCAACAAGAATCTCGACCCCGGCAGCCTTGGCCTTCGTTAGCGTATCGGTTAGGTTCGGCACCTCATACCCCGTGATTTCCCGCCCGTAAGGATAAGGTAGATGGCCGTCCGTCACGAACACGACTAGCTTCCCGAAACCCGATTCGATCCGAATGCGCCGATAGGTTTCGCCCGGCTTCCCGATCTCAATGCCGGGAGCATGTCCATCATCAGAGACAACCCTGCCATGACTGAACGCAACATAGCTCGCTACGAATGCAGCTGCACGATCTGGGGAGACATAGGCACGGTTTTCCGGAATGGTTTGAAGCGCTTTATAAGAGGGCGCGGTTGTGTGCCAGTAAAGCTGCGTGTTCACGCCGCCGGGCCATTGGATAATAGCGTCTCTTCCTATGGGATCATTGAAGGGAGTGACGAGAACATCGGCACCGGCCATCCGGGCTGCGTTGATGGCCGCGTCCATGTCCGCCACCAGATAGCCGGTGCGCTCCGCTCCAAACGGATACGGTACCGGTGTTTTAAAGCCGAAGACCGAAATGCTGCCCACGGGAGTCAACACGAGTTGTGACATGGTACTGCTTGGAGTTGGCGTCACGGTGAAGACGCCCTGTTTGGATGTGGTCCCGCCGAAGGTTGCTACAAGGCTGGCGACGAAGCGGTCGAAGTCCTCGGGCGCGACGTAGACGTGGGTCGTATCATATTGCGGCTCCACGGTCACGTTGGGCGTAACCGTAGCAGCATCGACGACTGCCAGGGCGGTGCTCCGCATCGGGAACAGACGAGCAATTCCCGTACTCAGAAAGATCGCGATGGCAATCACGCCAAAGGATTTAGTGATACGCATTGAGTCTCCTTTCTCGAGGGGTCAGCATCACACGATGTTGGCGCGCAGCTCATTTGGCACGATGAGAACTCTCTTCAGTCCGCGTGAGGCTGAACTGATACTACAGATTGCACATTTGCTCGCTGATCCCAATGCTTACCCACGAGACAAACGGATGCAGCATGTGTCACGCTGACTTTTTTCGTAAGAATCCAACCGCCGAGCTGTTCTCCGAGCACCATTCCCAGGAGGCCGAGCAGAGCGACGATTGGCGGGGCCGGACTCTTTACGCGAATCAGTCCGTACAAAATGCCGACAAACAAACCTACTGCAAATGAAATGAGCAGTACCTTCATCAGTTGCTCTCCCTTCCAGTTCTTCAGGCCATTCTTTCGTCCGGTTGTGTTTTAGAACGCGAAACAGTCACAGCCGAGACTCCAAAGCCCGGATTTTCCGAATACACGAACGTGCCCATTTGGGCCCTTCTCCGCGTGACTCAGCTCTGAGTGCTGGCAAAAGGCGGAATGAGAGGCTCCAGCCAGTGATTTTGAAGCCTTGGTATAGCCGCCATAATGCGCGACAGGCGACCAGTCAGGACTGACAGGAAGCTCGGGAGGAGCAAGGCTTGCGTGCTCTTCAGTGGCGTACACAACCCTGCCACCGACGATGGTCAGCACCGATTCAAGATCTTTAATTTCTCCCTCCGGGATCGAGAAATAATCGGCAGAGAGAACGGCCAGATCAGCGAGCTGCCCAGGAACAAGCGCTCCCTTCTTACCATCCTCCGTGGAGAACCAACTGCTTCCCATGGTGTAAAGCTTCAGCGCTTCCGCCCGATCGAGCCGATTTTCTTCCGGATACAGACCAAGACCGCCTATGGTCTTGCCAGTTATAAGCCAATACAGAGAAAGGTAAGGGTTGTAGCTTGAGACGCGGGTTGCATCGGTCCCTGCTCCCACGGGAACACCCATCTCCAACATCCGCCGTATCGGCGGTGTGCGCTTCGCTTGCTGCGCCCCATATCGCTCGACAAAGTACTCACCTTGGAATGCCATGCGGTTCTGCACCGCGATGCCGCCGCCCAGCGCTTTCACACGTTCGATATTGCGATCAGTAATCGTCTCGCAGTGATCGAAGAACCAGTGCAGGCCGTCAAACGGAATCTCTCGATTCACTTCTTCATAGACGTTCAAAGCTCGCTCGATCGTCTCGTTGTATGTCGCATGCAAGCGAAATGGCCAGCGATTCTCTACCAGATGTCTAATGACGGCATTCAGCTCGCTTTCCATCACGGGAACCATGTCCGGCCGCGGGACAAGAAAGTCTTCGAAGTCCGCAGCGGAAAAAACTAGCATTTCCCCTGCGCCATTGACGCGATAGAAATCATCGCCGTCCCCGGGCTTTGTCATTTTGGTCCAGCTCTGGAAGTCGGCCAGTTCCTGTTTCGGTTTCTGCGTGAAGAGGTTGTAAGCAAGCCGGACGGAAAGTTCTCCATTTCGGTGCAGTTCGTTCACAACGGCGTAGTCGTCGGGATAGTTCTGAAAGCCGCCGCCCGCATCGATCACACTGGTAATTCCAAAGCGGTTTAGCTCACGGAAAAAGAGCCTTGAAGAGTTGAGTTGGTCCTCGCGCGACAGTTTCGGACCCTTCGCGAGGGTGGAGTAGAGAATATTTGCGTTCGGCTTCGCGATGAGAAGACCTGTGGGGTTCCCGTGACGGTCGCGTTGAACTTCACCGGCCGGAAAGTCTGGGGCATTCTTGTCATAGCCCACAGCACGAAGCGCCGCTCCGTTCAACAGCGCTCTGTCGTACAAATGCATCACGAAGACCGGTGTGTCCGGCGCTACTGCGTTGATCTCATCGAGCGTTGGCATGCGGCGTTCAGCGAATTGAAACTCCGTCCAACCGCCGATAACTCGGACCCACTGCGGAGCGGGCGTCCGCTCCGCTTGATCTTTCAGCATGCGCAGAGCATCGGAGAGCGAAGGTACACCATCCCAGCGCAGCTCCATGTTGTAATTGAGGCCGCCGCGGATCGGATGCATGTGGGAATCGTTGAGGCCTGGAATGATGGTTCGGCCCTTTGCATCAATCACTTTGGTCGCAGGGCCACGCAGCCGTAAGATATCTTGCTCGTTGCCCGTGGCGATGATCTTTCCGTCTGTAATCGCGAGAGCTTCAACAAATGAAGGCGTGGAATTCGTCTCGATCTTTGCATTGTGCAAGATAGTATCCGTTGCCATAAGATTTTCCTCACAGGACTGTGGTGCCAGAAGGCAAGAAGACCCTTGCCCTCTGCTCGTTCCTACTTGTGCGCCCCAGCGAGCGCGGCGGGAATTACGTATTCGGGGAATTTCGTGGCGGGAGCGCCGTGTACCATCGTGTACACGTACTCGACTCCGATCCCATAAGCCCCGTAATGGTTCTTCACAATGTCCATCACGGCGTCGTAAGTTTCCTTGTGAGCCCAGTCGCGCTGCCACTCCAGCATTGTTGAGAGTGACGTCACGGGTTTCGCTCCCGCCTGGATTACTCGCTTCATAGCGTTGTCATGAGCGAGTTGACTCACGTCACCGCAGCAATCTTCCACCACGTAGACTTCGTAGCCGTCGTGGATCGCCTGCACTGTGGGAAGCGCCACGCAGGTCTCGGTCCACAGCCCAGCCAGCACGATCTTTTTGCGCCCTGTCTCTTCAATGGCCGCTACGAAGTTCTTGTCGTCCCAGGAGTTCATCGATGAACGCTCTATAGGCTCCCGGCCCGGGAATACAGCTCGGAGCTGAGGCCACATGTTGCCGCTGAACGCCTTTGTTTCAACTGTCGACAGTACGACCGGGACATCAAACACTCTGGCAGCTTTTGCAAGAGCCACTGTGTTGTTTATGATCCCCTGACGGTCAAAGTTACTGGTCCCAAATAGCATTTGTGGCTGATGATCGATGAGCGTCACAACGCAATTGTCAGGAGTCAGCAACCCCTTCTCACTTCGTTTTGCCGGACCGCTGTTCTGAACCATGACTTTTCTCTCCTCTTAGAGGTGAATGGATTATGTAAGACGTTTCCGCCTTCAACACATCCGAAAGGTGGCTACGCCGCTGCTAAACGTGTTGTCGTGTTCAAGAAATTTCGCTTTCTTCGATGTAAGATCAAAATCACTTTGTACTACGAAGGGGACACCAGGAACCAAATGGATACCTGGTCACCAAAATTGAAGTGAGCGCTAAACGTATTGTCAGCATGTGTCCGATCGAGGAACTGCTCGTCCTGATTGGCGGCCGCTGGAAACCAGTCATTCTCTGGTGGCTTATGGGCACCGAAAAGCCGCTCCGGTTCAAAATCCTCCGGCAAAGCATGCCTCGAATCTCGCAGAAGGTATTGACGCAGCAGTTGCGAGAACTTGAGCGGGACGGACTTGTGAAAAGAGAGATGTTCTCCGAAATGCCTGTGCGTGTTGAATACTCGCTGACCGCGTTCGGACGAAAGCTCCGGCCTGTTCTGCAGGAGCTCGATTCCTGGGCTCGGAAGTATCTGCTTTAGGCAAAAACGAAGGCAAGCAGATTCCCCAGGGGATGTCGCTGCCTCTCCGGCGTCACTCAGAGCGACGCGTGCCCTCCCCTGTCCCTCTGCCCAGATGTTTCCACCTGTGCCGCGTTTGCCAAGCTCCAACGCTCGATCAACGATTCCCAATTGCGAGTAGATCTCCAGCGTGCGCGCCTGCACTCCCAGCGCTCGGGTTTCAATCGATGGCGCAGCATGTCTGTCAATGATGAGGGTGCGTATACTGCGTCGAACAAGTTGATTAGCAAGCATCAGTCCGGTTGGGCCGGCCCCGACGACAAGAACATCGGTGTCCATTTAAGCCTCCAATGCAACCGGATCCATCCAGGTCATTTTCAGCTTGATCCGATATCTGCGGTCCCATGCTTGAAATCCGGGAAACCGCTAAGGAGCTCCTAATCGCGCACAGGCTACCACGGACGGATGCCGACTTGCAAAACGAGATCAGTGTTTCCAGACCACATGGCCGTATAGTCCGCATTTCGGACAAGTGACCCTCGGCGATCATCTGTTAAGAACAGGATTTCTGACAAGATCAATTCGTAACTAATGCGAAACTGCCTTCGGTTCTGCGGTTTATGGGCTTCGCCAAGGATTAGGTACTGATATGTCGGCTTCTGTTTACCAAATTGATAGTGGTCACACCCCGCATCATGGTACCTATTGAAACCGAATCAATGGCGCAGGATTGCAGGGAGGTATCCCTTGTTGCAGTCCAACCTCAAATTGGTAGAGAAAACGAACCGTAAGAGATATCTAAACCCTGAAAAGTTCGAAAATCGTCCACTAGGGCCGACCATTCTTCAAACTGAGCCCTTTTGAAGATCATCTCGATGCCATGGCGACATTCAGGTGGAGTGGCTTACTTAAGTATCTCTCTTTGCTGTTGCACGAGATCGACCGTTAGCGGCAGGTAATCGCCCTCTTGGCTGATCGCCTCCTGGCCTTCGCGGCTGAGGATGTAGGACAGAAACTCGCTCACCTTAGGATCGATTGGCTTCCCTGGAGCCCTGTTGATGTAGATGGGGATGTCGCGGAGGAGTGGATAGGTGCGGTTGACGACGTTTTCGCGGGTCGGCGCAATGTAAGGTGCGCCTTCGCGGGTGGCGATGGGAATGGGCCTAACGTCGGATGTGAGATATCTGATGCCGGAGTAAGCGAGGCCGTACTTATCAGCGGCGAGCGCAATGAGGCTTCGTCGGCCAGCAGGGGTGATGGTCTTGCCCGTGCTGTCGTAGATGTTGTCGAACTGGTGAATGCCACAGTTCCAACTGGAGCTTCCGCCCATCGTGGCGGCAGAGAAGAAGACGCCGAAGCCGCTATCGCTGGCATAGCCGTAGAGGTGAATAGGCTTGTCCGCCCAATCCCCGGCGAGGCCGAGGTCTCCCCATTTCTGAATGTTGATTGGGGCGCCGAGCTTACGTTCTGTGCCGAAGATGGCGTCGAGCTGCGGCAGGGTGAGCCCCTTGAGCGGGTTGTCCTTGTTGACGAAAACGACCATGGGAAAGGTCTTCCCTTCGACATCGTAGGCACCGGTTGCGGCGACGAAGCGAGTTGGGGCGTAGCCGAAGGTTTTGGAGAAACCGAGGCTTTCGACTGGCCAGATGTCGCGGCCCATATAGGCAAGGTCAGCATGGCCGGCATAAAGTCCACCAATGGCGGCGGCGGTGCTGTAGAGATGGTCTTCGAACCGAATGTCGGGCTGATATTTGTGGAAGCCATCTTCCCAGCGCTTCGCTAGAGCCACCATGCCGTCATTGCCCCAGACAACGAGGGTTCCGCTGACTTTCACGTGAGGCGTGTATTGCGGAAAGGAGGTGAGATCCTGTGCGGAGGCTGCGGCCGCGGCCAGCACCACGAAGATGGAGAGTAGAGACGTCAGCTTCATAAGTCTTCCCTTTCGTGCAACTCATATTTTGGTGATGTCGCTGGAGGAGGGCTGCGCAGAGAGGTCATTCGAGCTTCTTGAGTTGCTCGCGTGCAACCTCGGGTGTGAGCGGGAGGTATCCGCCGTCGCGCAGAACGCCCTCTTGTCCCTGGCGGCTTAGGATGTAGGTGAGAAATGCCTTGAGCTTCGGGTCTACGGGCTGGCCTGGCGGCCGATTGATGTAGACGTAAATGGATTCGACGAGCGGATAGGTCCGATTCGCCATATTCTCCAGCGTGGGCTCGACGAAGGGCCCACGTGCATCAGCAGCGAGCGCGAGTGGCCGCACTTCGTTGCTCTTACGCGCGCATTGTGGAGCGGTGTAGGCGATCCCGTAAGGATCCTTGGAGAGTGCGTCGATGATCATCTCGCAGCCTTGGGGCGGACGCGGGCCGGGTTTGAAGAGCATACCCACTTCGTTCAGCGCGAACTCGTGCAGTTCCGGGTTCCACTTATCGCCTCCCTGGAATGCCATTCGCTGCATCGAGAGGCAAAAGCTATTGGCGCTGAGATCATAAGCATAAGGATGGATAGGCTTGTCCGCCCACTCGCCAGTAAGTCCGAGTTGACCCCATGTGCGAATGTTCTTGTCGGGACCACGGGCGCTCGCAGTGGACCAATGCGTTCCTTGCCAGCCGCCCGTCCGCTGCGATCCGAAGATACCGTCGAGCTGCTGCACATCAAGTTTTACGAGAGGGTTCTTCTTATTGACGTAGATGACATTGGCGGGCATCTTTGCCGGCACATCGTAGGCACCCGTGGCAACAATGATCTCGAGGGGGTCGTAACCGTAGACCTCGTGGAAGGCGAGAGTTTCCATTGGCCAGCTGTGGTGTCCCATGAGGCCGAGGTCGGCGACGCCAGTATAGAGGGCGCCAATGGCGGCGGCGCCGCTCGGCAAAACGTCGGCGAAGCGGAGGCCGCGCTGGTGCTCGTGAATGCCTAGTTCCCAGGCGGTGAGCATCTGGAGCATCGTCTCATTGCCCCAAATCCGGATCTCGCCAAACTGATCGTTATTTCCCTGGTAGAGAGGGAGGCCATCGAGATTTTGTGCAGAGCCAGCGGTTGCCACGAGGGCTGTGATGATGAGAGCGATCATCTGTGTCCTTCGCATCGGCATTCTCCTTGAACTACTGCTTGCGTAGCGAACTTGTGAGACGACAGCGTCAACGAAGTGATCGACGAGTCTTGTCGTCTACTGGAGCTTCTGAAGCTGCTCCAGTGCGAGTTGGGGGGTTAGGGGCAGGTATCCACCGGAGCGCGACACTACGTCCTGCCCCTCGCGGCTGAGCACATAGCTGAGGAACTCCTTCACCCCAGGATCGACCGGCTCGCCTGGCGTGCGATCGATGTAGATATAAACAGACCTGCTCAACGGATAGGTGCGGTCGGCGACCGTGGACTTGCTCAGTGGTATCGGGGTTGAGCCGCCCGCTGGTGTGATGGCGAGCGGTTTCAATGCATTTGTCTTGAAGCAGAGGCATGTATAGCCCACGCCGTAGCGGTCTTTGCTGAGAGCCTCGGCGATCTTGTCTCCCTCCGGGAATTCCCTAAGACCGGGGTTCCAGATATCGCCGCCCTGCATGATGTCCTTGCGGAAGGAGAGCATGGGACCGGAGACGGGTGAATAGATCGTTACGGGATAACCGTAGACGTGGATGGGCTTGTCCGCCCACTCTCCAGTGAGACCGAGCTGACCCCAGGTGCGTATGTTTTGATCGGGACCACGTGCCGCTTCCGGGTGCCAGATGAACTTCTCATCCCATGCTCCGGTTCGCTGATCGCCAAAGATGCCGTCGAGCTGCTTGAGGCTGAGGCCAGAGAGAGGGTTGTCTTTGTTGACGAGGACAGCGAGGGCGAAGGTCCTGTCGGCAGCATCGAAGCTGCCAGTCGCGACCATAATCTCGAGCGGCAGATGGTGCTCACGCCGGAACATGACATGACGTTCGAGGGGTAATATCGGACGGCTCATCAGAGCCATATCGGCCACGTGGGAGAAGAGCGCGGCCTGTGCGGTTTCAGTCCCCTTGAGGGTATCGGAGAAACGGATTTCGGGCTGGTAGCGAACGAAGCCTTCTTCCCACAATTTCATCAGACCGGCCATCTCGTTGCTTCCCCAGCTGCGAAGGATCTCCGGCCCTGGAAGCTTCTGTTCCGGCTTGTATGGGGCCAGTTGCCGGGATGTCTGCGTGTAGACGGGGGTAGCGGCAACCGTGAGCGCGAGCAATGGCCAGAGAGGCGAGATCAAGGAACAGAGACGGTGAAAAGATTTCATGAATTACTGTTCTCCGGATTTTTATGTACGTGTTCCGGGCGTTGCACTGCTGTGGCCTCCACCATCCGGGTCATTCGAGCTTACGAAGTTGCTCGGCAACGAGCTGGGGGGTGAGGGGTAAAAAATCTCCTTCGCGCAGGGCGTCCTCCTGGCCCTGCCTGCTCAACACGTAGCGAAGGAACTCCCTGATCTTTGGTTCCACTTTCGGGTCGGCAGGAGAACCATCCGGCCGGTCGGGGGAAAAGTAGATGTAGGCGGTGCGCACAAGGGGATACGTGCGGTCGGTCGTGGTCTTGCGAGTAAGCTCGACGAAGGCCCCCGCGTCATTCTCCGCGAGAGCAAGAGGTTTCGTCTGCTGGGTCTGGTAGTTCAGCGAAGTGTACGCAATTCCGTATCGATCATGGCTGAGAGCGTCCATCATCTTTGCGCGATCGTCGTACTCCAGAAGGGACTCGTTCCAGCTATCAGCTCCTCCCATCACTCTGGTCTGAAAGAAGGAGATGCCACCGGGGTAGATACCTGGAGGGCCGTAAGCGTGGATGGGCTTGTCGGCCCAATCGCCCTTCAGTCCGAGTTGGCCCCATGTACGGATGTCCTGCTCGGTACCACGGGCGATCTCGGAGTGCCAATTCAGATCCTGCCATCCTCCGGTACGATGTGCGCCATAGATGCCGTCAAGCTGATTCACGGTCAGTTTTGCGAGGGGGTTTTCCCGGTTGACGAAGACGGCAATTGCTGCCGCCTTGTGCGGCACGTTGTAGCTGCCTGTTGCGACGGCGATCTCGACGGGATAGAGGAGTGATCGACGGTAAACGCCATAAAACTCGTAGGGGTAGATCTTGCGTGTAGATACCGCAATATCCGCAACCCACTCGTGCAGCCCGAATTGGGCAGTGGCCGTCCCCTTCAGGGTGTCTGAGAAGTAGACGTCTGGTTGATATCTGTGGAAGCCATCTTCCCATCGTTTCATCAAGGGACCCATCTGGTCACTGCCCCAACTCCGGATGACGCCGGCCAGCTTCGCACCGGGCTTGTATTCCGGAAGAGACGGGACGCTCTGCGCCCACATTGGCGCGGTCATCCCGGCGAGAGTTAAGCCGGCGAAAAGGCTGAGAGTCCGGCTGGAGGATCGATGATGAGTGACCATAGTCGGCAGTTTCATAGATGGCTCGATACGTCTGAGGTCAAGGGGCTGAAGCTAATCAAGCTTTCGCAGCGTTTCGTGAGCAGCTTCCGGATTGAGAGGGATAAACATTCCGTCGTCGACGACGATCTGCTGGCCTTCGCGACTGAGGACAAATTTGAGGAACTCTTTGAGCCGGGGGTCGAACGGCTTGCCCGGCGGCCGATTGAGGTAGAGATAAACTGAGTTAACCAGTGGGTAGGTGCGTTGATAGCAACTCTCGGCAGTAGGCTGAATGTATGGTCCCTGATCCTGTGCGCCGATTGCGAGCGCTTTCACGCCGGGATTCTTCTCGACGACACGCATCAGGTTGAAACCGATGCCGCCTGGGTCGTTTGCGACGCTTGAGACGATCTGCGCGTCGGCAGGGATCTCGACACCTCCGCGTACAATCTCGTTCATCGCGGGGTTCCACTTGTCGCCGCCTTTGAAGACGACGCGCTGGATCAGCTCCGACCAGTTGCTCAAGGTGGCGTCGATCCCGTAGAGGTGGATCGGCTTGTCCTTCCAGTCGCCCGTAAGGCCGAGCTGGCCCCAAGTGCGAATGTCCCCTTCGGGACCTCGCGCGCTCGCGGTCGACCAATGCGTCCCGTTCCAGCCGCCGGTGCGCTGGGCACCAAAGATGCCATCGAGCTGTCTCAGAGAGAGTTGGCCTATGGGGTTGTCTTTGTTGACAAAGATGATCGCAGCCGGCGTGTTGCCCTTCCTCAGATTGAAACCTCCGGTCGCGAACATCACTTCAAAAGGGTCATAGCCGAAGGTTTCCTCGAAGGCCTTGAGATCTGAGCGCCACGCGGTGTGACCCATTACATTGATGTCGGCAGTGCCGGCGCAGAGGCCGCTGAAGCCGGTTGGGAGCATGTAGTCGCCGAAGCGGACAAGGGGGTGGAGTTTGAGGAACGCATCCTCCCACTCGTGAATGAGGTGCTGTGTGAGCTCGGTTCCGTGGATGCGGATGACGCCGTGAAGTTGTTGCGGGTTGGTCTCGTCGTGGTAGGGTGGTAGGCCGCTCAGATCATATTGCTGGGCGAGGGCGGGGCGGCGTGCCATCAATGAGACCAGACCGATCAGCGCCAGAAGCCTACAAAGCCTCGCCGCCGGCGAACGGCCGCTCGTGCGTGACGAATGCGAGGCTCGCGCGAGGTCTTTGCGATTCTGGACGGCCTGCGTTCTGATCGAATTCATCTGCATCCCTCAGTCCAGCTTCTTTAGCTCTGCGGGAACATCTTTGGGATCAAGCGACATGAAACCGTCGCTTGCGGTCATGGAGGAGATGATCTCCTGGCCCTCCTTTGAGAGGGCGAGCCGCAAGTACTCCCGGATCCACGGCTCCATCGGCTTGCCTGGTGCACGGTTAACCATCAGGTGAATGCCTCCTGCGAGGGGATAGAGATCGCCAGGTGTGCCGCGCGAGATCTTGCTGTCTGCCGTCTCGGACAAAGGAAGAAGCCGGACTTTGCCGCTCAGGTCGACGGAGCGGTCCCAACCTTCGTCGACGGGAAACCAGCCGATGAAGCCGATGCCGAAGGGATCATTCGCCACTGCATTCATCACATCTTCAATGGAGGGCAGGTATTCACCGCGGGCTGTCCACGGATAGCCGCCCAGACGCATGCGCGTGGTGGAAACAACGGGCAGACCGCGCAGGGTGGGCAGATAGACGTGGATCTCGCGCTTGGCATAGTCGCCGCCATTGTTGCCCAGATTCGCTTCGTGGAAGGCGACCTGGCCCCAGCGTGTGATATCCCCCTTGGGAGATCCCTGCGTGAAGATCGATGTGACCTGATCGAGATCGAGCGCCGATACAGGGTTGCGTACGTTGACCCATACTGCGGGCGGAAACTTGCCCGGAGGATAGTGATCTGCGTCGGGCGTGTTATCCCAGCCGATCTGAACGTCGGTGGGCTGATAGCCATAGACGGAAGCGAACGCGTCCTTGTCCCAGAATGTGGCATCGCGTGCAATCGGGCCAATAGCAGATTTTCCGGAGGTGATGCCGCTGATTGCTTCTGCGGAGGACATCATATGCAAGGAAAATCTGAAGCCGGGGTGAGTTTTGACGAAGAGTTCGTTGAGCTTTTCGATCAACGGCTGAACGAGGTCATTGCCAGTCATGTAGATGCTGCCGTCCGGCCGCAAATAGGTTGCGCCGGCGGGGAACTTCACCGACTGAGCGACATAGGGCTGTGGACCATCGAGGGCCTTCTCCTGGGCGAAGCCATGAGAAGAATACGGGCCTTGCACGATGATCAGCGCCGCGGCAAAGGCAATGAGATGGATATGCCGGCGTCGCGAAGTGTTCAGGTATAAGTGGGTTGGCTTCCTGCAACTCCTCTTATGGCTTGACGGGTTCATGCAAGTGTCCTTTGGCTGTGCGATTGCCATGACTCATCGGAGCTTCGCCAGGTCGTTCCCAACTTCGACGGTATCGAGCGGGATGTAGCCGTGAGGATCCTCGGCGATAATCCGTTGCCCTTCCTTCGACAGAACCATCCGCATGTACTCCTTTACGAATGGGTCGAAGGGCTTGCCCGAGACGAGCCGGCCATAGAGATACAGATAGCGGTCCAAAGGGTAGCGCCCGCTCTGAACACTGGCTGCGTCTGGGCGAGAAGGTTCACCGAGGTCGCCACCAGTGACGTTGACGAGCTTGACGTCGGAGGTGACCTCGTTGGCGGCTACAAGCCCGATTGCGAGCGGGTCTGAGGCGACGTTCCTGAGCACGGCTGCATAGGTGGTGAACATCGCGTAGTTCACGACGGGCTGACCTCCCCCGAGTTTGCGCGTGAAGACATACTCTCCGAACGTCGGATCCTGGGAGGGGTAATGATCGCTCCAGGGAAGGCCGCAGGGATGGATGGATTGGGCTTCCAACTCGCCTTTCAGGCCAAGCTGGCCCCAGTGGCTGTAAACAGGTCTGCGGACCGGTTCCGTGAAAATGGATGTAAGCTGAGCGACCGACAGGGTGTCGATAGGGCTGCTCTTGTTCACGACAACTGCGATCGGGCTAAGCTTTGCGGCGGGAGTCACAGAGGCGTGTGCGACGCGGATTGCAAAGGATGGGCCATGGACAATATCGGTGTAGACGAGATTGCTCTGATAGTCCAGAGCCATAGGAGCGAAAGCCGTTGAGTCCCACATCAGCGAGTAGAGAGCACCGTAGCTGTTGCTCTTCACGTAGGTGAACTTCGTCCCCGGATGGGACTGAGTAAAGAGCGCGTTCAGCTTCAGGATCATCCCTTCCATGTCATCGAAGCCGACGATACGGATGGTTCCGTCCGGCATGACGTAGCCTGCGCCCTTGGGAGGCGCTGCTGGCTGGGGCTGATAAGAGGGGAGCGATGCGTCCGCCTGCCTGATGGGTGCGCCGCCAAGAGCGTTAGCAGGTGCTGTGGCCATCGTCGTCACAGCCAGGATGCCGTCGAGGACCACAAGCCACCGTATTGCCTTGCTCTTTGCCATCATCGTATGTCTCGCACTTTCATTGAACTGTTCGGTTGCAGAGTGTTCAATGCGATGCAGCTCCTTAGAAGAGCAGCTTAAGGGCGAACTGCAGCTGGCGCCCTTGAGTGGCGACGGAGGTGAGCGTACCGGCTGTACCGGATAGGGAGCCGTTGACATTGAAGATCTGCGTCTGTGCACTCGCCGGGTTGGCAAAGTTAGTGTGGTTGGTTACGTTGAAGGCCTGTGCTTGAAACTGGGCGCGTAAGCGCTCGGTAATGACCTGATCCTTCATCAGACCTGTCGTCCAGTTGAAGAGGCCCGGGCCGTCGAGGGTGTTGCGGCGGCCGGTGCCGAGTCGGGGTCCGGCGAGGCCGGGGCCGTAGGCGTAAGTGCCAGGGAAGGCGAAACACGAGGTATCGATGTAGTGGACGTTGTGACTGTTCGTGCAGCTGCGACCGTGGACGATGCGATCAGGAAACTGAAATGTCTGGGAGCCGAGCAATCCGAGAGGGTCGCCGCCGACGACCGGGGTGAAGGGGATACCGGAACGAATGGTGAAGATATTGTTTGTGCTCCATCCGCGGAGGATAGAGGTGTAGCCTCCTCCTCGCTTAATGTTCGGAAGAGGAGCGATAGCGTTTGCGGAGAAGACGTGGCGGATATCGAAATCAGAGTCTGCGCGGTCGAGACTGAGGTCGAAGGCGGGAAGACCTGAGACCGAGTTGCCAAAGCTGGCGCCCGAGACTTGCGAGGAGCTGTCATCGATGGAGTGCGACCAGGTATAGGCGATCTTGCCGATAACTCCCTTGGGAGCCGCGTAGCTGATGGAGGTCTGGAGAGAGTGGTAGATTGAGCTGCCAGCGTAGATGGTGTCGGACTCTGTGCCGACGGCGGGGTTCAATTGCAAGGCGGAGCGCGCGGCGCCGGTGACCTTGGAGAGGTCAGGCCAGTAGTAGTTGCCGGAGGGGTCCTTGCCTAAGCTGGGGACGTTGTTGATGTCATTGGTGCTGAATAACTGATGAACTCCATGCGAGCCGATGTAGCCAATCTGGAAGACTGTGTTGGGCGTGAGCTGCTGCTGGAGATTGACGTTGTTTTGGATAACGTAACTGCGAGGCGGGTTCTGGGGCGTATAGATAACGCGAAGTTGGGGTGTTGTGGTGACGAATGGTGTGACAGGAAAGAGACCCTTTCCTGTAGTGCCAGAGTACGTAACCCGTCCCTCTTGGTAGGAGGGGGCGCTCGAAAGGAGTTGGAGCTGCAATGTGTAATTCAGGGGCAGGATGTCGTAGATGCCTGAGGCGACGGACACAATAGTTTTCCCATTGCGGAAGGGATCCCAGGCAACGCCAATACGTGGCTCGAAGTTTTTGGTCGTCGGATTATTGGTGAAAAAGGTGTGGATCGGAACGGCTGCGGGCGAGGTCTGGGTGGGCAGCGCGCCGATCCGACCGCGAGTCTCAGTCGTGTCCGTCACCATCTCGTACCGAAGCCCAAGGTTGATGGTGAGGTAGTTGCGCATCTTCCAACTGTCCTGGACGTAGGCAGAATAGAGCGTCTGCCGCAAGTCGTGCGGGACAACGGGCGTTCCTGGAACGCGGCCCTCGAAGAACGTGGGCACGTTGGTGAGGAAGTTGTTGATCGATCCGAAGTTCCACTCCCCATTTGGAAGAACGCCGCCATTGGTGTTGTTCTGGATGTATTCGATCACCCCTCCGAAGGTGATGGAGTGCTTGCCGCGCACATAAGTGGCATCGTCGTAGAGTTGGTAGGAGTTGTAGTGGTAGGAGTTTGTGCCGACTGCACCTGAACCACCCTGAACGGTAGTAAGGCTGGAAACGAGAAGCTGTCCCGTAGTGTAACCGGCATAGTACGCGAGGGCGGGATTATTGACCGCAGGATTGATGACGGCCTTTTCGGTTGGAGCGATGGCGACGGAGCGGTTGTAGCCAAGCCGGAAGGAGTTGGTGAGTCTCGGCGAGAAGAGATGTACCTCTTCGATCGCAGCCGTGGTCCGGCGCGAAATAGCTTCATCGTAAAGGGTGTTGGTCTGATCCGCGGAGTCAAGCGAGGCGGTGTCGTAGAGCAGCGTACCGTGAATTGAATCGCTCTGTGAGAAGTTGTGGTCCCCGTGGACAGTGGAAAAATCCTCGTTCGCTTTCTGCGTCGTCAAAAAGCTATAGATTCCCGTATTTCCGCTTACGGTCGAATTGGGGAGGGGGAAGAGTGTGAGGAAGGGAGATACGGCGGGGCTGATCTTGAGCTGCTGCAGGCCGTTCTTACACGTGGAGCCACTGGTGCAAGTGACGAGTCCGGTGCGCGCGTTCGGTGAGAGCACGGTCGATTGCATCGAGACTCCCTGCGCCTGACGGAAGCCCTCATAGTTGAAGAAGAAGAATGTCTTGTCGCGAATGATTGGACCGCCGAGGGTTCCGCCGAATTGGTTGCGACGGAAGGAGGGCTCGCCACCACCAACCGGATCGAAGTAACTGCGGGCATCGAAGACGCTGTTGCGGATGAAATCGTACGCCGAACCGTGTAGCTGATTGGAACCCTGGCGGGTGATGGAATTAATGACGCCACCGGACATGCGGCCGTACTGCGCGGGGGCGTCCGAGGTGATTACGTTGAACTCCTGCACTGCGTCGACGCCGAGCGTGGCTCCCGAGACAGAGCCGGGGCCGCCGTTGGCGTAATCGTTGATGTTAACACCGTCGAGTCGATAACTGTTCTGCTGTGGCCGATTGCCACCGATGGTCAACTGTGCCCCCAGGCCACGGGATAGCCGGGTTGTGGCAGTGGCCGCACCTGGAAATTGAGTGAGTATCTGAGAGACACCGGAGTTGAGTGTCGCTAACGTGGTCCAGTCGCGGCCGTTGAGCGGGAGGTCTCGGGTCTGTTTTCCATCCACGATGCCCTGGACGGAAGTGTCGACAGAGTTGACCTGGTTGCTCGAGCTTTCGACTGTGATGGTGATGTCGGTTGTGGCGAGCGTCAGCGGAATGTCAAAGTCGCGCACGGCGCCAACCGTGAGCAGTACGTCGGTCTGGACGTTGGTGGCGAAACCAGAGGCCGAGGTGGTGACCTTGTATCTCCCGGCGCTGAGGTTCGGTGCGGAGTAGATGCCCTCGTTGTTCGAGGTCACATCCCGGGATACTCCAGTCAACTGGGATACGATACCTATCCGCGCATTGGGCACTACCGCCCCGTTTGGATCCGTCACCGTCCCCTGGAGCGTTGCGCCGCCGCTCTGCGCGTAACTTGCCGAAGTGAGTGCTACGGAAGTGATCGTGATTGCAGTGAGGAGAGTGCGTCTAGCCTTTGCGAACATGCGAGCTCCCGGACCGTGGAATAGCAGGGATTGCTTCCCTTCGATGAAACCAAGCAGGCTCTCCTTCGGGTCAGGAGCATTTACGGCTCCCGGAATGAAGGTTGTCTGAACTAAAAATGAAAATGGATTAATCAGATCATTGTTTGAGTTGACACAGGATATGCGTTTGTTTCTCTATCCCTCGATTCTGATCTGCCAATCGCGGATGGACCTACCTAACAGGCCAATCAAGGTAGTTGATACGTCATAATCTTTGCAACATTCTTCGTTTCTCCCGGCGAAGCCGCGACAAACATCTTTTTCATGTCTGGCAACAGAATTCCGGTTTTCGCCCCGGGAGCGCTCGGCACCTTGGCAATCATCTTCACCTGTTGCGGATCCGATGTGTCATAAATTCCGATGTAGCCCTCACCACCAGGGACATAAAGGCGGTGCGTTGTCGCGTCCATCATCACTTCGTCGGCACGCAGCGGTGCCGGCGCCTTGCTCACTACCGCCCCGGTATCGCTGTTCATCACAACGACCATGCCCGGGTCCCGGCATACTACATAGAGCCGTTTGGCTCCTTCATCAAATGCAACCATCGCGTTCGCTTTCGCCGGTAGTACGGCCCACTCCGCAATCTCCTTCATCGTCTTCCGATTGACTACGGCCAGTTTGTTCGTTTGCGCAAGATTGATGAATAGCCGGTCCCCATTCTTCTCGAGTGCCATCGCTTCAACGTGGTTGTCGTCGAACACTACCTCGCCTAGTTTCTTGCCCGTGTCCGGGTTAATTGCCTCGATCTCGGCCGTCTTCATGTCCACGTCTTTGCCTCCCGTGACGACATACCAGACGTTCGCCACAGCATCATAGCCCGCCGAATCGGCTCCAGGTGTCAGCGTTACGGTTCCCTTCTTCTCGTAGGTCGCCGCGTCCAGCACTGCTGTCATCTCCTTGCCGCTGTCAGTCACCAAGATGTTCGGCGAGTTCGGACGCACCAGCACCGTATGTGGCGCTCCGAACCCAGCGATCGTCTTCAAATGATTACCGGTCTTCAGATCGAATATTTCGAGGGTCGCATGATCCTCCGCCGCGACCAGAATCCGCCCCCGCTGGCGATCAATCGCGAAGTGGTCAAAGTCGCCTGTGTAGCCTGGCAACTCCACCGTCTTGACCAGCTTGAGTTGAGCGTTGCTTTGGGCAGCGGCACTTGTAGCTAACGTCGCAGCGGTGAGCATCAAAGCTCCCGCGAATATCTTCTTCATGGATTTATCCTCATTCTTCTCGTCTGCAAACCTCGACGGCGTGACCTTCGTAAGTCGCACGGGCTTGACGTCTCCCGTTAGCCTCGTGGGGCCGGATGAGCCGTTGCTGAACCCGCAATGAAATTGTTTTCATGTGCTGTTGACAGCAGGCGAAACATTCGACGTTCGAAATCGCAACGGCGCAGGCACAAGAATCAACTGAAGCGAACAATCGAATCGCTCACTAGACTTGCAAACACGCCTTTGGCGTTGTTTGTTGATCCTGAATGAGTTTTCATGCTTGATTCATGGGTACTTCATTCCGGCCAAAGTAAATGGTCGGGGTATCAGATTGAGACAATGCTGCCGGCTCCTGGGTCACAGCCCTTAGCCTGCTCGCTCTGCTTTTTTAGACACACCCAAGGACTCCATGTACGTCGCCTCCGTTGATCCCGCATCCAGTCTGCAACAGGAGGTCGATACACCCGGTTGGCAATTTGCCGTAATCGGAGGCATCCTCGGCTGGGTGCTCGACGCCTTCGACTTCTTCGTTGTCGTCTTTCTCTTCAACGAGCTCTCCGCGAAGTTCCAAGTCAGCAAGTCCGCCATCGTTGTCTCGCTCACCCTTACACTTGCCATGCGTCCCGTCGGCGCTCTCCTCTTCGGCTGGCTCGCGGATCGCTTCGGCCGCCGCCGGCCGCTCATGGTGTGCGTGCTCTACTTCTCCACGATGACCGTCCTCAGTGGCTTCGCGCCCAGCTACCTTGCGTTCATGATCTTTCGCGCACTCTACGGCATTGGCATGGGTGGCTACTGGGGCATCGGAGCGGCCTACTCCATGGAGAGCGCTCCCCGCCGTAAACGAGGCTTCCTCTCCGGCATGATGCAGGGCGGCTATCCTTTCGGCTACCTCATGGCTTCTATTGCCATCCAGACCGTCCCACCGCGCTTCGGTTGGCAGGCCATGTTCGTAGTCGGCTCGGTCGTCGCCGTGCTCATCGTGCTTATCACTCTGAAGGCTCCAGAGTCTGACGCCTGGAAGCTGCACCGCAGCCCATCGATCTGGTCCATGGGCGCGACCCTCATGCATAACATCCGCCCCTTTGCTTACCTTCTGCTCGTGATGACCGTAATGACCTGCCTCTCGCACGGCACCCAGGATCTCTACCCCGACTTCCTCAAGGGCCTCCCTTGGGTTACTAAGGCAACGGTCTTCGGCATGAAGGCGACATATGGCATTCCCGTCCTTTACAACGTCGGCGCGATCATCGGTGCGATCATCATCGGCGGGTTGTCCGAGCGCATCGGCCGTCGCTATGCCCTCATGATCGCCCTCACGCTCTGCCTGATTTCGATCCCCGCCTGGGCCTTTGGCGGCACACTCGTCGCTATTGTCCTCGGCTCGTTCTGCATGCAGACCGGCGTGCAGGGAGCCTTCGGAGTCATCCCGGCGCACCTCAATGAGCTCTCGCCAGACGCCATTCGCGGCCTCTTCACAGGCTTCGTCTACCAGCTTGGCGTGTTGTTCTCTTCGCCGCTGCCAGCGCTCCAGAATCTT
Source organism: Edaphobacter bradus (assembly GCF_025685645.1). NCBI lineage: Bacteria > Pseudomonadati > Acidobacteriota > Terriglobia > Terriglobales > Acidobacteriaceae > Edaphobacter > Edaphobacter bradus. The sequence goes on from NZ_JAGSYF010000002.1 coordinate 27,581, forward strand.
CTGGAAAAGCGCCTCGGCTATTCCTGGGCACTGACCTCGTTCGAGCTGTGCGTCATCGCATCGCTCATGCTCATCTTCGGATTCGGCCCAGAGAATCGCGGGCGCAGCTTCAAAACCAGGAGTCCCATCCCATGAAGATCTCCAAAGCATTCCTAGTGGGCACAATCTTTGCCACTTCCTCCATATACGCGCAGACCGGATCGCAACCCGCAACGAAGCCGACCAACCGCACGCCGGCAGCCCTCGCGAACGTCGCGAGCGCGGCCGACTACAAACCTGGTCCGCCGGCACCGGGCGTCATCCGCGTTTGGGGCAACGACTTCATGACCAGGCTCGAATCCATCTGGGAAGAGGGCTTCCGCAAGTTTCATCCGGAGATCCGTTTCGAGGACACCCTTAAGAGCTCCGCCCAAGCTGTAGGCGCACTCTACACCAACGTCGCCGACGTCGGCCTCCTCGGCCGCGAGCCCTGGCCCATGGAAGTCCTGGGCTTCCAGAAGATGTTCAACTACGACCCGCTCGCCATTGCCGCGGCCACGGGAAGCTTCGACGCCGAAGGCAAGACCTGGCCCTTCATCATTTTTGTTAACAAAAGCAACCCCATTCAGCACCTCGATCTCCAGCAGCTCGATGCTATTTTCGGCACCGGCCTCAAGCGCGGCGCTAAAGTGCCCATCACGCGCTGGGGACAGCTCGGTCTGACCGGCGAGTGGGCCGACCGCCCAATCCATGTCAACGGCTACGACATGCAAATTCCCGGATTTACTTATGGCTTCCAGCAGATCGTCTTCATGGGCAGCGACAAGTGGACCGGCAGCCTGCGGGAGTTCTACAACACCCATTACCCGGATGGAAGGCTCATCCATACCGGTGGCGACCTCATGACAGCTGAGATCGCGAAGGATGAGGATGCCATCGGCTTCACCGGTATGCAATTCGCCAACGACGGCGTCAAGTTTCTACCGATCTCCGTGAACTCCGGAGGCCCCTACATCACACCCAACGTCGAAAACACCGCCAACCGCACGTATCCGATGGTCCGCGCCATCTATATCCTGGTCAATCGTAAACCCGGCACGCCGCTTGACCCCAAGCTCAACGAGTTCCTCCACTACGTCCTCAGCAAACAGGGTCAGGCCGACGTACTCAAGGAGGGCGACTTCCTCCCCATGCCCCCCGAGTTCCTCGCGGAGCAACTCAAGAAGCTCGACTAGGAAATCCTTGATGAGGCGAGGCTGCTTTAGGCAAAAGATGCAGACTTAGCGTTCAAAGGCCACGCTAAGGTCCCACACCCGACTGTCGAAAACCCTTCTTGCACGCCAGGCAGCCCCGACGTTTGCCTTCAAAAGATGATCTTCAGACCGAACTGGATCTGCCGTTCTGTCGTCGACGTCGTCGTCAGCAAGGGGCTATTCAGTGGAGTTCCTGCCGCATTGAACAACGCCGACGCTGTCCGCGACGGAACTGAGAAGTTTGGATGGTTTAGCAGATTGAATGCCTCCGCGCGGAACTCAACCCTGGCCGTCTCAGAGAGTCGTGCAAACGATGTATTTTTCACTATCGAAGCGTCAAGCGTTGCAATGCCTGGTCCGAATACCGAGTTGCGTCCTGCGTTGCCAAGCCGAGGGAAGTAGCCACCCGTCGCCGGGATATTCGCCGGGAAGGCGAAGCAGCTACGCTTCAGGTAGTTGGCCTTGTCCCTCAGGTTTACCGGGTTTCCAGTGCACCCCGGCCCCATCAGACGATCCGGAAGCGAGAGCGGGTTGTTGTTGCTCAAGCCCAGCGGGTCGCCACTGATCAGGGGCGTGAACGGCAGTCCACTCGCAACTCGCACGATGCCCCCAAGTTGATATCCGCTGGTGAGCGCCCGTATGAAAGCCTGCGAGGCTTTCGGCCCTTCGAAGGTATAAAGCCCATTGATGACGATGTTCTGGCCAATATTGAAGTCCGAAAGTCCCTTAAATCTGCCGATCACCGTCGGGAAAGGAGAGATGATCGAGTTCGTGAAGTTCGTCCCGCCATTCGAAGATGAAGACTCGTCGATCGATTTCGCCCATGTATAAGCAATACCGAGTCGTGCATTCCTGGCCGATCCCCGCAACGCTACATTCAGCGCATGGTAGCTCGTCGATTCATTGAATAGTGTCGTATCGACGCCGCCGACCTTTGGGTTCTGCTTGACTCCGGTCGTCTTACACGTCTGCACGCCCTTGACGGTCGTGCAGGCAAACTTCGGCCAGATCAGGTTATGCAGGTCCGACGTCTGTAACGGCTCCACGATGTTTCCATCGTTCGCCTTCAATGTCTGCCGAACTCCGTGCGATCCGGTCCAGCCCATCTCCAGGCTTATATTCCTCGCCAGTTCCTGTTGGATATTCACAATGAACTGCTGCACATAAGGACGTCCCGGATTCTGCTGGATGTATGTCACCTTATTGGTTGCCGCGGCAATCGCCAGTGGATATGTCTTAGCAGGAAACGTGCCCGCGAGAACCGTCGTATCAGTCAAGTTGGCCGTGCTGCCATAGGGGGCAACCGTCAGAGTCGAGAGCGTGAACTGGTACGTAAGCGGAAGATTGTCATAGATGCCATACGAGGCTCGGACAGAGGTCTTGCCGGCACCAAACGGATCCCACGCAACGCCGACACGCGGAGCAAGATTTGTCAACGTAGGATTCTGAAAGAGCGCCCCTCCAAGTTTGAGCGTTGGTGAAGCAGGGTTCGTCAGTGTGGCGATATGTCCATACTTCTCCGTGACGGAACTCGTCGGCTCGTACCGTACGCCATAGATCAACGTGAGATTCTTCCGGAAATGGTAGCTATCAAATGCGTACGCGCCGTACACCTTCTGCCGCAGATAGATCGGGATACCGCTACCGGGAATGTTTGAGGTGAACTGAGTCGGTTTATTCGTCAGGAAATTCGAAAGCGATCCAAACGTAAAGAAGCCGTTCGTGACGTTTCCGCGATCGTTGGATTGAATCTGCTCAAAGGAGAACCCCACCTGAAGCGAGTGACTGCCTTTGGTGATGTAGACGTCATCAGCCGCCTGGTAACTGTTGTAGTGCCAGGAGTAGGTTCCCTCCGCCCCTACACCCCCAAAAAACGTGCTCAGACCTGAGATCTGCAACTCACCCACATTCTGCCCCGGCACAAATCCCAGAGCAGTATCGGAAGCCAGCGGGTTGATCGCAATACTCGAGGCCGGCGCGATCGAAAAGGTGTATGCATAGCCGACGCGCGCGAAGTTCACAATGTTCGGCAAAAGCTGATGGGACTCCTGGATCGAATACACCTTGCGGTTGATATTCAATCCCGTTAACACAAAGTTGAACCCGTCCGGCTGGGTGTCTGTCGAGTCATCGCTCAGGGCCGTCCCATGAATCGCATCCCTGGGCGAAAGCGTGTAGTCGGCGCGGCCGGTGAACAGGTTCTCGCTTGCCACTGCCTTTGAGTCAAACGTCCACGTGCCCACGTCACCGCTCGTTCCTGCGTTAGGCAGAGGGAACAGCGCCAAATATGGAATCACGGCGGGGCTGACTGTCACATGCCCAGACACCAGCGCTCCGGTACGGGCAGCGGCGCTCGGCACTGTATCGATCGTCGCCGTCGTCCGGCTCTGACGTAGCCCTTCATAGTTGAAGAAGAAGAACGCCTTGTCTTTGAGCACCGGGCCACCGATCGCCCCGCCGAACTGGTTGCGCTTGAACGGTGCCGAGCCGGTCGAGAAGTAGTTCTTCGCATCCAACGCGCTGTTACGGATAAACTCATACGCTGAACCGTGGAACTTGTTCGTCCCTTGGCGCGTTACACCCGAGATCACGCCTCCCGATGTACGGCCATAGTCCGCTGTCGCATTCGAGGTAACAACCGAGAACTCCTGGATTGCGTCGACGCCCAGCGTCCCGCCCAAAGCTCCGCCCGGGCCCGATCCGGAGTAGTCGTTTGTCGTAATTCCATCCAGACGATAGTTGTTCTGCTGCGGACGCGTGCCACCAATCGAAATCTGCGTGCCGACTCCACGGTTCGACCGGGTGTTGTCGCCAGATGAGATGTTCAGCTGATTGTCAACCGTGTGAACGTTCGGCTCGAGAACGCTCAACGAAGTCCAGTCGCGTCCGTTTAGTGGAAGCTCGCGTAGCGTCTTGCCGTCCACGGTCTGATTCAACTGAGTCGAGCCCAGGTCCACCACCGGCGTAGCTGAGGTCACGTAGACCGTCTTGTCTTCGGTGCCTACTTGCATCTGCACCTGAAGCACGGTGTCGTGACTGACGTCCACGAGCGCCTCGGCCTTTGCGTTCGCAAACCCTGCCTCTACAAAGGTCACATCGTATGTTCCAGGATCGAGGTTGGGCTCATTGAACAGCCCACTCGCCGTCGTCTTCAACACCTGCGAGATTCCCGTCGACCGGTTGGTGATCGTCACCGTCACACCAGGGATTACGGCACCGGTCGGGTCCGTAACGGTTCCTGTGATAGATCCGCCAGACACCTGTGCGACGGCTCCTGTCACGCCTGCCAACAGAAATGTCGCCAACACCAAAACGTTTGCTGCACTTCGCGTGGCTCTCATTTTTTTTACTCCCTAACTTCGTTGCGTGTTTCGCAGAAAAACTCTGACCGCCCCCAAACTGTTCGAAGCCGCTCCTACTCGAGCTTCCTCCGTCCTTCCTTCACCATGTCCGCCGTCAAGGGCAGGTATTTTCCATCGCGAGCGATATCCATCTGCCCCTCCTGGCTCAGGATGTAACGCATGAACTCCTTCACCGTCGGATCGCTTCCTGGATTCAGGTACATGTACACCTGGTCGTGAAGCGGATAAGTTCGGTTCTGCACCGTCTCGACCGTGATCGGGATATATGGTCCGCCGTCCTTCGACGCAATCGCGAGAGCCTTAGTCTGCGACGTCTGGAAGGTCGTCTCCGAGTACGCGATTCCATACGGATCCTTCGACAGATCCTCCAGCATCAGCTCGGCTCCGATCGCAAGGGTCCCATCTGCCTTCGAGTAGTTCGCGTACTCCATAAGCGTCGGGTTCCACTTCGAGCTACCCTCCAGCACCTCATCCTCAAATCGCACCGCCTGGTGATACCGCAGGTTCACGCCGTACGCGTGAATGGGCTTGTCCTTCCACTCTCCCGTTAACCCCAGCTGACCCCATGTGCGGATGTTCTGCGCCGCGCTGCGCGCCCGCTCCGGATGCCACGTCGTACCTTCCCACGCGCCTGTACGTTCTGCGCCGAAGATGCCTTCCAGCTGTGCCATCGTCAGCTGGGTCAACGGGTTCGACTTGTTCACGAATATCCCGAACGCCGGCGACCAGCCCGGAACGTCATACGACCCCGTTGCGTAGACAATCTCGATAGGATCGGTGTTCTTCAACCGTTCATAAGCGAGCAGGTCTTCGAAGGTCATTCTGCGCGACGGCCCGAGGTCGGAGACCCCTAGGAACAGCGCAGGAATCGCCGCAGATGGACTCTTCAGGTTGTAAACGAACTTGACGTTGGGATGGAATTTCTTGAAGCCTGCCTCCCAATACTCGCCTATGTGGCTGTCCGCAACATAGTTCGAACCCGTCATCCGAATTGTGCCTGAGATCTCCTGCGTCGGCACGTAGTGCGGCAATGCAGAAAGGTCGAACTTGGTAATCGGATAACGCACCAGGTTCCGACGACTGGCGACGTGCTCATTACGTGCCTTCTGCACTTCCAGCGCATTGCGACCCTGCGCGTGTAGCGTGCCCAATCCCACAGATAACAACAAAACCGAAAGTAGAGCGCCCGTCCCGAGTTTGGGCTTTCCTCTGTGTTTCATCGTCATGGACTCCCTCGTTTCTTCCTCAGTGTCACTGTTAGCCCTGCGCAGACTTCCAATCCTCGAATTGGTAGAAGGACTCGATCTCGCCTCGGATTATGCTGACCTGGGGGTTGTTCCTCAGGTTCGCGCGGCGGATTGTCGCAACGGAAAAAAATTCAGTTTGCGAGGCAGCTACACCTTGTAGGTTTGCAGAATGAAGGCGGAATGAAGCGCTCATGAAATCCGGTTCATGTGCTCTTGATCAGACTTACGATCGTTCGCTCCAGCTGCTACGATGATCGATCGATTCCAGGAAAGGCAAAATCAGCCTTGATACGCTCCGTCGGCAACGAAACCCAATTCATGAAATCAATTTCACCTTCACATCACGTATCTTTCATTCCGGCAACCTCAAATGCTCCTGCACCTTCGATCCGAATCATGATGATTTTCAACCTACGTCTTACTGGTATCCTCTCCCTCGCGTTGGTTCCTCTTTTCCTTGTTCCCGCTCACGCCCAGACCTCCGCCGATCAGCAGAGGTTGGACAAGGAGTCCAGCGACGAACAGGCCGCTCGCGCCAAAAGCGTCACCAGCAAGGGCAGGCTGCGCGCCTACACCCGCAAGTGGGACCTCTCCGATCTACCTCCCTACGTGCCGCAGGTCAAAGTCTCCGGAACCATTCGCGAGTGGGGCTCAAACTACCTCGCCGACAGCCCGCTCGCTGGCTACTGGGAGACCGCGTTCCAGAAGTTTCAGCCCGATATCAAGTTCGACGATCACCTCAAGACCAGCGAACACGCCATCTCCGCTCTCTGCTTCGGCGTCTCCGATCTCGGTCCCATGGGCCGACAGATCATGTGGGATGAGCGCACGGCGTTTCAGCGTGAGTTCGACTACCAGCCCACCGGAATCGTCGTCATGACAGGAAGCTTCGACGTGTCCGGCTGGAACCCGGCCATCGGCATCTTTGTCAACAAAGCCAACCCGCTCGCCCATCTCTCGCTCAAGCAGCTCGATGGCATCTTCCTGGCCCCGCGCTCTGGCGCCTGGCGCGGCCTGACGTTTGACGAGTCGCTCGCCCGTGGCCCGGACGGTAACATCACTACCTGGGGCCAACTCGGCCTCACTGGCGAGTGGGCCGACAAGCCTATCCATGTCCTCGGCTACAACCTGCTCTTCCACTTCCCTGAGGAGATCACAACCCGATCCATGGGCGGCGTTACCGATAAGTGGAACGAGAACCTCGTCGAGTACGCCAATAAGGTCATGCCCGACGGCACCCTCAAGCTGGCAGGTGACCTCATGCTGCAGGATCTCGCCAAGGACCCCTATGCCATCGCCTACGTCGCCGGCGGCAGCAAGTGGGCCGGACCTCAGGTCAAGACAGTCGCCCTCGGCGCCAGGGACGGCGGCCCCTACTTCGATCTCACCATTGAGAACGTTCAAAGCCGCACCTACCCTATGTACGCCGACGTCTTCTTCTATCTCAACCGCGATCCGAAGAAGCCCGTCGATCCCAAGTTGAAGGAGTATCTCCGCTTCCTGCTCAGCCGCGAGGGCCAGCAGCAGGTCGTCAAAGACGGCAAGTACCTTCCCCTCACCGGCGAAGTAGCCCGCGAACAACTTAAGAAACTCGAATAATGAAACGCTAAGGACCCCCAATGAACCTGACGGCACTCTATCTCGCTGCCCTCCTCGCTTGTCCTGCTTTCGCGCAGCAAACGGCAGAGCACAACGACGCCTTCCGCCTCGTCGCGAAGATCCCAGTCCCCGGAATGACCGGCACCTGGGATCACCTTGCCGCCGACTCTTCCACCAGCCGTCTCTTCCTCTCCGCACAGGAAGATAACGAGGTCCGCGTCATCGATCTTGCCGGCCGCAAACCGCTCCACACCATCTCCGGCGGCTTCAATCGGCCGCAAGGCGAGTTCTTCGTTCCCGGAGCCAACTCCCTTGCGGTCACCAACGGACGCGACGGCACGCTCCGTTCCTTCGACGGCAAAACCTACGAGCCCATCAAAGTACTCTCACTCACTCTCGGCGCCGACATGATGGACTACGACCCAGAGTCCAAATACCTCTACATCGATCATGGCGGAGTCGATTCCAACCGCGGCCCCGGCGCCCTCGCTGTCGTCGACACAACCGACTGGCATCTGGTCAGGGACATTGCCACGGAGTACCGCCCCGCCGCGCTCGAAATCCAGCCCTCGACCCATCGCCTCTTCGTTACGCTTCCCGGCCTCAGCCAGGTCGGCGTCATTGACACCCGGACCTCAACCATCATTGCTCGTTTCCAGGCACCCAGGCCGACTAAGCCTGTTGCCATCGCGCTCGACACAGCCGACAAGCGTGTCTTCGTTGGGACCCGCTCCCCGGACAACTTCATAGCCTTCGACACGGAGACCGGCAAGACAGTCGCAACACTCGACAGCCTCAGCGGCATCGAGGGCATGTACTTCGACGCCGCGCACAAACGCATCTACGTCACCGGGCTGGATGGTAACGTGCAAGCCATCCAGACAATCGACCCGGATCACTACAAGGAGCTCGCCCGCTTCTTCACCGGGCCCAAGGCCGGAACCTCAATCTTCATTCCCAAACTGAATCTCTTCTGTGTCGCCTTGCCACCGGCAGACGGCAAGGTCGCCGAAGTCTGGCTCTTCGAGCCTCTCCCCTAACCGACATGACCATCAAAGAGACAATCCTCCTCGGGGCCTTGCTGTTGCCCGCACCGGCCCACTCCCAGAGCCCTGAAGACCTCGCCCCCTACCACCCCGACCAGGCGGTCTCCGGTACCATCACCAGCTGGGGCCATGTATTCCTCAAGAAGGTCATGCTCGACTGGGAAGCCGGCTTCCAGAAGTTTCATCCCGACATCCACTTCAACGACAACCTCGTCTCGAGCGCAGCCGCCACTGGAGCCCTCTTCACCCATACTGCCGACCTTGGCATCCTGGGCCGCGAGATCCGTCCCATGGAAGTCGCCGGCTACAGCCGCGTCATGAAGCAGAAGCCTTTTCCCTTTGAGGTCATGACAGGTAGTTTCGCCAACGCCGATAAGTCCGTCGCCCTTGGCATCTTCGTCAGCAAAGACAACCCACTCAAGTCCATCACCTTCGCCCAGCTTGACTCGGTCTTCGGAGCCGAGCATCGTCGCGGCAACCGGAACATTCGTACCTGGGGTGAGCTCGGCCTCACCGGTGACTGGGCCTCGCGCCCCATCAACCTCTATTCGGGCGTACTCGACGCTGCCCCCGGCTTCTTCTTCTCGCAGGTCGTCATGCGCGGTAGCTTGCTTTGGAATGAAAATCTCAAGCCTCTTGACGATCTCGATCTTCCAGGCGGCAAAGTATACGAAGCCCAGCAACGCATCGTGGACGCCCTCGGACAGGACCGCTTCGGCATGGCTCTCTCTGGCGCAGGTGCCTACAACCCTAACGTCAAGCTGCTCTCCGTCTCTATCGAAGACACCGATCCGAAGATTCTTCCCACTCCAACTACTGTGGCCGATCGCACCTACCCCTTATCGCGCTCCGTTTGGATCTACATCAACCACAAACCCGGCGAGCCAATCGACCCAATGATTCGTGAGTTCCTCCGCTACATCTTCAGTCGCGAGGGTCAGCAAGCCGTAGCCCGCGACGGCGACTATCTTCCGCTCACCGACAAACTCGCCGCCGAACAACTCCGCAAGCTCCACACTCAATGATCGCTTCCAGCTAAAGCCAAAAGCTTCAACTGCGTTACTCTAACTTTTTCAGTTGTGCTCTCACTTCTTCCGCGGTCAGCGGCAGATACTTACCGTCCCTCTCGATCGCCTCTTGCCCCTCGCGGCTCAGCGTGTAGCGCAGGAACTCCTTCTCCTTAGGATCAACCGGCTTCCCGTTCTCGCAGTTGAGATAGTAGTACACCTCGAGAAGCAGCGGATACGTCCGGTTCCGCACGTTGTCGATCGTCAAATCCACCCATGGTCCGTTGTCCTTCTCCGAGATCGCCAACGCCTTGGTTTGCGGGGTCAGAAACATCGCGCCGCTATAAGCAATCCCATATGGATCCTTTGAGAGATCCTTCATCAATTCGTCTGCCGCGATTTGCAGCGTCCCATCCGGTCGCGCGTAGTTTGCATACTCCGTAAGACTTTCGGTCCACTTGTCTCCGCCCTTCATCACGATCTCCTGAAAGTCGTTCGCCATCCCGTATTTCAGGTTTAGCCCATACACGTGGATCGGCGCGTTTTTCCACTTGCCCGTTAGCCCCAACTGCCCCCAGGTCCGAATGTTCTCGGAGGCTGGTCGACCCTTCTCCGGATGCCACGTCGTTCCTTCCCACCCACCCGTCCGTGCCGCCCCGAAGATGCCGTCGAGCTGCTTCAGACTCAGCTTAGCGATGGGGTTTTCTTTGTTCACCATCACGGCCAGGGCAGGGCTCCAGCCCGGCACGTCGAACGAGCCCGTCGCGATCGTAATGCGCAGCGGGTCTTTGTTGTAGACGCGCTGATACATCTCGGTCTCTTGAAAGGTGAACAGCCGGCACGCAGCCATGTCGGCCACACCTGTCGCCAAGGCAGCCGCGGACTCAAGTGCCGTTAGCATGTTGAAGCTGAATGTCACATTGGGTTGATATTTGTGAAACCCTGCAACCCAATAGTCGTTCAGGTTGCTGTCCTGGAAATAGTTCGAACCCCAGATTCGAATGTTGCCCGAGACCTGCTGCTCGGGCTGGTACTCCGGCAATCCAGAGAGGTCGAACTTGCGCGTATAGTACGCCTTCTTCGCGCGTCCGGCCACGTGCTCGGCGCGGGCCTTCTGCACGTCAAGCCCATTGCGTTGCTGTTCCTGCGTGTTCGCATGGAGGGCGAACCCACACACCACAACTGCAGCTGCCAGACGCAGCGTTACAGCAGATCGTCGTTCGGGAATCATCTCGTAACCTCCAGCATCGTTTTGCTCTACTCGAGCTTGCGCAGCTGCTCTTCAATCACCTTCTCGTTCAAGGGAAGATACGCGCCATCCTTAGCCACCGCCGCCATTCCATCGCGACTCAGAATGTAGCGCAGAAACTCCTTCACCTTCGCGTCGACAGGTTGTCCCGGGACCCGATTCAGGTACACCGTCGTAAAGCGCGTAATCGGGTACTCGCGCCTCCACGCCGTCTCGACGGTTGGGTAGACGAACGGCCCGCTCGCGTTCCCGCCCAAGGCAAGCATCTTCACATCAGGGTTGGTGTAGAGGATGTTCGCGAACGCGATCCCGTTCGGATCCTTCGCCAGCGCCGCCAGCACATATACGCCGGCGTTGATGACCTCGCCATTCGCTTCATGCCCATTGTCGAAATCCTTCAGATCCTCGTTCCAGCGTCCGGAGTCGTTGAGCGTTACGCGATTGAAGTAGCCCGCCATGCCGGTGTCGAAGTTGTACCCGTACACGTGCACCGGGCGGTCCTTCCACTGACCGGACAGACCCGCCTCGCCCCATGTACGGATCGGCTTGTGCGTCGCCCTCTCGCAACTGCCCGTGCCGCTCACGACCAGGTCGCCGCTGCATCCGAAGATCGCCTGCGCCTGCTCCATCGTCAGGTGGGCCAGCGGATTGTCCTTGTGAACAAACACCATCAAGGCAAACGTCTTGTGCGGCGTGTTGAAGCTGCCTGAGCTGATCTCGACTCCCAGCGGGTAGTAGCCGAAACGCCCATAGAATCCGTTGATCTCTGAGCGATACCCCTCGCGCCCGATGAAGGTCAAGTCTGCGATACCGCCATACAATCCGGCAAGCGACGCCTCGGTGCCCTTAAGGTTGGTTTCGAACTGCACGTCCGGCTGATACTTGCGGAAGCCATCCTCCCACTCCTTCATCAACGCGGGAATGTAGTTGTTTCCCCAATTGCGAATCGTACCCGAGACCTTCTGCTGCGGCTGGTAAGGCTTCAGGTCCTTGAGAAAGTCAGGTTGCTGGCCGAAGTCAGCGAGAGGCGCGGCCAGCAGCACAACTGCGCCGGCGATGGGGACAAGGCGTCGCATCGTCATTGAATCTTCCTTCGTTCCTGGGTAACAACATCTGAGGTCAACGGCAGATAGCCGCCATCCTCCTGGATAATCCGCTGACCTTCGCGGCTCAGTACAAAGCTTAGGAACTCCCGAACCCGCGGATCCAACGGCTTACCAGGCGGACGGTTGACGAAGACTGAGATCGTCTGTGTCAGCGGGTAAGCTCGCGATTGTAGCGTCGCTTCGGTCGGCATCACGGGTCTGCCATTCGGTTCGACCGAGACCGGGATTGCCCGCACATTCGAGTTACGGAACTCGAACGTCGAAAACGCAATGCCGCCGGGATCCTTTGCAAGCGCATCCAGAATCGCCTGGCCCGCCCGCTTTGTCCGCTTGGGTTCGTCTCGTATATCGGAAAACTCATGCAAATCGCAGTTCCACTTCTGGCTGCCCTTCATCACTAGCCGCTCGAACGTTTGCGACTGCGCCCGTGCGATCCCGAAGCCGTACGGGGTAATCCGTCGGCTCGCCCACATGCCGGTCAGCCCGAGGCCGCCCCACTCCCGTAGATTGTGATCGCTGCGGCGATGGTCGGCGCCGAAGATGGCGTCGAGTTGCGCCAGCGAAATCTGCCTCAGGGGATTGTTCTTGTTCACAAAGATCACCAGCGCCGGCGAATGATTGGGCACCTTCAGGTTGCCGGTCGCTACGGAGATCTCAAGCGGATCATAGCCAAACACCTGCTGGTAGCCGTCAAGCTCAATGGCCATGACGCGGCGGTCGATCAGGGCAACGTCCGCGGCACCCGTGTACAGGCCGCCGATGGCAGACGCGTTGCCCAGCATGCCGTCTTCTAGGCTCGCACTCGGTTGATACTTGCGGAAGCCTGCGTCGAGCGAGCGCAACAGTGCGCCCAGGTAATGATTGGAGCGATTTCCATGACCCCATACTCGAATCACCCCAGAGACAGTCACCGCTGGGTGGTAGCTGGGCAGACCGTCAACGTGTTGCCCGTATGCCGAAATCGCTGAAGCCATCGGGAGAACCATAAGCGCGCCAAAGACTAACGAACGCACTCCAGAGGGTAGAACTCGCATCGCACTCTTACATTTCCCGCTCTCCGTCTGCGCGTTACGCGCCGTCGGCCCGGAAGTTATTCCAGCTTCTTCAATTCGCGCTCGACTACGTTTCCGGGCAGCGGATAGTACATCCCCAGCGGGAGGATGTCCTGCTGGCCTTCGCGGCTCAAGACGTAGCGCATGAACTCCTTCGCGCGGGAGTCGATCGGCTTACCCGGCTCGCGGTTCAGGTAAAAGTACGCATCGCGAATGAAGGGATAGCTGCGGTTCTGCACATTGGCCTCGGTCAGCGGAACATACGGGCCCGCCTCTGTCTCCGCCAGGTCGATCTGCTTCAGATTCGGGTAGTTCTTCGAGTGCAGGATTGGTCCCCACGCAATGCCGTACTTGTCCTTCGAGAGCTCCTCAAACATGCGTTCGCTGGCGACCTTTTCGCCCTCCGGGCCCGGAACGATCTCCTTCTCTTCCACAAACTCTTTGTAGTTCTCATTCCATTTTCCTGACCAGTGAAACAACCTTCTCTCAAAGCTCACCACGAAGCCTGGCGCCGAGTAACCGTAGGTTTGAATCGGCTTGTTGGCAAACTCACCCGTGAGTCCAAGCTGGCCCCACGTGCGGATGTTTTCTTCAGGCCCACGCGCATACTTCGCCGTGTAGAAGATGCCGTCCCATCCACCCGTCCGCTCCGAGCCGAAGATATCGGCAACCTGCTTCATGGTTAGTTTCGTCAGCGGGTTGTCCTTGTTCACCAAAATCTGGATCGCCCACAACGTGCCGCGCTTCTCATACCCGCCCGTAGCGACCGAGATCTCCAGCGGCTGGTAGCGGTACACCTCGTAGAAGGGCATAACGTCGGTGATCTTGGCGTCATCGCCTGCCGGGGCCAGATCGGCGCCGGCAAGATAGAGCCCGGCGATGGCGCCTTCGCTGCTGTGCGAAAAGTTGTTGACGAACACGACGTCAGGATGGAACTTTTTAAATCCCGTCTCCCACGCGACAACCTGGCCTTTGAGTTCGCTGCCGTTCACCTTGATCGCACCGGTGACGGTGACCTCAGGTTTATAGGCAGGCAGCAAAGCAGGGTCCTGAATTTGTGCGTAGGCATGAACCGCAAGGGCGAAGAAGAGCAGGCCGATAACTTTTCTGTACATAGAACCTCGTGGTTTGAATAAACTTCCGTCGTCCGCTGGAACACGCGAAGTGTCCAGGAAAAAGGGCATAGCAACGAATAGGCCCGAGGAATAAGCGTGTTCTGAACCGCACATAAAATTTTGTTCATGCATCCCAGCTCGCAATGGCGGAGTAGTATATTCGCCCCTATCACTGAGCGTGCATTGAACGGCCGTATGCTACGTCTTCGACGTTGCCGCAGGGCGCATGGCAAAGGGAAGGGACTTCGAGGCGCATGAAACTAAGAACCATCCTGTTCTGGACTCATCTGCTGACCGGCTGTGTCTTCGGCCTCTTCATCGCGTTCATGGCATCGACAGGCATGCTACTCGCATATCAACGGCAAGCATTCACATTCGCTGAACGAAATGTCTCTATCTCCGAAGTGAAGCCGGGCGCGCGCCGACTGCCGATTGAAGAACTCGTCCGGCGAGCCACGATCCTAGAAGGGACTCCTCCGCCCTCGGCGCTCATACTGCGAGATGTCAATGAACCCGTGTGCTTCCAGACCGGCCGCTTCACCGTGCTCTACCTGGACCCATACACCGGCGCATCACTTGGACACGGCGCGATCCGCGTGCGTCGTTTCTTTGCGACCGTCGAAGGACTTCATCGCTGGTTTGGAATCTCCGGCGGCCTGCGGTCACGCGGACGCTCCCTCAAGGCCGCTGCGAACCTGGGTTTGCTGGTTATGTTGCTGACCGGCTTCTGCCTTTGGTGGCCGACCGCGTTCAGGGTTCGCTATCTGCGCCCGATCGTGTGCCTTCGGCGAGGCTTGAAGGGTAGAGCGCGTAACTGGAACTGGCACAATACCTTTGGAATCTGGACCTTGCCGTTGCTGCTAGTCATCGTGCTCACGGGTACGATTCTCTCGTATGGCTGGGCGAATGATCTCTTATTTCGCACGACCGGAAACGCGATACCTGCTGAAGACCACGTCTTTCGCCCCGCTGGCGCGTTACACGTCCTCAGTTCGTCGCCGCGCTGGGAACCGCTACTAGGTCGCGCCGAGTCGCAACTGGCCACGTGGCAGAGAATCAACCTGATCGTGCCAGACGACGCGAATGCGCCGGTGCTCTTCACCATCGACAGCGGCAACGGAGGGAAGCCACAATCTCAAGGGGAACTGGTATTGAATGCGAGGACGGGTGAGGTGTTGAGCTGGGTTCCCTTCCGCGCGAAGAATCTCGGCCAACGGTTGCGCGAACTCGCGCGCTGGACGCACACGGGCGAGTCCGTGGGAATCATCGGTCAGACGGCCGCGTTTCTGGCCGCCGCGGGTGCGCTGGTGCTCGTTTGGACCGGCCTCGCTCTCGCGCTGCATCGGCTTCGTGCCTGGCAGGCACGGAACGCACGCGTAACCGCTCGGAACCAAGCCGCTCCCTATTTCATTCCAGTTTGCGAAGCTCGTGAGCTGAAAGCTGCGCGGTCAGTGGCAGGTAGCCTCCCGCCCTCTCCACAATCTCCTGACCATCGCGGCTGAGTACGTACCGAAAGAACTCCGCAAGCTTTGCATCGATAGGCTTTCCCGGGTCACGGTTGATATAACAGGTGATCACCTGCTCGAGCGGATAACTGTGATCTTCGACCGACTCCTTTGTCGGCAGTATGAAATGTCCGCTTGTAGCCTCGAGCGCCAGCGGCTTGATCGCGGTGTTCTTGTAGAGCAGGCTCGAGTAACCGATACCATACGGATCTTCTCCGACCGCATCCGAGATCCGCTGTCCCGCATCTAGCAGCGTTCCGCCGGGACGCTTAACGTCACCGAACTCCTTCAACTCCGGATTCCAGATCGCACTCCCCCCGAAGACCCGCTGCTGCATCAGGTACCCGAAGCCGCGATGAATCTCAAAGCCGTATACATGTACAGGTGCATCCGCCCACTCGTCCGTAAGTCCGAGATCGCCCCA
Source organism: Edaphobacter bradus (assembly GCF_025685645.1). Classification (NCBI taxonomy): domain Bacteria; kingdom Pseudomonadati; phylum Acidobacteriota; class Terriglobia; order Terriglobales; family Acidobacteriaceae; genus Edaphobacter; species Edaphobacter bradus. The sequence goes on from NZ_JAGSYF010000002.1 coordinate 43,525, forward strand.
TGTCTTCACCGTATCGCGCCCGCCAAACACGCGTTCCATCTGCTTCGTCGTCAAGTGTTGGATCGGATTCTTCTTGTTTGCATAAACAACGAGGGCGAACTCCTTGTTTCGGATATCGAGGCTTCCGGTCATGATGTCAATACCCAGGGGCGGATGGTGAAAGACATCTTCAAAGGCCTCGACCTCCACCGGCAAGATGTCACGCCCTAGCAACGCGATGTCCCCCGTGCCCGTATAGAGTGCACCCATCGCTGAGGCGGTGCCATGCAATTCGTTGTCGAAGACAATTCTCGGCTGCTGTTTCCGAAATCCATCCTCAAGTGCAACCATCAGTGACGTAATGAAGTCATGCCCAAGCGCACCATGCCCCCAGATTCGGATCGTGCCCTGAACCTGCGTCTTCGGCTTGTACTCCGGCGCCCTGGTCAGGGCTTGAGGACTTACTTGTCGCGGCTGCACACACGCAAGCGCCAGCAGCGCGCAACATCTCGCGCAAAGCCCCCAGCTCCTGTTGCGAGTTTCAGTTCGCATCCGTCGCAATCTCCTGCTCCTCCGTCGGCATCTCCCGTTGGAGACTCTGCACTTGAACCGCCGCCACTGCTGGAGTCAATGCAGCGAACCGTCCATCCTCGCGCACCATCTCCTGGCCCACCGGGCTCAGGATGTAGCGCAAAAACGCAGCGAGCGCCGGATCGATCGGCTTGCCGGGTTCTCGGCGAACATAGAACGACAGCGTTCGCGTCAACGGGTAGCTGCGATCCGCGACCGTCTGGCTGGTGGGTGCAACCGCGGCGGCATCATCGCTCTTCGCCACCGGCAACAGCTTCAGCCCTTCTCTGGCAAAGCCTGCGCCGGTAAGTCCGATCGCCAACGGATCGGCCGCAACCGCCGCCGCAATCCGCGCAGCCGCAATGCCCTTCCCATCGCGGTCCGAGAGATAGCGTCCCTCCACATTTGGCTTGAAGTCGCCGCGAAAAACGGCCTTGCGGAAATTGACTCCTTCGGGATCGTCCGGTCCATAGCCATACACATGGATCGGCCTATTCGCCCACTCACCCGTCAGCCCGAGATCTCCCCATACCCTTAGGTTTCCTCCTCCCCGGCGATGCTCGCTTCCATAAATCCCCGCCAACTGCCGCAGCGTTAGAGAAGCAATCGGATTCGTCGCGTTGGCAATCACTACCGGCGTGTAGGTCTGGTCCGGGCTCGTCAGTGCGCTGGTGACAACCTCGACGCCGAATGGAAGATACTGAAACACCCATCGATAGGCCATCGTCTCGTTCGGCCAAAGTTCACGCCCCATTACAGAGATGTCTGCGACGCCAGTGTAGAGACCTGCCATCGCCGTCGCAGCCCCGTGGAAGGTGTTCGTAAAACGTACCTCACCATGCTCGCGCATGAAGCCTCGCTCCCATCGGTCTACCAGGCTGTCCATTCCACCGTAGCCGTAGAGGCGAATGGTCACGATGCCTTGCTTCTGCATGGAATTCGACTGAGCCGTAGCTGTAAAGGTACAGATCAAGCAAGATATGGCCGCGACTTGGACAAATCCACGAATTCTGCCGTACACGTTCTTGCCTCCATGGAAAGGATGAAGCTGGAATCACCGGTTGGGCTGCCCAAAATCAAGGGAAAGTAGGCAAACTCAGACGTGCATGCAGCAAGAAGGCTCTTCCTTGGGACGCGAGGAAACTTATGGCTCTAAAATGAACGACGTCTAAAGTGAAAATGAAAATGGCTTCATCAGTTCTTCGTTCAAGAGGGAGCGCCAGTTAGCCACCGAGCCGGATGCGCAACATCGGAGATGAGTCTGCGGGAGAGATAGAGAAGTTAATGCCTTTTCACCATTTGTTCAGGTAGGATTCATCTCTTCAGCTTGAAGTGGCGATGCTATATAAATGCTCTCCGGAAGGAACTCGCAATCTACTCCATGAAAAAGATACTTGCCCTCGCTCTCGTAGTGATGCCTTTCCATGTTCACGCTCAGAACCTCGAGACGCCGGCAACTCGCCCGAATCCGCCTCTGCCCTATAGCGCCACAGTTGACTCGTCTATTCCTGAGTACAAGCCGGTAAAGGGACTCTCCGGATCTCTGAAGGGAGTGGAATCGAACACGGTTACGGCAGTTACGGATGCATGGATCGCTGGATTTACGAAGATATATCCCAACGTGAAGATCTCCGTTGATATCGGAGGGTCGGGCCAGGGGGGACCGCGTTTGACCGCCGGTACGGCTGACTTCGGCTTCATTGCGCGCGAGATGATGGGACGCGAAGAGACGCCATTTATCGACAAATTCGGATACAAGCCACTCGCTATCGCTGTCTCGGGTGGCAGCCTGGCTGTCAAAGCATTTACGGACTGTGTCGTCTTCATCGTGAACAAGGACAATCCACTGGAAGAGATTACCTTTCCGCAGTTGGATGCCATCTATTCAGCAACTCACAACCGCGGTATCAAGGCGCCCATTACTACCTGGGGGCAACTCGGATTGACCGGCGAGTGGGTGGACAAGCCCATTCATGTCTGGGGTGTAGAGATACCGAATGGCTACGATACGTTTGTGAACATGCATGTTCTGGCAAACGGCCAGTGGCGCGAAGGCATCCAGTCGCAACACACCGTCATCCCGCTTTCCGATAAGGTTGCTACCGACAAATATGCAATCAGCTACACGGGGCTCGCCTGGGATACCAACCCGAATACCAAGGTGCTAAAGCTCGCCGTGCATCCCGGCGACCCTTTCCTGGAGCCGACCTTCGAAAGCGTCGCCTCGCAGAAGTACCCCTTGAGCCGCGTAATCTACATCTTCATCAATCGAGAGCCGGGCAAGCCAATTAACCCTGTGCTGCGCGAATTCATCCGTTATACGTTGAGCCAACAGGGCCAGCAGGTCATCGTGCAGGACCGCATCTTCACACCGCTGCCCGCCGCGATGGATGCCCGTGAGACAGAGAAGCTGAAGTAGATATCTTGCGTCGTGTGAAACCCGGGAGAGATTCGATTGCGATGGAATAGGAGACAGACTGCGCGAACCCTGCTTTCCTGCGCCACACTTCTCTGGATTCCGGTGCTCGCCTGCGTCGCACAGGAACAGTACCCAAAGCCTCTGATTCACACACCTGCAGATCACCCGGCGGCGCGGGTCATCCTCATCAGTATCGACGGGATGCACGCGCTTGACCTGGCAAATTGGGTTTCGGCCCATCCCCGCTCTGCACTCGCCGAGTTGAGTGCGCGCGGGGTGACCTATACCAATGCTCATGTTCCGTGGGGCGACCCAGCAGCAGGCTCCGTGGCGCTTGCCACTGGAGGCACTCCACTAACAACCGGCATCGTAAGCAGCGACGGATATGACCGCACGCTCTCTCCTCCTGGATCACATTGCCAGAGCAGGGGCGCGCCAATCCTGCTCAATGAGAGAATCGCGTCCTCCGACGGTCGATCCGGAAAGCTTGATGCCTCGAAGCTGCCGCTCGATCCTCAGCGCGGATGTGCGCCGGTCTTTCCGCATGATCTGCTGCGCGTGAACAACATCTTCGAGGTAGTCGAGGCAACTGGCGGCCGTACCGCATGGGCGGGTGAGAGCGCGGCGTTGACCGACCTCTATCAGGGACCTTCGGGCAACGGCCTTGATGAGGCTTGCGGGTTTGAGCGACCCGAATCAAACGTCGCAACCAGCCTCGCAAACGACGAGCACCGCATAACCATTCTCTTGAACTGGATCGACGGCAGAAATTGCACTGGTAGCAAAGACGCGCCGGTACCGGAGATCTTCGGCATGAGTTTCACATCCATCGGCGCAGCGCAGGCGGACGTGAGCATGGGGTATAGCGATGTAACTGGGACCCCGTCCGCTGGCCTCGAGAAGAGCATTGCTTTCACGGATGGAGCGATCAGCCGCATCATCGGCAAGCTAAAAGAGCGAGGCCTCTACGATTCAACGTGGATCATCGTGACCTCAGCCTATGGGCAGGCGCCTATGGACCGGCGGAAGCGCCGCATCATCGCAGATACACGGCTGACGGCTGTCGCGAACTCCATTCGGCCCGGCCTTGCTGCTCATGTGAGCACAGGAGATATCGGGATGATATGGCTCAATGACTCCTCAATGACCGGAGCCTTGGTCAAGGCTTATGGAGAACAGGCCGCCGCACTCGGCATTCAGGAGATCTACTCTGGCACGAGGATAGGACTCACTCTCAACCTGCCCGATCACGATATGCGAATGCCCGACATTATTCTGCAGCCTGAACTCGGTGTGATCTGGAGCACCGCGAACGATACGGCGCTGGCAAGTCACGGCGGAATGCAGGACGAAGATACTCACGTTGCCTTGCTAGTCTCGGGCTCGCAACTCACCGGACGAACCGATAAGACGTGGGTCCCCACCTCGCAGATCGCTCCCCTGCTCCTGCGCGCGCTTGGCATGGAGAAATTTGATTTGCAGGCGCTCCATCGCGAACATACGCCTGCACTGCCTGGCATCTTCTGACGCTTCGCGAGGATGCTCGCCTCTGTCTCTAGGCAACTAGTTAAGAGAAAGCGCAGGGATCGCAGCCTTCTCTTTCCGGATCGCACTCTTGTCGTCACTCCACTTCTTCCATGCAGGGTTCGTGACGGCCAGTTCCGCGCGGGTTTTGTTCTTGACGATCTCGCGCGCGGCAAGAGACTTGAGGTCCTTGTACTCAAGCACAATGAAGCTGGACCACGGCGCGCCGGCGGGGTTTTGGTTGACATAGCAAGAGTAGGAGGAAAGTACGCCAGCCTTCATCCAGCCCTCAAACTGCGGAGCAACATATCCCCGAACGTAACTGACATACTTTGGCATATCGACGGTCACATCGTACTCAAGCACAAAAAACTGGGAATCCTTTGTCGTTACCGCGCCCGACCCTTCTCCGACGACATCAGCTGTACCGGACGTCTCGGCAACAGCAGTCGTCTGCGCCTTCTCGGTCAGTCCGCCGGGGTAGGCCTCTTCGATCTTCTGCCACCGGCCGAGGTCAGTGAAGTGCTTGAAGCGCAGGACCAGAAACATGTCCGGCGTATTATCTGCCGCATACGTAGTGAAAAGAGCGTTGTAGGCAGCGAAGATACCCTCATTCTTCCATTTCTCTAACTGACCAATCCCTTCGCTTTGCATGACCTTGCGAAAGCTTGCTCGCGCCCCCGGCCTGGCGTGATATGTGATGATGAGGGCAGTAGGCCCATCTATCTGCTCTTGAGCATGTGCTTGATTGGAAGCGCCAACCAGAGAGAGCCCAACGACAGCCACAACAGTACGGATACCATGTGCAACTTTCATGTGAACCCTACTTCCCGCCCAGAGCCCAGGCTGCACAGGAATCGAACAGGCGCAAGCCATCCGGGATGAGGAGATCGAACTGGTCGGGGGCAAGTCCGAAGAAGATGCGGCGCGCGGGAGCAGTAAACTCATGGTCCATGTAAACGCCCTTCTCGTAAGCGAAGATGAACCCCTTCTCGGGCTCCCCGGGAAGGAAGGCGATAACCTGAGCAGAGGGTTCAGGACGGCCCCAGTTGTAGATTTTGATGGCGTGTTTGACCGGCATGAACATTCCGTTTGGAAAGCCAGCCTGGATGGGATTCGGCGCGTTGACGAGCCAGAGAAACGATTGCTCTTCCTTCTCATCCTCACCGTAGTCCTTTTGCGGCTGATAGCCAGTCATGCCGAGAAAATCCAACAGCCAGGGCTTCGTCGTAAAAACAGGAACCTTTGTGTTGCGGTAGGTATTTGTGACCGTCTTTGCCTTGACGTCGCTTGCGAGGTAAACGAGATCATAGCTCTCCGCTGAAGGTGGGTTGATGTCCGAGACCATGTTCACGATCATCCCCAGCGATTCGAAGTGCTTCTTGGTGTTCGCATCGATGGCCGCAGTGGGGCTGGAGATCGCCGCAACAAGCAGGAGCTTCTTTCCTTTGAAGATGGGATTCGGCGTGTCCTCAGCTTGACCGGTTCCGCTGACGAGAACAAGAGCGACTGCAAGAGCAAAAACGGTTTTTATGCATTTGCGGATCATAGGATGCTCCTGGCGAAATCCATTACGACGTACAAGCTGCAATTTCTGCAGACCGTAGGAGGGCGGCAGGCTCACTAGCGCTGCTTTGCAGGTTCGCTGATCGTCCACAGGACGACCGCATCGAAGAGGGCATGGCCTTGCTCGGTGAGGTCGTCGAAGGCCGGGTTATCCACAGGGAGCATAGTGCGCCGGGCAGGTGCGACATACTCATCAGCCATTGCTGCCCCCTTCTCATAGCCAAAGATCGCGCGTTCGTGGAAGGAGTTGGGGAGTGTCGCGATGATGGTCGCGGAAGGCAGCGGCATCGCCCACTTTAGAACATCTGCCTCCTTGATGTACTTCACATAACCCGGCTTCAATCCCGCCGCCATCAGATGGTATGACCCAACGATCTCAAGATAGGCCTCCGGCGGATCTTCGCTCTCCTTCGCTTCACCGTGCTCGCCATAATCGACGTAGCGATGACGGTTCGCCATCTTCAGCGTGTCGGCCATCAGGCCTTCGAGACAAAGAATCGGAATCTTCGCGTCGCGATATTTGTTGCTCATCTTGTACTTGGAGTTTGTCGCGGAGAGAACGATCACGTCCTGGCCAATGGCCATCGTGTCGGGCTGGCTTTGATCCGCCTCCGTAACAATGAAACCGAGGTCTTTAAGGTGCTCGGCGATGTGATCATCGGACTCTTCGCCCTCGGGCGTATTCAGTCGACGAACGAAGAGCAGCTTCTTTCCTTTGGCGGCCGCAGCGAGTCTGCTCTTGAGTGCCGCCGCGTTGTAGGGCTCCGGAACAACGGGAGGGCTGAGGGCCCACCGGATACTCGCGTCAAAGAGTTTGAGGCCGACCCACCACTGTGCAAGGTTGGAATCCGTCTCGGCTTCTCCATGAACGTCAGTCAGGTAACGAAACGTTGCATCTTGAAGATAGAAGCCGACACGGCGCGACGGTGCCACGAAGCCGCTGTACATCGTCGCACCTTTCTCATAGGTGAAAACTCCCGCATGCGTTGGCTCGCCTTCGACGTTGACAACTATGTTGGCAGACGGAGCCGGCTTAGCCCAGCCGAATGCCTGTGGCAACAAGTATGTTGTGCCGAACATCTGCGAGCGAGGGATAGCGAGCTCGCTTACGATCGGGTTGGTGACATTGGGGAAGTACCCGTACAACATCGTGAAGGCGCGCGCATAGTCCTGCACCGGATCAAGGGTCTCGAAATCGGTGTGACGCTCCGGACCGGTCATCTTCATATCGGGATAGTCGACAGTATTCCAAGTAAACACGGGGATCGCGCTATCGGCATACTTGCCCTGGATCTCACGCGGATTCGCAGTGGAGGAGAGAAGAATAAGGTCTTCTCCAGCGGCTTTCGAAGCATCGTCATCCTCGGTTCCCATCGTGACCACATACCCCTGCTGCTCAAGGTGTTTCTTAACGAGTAAGTCATCGTTGAGATGATCCTTCTCGGCCTCTCCAGCAATCATGAGGATCTTTTTGCCGCGAAGTTGGGAGCTATTCAGAATATGATCGTCACTTTGCGCTTGGACAAGTGGAAGTATGAAGAGGAAAAGGGTCGCAACTATAGGAACTCTCACAGAGCTGTTGAGCTTGAACATATCTTTCCCCGTCCTGATCGATTTCAATTGATTAGTAGCCCGCAACAACCACGACCGGAGCGCCTGAGTGCATCGCAGTGATGAATAGATGACGTGTCTTTGCGTCGAATGCGATGCTACCCAAACCGGGTTCCAGCTTGTACTGGCCCCCGACGGTGTAATTGATATAGGCATTCATGCGGACTCCAGTAAGAGTACCGTCCTGGTGCGCCACGAACGACGCAGCCTTCCATTGCCCCTTCCCCTGCGGCGTCCAGGCGAAGGTCTCGCGGGCAGGTCCTGCACCACCCTTGAGTTCAATGAATGTAAAGCCGGAGTCCGTGTCGATGATCTCGATCACCCCGTCCTCGCAGGCAACGAAGAGGCGGCGTCCCTTGGTATCAAGCGCCAGACCCGACGGCTTACTGCCACTCATGATGGGATAGTCGCCATCATTTTTCCCGGTTCCGTGATTGAGAACGTGAATGACGTTCCCGGACGTATCGGCAACATAGACGTGACCGAGCGTCCCACACACGATCTGGCCGGCACCGGTGGCGATACGATCCGACTTGACGACCTTGCCGGACTCCGCGTCGACGGTCGCCAACGAGCCTCCCGCACTGACAGCTTCCACTGTCTTCGCATCATCGTCGTAGCAAAGGGAGGAGGCCCCCCTAGTGGGCAGTTTCTCGGTAGCGGTAATCTTCATATCCGCAAGCGAGAATGCGATGATACTTCCATCTCCAGTCGCGAACCCCTTCGTGGATGCACCCTGCTCGTCGCCATTCATGACAGGAATAAGCAGTACATCCTGCGCATTTTTCAGCTGGATATTCCCAAGCTTGTCCCCTGTGTCTGCGTTGAGGACAGTGATGCCGTCATCGCCCGCAATAAATAGGCGGCGACTATCGCTATCCACGGCTATCCCCTGCGCGCTCGCGCCTGAGAGTTTGTACTCCCCCAGAGATTTGTAAGTTTGCGCGGACACGTCGTGAACAGCCAGCCATACACACATTGCGCTGCAGAGCCACAGTGCTTTGATACTTGGAATGCGATGCATGAGTGCCATCCAAATGGGAATAAGAAACGAGAGCAAATCTAGTTAGACGAATCGCGACTGTCAACCAAATTGAAGCCCGTAAAACTGAAATGAACAACATTTCATCCGGCACTCAGTGATTGCTAATGAAGTTTCCTTCATCTTGCTCTTGCGTGCCCAATATCCTAATAAGCAAAATCTCGATAGGCTGAGCCCAATGAAGAAACTTGTCTTGAATCTCCATTTATGTGTTGGTGTGATCGCCGCGCTCTTCCTTATCTCGCTGAGCATCACAGGGGCAATCATCGCCTTCGAAAATGAGTTGAACCGCGCGGTTCACCCTCAACTGACGAATGTGAGACCGGAGGGTCAGCCACTGGATTGGGACAGCGTTCGCGCTCGAGTCGAGCAGCAAGCGCCCGGTTGGAAGTTGATTCGATTTTATTTTCCTGACCGGTCCGATCGGTCCACCTACGTTCGCCTGCGCTCGAGCACGACCCACCGTATTCGCCACGTCTACGTCAACCAATACACAGGTGCCATCCTTGGCAGCACAGAAGACGGCAGCAACTGGATACTTAAAGTTCACGACCTGCACGTTAACCTGCTATCGGGAAAGATTGGGAATCGGATCGTGACCTGGAGCACGTTTGGGCTGCTGCTCCTCTCACTCTCAGGGATCATCTTGTGGTGGCCGCGCAAAGTATTTCGCTTTCAGCGAACGCCTTCATTGGTACGCTTCAACCGCGACCTGCATTACAGCGTCGGATTCTGGTCTTTTCTTGCCATGTTTGCTTTTTCAATCACGGGTCTGGCGCTGCACTACCAGACGGGGAAGTTGTTGAATCTGCTGAATACTCCAGCTACGGCTGCCAGCATGCCCGGCCACGGAACCTCGATCGAGGGGATGTTGAGAACGGCGCGCGAAGCGCTCCCCGGAAGCACGATCCCGCGGCTTCTGCTTCCCGAAAAAGCCGGGGATCCAGTCTTTATTTACCAACGGTTTCCTGAGGACAGGACACCGGCTGGCCGCAGCTTCACGACGCTTGACCCTAAGACTGGCGCGGTTCTCAGCTTTGGATCAACGAGAACAGCCCCCCTTCTGCAAACAGCACTCGTGCAATGGACTCGGGAGATTCACACCGGCACGATTCTGGGGTTCCCCACTCAGATTGCAGCTTCCTTCTTTGGGCTCATGCTTTCCGTCCTCGCCATCACCGGTTCGGTCATCTGGATCAGCAAACAATGGGCGTTGGCAAGGGGGCGTCGCGCCCTTCTGCGAAGGGACAGAGCCCAAGCCCTCTCCGGAAACTGACACGCTACGGAGGCCAAGGGAACGAGGCTTCGCGGGATCCCTGAAAGGGTTTTCATCTACAGTTCATGGGTACTTCATTTGCGTGCAAGTAAATGGCGTAGCTTGAGTTTTCAATCTCTCCGAGAAGGCCAAAAAGAACATCCCATGGACGAAGTAACTGTACTCAGTCACGAGCACAAATACACAGCACTCGGAAGGGTGACCACCTTCTTCGTCTACCTTTTTGACCAGATCATGCCGGACCCTTATGTCTTCGCTGTGATTCTGACGTTTGTCGCAGCGTTGCTGGCGTTCTTCTTCGCACCCAATGCGCGCCCACAGCAGATTGCCACTGCCTGGTATGGCGGTGTCTTCAACCTGTTTACCTTCGCCTTCCAGATGGTGATCATGCTGGTAGCTGGATACGCTCTGGCCAGCGCACCGGCAATTCGCAACCTGCTCGGCAGGATCGCCTCGATTCCGACAAACCCCGCGGCTGCCGTATCTCTAACGATCGTCGTCTCCATGATTGCGTCATGGATCAACTGGGGGATGGGTCTGGTGACGGCTGCGCTTTTGGCACGTGAGATCGCCAAACGTATACCCATGGACTTCGGCTGGCTAGTCGCTGCGGCCTATAGTGGGTTCGTCATCTCGACGGAGGGATTGTCCGGATCAATTGCATTGTCGCAGGCCACGCATGGCTCGGCGCTTAACATCGTCGAGAAGGTCACCGGTATCGTCACGCCGCTGTCTCACACCGTCTTCACACGCTTCAATCTGATTCCACTCGCTGTGCTGCTGATTGTCCTCCCCATTGTCTTCCGCTACATCGGGCCGGCCCCGGCGAACACCTTCGCTGCAAACCCCGATAAGCTACGCAGCGAAGACGCAACTCCGCAGGCAAAAGAGAAGACCAATACCCTCGGTGGCAAACTCGACAACGCCTGGATTTTGACAGTGCTTCTGGTCTTGTTCATCGCCACAGCGCTTGGGATGGAGCTTTACCGGACAAAGGGATCGCTGGACCTGAACTCTGTCATCATGACGCTCCTTATGCTCGGGCTTCTGTTGCACTGGACACCCGCTGCCTACGTAGCGGCCATCAAGCACGCCGCCCGCATCTCCGGGCCGCTTATCCTGCAGTATCCACTGTATGGCGGGCTCATGGGCATCATGACAACAACTGGCTTGGCAGGCGTACTCTCCAAGGTCTTCCTCTCGTTCTCGACCGCACACAGCATCCACTTCTGGACCTACCTCACCTCGGTCATCATCACCTTCTTCGTTCCAAGCGGAGGCGGCCACTGGGCGGTGCAAGGTCCCTTTGCCGTTCCTGCAGCTCGAGATCTGCATGCATCGCTCGCCGGCGTAACCATGTCCGTAGCAATGGGCGAGTCCGTGGCAAACATGTTGCAGCCATTCTTCGCTTTACCCATCCTCGCTATCGCAGGAATCAAGGTTCAGCGCATGATGGGCTTCATGGTGATTACCTTTCTCGTCTCCTTTGTCGCCTTTGGCCTTTCCCTTCTGTTCCTCGTGCCAGCACAGTGATCAATTGTGAAAGTCGCGACGACCTTGCCAGACCGATCACTTAGAAGGCCTCAGAGACTTGTGGCCGCCGGCATCGCCGCACTGTTCGCGGCACAGATGGAAGCACAGAGCTCGCCTATGCCTCCTTACACTCCCACCCGACAGGTTGCCGGAGTCATTCACACATGGGGCAGTCCACAGATTAGCGACCTGCTCCGTCGCTACGAAGACGGTTTTCGAAAATTTCAGCCATTTGTCCACTTTGAAGACGATCTCAAAAGCACCGTCTCCGGAGTTGCGGGAGTCTACACCGGGCGTGCCGACATCGCCCTTATGGGCCGCGAGATCTGGCCCAGCGAAGTTCAGGCGTTCGAGTCTGTTACTGGTCATTCGCCGATCGCCATTGAGGTTGCTACCGGTGCCTACGATGTCCCCAAAGCCACGTATGCGCTGATGATCTTCGTCCATGGGTCGAATCCCATTACAAGCCTTTCCACCGTCCAGCTCGACCACATCTTCGGAGACGCTCAACAAAAGCCGGTTCGGACGTGGGGTGAACTCGGACTCAAGGGCACATGGGCAAAGCGGAGTATCCACCTCTACGGCTTCAGCATGGACAATGACAAGGCGTTGATCTTCAGCCGGATCATCTTCAAACAGAGTGCGCGATGGAACTGCAACTTACACGAGTATTCCAACTCCTCCGGCGTTATTGCGGCCGACGCTGGTGACCTGATCCTTCGAGCTGTCGCAAAGGACCCTGCTGGCATTGGAATCTCCAACATCCATTACGCCACCCAGTCTGTTAAGGTCTTGCCACTCTCCATGCAGGATAAGGAGCCCCCCGTAGCGCCCACGCGCAAGAATGTCGCTTCGAGACGCTACCCCTTATCTCGCGCGGTGTACATGGTGATAAATCGGAGCGCAGAGAACCCCGCTGTGCTTGAATTCCTTCACTACGTCCTGAGCCGCCAGGGCCAGGAGGACGTCCGCAACGATGGGATGTATCTCCCCCTAACACCGAACATCGTCGAAGAGCAGCGACGTTTGCTGGAATCCAGATGAGCTTTTCGGCATGTGGATTTATGTAGCCGACAGCACGCAGTTTTCGAGAACGCAAACCGCCCCTGGTTCGCTCCAGGCTCCATTCGTCACTTCACCACTTGATCGTGTTCTATTACCCTTCGCTGAGCTCCACTGGCAAAACGGAGATCATTCTCAACGATGGAGAGACTAGAGATAGAGGTTACCTCAGTCTCTAGCCCTGCTGGCGAGGGAGCGAGAGGCAGTTCGACCCGAACAGTAGTGCCCCTTCCTTCTACGCTCTGGATTCCGACGGAACCCCCATGTGCATTGCAGATGGCCTGCACGATGGACAGACCCAATCCAGTGCCGCCTGACTCGCGTGAGCGTGCCTTGTCAGACCGATAAAAGCGCTGAAATACGTTTGACAAAGACTCGGCAGGAATACCAATGCCGGTATCGCTTACCTCGAGAACAGCCGTGTGTTGTGCAGCAACGACGGAAACGTTAATCTCTCCGTGGTCTGGAGTGTACTTGATTGCATTGTCGAGTAGGTTGACCATTACCTGCTTGATGCGCCCTGGGTCCGCGAGGATCAGTGCTGGCGAAGCATGCGTGCTGCGCATCGTTATCTGCTTCTCTTCGGCGAGGAGGTGCATCTGGTCAAGAGTCCACAGTGCCAACTGACTCAAATCGACTGTTTGGCGAACCATGGCGTCTGCTCCGCTATCGAGGCGGGAGATGGTGAGGAGATTCTCCACGATCTTTGACATGCGATCAATCTCCTCAAGTGAACTTCCGACAGATTCCCTCATGGAGTCCGGAAGTTGTGGTGCCTGGACCACTTGCTCCAGTTCTCCCTTAAGGATTGTCAAGGGAGTTCGCAGCTCATGCGATACGTCGGCAGAGAAACGTCTGTTGTGGTCTAATGCATCCTCCAGTCGGCTGATCATGCGATTCAACGAGAGTGACAGGCGCTCCATCTCGTCGCCGGTAGCAATTACAGACAGGCGCTCGCCAAGTTTGTGCGTTCCAATCCGTTCCGCCTGCTCGGTAAGTTCGATGAGCGGGCGGAGGGGCCTTGTCATAAGGAGATGGCCGCCCAGAACAGCCGCGATCAGGATCAACGGGGTGATAAGAAGAAGAATTCTGCGCAGACTGGAGAGAACCCGATCAATCAAGGACAGAGACGCTCCTGTCTCGATGAGATATTTCGTCCCTGATGGCGTGGAATAGGGTTGCGAAAAGATCAGCAGGCGGCGCCCCCTGTCCTGAATCTCCCGACGAAAGGACTCCTTACTTTCCAGGACTGGGAGATGAGAGATCTTGGACGCTGCGATGTACGGATCACGGGTGTCACCGGATTCGTACAGGACTTTTCCGTCCTGCCGTGTAATTCGTATAAATCGGCCGCTGTGCTCCGGTGCGTATGCCTCGGCGACCTCGCCGGCCATCCACGTCATTCCCTTTGCTTCCTCAAAGGAGACAAAATCTGCCGCAATCGCCTTCGCTTCGCTGGACATGGAGTGCTCGAGCGATGTTCTAAGATAGCCCTCCAATCCAAAATAGAGCGCGGCGCCAAAGACGACCAGGGCGGTAGCGAGCAGACCAACATACCAGGTGGTAACACGGCCGCGCAGGGTATTGAGACTCATAACTCGCCGCCGGCGCGGATCATATAGCCTGCGCCACGCACGGTCCGGATCAGCTTGATCTCATGGCCGTCGTCTACCTTCGCACGAAGGTGACGTACATAGACATCCACGATGTTCGTGATGCCGTCGAAGCTTTGATCCCAGACATGCTCAATAATCATGTTGCGCGAAAGAACCCGCTCCACATTCTGCATGAGGTATTCAAGCAGCGAGTACTCCTTTACCGTCAATTCGATTCGCTTCCCTCCCCGCTTCACCTGTTGGGTGAGTCGATCCAGTTCAAGATCGCTTACCGTCAGGGTACTGGACCGGTTGACCGGTCCCCTGCGGAGAAGAGCCTTGGTGCGAACAAGAAGTTCGGCAAAGGCAAACGGTTTCGTCAGATAATCATCAGCGCCACTATCGAATAGCAGCACTTTATCTTCTACTGTATCCCGTGCTGTAAGGACCAGGATCGGGACACACGTGTCATTGCGACGAATCCGTTGCAGCACTTCCTTGCCGTCCATCCTCGGAAGCATGAGATCCAGAATGATCAGGTCATACGGATACGTCTCGGCCATCTCCAGGCCCTCGCGCCCATCCGCGACCACATCGACAGCGTAGCGCTCAGCCGCAAGACCGCGCTCCACAAATCCTGACACCTTGGGCTCATCCTCGACCAATAAAATACGCATTGTGAAGCCCCCGATACTTTAAAAATGTCGGTCGTAAAGCGGACATTAAGACTACATGAAAACCCTTTCAGGTTCACCTCACCTTCAGTACGGGAGTCTATTTCAGTGCGCGTTATGCCTGAGATAAAGAGGGACTTGCCGGCATCTGCATAGCTAATGGATGTTAGTTCGGCCGTCCTATTTCACCGATTGAAATAGCGCCGATTCTTCAGGCAACTGCACCTTCATTTCGTCTCGAATTTGCTCGGCGATCTTCTCTAGCGCCGCCTTGTCGTCGCCCGCTTTGTAATTGAATACCACCCCGAGCGCGCCAATCGTTTTGCCGGAGGCGTCCTGCAGCGCCAACTCATCCTCGAAGTGTTTGCCGTTCGCGCTCACCTCGAGATTGCTCTTTCCCGTCCGAATGCAACGAAGATCATCTTCGTCGCCAATCTTGCCAATGCGCCCGAAATTTGAGGCAACAATGACATTCTTGTGATGTGGCGGCGCTGCGTGGATAGCCAGAAGAAGGACTTCCGGGTGTTTTGCCAGGGCCTCATCCACTAGCTTTTGTGCGAATGGTGCGGGAGTCGTATACGAAGGGTCCATCTCCTTCGCATCTACTTTCCGCAGACCAGAGACAGCCTGTTCCCTATTCTCCTGTGCCAGAATTTGACCAACAAAAACACTGGAGAGCGCTGCTATACAGGCCAGGTGAACTATTTTTCTCATCAATTCTCCTAATCCAGACAATCAATTTCTCCGGTAAAAGAATGAAGCGGAGATTTCATCAACATGTTCCAATCTTTCCTATTGAAGATTGCTCTCGCACATTAGTGATGGCTGAAACTAGAATGAAATTGTCTTCATTTGAGCTCTTTGAAAACTGGAAGACCGCCAGGTATTTCGCGAGCGGCCAGATAATCTTCACAAGATTCAGTGCAAAAGAGATCCTCTATAAGCGTCTTATTGGTCTCTCGAATCTTGTGGTACGGTCAATCCTTTCAGTCAGTTAGCCTGGATCGCGATTAGACGGAGTGCCAGACGTAGGGCTATAGGGGTCGGAGGGGCACCTACCGGACAATGACGGTATGCCCGGACGCGTCAAAAATCGACGATACAGACGTGCAAAGGAACCAGAGTTGGGCGTACTATGTTCGATCGAGTGACGGTCTTCTTCATTGGGTCGTGCGGGCGGAATACTGCGAAGGTTCGTTTATCTTCCAGTGAGAGTGCCGCGCCCCAGAGCCCGACATGCAAATACTGGTGTTCGGCGCACCTGCCTCGTTCTTCCTTTGAATGCCACTCTTAGACGCAACTGTGTGCAAGGAGTTGCCATGAGAGTCTTCGATCCCGTGTTGTTCATTCTACGTAAGAAGGGCACGGAGGTATGGCATGTACCTCCCGATGCGACTGTTTATGATGCCATGAAGATGATGGCGGACAAGGATGTGGGTGCGTTGCTGGTTATGGACGGCGAGCACCTTGAAGGTGTCGTTTCGGAGCGGGATTATGCCCGGAAAGTGATCATTCAGGGGCGTTCGTCGAAGGAGACTCCCGTGCGCGAGATCATGTCGGAGCCGATGATTACCATCCGCCCGGAGTGTTCCGTGGACGAGGCCATGCGGCTCATCACAACACATCGGGTCCGTCACCTTCCGGTGGTCTGCGACGGCAAGGTTCATGGTGTGATCTCGATTGGAGACCTGGTGCAGTGGATCTCCTTCGCGCAGGATCAGACCATTGAACAGCTCGAGAATTACATCGAAGGGAAATACCCCTGCTAGATCGTCGCCCGCGGCTCTTGCACGGATTATCCGAGGTTGTGTGTCGCCTCTACGATAACGTTCCAGAGAAGTGCCGGGTAAACGCCAAGCAGAAACACCAGACCTGTCAGAGCGGCCAATGCCAGAGCTGCCGGGATGGACAAGGGAAGTGTACCCGGGTCTCCTGCCGCGATGTGCTCCGCAGGCTGGGAGTACATGACGACGATGATGCGAAGGTAGTAGAAAAGACCGATCGTGCTGCTAACGACAAGGGTAAAGAGAAGCACCCAGCGGGATTGTGAAGCGCCTGCGATAAGGACATAGAACTTGCCGAGGAATCCTGCTGTGAGCGGAATTCCGGCGAGCGAAAGAAGCATGGTGGTGAACGTGGCTGCGACGAGCGGCCTCTGCCAGAAGAGCCCACGGAAGCTATCCAGCGAAGCAGCTTCCCATCGCGTGCCCGAGAGGACGGTCATGGTGCCGAAGGCGCCGAGGATGGTCACCATATAGGCCGCCAGGTAGTAGGTGGCTGCCGAAGCTCCGAGTACTCCACCTGCGAGCAACGCAACCAGAAGATAGCCCATATGCGCAATGGACGAGTATGCGAGGATCCTCTTGACGTTAGTCTGCCGCAGCGCGAGAAGATTACCCGTCAGCATCGAAGCGATGGCGATGATCGAGAGGACAAGGCCCGGCGCTCCGGCCAGCCCCCCAACCTCCGAATGAAACCAGCGCAAGAGCAATGCAAACATGCCACCTTTCGATATGGTGGCGATAAACGTAGTGACCGGCAAGGGCGCGCCCTCGTAAACATCCGGCGTCCAGAGGTGAAAAGGGACAACTGCCAGCTTGAAGCCTACCCCCGTGAGGGTGAGCGCCAAGCCTGCGAGGAAAAGAAGTGAGCTCGCTTGCCTGGTTGAATGAGTCATTGCAGTGAATTGGGAGAGTTCCATGGTCCCTGATCCCGAATAAATGAGAGCAAGACCAAAGAGCAGAATGGATGAGGACGACGCGGCCAGAATCAGATACTTGATCCCCGCTTCGACGGCCCTCTCAGTGCGAGCGTATGCGATCAACGTGTAGAGCGCCACACTCAACAGCTCAAGACCAAGGAAGAAGGACGCGAAGTTTCGGCTGGCCACAAGCACCATCGCACCCGTCGTTGCGAGCAGTACGAGGAGGTAAAACTCCTCACGATGTTCCTTGCGCCGATCCAGGTAGTCGTAGCCGAGCAGAAATACAAATGCCGTGGCGAGGAGGAGAATCGCCACATAGATAAGGGAGTAAGAGTCAAAGATAAAGAAAGCAGTGACCTGCCGCGGCACAACGGACGACGCAAAGGGCAGGCTCGCGAGCGCCACAAACAGGCCGATCAATGAAATAGCGGCGGCAGCCATGTGACTGCGCCGGATAGCAATTGAGAGCATCAATAGAACCGCAGTTACCGAAACGATCAGCATCGGCAATGATGCGGTAAAGTCGGCGTGGCTCATTCTTTATCTCCTGACCAGCTCCTGTGGAAGTGCGCTTTGCTGCGCGGTAGCGAGGCTTGGACGGATGGCGCGCAGAACCGGCTGCGGATAGAGGCCTATCCAAACAAGGCAGATCATCATCAGGCCAAGGGCCGCCCATTCGCGCGGCCGCATGTCCGGCAGTCTCCAATGATGCCGGTTGGGGCCTTGAAACGCGCCTTGCGCAAACCTCAAACCGTAGAGAGTGGCGGCGAGAAGGCCGAGGGTAGCGACAGTGGCGAGACCAACATTCGCCCGGTATGTCCCAAGCAGGACGAGAAATTCACCCACGAAGTCCCCCAGCCCTGGAAGCCCGAGTGAAGCCATAGCAAATACAAGGCCCGCCCCACTGAGCACCGGCATGGTCTCCCACAGGCCTCCCATCTGCGATATCTCGCGCGTATGCAGTCTTTCCTGAAGCAGGCCAGCAAGAATAAACAGGGCACCCGTGCTGATTCCATGACTTATCATCTGGACCACGGCGCCTTCGAGGGCGATTTGATTTCCGGCGAAGACTCCGAGCAGCACGAACCCCATGTGACTCACGCTGGTGTAAGCGACGAGGCGCTTGAGGTCGGTCTGGCCGACGGCGAGCACCGCACCATAGAGAATTCCGATCACGCCAATGGTCATCATCAAGGGAGCCAGCTCATGCGACGGACCTGGAAAGAGCGGCAGTACAAAACGAATCAGTCCGTATGCTCCCGTCTTCAACAAGAGCCCCGCCAGCACGACGCTTCCCGCAGTGGGAGCTTCTGTGTGCGCATCCGGGAGCCAGGTGTGAAAGGGGAATGCAGGCAGTTTCACCGCGAACGCAATGAGAAACCCAAGCATCAGCAGACGGGCCGCGCGAGGCGACAGAGTTGTCTGGAGCAACTGCTCATAGTCGAAGGTGAAGACGCCGGTTGACTGGTAGTGAAAAACCGCCAGCGCAACGATCGCAATCAACATCAACAGACCACTCAATTGCGTGAAGAGGAAGAACTTTGTCGACGCATAGATTCGCCTCTCGTGTCCCCATATGCCGATCAGGAAGTACATCGGCACCAGCATCAACTCCCAGAACAAATAGAAGAGAAGGAGATCTGTTGCAAGAAAGACGCCCGTGATGCCAGCCAATACCCAGAGCAGGTTGAAGTGAAAGAAGCCGACTCGCTCCTGAATCTCAGTCCAGGAACAGAGGACCGCCATAACGCCAAGGAAGTAGGTGAGCAGAAGTAATGCCAGGCTTAGCCCATCGATTGCAAGGTGGATGTGGATGCCGAACTGCGGAATCCAGGCGACGTTGCATTCCACAAACCAGCGCTCCGGCGTGAACTGCGATCGGCCTGCGCGGGCCATCCAGACCCCGAGGCACGTTGCAAAGTCTGCCAGCACGCTGACGACAGCAATCCAACGCGCCACAACCGTGCTTCGACGTGCAACGATCCAGGATGCGATGCCGCCGATAATCAGAATCACGATGAGACTCGGGAGAATCATGCGAAACACCTCAACGAGCAAAGAATGCAATTGCGAGGATCACTGCAGTGCCCATGGCAAGACCGGTTGCATACCAGCGCACGCGTCCGGTTTGTGTCAACCGCAACGCACGGTAGCTTAGTACGGTCATCTGCGCTAAGCCGTTGACCGGTACATCCGCCGGATCGCTCGCGCTCTTGCGGGCGAGCCACTGGAACGGCCGGACGAACAGCCGGTCGTACATCCAATCAAATCCCCAACCGGCGAGCCACAATTGCTCGAGGATATTCTGCGCGGGCTGCCGTGAACGCTGCGGCCCAAAGAGCAGGTACGCCAAACCGAGGCCGAGTGCGAACACTGTGCTGGCACAGAGCGCGGTGATAGTCTCCGTAATCGGGCCTATGTGCACTTCCTCGAGCGGCGGCAATACGCTGCTTAGAAAGTTGGAAAACGCGGGCACTCCGCCAAAATGTGGAGGTGTATCCACATATCCGCCTACAAGCGACAGAACACAAAGCACAGTCAGCGAGACGCGCACCGCGAGGCCACTCTCTTCGCGAACTTGCGACTGCTGCGGACCATAGAAGGCCAGCAGGATCATCCTGAAGGTGTAGAGCGAGGTGAGCAGAGCACCGGTCATCCCGGCAATCCAGAACCAGGCACTGCCGTTTGGGCCGGCCCACGATTGCCACAGGATGAGGTCCTTGCTGAAGAAGCCAGCAGTGATGAGCGGCAGGCCTGCCAATGCTGAGCCGCCGATTACGAACGACCAGAAGGCAAGCCGCAACTCGGAGCGGAGCCCGCCCATGCGGTACAAGTCCTGCTCGTGCACAGCATGGATGACTACGCCAGCGGCCAGAAAGAGAAGCGCCTTGAAGAAGGCATGCGTCATGAGATGGAACATGGCAGCCGACCACGCCCCCAGTCCAAGCGCGAGGAACATGTAACCGATCTGACTCATCGTGGAGTAGGCCAGCACTCGCTTCATGTCACGCTGTGCGAGCGCGCAGAAGGCCGCGAGCAACATGGTGGCAGTCCCGATGATTGCCACCGCGAGTTGAACGGGAGGCGCAAGGGAGAAGAGCGTGTGCGTGCGTGCGATCAGATACACGCCCGCAGTCACCATGGTCGCGGCGTGAATCAGGGCGCTTGTGGGTGTGGGGCCTGCCATGGCGTCCGGCAGCCATGTCTGGAGCGGCAACTGCGCGGACTTGCCGACCGCTCCGCCCAGGAGCAACGCCGTCGCCACCACTGCAATGCTGCTGCCCGGGCTCCATTGCGCTGCGGCCCGATGCATCAGTTCCTGAATATCCAGCGTTCCCAGACGGGTAAACAGGAGGAACAGTCCGAGCGCAAAGGCGGTATCACCGCACCGCGTTACGATGAAAGCCTTGCTGGCAGCCCGCACGTTCTGCGGTTCGCGATACCAGAAACCGATCAGCAGAAAGCTACACAGTCCGACGCCCTCCCATCCCAGATACAGCAACAGCAGATTGTTCGCCAGTACGAGCGTGATCATCGACGCCACAAAGAGGTTCATGTAGGCGAAGAAGCGCGCATACCCGTCATCGTCGCGCATGTATTCAACCGAATAGAGATGAATCAGGAAGCCGACAAAGGTGACGACCAAAAGCATGATGAGCGAAACAGGATCGAGATAGAAGGCGATCTCAGGGCGAAATCCGCCGCTCTCCATCCATGTCCACAAGTGTTGGACGTATACGTTGCCGACCGGCGAGTGTGTGATGAACTCCGCGCCAACCAGTAGAGTAAGTGCCGCAATGAGTCCAATCGAGCCAGCACCGATGACTGCGACCACGCGGCGCGGCAGATTGGAGCCGAACAGTCCTAGCAGGACAGCACTGGCGAACGGAATGGCGACGATCAGCCACAGCAGTTGAAACATATCAACCTCTCAACTCGCTGGCAGCGTCCACATCCAATGCAAGCTGCTTTTTGTGGTAGAGGAGGACGAATGCCAATCCAACAGACACCTCGGCGGCGGCCATGGCGAGAATGAATAGAAACATGACCTGGCCGTCAGGTTGTGCCCAGCGAGACCCCGCAGCGACGAATGCCAGACCGCTCGCGTTGAGCATGATCTCAATGCACATGAGCGTGAAGATGAGATTACGCCGCGTGAGAAGTCCCGCGAGACCCAGCAGGAACAAGATCGCTGCGAGAATCAATATGTGCTGCATCGGTACTGGTGACATGTTGTTTCTCCTCTCCCGCAATGGCATGGCGTCCCAGATGAAATGCTCCGACGAGGCCCGCCGTCAATAACAACGACGCGAGCTCCACTCCTATCCAATACCCCCCGAACAGTGACATGCCAACCTGCTTTGGGCTCACTATGTTCATGAGGGAAGGCGTGCTGAACGATGTTGCGGTGCAAAAGACCAGTTCTCCCAGCAGGATCAAAGCAAAAAGTGCAGGTCCGAACCAGTTTTTTGGCTTCAGCCACTCGCGTTCCACTTCCATCGCATGCTCCGCCAGATTGAGCATCATGACGACAAACACGAAGAGCACCATGATGGCTCCCGCGTAGATCATGATTTCAAGCGCCGCGACAAATGGTGCGCCGAGCGCGTAAAAGTCGGCAGCGACTGCCAGCAACGACACGATCAGATAGAGCAGCGCGTGCACCGCGTGCCGCTGTGTGATGGCAAGCAACGTAGCTACGACTGCGAGAGTACCTGCAAGATAAAAGAGTAGGACCATGAAGTTTCCTCAGGGCATCAGGTTATGGATATCGACTGGCTCGAGTTCGTTCTCGGCCTGTCCTTTGTCTTTACCGCCTATGGCAACTCCCGCGACGCGCCAGAAGTTGTAGTCGGGATACTTTCCCGGGCCGTCTATCATCAGGTCCGCCTTCTCGTACACAAGATTTTGCCGCTTGTACTCGCCCATCTCGGTATCCGGTGTCAGTTGAATTGCGTAGGTAGGGCAAGCTTCTTCGCAGAAGCCACAGAAGATGCAGCGGGAAAAGTTGATGCGGAAGAATTCCGGATATCTCCTGCCATGCTCGTCTTCCGTTGCCTGGAGCGAGATGCACGCCACCGGACAGGCCACAGCGCAGAGGTTACAAGCGACACAGCGTTCTCCACCGTCGGGGTCACGGGTGAGAACAATGCGGCCCCTGTACCGGGGCGCGAGATAGGCCTTTTGTTCCGGGTACTGAACCGTCACACGCCGTGCAAACGCGTGCCGGAAGACCTCCCATAGAGAACGCACCAAGCTGAGCACAGAAACGCCTCCCTTCACCTTCGGGCTAGCACGACCGCTCCAGTCACGAGAATATTCACCAGAGCGAGAGGCAGCATTACCTTCCAACCCCAGGACATAAGCTGATCAAATCGCGGCCGGGGAAGCGCCGCGCGAAACAGGATGAACAGACAGATGAAAAACATTGTCTTTACGGCGAACCAAATCGCAGGCGGGAGCACGGGGCCGAGCCAGCCGCCAAAAAATAACAACGAAATGGTTGCCGAGACGAGAATGACGCCAATGTATTCGCCGACGAAGAACATGCCGAACTTCATGCCTGAATATTCGGAATGAAAGCCCGCAATCAATTCGCTTTCTGCTTCTGCAAGATCGAAGGGAAGCCGTCGCGTTTCGGCAACTCCCGCGATCAGGAACAGGACGAAGCCGAGGAATTGAGGAACCACGAACCACAGTCCGCGCTGCGCTTCGACGATGTCCGTAAGACGGAATGAGCCAGCCAGAATGACGGTGCCGAGAAGCGAGAGCCCCATGAAGACTTCATAGCTCATCATCTGCGCGGCGGCACGGATGCCCCCAAGCAGCGAGTATTTGTTGTTAGAAGACCAGCCGGCAAGAACGACGCTGTAAACGCCCAACGACGACATCGCCAGAAGGAAGAGAACCCCGATATTGAGATCGGCGATCACGAATCCTGGAGCAAAGGGCACGACCGCGAACGAGATCAACGCGGTAGCCACAACAATCGCAGGCGCGAGGACAAAGACTGGTTTGTCGGCGAACGGTGGAATCCAGTCTTCTTTGGTAAAAAGCTTGATCGAGTCTGCAACGATCTGCCCCAGGCCGAAAGGTCCAACCCGGTTTGGGCCATATCGGTCCTGCCACAGTGCAAGCAGACGGCGTTCAACCCAAATCAGCCCCGCCGACAGATTGAGAACTACGAACAGGACAACACCAATGATGATCAGAGGGAAAAGAGTTGTTCTCATGACGCACCTCTCGCCAGGAGTTCGGCTCCAGATGGCGTGAGCTTGCAGAAGACCGGGAGTTGTATGCCGTCGAACAGAGACAGTCCTGCAGGTACGCCGGCCAGGCCACGCGGCAGGTCGGCACGCAACACAACCTCCAACTCAAACTGGGAGTCTTCGACAACTACCTTGATCGACTCCCCAGATTTCACGCCAACCATAGCAGCTTCCGCCGAGTTCAACGCTAGATAGGGACGCGGGAGAAGCTGCGCGATACCCTGCGCATGCCGACTGAGTTCCTCTGAGCCGAAGATATGAAAGATAGGGATGAGAAGCCATTCCCCCGATTGCGACCTGAAAGCGGGAGGAATTGCGGAAGAATACCGCCAGTCTGATTTCAGTGCCGGTTCGATCAAACGAACTCCGGGGTCACCACCACGTAGTGGCCCTCCCATCTCGCTCTGAAATTTGTTCACTGCTTGCACCGAGTTCCACCCAGGCGCCCAGAAAAACGGAATCAGCGAAGGCGGTACCAGATTCGGACCAGTTTCCATGGAGAAGGCCAGCGCGGAATCGGGGTCGTCAGGCGGCTTGGGCTCGTTCACGCTGATGTTGGCGAGCATCGCGGTGCGGCCGCTATACCGGCTCGGTTCACGAGCAATCTTGCCAACTGCACTGCGCGGTGGGGCGACTTTTGGAACGGCTTTGAGTGCGTCTATCTCTGCGGCCATCGCCGTGGTGAGGTCGTCAAGACCCTGCCATTGAACCTCGCTCTTGCCTGCCGCCACGGAGCCTTCACGCAACCATCGCCAGCTCGCCTGCACGTCAGTGCTGGGGTCCAGAGCCTGGAAGTACCGTTGTGCGCGTCCTTCGCTATTCACGAGCGTGCCATCCGATTCGGCGAAGGTGCCAGCGGGCAGCACAAGTTCGGCCGCTTCCGTAGTGGCATTCCCAAGATGATCGAGCACGACCAGATGCCGGACGCCACGCAGCAACGACGTTACTTCGTTTGCAGAGGCGCGGCGGAACAGATCGTTCTCAAGGACAATCAGCGTATCGACTGATCCGCTGTTGATCGTCCGAAACGCCTCGGAGAGCGGTCGCGGCTCCATCAATGAAAGGCCAAGGCTATTGCATTCCGGTGTAGTGAAACTGAGGCTTGCCGGACGACCTGACTTACATAGGGCCCAGGCAATTTGTGCCGCGGCTTCAATGACACTCTGGCTGCGGCAGCTCGCACCTGAGGCTACAAGAGGACGTTGAGCGTCAAGCAAGGCTGTAGCTATATTGGCAGCCATCAACTCCAACTCTTTCTGAAGCCCTGCCACTGCAGGGGCCGTCGTGTCGATCGCATGCGCGACGGCGAAGCCCAGTCGCGCCAGATCGTCCGGCGAAGCGTGATAGGTAGCCGCCGCGATGTCATCTAGCCTCGTTGCATACGGAGAGGCAATGAAGAGCGGCCCCTTCGCGTCCTGCACGGCCTCTCGCACCGCGTGGTCAAGCCATTCGGGGATGTGCAGGCCGGCGGCAATACGCATGGGTGCCTGGCGTACGGACTGGCGCAGTCGCAGCGCCATGATCGGCGCGACGTTCGTGAGATCCTCGCCGACCACAAACACGGCATCCGAATGCTCCACCTCATCGAGTGAAGGAGACCGCGCCGGCCCCTCGCGCAGGATGCGGATCATGGCTGAGAACAGCCGCGCCTCTTCGTCGGGGACTCCGGCGAAGAATCGATCCGGGCCAACCATTGTGCGTAACGCAAAGTTGGCTTCCAAGGAGGCTCGCGGGGACCCGATACCTACCACATTGCCTTCGCGAAGGACGGCGCCGAATCGTTCCAGTGCCTCGCCTTTTGTGACCGATTTACCGTGAACAAGTGGGTGGCGAATGCGCAGGCTGCTCTCGACGAATTCATAGCCGAACCGGCCACGATCGCAAAGAAAATAGCCGTTAACTTCGTGATTGTAGCGATTGACCACGCGACGGAGCGCGTCGTATCGCTCGCCGACTGTAATGTTGCAACCGAGTCCGCAATGTATGCAGATGGAAGGCGCCATCTGGAGGTCCCATTTGCGCGTGTAGTGGCGCTTGAGAGTCGCATCCGTAAAGACACCTGTTGGACAGATCTCCACCAGATTGCCGCTGAACTCGTTCTCTAAGACGCCGTCTTCGTGCCGCCCATAGTAGATGGTGTCGCGCAGATGAAATGCATTCAGATCGTGGCCGCCTGCGTATTCGCGATAGAAACGCACGCACCGCTGGCACTGGATACAGCGGTCCATCTCATGATTCACCAGCGGGCCCAGATACTGGTTGCGAAAAGTTCTTTTGCCGAAGCTGTAAACGCGTTGCCGGTGGCCAGTCATCACCGTCATGTCCTGAAGATGGCATTCGCCGCCTTCGTCACAGACCGGGCAATCGTGCGGGTGGTTCTGCATCAAGCCCTGAATGACCGCCGCACGAAAAGCTGCAGCCTCGGTATCGGCAATCGAGATGCGTATACCCTCTACGGCCGGTGTCATGCAGGCCATCACGAGCTTTCCTGTGGTGTCCTGCTCATTGCGAAATTGCTTGATTGCACACTGGCGGCACGCTCCCACTGATCCCAGAGCAGGATGCCAACAGAAATAAGGGAGGTCATAGCCCAGCGAAAGACAGGCGTGAAGAAGGTTCTGTTTGGGGTTAGCCTGCCTGGGCTCATTGTCGATAAAAATAGTCGCCACGGTCATCTCCTCCACGGACACCGCTGTTCATCGACGTGCCGCCGAAAATCGTCGGCGAAGTACTTCAATGCGCTCTGAAGCGGTTCCACTGCTCCGGGAGCAAGCGCGCAGAATGTGTTGCCGGGAGCAAGGAACTTCGTCTGAAATGTCAGTGTTTCGAGATCGCGTGCGCTTCCCTTGCCTTGCTCCATCGCGTACAGAATCTTTTCCGTCCACGCGAGCCCGCTCCAGCACGGCGTGCACCAGCCGCAGGATTCCTGTGCAAAGAAGTGCTCGAGGTTCCACACCATGCCGACGGGACACGTCTGGTCATCCAGCACAATCATGGTTCCGGTGCCCAGGCGGCTTCCCGCTCTCTGCACGTGTTCGTAGTCCATGGGCGTGTCTAGATGTTCCTCCACCAGAAAATCAGTCGATGCTCCGCCAGGCAGGACCCCGCGGAAGTGCAGGCCGTTACGCATTCCTCCTGCGTGTTCCTCCAAGATCTCCCGCAGCGGTGTACCCATTGGAAGTTCCCAAAGCCCCGGCCTCTTGACCTTGCCACTGGCACCGTAGAGCTTCGTGCCACCGTCCTGGGTCCGGCTCAGGCCACGGAACCAGTCGGTCCCGTGGTTCACGATGTGATGAACATTGCAGAGCGTCTCTACGTTCTGGACGACGGTCGGCTTTCCCCAGAGCCCTGAAATCTGCGGAAACGGTGGCTTCGTTCTCGGGTGTGCCCGCTTGCCTTCGAGCGCGTTGAGCAGCGCGGTCTCCTCACCGCAGATGTAGCGGCCTGCGCTGGCATGAAGGTGGATCGCGAGGTTATAGCCTGACCCGAGAATGTTGCGTCCGAGGTAATTGCTTGCTTGCGCTTCGGCGATTGCTCGGGCAAGACGTTCGTAGGAGCACTCGTACTCCCCCCGCAGAAATATATAACCGATGTCGGCCTCAATCGCATAAGCCGCGACGATCATGCCCTCGATCAACTGATGTGGATCGCGTTCCATCAGCGCGCGATCTTTGAACGTACCGGGCTCCATCTCGTCGGCGTTTGCAACCAGATACTTTGGATGCGGTGCGTCTTTTCCCAAAGGTACAAAGCTCCACTTCATGCCGGTGGGAAAGCCCGCGCCTCCCCGTCCGCGAAGATTGGACCTCTTCACTAGTTCAATCACTTCTGCCGGCGCCATGAGCATTGCTTTGCGAAGACCTTGATAGCCTCCGCTGCGTTCGTACTCTGCAAGGCTTACTGCCTCTTTATCGGCTCGAAAGTTCCCAGTCAGAGGTTTATCCATAGAGCTCACCTACTCGTACTGCGCTACGACTTCCTCGATCCGCCGCTCGTCAACATCTTCGTACAACTTGCCGTCGATCATCACAGCGGGTGCGTGATCGCACGCGCCCAGACAAACAATAGGCAAAAGGGTGAACCGTCCGTCTGCTGTCGTGCCGCCGAGCGTTGTACCCAGGCTGCTGCAAAGACGATCGCGCACACGATCGCAGCCCATGATCCAGCAGGAGACGCTGTCGCAGACTAGTGCCACATGTCGTCCGACAGGTTTGCGTCGGATCAGGTTGTAGAACGTCGCGACACCATCCAGGTCGGCAACGGAAAGTCCAAGAAGCTCCGAAATGTCTCGCAGGCTTTCCTCCGAGACCCACCCGCGATTTCGCTGGACGATCAGCATGGACTCGATGCTCATGGCCTGCTTGTTCGGATAGTCGCCAAGCTTCGTCTCGATCTCTCTTCGTTCCTCAGTAGTCAGCATCGCTTCGCTTCCCTTCTGGTGTCATCGGTCGATATCGGCGAGCACATAGTCCAGGCTCCCAAGAATCGCCAGCAGGTCCGGAATCATAAGCCCCCGGCACAGCTGCGGCAGCATCTGCATATGCGGGAATGACGGCGTGCGGATACGCGTCCTGTACGAGCCAGTTCCCCCGTCACTGATCAGGTAGTAGCCGTTATTGCCCTTGGTCCCTTCAATTGCCGCCATTGCTTCTCCCGCTGGAATGACTGGCCCCCAGCTCACGCCAAGAAAATGATGGATAAGCGTCTCGATATCATGCATGGTGCGCGCCTTGGGTGGCGGCGTGGTGAGCGGATGTTCGGCATTGCATGGGCCTCCCGGCATGTTGTCGACGCACTGCTGGATGATGCGAAGGCTCTGACGCATCTCCTCAACGTGGACAACTGCACGGTCATAACAATCACCGGATTGGCCGACTGGTATTTCAAAGTCGAGCTGGCTGTAGCAGGAGTAGGGCTGCTTCTTGCGGAAATCCCATTCGAGTCCGCAGGCACGCAGATTCGGCCCTGTCATGCCCCACTCGATCGCTTCTTCGACCGTGCAGCCGCCAATTCCCTTTGTGCGCCCTTTGAACAGACGGTTGCGTATAACGGTGCGATCGTATTCATCGAGCCGGGCTGGCAAGTATTGCAGAAACTCTCGGAATAACCGGTCCCATCCATTCGGAAGGTCTTGTGCCACCCCCCCGATACGAAACCAGTTCGGGTGCATGCGCGCGCCGCAGATCGCTTCGACAATCCCAAAGGCTCGTTCGCGGTCGTTGAACAGATAAAACACCGGCGACATTTGGCCGAGATCCTGCGCGAACGTGCCGTACCAGACCAGGTGGCTCATGATGCGAAAGAGCTCCGCCATCATGACGCGAATCATCTGCCCACGTGGCGGCACCGTAATACCTGCAAGCTTTTCAACCGCTGTCAGGTACGCGAAGTTGTTCATCACACCGCCCAGATAGTCCACACGGTCGGTGTAAGGAATATAGGTATGCCACGTCTGGCGCTCGCCCATCTTTTCTGCGCCGCGATGATGAAAGCCTATGTCTGGCACAGCATCGACGATCACTTCGCCATCAAGCTGTAGAGCGATGCGCAGAACGCCGTGCGTGCCCGGGTGCTGCGGCCCTACGTTCAGGAAGAGAAAGTCCAGACCGTCATGCTCGCGCAACATGCCCCACTCTTCAGGATGAAACTGCAACGCTTGCTGTTCGGCGTCCTGCTTTTCGTCCGGCAGACGGAACGGCCCCATCTCAGTGGCGCGTGCCGCATGATCCTTGCGCAATGGGTGTCCCGACCAACTCCGCGGCATGAGAATGCGCTCCAAATGCGGGTGCTTGTCGAAGACAATGCCGAACATGTCCCACACTTCGCGCTCGTACCAGTTGGCGGCACGGAAGATATCGGTGATGGTTGGCAGTGTTAGCTGCTCTTCGTTGAGCGCGACCTTCAGCCGAACATACGAATTTCGCT
Organism: Edaphobacter bradus; assembly: GCF_025685645.1. Classification (NCBI taxonomy): domain Bacteria; kingdom Pseudomonadati; phylum Acidobacteriota; class Terriglobia; order Terriglobales; family Acidobacteriaceae; genus Edaphobacter; species Edaphobacter bradus. The sequence goes on from NZ_JAGSYF010000002.1 coordinate 73,274, forward strand.
CAAACGAGTAGAGGTGGTAAACCACCGTGAAGTCGCTCGGCGGCTGACCGTCGCGATGCGCACGTCCGCGTTCGTCGATTGCCGTGAGATCGTACAGCATCGTATATGGATCGGAGATGCTGGAGTGAAGCGAGCGTATCGCCTGATGGATGGCATCCTTCGACACCCAGAATGTAGGAATATCGTCACGGGCCGACTGAGGCGCAGCAGTATCCCCCAATTCATGCTGTAGCTCCTGATCGAGGACGAGGCCACTTGCCATACAGCACCGCCAGTACCGCTATACGCTATCGGGAGTCCTGAGCACCGTCAGCAACTGCCGCTGAGCCCGCTTCTCATCTCGCATGGAAGGCATCTCAGGCCGCTCCACTCCCTGCGGCCCGACTACCCAACTCAGGGGCCGCTTTTCCTTTCCAACCGCATCACGCAACAACAAGACACCTTCGAGAAATGCGTCCGGCCGAGGCGGACACCCAGGCACATATACGTCTACGGGCAAGAACTTATCTACGCCCTGTACAACGCTGTAGATGTCATACATGCCGCCTGAATTCGCGCATGAGCCCATGGAGATGACCCAGCGCGGCTCCATCATCTGCTCATACAGGCGCTGAATGACCGGAGCCATCTTGATGAAGACCGTACCTGCAATGACCATGAGGTCTGCTTCTCGTGGTGTACCGCGTATCACTTCAGCGCCGAACCTCGAGATGTCATATTTGCTGGTAATGCTCGTAGCCATCTCCACAAAGCAACATGAGAGACCAAAGTTGAAGGGCCAGACGGAGTTTTTGCGACCCCAAGCAACAAGGTCATCCACGCGAGACAGAATGAGCGTACGACGGATCGCGTCGTCAGAAGATTCACCGACTTTTTCAACCTGCGGGGCACCAAGCCGACTGATCGACCAGGGCATAATTCACCATCCGTTTCTAACTTGTCCGTCGGCTTCCGCTCCAATCCAGCGCACCCACGCGCCATAGATAGACCAGGGTTGCGAGCAGGACCGCCATAAAAAGCGAGGCCTCGCCGTAGCCGGTCCATCCAGTTTCACGGACGGAGATCGCCCACGCAAAAATGAAGACCGCTTCGAGATCGAAGATCACGAAGAACATGGCGACCAAGTAGAACTTGGCCGACAACCGCACTCGCGCAGACCCCTGCGAGAGGATACCTGATTCATAGGGGGTGCCCGTTGCCCGATTGTGATGTCGCTGACCCAGTACGAAAGACAGGCCAAGCATAGCGACAACGAGCATGATAACGATTACGAGATAGACTGCCAGCGGCCAAAGGTCCATAGTCCTTCGCCTCAACACAACCCGTCAGCTTTGTATCGCTAGCAAGTATGGACCAGATCAACAGGATTCGCAACTATCCGGTAATGGGCGAGTTGACCGCCACCAACTATCCGTCGGTATCGGCCCGACTGACCTGGCAGGAAGCCAGCAAGACGCTAAGCGAACCGGCGGTGCCTTTACCTCCGTCTGGAACTATGCTCATTCCCCCCAAACCGATGTAGCTTCACAAGCTGCATGATGAGATCTGCTATCACCTTGATCAATCCCTGATGCGTCGGTGGGGATGGATCACTGCCTGTGTTTAGCAACGCTTTGATAAACACGTGACAGAAAGATGACATCCCCCGCGCAACGATCTTCGACCCGCCGCGTCTAGATAAGGAAAGGTTTAGCGGAACTCATTGATGCCTGGATCGACCGATGCACTCATCGTTGGCGGCGGACCAGCGGGATTAGCCGCCGCAATCGCTCTGCGACAAAGAAACATCGGCTGCGTGGTTGTGGAGGCCTTGCCTCCGGCGATTGACAAGGCATGTGGTGAAGGGCTCATGCCGAATGCGCTCAGCGCACTTGAATCCCTCGGCGTTCAGATCACAGACGAGGATGGATATCCGTTTCGCGGAATACGATTTGCAAACGCAGCGCACCAGGTAGATGCGCAGTTCCCTGAAGGCTACGGAGTCGGTGTTCGCAGGATCAGGCTGCACGAACGTCTGGCGCTACGTGCGCATCGTTGCGGCGTCAACATCCTCTGGAACAGCCGCGTCACACTGCTCGATCGGGGCATGTCCTCGATCGACGGCACACAGATAGCGTTTCGCTGGTTGATCGGTGCCGATGGACAGGGCTCTTTCGTGCGTCGCTGGGCGGGGCTTGACCAGACACGAAAGAAACGCCTGCGATATGGCTTTCGGCGGCACTATCAGATAAGGCCATGGAGCGAGTTTGTCGAGGTGCATTGGGGCCCGGGTGGTCAGATTTACGTCACGCCTGTATCTCCGGAGTCCGTGTGTATCGTGTTCGTCACCGCTGACCTGCGTGATCGCAGCGATATCCTCGCGTCGTTCCCTGCCTTACGCCAGCGGCTCAGTAGCGCTCCCCTTCTATCGCAGCAGCGAGGCGCAGTTTCAGCAACCCGCGAATTGAGCCGAGTTGCAGACGGAACAGTTGCCCTGGTCGGCGATGCCTCTGGCTCGACAGATGCCATCACAGGGGAAGGACTCGCGATGTCGTTTCGTCAGGCAAGCGCATTGGCCGAAGCAATCGAGGCGGGGTCTTTGGCGGGCTATAGCCGTGCGCATGAGCGGATCGGAAGGCTGCCACACGCCATGGGGTCTCTTATGCTGACAATGGACCGCTGGCCGTCAGTTGAGGTGCGCGCCATGCGGGCTCTCTCCTCCAATCCGGAGCTGTTTCGCGAACTGCTGTCCGTCCATTTGGGGATGAAGGGTCTGTTCGAGTTTGCCATGCTGCGTGGACCAAAGCTCGGCTGGAGTCTCATGACTGGAAGTCATCACGGTTAAGGGGGAAATCGATGCAACGGAAGAGCACGGCCGGTCGAAATTTCGGATTGTTGCTGGGAATCGTTGGGTCGCTTCTGACCTTTGTGGCAATTGCGATTGCACAGGCTCCACATGAGATCGACATCACACTCGATCCCGTAGCTACAACCGTTCATTGGACGCTCGGCGATGTTCTGCACACCGTTCATGGATCTTTCAAACTGAAGAAGGGCGCAATCCACTACGATCCTCTCACCGGCAATGCCACGGGCTTGATCGAGATCGATGCGGCCAGCGGAGAGAGCGGAAGTTCTGCGCGCGATCAGAGAATGCACAAAGATGTTCTCGAGAGCCTGCGATACCAGACCATTACCTTTCGCCCCACGCACGTGGAGGGCAAGTTTGATCAGGCAGCTCAGGGCGTCTTCACTGTAGATGGAGTCTTCAGTCTTCATGGCGCGGACCACCCTATGAAGATGATGGTGAGCGCTCACCCGCAATCGGCCGGCGTCGAGCTCGACACTCACTTCGAAGTACCCTATGTGCAATGGGGATTGAAGGACCCAAGCACCTTCGTTCTGCGCGTGAATAAGGCAGTCTCTATTGATGTAGAGAGCGTCGCGCAAGTAAGACCCTGACCGCACAACCTCGTCAAATTGACGCAGGGCGTACACCATGCGCTGCCGAAGCGTCTGGTGATGTAACAAAAAAGACGCAGGAGGCATGTGCTCCTCCCGCGCCCGCTGACTGCCTGTACAACATCTGGTTTAGAAGAACAGCTTCATAGCGAGTTGTAGGCGCCGGGAGGCATTGGGTCCCCCTCTGGCGCTGGTGATTGAGCTGAAGTTTGTGGTGAGGAAGTTCAGGGTTCCTGTTGCTGGCTGCGCCAGCGGCGTAGTGTTGGTTGCGTTGAATGCCTCGGCCCGGAACTGCAGCCTGACCGTCTCGGTAACGGTGAAGTCCTTGAGGATCGAGGCATCGAGGTTGGTGAAATGAGGACCGCGAGCCTGCTGCGGGCCTCCGCCAAGCGGAGCGTAGTTGGATTGCCCGATCGCCGTTGCAGCAGCCGGCTGAGCAAATGCCTGGGGGTTCAGCCACTGCGAGTAGTTGTGCTTGCCGCCGTAGATGTTTGCGCCCGGAACGACATTGGCAAAGCAGCCAAACGCAGAGGTGGCAATTGGGCAGTTTACTGTGAACGGCTGACCGGTCTGGTAGGTGTAGATGAAGTTGACGTTCCATCCGCCAACCGCCAGGTCCGTGAGCTTGTTGGCATTGCCCAGCCACTCGCGGCCGTGGCCGAAGGGCAGCGCATACGATCCGGAGCCGTGGACCACGTTGGTAGCGTCGGTATCGCAGAGCCCGTAGTCGGCTGCGATGCCGAAGCCGGGAAGCCATTCGGCCCTGTACTGCTGGTTCTGCGAGGCCTGCGTGTGCTGGTCGGTCAGGCACTTGCTGTAGGTGTAGTTCGCGAGAACACTCAGACCGGCGCCAAGTTGGCGCTCGTAGGTCACCTGCAGCGAGTTGTAACTGCTGGTTGCATTGGTCGTCTCGTAGGTTGCGTTCCTGGCAAAGCTCGGGAACGGAACGTAGTTCTGAGGGTTGGCGCTGGGAGGGAGAAGCTGGCTCGGTGAGTTGAAGTACCCGAGGTTGTCCAGGTGACGGCCGGTCGATCCGACGTATGCGATCTGGATGGAGTCGTGGTTGGTGAACTGGTCCTGGACTGTCAGATTGAAAGACTGAATGTAGGGAGTCTTGAAGTCATACTGCCGCCCGTACAGATTCAGTCCCTGCCCGCTGTTGACCGTGGGGTCGGAGATGTTGATCTGGGCGAATGCGCTCTCCATGGTCGCCGTTGCTCCATTGGGAAGCACGATCGGATGCTGCGAGTCGGGGCTGGGGAAGGTGGAGGTGTAGACAAATGGATAGTTGGTGCCGAGAGTTCCGCCGTAACCCAGGTTTCCGAGCGCACCATAGGCAATGCCGTATCCTCCGCGGACCGCGAGCGTCGGATTGACACGATAAGCAAAGCCAAGACGCGGAGCGAAGTTCGTCTTCTGCGCATTGCCCAGAGTAAGGCCTGAGACGCACTTGAGTGTGATGTTGCTGCTCACCAGCAGAGCGTCGAAGGATGCGGAACGCGACACTGCGCACCCCTTATTCGATATGTAGTAGGTGCCGGTGTTGCCGTTTCCGCCGTTGGCGACGAAGTTCGCCTGCCGGCCAGAGCTCTCGGCATAGGGCGTGAAGTAATCCCAACGGAGGCCGAGGTTCAGCGTCAGGTCCGGCGTAATCTTCCAGTCATCTTGGAAGTAGGCACCGATGTACCAGCGATGATCGTCGGTCGCGGAGATGTTCGACCCGGAGAAGGTGCCCAGCCCGCCTACGTTCTTTACGCCACCAACTGTAGAAGCGATTGGGACGAGCAGCATATCGCCGAGGCCAGTGAGGTTGCTGTTCTTGTTCGGGATATCGGAATATTGGCCGCTATAGGTCATAAATCCCCTGCCCTGGGGTGGCTGGGAGATGTCGCCTTCGATGTCGTCGACCTGCACCCCCATCTTGAAGGCATGGTTGCGGTAGACCTTGGTGACGCTGTCGGCTCCTTCGATGCTGTAGACGTACTGGAGCGTCGGGGTGAAATTGCCGACACCGATGTGGGTCAGGCCGTTGATGTTGATCGGAGGAATTCCGCCGTTATTGGCAACCTGCGGAATGCCCTGGATGCCATACTCAGCGGGAATTCCCATCGTGTTTCCAAAGACCGACCGCTGCAACTTGTCTGCGTGCATCATGCCGACATGCATTTCGTTGGTTAGGGTCGTTGTAAAGACGTGGGTGTATCCAACCGCGAAGGCATAGGCCGGGAAGCTATCGTTGCGCCCTCCCGACTGACCCACGGCCCGGTTAGGCAGCGCCGACGGAACCGCAGACGAGTAGAGGCTGCGGTCATAGGTTCCGTTCAGGATGTTCTTGTCGTTGATGTGCTCGTCGATGCGCAGGTCATAGGTATCGACATTGGTCACGGTTCTGGGAGACCAGAAAAAGTTATTGTTAAGACCCGAGGCGGTCGCCGTGGGATAGACCCCGAGCAGCTTCACGGCATTGGGGTCGATACGGCTGGCCGGAATGATGTTGAGCTGCGAGGTGGCGCCGACGAACGTGGTCTTCCCGGCCAGGCTCCCGGTATAGAACGGATCGCGCACATAGCTGCCCGCAGTTCCGCTCAGGCCGGTAATAGGATCCACGCCCGAGGCAGGAATCTGGCGCGTCGTCGCCGGGTCGAGGACGGTGCCGTGCGGGATGACGCGACCGAGAGCGTCCGTGCCCGTGCCGCTGTTGTAGGTAATCAGGTCCTGCAGGTTGGTAAAGCCGCTGTTCACCATCGCCGCGGTGGGCACAGTGCTTGTGGCAGGAGAGGGCAGCACGTACCGCTGTCCCTGGTAGGCAAAGAAGAAGAACGTCTTGTCGCGAACGATCGGGCCGCCGATGGTGGCGCCGAAGATGTTCTGGCGGTATTCCGGCCGTGCCTTTTGGTTAAGCTTGTTGAAGAAGAGGTTCGCGTTGAAGACGTCGTTGCGGACGTATTCCCACACGTCACCGTGAAAGCGATTGGTGCCAGACTTGGTGGTGGCATTCACCACTCCGCCGGTGGAGTGCCCAAACTCGGCGCTGAAGTTGCCGTTCTGCAGCTTGAACTCCTCGATGGCGTCCGGAGGAGGCGTGATGGTGGCGTTGCTATTGACGGAGGAGCCCCCGTACATCTCAATGTTGTCGTTGATGCCATTGAGCCTAAAGTCGTTCTGCCACAAGTTGGCGCCGTCAACCACGAAGAAGGCGCTGGACGAAGCGCCTGAGTCTGAGCTTGGCTGGCCAGGAGGCGCTGTGGTGACGCCAGCCGAGAGCTGTGAGAGCGAAGTCCAATTTCGGCCCTGCAGCGGGAGATCGTTTACGGTCTGCGTCCGGATCGTCTGTCCGACCGATCCATTCTCGGCCTGTAGCAGAGGAGCCGAGGCCGTGACCTCAACCTGCTGCGTGACTTGGCCAGCCTCGAACTTGACGTCGATCGTCAGGATGTTCTGGATGTGTACTTCGACACCGATTACGGTGAAGGTCCGGAAGCCCGGTGCCTCGGCCTTAAGGACATAGGTTCCCGTTCGCACGCCGGAAACTGTGTAACTGCCAGTCGCTGTGGACTGCGCCGTGAGCGAGATACCGGTTGACGGATTGGTGAGGGTAATCTGAGCGCCTGGGACGGCCGCTCCAGTTGGGTCGGTAACGGTACCGGTGACGCCGCCAGTATCTACCTGAGCATACAGGGCTACCGGTACAAATCCAGTCACCAGCAACAGAAGAAAGATACAGGCCGGAATGATCTTTCCAGCACGTTTCATTTGGAACATAAAAGAGCCTCCTGATGAACTACCTGAAAGTCGTGTTGTGATTGTTCGCTGCAGTTGAGCCTTCCATGCGCGGACGGCAGGAGAGCATACGTAACCGATAACTGAATTTGCAAGATGGGGCGGTCACAAATCTGTGAATCGTTTGCGAAAATCGCCGTCGCTTCGCTCTTACCGCTGTCCCTCTGAGGATAGGACGCGGAGCAACCTGAGCGTATTCGTGTCCGGCTGGCCTGCGAAATACGTTGCAATTGCGTCGAGAAAGAGCCGATTCTCCGTTGTGGCCTCCGCGAAAAGAGTCATCGAGGACCAGAACTTCAGATCGTCCGGGTCGCCCAGGATTTTGTCGATCGCGCGGCCTTGCATCCGGTTGTGAATCTCAAGCACAAGCTGCGTGCACTCACGCAGGCGCGGGCCCAGCACGGGATGCTCAAGATAGGCCCCCGCCTCTGCGATCGACTTGAGAGCAAAGTGCTGGGATGTAGGGCTTGAGCCAAGCCCGGCAATTTGCGGAAAGATGAACCATATCCAATGGCTGCGCTTGCGGCCGGCGCGGAGTTCGGCGAGCACCTGCGGGTAGACCTGTTCCTGGGCATCAATGAAGCGCTGAAGATCGAAGGAATCGGCGGGCATAGCGACACACCTCTGGACCAGAGACAGGCAAATCCTGCGCCCGCGCGATCGTATGCGTCAAGCAGTTCGGCGTGCTTAGCGATCGAGGTAACGAACGCCGGTGAGCTCCTCGCAGATACCCCAGAGTCTTGCCGCCGCTGCCTGGTCCCGGGCTGCAGGCGCGATCTTCGCCGGGCCGACGGTCTCGCCGCGCATCTCCTGAAAGCCCTGTGGGCCGTAGTAACCACCGTCTGCGACGTCGGGCGAGGTGGCCGCGTAGAGCGTGGGCAGCGCGCCTTCGGCATCCGTGTTGAGGAACGTGCCAATGACGTGGCCCATCATGTTGCGCACAGCCTTCTCAAACGGAGAGTAGTCTTCTTTCTTGAAAATGTTTGTATCAGCTACTCCGGGGTGAGCCGCAACGCTGATGATTGGCCAGGAGGCAGCCCGCAGGCGGCGGCTCAGCTCTAGCGAAAGCATAAGGTTGGCGAGCTTGGACTGCTGGTAGGACTTCATGGACGAATACGAGCGTGTGGATTGCAGATCGTCGAAGTTGATCCCGCCGCGTTTGTGTGCGATGGAGGCGATCGTGACGATGCGCGGACGCTCACCGGAATGTGAGGCCGTGAGTTGCAGTGCGGGCAACAGGAGGCCCGTCAGAGCAAAGTGCCCGAGGACGTTGGTGCCGAACTGCACCTCGAAACCTTCGGTGGTCTCTCGGCGGCGCGGCGGCGCCAGGACGCCTGCGTTGTTGATGAGCACATGCAGTGGACGCCTGCGGGCGATCTCCTCAGCCGCAAACTGCCGCACGCTCTCCAGCGAAGCGAGGTCGAGCAGCGCCAGCTCGACGTGGCCTCCAGGGGCCTCTTCGGCGAGCTGCGCCACGGCAGCCTCGCCCTTGCTGCGGTTGCGGCACGCCAGAAGCACCTGCGCTCCCTTGCGCGCGAGCTTGAGCGCAGCGTGGTAGCCGATGCCGCTGTTGCCGCCGGTGATCAGGAACCGCCGGCCAACCTGCGAGGGAATGTCTTCAGCCATCCATGGCTTGCTCATGGGCCTGTCTCTTCTGCGTATAGGACGCCTGTTAGCGGCATGGAGACTCACTCTTTTGTGCGAGGCCGAGGTTGCATCCCCGTCTAGAATAATCTGCGATGCCAGCCCTTCCATTTACTATGCTGATCTTTGCCGGCTCCACATTGGCCGGGATGCTGGGAGCGCTGACCGGGCTAGGCGGCGGGGTCGTACTGGTCCCGCTGCTGACGCTGGTCCTCCACGTGGATCTTCGCTATGCGATCGGGGCATCACTGATCTCAGTCATCGCAACCTCATCGGGAGCGGCAGCGGCCTATGTGCGCGAGGGCTTCTCAAGTGTGCGGATAGGGATGTTCCTCGAGGTCGCCACGACACTGGGTGCGGTCTTCGGCGCGCTTCTCGCGACGCGAACCCCGACGCGGGCACTGGCCATCATCTTTGGCCTGGTGCTTCTCTACTCCGCGTGGCTGAGCAGGAACGGACACCCCGAGGATGGCAGAGAGAGGAAGGCAAGTCCGTGGTCGGACCGGCTGCGGCTCTCGGGCCAGTATCCGGACGGGCAGGGCGGACAGATTCCCTACAAAGTGGATCGCATCGCGGGAGGCTTCGCGACGATGTTCGGCGCTGGCACTCTCTCAGGGCTGCTGGGAATCGGCTCCGGCGCGGTGAAGGTGCTGGCGATGGACCGCGTGATGCGAATCCCCTTCAAGGTCTCGACGACAACGAGCAACTTCATGATCGGCGTAACGGCAGCGGCAAGCGCGGGGATTTACCTGAAGCGCGGATACATTGATCCGGGGCTCGCCTTCCCGGTGATGCTGGGCGTCTTGATCGGGTCGCTGCTGGGTGCGCGGTTGCTGGTGCGGGCGCGCGTCTCCGTGCTGCGCACCGTGTTCACGCTGGTGATTCTGGCGCTGGGAGTCGAGATGATCGTTAACGGCTGGATGGGCAAACTATGACCGAAGAACGCAGGCCCTTCGATGACCAGCGCATGGACGCAATCATGGGCCGGCTGTTGCAGTCCGGCGTGCTGCTGGCCTCGGCGGTCGTGCTGGTGGGAGGTCTGCTGTACCTCAAGGCACATCCGCATACCTCAGTGAACTATCGGACTTTTGTGAGCGAACCGGCGGAGCTGCGGCATCCAGGCGCGCTGCTGCGGGAGGTCGCAGCCGGCAACGCCGCCGCACTGATCCAGTTCGGCGTGCTGCTGCTGGTTGCGACCCCTATCGCGCGCGTCGTCTTCGCCGTAATTGCATTCGCTATGGAGCGCGACCGCCTGTACGTTGCGATCAGCCTCTTTGTGCTCGCCGTGCTGATGTTCGGCCTGCTGCATGGGGTCTGAACGCCTGCCGTTTTGTCATTGACTGGTCAAGGCCCCGTTAAGCGAGAGTAAAATCACCATGAGCGACGCCGGGGGTGAGTCCTGCGCGCACTTTCATTCGTACACTCTCATTGAAATCCCCAAGAACGAATCCCGAAAACGAGGAAGACATGATGCGCAAGGGTATGTGGATCGCAGTTATTGCAGGCGTAGTCGCAGCAGGCAGCTTCAGTTTGAAGCTCAACGCAGCCACGGATACAGTTCAGGTCGGTGCAACGGCGCCGAACTTCACTCTCCCCTCACAGGAAGACAAGCCGGTAAGCCTGAAGGACTATAAGGGCAAGTGGGTCGTCCTTTACTTTTACCCCAAGGACCAGACCACCGGCTGCACGATTGAGGCGCACAACTTCCAGCGTGACATGGCCAAGTACGACGCGCTGCATGCCGTCGTGCTCGGAGTGAGCCTGGACACGGTCGAGGGGCATAAGGCGTGGTGCGCGAAGGACACTTTCAGCTTCAAGCTGCTGGCCGATCCCGACCACAAGGTCGTAGACGAGTACGGTGTTCCAGTCATGACGCACGGCGACATGAAGTTCGCCAGCCGCCAGACCTTCCTGATCTCGCCTGCTGGCAAGGTGGTCAAGGTCTGGCCGAAGGTCGACCCGCAGACACATAGCGAAGAGGTGCTGGCCGAGATCACAGCGCAGAAGAAGTAGACTCCAACAGACGCAAAAAGGCCCGGGCGCTCTTTCTGAGCAGACCGGGCCTTTTTGCTTGCCTTAGTACAGGGTTACTCTTAGCTCATCTTCTTGACGATTGCCTTCTTGACCGCCCGCTTGACGATTGCCTTCTTGATGGCCTTCTTGACGATAGCCTTCTTGATGGCCTTCTTGGCGGCCTTCTTAACAACAGCCTTCTTAACCGCCTTCTTTACTGCCTTCTTTGCTGCTTTCTTAGTTGCCAAAGTCGTACCTCTCTTGATTGATTTTTTTGTGCTCTTTTTCACGACCGCTTTTTTAGGAGCGACCTTACCGCGCCGAGCACCAGACTTCTTCGCGGCAGATTTCAATGTCTTCTTCACAGCCTTCTTGGCGGCCTTTTTGACCACTTTCTTGGCCGGAGCTGCCTTCTTCACAGCTTTCTTGGCCACGGCCTTCTTCGCAGGGGCTTTCGCCGCCGCCTTCTTGGCTGGGGCAGCCTTCTTCGCTGCAGGCTTCGGAGCCTTTGCTGCTGCAAGGGCCTCGCTGCTCACCGGCGGCTTGGATGCCTTCGTGGGAGGCGTGTAGGGGGCCACAGGTGACGGCGGTGGCGCAAAGATGACGGCTTCCTCGGCGTGGGTTTCCACTTCGGTCACTCCGCCGTTTTCGGAGGTCACAATAACCTCCTCTTCTTCGTCGTCGTGATCAAAGCTGTTGGAGAGATCGTCGTCGCTCTCATCGCTGAACATGTAATCGTCGTCTGAGGCAGCTGCGTGGAACCTGATCGTGTCGTCGAACGTCATTGTCGCCTATCCTCTGCTGCTTTCCTTCCCACCACATTTTCCGGCCGGTTTCGAACATTTCTTCGATGTAGAAGAAAGTTCATTGCACCTTCGGCACGGAATTCTAGCAACAGGATGCCCTTATCTGCCAGTAAACGCAAGCACTCTTTTGTGCGAGGTAGCTTATCGTGCAGCTCTCCGTCTCGAATTGGAAGAGGCGCTCTTCGATTTTGCGCCTCCGCTCTTGCTCGATGAGCGGTGGTGCGCGCCCGCGCTCCTGGTTGAGTTGTACCCCACATGCGACGGCGCTCCGTGAGATGCAGATCTTCTGCTCGAGGCCTTGGAGCGCGCGCGTACGCTCGGCGCAAGCCTCACAGGCTCGGCGACGGTGATCGTGCTGCCGGGATGGATCGTGTTGGAGGAGAGATGATTCCAGCGCCGGAGGTCCTCCGCAGAGACGCCGAAGCGGTCCGCGACGGTGATAAGCGTGTCACCCCGGAGCACTCGGTAATGCTGCGGGTGCGTGCTCGAAGGACTGGCGACGGGGACGACAAGCTCGTCGCCTGTGTCCACAGGATCGCCCGCGGCGATGCTGTTCACCTGTGCGATCTCACTGGCGCGCGCGTGCAGCATGTTCGCGATGGCGTCGAGCGACTCGCCGGAGCGAACGACGTGGAAGCGCCAGGTGCTGCGCTTGTCCTCGGGAATCTCCTTAATGCGATCTAGATAGACGTCATGCGTCCCCAGCGGAACGTGCAGGTCGAAGGGGGTGTCCTGCGGCGTGCTCATGCGCAGAAGGCTCGGGTTGAGCGCGACAATCTCCTGCAGCGTCGCCCCAGTCACGTCGGCGACCAGACGCAGATCAATCGGATAGTCGATCGTGACCTTGTCGGAGAGCACTGCCGGCTCCGGCACGACACTGTCGAGACCATACTGCGCCGGATTCTTCGCCATAATAATCGCCGCGATGATGCCCGGCACGTAGTTTCTCGTCTCGCCGGGCAGATTGCCGCGCCGATAGAGCTCCCAGAAGTCGGCGTAGCCCGTGCGCATCACAGCGCGCTGCACATTGCCCGGGCCCCAGTCGTAGGCAGCCATGGCGAGATACCAGTCGCCGAACTGGTCATAGAGCGATTTCATGTACTTCGCGTAGGCTCGCGAAGACTTCTCGGGATCGAAGCGCTCATCGACCCAGCCATTGCGCGCAAGGCCGTACGATCCGGCAAACGGCATGAACTGCCACATGCCTCCGGCGCCCGAGCGAACATTGAGCGCCTGCGGCTGGAAGCCTGACTCCGCGACCGCGAGGTAGATCAGGTCCTGCGGAACGCCCTCTTCGCGCAGGACCTTCTGGATCATGTCCTTGTACTTCCCTGCGCGCTCAAGCGAACGCAGGAGATGCGCGTGGCCCGCCTGCGAGTTGGTGAAGTAGCTGATGAAGCCTGCAACGTAGTCGTTGACGACGAGGGGAAAGTCAGACTGCGTCGTCTTGAGCTCTGCGGCCACCTGCGCGGTGAGAGCCGCATTCGGAGGAAAGGTGACCTCGTTCGCAGTATCGAGCGGAGCGGCTTCGAGGACAGGCGAGAGGCCATTGCCCTGCTTGAGCGCCGCCAGCTCGAGGGCGTTGATCGCATCCAGCAGATGCTCAAACTCGTCGGAGAGCTGCGGGTCGCCCTTCAGGTCCATGCCACTCGTGAGCATGACGTCAACGGCAGAGTCGAAGTCCTGCCGCGCGGCGTCGAGATGACCTGCACGATAGTTGTCGACACCTCGGCGATACGTCTGTTCGACGCGACTAATGAGCTGCTGCTCCTTATACGTCTGTTCTGCGCTCTCAACGGGATGCGCCGCAGGCTGCTGCGTTGTGGACTTGCTGGCCGTCGCAACGCCCGCCGCCTGCGAAGTCGAGGGAGCGGTGGCCTGCGCGGGGACCTTGCCTGGAGCAGCGGCCGGTTTCTGCGGACACCCTGCCAGCAGCACCAGCGGCGCACACATCGCCGCCAGTGCCCATTGCCGCACCCATTTGTATCGAGCTCGCTGCTGCATTGTTCCTGCTCATTGTAAGACGGATTGCGACCGGAAACTGATGCATTCTCGAACTGCGTTTATGCGCCTGAAATTCATCTTCGGATGCGGCGTCGCGCAAGGGCTTGGACGTCCTGCGGGTGTTAACATTAGAAGTTGAAGGAATTCACCCACCCAGTATGGATCCAAGTCACATCCGCAACTTCGCGATCATCGCGCACATCGATCATGGCAAGTCCACGCTCTCCGACCGGCTGCTTGAGCTTACCGGCTCGCTGACGGCGCGCGAGATGCATGCGCAGGTGCTGGACGCGATGGATCTCGAGCGCGAACGCGGCATCACCATCAAGGCCCACACCGTCCGCATGATGTACAAGGCAAAGGACGGAGAGACCTATCAGCTCAACCTGATCGACACGCCCGGCCATGTGGACTTCAGCTACGAGGTCTCGCGCTCGCTTGCCTCATGCGAAGGTGCGCTGCTGGTGGTCGATGCCTCGCAAGGCGTCGAGGCGCAAACACTCGCGAACGCCTACCTCGCCATCTCACACGGACTTGAGATCATCCCCATCATCAACAAGATCGACCTGCCCAGCGCCGACATCGAGCGGACCAAGGAGATGATCGAGAAGTCCGTCGGCCTTCCCGCTGATGATGCGATTCCGGTCTCCGCCAAGACGGGACAGAACGTCGATGAAATCCTTGAGGCTGTCGTGCATCTACTGCCTCCGCCCAAGGGTGACGCCGAGGCTCCACTGCAGGCGCTGATCTTCGACTCCTGGTTCGACGCATACCGCGGCGTCATCGTGCTGGCTCGCGTCATCAACGGGAAGCTGCGCAAGGGAATGAAGATCAAGCTGATGTCGAACGGCAAGATATTCGATGTCGAGAGCATGGGCGTCATGACTCCCAAGCCTGTCGAGCTCGATGAGCTCTCAGCCGGCGAGGTCGGCTTCTTCGTCGCCACTATCAAGAACGTCGCCGACACCAAGGTTGGCGACACCATCACCGATGTCGAGCGCCCTTGCGCCGAACCTCTGCCCGGCTTCGAAGACATCAAGAGCATGGTCTTCGCCGGACTCTACACGGTGGACTCGCACGAGCACGGCATGTTGCGCGATGCGCTCGAAAAGCTGCGGCTCAACGACAGCTCCTTCAACTTCGAGCCTGAGTCCTCCGCCGCGCTCGGCTTCGGATTCCGCTGCGGCTTCCTCGGTCTGCTGCACCTCGAGATCATTCAGGAGCGGCTGGAGCGCGAGTACAACCTCGACCTCATCACCACTGCTCCAGGCGTGCGCTACAAGATCACGATGACCGACGGCTCTGTCATCGAGGTCGACAATCCCTCGCGCTGGCCGGATCCCAGTGAGATCGAGCAGATCGAAGAGCCTGTCATCACGGCGAAGATCCTCACCAATGAAGAATATGTTGGCGGAATCCTGAAGCTCGTCGAGGACAAGCGCGGCCGCCAGCAGAACTTCGAGTACGTCTCCGAGACACGCGTGATGCTGACCTACGAGCTTCCGCTGAATGAGATCGTTCTCGACTTCTACGACAGGCTGAAGTCGGTCTCACGCGGGTACGCCTCGCTCGACTATCACCTCGCAGGAATGTGGGTCTCGCCGATGGTGAAGATGGACATCCTTGTCTCGGGAGAGCCGGTCGACGCGCTCTCCATCATCGTGCACCGTGACTTCGCCTACGAGCGCGGCAAGGCGTTGGTCTCGAAGATGCGCGAGCTGATTCCACGGCAGATGTTCGAGGTGGCGATTCAGGCGGCGATCGGCTCGAAGATCATCGCCCGCGAGACCGTCGCGGCCATCCGCAAAAACGTGCTCGCCAAGTGCTACGGCGGCGACATCAGCCGCAAGCGCAAGTTGCTCGAGAAGCAGAAAGAAGGCAAGAAGCGGATGAAGCGGATAGGCAAGGTCGACATCCCGCAGGAGGCCTTCCTCGCCGTGCTGAAAGTGGGCGAAGAGTAGGCGCGGATTGCCGTTATCCAGAATTCTGTAATGCAGCTTTCATCTTCATCTGTGGAAACCCTTGAGGTGCCTCAATTTGCTGTCAGATTGCCGAAAAAGCACCGTCGGCACGGACAGTCTTGACGCCACAACTTATTTACCCGCATAGAGTTACGCAATCGGAGGATGGACGGAGCAGAGCGGTGCCGGACACAATCCCGTTACAGCTCGCGGGGCCTCACAACCAGGAAATCCACAGTGTTTTCCACATTGTTCGATGCTAGCGAACTTATTTCCAATAGAAAAAGGAGGCCCTGTCGGGCCTCCCTTTTGATCGTGCACGACGCTCCAGTTACTGCTTTGGGGCAGCAGCCTTCGGTGTGGTGCCGGCCGCGGGATGCGGACGCACCGGAGCGGAGGCCGACGGAGCCGTCGGAGGAGGAGCAGCGACCCCCGAAGAGGCGTTGTAGGCACTCACCACAGCCTGGGTGATGTCGATGTTCTCCTTCGGGTTGACCCACATCACGTTGTTCGTCTGCTGGTTGCTGACGTCAAGCAGCAGCGTGTACCCGTTCTGCTCTACATAGTTCTTCAATGCCACCGAGACCTTCTGGGCCACCTTACCGTAGGCCTCCTGCAGGTCGGTCTGGTACGCGGTGTTGGCGTCCTCGGCTTCGCGGTTGAGCTGCTTCTCTTTGGTGTCGATGCTCTTCAGGCGCGCAGCCCGATCTGCATCGCTGAGAGTGGCAGGGGCGCTCTGAAGTTGCTTCTTGAGCGAATCAACCTCCTGCGCGAGAGCGTCGATCTGCTGCTTCTTGGGCTCGTACTTCTTCTGCACATCCTGAACGGCACGCTGGCCCTCATTGGTGGCGAAGACAGCCTGCTCGAAGGCGACGAGCGCGATCTTGGCGGGAACGGCCTGCGGAGGAGCGGCGGGAGCCGAAGCGGCCGCTACAGGTGCGGCAGCGGCGGGTGCGGCTGCAGACTGGGCTATAGCGGCCGTGGACAGTCCCGCGCCGAGAGCGGAGAGGAGAACAAGAGTGCGATTCATAGGTCTGGAATGCTCCTTCAGAGTCTTGCCTTGTTGTCCGTCGCCTGATGGAGGACGAGTCACTCCATCAGGGACGGAGTGGAATTTACTGCTTGGTAGGCGCGGGCCGGGGAGGTGTCGTCGTCCGGGGACGCGTCGCCGACGGAGCCGATGGCGGAGGAGCCGCAACTCCGGACGAGGCGTTGTAGGCCTCTACGATCGCCTGCGAGATGTCGGCGCCCGGCGCCCACAGCAGAGTCAGGCCGCCGCCCTGTTGCTGGCCGTTGTTATCGAGCAGCATCGTGTATCCGTTCTGCTGCACATACTTCATCACGACCGGCCCGAGCTTCTGGGCGACCTTACCGATCGCCTCCTGTACATCAGCGCTATAAGCGTTGCTGGCGTCGTCGCCGTCGCGCTGATACTGTTTCTGCTTGGTATCGATCGCACGCAACCGGGTGGCCCGCTCATCTTCAGACAGCGTGGTCCCCGAGGCCTGAAGCTGCTTCTGCAGCGAGTCGATCTCGCCGGCCAGGGCGTCAAGCTGCGTCTTCTTCGGTTCGTACTTCTTCTGAATCTCTTGCAGTGCACGCTGCCCCTCGTTGGTGGCGGCGGCGACCTGTTCGTACTCAATGACGGCGATCTTCGCCGGAATGGCCTGTGGAGCAACAGGAGCGCTAGCCGGAGTCGTGGCCGGAGTGGTGGCCGGAGTGGTGGCCGGAGTGGTGGCCGGAGCCGCCGGAGCCTGAGGGCTGGCCGTCTGTGCAAGCCCTGCGGCAGTGGTCAACGCCGCCGCGAGTGCGGAGGCAAAGGCAACGTTGCGATTCATGCGGTGTGTGGTACTCCTTGGGAGATCGTTCAAATGCTCATTGGCCTTCGGTGCCTCGTCGCACCATCCGGGCCTGCCCTGCCTTGCTCCTTGCATCCACTCAGAGTGACGCACACCGGGGAGCGGCGTCACCATATACCTCGATCACCCGATTGTCCGATGGGAAAATCGACGGAGCGAGAGGGCTTCCAGAACAAGAGCGATTATAGGACCCGCCCCAGAGTGGGTCAAACAAACTCTTCTCAAATATCACTCTTCTGAAATATGGAGCATTGACCAGTCATTCTTCTGTTTTCTGGCCACCTGCCCCCCGTAACCCTATGAGAAATCCCACAAAATCCACCAGTTCTGTTTGGCATGAGGATTGCACATTTGCCTATCGTGCGGATTTGCGCCAGGATTTCTGGCGTGATGCCGCATCGCCTCAATGCACGAGTACACCCGCTAGAAGGTGTCGCCAAGTTGAGGCAAGCTTCCTCTCCGGGGAGTAATTTCAGGAGGCCAGTGACTGGCCATTGACCTTTGGCGGAAAGGCCGCTCCCCTTTCGGGAGCAGCCTTTCCCCACTCTGGTTGGGATCATCGCCCGATGGGCGACTCTTTTGAATTTGGGCAAGCCTATATATTTCATGGATTTGAAATCAGAGGCCGAAGAAAACATCGTTCCTGCACAAGAGAGTAGTTGCAAACCGAAGCCATTACGCGTACGCTTGTGCTTGCTTCGTGAACTGGCGGTGCGTGCCGTTCGCTGTGCAGACCTTCCGGGCTATCGTGTAAGATTGGGGCTGGAAGCACAGGATACAGTGCACCGGAACTTGCCGGACTCTGTCGCAAAACAGTTATGAGGGTGATGGGAACGGCCGAATCAGGCGTTCCAGGCTGCGCGTAGCATCGGCTGAGTGAGCCGCTGATCGCAGCGAGATGCAGGGCAAGAAGTCCGTTTTGAGTACAACTTGAAACCGTTTCCTCCGACGCTGAAAGACCGGGTTGATTCTCTCCTCGTGGTTTCCACGGAGAAGGCTTTGGCTGTCAGCGTGGGACGAAACGCGAATTGCGTTTGATGCAATAGGAAGTGGAAGCATGACTTCAGAGCAAAATGTACCCGAGGTGCAGTCCTACCAGGGTTCCCCAGCGTCCTCCGAACAGGATGGCGACGCACAATACGCTGGTCAGCCCGTGCCCCCAGGCATGGGACAGTCCAAGAGCAGCCGCCGTCGCCGTCGGAAGCGCAAGAACAAGGGCCTCGACTCGGCCGCGCAGCAGACAGGCTTCGAGCCGAACAGCCAACAGAGCGGCCAGCCCGGCGGACAGGTCCCCTCGATGCAGGCTGGAGCGCAGCCGCAGCCGTTCCAGCAGCAGGGCGGGCAGCAGCCCAGCCACGGCGGCCAGAACTCGGGTGGCAAGCGCTGGAAGAAGAAGTATCGCGACCGTGACCGCCAGCGTGGCTCGCAGCAGAGCCCCGGAAATGTCGCCGAGTCCGGCGGGGGCTACCGCGACCGCGATTCACACCAGCCCGGCAACAACGCCTACAAGCGGAGCAAGGGTGGCAAGCAGCAGCGCGGGCCTCGCAGCTTTGTCGGTCCTATGGACCACAGCTACCGCGAGGTGAACGGCAACTTTGCCGACGCGCCTCCCTCCACCATCGAGACGCACGGTAATTACGGAGGACGCCGCAACGGACATAGTGGCGGCGCGCGAGCGCTTCTGAACGAGTCCGGCCCGATCGACTACTCCGTTGGCAGGCCGATTCCGATCGACGAGAATGCCCCAACGAAGATCTACTTCTTCATCGAAGACCTGTTCTTCCTGGCGAAGATTCAGGAGACGGCCCGCAAACTCGGAGTCAAGGTCGCGTTCGTGAAGAACGACAAGGAAGTCCTCTCACAGCTCACATCGGGCGATGAGGAGGATAGGCCGGGACTGATCGTCTTCGACCTGAACAACGCCAACGCCAAGCCACTGACGCTGATTCCCAAGCTCAAGGCCAAGCTGAAGAAGGGAACCTCCATCATCGGCTTCCTCTCGCACCTGCAGGGCGACCTGAAGGCTAAGGCGACCGAGGCCGGCTGCGACACCGTGATGCCGCGGGCTGCCTTCTCGCAGAACCTTCCCAACCTTCTGCGCCGCTACGGCACGGAGGAAGAGGAAGACAACAACTTCAACCAATAGTGGAATCAACTCCGGGTGGTGATAGGGCGCGTCATGGGCTTCATGGCGCGCCCTGCGCCTTTCAGCGCCTCTAGCCCGGAGGCCAGTGCATGGTGCGGCCGCCCAGCAGATGCAGGTGCAGATGATGCACCGTCTGGCCGCCGTCATCGCCTGTGTTGACCACGACGCGGTAACCCTTATCGAGCTTCTGCAAGCGCGCCAGGTCTGCTGCTGCGGCCAACAGGTGGCCCAGCAGAGACTTGTGCTCGGCAAGCGCCCTGGCCTGCGAGACGATGTGCTCCTTCGGGATGATGATCAGGTGAGTTGGGGCCTGGGGGTTGATGTCGGGAAAGCCGATGCACAACTGGTCTTCAAACACCCGGTTGGCCGGAATCTCGCCAGCGACGATCTTGCAGAACACACAGTCGGCAGACATGTTAGGTTTCGATTTCAAGCGAATCCCCCCATACGCTTCTCAAGCCTTCACTTCTGAAAGTACCTCGGATGCTCCCCCTGCGACCAGGGGTTGTACCGAAGGGCGAAGGTCGCGCGGCTGCTGATCGAAGGATGGCTGAAGCTCCAGAAGACGACGAACGGGTTCGGATCCGGCTCGCTCAATGAGAGCTCACCGAGTAATTGAAAGCTCTGCTGCGCTGTGGATTGCGGGTCGGCAACGATGCCGTGGATGGCCTCCTGGCCGTAGACGTCGGCGGCATGCTCCTGCGCGCGGCTGTAAGCATTGATGATGGGCTCTCCCAGAAACGAGAGCACAGAAAAGACCAGCAGAAGTACAGCGAGAGCGCCCCAATCGTGCTGCGAATCGATCTGCCATCGCGTGCGGCCGTAGCGCCGGATGAGCCCGCCAACGCAGCGATACCCGAGATAGAACTCCACCAGCATAAGCACGCTGAGGAACGCCAGCGTCTTGTAAATGTGGTTCAGGACGTAGTGGCCCATCTCGTGGCCGAAGATGTAGCTGATCTCGTCAGGCGTGGCATGGCTGATGGTGTTGTCCCACACGACAACCCGCTTCGAGGCCCCGATGCCGGTGACATACGCGTTGAGCGTCGTGACCTTCTCGCTGGCCTTCATCAGAAACATCCTGTCCGGAGGAATCTCGATGCCGCCGCGCTGAACCACCTGCTCAAGCCGGGCCACAAGTGCGGGGTCGGTCTTGCCCAGCGACTCGAAGGTGTTGAAGAGCGGATCGAGGAAGATGGGCGCAACGAAGACCGCGAAAACGGTCACCGCCACCGCCGGAATCCAGAACCAGAACCACCACCGCGAAGGCGATCTGCGAATGACCCAGAAGAGCAGCATAACCAGCAGCCCTCCGAAGACGAAGGCAAGGGCAAACGTCTTGGCCATGTCCCAGAACCAGCTTCCCCACCCTTGCACGGAGAGGCCGTACTCGACTGCAGTGTGGTGGCCAACCATGTCGAGCGGCAGCGTGAGCAGCGTAGTGACGAGCAGCAGCAGAAAGGTGAAGACGAAACCTTGCGCCCAGCGATTCCTGCTGACCGCGACAGCAAAGTTCCTCATTCGGGCGATGATGCCGAGCCCCAGCAGAAGGATGAGCTGCAGAATGCCCCAACCGCTCGAAAGAAAGTCGAGTGCGATGCGGCTGTGGGAGAAGGTGACGGCCTTCCGCAGTGTCTCCGGCGGCAGAGAGTAAGCTGGCTTACCGTCAGCCGGCCGAACCTGTGCGCCAGTTCGAACATTGGCCGCAGGCTGCGCTTGAGCCCGGAGAAAAGGTACAGCAAAGACCGTGACGAAGGAGACGAGCAGCAAAACGAGGGCGCGTAGATTCATCGCAACCTCACACCTGCGGCTTGCCCGGCGCCGCGGTCTCTTGCTCGGAGACGATCTTCCACTCACCGTTGATGCGCTTGAGTTCGAGCTGCGTGCGGACATAGCGGTCAGCGATCTGCGAACCTGCCATGGATTCGGTTTCCGAGTCTGGCGTGGTCGCGTCGGCAAGCTGCATGAAGTGCTTCGTCAGCCGGACCGTGAGATCGGAGTCCGTTCGCGGCTGAACGGCGACCCTTTCGAGTTTGACGGTCCACACGCCTGAGCGGTCCTGGATGGCGCTGCGAAACTTGTCGATCAGCGCCTGATTGCCGACGTTTGCATCGCCAAGATAATGCCCAACGGGATCGGCATAGAACGAGGCCTCAAGCACAGGGTCGCGGCCTCGCATCGAGTCGGCCCACTCTTCGAGCCACACCTTGGGGTCGGCCTCGGTATGGGGAGGAGGAGCCGGAGGAGTGGGAGGCACCACAGCGACTGGAGCGGGCTGAGGCTGGGCCTCCGCCGGTGGCGTAGCCGGGCGCAGCCGCAAGCTCTGGAGGTCGAGGCGGCCAGCCCAGTACAGGTAGATCGTCCCTGCCGAGACGGTAAGCGCGAGCAGCAACGCCACCAGCAGCGGCATGCGCGTCCTGGAATGTGAGGAATCGGCAGCCGCGAGACGAATCGTTGGAAGCTCGCGGGGAGGCTCAGCCACCACTGCCCGTTTGCGTGAGCCGGATGCGGTTCGCGTCGCGCTCGCTGCCGCGAGCTGGGCAGCCAGCGCGGCAAAGGCCGTCGGCTGCGAGGGCTTCGACGCAGTCTCGGCGGTGGGCTTTGGCCGCTCTGACGCCTCCTGTATCGGCCCAGACGTCGGAGTTGGCTCGGAGCTGGCGGTCGGCGGCTCAATTGGCTGGACAGTTGGCGGCATAACTGACGCCTCGCCTGGCGATTCGAGCGGCACAACCGGCCGCTCAACAGGCAGCTCAGCCGGCGAAGCAACTGGCGGTTCGACTGGCAACGGACCGACCGCTTCCATCGTAGGATCAGCGGCTGGCTCGGGCTCCCCCATGGCAGGCGACTCAGGCTCGACCGTTGAAACCGGCTCCGGCACTGGCTCAAGCGGCGTCGTCGAGCGGCCCAGGCCGGGAAGGCCAAGTCGCGCGCGCATCTGGCCGAAGGCGTAGTCCAGCTTGGCGCGGATCGGAGCATCCTGTGGTGACGAGCCCAGCAGCGCCGACGCCTGAAAGCTGATGTTGGCGTGGATCGCGGTGCTGTCATGGCTGGGCACGACCTCAAAGATCGCGGTATCCCGGTAGTTACGGGCGCGCGGAGAGGGGCCGAGCCCCCGAAGCGTAAGCTGACGCCCCTGGCGCTCCACCTCGTCGGAGAGCTCGAGCAGGGACAGCTCAAGCGCGTGCAGGACTTGCTCTGCGTCGCCGGTCGGAACGGTCTCAGTCGTCTCGAATCTCACAGTGTCTCTAACCAGTAACCTACATGAGTTTAACTCTCCAGTGGCGAGCGATCTCTGCTCCTGAACCGCATATATCATCGTCCAACACTCCAGGCAGTGCAACAAAAGGCCATAAGGTGCAGGGCACACCGCACGGGAGTTTCTGTACACTCGGCTGAAGCCTTAATTTGCACTGGGAATACGGGTTCCCCTTTCCATGAAGACAGATCGAGTCGTGGTTGCCGGCACATCAGCCGGTCTTGTATTGGCGGCAATGATGCTGCCGGGTCATGCTGCGGCCGCTCCGGCTCCCAGCCGGTCACAGGTTCTGCTGGATGCGATGGGCTCCGAGTTGGCGCGGGCGATGCACTCGCTCGGCTCCACGGGAGCCGACGCGGCGGAGCAGCCGAAGCCCTACTTCCTCAGCTACGCCGTCTCCGACAGCGACAGTCTCAACATCACCGTCCAGTACGGGGCGGTCGCAGTCTCCAACGAGAGCAAGCGCCGCACCGCCGACGTGCAGATGCGCCTCGGAACTCGTCAGGAGGACAACACCCACGGCGACCACCGCATCAGCGCGCTGACGACGATTCCCCTGCCCCTCACCGACGACCGTGACGCCATCGAGCGAAGCCTCTGGTTCGCCACCAATCGCGGCTACGCCCGTGCTCTCGATGGCTATGTGAAGGTCAGGACTGAGCAGCAGGTCCGCGCCAAGGAAGAAGACACTTCGGCAGACTTTTCGAGCGAGCAGCCGAAGACGGCGGTCGAGCCTACCGCTTCCGCTCTCGCCGTGGACAAGACGGCGTGGGAGGCGCGGCTGCGCGAGCTCTCCAGCCTCTTCAAGCAGTACCCCGACATCTTCTTCAACACCGTGATCCTGCAGGCCGCCACCGAAACCGACTACTTCGTCTCGTCGGAGGGCGCAAAGGTTGCGACGCCAAACCAGGTTGCACGAATCGTCATCGTGGCACGGACGCGTGCCGCCGACGGCATGGACCTCTTCCGCGTCGAGACCTTCGAGGCCGATAACATCAGCCATCTGCCCGACCAGAAGATTCTGATCGAGAAGACCACGGCGATGGCCAAGAACCTCGAAGACCTGCGCACGGCCCCCGTCACTGAACCCTTCAACGGGCCGGCGATCCTCAGCGGGCGCGCCTCCGCGGTCTTCTTCCACGAGGTGCTCGGCCACAGGCTCGAGGGCCAGCGGCAGCGCGGCGACGAAGAGGGCCAGACCTTCACCAAGATGCTGGGCAAGCAGATTCTGCCGACCTTCCTCAGTGTCTACGACGACCCGACGCTCAAGAGCTTCGGCGGCGCACCGCTCAGCGGCCACTATGACTATGACGACGAGGGCCAGGAGGCCAGGCGCGTCGATCTGATCAAAGACGGCGTGCTCGAAACCTTTCTCATGTCGCGGCTGCCAATCGCCAGCTTCTCCAACAGCAACGGCCACGGCCGCGCCGAAACAGGACGCATGCCGACAGGGCGGCAGGGCAATCTGATCGTCAGTTCCTCGAAGACCATGAACGACAAAGAGTTGCGGCAGATGCTGATCGACGAGGCGAAGAAGCAGGGCAAGCCCTACGGTCTTTACTTCGAGGACATCTCCTCAGGCTTCGCCGTTACGACGCGGCGCTCTCCGCAGGCCTTTCAGGTCATCCCGCTGGTCGTCTACCGCGTCTACGTCGACGGCCGGCCGGATGAGCTAGTGCGCGGCGTCAGCATCGTAGGCACTCCGCAGGCCGCGCTGACACGCATCATGGCCACTGGAGACAGGCAGGAGATCTTCAACGGCATCTGCGGTGCGGAGTCAGGAAGCATTCCCGTCAGCGCCGTGGCTCCGGCGATGCTGGTCAGCGAGATTGAGACTCAGCGCCAGGCGCAGGGCACGGCACGGCCGCCAATCCTTCCTCCGCCACCGGCCAGCGCCAAGGGGGCCAAATAATGAATATCCTCCCGGCACAGTTACGTAAATCCGCGGCCAACCTTAGAATCGCCGCCGCCATCGCTGTATTGGCAACGATCGCAGCCGCAAATGCTGCGCACGCCCAGGCGAACGACCCCTTGCTGAAAGCAATGCAGGACGAGTTGGACCGCGAGAAGATCCAGCTCGTGCTCCCCGGAATGCACGGGCCGTACTTCATCGAATACCGGATGGATGACATCAGCACCTACGAGGCCGTCGCCAACTACGGCGCGCTCACCCGCGAGGAGGAGAGCCATCAGCGTCTCGTGCGGGTCTCGGTTCGAGTGGGAGGCTACCAGACAGACTCCAGCTCAAGCCGGGGCGACGGCGTCGTGCAGCTCGGGCCAAGGGACAACGACCCCGACGCGCTGCGCTACGCCCTATGGATCGCCACGGACGACGCCTACAAGAACGCGCTGCGCGCCTATTCGGCCAAGCAGGCAGCACTCGAACGGTTCCAGACGCAGCGTGGCGAAAACGACTTCTCCGAAGAGAAGCCGGCCGTACATATCGCCGCCCTGGCCAAGCTCGATCTCGACCGTGCCGAGTGGAAGAAGCGTGTCGTGGAGGCAAGCGGCCTCTACGCAACCGATCCTGAGGTCAAGGCCTTTGCCGACCAGGTGCAGTATTCGGTGGCCAACCTCCGCGCCGTCGCGATGAACCGCTACCTCGTGAACACCGAGGGGACGGTTGTGCGACAGGGCTACTCCGCCTACAGCAACACCATCAGCGTCGGAGGCCAGGCCTCGGACGGAATGCGGCTCGGCCGCGACAACGGCTCGGTCGCCGTGACCGCGAAGGAGCTCGATAGCTGGCCCGCGTTTCGCAAGCGCGTGATCGACGATCTCAAGAGCCTCGACGCGCTGCGCAGGGCTCCTGTCGTGGATGCAACCGACTACCACGGGCCGGTGCTGTTCAGTGGCGATGCCGCGTCCGACGTGCTGAACCGGTTCTTCGTTCCGAACGTCGAGGCCGGCCGGCCAGACCTCGGCACGACCGCTCGCACCACCGGCGCTTATAACGCAAGCTACAAAGCGCGCGTGCTGCCTGGGTTCTTCAACGTTGTCGACGACCCGCTGCAGACAACCTTCAATGGTCGAGGCCTCATCGGCGCCTACGCCGTCGACGATGAGGGCGTGCCCGCGCATCCCGTGCCGGTCGTGACCAACGGGACGCTTGAGAACTATCTCATCGACCGCGACCCCATCAAGGACTTCCCCAACTCGAACGGACACGGCCGCGCCGCGGCAGGCGCACCGGCGCACTCGCAGTCCGGCGTGATGATCTTCAAGCCAACGAACCCGGTACCGGCTGATGAGCTGAACAAGCGCCTGCTCGCGATGGCCAAGGAGCAGGGCCACGACGTCTATGCCGTCGAGACTATGGGCGGCGATGCACCGCGGCTACTCTATCGCGTGCACGCCTCGGACGGTAGCCGCGAACTGGTGCGCGGAGCAGTCTTCGATGAGCTGGACGTTCGCAGTCTCCGCTCCGAGATCGTTGCTGCGGGCGACGATCCATATATCTCCCAGTCAATGGGAGTCGTTCCGCAGACGACCATCGCGCCGAGCCTGCTCTTCGACGAAATCGGAGTGAAGCGAGCTAACGAAGAGCAGCAGAAACTGCCGTACTACCCGCCGCCAACGCTTGAGGGAAGGTAGCCTCGAGGCTGCGCACGCTGCAAACGCGACAGAATGTTGTAAAGTCATGGTGCCTTTCCGGTCCTGAATTCTTCTGAACTGAAGGAGGCCATGGGACGCCGAGCATTTCTGTCACAACTTGCACAGTTGGCGGCCGCACCTCTGGTCGCGTCTGCAGTTCCCCTCGAAGCCCAGACCGCACGCAAACCTCGCAAGATCCTCATGAAGAGCGCGTGGGGCTCCGATGACCCGACGAAGGCCGGCTTTCCCTTCTCGCACAGCCTGGCGCTATCTGATGCCGGCCACGAGGTGCAGATATTCCTGCTGGGAGAGGCCGTTGTGCTGATGAGAAAAACCGTCGCGAATGCCGTCACTCCCGTAGGCTGGCCCCCCATCGGCGAGACACTGGACAAGGTCGCTGCCCGGCACATTCCGATCTATGCCTGCGGCGCCTGCTCACGCGCTCGAGGCGTGACGGAAGGTGACCTGAGCAACTACAGCGCTAAATTTGGCAGCCCACCGATCTTCGTCTCCCTCATCGAATGGGCAGACCTCGTGATTACGGAATAGATCGCAGCGCGCGGAGAATCCGCGCTAGTCCGTGCGGATGACATATGGCTCGGCGTCCGGCACGTGAATATTGTTCGCGATCTCCTGGGCGTGGTTGCGGTCCGGCGTCTGTGGATTGATCCGCACCCAGTGACCAGTGGGGCCGGCAAACTCAATCACCTTGGCGGTACTGTAGCGGCGCATCAGGTGGTTCTTGAGCTGGATGGCGTCCTGCTGGTGGGCAAACGCGCCGATCTGCACGCACCACCGTCCGCCCGGAGTGGATGCCGTACGCGGAGTTTGCGCCCACGCCTCCACCCGCACCTTCGCGACGCCCATGCGATAGAGACCCGTGGCCTTCGCCGCGGCCAGCGACAAGTCGATGATGCGCCCATGCACGAACGGCCCGCGGTCCGTAATCTTCACCATCGCCGACTGGTTCGTCGTCAGATTGGTGACCCGCGCCATCGAGCCCAGCGGAAGCGTAAGGTGCGCTGCGGTCATCGCGTTCTGGTTGTAAACCTTGCCGTCGGCTCCCTTGCGGCCAGCGTACGGCGGCCCGTACCAGCTTGCGAGTCCCGTCTCCACCAGTGTCGGCTTGCCTTTAGTGTCAGGCGGCGGCGAGGGAAGCTGCTGTGCCGTGCCCGACGAAGATGAGGAAGTATCCGGACGTGTCGAAGGTCTGCCCCAGGCGTCGGAGCTGGAGTAGACCGACGGCGGAGGCGGAGGCTGATACGCCTGCTTCACCTTCTTGTGGCAGCCCGAGGCTGTCAGCGCAAGCGCCGACACCAGCGCGACGTCAACGATGCGGGCACGTTTCACGGCTTCGGTACATCCTTTGGTGGACGAGGAGGCGCGGACGCGCGTCGGCTGTCGATCCGCTCGGCCAGCTTGTGCAGCTCAGTCGCCGCAGCACGCAGCGCCTCAGAGCCATTACGGCGCACCTCAGGCACCACCTCATCGTTGATGTACGCGATGACGCGGCGCAGGTCCTCCTCGATGTGGCTTCCTGCCTCGTGCAGACGTTCTTCCCACGGGCGCTTTGACGACTCGTCTGGCATACGCGCACCTCTCCACCATTAAATATGATGACGTGGGAAAAAGCACGGTTACCAATGCTGGCGCAATATTCCACCACGCAGTGCCGAGGTGGTAACCGCAGCAGATAGTGGTGGATCGCACGGCCTCCGCCCCACCTCACGCGGCAAATACAACTTGCTGCACGCCTATCGCGTCCCTTATATCTGTGCATACGCTGACAGCGAAGGTAGGCAAGACCTTAGGCGAGTCGTTCTTCGGCTCCTTCATCGGCTCCTTCAACAAAGAGTTTCTCCCCGACGTTCTCACATTCGCCCATCTCAAGAAATATGAGTAATCTCTCCCTGCCTGGGTTGATAGAGGAGGAGTGTCTTGAAGCGCTGGGCGATCATCTACGGAGTCCTGGTATCGGCCGCGGCCGCCCGCGCACAGAGCTACGCGCCGCTCAATTTGCCTCCGAGCCCTCTCACCATCCCTCTGGTCTCGCTCTCCTCCGATTCCACAAGCGACAGCCTCCCTGACGCTCCCAGCGCATCCGCAACCCGCCAGACCGACGTCGTCATAGCCGCACACCACTCCTTCAAGACAACCGGCAACGCCCCCGGAAACTGCAATCTTGCCCGGTCGATCCAGCTGATCCCCTACGACGTCAATCAACCAGGCAAGGTGCCTCCCCCTTGCGCAGAGCTGATCTCCCCGTACCAGCGCTTCCTCGACACCGAGATCGTAATCCCGCTCACCTGGCAGCAGAAGGGCTATCTCGCCATGCACCAGTTCAGCGACCCCTCGAACCTCCTCACCATCGTTGGCATCTCGGCCATCAACATCGGCGTCGACTCGCATACAGCCTACGGCCCCGGCCTTAAGGGCTGGGGCAAGCTAACCGGCGTCAGCCTTCTTCAGGATGCAACCGGCGAGTTCTTCGGGGCCTTCGCCATCCCCTCCCTCACCCATCAGGACCCGCGCTACTACCGGATGCCAAAGGCGAGCATTCCGCGCCGCCTCGGCCACGCCGTCGCGCAGACCTACGTCGCCTACAGCGACGACGGCCGCAGAATGCCCAATTACGGCGTCATCCTCACCTATCCCATCGCCTCCGAGATCTCGAATCTCTACGTGCCCGGCATCCAGAGCGACGGTCGCTCAACCGCCAAGCGCATCCTCATCGGCTACGCCCTCGAGCCGGTCAACAACCTCGTCTCCGAGTTCGTGCCCGACGTCGCCAGGCGAGTCCACGTCCGCATCATCTTCGTGCAGAACATCCTCAACAACATCGCCGCCGCCCCCGCTGGCCCGCAACCATAAGCTTCTGAGGCTCCGGGCGCAAAATTTTGCATCCTGATTTGCAGCGCCGGTCAACCCCACATTTCCCCGTTCAATGCAGAATTTCGCCGTTCGATTGCTCAGGCTTCGGTCCCGAGGGCAGCTTGCGTAGTCTTAACGACGGACAAAAGCCATTGCACTTCATGCAGTTAAGGGAAGCGTGATCGCGGGTCAATCAGGGCCCTTTTTCAACTTGTCGCAGCCCACCTGTCTCCAGGTCAGATGGATGCTGCGCACAAAAAAAATCTCAGTCCCGAGTGGGATTGAAGAGGACATCAGGAGACTAAAGAACGCATATGGCAAAGGCATCGAAGTTCGCCGAAAAAGCCCTTACCTATGGAGCAAAAGCCGCTTGGGCAGTATTTGACAGGATCAACTCGATCTCGCCCAACGAGAGCTTCACGCCGAAGTGGAGCGACAAGCCCCTCCTGAAGTCCTACCAGAAAGAGAAGCCGCCGCTAGGCTGGCCCCGTACCACCGACTCCCTTTGCCCCAAGTGCATCCCTGAGATCCGCCAGCAGATCGTCGACGGCAAGCTGCCCCACGAGATCCTGCTCAATGAGAAGGTCGGCGAGATTAAGGCTCAGATCATCGAGCGCGACGGCAAGATCCTCATGGTCAAGGACTGCCCGATCCACGGCCACTTCGAAGACGTCATGTCCATCGACCCTCCGATGATGAAGCACCTCGAAGACGTCTTCCCCGGCCGCGACATCCGCGCCCACAACGACGAGAAGCTCCACAACCACGGAACCTCCACTGTCACCCACGGCCGTGGGTCAGTCTTGACGATCGACCTCACCAACCGCTGCAACATGATGTGCGACCCCTGCTTCATGGATGCCAACCAGGTCGGCTTCGTCCACGAGCTCACCTGGGACGAGATCAAGACCATGCTAGACAACGCGATCCAGATCAAGCCGCGTCGTCAGATGAGCGTGCAGTTCTCCGGCGGCGAGCCCACGCTCTCGCCCTACTTCCTCGACGCCGTCGCCTACTCCCGCAAGGTCGGTTACAACTCGGTGCAGGCCGCGACCAACGGCATCGAGTTCGCGAAGTCCAAGGAGTTCGCCAAGGCCGCCGCTGAGGCCGGTCTCCGCTACGCCTACCTGCAGTTCGACGGCATCGGCAACGCCGCCAACTCGCACCGTAAGGTCGGCAACGCGTTCGACGTGAAGCTCCAGGCCATCCACAACCTGCACGAGGCCGGCGTCGACATCGTCCCCGTGACGACCATCGTCAACGGCATCAACAACGAGCAGGTCGGCCGCATCATCGAGTTCGCGCTCGACAACCCCAAGAAGATCAACTTCCTCTCCTTCCAGCCGGTCTCGTTTACTGGCCGCGACGAAGAGGTCTCGGACGAGCGCCGCGCCGCACAGCGCTACACGCTGTCGCATCTCGCGCACGACATCCGCAACCAGACCGGCCTCGGCGAGAGCACCCGCGACTGGTTCCCCATCTCCTTCATGTCCACCTTCTCCGACTGGGCCGACCTGGTCCACGGGCCGGAGCATGACTGGGGCCAGCTCTCCTGCGGCTGCCACCCGAACTGCGGCATCGGCATGGCGCTGATGATCGACAAGGAGACCAAGGAAGCCGTTCCGGTCACCGCGTTCCTCGACGCCACGCAGCTCGCCAAGGACGTCGCCCGCATCAACGACGCCGCCCGCGGCAAGTTCCTTTCCATCCTCGGAGTCTCGCTTGCGCTGCTACGCAACTACGACCCCAGCAAGGCCCCCACGCACTTCCGCATCATGGACCTGCTGCAGAAGTTCGATAAGTGCTTCGGAGCCACCGGCCGCAACTACGGCAAGGTGACCGGCGACCGCACCATGGCCGACATCGAGAAGCGCCGCGCCGACCGCTGGAACTTCCTCTTCATCGCCGGAATGTGGTTCCAGGACCTCTTCAACTACGACTTCCGCCGCACCGAGCAGTGCATCATCCCCTACGCCACCCAGGAAGGCGAGATCTCCTTCTGCGCCTACAACACCGGCGTGGGCTGGAGGAACATCATCGAGAAGATGCACATGACTGCCACCCTCACCAAGTGGTACGAGGAGCACGGCCGCCACGAGATCTTCGCCGGCGGCAAGAAGGTGGGCATTGAGAAGCAGGAGAAGTACGACCTGGTGCTCAACGAGGCCCACGTCAACGCCGCTGCCAACGACACCTTCGACAAGTCCGGCATCGCCAAGAACGCCCGCGAGGAGAAGATCCGCGCCCGCGACGCGAAGATCAAGCAGGACGCCGAAAACGCCCGCATGGCCAAGCTCTACCGCAAGGAGATCCTAAAGGAGCAGGAGCAGCCCGGCTTCATCTCCCTCGGCGAGATCAAGGCAGCGGCTCCGGTCAAGACGGAAGAAGAAACCGTCGCTGGCGACTAACCCCCTCAAGCCGCATCAACGACAAAGGCCGCCAGCAATGGCGGCCTTTCTTATTGCTCTAACGTGAATATTCTTGAGACACTTCGTCAAAACACGCACAGGTCTTTCTACCAGTTCCGCATATTTTTTTCAGGAGATCAGATATGCCGCCTGTCTTGTCTTGGCCCAGTCAACGTCCCTTCCTTCAACGTGCTCTTCTCCTATTCGTTGCCCTTCCACTTATCTCTGCAGCCGTCCGCGCACAGTCCTATGAACACTCGCCCATCTATCAAAAAATCGCAGCACCTCCAGCAGGGGCTATCGATCGCTGGCACCCGACCGCAAATGATGTCACTGTCAACATCACGATGACAAACGTTGGCAGCATCTGGAACGAAGCAATGCATGTCGACGGATCGAACGGTCAGGAGATCATTCATCTCATCATTGAGGAAACCAAAAACAACATCGCGTTCGCCTACGATCTTCTCGTTCAACCTATCGAGGGCTCTCAGCAGGTACGCTGCACGTTTAAGCCGCAGGCTCCAGACACATTTCCACAATCCATGAAGTTTCCCCACATGCCAATCTCCGATTCGCTAGAACCAGTAGTCATCGACAATGGAGGCACAATCGCGATCAGCATGATTCCCGATCCCGACAAGAAACAAAAGCTGGTCCAATACCTCCAGATGCAACTAAGAAAACCAGGAACAAGTGACGCCGCTAAGACTCATATAAGCGCGTCCACGCTGCAATCCCGTCGCTGAATTGCTGTGTTGGAATCGCCCCCATAAACACGATTCCTCACAACGCCCGCGCCTCGAACACATTCGTTCCAGAGCTTGTCAAGACCCCTTAACCACGGAAAACCTTTCAATCGACACAAAACAAAGGGAAAATAAATCGCCGAAGTATGGCAAAGCAGTTTCACCCGACTTGCTAAAATAAGACTATGCAGAAGAGAAAGCCCCGGCCGCTCCGGGGCTTTCTTTGTGCAAAACTTTAGTGTTTAGAATACTTTGCGCGCCAGCATTATCGATTTACTGGACTCTTCGGGGTTTGGCATCAAACCTGCGCGCGAAGTCCAAACCTAAGGTCTCTGTTTGGAAGACTTTGCGCAAAAAGATGGGGGAGGGGGTACAGGGCGAATGGAAATACGAACCGGAGAACGCAGTGTCCTGGCGGATTTAGGACGGCAACCGAAGAAACAGGGCCATTTGGAACTAAGCTACGTTTTTCTTACCTTCTCCAAACGCCTCTTCGCCTCCCGAGCCCGGCACTTCATCGCTAGCGTCCCCTCCCGCAACGACCGCTCAATCATCTCCTCCGCAATCTCACGCAGCGAGGCCTCCTGCCCAGCGAGCAGACCCATCCCCTCCACCGCCGAGCAGCGCGCCACGTTACTCTCCTCCTCAAACAGCAGTTCCATCAGCCGAGCCGCTCGCAATCTCTGCTCGCGTGTATGCGCCACTCGCGCAACCACCAGCCCCAGATGCCACCGCGTCCGCGACTCCTCCACCGAAATCTCCGCCAGCAAACCGGCTAACTCGTCCGCATACCGCTCCAACGGAGCTGCATCCTGTTCCGTAATTCTCCGAGCCACGTCGGCAGCCCGCTTGCGAGTCTCCGACTCATCCCCGAACATCGCTTCCACCAGTGCCTTCACCGCTCGCCGGTCCCCTTCGATCTCACGCGCAGTCTGCCGCGCCCGCTCCAGACCCCACGTGCCTTCACCGAGCGAGCGCATCTCCCGCTAATCCTTGACAGCGATCCCCTGCACCTCAAACCGAGCCCCGAACAGCAGCGTCCCCGAGCCCAGAAACGCCCGCGTAGGAAGCTGTCCGCTGAAGTACGTGCGATAAACCGCATTGAAGCGCTCCCAATGCGACACATCGCTCGCGAAAACCTGCACCGAAACAAGCTGATCGAGTGTCATGCCCGCCAGCGCAAGCACTCGCTGCAGGTCCTGCATCACCAGGCGCGCCTCTTCTTCAACCGTATCGGGAACCTTGGTCGTGCCCGGAATCAGGCCAATCCGCCCCGAGAGATACAGCGTCCTGCCTTCCACAAGAACGGCATCCGCAAACGGACTGGAGGGATCACTGGAAAAGTATTCACGGCTCATTCGCACACTCCAATAGAAAGCAATCTGGCAAGTGCAGTCTATTAGAGCATCCCGTCGCAAAGAGCAATCCCGTCGCAATGTCCGACGCAAAAAGGGCTCCGTTCGCGGAGCCCTGCCACCCTCTACCTGAGAAACTTACTAGCCCGACGTTGAATGATCCGAGTGCCGCCTGTGCGCACGTGCCACAAGGTGAGTCGACGCCCGCCGCCGCGACACCCGCCCATAGCTCCACTCCCGCACCGGGCCGACATCCACATGCACAAACTGATTCACCGGATAGTACCCCACGCCGCCATCATGCAGGCTCAGCGCCGCATCGCGCAGCCTCGCCGTCGGCACGCCGGGCACGCGAATGTCGATCGCCTTGGCCTCCATGTGCTGGCTATGCTCCGCCACGCCTGAGTTCGCCGACTGCGACCGCAGAAGATCATTGCTCCACGGCGTGCGGTAGCCGCAGACGACGTCGATCACGCCATTGGGTCGCCGCAGCTTCGCCATCAGGTCATGCAGCACGTCGAACTCCCTGGGGTCGTAGTTGCTGACCGTCTGGGTCCGGTGGTCGCGCAGAAAGTAGTCCAGCTTCTCCATCGCCTCCGGCAGATAGGCAGCGCCCACGCGGTATACGATGTCGATGTCTTCCCCCGTATGCAGGTGGTGCAGCCGCAAACGGTACTGCTCGCCGCCGCTCGAGACCGCTGGCGTCGGGTCCTCGGCTCTGGAAGACGCGCTCAATGCAAAGACTGCCAGCGCAGCCGCCGCGACGCCCCCAAAAACCTTCCCCCTCCAACGATTCATTCAGACACCCCTAACCATGGCTTCGAAAATAGACCATTGCAATTGCGCTTCGGCTTCAGTCATTCACTATCGTCATTTTAAATGAGCCTAAGTCCTGTCTCGCCGAACAAAAATATAACGTTCGTGTCATGCCATTTCCGCTGAAAACAAAGGGCATCCGGCCACTTTCAACGATTCATCCGAACATCAACCCCACGCCTATAAACTAGAAGACATGACGCTCGACCCCATCCAGATACGCGTTCTCGGCTCCCTAATTGAAAAAGAGATCGTCACCCCGGAGAGTTACCCGCTCTCGCTGAACGCGCTCGTCAACGCGTGCAACCAAAGATCCAGCCGCGACCCCGTCCTCGAGCTGACCGAGGACGAAGTCCGTCAGGCCCTCCACACCCTCGAAGACCTCGCCCTCACATCCACCGTCCACGACTCCCGCGTCCCCAAGTACGAGCACCGCGTCCGCACCGTGCTCAACCTCCGCCGCGACGAGACTGCCGTCCTCTGCCTGCTGATGCTTCGTGGCCCCCAGACCCCCGGCGAGCTTCGCAGCCGCTCCGAGCGTCTCTACGCCTTCGACGACATTGCCGCCGTGCAGGCCACCCTCGACCGCCTCGCCGCCCGTGACGCATCCACCGACTCCACCGGCCCTCTCACAGCAATCCTGCCCCGTCAGCCCGGCTCCCGCGAGGCCCGCTACACCCACCTGCTCGGCCCCATACCCGACGTCACCGAGTCCGCCCGGCCCTACGGAACGACGGCCACCTCGCAGGAGACGACAGCCCAGCGGCTTGCCCACCTCGAGTCCGAGCTAGCGAACCTCGCCTCCACCGTGGCAGCTCTCAAGCTTCGCCTCGACACCCTCGCCCCGACCTCATAACCTCAATTCTTCTTCTACTCTCAGGCTCCTGCTCTGTGAGATGATCGAAACCCACATTAGCTGACTGTTCTATGACCAACCACAACGCCAACGCCGAAGTCTTCGTCCAGCGGCAGAATGCCGGCCGGCGCGCAGATGATCGGCGACACGAGGACCTCGGCCGCCTTCTCAACCGGATTCCCGTTGGTGTCCTCTGCTGCAACCGCGACTGGTACATCACCTTCGCCAACGACGAGGCGACTCGGCTCCTCCGGCTCACTCCAGAGGACATAGCAACAAGAACCCACTGGGAGATCTTCCCCGAGAAGCTCGGAACCGAGGTCGAGCGTGTCTACCGCAGGGTCATGCAGACCGGCGAATCCGGGTACCTCGAATACCTCTGCACACCGCGCGACATCTGGCTCGACACCCACGTACTGCCCACCGATGAGGGCGTCGCCATCTACTTCCGCGACATCACCGACCACAAGGGTGCCGAGCTGCTCCGCGACGCTGCCTCCCGTCAGCTGCACCAAGTCCTTGAGGCCACGACTGACGCCGTCGTCAGCCTCGATCGCACCCTCAACTTCACCTACCTCAACCGCCGCGCCCGCGAGCTGCTGGCCGTCAAAGGCGATCTCCTCGGCAAAAATATCTGGGCTGAATTCCCCGCTGCCACGCAACACCGCGACTACTTCAACCGCGCTCTCAACCAGGGCATCCCCGGCGAGTTCGACGCCTTCTACCCCGAGCCCCTCAACCTCTGGCTTTCCATCCAGGTTCGTCCCGCCGACGACGGCCTCGTCATCTTCTTCCGCGACATCACCGCCGGACGCGCCGCTCGCGAGGCCATCCAGAAGCAGCACGATCTCCTCTCCGTCGTGCAGGAGACCGCGCTGGCCGCCACCTGGGACGTCGATCTCACCACTGGAAAGATCACCGTCGGCGACGGCTCTTACCCCGTCTTCGGCCATCCTCACGATGCGATTCCCGACATCGAAACCTTCACCAGGTTCCTGCTTCCCGAGTACGTCCCCATCCTCGCCGATGTTATCCGTCGAACCCGCGAGACTGGCGAAATGATCGTCGTCGACTTTCCTATCCGCGCCGCCGATGGCTCAATCGTCTGGGTCGAGAACCGCGGCCAGGCTCTCGTCGTCGATGGCGCACCACATCTTCGTGGCCTCTCCATCGACATCACGCAACACAAGCGTAACCAGGAGGCGCTCGCCGCGAGTGAAGCCCGCTACCGCATCCTCGCCGACCTCAACCCTCAGGCCATCTGGATGGGTGCTCCCTGCGGCAGCCTCACTTACGCCAACCAGGGGATGATGGACTACCTCGGCTTCAACAACGAAGACCTCGAAGGCGAGAACTGGCTCAAGGCCTTACATCCCGACGACCGCCAGCGTGTCCTCGAAGCCTGGAAGCACTCCGTCGCCACCGGGGCCGACTTCGACCTCGAGGCCCGCATGATCCGCGCCCGCGACGGCCGCGCCCGCTGGTGGTGGATCCGCGCCCAGCCAGTCCGCGACGAACAGGGCAATATCCTGCACTGGCTCGGCGTCAACACCGACATCGACGACCGCAAGACCTTCGCCGAGACCCTCCAGCAGCGCCAGGAGGAGACCGAACGCCAGCGAACCGAGCTTGAGACCATCTACCGCACCGCGCCCGTCGGCTTCGCTCTCTTCGATCCCCTCGAGCTGCGATATCTCCGCGTCAACGACCGCCAGGTCAAGACCATCGGCCTGCCCCGCGAGCAGATCCTCGGCCGCCGTATCACTGACCTCATCCCCCTCGCCGGGCTCGAAGACCTGCTCCGAAGGGCTGCGGCCGGCGAAACCATCCGCGATCACCAGCTCGAAGGCGAACTGCCCACGCGACCTGGCGACCACCGCTTCTGGAACGTCAGCTACTCCCCCCTGCACGGCGCCGAAGGTAAGGTCGAGGCTGTCGCCGCCGTCATCCAGGAGATCACGCAGCAGAAGCGCGCTGAAGCAGCTCTCGTACAAAACGAAAAGCTCGCCGCCGTCGGACGCCTCGCCAGCTCCATCTCGCACGAGATCAACAACCCGCTCGAAGCCATCACCAACCTGCTTTACCTCATCGCCGTCTCTGACGACCTGCCCGACACTGTGCGCGAATACGTCGCCGTCGCCCAGAGCGAACTCTCGCGCGTCTGCCAGATCGCGACCCAGACTCTGCGCTTCCACCGTCAGGCCGTCAGCGCCACTTGGATCACCGCCGCCGGCCTCGTCGACGACGTCCTCAGGCTCTACCAGGGCCGCCTCGCCAACTCCGACATTCGCGTCGAAGCCTGCTACGCAACCTCACAGCGCATTCTCTGTTTTGAGAACGACATCCGCCAGGTCCTCAACAACCTCATCGCCAACGCCATTGATGCAATGCGCCAGGGCGGAGGCCGCCTCATCGTCCGCGCCCACGACGCCATCGATCGAACTCCGGGTCGCGGCAACCGCCACGGCCTGCGCATCACCATCGCCGACACCGGCCACGGTATGACACCCGAGGTCCGCGCCCGCATCTTCGAGCCCTTCTTCACCACTAGAAATCTAAGCGGAACCGGCCTCGGCCTCTGGATCTCCTCCGGCATCGTCAGCCGCCATCAGGGACGCCTCACGGTTCGAAGCACGGCCCACCCCATCCACCACGGCACCGTCTTCACCCTCTTCCTTCCCCGCCGGGAAGAACCGCCTGCAGCGTAACGAAACCGATCCTCCTCAGCGACAGGTCGAGTAGCGAGTGTGATACCGCCCATTTCCGGCAACGGCATTCATCTGTGTTGCCGTCTGAGCGGCTGTGTCGGTAGCGCCCAGGTTCGGAGTGTCCGTTCGCGGGACCACATACCCCAGGCTCGGCAGATAGGCGAACCGAACCGGCATCTCGCAGACTGCCGACGGAACGCTCAGTTGTCCCGACACGCCCGAAGTCAGCGTCCAGTCGATCGTATCGAACGGAATAGTGGAACTCGTAATCAGGTGCGAGCTCGTGAATCCGCTCAGGTGCAGGCTTAGCTCGCCCGCGTTCTGGTACGCCTGCGAATTTGCACTCGCAACCCATCCCGTACCTGAACCTCCATTGGTATTGTTCGTGCCCCAGTTCGCTGGCAGAAGATTTCTCCCCGCCACTCCGATAAAGCCTGCGTTGTTGTTGAACTGGAACACAGGCTCGGCGGGGTTATCCATCCAGACGATGTTATTGATCGCCTGAACGGTCTGGAACTCGGTCTGTCCCAGGAACCCACCATTGCTGGCCGCAGTGTCGAACAGCGTCCACGCCTGGTTCGAGCATGACGGGCAGAGCTTCTGATAGAAAGTGTTGTTGTACCAGTACAGCGAGCCTTTTCTGGCAGCCTCTCCTCCGCTCAGCTCTTCACCGAAATGGATCGGAGTCATCGAAGTGCTGTTCTGATAAATGTTTCCGTAGACGAAGTGTGAGTTCCACGCCTCCTGCTCCGCGGCGATCCTATCGGCAGGATAGACGTCCTGCGGATAGTTCGCATGTACTGAAGAGGCTCCGCCGCTGAGGAACGCCTCAAACGACATCAGAGGAGCTGCATTCTGTACATCCACCAGGTCGATCTGCCGCGCCGGCCCATCGCCAAGGTAGTTGTAGCGAATGACTCCCTGGATGCCGCGTGACTTGATGTTCGACCCAAGTCCGCCGGAGACGTAGCCATCGATGCGGTTGAACTGCACCACCTCGCCCCACGCCTGCAGGTCCATCTGGTGCGCGGTAGCCGAGCCCGAAACACCGTTGTTGTGGATATGGTTTCCTTCCCACAGAACATTCAGGTCCGAGGAACCCCATCCACCGTCCGCGGCGAACGTACTTTGAACGCCGGTGCTGTTGTTGTTGATATCGTTTCCGACGAAGACAATGTTCTGTCCTTCATCGATCCGAATCGCCGAAGAACTGTTGCTCCACTGACCTTGCGATCCGTCGGGCCCCGTGTAACTGGAGCCAGCCTTCGCATTGCGCAGTTGAAGCCCTTCCACGACGACGTACGCCGCAGCAGAGTAGTTAGGCCAGTACGTCCAGTACGACGGATTGTGCAGCGTGATGAGTCCGAGGCCAGCGACGTTCGCGCTGTCATCCGGCCGTCCCGTCGCACTCGACGCATCGATCACCGGAAGATTGCCCTGGGGATCCGCCACACCGCAGATTCGCACTGGCTGCTGCGCGGTTCCAGCCTGGGAAATCTGCACGTATTCGTGATACTCAGTCGGATGAAGCCCGGTCGTATCTTCATTGTGAACACGCACAGTCGAACCCGCAGGCATCGTTGGGAACGGAACCGCAGCAAGCGTCTTGAACGATTGCGAAGGTCCGACATCGTACAAGAGGCCCTGCAGCGAGGGATCGACGCTGCAGTCAACCGGCTCTGTCAGATTCGGAGTCACACGATACGGCAGCGAGTGACCCGTCACATAAACAATCGCCGTGGCAGCCTTCTGAGAGTTTGCGCTGCTCGTCGCCGTCACATCGTAGCGGCCTGCGACGGTCGCGGTGAAAACTGTGTCGCGCGAGGTCGAATCGGTAAGGCTTCCGTCGCCGCCACTCGGCTGCGACGTAATCGCCCAGTGAACCGTCTGATCCGTGGCTCCCAGCACAAGGCTCTGGATATCGACCGGCTGGTTCGCATAGACCGTCCGGTAGAACGGAACCGTAGAGATCTCAACCGTCGGATTGCAGACGTTGAACGTGACGTCAGCTACCGTCGCAGGATCATCCAATGAAGTCGCCTCGATGGTGAACTGGGCCGACGAGCTGACAGAGTATTGCGAAGCCGATCCGGCGATCTTGCACGAGCTTCCCGTTGCAGGCGCTGTGACATCGACCCACGATCCGCTGTTCGACGACAACTGCGCCGAACCGGACTTCACCGCCCAGCTCACCTTATTGGTGCTGCCATTAGTGACCGTAGCGAAGATGCGCCGCACCGAGTTCGGAATTACGTTGAACCCGTATGCGGGCTGCGCAACTGCTATTGAGACAGCGTTGGAAGCAGCCGGATTCACCACAAGCGATACGGAGTTCGACGTGCTGGTACCGTACGTGCCATCGCCGGAATAATTGGCGGTTACGGCATAGGTGCCTGCGGCAAGCGAAGCCGTGGATAGCGTTGCGACGCCAGAGCTATTCAGTTGTGCCGATCCGATCGACGAACCCGCAACCAGGAACGAGACCGTACCTGTCGGAACAGATCCGCTCAACCAGCCCGCAACGCGTCCAGTCAATGTAACCGTCTGCCCAACCATCGCTGGATTTGACGCGACACTTAAGCTGAGCGTCGATGTTTGAGGCGTTGTCGGCGGAGTTGCAGAACTGCTCTGCGAAGCGATGGTGAGAGATACCGCACTCGAAGTGCTTGCGGCATAGTTGCTGTCGCCGGCGTAACTGATGGTCACAGAATATGTACCCGCAGCCAAAGATGCCGTAGACATCGTTGCGACACCGGAGCTATTCAGCTGTGCGGTTCCAATCGACGAGCCCGCAACCATAAACGAAACCGCACCTGTGGGAACCACGCCGCTGAGCGTAGTACCGGCAACGGATCCAGTAAACGTAACTGTCTGTCCGACCGTCGCAGGGTTGGGTGTAATGCTCACCGCCGCTGTCGAAACTAGTAGCGTGGTCGAGCCACCTTGCGCTGGTGGAGTAGTAATCGTCAGTGAGACTGAGCTTGATGCAGCCGGTGCATAGACCGAGTCACCGGAGTAAACCGCTGTCACGACGTAAGCGCCCGCGCTCCACGAAGACGTCGATAATGTTGCCGCTCCCGTGTTATTAAGAGCAGCGGACCCAAGGCTGGCTGTTCCGTTATAGAACGTAATCGTTCCCGTTGGAGTTACGCCGTTCACTGAAGCCACCGATACCGTGAGAGTTCCTGCCTGTCCGACGAACAAAGATGTTGCCGTCGCATTCAAGGAGACTGTTGTAACGGTAGACGGCTGCGCGGAACCGGCTGCCGGAATCTCAGACGCGCCGATCGACGGGGGATTTGGTCGCGTCGCGCCTGAAATGTCCGTCACAATTCCAGCGACCGCGATTCCAGATCCGACGAGCGGGCCTGCAGATGACGGAACGAAGTCGAAGCCATCCAGTGCAGACTCCGCACTGAGCGGCGAAGTTGGCTCACCTGCAAAGAGAGGATCCGAGGTGTTGCACTTCTCTCCAACTTGCAGAGAAGACGGGCAATACCGGACGTTGTAGTACAAATTATGATCGCGTGTTGCCCAACCTGAATTATTCGGAAACACCTGGCCTTGACCTGTCTCCAGATAAAACAAGCCGGGCAATATCCCCGAATCGTAAGTTGGGTTGGAATACCCCAAAACAACGTTGTTCTGAAAGGCTGTTCCGGCTCCGTTGCAGAAGTCCCAGCCGTCTTCGCAAAACATATCGAAGAGCGTTGCGTCGTAACCTACAAAAGTGTTGTCCTGCAAAATGTAGGAACCCAGATTCGTGAACTTGAGGAGGACGCCATCACCTGCGGCACGGCACAACGTCACTCCGGGAACGATCGCGCTGGACGGCTCATCACCGAATAAGGAACCAATGCGAGCGCAATTATTAATTGCCACATTATTTCTAAAGACAACATTGTCTGCAGAGCCGATCTTATAAGACTGCCCATCATTTGCGATGCTCTTCGAGTTGGTTACGCTAAGCGACTGCATCCCCGAATGCAGAAGGTCTAAGCCATCCTGAAAGTTTGCAAACCATACATCGTGGTCAAACGACCAATTGCCAACAGTGCTTCCTGTGCCGAGCCCATCGCCATAGGCGCCCGTGTTCTGGTCGCGGCATTCGATATATGGATAGTTGTGGGCGACAGGGTACTCTTCCACGCATCCCACAAATTCCGTGGTGGAGTAATTCATCGTGAGTCCGCCTGAGACCGAAATGTTTGAGGAATACCAGGGAGCGTCATCCATATCAACTCCGGCCATGGGAACCCCTCGAATGTGCACATGGTCCATGACGACTCCGACGCCAGCCGCGCCGGTAAAGCCTTCGTTAGCTACGCCATGAATGAACACATCGGAAATATTGATCTGGCTGGAGAGCGCAGAAGTGATGATCCCGTCCCTCCCCCAGTTATTCCCATCTCCTTTGCAGGCATTGGTGAAGGCTCCGTTGGTTGCGCAGGCATCCTTATCAGTAATCTCAAAGCAGGCAATATCGACATACTGCGAGCTTCCCAACGCAAATGCCGCAAGTCCTCCATAAGAAACATTGAGCTGCGTCTTTGCGGCATCGGAGTGGCAACTCGCGTAATTAGCCCCCAGGATTCTCGTATGTTGCGTTGCGGTTCCCGAGGGAACCGAAGGCATGATGCAGTCTGGATTGCCATGGCAATTGACCGGGTTCCATATTCCTCCCGGGTTAGTATTTTGGTAAGGGCTCGCCGAATCGAGGTTCGTGTTATATCCAACTCCCGACGCCGTAGGAGCAACGATTACGGTATCCCCTCCCTGAATCATCCACCGGAGGTTATAGGCGCTGGTTTGGTCGGTCCAGAGATAGCGTAGTTGCCCCATGGCGCATGCCTGGTCGACTGGGTATTGCCCCTGTCGGGTCCACGTGACGGTACCATCCGTCGTCGTCGTCCCCCATGATGGAACGCTGGCCGTTCCACTCACACCAGCCGTTGTTGCTTCTTCAATGTAACCGGCGTTATCCGCGATCAGAGCACCACTCGCATAGGCCCTGCCCGGCTCCCATTGGGCGCCGGTTGCTCCAGGGTAGGGAGTGTTTGACTTGCCGTTGCATTGGCCGAATGGGGTCTGCGTAGCGCTTACATAAGGAGTGCCACCATCGGGCCTTACGTACCATGTGCTGTTTCCAGTTCCACCCGCGATGATGTTGAGGGTAATAACATTTCCTGGTGCCTGCCACCCGGTTAT
The DNA here is from genome assembly GCF_025685645.1 of Edaphobacter bradus. NCBI lineage: Bacteria > Pseudomonadati > Acidobacteriota > Terriglobia > Terriglobales > Acidobacteriaceae > Edaphobacter > Edaphobacter bradus. Next base: position 116,749 of record NZ_JAGSYF010000002.1, read on the forward strand.
CGAGCTATTGCCAAATGCGCCATTTCCAAGTCGCCCGCAGGTAATCGTCACAGTTCCCGGGGCCTTGGCCGTTACCTGTCCATGGCGATCGACGACGGCCTTTGTGGTATCGGAACTCGACCAATTGCAGGCATTTTGAAACGGCTCTGCCGTTACGCTGGTATCGGTGCGATTAATCTCAAGACCAGAGCCAATCGTAACAGTCGCACCAACTGCTACATTCGTAGCTATTTGTCGGTAGTCCGGTGTTGGATATTGATACCAGGTGTCGCCGGGGTGTTGCCCGTACACTGTCGCGCGATCACTGAGCGAGCCAATCGATGCGATAACATACCCAAAATCAAAGTTACCTGCGCCAGGATCGCTGACCCATGTAGCCACGCCGCTACTCGTGACCGTTAGGGCAGCAGTCCTGGTCGTGCTCCATGTCGCCCCACCTGCGGCAGTACAGTCATCGGTCGATGCATCTGAATAGGTGCAAGTCGCCGAAAAAGAAAATGTGCCACCTGTCTGCAATATGGCAGCCTGCTGGTTTAAAGCAATGCTGGCAAGCGTCTTCGCTTGAATAAACTGTGGGACGAACAGCGCAATAAGTATTGCAAATCGAATCATGAAGCAAAGATTCCTTCTGGCCCTTCTCAACGGTTACTGTTTGAAACCACCTGGATCTACACAAGAAAGGTCCTGAGACGAAGCTCGTCTACGAGCCTAGAGTCCCCACTCTTTTTTGACATCACCCACGGGAAACACGCCCACCTGCAACTTACGAGTCATCTAACGAGAACTTCGCCTTCGTTGCAGTCTGGGTGCGCCTCTCTCATTCGCGGATCGAGGCAGGGCCTGCTCTTTTGAACAAACCTCTGTCCACAGGCAGCCCAAATAAGGACTCTCCGGCGAATGAACAATACTGTGCTTTAGGAAATGATTGAGACTTCGATAGTTACTCCTGCCAGCAATGTTTAAGAGTGAATTGAGTGAACAAAGACCCTAAACATCAGAACCAGCAGAAACCATAAACCACAAAGCGTGGATAAAGCTCAACGGCGTGTTGCGATGCAACAGCGCACCTGAAGAATAGTTCATTTATAAGCATAACTGACGAAAATGTAAACAGGGCTGCATCACGACGACGCTGCTCCAACCTGCATCGCTCAGTTAGAAGTCCGATTTTGGTTTCATATCCGGCGCAATAAGATAGCAGCCATCCAATCCTTGGACATCAACAGGACTCGTCTCGATAGACACGGATTGTCTTCTCCGCAATCGATCGCCACGACTGCTCTCCGAAATCGAGCTTGCGGACACCGGCTGTGAGCAGTTCGCGCAGACCCGCATTTCTCAGCAGCTCTCTCAGACCATCTGCCAGGTGTTGAGCGTCTCCAGCCTCTACTAAGAACGCATTCTCCTTATGCGTGAGCAGCTCTCGGAACACCTGCAAATTACTTGCAACAATCGTTTTGTTCAAAGCGAGCCCCGTAGCTAAGGCTCCGCTAGTAGTAATTGCTCGATATGGATAAACCACTATATCTGCTGCGCGATACAGTTGGACTAACTCTTCTGTCGATATGAACCTAAAGTGCAGCTTGACTCGCTTCAACCCAAGCTGCTCAACCTGCCCTTCAATCTGATTGAGCAGGTCTGGAGCTCCCGTTCCCGCAATTATCAATGTAGCATCCAGACCATCGGCCTCAACCCGTTGCCAGGCCTCAAGCAGAAGGTCCACGCCTTTATACGGAAAGATTATTCCCTGCCATAGCACAATCACTGAATCCCGATCAACGCAGAGGACATCAAGGATCTTGTCCTCCTGTGACGGAATATCATAAAACAACGGTCCATGCGGAATTACCGTAATTTTCCGAATGGGAACCTCAAATTGCTGATGCAGCTCATTCTTAATATGGTCTGAATGACAGATGATTTTGTCGACCATACCGTACAGCCTAAAAAATGTCTGCCGATGCGTATTAGCCGTGTCGTGTGGCATCAAATCATGAACTGTTAGGACAATTTTGGCTCCTCGCCGGCGGCAATATTCTAAAAACCAAAAGTCGAGCGGCAATCGCCACTTCAGCATGGGCAGATATTGAACGTGCACCACATCGGGAGGAGTCAACGCAAAGCGTAGAGTCAAAGCGACCAAATTGATCATCGCTTCGGCAAACTTCAACACTCTTCGTATTGGCCGCCCCAGTCTGAGCCTTCCAACATAATCTACCAATCCTGGATCAACCCGAATACCGCGGCCGCTGAAGCAACCTGGGTCAAGATAATAAGAGATAGAACCAACCGTAAGATCGATCCCCTCCGATAAGAGGGCCTTGGAGAGATATGCCGTGTAATACGGCACCGTCGCCCAGAGATCCATCATGAAGACCTTAATTTTCCCAGTGTCTCTCTTCACATTACCTTTCCACCGGGAGCCGATGCACGGTCAGCGACTTTTACGAAATCAATTGCACGCTGGTAGACACTCAAGTAAGCGCCCACCAGTCGCTCGACAGAAAATTCCTTTTCGACTCGCTCTCTCGCTCCGCGGCCTAAACGTTGGCGCCTTGCCGAGTCCTTCAACAAGGCAACCATTTGATTCGCTAGAACCTCTACATTCTCAGGCCCTACGAGCACGCCGGATTCCTCATGAACAATGATGCTTGGCACTGATCCCACTGAAGTCGCGACAATTGGTAAACCGCTAGCCATTCCCTCTAGAATCGCCATCGGGAAGCCCTCCTGGCGCGAGGCCGAAACCATCAGGTCTAAAGAGGCATAAACAGAGGGCATATCGTCTCTGCGTCCTAGCATAGTTACGCTACTATCGATCTTCATCCGCTTGAGAAGCCCTTGAAGCTTTGAACGATCGGGACCATCTCCAATCACAGTAAATCGGACGTTCGGAATTTCGGACAGGACCCGTGCTGCAGCTTGAAAAAAGATATCCACGCCCTTCTCATTTGCTAACCTCCCGACCAATCCAACCAGAAGGCAGCCATTGGCTTCACCAGACTCTCGAAGTGACGGCCTTGCGTTCGTATATGGCCGCAAGTCAATCCCGTTGCCGATCAAGCTGATCTTGTCAGGCTGGACTCCACCTCGAAGCAGCTGTCCGCTTACTTCATCAGAAACTGCAACTACGGCTGGGAATCTCCGCAAAAAACGACGGTCGATAACGCCATATATATAATCAAAAACCGTCGAGTTGTGCCACGTGTGACAGGTTGAGACAAAGGGGATAGATAGTTTGCGTAGTGCTAAATAGACATAGGCATCAGCCTTATATCCGTGTGCATGCACAATATCGGGCTTAATTTGAAGAACCAGGTTACGGATAAATTCCATTGCGGATAAATCGACCTGACCATCACAAGGAATTAGATATGATTCAATCCCTTCGTCCTGCGCGCTCTTATGGAGCTGTATATTTATGTTTGCCGAATTTGCAAACATTGCTATAACGGCATGATGCGAATTCTCATTAAGCAAACGTGAAATATTCAAAATTACAGATTCAGCTCCATACATCCCGCCACTGCTGATAACATGCATCACTTTCATAGCTTAGGCGCCTCGTCCTCATTGATTGACTCCTGACGATTTACCAGTGCCCACAGCCTTGCATATAGATTGTCTCCAAGGACGCGCTTAGCCAACTCTTTCCTCCGATATTCGCGCTCCAGGCTTTGCAAGCGGCTACTGTTTGTCTGGAATATCTCCGAAATCCAATCCAGTGTCCACTCGTTCCTCACATTCAGGCGGCCGACTATCCCTAACGGAGGATGTTCAGCGCGCGGAATCGAAGTAAAGATCTGTGTATAACCCGCATCCCCACATGCTTCAAGAACCCGCTGGTTAAAGCGGCCCCCCGGCAAAGATACTGCTACTATCGGCGCGCTAAGATGATCTTCGAGTACCTCCTTGCTCTGCGCCAGTTCTATCTGCAAGTCTTCTTTACTGCAGTGTGTTAAAAGCTTATGCGACCAGCCATGCGCTCCGATCGCATGTCCGGCCTGATGCAATTCGCGTAGGTGCCGCCATCCCATATAGTTGTGCTTTCTATCAGTCCATCCCACTGTGACAAAGAATTGCGCAGTCATCTTGTGGGATTGCAACAAAGGCATGGCGAACTCAAAATTGGATAGGTGTCCGTCATCGAAGGTCACCTCCGGCACCAGGCAGGCGTTTTCACGTCTCAATTGGCTGAACAGTTCAAGATGCTTTTCGAATACGGTAGTCTCCACGACATAGGAGTAGTCGCTTTTGGCTGGCCGAAGCTCATGGTAAAGCAGAAAAAGACTACGGCGCGCTTGTTCTGTCTGTGCTCTTGAAGCTGACTCTATAAACAAGGATCGATTCTCGTCTCTTCCAAAGAATATATTCACGGATGAAAATGATAGGCCCCGACATCGTACCCTGCACCCGGGAGCAATGCCCTTCCGTCATGATCCTCCGATATCCCCACTGGGGCAACTCCGCCTCCCCTCGCAGGGCTTGCCGGAGTCAGATGAAAGTCAATATCGTCCAATGAAGCCTCACCGTTCCACAATGGCATCTTAGCAATCTTTGGATCGCTGCATCGCTGCGAAATCCCCGGTGGACAAATACGCATATTGAAGAAAATATTGTGGTCCAGGCTTGCAAATGGATTAACTTGCACGTTATCCAAATAGAACACACCCGGAACATTTCCAGTAGTTGGATTCTTATAACCGATATTCAGGTTATTTTGAAAGATGATTCCTACGTTGTCGCATCTTTCCCAGCACGCAATGTCATAACTTGTTGCTCCATAACCTGCAAAGCTGTTGTTTTGAAATATGTATTTCGACCCATTACTGATTCGGAATGTAATTCCATCACCACCGGCTCTGCAAAAGAGCGACAAATATCGATGATAAGTACTTGGAGACCCATCGAATGGAGCTGACATTCGGCTGCAATTGTTGACCGTTATATTGTTTTGAAAGAGAACGCTCTTCATCGCTCCCATCTTCCATTGCTGACCCATGTTGCCGTAGGATGTGGAGTTCCTGATCGAAATTACGCTTCCACTCGTGTGCAGCAGGTCAAAGCCATCTTGAGTGTTATATCGAAAAATGCAGTGATCGCAAGAGAAATTCAAGGGCGAATCCGGCGTGCCAATTCCGTCTCCATAGCCACCGCTCTCCTGGTCAAAGCAGCTAAACGCGGGTACAGCATGCGTGATGGGAAACTCTTCATTACATCCGTTCCACTCAACCGTGAGATGAGAGGCAACCACGGCAGATGCAGGTCCGCTCGGAGTGTTGCCGCCGTCATCAAAGTCCCATCCTGCCGCGCCATTAAAGGCAATTCGGACATGATCGACCGTGAATTTGCCCCCAATAGGTCCCAGGATGCCTCGTGTCGTCAACCCGTGAATGTCAATGTTTCGAAGGGTGATTTCAGCGGTCTTGGCGTTAGTTGTTATACCAACCGCCGCGTAATCAGATAATGGGTAAGAACTGCTGCAGCCTTCTGACGCCGGGTATCCGACTCCCATACGAGTGCACTGACCATGATCGGTCAATTCGAGGCATTCGAGATCAACATTTGTCGAGTCTTTCAGAACTATGATGGAGTCGAGTCCATAGCCTCCGAAGAGCTGTGTCTTTTTCCCGCAACTCGCGAAGTTCTCGCCTAGCAGGCGCGTTGGATGGTCGGCTGTTCCCGATGGCACTGGAGGCATATAACACCTGAAGGGATCACCGGGACAGCCCCCCCATCCATCTTTTGGGTTAGGCCCCTTATAGCCCATGCGATAGGGACCACCTCTTATAATCACTGTGTCGCCGCCCTGAATAATCCAGCGGTTATCTCCGGGGTCTTCACTTGTAAACAGATAATACGGGTGCTTCAAAGCACATGGCTGCCGGGAACCCCGGCCCGGATAGGGTGCGTCAGATCGGCCAGAGCACTGCCTACGATCCCCTCCATCAGGACGTACATACCAGACGGAGGAAGCGCGGCCTGAATTTTGTGCATCCACTCCAGTCAGCATCGCAGCGTCGCCGCTTCTATCAAGTCCTATGCAGAAAGACAAAAAAAGAAGAATGAGAGAGCTGCCTGCAACACGCCATTTCGCCACATCCGACTCCTGCAGAGGTATTTTCGGCCATTTCCACACTCCGGAGGCCGAGCGTTTCCTCTGGAGGTCTTCATTGTAGACGCACATGTTGCTTTTCTCGAATCCTCTTCTGGAGAGGCAATTGAACCGCTGGCCCCCGTTCCACTACGATGAAGCTTGCGACTCTCTGAACGGTTCGTTTTTGGGTTTGAACGGTACTCGACGCACTCTTATGCCCCACGTTCTCGTCGTCATCTTGAACTGGAATTCAGCCGAGGAAACTCGAGCCGCCCTCGCGTCTGTATTGGCAATGGATTATTCAAATCTGAGCGTTGTTATTATCGACAACGGCTCGACGGATGATTCACTGGGGATTCTCAGACAACTGGTCAGGGATCATGTTGAACTCGTCGTCTCCGGAGAGAACCTCGGATACACCGGTGGATGCAACCTCGGTTTTGATTTAGCACTTTGCAACGAGGCCGACTACGTATGGCTCTTGAATCCGGATGCGGTTACAGAGCCGCATACACTTACTTCCCTTATAACGATTGCAGAGAACGACTCCTCGATAGGCCTCCTGTCTCCCGCCATCGTCTCGCTTCATGATCCGCAAGAGCGGGTCTATTTGTTGGGAAAAGTCGACCTGCAGGAACCTTCTTATCAAATCACAAAGGATCCCCAAACTGCGCAGCGCTGGATAGCCACCGTCCCGGACCAGCTTGCCCTCCTGGGCACGGCACTCTTGGTCAGGGTTTCCCTCATTAGAAAGATTGGGGGGTTCGATCCCACCTTCTTTGCCTACTGGGAAGACACCGACCTCTCTGTCAGGACCCACCAGGCTGGATTTCGTGTCGCTGTTGATCTCAACTCCGTAGTCCGACATACAGAGAAATTTGCCAAAGACGATCCTCACACTATCAAGCCGCACTACTGGTACTACATGGCAAGGAATGAGATTCGCTTTTGGAAGAAGCATTCCAGTCGTTTCCGATTGCTGAAGGCTCTATGGTGGCATTACACGAAGCAACTGACGTACTTGAAGCTGCTGAAGGAGAATCCAACGTCATGTCAGGCTATTCTCGCCGGCCTATGGAACGGGTGGCGCGGCCGCACCGGCCCATACAACGAGCGCCTGAATATGCCTGCTTTGGCTGCAGCGGTCGTTAGAAAACATAGCGAATGGTATTAGGGCGCAACAAGACGCCGCAGCATGCTGGCGACCGGGACCGGGGCGCGCGAAATCCAGAGCTTCAGACGCACCTTCGGTGTCAGATAACGGTTAGGGACCGGACCGAGAAGCTCTGTACAAGCCTTGAAATCGCCTTGCTTAAAAGCCCAGTAAGACGCATCGACACGACGGAGCGCTATCTGATCGCGAAGTACAGTCTGGGCCGACTCCGGCGCGTTATGGTTCAAAAGGGCATAGCTCAAAATTTCGACTTCGCCACACTTTGTCGCGTACAGGTTGCCGGAGACGTTGGAAGCATGCTTTCTAATGCCGACCACTGGCTCAGTAATAATTCCGACAGGGGCGTGCTGGACGCAACGTAGCGCAAATTCAAGATCTTCCGAGTAGATCTTTCCCGTCGGATCTTTGCATCCACCGATCCGGTCAAAAAACTCTTTGCTCACCAGAGTGGTTGACGGAAAGATAGGCTGAAATCGCAAAATCTCTTCATACAACGGAGCCTCGCATACCATTCCGAATTCAAGCACTTTTTTGCAATTGGTGAAAAATGTTGGCGTCGCATTGTCAAGTTTAGATTCCTTGGACCAGACTCCATCCGTCACGATAGAAAAATTCGTAAACGAGTGCTCGATCTCCGGGAAACGAAGATGAAGCTCCATCTGTTTTTCGAGCTTGTCAGCTCGCCAGAGATCATCACTGTCACAAAAAGCGATATAGGGACATCGTGACATGGAGGCCGCAACGTTTCTGGCAGTGGGCACTCCGGACTTTTCGATTCGGCGATATCTCACCTTTGCATGGAAGCCTTCCACGATCTCTCGAGTGTTATCGGTAGAACCGTCGTCGACTACGATGATCTCCTCAGGTGAGTAAGTTTGCGAAAGTATGCTGTCTAACGTCTCGGGAAGCAGCGATGCGCGATTGTAAGTCGGAACCAGCACGCTGACCGTTGCAACCTTTCGATTCCGCTGCTCCATCGCCAAAGCCTCCAAAAACTTCCTTTCCGCTACCTGCCTGTGTGCAACGCCCGTCGACGCGAAGCAATCACATCGCGGCTTATCTCTCTCAGCATGGTGGCGCGAGAATCCCAGTCGAACTCCATTCGTGCCCTTTGGAGCCCTGCGGCGCCCAGGCGCTCCCGCAGGTAACGATCTCGGAGCAACCTCCGCAAAGCGTCTTGCAACTCATGCTCGCCGTCACTGCTCACCAGAAGTCCTGATACGCCATCCGCAACAGCCTCCGCAGTCCCTCCAGATCGTCCGCCAATGACGGGCTTACCGGCGGCGTTTGCCTCGAGAAAGACCATCCCAAAGCCCTCAACGTCCCCATCCTCATCTGTGTTGGGCAGCGCAACGATGTCGGCCATATTGTAGTGGTGATTCAATTTGTCGTCGGAGACAAACCCCGCGAAGATCACCCTGTCCTGAAGCTTCAGTTCAGCAACGAGTCCTTTTAATTCTGCCTCCATTGGTCCTCGTCCCGCGACGACATACTTGAAGGCCGGCACTTCAGGCGCAAGAGCAGCCAGAGCTTTGATCACGCGCGCATGGCCCTTGCGAGCAACTAGCCGGGCTACCGTTACGATCACAACTTCACCATCTTTGATTCCGTATTGCCGACGCAATGCGGGATCGGGAGCCTCGGGGAAGAATACGCGGGAATCGAGCCCCGGGGTGATCTTATAAACTTTTTCTTGCGGAATCCCGGTTCTCAGCAGGTTTTCGATCGCAAAACTTCCGTTTGCGATAATCGCGTCTGCGGAACGATAGATGATATTGCGCAGCTTCGGCTGGAATCTTCGTCTGGCGGTCAGCGTTATATCTTCCCCATGACAGTAAGCGACAAAGGGTATATTCAACGATCTCTTGAGAATCACCCCTATCAGACCAGCGGGGTAAAGGTCGCCGCAGTGAAGAATTTGAGGACGATGTGCAACCGAGTTAAAGCCCTCGAAAAGTAACGGTCCGGCGATCTTTGGAAGCTGGGAATAGCTCAGGTCGCGCAACGCTGTAAAGTGACGCTCAATTTTGAAGTTTTCTGTTTGTTCACGAGCATCGAACTCCTGCCAACCCGGAACCCGGCTTGTCGCTACGACAACATTCTCGCCCATGCCGGCGATTCGCTTGAACAAGTTGTAATAGTAATACCGAGAGCCGCCTGCGTGAGGCGGGAACAAATCGGTCACAAGCCTGATATGTAAACGTCCGGCTTCTTTCACAGAATTGCCTCTGCCTGTAAGCGCCTCGATTTACGCCATCTCTCGAAAGCAGCGTAAATTTGACCGCGGAACGGTATAGCGATGCAGACCCCATATACAGGGAGCGTCGCTAGTATCTGAAGAAAAAATGTGATCAGGTTACGCGGATGCCAAAATCGGTCGGCAAGAGCGCAGGCGATTCCATATGGAATTGCGTATAGGGTTACCTTCACCCAGCAATTCCACACATATCGGGCTACTCCCACTCTCAGCACCTTCCGTACATACAAGGGCCAGAAGACGGCATACAGTATCAGACAGGAGAGCGACGTTCCCCAGGCGATTCCATAAAGCCCGACCGTCTTCACAAGCACAATGCTTAACACAAGGTTCAGAATTGCCTCAGCAACCGCACACTTGGCAACGGGCTTGTGTTTTCCGATCGCCATCATGATGGTCCCGGGAGTCGCTCCCACAACACTGAAAAACTGAGCGACCATCAGAATCTGCAAAACATTGCCCGCTATTTGACTGTATTGCGGCCCAACCCATAGGCCGATGAATGTCTTGCCCCTAAACAGCAGTGCCAGGCTGATCGGCAACATCAAGGCAAGCGTTCCCTGTGTTCCCCGGATCAGCAACTTCTGTAGCTCCTCAAACTTGCCCGAAGCTTCAAAGCCACTCGCTATCGGGGCAAACGTCGTCGATACCGCTGAGACGACCTGGCTCGAATAGGCGATAAGACTCCCGCCGATTGAATAAAAGGAAACTAGACCTACCGAGAGAAATGCTCCTACGGTAAGGTTGTCTGTATTGATGATGATCTGAACTGCAACGATTAAAATGAACGTAGTAAGGCTATAAGACCAGATCTCCTTAAGAGTCTCTCCGTCCGGACGTTTTACCTTCACTCGGCAGTCTGGAAAGATCTTCAGTGCGACCGCGCAAGTCGCGATCCCAGCCATCAGCACAACCGTAATCTCTAGGATGGCCAGGGCCACCAGGCCATGGCCGCTGCGCAGCAGCAAAAGGACGCCGCCCGCTCTGCACAGCGTCTGCGTCATCGTTATCGAACTCAGGATGTCAAAGCGATGAATCGCAGATAAGACTGCTCCAAAGACACCCGATACAAGTGTCACGCAGATGCCAAGCGCGCAGAGTAAAACCGTAATCTGCGAAGCTCGCTGCAGATCCGGCGGCACCTTAAAGATGTGCGGAAATAACAGGGCAAGAACGACGCTGAGCCCCCCAACGCCAGCCGCAATCAAGAGACGGAACCATAAGGCAGCGCCCACCGCGGCTTGTGCATCTTCGTGATTTTGCTGAGCCTCCGCCTTGGAGACAAAACGTATGACTGCGCTCCGCAGCCCCAGATCAAAGAGATTCAGATACGCCGCAGTGGAAACTGCGAGTATCCAGACTCCGTACGCGGTAGGTCCAAGGTTTCGAACAACGAACGGGGTTAAGAAAAACGGCACCACCATGCCCACGGCCGTGGCAACCCAATTCATTACTACATTGAATGCAAAGCGCTTGGTGGTGAACATCAGTCTATTTCTCGTAAATCATCAAGATGATATCAGCCGGTTTCGCTAGCGCTGACATTCTCAATAGAGGCGCAATTGCCTTAGAGGCCGAAACAATCCTCCGTCTCTCTGGCCCTACGCCTGGAGGCTCTTCTCGATATGTTGCATATCGTCCTCCAATAGTGCAACGGCAAGTGATAGTTTTCAATACCACTTGCGTACCAGGTACGGCATTGTATGGGTGTGTAGCCCAGCGTATGATCGGAGCAGAAGTTGCTTGAACCTAGAGTGTTCTCCGTGTGCCGCAATGACCGTTCGGAACAGCAACCATCGTCGGTGTGACAATCTCGCAGGCGATCATGCACTTTCTAACGCTTCTGCCTATTTGCCTGCGCCATGGAGCGCTCGATGAGACTCCTCTTCTGGTCGTCTTTCGGTGTAGTCGTCTATGCCTACATCGGTTATGCAGCGTGGTTGTGGCTTCTTGTCCGGCTGCACAAAAGACCCGTTCTTAGAGAGAGAGCAGTCCCGTTTGTCTCCATCATCATCGCTGCGCGCAATGAAGAAGCAACGCTGCCTGCCAAGCTAGCCAATCTTCGCCTCCTTGACTATCCCGCTGATCGGCTGCAAATCATCGTCGCTTCTGACGGATCCACAGATCGCACCGCTGAGATTCTGCAAGAAAACGCTCCTGCTGTGCTTCCTGTCATCCTGAGTGAATCGCAGGGAAAAGCGACCGCTCTCAACCAGGCTGTGCACCGAGCCACTGGCGATATTCTCGTCTTTTTTGATGCCCGTCAGTCGGTCGAGTACGACGCCGTCTCCCAGCTCGTATCCTGCTTCGCGGACCCTCAGGTCGGGGCTGTCAGTGGCGAACTATTGCTTGAGACGCCATCAGAAAGGCCCTCCGGCGAAGCTCTCGGCATCTACTGGAAGATTGAAAAGCTGGTACGCAAACTGGAGTCCGCATCCGGTTCAGTCGTCGGAGTGACAGGTGCGATCTATGCGATCCGACGTAGCCTTTATACGGAGATACCACAAGGAACCCTCCTTGACGACGTCTACATTCCGATGCACGTTGCACGCTGCGGCCGGCGAGTCGTCTTTCATCCCGAAGCGATTGCACGGGACCATGTTTCAACCGAGAAAGGGAAAGAATTTTCAAGAAAGGTTCGCACTCTGACCGGAAACTATCAATTGCTTCGTCTGGAACCATGGCTACTCTCACTCAAAAATCCGCTCCTCTTTCGATTTATCAGCCATAAATTGCTCAGGCTGCTCGTTCCGATGCTGTTGATTGTTATGCTGATAACTTCTGCACTGGCCGGAGGGGCCTTTTATCACGCAATCTTCTCGATCGAGGTGCTCTTCTATCTCATGGCTGCGCTCGGAGGCCTCGGCACTCCCATCAGAAGATTCAAACCAATCGCTATAGCCAGCACGTTTGTCGTGCTCAATGCAGCGGCTGCACTTGCCTTTTGCAACTTCATCACGGGCCGGAACAAGGTATGGGCCAGATGAAAACGCTTCATCAAGAATCGATTTTTATCACTTCATAAGCGCGGGGAGTTAGCGTCGTGGGAACTGGACTTGGACATTACATCCCTTTCGTCTGTTACCTCGTTTGCTGGGTCATGGTGATTCGCGCATTCACTGGAAAACCAGTGCAGACGCTCTATTTCGCCATCCTCCTGATTCCTTACCGCACGATGCGGGATCACTTCCTGGACTACCCGCTCGGCGGAAATGTTCTGACGATTCTCGTCGCCTCCATCATCGTCAGCGCCCTGGTGCAAGGGAAACGTCTACCCAGAACGTCCCTGTATGTTACATGGCTTGTGTTCGGGGCCTACCTCTATTTCTCAATGTGGATCGGAACGATGTTGGGAAATGCGTCTGCTCCCCTCTGGCTTAATGATCTCAACTTCGTAACCTGGAAGGACTATATGCTCATACCGCTGATCTTCGTCGCGGCAGGGCTGGTTATCGAAGACAGAAAGGCCGTCAGAACCGTAGTTCTCATCACTGCAATTTCGCTGTTGGCAATCGACCGAAGCGCCCTGATGAACAGCTTGTCGAGGTCGTGGGCCACCTTCGATGAAGACAAACGCGATGGCGGTCCGCTCGGCTATGCCGGTGCCAATGGTCTGGCTGCCTTACTGGCGCAGCTTTCTATTTTTTATTGGGGCTTTCTGCAGTTTGTTAAGCAAAAGAAGTTCAGATTGTTAGGCTACGCCCTTGTAGCGCTCACACTTCTCGCAACGATGTATACCTTCTCGCGAGCCTCTTATCTCGCTGTAGTAACAGGAGTGCTGCTTCTCGGGATACTCAAGGACCGAAAGCTCATCCTCGTCTCAGTCGCTTTCCTGCTCACCTGGCAGGCAATTGTCCCAAAGGCCGTCACCCAGCGCGTCAACATGACGCAGAACGCGAACGGACAGCTTGAACAATCCGCCGAAGAGCGCGTTCGACTTTGGGAAGACGCTAAATCAACATTCTTCCATAGTCCGATCTTCGGGACCGGATACGCGAGCTACCAAATGACGCGGCACACGGACAATCTCAGAGATACCCACAATTGGTATGTTAAGGTCCTGGTAGAGACTGGAATCATCGGCGGCATCATCGCGCTTGTTCTGCTTCTGCAGATGCTTTCTCTGTCAATTCGTCTCTTTAGACACGCCAAAGATCCACTCTATCGTGGCCTCGGCCTGGGAAGTCTGCTTATGACCGTTTGTTCGATCATTCTTAACTTCTTTGGTGATCGCTGGACCTACGTCGAGATAAGCGGCATGGTATGGGTACTGTATGCTGCGGCGGCACGTGCCGCTCTTCTCCGCGAGCCCGTTGCCGTCGAAGCTCCCTCTCTTGAACCGGGTGCTGCGGATGTAAACCCGTACCTCGTGTTGAGATAGGCTCGGCGCAACATCTGATTTTTCGAGGAAACCTGGATCACGATGATTGAACAAGTACATGGGGGACAGCTCTCAGTCTTGCGTCAGGAGCGCTTCCCGCACGTTCTCCTTGTCGTGGATACGCTTGGAAAAACACTCGGAGGCGGAGAGCGAATCGCCCTCAAGCTGGCATCACTCCTGCCCCACTACGGGTATCGTGCCTCGATCCTCACCTTCAGTCTCCACCCCGAGACCGCCGCGCTTGACTCGCCTCCGTGCCCCATCTACCTATTGCCGCTGAACCGCACTTACGACCTGCGTGCCATGCGGGCTGCACTGCACCTCAGGCGCTTCCTCAAACAGCAGCAGGTCAGGATCGTTCAGACCTTCTTCGAAAGCTCCGACATCTGGGCTGGATTCGTCACCAAGGCCCTCTCCGACGCGAAGCTCATCTGGAGCCGCCGCGACATGGGAATCCTCCGGACCTCGAAGCACGAAGCCGCCTACCGGATGATGGCAGGCTTTCCCGATGCCGTCTTCGCGGTCTCGAATCTCGTACGCCAGCACATCATCGACGTCGATCATGTCGACCCCGCCCGCGTCCTCACCATCTACAACGGCCTCGATATCTCCGCCTGGCAGGTCTCTTCCTCATCCCGAGACCGCAGCCGCGCCGTCGTAACGACGGCCGGTAACATCCGGCGCGTCAAAGGCCACGACATCTTTATCAAGGCCGCCGCATCCGTAATTCAGCAGTTCCCGCAGGCGCAGTTCAGCATTGCTGGAGACGTGCTCGAACCGGACTACTTCGCTGAACTTCAGGCCCTCGTCGCCAGCCTCAACCTCACCATGAACTTTCACTTCACAGGCGGCGTCTCCAACCTGCCCGGTCACCTCACCGCCGCCGACATCTTCGTGCTCCCCTCCCGCAGCGAAGGCTTCTCCAACGCCATCATCGAAGCCATGGCGGCGGCGCTGCCTGTTGTCGCAACTGACGTAGGCGGAAACGCAGAGGCCGTGCAGGACGGCGTTACCGGATTCATCGTCCCACCCGAAGACCCCGAGGCTCTCGCCGCCGCCATCACCCGCCTCCTCGCCGATCCCGCGAAGGCCGCGCAGATGGGCACCGCCGGAAAGGCCCGGGCAGCGGAGGAATTTACCCAGCAGGTCATGATGACTCGGACAACCCAAACCTACGCAAAACTGCTCGCCGGAAGCTAGTCCGGCGAGCAGCTCTAAAATCACCCAACTTCAAAGGATCCCCTGAGCGGCTTCTAGCAGCGGACGATCTTCGGTGACTTGATGCCCTTCGTGGCGTTGCGCGAGTCCACCACCAGCTTCGACTTCGCGACGATGTCCTGGTAGTCGTAGTCGGAGTGGTCCGTCACAATCAGCACACAGTCGTACTGGTCGAGATTCTCCACCGGCGTGCACGTCATGTTCAGGTTGTAATGGCGGCCTCGGCCCACCGTCGGGAAGTAGGGATCGTTGTACAGGACCTCCGCGCCTTCCTCGCGCAGCAGCTCTATGATCGTCAGCGAAGGCGACTCGCGCAGATCGTCGATGTCCTTCTTGTACGCCATGCCGAGCATCAGAACCTTCGACCCGTTGAGCGCCTTTTTGTGCTGGTTCAGCGCCTTCGAGACCGACTGCACGACATACGCCGGCATCGCCTCGTTGACCTCGCCGGCCAGCTCGATGAACCGCGTATTGAAGTCGTACTCCTTCGCCTTCCAGCTCAGGTAGAACGGGTCGATCGGGATGCAGTGCCCGCCCAGTCCCGGCCCTGGATAGAACGGGTGGAAGCCGAATGGCTTGGTCGACGCCGCGTCGATGACCTCCCAGATGTCCACGCCCATCCGCAGCGAGAGCACCTTCAGCTCATTCACCAGCGCGATGTTCACGCAACGGTAGATGTTCTCCAGCAGCTTGGTCATCTCCGCCGCCTGCGTCGACGAGACGCGAACGGCATGCGTAAAGATTCCCTGGTAGAGCGTCGCCGCCAGATCCGTAGCAATCTCCTCATGCCCGCCCACTACCTTGGGGATGTTGTGACGCGCGACTGTAGTATTGCCCGGGTCCTCGCGCTCCGGGGAGAACGCGACATAAAACACTCCGCGCTCCTTCGGATCTCCCTTGCTCTGGACCTTGAGGCCGCCCTTGTTCCCGGCCTCGAGAATCGGAATCATCAGCTCTTCGGTGGTTCCCGGATACGTCGTGCTCTCCAGCACCACCAGTTGGCCCTCCTGCAGCCACGGGGCGACCGCTCTGGACGTATTCTCCACATAGCTCAGGTCCGGCTCACGATGTCCCGTCAGCGGAGTGGGCACGCACATAATGATGGCGTCCATATCCGACAGGCGCGAGAAGTCCGTGGTCGCGCGCAGGCCCTTCTTCTGCGCCGCCTGGATCTCCTCCGCCGGAATCCGGAAGATGTACGACCGTCCGGCCTCAAGCGAAGTCACCTTCGTCTCATCAATGTCAAAGCCGGTCACCTTGAATCCGGCCTCGGAGAAAAGCAGTGAAAGCGGCAGGCCCACGTAGCCCAGCCCGATGACTCCAATCTTGGCTGTGCGGGCCTCCAGGCGCTCGTAGCGCTCACGCGCAATCTGCGGCAAAGCAACTTCGCTCATCGTTGACATGTTCACCATTATTGCATCACCTTATCTTCCCAAAACCGATTGATTTCGCCGAACCAGGGCCGCGTTTTCCTTCGGGTTGACCTTATCGGGAATCTACAGCATCGAAGCCGCGGAATGCTTCACACCGGTGTGAACAGGCCGCCCTGCACGAAAGTCGCATGGACTCCATCGGCGGGGGCATGCAGGCTTGAATCTTGGCGTCATCGCTGCACGTCTCCTTTGATTCAGCGGCTGGCACAAACAGCACGATAAAATCTCTACGTAACAGCCCCAGGGCAAGGCCTCTGGGCGGAGTCCTTTTCATGGCACGTTATCTGATCACCGGAATCGCAGGCTTTATCGGCTCGACACTCGCTCACGTTCTCGTGGAGCAAGGTCACGAGGTCCGCGGCATCGACAACCTCTCCACGGGCAACCTCGAAAATCTCGCCGATATCCGGCACGCCATCTCGTTTCAGCAGATCGATCTTCAGGACGTCGAGGGCGTCAAGGCCGCCTGCGAAGGCGTGGAGTACATCCTCCACCAGGGAGCCCTCGCCTCGGTTCCCCGCTCCGTCAAGGATCCGCTGACCTCGCACGAGTCCAACATCAACGGAACGCTCAACCTTCTCATCGCGGCTCGCGACGCCAAGGTACGCCGCATCGTGTACGCAGCCTCTTCCTCCGCCTACGGCGATCAGCCCACGCAGCCCAAGCAGGAGGACATGCTCCCCATGCCTCTCTCTCCCTATGCGGTGCAGAAGCTCACCTGCGAGTACTACATCCAGTCCTTCTATCGCGCCTACGGCCTCGAGGGAGTCTGCCTGCGCTACTTCAATATCTTTGGCCCACGCCAGGCTGCCGACTCGCCCTACTCCGGAGTCATCGCCCAGTTCACCTACAAGATGATGGCCGGCATCACCCCCACCATCTTCGGCGACGGCCTCACCAGCCGCGACTTCACCTTCGTCGATAACGCCGTCAGCGCGAACCTGCTCGCCTGCCAGGCCCCCAACGAGGTAGCGACCGGCCGCGTCTTCAACATCGGCACCGGCAGTAGCCACACTCTCAACGAGGTCTACGAAACCATCGCGAAGCACATCGGTTTCACGGACAAGCCCATCTACGGCCCGCCGCGTGAGGGCGACATCAAGCACTCCCTTGCCGACATCACGCGCGCCTCCGCCGAGCTCCGGTACAAGCCCAAGGCCGATTTCTACGAGGGCCTGCAAAAGACCGTGGCCTGGTACCTTGAAAGCCACCGAAGCAGCGAACTGCTGGCCTCCGGTACGAAATAGCTCAACGCTCTCTTCTATTCAGACCAGCAAGAAAAAGGTCGCCAGATAAATTCCTGGCGACCTTCATCTTTGAATCTCCGTATCAGGCCGCTCCCGACAGCCCCGTACAGAGAAAACTGGATCTGAAGCTATGCCCGCTTGCGGCGGAGCAGCGCGCCTGCCGAACCGATCAGACCGGTTCCCAGCAGAAGCAGTGAGCTCGGCTCAGGAGTAGCTGAAACGCTGCCCGTAAAGTCGAAGCCGGTATCGAACGAACCACCCTGCGTAAGCTGGAAGGTCAGCGTGTTCACCCCGCTGACAAAGTCGGCGGAGTTGAGCGAGATTACCGTCGGGGTCATGCACGAAGGCGTGCCATTCGAGCAGTGGCTGAAGGCACCTGGATCCGTCGGCGTGTTCTCCTGATGGCCATTCAGGAAGACCGTAACGGTGTCGTCCGCCAGAAGACTCAATGAGCCGTGGTCGATCGATCCGCCAGCCACATGCGTCATGTCAAACGTCGAGGTGAAGAAGTAGTTGCCATTCGGAGCAAAGTGACCGCCAGGCTGACTGCCCGCAGGCGTAGCCGGTCCGGTCTGGCCAAAGGAAACCCACTCCGAACCCGGCTGGGCTGCCGTCCAGGTCGGCGTCACGTTCAAAAGTGCCACCGTGGTGGTGCCACCGGTTCCAGGCTGTGTCGTGAAACCACCGAAAGCCCCTCCTGTGTACGGCGTAATTCCGCCGGGAGTCGTGGGTGAAAACGCAAGAGCCGTGTTGCTGTTCGCCCCTGCAGGGTCGCCGGTTGCCATGCTTCCCACAGTTATAGTGTCAGCCGCCGCGAAAGCAGTCGTCAGTACGAGAACCGCTCCCAGGGCGGAAAGCTTGGAATAGAACTTCATAAAAATCCCCCTTTAGCTGAAGTCAAAATCAATCTCCGCTTGGAAGCGGTTGAATCTAAATGCGTTACATGACACAACTCGTACAAAAACATCTGTCTCGACGTGCGTGTCTGAAGTCCGAGCCGGGATCTCCCCGTAGACTCCATTTGTTTGCTGCACAGGCATTTCCTGCCCTGTTCTATGTGCAGATCAAAGACCAAAGCAAAGAAGCATATAAATCAATGACTTATGTGGGATGGGCTCTCCAAAATGTGCAATCCGTTGCATATTATGCGGAAACAATTCGCACACAAAAGCCCCACTTTAGGGACGCTCCCGACGTCACTAAAGTGGGGCCATTTAGAGTTTCGTTCTCACCGCGTTACTTACGCGCGGATCTTCCGGTACATCGCACCTGCACCTCCGAGTAGGCCCGTTCCCAGCAAAAACAGTGTGCTCGGCTCAGGAACTGTGTTGACCGTAGCGTCCCAGTCGAGGCCCAAATCAAAACTGCCAATTTGTTGCACATCAAACGTCAGGGTATGAGTTCCGGGCGTCAACAAAGCAAGAGCACCCGGGATATCGGCCTGCGTCACCGTATCCACGTTCAGGCAGTTCGGCAGAGCGTTCTGGCAGATTACGTTACCACCCGGTGCCGCCTTCATAAGAGTGTTTCCGCTGCCCGTTCCGTCCAGGAAAACAGCCGTCGTGTCATCGGCAAGGACACTGAAGGTGAACGCAGTTGCCTGACCATTAAGCGTGAACGTCGTCGTGAAAAAGTAGTCGCCGTTCGGCGCAAAATGCCCGCCTGGCTGGGCTCCCACTGGCGTCGTCGGTCCCGTCTGACCGAAGGAGATCCAGGTCGAGTTCGGCACCGGGCTGTGCCATAAGCCCGGTGCAACGGCAACGGTTCCGGGCGTGTATACGACACCCGAGTCGGGTGTCGATGAGCCGGGAACAAAGGCCATCGCCGAATTTTGATCCCCCATGCTCGGTTGACCACTCGCATAGCTCCCGAACCGGAAGGTATCTGCCGATGCAAAGGCGGTTGAACAAGCTACAACCGCCCCGAAAGCAACCAATCTAAGATATTGCTTCATGGAGTCCTCCATAATGCCTGATTCAAAAAAAGTGGAACTTACTCGATGTTCATTGGCGCAGATTTGCACCTGGACAATATTGAATGCATTCTTACTGCCAAATCTTGCCCCTTACGATGCAATAGCTTGCAAAAGCCATCTTGGGCAACGTGCACTCTCTTGCATCCTGTAAATCCACAAAAGTGCTCTCATGGCATCAATAAACTCCGCCCCGTCCTTGTGCGCGCACTCACCATCCACATAGTTCCTGCGAGCGTTTCGCAAGGTCTCTTCGTCCAACAAGAGTCGTACAATCGTAGTAAGAGGTCGAAGTCAGCCAATGCCACCATCCCCCGCGGTTCACCCACCGCGCTTCATCCTATCCACGTTGGCGTCTCTCGCCCTTCTCCTGTTCATCGCCATCCCAACGCTCTCAGCCAGTGTTCCCTTCGCCGGAACCCCGCTCGACCAGGGCTACCGCGACATGTACGACCTGCAGTTCCCCGATGCCCACCTCAAGTTCCAGCAGTGGATCGACACCCACCCTCAGGATCCAATGGGCCCCGTCTCCGACGCCGCCGCCTTTCTTTTCAATGAGTTCGAGCGCCTGCACGTCATTGACGTGCAACTCTTTGCCAATCAGGACCGCTTCGACAACCGCCAGCGCCTCACCCCCGACCCCACAGTCCGCAAGTCCTTCGAGGACCGCCTCGATCAGGCCGGTCGCCTCGCCGACACCGCGCTCCAGCAAAACGCCCGCGACGACCGCGCCCTATACGTCAAGACCCTCATCTCCGGCATGCGCTCCAACTACGCCCTTATGATCGACAAACACGACGTCGCCGCCCTCAACTACAGCAAGGAGGCCAATTCCTGGTCCAAACAGGCCCTCGCCGCCAACCCCACCCTCTACGACGCCTACCTCGCCGGCGGGGTCGAAAACTACATGCTTAGCCTCAAATGGGCGCCGCTCCGCTGGCTCCTCAACCTCACCGGAGCCTCCACCAGCCGGGAAGAAGGCCTCCGCCTTCTCCATCTCACCGCGACACAGGGCCATTATCTTGCGCCCTTTGCTCGCATGATGCTCGCTGTCGCTGCCCTCCGCGACAACCGCCCCCAGGATGCCCGCGCTATCCTCATCGATCTCAAGAAGGAGTTCCCGCGGAACGCTCTCTACGATCGTGAACTCGCGCGAATCCACTAAGTCACGAATTCCTTCCGCCAGACGCCCTCTCGCAATGTATCCTTCAGCAAAGCTGTAGTTCTGGTTAGTCGTCTAAGCAGTCAAACGTCGGTTAGCATCGATACCACTTTTTAGAGGCTCCTCCAAGCATGCGCATCTGTTCCGTCGGTACGGCATATCCCCCGAATCGTTACCCTCAGGCAGTTATCGCTGAAGCACTCCGCGGCCGCTGGGAGCACAAGATGGAAGAGCCGCGCCTGCTCACGCGCCTCCACGCCAACTGCGGCGTCGAGTTCCGCAATATCGCCTTTCCGCTGGAACACTACCTCGACCTCAACACCTTCCAGAAGAGCAACGACGCATGGATCAAGGTCGCCGTCGACCTCGGTCAGAAGTCCATCTGCCGCGCGCTTGACCACGCTGGCGTCTCTCCCGCCGATATCTCGGCCATCTTCTTCGCCTCCGTCACCGGAATCTCCAGCCCCACCGTCGACGCCCGCCTCATCAATCGACTCCCCTTCCCCGTCAACATCAAGCGCACTCCCATCTTCGGGCTGGGTTGCGTTGCTGGAGCCGCCGGAATCGCCCGAGCCGCCGACTACGTCCGCGCCTTCCCCAAACACATCGCGCTCCTGCTCTCCGTCGAGCTCTGCTCTCTCACCTGGCAGGACGACGACCAGTCCATCGCCAACCTCATCTCAACGGGCCTCTTTGCCGACGGCTCTGCCGCCGTCGTCGTCGCCGGGGCCGAGACCGAAATCGCCAAACGCAGCTCCGGCCCCCGCGTCATCGACACCCGCTCCACCTTCTACCGCAACACCGAGCGAGTCATGGGATGGGACATCGTCGACACCGGCTTCAAGATCGTCCTCTCCCCCGACGTCCCCAAAGTCGTCGAGCAGAACTTCCCCGGCGACGTGGAAGGCTTCCTCGCCGACAACAACCTCACCCGTGACGACATCTCGAGCTACATCTTCCACTCCGGAGGCCCGAAGGTCCTCGACGCCATGCAAACCTCGCTCGGCCTTCCTCCCGACGCTCTCGCTCCCTCATGGAAGAGCCTCCGCGAGGTCGGCAACCTCTCCGCCGCCTCCGTCCTCGCCGTGCTCGAGGACTACCTCAAAATCCACCCCGGCAAACCCGGGACCTACAGCATCCTCGCGGCTATGGGCCCGGCGTTCTGCTCTGAACTCGTGCTGCTCCAATGGTGAACTCAGCAGATCAACGTCGCTACCATCGCCACCATCCCTCCGCTGTGCGGAGGGATGTGCGTTTACCGGGACCCGATGTAGAGGCGAGGCTCAAGCTGCCTTTACACTGACTCAGGTATCCCTGTAAGTTGAACGAAGGAAATAAGGCGGCCACACCATGGACGACATCGCAACACGGTGCATCGAGATCATCGCTAAATCAAAAAACATTCCGGCGGACACCATTAACCTCGACACCACCTTCGAGCAGCTCAATATCGACTCGCTCGACAAGATCAACATCTCCTTCGAGGTCGAAGAGGCCTTTGACATCAATATCCCCGACGAAGCCCTGGGCAGCCTGAAGAACGTCGGCGACGTCGTCAATGGCGTCAGACAGTTAGTCGCAAACAAGCCCCCCAAAGTGGCAACGTCCTAATCGCAACTTTGCACCGCTTCTCAGGAGTTCCCGTCGCAGTGAATCGTGTCGTCATCACAGGCCTCGGCTGCATCTCACCCATCGGTTCCTCGGTCGCAGCCTTCCGGGAAAATCTCTTCGCCGGAAACACCGGCATCTCCACCATCGCTGACGTACCCGACGCCCCCGACGGCAACCCAGGCGTCCGCTACACCCAGGCCGCACAGGTCTTCGACTTCGACCCCAGCCAGCACCTGACCTCCGGTGTCATCGCCGCCAGTAACCGCAACACGCAATTCGCCATTGTCGCCGCCCGCCAGGCCGCCCAGCAGGCCGACCTCCTCAAGTACCACAACCCCGGCGACATCGCCATCATCATGGGCTGCGCCTGCGGAGGCCGCTCCTCCGAGGAGCACGAAGTAAAAGGACTCTACACTCGAGACGCCCGCGCCCATCCCCTCACCATCGTCCGCACCATGTCCTCCGCCGGAGCCAGCCAGATCTCCATCGACCTGAAGATCACCGGCCCCGCGCTCGACATCTCCACCGCCTGCGCCTCGGCCACACACGCCATAGGATTGGCCTTCCACATGGTCCGCTCCGGCATGGCCACAGCGGCCATCACCGGAGGCCACGAGGCTCCCCTGAGCTTCGGCTTCTACCGCGCCTGGGACTCCATGCGCGTCGTCTCCCCCACACGCTGCCGTCCCTTCTCCGCCGACCGCGACGGCATGACCCTCGGCGAAGGCGCCGCCATCTTCGCCATCGAAACCCTCGAATCCGCACAGGCCCGCAACGCCCCTATCTTCGCCGAGATCGTCGGCTTCGGCATGTCCGCCGACGCCAGCCACATCACCAACCCCTCCGTAGAAGGCGCCGCAACCGCCATGCGCAAGGCCCTCGCCGACGCCAACGCCTCACCCGACGAAGTCGGCTACATCAACGCCCACGGCACCGGCACCCAGGCCAACGACTCCACCGAATCCGCCGCCATCCACCAGGTCTTCGGCGCCCGCGCACCGCACATCCCCGTCAGCTCCACCAAGGCCCTGCACGGCCACTCCATCGGAGCCAGCGGGGCCATCGAAGCGCTGGCGACGATCCTCGCACTGCAGGCTCAGCGCCTTCCCCACACAGCCGGAGTCACCACTCCCGACGCCAGCCTGAACGTAGATGTCATCACCGGCACACCGCGCCCCGCCGACACTACCCGCCCAGTAGCCATCTCCAATTCCCTGGCCTTCGGAGGCCTAAACGCAGTCATAGCCCTCCGTCGTTTCTCCTGATCGCGCTCGCTGGATAGTCGCGACTGACTTGCGCAAAAAGCTTGCCAAGTTCGGTGAGCGAATTGGCGATTCATCACCAATTGAGAAGCAGAAACAGCAAAGCCCAGACTGAATCTACTCAGTCCTCGTTCATCAGTGACCAGAAGCGCTTTCCCGTTTACTGGCGGGTTAGGAACCCTATTCAATCGATTGTGGTTCGCTCCAGGTGCACGGAATCTTCGAACGGGCGTTTTTCCGGCAAGGTCTCACTTATCGACTAGTTCCGGCGGCAATTAGATAGTTCGTTGCGAACAATTGCTGCAGGAACTGCGGATAAGGCCGAGCAGATGCGCTATACGTCTGTAATTGCGCTTAAAACACACCCTCATGAAAAAAGTTTCGAGTAATATTATGAATAATACAAAGAGGTCGGGCCAACGATGTGTGGAATTGCTGGTTTCACCCATGTAGATGGGACTTTCCTGCCCGCGAGGATCCACCAGGCTGTGGCTTCGATCATTCATCGAGGCCCCGACCATCAAGGCGTCTGGCAGGACCCAACCATCTCCCTCGGTGCAACCCGCCTTGGAGTCATCGATATTGGAGCCGGCGCTCAGCCGATCTCGTCTGAAGACAACGACTATACGCTCATCTTCAACGGAGAGATCTACAACCACGCCGAGCTCCGCCGCGAACTCGAGCGGCACGGCCACACATTCCGCACCTCCTGCGACACTGAGGTCGTTCTCCGCGCCTTCATCCACTGGGACACAGCCTGCATCGAAAAGCTCCGCGGAATGTTCGGATTCGCCATCTGGTGCCGGGCGCGCCGGCGTCTCGTTCTCGCCCGCGATCGCATGGGGATTAAGCCGCTCTACTACGCCTGTCGCGGCCGTGACCTTTACTTTGGCTCCGAACTCAAAGCTATCTTCTGCCACCCCGAGATCAGCCGTTCCATCGACCTCAACTCGCTCAACACCTACCTCGGCCTGAACTACGTCGCGGGTTCCCGCACCTTAGCTGAAGGCATCGTCAAACTCAAGCCCGGCCACTTTCTAACCTGGCACGACGGCGAGATCTCCTCGCACCGCTACTGGCAGGTCTTCCCGCCCAACGGCGCTCCCCCCTCCCTCGAAGATTCCGTTACCCAGCTTGACCATCTTCTCACCCAGTCCATCAAAGAGCATCTCGCCGCCGATGTCCCCGTTGGGGTCTGGCTCAGCGGAGGCATCGATTCGTCGACCATCCTTCACTACGCCAGCCAGCACTCCGCGACGCGCCTCAACACCTTTTCCATTACCTTCAACGGCCGCGAGTTCAACGAGGCCTCTTCCATCCGCGAGATGGCCTCGCGCTACTCCACCGAGCACCACGAACTCGATCTCAGCCCGGCAACCGTCACTCCCGACTCCATCACCGACCTCGCCTATTACTCCGACGAGCCCAACGCCGACGCCGGCGCCGTTCCCGTCTGGCATCTCTCCCGTCTCTCCGCTCAGAAGGTCACCGTCGCCCTCAGTGGCGAAGGTGCCGACGAGCTCTTCGGTGGCTATATCACTTACCTCGCCGATACCTACGCCCGCCGCGCTCGCCTGCTTCCCCGCAGCCTCCGTCGCCTCGCCTTGCAATCTGCCGGAAGATTCCGCGCCTCCAACAAGAAGATCGGCCTCGACTACAAGTTGCAGCGCTTCCTCCACGGCACGCTGCTCGATGAGCGCCACTCACACGTCTTCTGGAACGGGACCTTCTCGCCGGAACAGCGCCGCGACCTCCTGCTCTCGCAGCACCACTCCCACATGCTCAAGCTTCTCGCCACCATCCCACCCTCAGGAGACATCCGGCGCTTCATGGCCTTCGATCAGGCCTATTTCCTGCCCGACAACCTCCTTGTCAAGGTCGACCGCATGAGCATGGCCCACTCCCTCGAGGTTCGCCCCGCCTTTCTCGATCACCGCATCGTCGAGTTTGCCGCAACCCTGCCTGCGAACTACGCCATCCAGGGCCGCACCCTGAAGCGCCTCCTGCGCCGGCTCATGAAAGACAAGCTCCCGCAGAACATCCTCGCCAAGAAGAAGCAGGGGCTGGATATCCCCGTTCACGACTGGCTGCGCGGCCACCTCAAACCTCTGCTGATGGATACTCTGAACCAGAAGACTGTCGAAGAGTCCGGTCTCCTCTCCTGGCCTTACATCCAGTCCATCCTCGACCAGCACATGCAAAGAAGGGCAAACTACGGTTATCACCTATGGGGTATGTTGATGTTGTTTCTCTGGATCAGGCAATGGAAGATCCAACCAGCGCTGGATATTCAGGCCTTCGAGGAGTCCTCTACCGTCTCCGTGTAGATCTCCTCGTCCTTCTCGTTGCCTGCTGCGCCTTTCTTCCCCTGGTCATCACTCCGCCTCACCTCATGGACGATGTCGACGCGGTCCAGGCGCAGATCGCGCGCAACATGCTTCAAAGCGGAGACTGGGTCACCGCACGCCTCGACGGCATCGCCTATCTCGAAAAGTCACCGCTCATCTACTGGATCATGGCGGCATCCTTCCGCCTCTTCGGTGTCCACGACTGGGCCGCCCGTCTTCCGCTCGCCCTCATCAACATCGCGCTCTGCTGGGTCATCGCACGCTTTGCCATGTGGGCCTTCGGCAGGCGAGCTGGCCTCTGCGCCGGAACCATCCTCGCCACCTGCATCGGGATCTTCCTCTTCACCCGCATCCTCATCCCCGACGCTGCACTCACCCTCACCATCACTCTCGCCCTCTGGTCCTTTCTTCGCCTGCTTGACCCTGCAGAGCCCCGATCCCGCTTTTGGTTCTTCACCCTCTACATCTCACTCGCGTGCGGTCTTCTCCTCAAAGGCCTCATCGCCGCCGTCTTCCCCGTCGCAATCTGCATCATCTTCCTCGCTATCACCCGCGAGACCTCCATCCGCGAACTCGCCCGCCGATTCCGCCCACTCTCCGGTCTTGCCGTACTCCTCCTCATCGCTGCCCCCTGGCACGTCCTCGCCATCCTGCGCAATCCGCCCTACTTCGACTGGACCATGCATAGCGGCCCCGGCGCTTACCACGGCTTCTTCTGGTTCTACTTCCTCAACGAGCATCTCTTCCGATTCCTCAACCTCCGCTACCCTCGCGACTACAACACCGTCCCTCGACTCTGGTTCTGGCTCCTCCACTTCGTCTGGCTCTTCCCTTGGAGCGCGACCTTCTTCACCGCCTTCCGGCACAGCTATCGTCCCGCCACGCGCGAAGCCAGGGTCCGCCTCCTCGCCCTCATCTGGATCGGCTTCGTCATGCTCTTTTTCACCCTGTCCACAACGCAGGAGTACTACTCCCTGCCCATCTATCCGGCGCTTGCTATTCTGCTCGGCAGCGATCTTGCCGCCCGAGAGCGATATCCCCTCGTCCCGCGCATCATCCTGGCCTCCACCCTCGGTCTCTGCCTCTGCGCTGTTCTCTTCATCCTCGTTTGGACCGCGAAGGTTTCTACCCCCGGAGATATCTCCACCGCCCTCACCCAGAACCCCGAACTCTACACCCTCTCACTTGGCCACATGGGCGACCTCACCCTGCGCTCCTTTGCCTACCTTCGCCTCCCCCTCGCCGTCGCCGCCGTCGCTCTCCTTATCGGCGTGGCCGGACTCATCCGCGTCCGCAGGACCGCCGCTGCCGTGGCCGTCCTCGCCCTGATGATGCTTACCTTCCTCCAGGCGGCCCGCCTTGCGCTCATCGCCTTCGACCCCTACCTCAGCTCGAAGAATCTCGCCGACGCTCTCAACCGCTCCGAACCCGGCCCGCTGATCGAGGGCGATGCCTACTACGCCTTCTCGTCCGTCTTCTTTTACACCAACCGGACAGCGCTCCTATGGAATGGCCGGAGCAATAACCTCGAGTACGGCTCCAACGCCCCAAACGCAGCCAATGTCTTCGTCGATGACTCCACACTGAAGGCTCTCTGGTTGGCCGATCAGCAGACATACCTTCTCGTCTACGGCGTGGACCTGCCCCAACTGCATGAGCTTCTAGGCGTCGATCTCCGGGTCGTGGCCACAAGCGGTGGAAACTATCTGCTGAGTAATCGATAACCCCCAATTACGTCTAGCCGCATGGCTATATAGGACAAACAATGGAAATTTGGCTGGGTGGCCCACATCGAAAATCGGGTGCCCCATATCTGGCGGCCTTATCGCCAGATGTGGGTGATCGCGCGAAGCACGATCCGCTCTCGGGCGCACGCAATAAAGCTTCTCTACCGCAACATCTTCACATACTCAAACAACGGCATCCCAAAGAAGTCCACAACCTTCCCCGAAGCACGAAACCCATTCCTCTCATAAAACCGCACCGCCCGCTTAAGCGGAGCAGTCGTATCCAGACTCACCCGCGTGCATCCGCAATCCATCAACTCCGCCTCAACTGCCTCAAGCAACCGGCGAGCGATCCCACCGCCCTGAAACCTCGGATCAACCGCCATCCCGCGCACGTGCCCCTCGCCTTCCCCAACCACGGAGCAGCCGATCGTCCCCACCACATCACCCGACTCATCCACCGCCACAAACACACTCATCGTCGCGATTCGCTCTCGAACCCTCTCCGGCGTAAGCACCGTATCCGCGAAAGCCCCTACGGTATATTGCGCGCGATAGGGTTCAAACGCCGCGCCAAGACAACGCGAGATACCGTCGCTATCCTCAATGTGCGCGCTCCTGAGAGACACCCGCATCATCCCCGGAGTATAGCCATCAGCGGACTCGACACTGCCGATTTCCACACCCACCCTTGACACCCCTGATAACCTTAAATCAGGGAGTAAACCGAAGCCCGGCCACCAGCCGGGCTTTCTGCTTCTGCAAGGAATGGCATCAAACGTGCATCGGAAGTCCAGACCTAAAGTATCTACTTCGAAGACTTTGCACACTTTTGACGGGGGAGGGGTGTCCACACAAGGTAACTCCGTCGGCAACACGAGAGCACCAGAATACGGACAATAATTACCCCAGATCATGACCCAGCCGATCTCAGTCCTCATCCTCACCAAAAACGAAGAGCGCGACCTCCCTGGCTGCCTCGCCTCTGTCTCCTTCTCCGACGACATCCACGTCTTCGACTCGTTCTCCACCGACAACACCGTCGCCATCGCGCAACAGGCCGGCGCGCACGTCCACCAGCGCCCCTTCGACGACTACGCCACTCACCGCAACGCCGCCCTTGCCACCGTTCCCTTCAAGCACCCGTGGGTCTTCCTGCCCGATGCCGACGAGCGCCCCACCCCTGAGCTAGTCCGCGAGATGCAGCAGATCGTCCTCGCTGCCAGCGACGAGACCGCAGGCTACCGCGTCCGCCGACGCGACTTCCTCTTCGGAACCTGGCTCAAACACGCGCAGCTCTCGCCCTTCTACATCCGCCTCATCCGCCCATCGCGCGCCCGCTACACCCGGACCATCAACGAAGTCCTCGAGCTCGATGGCCGCGTCGCCGACCTCAGTCACCCGCTCGACCACTATCCATTTTCAAAGGGCATCGCTCACTGGGTCGCCAAGCACAACCTCTACTCCACCCTGGAGGCCGAACTCATTCACAAACAGCAGGGCCTGCAGAACCCCTCGCTGACCACCGCACTACGCGACCGCGACTTCCACACCCGCCGGCGTCACCAGAAGGCGATCTTCTACCGTCTCCCGGGCCGCCCGCTCCTCAAGTGGCTCTACATGGTCTTCTACCGCCGCGCCATCCTCGACGGCGCCGCAGGCATTACCTACGCCACGCTGCAGTCCTTCTACGAGTACCTCATCGTCCTCAAGACGAAGGAACTGGAGCGTGGCGGAGCTTGACGTCTACAGCAGCTTCAGCGAAGTCACCTTCAGGGTGTCTCCCACCACATCGCCGCTCACATCCACACGCAGATGGTCCGCTTTGTTCGACGCCTTCAGTGCACCGGCGATCTTCGCGTTGCCCTCCGCATCAAACTTCAAGAACTGCTTATCAGCGGTAAGAATGCCATACCCGCTCTTCTCACACGCCAGCGCGCACGAACGAGTGTGGGCATCGGGATTCGCCGCCACCTTCTTCGAGCACGACACATCCACAACCGAAACATCGTTGAACGACTTTGTCGCCGCCAGCGCAGGCAACGCCAGCAAGCCGACAGCCAGCAATGAAGCAAGGATTCGCATAATTTTCCTCCTATTTTTCTTGGTTCGCCAACAATTACGCCACGGCCACGGCCGATAGCGCAGACTCACGTACAGCCGTAAGCTGCGAGAGCACAAACGCACCCACAGCAATCTCCACATCCCGAACGGCAAGATCATAGAACATGCCCGTCGTCACCAGGTTGATCGCAATAGCAAGCAACCACGCCATTACGATATAGGCGCCAATCCGCGTCCAGCGGCTCAGGACAATCAGCCCAGCGACAATCTCCACAACTCCAACAACATGCATGAACGCCGGCGTGCTGATGGGGATAACCTTCGCGTACGGACTGAGATACATCCCCCAGTCGGCCAGCTTGTTGAAGAACTTATCCGCTCCCGCAACAATGGGGCCGACTCCCAGTGCAATCCTCAAAGCCCACCAGCTGGTTTTCAGACGCTGATCGAAACCGTTCACAATCTAACCCTCCACATAAGAGAGCGGCGAAACCGGAATCCGTTACAAGGCGGGAGGCAACATCGGGGATCGAGGTGATTGCCGATGAGCACCATCCGGCGGATAATCCTACTTGCAACAGAGCGAATCTGTAACCTCTTTGCAACTCGGGACTCCATTCTGTAGGCGTCTATGGCATCGAACGGAATTCTCGACAAAGCAAAGCCAACCAGCTGGACCGACGAAGAGATCGTCAATCAGGTTCGCGCTGGAGACCTCGCCCAGTATGAGATCATCATGCGCCGTTACAATCAGCGCCTCTATCGGGTCGCCCGCTCTATTCTGCACGACGACGCTGAAGCCGAAGACGTCATGCAGGACGCCTACGTCCGCGCCTATGAGCACCTCGACCAGTTCGCCGGCCGCTCGTCGTTCTCCACCTGGCTGACGCGAATTGCCGTGAACGAAGCCCTCGGGCGACTGCGTCTGCGCAAACGCCACGAGCAGATCGACGACGCCGAACCTGACGGAGCAACCGCAATGGAAATGGCATCTAAATCTCCCAACCCGGAGCAGGTCGCTACGCGGATGCAACTCAGCGAGCTCCTGGAAGAAGCCGTCCTCGACCTCCCCGATCAATACCGGACCGTCATCATGCTTCGCGATATCGAAGGGCTAAGCACAGCAGAGACCGCAGCTGCCCTCGACCTCACCGAGCAGAATGTCAAGGTGCGCCTCCATCGAGGTCACGGCATGATGCGCGAATGGCTCTTCGAGCGTGTTGGCGAAACCCACTCAGCATTTCCCTTCATGGGCGTTCGCTGCGACCGCGTCGTGCATGGCACCTTCGCCCGTCTCCAGAACTCGAATCCGTAGCCATCGACGCCCCGCCGCCCTATCGTCCTCAAGACAAAGGGGATCCAGCGCTGCGGAGCCTAAGAAATACCCCGCTTCTCGTGGCAAGACTTCGACCATTGATCCTCGCAGACGACTTTCATCCCGGAAAATTCTTGCAATCTACACCAAAGAGTTTTAGTGTGAATTCCACTTTTCTTTATAGGTTGCAGTTCTAACTGCCTTTTTTGTCTCCGGCGTTGGAATTACAGTGGCGAGCCTTCCATGATGCAGGTATCCCCTCCCCCGTCTCCACACAAGAAAGTCCATCCACTCAGGATGGCTAATACCGTTTGTCCTTTCGGAGGTCGTATGCGTCAATCATCAAGAAAACCCTCACCCAAATCCGCTCTTCTCAGCCTCATCGCCCTTACTCTCGCTCTCGTCTGTAGCCCTCCACTTACAGCACAAACCTACCGCGGAGGCATCAACGGCACCGTCACCGACAACACCGGAGCCGCCGTCGTCAACGCCACGGTCGCGGCCGTGGAGACTTCGACCAACGTGCCTTACCGGACCGTGTCTTCAAGTGCTGGCGAGTTCTACTTTACGAATCTGCCTGTGGGCAGCTACACGGTCACCATCAGCTTTACCGGATTCGCGACCGCCAAGTATGACGAGGTGAAGGTCGTAGCCGGCACCAGTTACATTCTTAACGCGAAGCTCGCCATCTCGTCCTCTTCCCAAACGGTAGAGGTAACAGCCGCAGCCGTGACACTCGATACGGCCTCAGACGTGCAGGCCACCATCCTGCCGGAGACGGTCGTGCAGAACCTGCCGAATAGCGGCCGCGACTTTACGCAATTGATCGCACAAACCACGGGATTCGCTGGACTGTCCTCAAACGGCGGCGGAGGTTATGCGAGTGTGAATGGAACCAGGACCAACGCAGTAAACTGGCAGATCGAAGGCACAGACAACAACGATCTATGGTGGAACATCCCCGCTGTCAACCAGGGCGGCGTCTCTGCCATCGCCGGGGTCATCTTTCCCATTGACGCCATCGAGAACTTCTCGTTCGTCACCACAGGCGAGACCGCGCTTGGGCGTAATCCTGGCGGCACCGCAAACCTCATCATTAAGTCCGGCACCAATCAGCTTCACGGCTCGGCGTACTACTTCAACCACAACGAATTCTTCGAACGGCAGAATCCCTTCTCTTCCACGAAACCCGCGTCGAGGAATCAGCACTATGGCTTCTCCGTCGGTGCCCCGATTCTCAAGGATAAGTTCTTCTTCTTTGCCGCCGGTGAACACCAGAACTTTTTGATCGGCGCTCTGAATCACGCAACGGAACCGTCGGCTGCATATCAGACCGCTGCATACTCCGTCCTCGACTTCTACGGCGTGCCCCATAACTCGGTATCGAGGAACCTTCTGAACGGAAACGGCACGCTCAAGGGCCTCTGGCCAGCCTCTGCACTCACCGGACCTGCCCAGCCGGAAAACTATCAGGCATCCGGCAATGTGACCGGGCATAGCT
The DNA here is from genome assembly GCF_025685645.1 of Edaphobacter bradus. Classification (NCBI taxonomy): domain Bacteria; kingdom Pseudomonadati; phylum Acidobacteriota; class Terriglobia; order Terriglobales; family Acidobacteriaceae; genus Edaphobacter; species Edaphobacter bradus. The sequence goes on from NZ_JAGSYF010000002.1 coordinate 149,518, forward strand.
TCAACGGCGTCATCAAGCTGGACTACAACATCACCGACAAAGATCATCTTTCAGCCAGGTGGTTCGTAGGCCAAGGCACCCAGACTTCGCCAACATCCTCTGAACTGACGCCTTACTTTGAGAACGCGCCGATCCACGTCCAAAATTATTCCATCATCTACAACCGTGTTATTAGCCCGTCGATGGCCAATCAGCTTGCCGCGGGAGTCAGCTATTTCAACCAGGTGTTCAGCGATTTCGACACATCGTTCAATCCCATCGGCCTCGGCTTGAACACAGGTGTTACCGATCCGGCCCTGCCGGGCTCCCCCCACTTGGTCATCGGTCCAACCGGCAGCGGCTCCGGGCTCACCGCCAACAACACCGGATTCGACCCGACCGGCGTTACCTCTCCTTCAGGAAGAAATGACATCACCGGACATCTTGACGACGATCTCAACTGGACAAAGGGTGCCCATCAGTTCCATTTCGGAGGTGAATTCCGTCAAGCCCAGGTCGACGACTTCTATCAGACAGGACAGCGCGGAACGCTCTACTTCGACGGCTCTCAGGGCCCCTGGAACACATCGAACTTTTCGGGGGGAGCAGCGCAGACACCTTGCGCGGCTCTAGCAACAAAGAACAAGGGCGCGGCGCCCCCAGCAGGCACGCCATCCAATGTCCTGTTCCTGGCGGACTTCCTCGCAGGATGCCTCAACCCAACAGCTTCGAGCATCGTCCTCGGCAATCCAAAGCGGCAGGTATTCCTAAACACCTTTGCCCTCTACGGGCAGGACAACTGGCAGATCACTCATCGGTTCAACCTCAACTACGGTGTGCGCTACGACTACGCAGGCCCCGTCCATTCCAACTATCCAAACCTCTCGATCTTCGACCCAACGAAACCATCCGGCCTCGCGGTAGTAGGGCAGAACGCCGAAAATATCTATCCAAAGTTCTGGGGAGGAGTAAGCCCTCGAATCGGATTTAGCTATCAACTGGATAGCACCGGCAACACAGTTCTTCGCGGCGGATACGGCTTTTACTATGACACCGTCTATATGAAGTCGATCCTGCAGAACAACGGATCCCAGATCATCTCGGTCTTCGGACCAGGCTTGAACCCGGCAGGTAGCGATCAAGTCGCGAACGCCCAGGGGCTCAACCAGGTGATCAAGCCGGGGGTGGATATCTATCCCACCTTTGCGCAAGCGAGCGGCGGCGCTGCTTCGCCGGGCAGCATCAATATCTCCACCTTCGACAAGAACTTCAAGCCCGCCGATGTCCAGCTCTGGGACCTGAACATCCAGCACAGCATCACCAACTCGGTCATTGCCCAGATTGGCTATGTGGGCTCAAAGGGAACTCATCTTCAGGGCTTGTTCGACATCAATCCCGCACTACCCAACCCCTCCGAGTCGCCCGATACCACAACTCGCCCGTACTACAAACAGTTTCCTCAATTCGGCGTGATCGCTTCGGACCGAAGCAACCTCGGCTCCATCTACAACTCGCTTCAAACCACCCTGCGCCTCCAGAGCTGGCACGGCCTGACCTCGCAGCTGGGGTACACCTGGTCGCACGCACTCGACTATGAGACCGGCTTCCTGCCCTATGCCCCGCAGGACCCGCGCAACGAGAAGGCAGAGTATGGCAACTCAGACTACGACGTTCGCAATACCTTCACGGGATACTTCAATTACGCAATACCAGCCTTCCGCGGACCAGAGCGGCTCACCCATGGCTGGGAGCTGAACTCCGGGTTCTCCTTCCATGGTGGATTGCCCTATACAGTCGTTGCCAGCTCGAATGTCAGCGGCAACGGCGACAATGCAGACCGAGCGGTGCAGGTGGTCCGAAACCCAACAGCGGGCGTCTCTCACGCCATCGTCAACGGTTCGGTTCAGTGGTTCGACCCGAATGCATTTGTCGACCCCAACCCCGGAACCTACTCCCCAACACGCCGTGGACAGAACTTTAACCCCGGCTATAGCGCGTTTGACCTCTCTGTCATCAAGACCACAGCGATCACAGAGAGGGTGAAGATTCAGATCAAGGCAAATATGTATAACCTCTTCAACCGAACGAATCTCGCTCCGGTCGGTCTTCCGTCGACTGGCGAGGGCGGGACAATCGGTTCCACAATTGGACCGTATCTAGGCAGCCCCACCATCGGCCCCGGCGAACCCTTCAATACCGAGTGGGCAGCGAAGATCATCTTCTAGCCAACTCTCATCCACACAAAAAGGCCCCACCTAATCAAGGGTGGGGCCTTTTATCGTCTCGGTCGCAACCTACAGCGGCCACTTCCACTCCGTAATCTCCATCTTGTCGATCCCGTGCTCGTGCGCGTAGTTCACGCTCTCGATGATCTGGTCCTTCAGCCACTCCTTCAGGTGCGCCGCCGTCGCCTGCAGCTTCGGCACGCGGTCGATCACGTCGATCGCAAGGTTGAACCGGTCGATCTGGTTTACAATCGCCAGTTCCAGCGGCGTGTTAATGTTCCCCATCTCCTTGTACCCACGAACGTGAATGTTGCCATGGTTCTTGCGCCGGTAAGTGAACTTGTGGATCAGGGATGGATAAGCATGGAAGTTGAAGATCACCGGCCGGTCCAGCGTAAACAGGCTGTCGAACTCACGTTCGGACAACCCATGCGGATGCTCCGACTCAGGCATCATCCGGAACAGGTCCACCACATTCACAAACCGTATCTTCAGATCCGGGCAGTGCTCGCGAAGGATCGCCGTCGCTGCCAGCGCCTCCGCCGTCGGAATATCTCCTGCGCAGGCCATCACCACATCCGGCTCATCGCCCGCATCGTTGCTGGCGAAGTCCCATATCCCGATGCCCTTCGTGCAATGCTTCACCGCAGCATCCATATCCAGGTACTGCAGGTGCGGTGCCTTGTCCGCCACGATCACATTCACATAGTTCAAACTCTGCAGGCAGTGGTTCGCAACGCTCAACAGGCAGTTCGCATCCGGAGGCAGATAGATCCTGGTCACCTCCGGGCTCTTGTTCGTCACCACGTCCAGGAATCCCGGGTCCTGATGCGTAAATCCGTTATGGTCCTGCCGCCACACCAGCGAAGTAATCAGCAGGTTCAGCGACGAGATCGGCGATCTCCACCGCAGCTCCAGCTTGCTCTTCTCCAGCCACTTCGCATGCTGGTTGAACATCGAGTCGATGATGTGGACGAACGCCTCATAGCTCGAAAGAAATCCATGGCGCCCCGTCAGCAGATACCCTTCGAGCCATCCCTCCAGCGTGTGCTCGCTGAGCATCTCCATCACACGGCCATCGGGAGCGATCTCCGATCCGTCCGCATCCTCCGGCCTGATCTGCGCCAGCCACGTCTTCTCGCTCGCCTCGTAGATCGTCTGCAGCCGGTTCGAAGCCGTCTCGTCGGGCCCGAAGACGCGGAAGCTCGTCATATTCTTCCGCATCACATCGCGCAGAAAGCCCCCGAGCACAAACGTCGACGACACCTCCACCTGCCCCGGCTCCTTCACCTCCACCGCATAGTCACGAAAGTCCGGCATCTCCAGCGGCCTCCGCAGCAGGCCTCCGTTAGCATGAGGATTCGCCGTAATCCTCCGCGTCCCCTTCGGAGCCATCTCGCGCAGCTCCTCCACCAGCCTGCCCCTCGCGTCGAACAGCTCCTCCGGCTTATAGCTCTTCATCCACTGCTCGAGCTGCTTCAGGTGCTTCGGATTCGTCTTCGGGTCGAGGATCGGAATCTGGTGCGCGCGCCAGAACCCTTCCACCTTGTGTCCATCGACCTCCTTCGGCCCCGTCCATCCCTTCGGTGTGCGCAGCACAATCATCGGCCACCGCGGCCTCTCCACCTTGCTCGCATCCTTCTTCCGAGCCTTCGCCTGAATCTCCCGAATCTCCAGAACGCACCGCTCCATCGTCTCTGCCATCTTCTTGTGCATCGCCTCCGGCTCGTCGCCTTCGACGACATACGGCGTCCACCCATAGCCACGAAACAGCAAATCCAGCTCCTCCGGTGTAATTCGCGCCAGCACCGTAGGATTCGCAATCTTGTACCCATTCAAATGCAGCACTGGAAGCACTGCGCCATCGCGCGCCGCGTTCAGAAACTTGTTCGCATGCCAGCTCGTCGCCAGCGGCCCGGTCTCCGCCTCGCCGTCGCCCACCATCACCGTCACGATCAGGTCGGGATTATCGAACGCCGCGCCGAACCCATGCGACAGGCTATACCCAAGCTCGCCGCCCTCATGGATCGAACCCGGAGTCTCCGGCGTGCAGTGGCTCCCAATCCCTCCTGGAAACGAGAACTGCTTGAAGAACTTCTGCATCCCGTCCTCGTCCTCGCTCTTGTCCGGGTAAACCTCCGAGTAGACGCCCTCCAGGTAGCAGTTCGAGAGAGTCGCGGGAGCCCCATGCCCCGGCCCCGAGAGAAAGATCACATCCAGGTCATACTTCCTGATCAGCCGGTTCAGGTGCACCCACGTAAACGACTGCCCGGGGTCTGAGCCCCAATGCCCCAGCAGCCTGTTCTTGATGTGCTCCGCCTTCAGCGGCTTACGCAGCAGTGGATTCTTCTGGAGGTACAGCATCCCCGCGCACAGATAGTTGCATGCGCGCCAGTAACCATCCATCCTCCGCAACTCATCCGCGCTCAGAATTCCAGCCTGCGCACTCTCCTCGGCGATACCAACACGACGACGCATCGTACCCCCTCGCTGACCTGCTGACTCGCTAAGCAGTTGCCTCCCGTCTCATCCGCGCCACATGCACCGCGATCATCAGGTCTTCCCTGCTCGGCACAACAAACACTCTCGATCTTGATTCAGATGCATGAATTGCCCGAAGCATATCTGCCGGGTCATGTATTTCTGCGTCGTTTAACACAGGGTCCACCCGGATCCCCATCTCTTCCAGCCCCTCCAGGATCTCCGCACGCGACCGCGCATCATGCTCGCCGATCCCTCCGGCAAACACCACCGCGTCCAATCCCCCCATCAGCCAGCTGAAGCCGCCGATCGCTTTCCGCACGCTGCGCGTAAACACCTCAATCGCGAGTTGCGCCCGCGAATCTCCCTTCGCCGCCCCTTCGCGGACCATCTTCATATCATTCGGAAGACCCGTCAGCCCCACCATCCCCGCATCACGGTTCAGCATCCGTTCCAGTTCGGCATCTCCGTTCATCTTCCGCAGCAGATACAGCACCAGTCCCGGATCAAGGTCGCCCGGCCGCGTCCCCATCACCACGCCGCCCGTCGGAGTCAGCCCCATCGTCGTGTCGATCGAGCGCCCCGCCAGCAGTGCCGTTACGCTGCATCCGCTTCCCAGATGAGCAATCACCATCCGCTGCGGCAGGCGAATCCCTGCCGTCCTCAACTGCCGCACTACCGACTCGCAGCTCAGCCCATGAAACCCATACCGCCGTACGCCCTGCTCCCGATACTTCTCCGGCAGCGCATACGTCGAGGCCGCCTCCGGCATCGTCTCGTGAAACACCGTATCGAAGCACGCGTAGTGCGCCGCCCGCGGAATACGCTGCATCGCATCTTCGATCATTTCGATCGCCACCGGATCGTGCAGCGGAGCGAACTCTGCGGCCTCCTTCAGGTCGCGCATCACCTCATCGCTGAGCCGCACATGGCGTTTCAACTTCGGTCCCGGATGCACCACCCGATAGCCCACCGCGTCGATCTGCGGCATCGCGCCAGAATTCAGCGCCCTTTCAACGACGCCGATCGCCTCAACGGGGTTCTCAGCCTTCACCTCCGGACTGCCGCCCGTCAGGTCGCGTCCCGCAGCATCGCGGAACTTCAGGCTCGCCTTCCCTGAGCCTATCCCGCTCACTTCGCCTTCGAACATCGACTGCGGCTCCGCGCCACCCGCCGAGTACACCGAAAACTTAATCGAGGACGAACCGCTATTGATTACAAGAATATGCACGCACTCTGCTCCTGATGCATTTCTGCAAACCGCAAACCTGAAAAATCAGACCGCTCTACGCCTTGTTTCCCACTACAGACTGGACTCCCGCGTCTTCCGCCTCGCCCATCAGATCGATCACCCTCTGGTAAAGTCTGTTCCTCACATCGAACCGCTCACCCGCGCGTGTCACATACCGCACCACCATATCCACTCCCGAAGACGCCGGCTGCAACTCCACCGACGGCTCTGCGCTGAACTGGCTCAACCCGCCCTGCTTTGTCGCTCGTTGCCACTCCCGCTCGGCCTGCTTGGCGTTCTCCTCTGTCTCCTTTGCCACCGCACCATGGATCGACTCAATCAGCTTATAGGTCTCAGCTCCCCGCGGGATATTTACCTTGATCTCGTCCCACATCCACTGTCCCGACGTCGAGAAATTAAAGTACTGCCCCCTGACCGCAAAACTATTCATGAAGGTTACCCGCCGTCCCGTCGGATGCCCCTGGGCGGTCCAGTTGCCCGTCTCCAGCAACGTCGTCCGGAAGAGCCCCACCTCAACCACCTCTCCCCTCACTCCATTGATCTCCACCCAGTCCTCCACTCGAATTCCGCTCTTCCCCATCAGCACGAACCAGCCGAAGAACGCCAGAATGAAGTCCTGAAACACGACCGTCAACCCCGCCGTCGCCAACCCAAGGATCGTCGGCATCTGGCTCGGCGTCCCGAAGATCACCAGCAGCACCAGCACCAGCGTCACAACGTGAACTCCCAGCCCCACCACGTTCCGCAGCGTGTTCTGACTGCGTCTGTCCACCCTCAACCGGTCTAGCAGCTTGTTCGCAATCATCCCTGCGATCGCGCCCAACAGCACAAGAGACGCAATCCACGCCAGGGACACCAGGATCATGTGGACCACAATCGTATGCTGCAACTTCACCTGGTTCAGCCATTGCCCGTACACCTGCGAGAGCTGCTGATGCGCCTGAATCCGGTCATCCAGAATCCCCTGAATCGTCACCATCTCACGCATCTGCTTCAGACACGCCACTCTGCTCTTCGCGCTGGTCTGGGCCGCGTCAGCGCTGCCTGGCGCATTCAGCTTCTTATCAATCTCACTGTGCTGCAACGTCAGTGCGGCTGCATCCGCATCGGCCTGTGCCTTTGCCTGCCGCAGCGCCTCCATCCTGGTCCGCTGGGCCAGCCACGCCCCAATCCTTCCCATGAGAGTCCCATACCGCTTCGCCGAAACCACCGCCGTCTGCGTCGTGTCGCCCATCTGGGCGTCATACTTCTTCATCTCGGCTTCGCGGGCCGACAGTTCCTCCTTGATCTGCGCGCTCTTATCTCCGCTCGCCTTTGCCAGGTCACCCTTCGCATCTGTCAGCTCATCGCTGTCCAACTGAGCCTGCGCCTTCGCCAGGTCCAGATCGTCGTTCTCCGTCCCAGCCGGAGCGCCCTTCGCCGCTGCCGTCAACTGATCGACCTTGGCCTGGTCCTCCTTCACCAGAGACTCGAGCCTGGCCACCTTCTGCTGCTGCGCCAGCGCATCTCCCGTCAGCGTCCGTGTATCCACCGTCGCCTGCCGCATCGCCTGCGCAAACGCCTGGTCGACCTCATGGTCCGCCAGCCGCAGCGCCTGCCTGGCATACTCCTGCTCCTCGGCTGACACCGCCATCGCAGCCATTGCCTGCGCCGTCTGCCACGGCCTCTGGTCCACCAACTCTCCCGCCGTGTGCTTCCCCTTCAAAAACGACAGGTGAGCCATCGAGCCCTGCGTCAGAATGATCCCCACAACACAAGCCACCAGCACTGCCACCGGAACCACAACAAAGAGCCGCCGCAAATCTCTCATCCATTCACCATAAACCGTAGACTTGCCACAAAACCGTCTTGCTCCGCACAGCAGTTATGATGCCGTCTTTACCGAATGCGTCCCCTCCTGCCCTGATCCCCCAAAAGTTGCATTCACATCTTTTTGAACTGAAAGGCTTTTTGTTGCCCTATACTCGGAACTCCTCATGAAAACCAGACTCGTTCGTTCTGTCTCCGCCGCCCTCCTTGTGTCTGCCCTCTTCGCTCTCTGCCTCAACGGTTGCTCTTCAGGCTCCAGTGGTTCATCCTCAACCCCCACTCCCGCGACAGTGACGTCGGTCTCACCCACATCAGTCACCGTCGGCGCAGCTGCTACTACCATCACGGTTACCGGAAGCAACTTCATCTCGACATCAGTTGTTCAGATCGCGGGCGTCAGTGAACCGACCACGTTTGTCAGCGCGACGCAACTTCAGGCCTCGGTCCCGTCAAGCCTCTTCGCAAGCGCCGCCCTCTTGCCCGTCGCAGTCCTTAACGGCTCCACCACCAGCGCGACCGGCCAGGCCGTTAATCTTGAAATCGACAACCCCTCACCAACGATCAGCAGCTTCAGCCCAGCGAACTTCATCGCCGGCGTTACGAACACTCCCCTGGTCATCGCGGGCTCGGGCTTCGTCTCCACAAGCAGCGCTCAGGTCAACGGCAGCGCACGCCCAACCACATATATCAGTCCCACGCAGCTCAATGTAGCGTTCACCGCCAGCGATCTCGCCGCTGCAGGAACCCTCTCGGTCAAAATCGCCAACCCGTCGCCCGGTGGAGGCACCTCTGCCGCCGCATCCGTACCTGTCAACAATCCGATCCCCACAGGGCTCGTTCTCACCCCGTCAACAGTTACGGTAGGAGCACCTGCAGCGACCATCACGGTCACAGGCTCCGGATTCCTCTCGAACTCCGTCGTCAACGTCAACGGCTCAGCCCGCTCAACTACTTTGGTCGACGCTACCCACCTTACATTCACGCTCGCGGCAACCGATCAGGCCACACAAGCCACACTCGCCGTCACCGTGACCAACCCGGCTCCCGGTGGCGGGACCTCCCTGCCAACCATCCTCGCCGTTGACCTTCCGGCCTTGACTCCCACCATCGCTTCCCTCTCTCCGACGCAATTTATCGTCGGCTCTCCAGACAGCACTCTCCTCGTCAACGGCACCAACTTCACGAACAAGTCAGTCGTGCAGTGGAACGGCTCGCCTTTGGCAACTCCTTTTCACTCGGGCTCTACAAGACTCTTCGCCACTGTGCCCGCAGCCCTTCTGGCTTCAGTCGGCACTGCAAGTGTCACGGTCACGACTCCAACCGCAACACCCGGCACCTCGAACACGGCCTCCATCGCGATCACCACACCACCTGCTCCCGCCATAACCTCGATCAACCCCAACTCTGCGCCCATTGGGACCGCGACCAGGATCACAGTCTACGGAACCAACTTCACTGCCTCCTCCACGGTCTCCTTCAATGGAACTGTACTGACGACAACATACGGCAGCTCGACGAGTCTGACGGCACAGATTCCTTCTAACCTGGATGCGCTTCCGGGCAACGGTTCCATCACGGTTACGACGCCAGCCCCGGGAGGCGGCACCAGCTCCTCGCTTGCATTTACCTCTTACATTCCCATCGTCAACAACAGCATGGTCTACAACCCTGCCAACGGACTGCTCTATGTCTCGGTCCCCAGTTCGGCGGGCGCTCCCTACGGAGATTCTGTCGTCTCGGTAGACCCCGCGACGGGCGCTCTCGGAAACCCCATCCTCGTCGGCAGCGAACCCAACAAGCTGGCTATCTCCTCTGATGGCACCACCCTCTGGGTAGGCCTCGATGGTGCTGCTGCGGTCAGACAGGTCAATCTCACCAGCAATACCGCAGGCCTTCAGTTCGGCCTCGGCGGCAACTCCGGCATCTACGCCAATCCGCTCACAGCGCTCGCGCTTGCCGCTCTCCCAGGCTCTCCGAACTCTGTCGTCGTCTCCCTCAGCAACAGTATCGCCATCTTCGATAACGGAGTCAGGCGCGGTCCGGCTCCCACCAATAATTACCTCTACAACAGCGGCTACGCCTTACAGGTCGACGGCACCAAGAGCGAAATTTACGTCGCCGCCAATAGTGACTACTACGTCTACACCTACAACTCCACCGGCATCACATTGAAAACGACCGCAACAACTGGAACATATGCGGCGGCCTATGGAATTGATGACCTCCAGGCCACCGGAGGCCGCATCTATGCCGACTCGGGCCACGCCTACGATGTCGAATCCGGCGCGCTCCTCGGAACTTTCTACGCATCCGGAACCACGCCCGCCAGTGGTCCTATCGTCGCCGACACCGCCCTCGGAAAAGCCTTCGTCCTCGACTACTCCAGCCTCGGCTACGGCTACAATCAGATCCAGACATTCAACAGCTCCGACTACACTTCGGCCTCCTCCTCTGTCATCCCCGTCAACGGTGTAAGCTCCATCTACACAGGCACCGGCGGCAATCCATCGCATCTTACACGCTGGGGCACAAATGGCCTCGCCTTCCGGGCATCCAACGGTGTCTTCAGCCTCCGCTCCAACCTGGTCAAGGATCTCTCCTCAACCTCCGCCGACCTTGGCGTAGCGATTGCCGCCTCCGGTTCAAACACAACCGGATCCAACACCACCTATACAGTTACAGTGAGCAATGCAGGGCCTTCGGATTCCACCAACGTTGTGCTCACAGCACTCGTTCCTTCCTCCGGAGTCCTCGTCTCCGCGACACCGTCGCAGGGCACATGCGCCCCTGGTTCAACAATTCAGTGCAACCTCGGCGGCATCACCAACGGCTCGTCCACAACAATCACCATCGTCGTCCAGCAGACCACCGCAGGCCAGTCCACTCTTACGGCCCAGGTCACCGGTTCCGAAGCGGACAACTCCCTCGCTAACAATCAGGCGACCTCCACCGTCACCGTCACGGGCAACGGCTACAACGTCGCGCCAACCCTCTCTTCCATCTCACCCGCTGCCATCCTGGCTGGCTCGACCGACACAACCGTCACGGTCAACGGAACTGGATTCACCAGCGCCACGACCGTGCTGCTCAACGGTTCGCCGATCTCCACCTCCGTCTCCAGCAACACGCAGCTCACCGCGCTTGTCCCTTCCTCCAGCCTCACTACTCTCGGTTGGGCGGCCATCAGTGTCTCCACCCCAACACCCGGAGGCGGAGTATCGACCGTCCTCCCGCTCTCGATCTACAAGGTCATCACCGTTGGCGTAAACCACATCCTCTACGATCCCTTCACCCGCAAACTCTACGCCAGCGTAGGCTCGGGTTCGGCGACGGTTACCGGAAACTCCATCGCAGCGATCACACCTGAAACCGGCTCCATCGGAACCCCAATCCCCATCGGCAGCCAGCCCACCGCATTGGCGCTCTCTGACGATGGCCAGATCCTCTATACCATCCTCACCGGCAGCAGCAGCATCGCCCGGTTCAACATGCTCACTCAAAAGGCCGACTTCTCCTACACGCCTGCCTCAAACACATACTCCGCAAGCACGAACGGATTCCGGGACATCGCCGTCCTCTCGGGTAGTGAGAACACCATAGCCTTGGATCTTGGTTATACGAGCGGTCTCGGCCTCTATGACTTCGATCCGACGAACAAAACTGCCTCTCTTCGAGGTGCAGTCACTGGTCTGTATAGCGGTACGAGCCTGCATTTCCTCAATCCCAACACGCTGCTCGTCTTCAACAGTGATACCTGGCAGACCCTCGACAGCTATCCCATCACTTCGGCCGGTCTGCAGTACTACAACAATACCCAGAGAACCTCCTCCACCCTTTTGCACTTTGGCTCGTTCAAACTGAGCGGTGGCCTGGCCTTCGCCAACAACGGCGGAGCCGCTGACCCCAGCACAACCCCAGCTACCCAACTCGGCTACTACGCCCCCTTGAACCAAAACAGCTATGCCAACCAGGTCGTAGCTCCTGACACTTCACTGAGCCGCGTCTTCTTCCTCGGCAGCACCTCCACATCAACCTCTTACACATCGAACGTCGACGGCATCATCGCCTACGACCAGAAGACCTTCCTTCCCACCGCGGCCGTCTCTCTCAACATGGCCGCCACCGAAGGAACCAATACCTCGTACAACGGAGTCGACCTCATCCGCTGGGGCCAGGACGGCCTCGCCGCCCTCACCAGTGGAGGCCACATCTACATCCTCCGCGGACCCGTCGTCGTCCCGCAGCTCCTCAACCAGAACGCCGCCGCCACCCTCACCGCCGCGACACCCGGCAGCATCACCAACGGCGCCGGAAACACTCTCATCACCGTCACTGGCAGCGGCTTCCTTCAGGGAGCCGCCGTCACCTGGAACGGCTCTTACCGCACCACCACCTGGGTCGACTCCTCGCACCTCACCGTAGCCATACCCGCCAGCGACCTCGCCGCCGCCGGATCGGCCACCCTGATCGTCACCAACCCCGGAGCCTCGGCCTCAAGCTCCATCACCTTCACCATCAACTAAATCGCCTCATTTCAACCCAAAGGGCGTGTCCGTTCCTATCGGACACGCCCCTTTCTCTTGCCGCGACCATTACTTCCCACAAAAGTCCCATCTCCCCCTCACAAAATCCTCGCCCACCATTTACCCTCAAATCCATGTGTGGAATCGTTGGCTATATCGGACCCAAGCCCGTCGTCCCCGTTATCGTTGAAGGCCTGCGCCGCCTCGAATACCGCGGCTACGACTCCGCCGGAATCGCCGTCGCCGGCAACTCGGCCGGTCTCGAACTTCGCCGCGCACCCGGCAAGCTCGTCAACCTCGAGGCCGTCATCGCCGCCAACCCCATCTCCGGCACCTTTGGCATCGGACACACCCGCTGGGCCACCCACGGCCGACCCACCGAGGAGAACGCCCATCCCCACCGCGACTGCACCGGCTCCCTCGTCGTCGTCCACAACGGCATCGTCGAAAACTACCTCGCCCTCAAGCACGAGCTCACCGCCAGGGGCCACATCTTCGTCACCGAAACCGACACCGAGATCATCGCTCATTTAATCGAACAAGAACTCGCCGACGCCGCTAAAAACGGCAAGCAAAATAACGGTCGTCATTCTGAGCGCAGCGAAGAACCCCCGCATTTCGCGAATGACGCCACAAATATCCCCTTAGAAGAGGCCGTCCGCCGCACCGTCCACCGCCTCACCGGAGCCTTCGCCATCGGAGTCCTCTCCGCCCACGAGCCAAACAAGCTCGTCGCCGCCCGCATGGGCCCTCCCGCCGTCATCGGCCTCGGCGACGGAGAATTCTTCCTCGCCTCCGACGTCCCCGGAATCCTCCACCACACCCGCAACATCCACTTCCTCGCCGACGGCGAGCTCGCCGTCCTCACGCCCCACGGCGTCACCCTCACCGACTTCGACGGCCACCCGCTCCACCTAAAAATCCAGCGCATCCAGTGGGACCCCATCCAGGCCGAAAAGGCCGGCTACAAGCACTTCATGCTCAAAGAAATTAACGAGCAGCCCCGCGCCATCCGCGACACCACCCTCGGCCGCATCTCCCTCGACACCGGAAAAGTCTTCCTCGACAATCTCCAAATCACCGAGCAGGAGTTCAAGCAAGCCACCCAGATCTCCATCGCCGCCTGCGGAACCTCCTGGCACGCCGGACTCGCCGGAAAGTTCATGATCGAGCGATTGGCGCGCTTACCAGTAGATGTGGATTACGCTTCTGAATACAGATATAGGGACCCCATCTCCGACCCCGCCGCCATCGGACTCCTCATCACCCAGTCCGGCGAGACCGCCGACACCATCGCCGCCCAGCGCGAGCTCATCGCCAAAGGCTCCAAGACCCTCGCCATCTGCAACGTCGTCGGCTCCGCCGTCACCCGCGAGGCCCAGGGAACCATCACCACCAACGCCGGCCCCGAGATCGGAGTCGCCTCCACCAAGGCCTTCACCGCCCAGCTCACCGCCCTCTTCGTCCTCGCCCTCCACCTCGCCCAGGTCCGAGGAACCATCACCGCCGACCAATCCCTCCGCCTGGTCGACGAACTCTCCAAAGTCCCCTCCAAGGTCGAAGACGTTTTGCGGTCAGTCGACCTCCAGTGCCAGGAGCTCGCCAAGGTCTTCCACACCGCCAACGACTTCCTCTTCCTCGGCCGAGGCATCCACTACCCCATCGCCCTCGAAGGAGCCCTCAAGCTCAAGGAGATCTCCTACATCCATGCCGAGGGCTACCCCGCCGGCGAGATGAAGCACGGCCCCAACGCCCTCATCGACGAGACCCTCCCCGTCGTCACCATCGCCACCAAAGACCCCAACGACCCCTCCAGCGTATTGAAATACGAGAAGACGCTTTCAAACATCCAGGAGGTCACCGCCCGCAGCGGCCGAGTCATCGCCATAGCCATCGAGGGAGACGAGGAGATCAAGCACCTCGTAGAACACACCATCCAAATCCCCCAGGCCCCCGAACTCCTCCTCCCCATCCTCGAAGTAGTCCCCCTCCAACTTCTCGCCTACCACATAGCCGTCCGCCGAGGCTGCGACGTAGACCAACCCAGAAATCTAGCGAAGAGCGTTACCGTGGAGTGACCGCGAAAAGAACTTCTGTAAAAAGCGGGTTCATCAACTACTATTGGGAAACTTGATGAAGCGGACGACAGCAATTCCCGTCGAAACCATTGGCACTAGAATTGACTATTTAATTCCTAATGCTTCCAAGAAATCGTTGCCACGCTGGCCAGCCGATGTGTTCTGCATTTGTGCATCTTTGCTGCAGGCATCTGGCGCATATTCGCGCGTGGTCGACGACTATCCACCACACAAAGGTCGACAAAAGAAGGTGCAGCGTGCGGAAGAACTAAAGCGTCTAGGAAAATCTTGGCGTCGCTCTTCAACGACCAAAAGGAAGCTTCCGTCTCAGTTAGAGAATTGGTGGTCACTACTAATACAGCAAAAAAACCTCCCCCTAAACGAAATACCGAATCACCGTCCGTGCGTCCTAGGTTTGCTCAATCTTCTCGCTGCAGCAGATGAATCCTGCGTAGGGCTAGGGCTCTTCTTCCAGGAAACGAGGAACTCCGACGCGTTCGAGGATGAGGCGCAACGACATTTGTTTTTGACGGCCCAGATGAAAACGGGGGCTACGCTTTGTAAGGAAATTTCGCCGAGCAAGGGTCGGGTATTGCCCAAAATGCACACCCCTCAGAATGGGCTAACGGTCCGTTCTCTTTCTCATCATTTGGCCTATTCGTATTCACCGGATGTATGTCCAGAATGGCTCAGCGCAGCCCAAGACAACGAGCACCACAGCTTCAATCTGCTCGCGATTCCCTGGCCCTTCAGCATCGAACCAACACAATTTCGCCCCACACGAACCCAAGGGGTATCGGATAGATTGGATCAACATGCATACGGGATGTTTACGTTTGACTCATCTCGGGGACCGAGCATTGAGTTCGTTAGAACGCTTATCGACGAAGCTAAAGCGACTGTTGGCACTGTCGATGGAATAATCTTCCCTGAACTTGCAATGTCGCATTCTGAATTCGAGCACCTCTCAAAAGAGTTTGTGAATGAAAATTGTTTCTTAATTTCAGGAGTCGGCCGTTCGGCTCCTTCATCAGATCAATGTGGGGCCAATGAGGCCCTTCTCGAAGTTGGAATCGAGCTTCGAGAAGATATGCTTATGAGGACGACCTTCACACAGAAAAAACATCACCGCTGGAAGCTGGATAAATCGCAGATTTTGCAGTATGGTTTGGCCAGCAATTTGCATCCGGGAGCACAATGGTGGGAACACATTGAGGTTGGAGGACGGACCATCTCTTTTGTGACATTTCGGCCCTGGCTTACCATGTCCGTCCTGATCTGTGAAGATCTTGCGAGGCCGGATCCTGTAGGCGATGTTCTCCGTGCAGTTGGACCCAATTTAATTATTGCGCTTTTGTGCGACGCACCACAACTCATGAGCCGCTGGCCGGGTCGTTATGTGGGTGCGTTGGCAGATGATCCCGGTTCTTCAGTGCTAACATTGACCAGTCTCGGAGCAGCCACACTTTCAAAACCAATGACTGGCTCACTCAATAAAAACCGCAATGTGGCGCTGTGGAGAGATGCTAAAAATGGGGCCACCGAACTTGAACTCCCGGAAGCAGCGAGCGCATTGCTATTGAATCTAGCCGTCGAGTATCACGAAGAGTGGACAGCCGATGGAAGAGGGGACAACCGCAACGCTGGCTATCCTGTGCTCTCAGGAGTACATCCAATTTTCCTTAAGGAAGGGAAGGAGCCCTGATGACTAGTGTTTCGTCAAAAGAAGCCGCTATTTTGATGTATTTGGCGCGGCATTCAAATCACGTCAGCCCGGCAGAGTGGACAACTCTCGTCAAGAATTTGGGCGACTCCGCTCAGGAACTTGCACATCGTCTATCTGAGGCAAAACCACGAACTAACGATAAGCACGGAGCCATCGTAAAAACTACATCTCAGAAGCCCTCAACAAAAAAGGTCCGTAGAAAGCGATTTGGGCGCCGGCCAAAACAATTGGTCTTGAGCAAATCGTAAGTGCAGGGCCGGGTGGCCCATCTTCGGCGCGAAGGGCGGGAGGCCCTACATGGAAGTTGAATCATGGACGGGTGACCACACATCAAAACCCACCCATAAAATCGGGTGGACGGGTGTGGGACGGGTGGGACGGGTGGCCCACACATAAAAACCAGCCCATACTTCGGGTGGGCGGGTGGCCCACCCGATTCCTTGAAATAAATCCTCGACAAAAGAACATCGCGTTCGTACTCTTGGTCCTGGAATCCATAAATCCAAGTCAAACAGGGGAGTTTCTATCCGTGGACAACGTCACGATCATCAGAGTTGTAGCCGGACTGCTTTTCATCTGTGTATTTATTCCCATCCTGATATTGCCGTATTGGAAGATTTTCTCTAAAGCCGGATTCTCAGGATGGCTAGGGCTGTTGATGGTCTTCCCTTTAGTCAATTTAATTGTTCTGTATGTCGTTGCTTTTTCCGATTGGAAAACGCTCCAAAGATCAAACTAGGACGGGTGGGCGGTGGCCCACCCATAAACTTCCCCATTCGGGTGCCCCATTCATGCGCAGCTTCATCGCCCATGGCTGGGTCCGAGATGCCTGAAGTTACGATGACCTAATGGGCGAGTGCCCCACCCTTCCTACGCTAAAAAAGAGTCGCAAGCCTGATCTCTCTATGAGAGGATGTCGGTCACTATGTCCCTCTGCCGATTTTGCAACGCGAAAGTTGGACTTTTCCGAAACGAACACGTCGAGTGCGCGGAAAAAGCGCGAACAGGCCAGACTTTACTACGTGAACTAGTGGAAAAAGCTGTTCTAGAGGGTGGGAATGCTGCCGATGTGATCCCTCGAATGACGGGATTAACTGAACAGTATCGAATTCCCGCCCTCGATGCCAAAGAAACCGCAATTTCCGCCTTGGATAGGGCGACTTCAGAAAAGGCTAGGAAGGTCGCCTTGAGCCCTCAGGAATTTGAGAATATCTATGAGCTGCTTTGTCACTACAAATATGAGTTTGCCGATCCAGCCAATGTCGCGAATAAACGCTTTGGCTTCTCGTACGCTGGAATGAGCAACATTTTATGGCATGTAAAACAATACTCCCCGCTTCCTTATGACGGTTTAGGGCGAACTCAATTCAATTTGGAATATAACGAAAACCCTATCTTCTGCTTCGGCTCAACTACCCTGGCCGAGGAGCGTACGATTTCTAGCCATAACTACGCTGGGATTAGCGTTCCGCTGGGTGACGGGATCAGGTTTAATACCGGTTCATACGGGAACAGAGCTGTTACAGGCCTGCAGCCACTTGACGAGGGTGACTTTCTCGTTACTGACAGATCCATCTACTTCGGCGGCAAGCATAAAACCCTTCACATCCCATATCGAAGCATTCTTCGAACCCAACCTTACACAGATGGCATAGGTGTATCTCAAAATAACGGCCCGGAAAAAGTATTCGTTCAAGCACTACATGGTGCGGAGTCCGGCTGGTTCGTAAACGAATTGATTTTGACGCTCATGGAGCAATATAAGGAACGAGTAGCCCACCCATAACCTGACTAAATCTGTGTGTTGAAGGATGGGTGGGCGGGTGGGACGGGTGGCCCACACATCCAACCAACCCATAAATCGGGTGCCCCATTCATGCGCGACTTCATCGCGCATGGGTGGGGTCCGGGATGCCTGGCGTTACGATGACTTAATGCCGAGCCGTCACAAACGTTATCAAACCGAAGGCCACGACCACTTCATCACCTTCAAGCGACCGCATAGCCAAACCTAATGTCCATGGAGAGGTCCGATATGATTTCCAAATACCGCATCCTTGCAATAGCCGTCATCCTCTGCGGAGCATCTTTGGCGGTCATCCTCGCTCAAAACGTTGCCAGCGGCCACCGCGATCTCCTCTTACAGACGACACAATCCTGGAACGGCAAACCTTACACACACTATCCAACCGGGCAGCCGCAACTCACAATGATCAAGCTGACCATCGCTCCACATACCGCTCTGCCATGGCACACCCATCCGTTTCCAAATGTCGTCTATGTGCTATCCGGCACTCTCACTCTGCACGACAGGGACAGCGGTAAAACTCTGGTCCTTCATCAGGGGCAAGCCCTAGGCGAGACCGTTGACGATGTACATCGGGGAGAGTCAGGTGACGAACCTACGGTACTGCTCATCACCTATGCCGGCACTCCAGGTGTTCCCACCTCAATTCCCGCGAAGGGAGAGAAAGAGGAATATTGAATTAGGAGTGGCGATCCGGACGGGTGGCCCACCCATAAATTTCCCAATGTGGGTACCCCATTCATGCGGTTTTATCGCATGAGTGGGTCATTCGCGCGAATGCGCGAACCGCTGCGATTCCGTCCCTATCAAAACTGCTAGTCCCGCCCGCCTTTCTCTCCGCCTACAATCCTCTCTCGAGGTGAATCCATGCGCAGAACAGCCACAACCGCGATCCTCGCCCTGGCAGCCATCGCCGCCACGCTCTCCGCGTCCGCCGATAAGCTCAAAGGCCCCGCCACGCTCAAGGACCTCCAACCCTTCGGAACCACGGACAAACAGCACAAGCATCAGGCCTACGACCTCTCCTTCGACGCCGAAGGCCACAGCTACACCTGCCGCACCAATTCAAAAAAATCCACCGACGCCACCGAGTTCGTCGTCGGCAGCCAGATCAACTACGAGATCGACAAGAACAAGGCAAAGATCAAAACCCGGCAAAACAAAAAGCTCGAGTGCAAGATCGTCCGCGTAGAAAAGAGCCCAGCCCCATAACCCCAGCCCGCGGGTGGCCCACACATAAGAACCAGCCCATACATCGGGTGCCCCATTCATGCGGTCTCATCGCACGAGTGGGTCATTCGCGCGAATGCGCGAACCCGGACAAGCTAAAATCCCTCGATGCCCACAGGCCTAATGCGATACCAGAAAACGGGCAACCTCCACTTCATCACCTTCAGTTGTTACCGACGTCTTCCCCATCTTGAAGACCCCGAACCTAAGAACATCCTCGAACGAGTCATCGAGAGGGCCCGCCGCTCCCACAACCTCGCCATCTTCACATGGTGTCAAGTCCCCAAACTCGCAAAAACGCCCCTAACCAACACAAAACAAACAACAAATAAACTCGCCCGAAGTGGCATGCCAGTTCGTGCCACTCGCTATAATAGAAACAGAAGAGAAAAGAGCCCCGGACCAACCCGGGGCTTTTACTTTTTGATCAACTTGCAACCTATAACCGCAACGAACAACTGTCTTTTGAAGACATTGCGCCAACTCCATGCCAAATTCCTTGGATTTCCTGGGTTTGGCACGCCAATTGTGCACGAAGTCCAAACCTAAAGTCTCTGTTTGGAAGATTTTGCACAAAAAACCGGGGGAGGGGGGAGCGACGCGTCAGTACTCTTGCTGAACTGATTCGCAAGAGTAATATTGGGCCACAGTAAATACCCGGGATCCAGTCCAATCCGCTCCAAAAGGACATATCCGTGGCCACAGAAGCGCATTCAAAGGATCACGTCCAGCGCGCCCTTGAAGTCGCAATCAACATCGGTCTTCTCGCTCTCCTCACAACGGCGTGCCTCCTTATTCTGCGCCCATTTCTCCCTCTCGTCGCCTGGGGCATCATCATTGCAATCGCCGTGTATCCCGCATACAGCAAGTTCCGGAGCCTCCTCGGCGGACGCGGAACGCTGGCCGCGGTCCTGGGTACCTTGCTCTTCCTCGCTGTCCTGATCGTCCCGGTCGCCTTATTGACGGAGACGATGATTGAGGGCGTCCAGAACCTGACCACTCACATCAAGAATGGAACCCTCAGCGTCCCCCCTCCGCCCGACAGCGTCGCCACCTGGCCCCTCATTGGGGCGCCGTTGTTCCGTGCCTGGACCATGGCCTCCACCAACCTCACCGAACTGCTCACGAGTTTCGCTCCGCAGATTAAAGCAATCGTCCCCGGTCTGCTCTCCGCCACCGCCGGAGTCGGTCTCACTGTTCTGCAATTCGTCCTGTCCATTCTGCTTGCTGGCGTTCTGCTCGCGAAGGCTTCGGGCTGCGCCAAAGTCTCGCGCTCGCTGACCAACCGCCTCTTCGGCGATCAGGGCCCCGAATACGAGGAGCTCGCGGCATCGACCATCCGCAGCGTCACGAACGGAATCCTCGGCGTCGCATTGATCCAGACCGTACTCGCCGGACTCGGCTTTCTGGTCGCCCGAATTCCCGGCGCGGGCCTGTGGACCTTGATCTTTCTCTTCGCTGCGGTCCTTCAGGTCGGCGCCGTTGTGCTCATCCCGGCCGTCATCTACATGTTTGCTATCGCCAGCACGACGAAGGCAGTCTTGTTTCTGCTTTGGTGCGCCTTCGTCGGTCTTATCGACAACGTGCTAAAGCCCCTGCTGCTGGGGCGCGGCGCGGCCGTTCCTACCGCTGTGATCTTTCTGGGTGCGATCGGTGGATTCCTTGTCATGGGTACCATCGGCCTCTTTGTTGGCGCCATCATTCTGTCCGTCGGCTACAAGCTCTTTCTTGCCTGGCTGCAGGGCCCTGAGATCGCGAAACAAGGAATCGCATGATAGTGGACGGGTGGCCCACACATAAAAAACTCGCCCACACATCGGGTGCCCCATTCATGCGCGGCCTCATCGCGCATGGGTGAGGCCCGAGGATGTCTGAGTTTACGATGACCTCATACCGAGCCGTCTGAAGCCGGCGTCCCCAGCGGGCGGTCTTTGCCCGCTGGGGTGGTGAAGCGTTACCAAACCGAAGGCCACGATCATTTCATCACCTTCAGTTGTCACCGGCGACTCCCACACCTGAACAACAACCACGCTCGTATCGTCTTCCTGAAGACTCTCGAAAAACTCCGAGGCGCCACCTGTTCTATCTCTTCGGCTACGTCCTCATGCCCGAGCACCTCCACCTGCTCCGACTGGGTCCCGTGCGTACCGCTGAACGACGTCATTACGGCTGCGAGCCAGCCATTCCGATGGGGACATTCCGAGACGCTGGGTGAAGACTCGCGTCAGAGCCGTGGCGTTGGCATATCCAACGGCGGTTGCGATGAGCTTCAGCGAGTTGCCTTTGCGCAGCATGGTTTGGGCGATGGCGAGGCGCCAGTTGGTGAGGTAGTCGAAGGGCGTGATGCCGACGACTTTGCGAAAGTGAGCAGCGAAGCGTGCGCGCGACATGCCGGCGCGCTGGGCGAGCTCTTCGAGTGTCCAGGAGGTCTCAGGGTGTTTGTGCATGACCTCGATGGCCTTAGTGAGACGAGGGTCGCTGAGGCCGATTAAGACCCCGCTGTCGACCAGGCGCGCGTTCATGGCTGAACGGAAGAGGAGCACGAGGACGTATTCGAAGAGGCGATCGAGCGCGGTCTGGCGGCCGGGGAGGTCGGAGGAGGACTCGGAGAAGAGTAGCTGGAGCGCTGGCGTGAGTTCAGGGAGGGAGTCGAGCGGGATGATGAAGGGCTCGGGGAAGGACGCGGTGAGAGGGTTCAGCATACCGGTGCCGAACTCGACGGTGGCGCAGACGAGCTCGGTGCCCTCTTCCTCGGAGGCGTGAAGACGATGTTGATGAGGGCGCGGGAGGAAGATGATGCTCGGAGTATTGACGACGATGGGGCGAGCGTTGGGATGAGTGACGGTCAGCCTTCCTTTTTTGAGGACGTGAAGGTGGCCGGCCTGTTCGTCCAGGTTTGGGGAGATGCCACAGAAGGCTCCGGAGTAAAACATGCGCGCGGAGAGCGTGAATCGTTCGAAGAATGGGGCGAGGCGATCCATGATGAGACCTCAACGAGACTATAAGATATCTCAACGATACTCCGCGTGACAATTCGTACCATCTCATACTCAGAACGATTCCTGAGCGGCGCTGAGGCGCTTCAGGAGATTGGAGAAGACGATGTCCCGCATTAGTCCTGTTGTTTCATCGAATGTCGATAACAAGGTTGCCAGCACGCTTTCCCAGGTAGGGAAGAGTCTGGGAATGGTTCCGAACCTGTTTGCGACGCTGGCACATGCTCCCGTGGCTTTGGATGGGTTCCTGTCGCTGTCGAAGACGCTTTCGCGTGGCCGCCTTTCAGCCGCTCAGCGCGAGATTGTGGCCCTGGCGGTAGGCCAGGAGAACGAGTGCCAGTACTGCCTCTCGGCGCATACGGCCATGGCGAAGGCTGAAGGCGTAAGCGAGGCGGAAGCCCTGAAGGCGCGTGCAGGAGACGGCGAGGATCCCTTTGACCGTGCGCTGGCGTCGTTCGCGAAGAAGATCGTTCGTCAGCGCGGTCATGTTTCGGACGAGGATATCAAGAACGCGCGGAAGGCGGGGATCGATGACGGCCTGATGATGGAGGTCGTTGCCAATGTCGCGGTGAATACGTTGACCAACTATGCCAATGAACTTGCCGGTACTGAGATCGACTTTCCCGTGGTGGAGGTGAAGTTCTGATTCGGGCGCACAGGACTGCGGCAAGGATGGAAGGAAAGGATAAAACGATGATCAAGCTTATCAAGTTTCTATCAAATGCGGCTCTTCCAGGGAGACCTTGACTATCGCTTCATTCGCGCTTCGCTACCTCATTCCATCTAGGGGCAACGAGCACGTGATCATCGTCGGACAGACAAGATCCGTTCTGCTCCACGCTGATGGGCACCCACCGGAGTATTGAAGGGGTGCCTATTGGCAGAGCACATATACGCAACTACCTCAACCACAGTAAGGAGAAGCTATCATGAACCGGGTTCTGTCAGGACAAGCAACTATCGCGGAAAAAGAAGACATAATGTTTTCTGCTGACCTCTCAACTAAAACAAAAAGCAATTTAACCAAATTAGCTGCATGGATAAATGATCGCAATGTCCCCTTCCTGATCACCAGTATTGGCATGATCGTTATGCTCCTTTGGGCCGGGTCTTATAAGATGACGGCTCCCGGCGCCGAAGGCATAGTTCCCCTGGTTTCTAACAGCCCTCTGATCTGGTGGCACTTTAAGTTATTCGGTCCCTATATGGGATCGGACCTTATCGGCCTTACCGAGTGGCTTTCCGCCGTCTTGATTATCGCAGGCTATTTTCGCCCCAAGGCCGGCATCGTAGGAGGGCTCATCGCAACGATCATGTTCTTTACAACCAGCACTATGGTCATAACTACCCCCGGCGCGATTATTTCCGTACCTGGGATTCACGGGATGAGGTACATGAGTTTCTTGGGCCTGTTCCTTTTCAAGGACGTTATATCCCTCGGAGTGTCCTTTTATCTGATCAGCTATTTCGGCAAGAAGGCGATCCTTTCCGAAAACAAATGCTAATAGCTGGGTGCCCCATTCATGCACGGTTTCATCGCGCATGGGTGGGGTCAGAGGACGTTTGACGTTACCGCGAGAAGAAACCCTGAGCTTAGCCACATCGGTCAGATCCTCTAATGTTCCAAGCGATCTCCTCGGAACTGCTTCTTATAAACACGGCTCTCAACCACCCCTGAGTCTGTGACGATGGCTCGAAGCTCATTCCCGTCGAGGTCGATCACAAAGTCCAGGTGTACCGTCCCACCCAGTGGAGATACGTCGAGTGCCATGGTGCCTGTACAATCCGGATTCACCGTATACGTGCCCTTAAGGGTCAGCTTTTGGATATTGCCATTCGCGCTTGCGGTCGCGGTCGCTTCAATATTGCCTCTCCCATCAAAGGTCTGCCTGCCTACCTCAGCGATAGAGCCGGCAAAAGGAGGCGGCGCAAAGGATGGGAGAAGAGTCCCTATGCTGGTGAATCCGAAGCTGCCCTGCAGGGTGGCCCTCGAGCATTCTTTACCCTGAGACTCTGAATTGCCCATTTGAGCTCCCAGCTTCGACGTTAGAAAAAGCACTGCGACCACGAACACCCACGTCAGAACCACTCCGTAAACCGACTTTGAGTTTCTCATTCGCTTTCTCCTGCAATAACTCTCAGATTTCTAGTGAACGTTTTCGGGCGGAGTGATGCCACGCGAGCAAACGAAAGCTCTTCATGGAATCGCTCCACGCAAAGGATTGCTTTGTCTAAGTTCGGCCCTTGTACCAGCACTCAAGGCCTCATTCGAAGCGCCGCGCGACACTTGTGCCACAGCCCATCACAACCAGGTTCCCGCTCGTGTCGAATATCTCAAGCTTAATGGTATCGGTGAACTCGTTCGCGTTGCTGTCCAGTTCAATGGCTCGCGTGAATCTATGCCTCTGTATCCACACTCCAGCGGGGCTGAAGACGAAGGTTTCAAACACCGCGCTGTAATCCTGACCACCCGTGTGCCGCCAGACACCCTGGCCGGAAGTGGTCAGCGCGGGGAACTGGCCTGCGCTCACTTCGATGAGAGTACCCCCTTTGGCGAAGGTAAACAGAGCTGGGAAGGTCCTCTGCACCGCGCCCGTCTGACAATCCCGTACCGTGATCTGCAAGCGCCACGTTCCCTCAAGCCGGCCCCCCTGCGATTCTGAATCGTCCGCTTGAGCATGCAGGTTCGACTTTGGGAAAAGCGTGACCGCTAGTGCGAACACCAATACCGGAACCAATCCGTAAACCAACTTTAAATTTCTCATCGCCCTTCTCCTCTTCTGAAAGACCTCCTCTGTCTCTCTGGTCGTCGTTTCGATTGGAGTGAGCCACGCGAGCAAACGAAAGCTCTTCATGGAATCGCTCGATGCAAACAGAAGTGTGTGGCCTGAGTTCAGCCCTCGTACCCCACTTGTACGATCCGGCTCAGTCGCTTGAAAGGGACCCGGGGAAAGAAGCCACAGGTCGGATGCAGAATCATACACCCCCGTACACAGGAGGGGTGGGACAGGTGCCTCACACATCCAATCAACCCATACATCGAGTGCCCCATTCATGACGCAGTCTCATCGCGGCATGATTGGGGCATTCGCGCAAAAGCGCGAACCCGAACGAGCTAAAATCCCACCATGTCCGGTCCAACCCTCCAGCAGCGCCTCGACCGCGCCCTCCAGATCCTCGCCGAAGCCGAGCGCGAGCACGCCGCCGGAGTTCCCTACCCCGACCACACCGGCGCAGGCTCCTGGCCCCAGATGATCGAGCACCTCAAGAAGCTCATCGCCTAACTCCGCGAAATGATCGCCAACGAATAGACCGTCTACTCAGGACACCCCGCGTCCATCCACTTCTTGAAAAGCGAAACCCGCTCCTCCGGCCAAGGCTCATCAGGAGGCATCGAGCCGTTCGCAACCGCACCGTAGACACTCTGCGCATTGGCGGGGACACACATCCACGCGGGATCATCAAGATCAATTCCTATGCCCTTCATACAATCAATGTCCTCATCCCGGAAAAGAGGGCGGATATCTGTCGCAAAACTGAGAGCCATTGGTACCTCCTTTTATTGCCCCTCCTTTTGATGATTCCGGATTCATGCCCACGCCTTGCCCAGTCCTTCCAGACCGGCAGCCGCAAGGTCCTCCGGTCTCATCACGGGATGCAGCTCAACCGCCGCGTTGAACAAAAGAAAGAACGGCTCGGCGAGCGCCGGAATCTTCGACGGGTCCGCCAGGTCCACTATCAGAACACCGCTCCGTTGGCCGTGGCGGTCCGTGAAGTACGCGGCCTCAGGCTTCAACTGATCAAGAATTCGCTTCATCTTGGCTCCGGCGGAGCCGTCTCTGACCGCTGCATTGAAGGTCTCGACTGGAAACGAAACATACATAATCATGCGCATCGAACACTCCTGTCGCCGATGGCGGATATCTGATGGGCCCTGTGAGGAAGAACGCCAAGCTACGCCCGCAGGAGGGAACGAGTCAAGGGAATTTACCGCCGGGTGGCCACACACCCCGAACCCACCACATCGGGTGCCCCCATTCTTCCGCTCTCATCGCATGAGTGGCTGTCCTGGCGACTGCTTCGGGAGCTTACAATCCAGCTCGATATACTACTTGCATCAGGAAGTCGGGTCTTCGATTCGCCGCTGCACAAACGCCCCTTTACTTGACGGAGCATTGCATGTCACTTAAGCAAATTGCATTGAAGTACATTCCTAATCCTGTCCTGCAGCCAGTACGTGCCCGCCACTACCAGAACCAGTTGAAGCATTACGACCTCAACGCCGAACCCGATCTCCTCGGCTGCAAAGCCCTGTTGCGGCCCGGCGACATCGTCATCGACATCGGCGCCAACATCGGGGTCTACACCCGCTTCTGCTCGGAGTTCGTCGGCGCCTCCGGCCGAGTCTTCTCCCTTGAACCCATCCCCGAGACCTTTTCCTACCTCACCAACAACGTTCGCTCTCTCGGCCTGACAAACGTCAGCTGTTACAACTTGGCTGCTTCCGATCACGACCAGGACCGCGCTACCATGAGCATTCCGCAGTACTCCACTGGCGGTGCCAACATCTACGAGGCCACCCTCTCTCAGACCGGCGACATTCCCGTCAAAGTCACCCGACTCGACACCCTCTTTCCCGACCTCTCCCCCAACCTCATCAAGTGCGATGTAGAGGGGCACGAAGTCGCCTGCATCAACGGCGCGCTCCAGATCATAGCCCGCGCTCGTCCGCGCTGGATCGTCGAGGTCTCCGGACCCCGAACCTTCGAGCTCTTCGCCTCGCTCGGCTATGACGCCTTCGTCTACGACAAGGGCTCGTTCCGCCCTGCCATCCCCACCGACAAGACACCCAACTACTTCTTCTTCCCCCGCGAGAACAACCCCTCTCAAGGCTCCGCCTGACACCCAAAGGGAAGCCCCTCCAACCGGAGGGGCCTTTCCTTTAGAACTTCCACTTCACTGGTATTAGCTTTGTCTTGGAGCAACCGAAGGTACCCGAAGGAGAAACACTCTGCGTGCTGCTCCACGATCCGGTCCAGTTTGAACCGCCGCCGCCCCTTGCGCCGCCAAGAACAAACTGCTTCCACGGTTGATTGTTATTGTTGACGCCTTCCGGTGTCCCTGCATGGTCGCCGTTGCTTTGTCCGCAGGCGGTTTGGTGTCCCGCCTTAACGGCGAGGGCGTTGTAGTCGGAGGTAAAGCTTGTGTAGACGGCGGCACCCCATTTCCACTGGATGGATATTCCGGAGACTCCGTTGGTGCTAAAGGTGCCGGCCCACTCTACGTTGGCTCCTTCGGGCAAACCGTAGGACGGTACGGGGACCGCGAGGCCGGAGAGGAATATCTCGTCGTCTCCCGTGACCGGAACGGTGGTCACCCATGTGTTGGTCATCGCATTGAACGTGCTGGAACTACAGGTAGCAGAGGGAGAGAAAGTGATCTGCGCGTTGGGCGCCGAACTATTGAATGGCGTTCCGTCTCCTGTGACTGAGATTGTTGAGTTGGTGAAGCTGATGGTTGCGCCGGTCTTGGGAATACCCTTCGCGGTGAAGTTGGCGTTAAACCAGACCCAGTTACCCGAGGCGATTGGAGTTCCGTTGAAATTCGATGTGATGGTCGATTGCGCTGAGCAGGATGGCGGGGGCGGAACTCCGCAAGTCAGATTTATCGGTGAGACGTTGATGCTGATTGTATCGGTCGAACCCTTGTACCCGGCCGATCCTGCAGTGCCGGAGAAGCTGAAATTGCCGCTTAGCGCCGGAAAGGAGCCCGTTACGGTGCTATTGAATGTGGTGGAAGTCGCGGTGAAGGGAATTGAACCAATGATCGGAAAGCCGCTCGCGTATGGTGAGCTGTCTATTTCGAAATCGATCGTATAGCTAGTTCCCGGAATCAGCTGTGAGGCGCTTACGGAGAGGTTGTAGGCGTTACAGGTGATGGTAGCGTTGGCCGTGTCTACAATTGCCAAGGCTGGGGTTGCACACAGTACGAGCGAGCCGAAGAATGCGGCACAAAGAGCTCGATACCTCCAAAACATAGGTATGCCTCCGTTGCGAACAAAAGACATACATCACTATGAGTCATCGAGCGGTTAACAGAAGTACCACCTTGGGGTGATTGCACCGACCGGCAATAGCACCAAATACGAAAGCCCCTCCAGTCGGAGGGGCCTTCCCTAAAATAACTCGCTGAAAACTCTACGAAGCCGCCAGCAGGTCCTGTTCCGCCCGCAGCCAATCCTGCAGGTGGAACCCGTCCTGCCACCCGCGCTCCATGTAGTACCTGTGCGCAAGCATCGCGATCTGTTCATGGCTCGGCCACGGCGTAACCTTCGTCGAAACCGCTGTAACTTCAACTTCTGCAATCTTTACCGTCTTCGCCTTCGGAGCCGCCTTGGCCTTCGTCTCACCTGCCGCCTGCGCCACCGCCGTCTTCTTCACCGGAGCTTTCCTCGGCTTTTTCTCCGTCTTCTCTGCACTCATCTCACATCTCCTCGCTCGGGTTTTCGCCTCCGTTCGGGGCTGTCCTTAGGATAAAAGACCGCGAGCCGAATCCGAACCCCGAACCGTAACTATTTGGTTAATGCAGCCGAGGCGATACCCTACCGCTCAAACACCACCGGATGCCTCACCACCCACCAGCAAGGCGAGCTCCCCGCCTGCGGAAACCCCTCCGGAAGCAAAGAAACGCTGCACTGCACCTCCACCTTCCCGTCTGGGTAGTATTCCTCCTTGCCGCCCTTCAGCGGAGCAACCACAAAGCGGCCAACCGTCATCACCCTGGTCCCGCCTCCAGCCAGCACCCGCACCTGCCAGACCGCCCAGTCGAGCGCATAGATTCCGGCCATTCCCGCCAGAACCCACACCATTGCCCGTCCGACAATCCTTCCCAAGCTCGCCTCCTGCCACCACCGTACATGCAAACCCGCCGCGCGCGTAAGAATCTTCCCGGCCAGCTTGTAAACTCAACAAATGGGTCTGTTCCGCAAGAAGATCAAGCAGGAGCACAAAGTCATGCTCCAGGCCGAGCGCGCCGCCGGGGCCCTCCTGCCCGAGTACCACCGCCCAACCCCCGAGTGCCCTCAACCCGAGCGCTGGCACATGTACGATTCCATGACCGCCGAGGCCGAAGTCCTCGAGTTCCTCCGCACCCTCATCACCACCCTCAAGCCCGCGCTCGTCGTCGAAACCGGCTCATTCCTCGGAGTCTCCACCCTCTGGATCGCCGAAGGCCTCAAGGCCAACGGCTTCGGCAAGATCATCTCCTGCGAGTTCGACCCCGTCGTCTTCGCCAAGGCAAAAGAAAAGATCGCGGCTTCGGGCCTGTCTGAGTGGATCGAGCTCCGCAACGAGTCCTCTCTCGAGATGCACATCGAAGGCACCATCGACATCTTTTTCTCCGACTCCGACATGCCCATCCGCGAAGCCGAGGTCAAGCGCTTTCTCCCGCAGATCCGCCCAACCGGCCTCATTCTGATGCACGACGCCAGCTCACACCTCAAGACCGTCCGCGACGCCGCCTTCCGTCTCGAAGCCGAGGGACTCGTCTCCGCCATCTTCCTGCCCACCCCCCGCGGACTTGTCCTCGCCCAGCGCCGCGAAGGCCGAGCCTGATCTCTATGTAAAAAAATGCTTAGCTCCGAAAACCCGCTAACGGACGGACTCATCAAAACATCCTGATCCGTTTGGTTTTCAGCACTTTTCGGGGGAAATCATGCCACGTTTCACTGCCGCTCGTGGTGCCACCACCCTCGTGGCCCTCAGCCTCGCAACCCTCCCGGTCCTGGCCCAGGAGACCCAGCCCCGCCCCACCTACTCGCAGGAGGACACCCTCCGCATCGCCAAGGAAGTCCGTAAGCGTCTGTTGGGCCTTACCAACTTTAGCGTCTTCGATTGGCTCGCCTTTGGAATCCACGGCAAAGCCGTCGTCCTCCGCGGTTACGCCTCCCGCCCCACCCTCAAGAGCGACGCTGAAAGGGCCGTCAAGGGCATCTCCGGCGTCGAGAGCGTCGAAAACAATATCGAGGTACTTCCCAACTCACCCAACGACGACCGCATCCGCGCTGCCGTCTATAACCGCATCTACACCCAGCCTGTTCTGCGCAAATACAACGCCAACCAGGGTTCCATCGGACGCGCCATCGGTCCCGGCCCCAACATAGCCGCTAGGGCTGGAGGCATCACCAACTCTCCACCCATCGGCTTCCACGCCATTCACATCATCGTGAAGAACGGCAACGTTATCCTCGCTGGTGTCGTCAACAACCAGACTGACGCCGACATCGCGTACATCCAGGCCAACGGAACGTCTGGCGTCTTCAGCGTCAACAACGATCTCGAGTTCCCCGGCGCCGTTCCAAAGACCCCCAAGTAGCCATGACAATCGACCGGCACCCGAGAGTGTGCCGCTCGAACTTCACATCAAGGTCTACAGATTGAACAGCTCCCGCAGCCGCTTCGTCTGTGCCCGGCTCACCGGAATCTCCGTCTTCTTCGGGTCATCCATCCTGAGCTGATAGCTCGACTTGAACCACGGCACCACCTCGCGGATGTGCTGAATGTTCACCAGGTACGATCGGTGCACCCTCCAGAAATCCTCTGGCGAGAGCTGCTCCTGCAGCTCCTCAAGCGTCCGGCAGTTCGAGTGGCCCTCCACTGTCGGCGTCACCACAGTAATCGTCCCTTCCTCAATCGAAGCGAAGCAGATCTCCTTCTGCGCCACCAGCAGCAGCCGGCTCTGCGCCCGCACCACCACCTTGCCCGTTGGTCTGCCCATCTGGAACTTCGGAGCTTGAGCCTGCTCCTCCACCAGCTTCAGCAGCGCATCCAGCTTCGCTCCCGTCTCCGGGTTCATCCCGGCCGACTCCGTCGCAGCGAGCGCCGCCAGCCTTCTCTCTGCCTTCTCGATCGTCTGCATCACCCGCTTGCGATCAAACGGTTTCAACAGATAATCGACCGCGTTCACCTCGAACGCCTTCACCGCATACTGGTTGTAAGCCGTCGCAAAGACCACCTGGGGCAGCTGCACCTTGCGGTCCAGCAGCTTTTTCAGGACCGCAAAGCCATCCAGCCCCGGCATCTGCACGTCGAGAAAAACCACATCAGGCTTGTGAGTCCGGATCAGCTCCACCGCTTCGATCCCGTTGGTCCCCTGGGCGAGGACCTCGACCCCGCCGCCGTGTTCCAAGAGATACTGCAGCTCCTGTCGGGCAAGCGGTTCGTCGTCGATGATGAGGGCAGTCAAGGACATCAGAGAAGTTGCAGGTTGCAGATTACAGGTTGTCAGTAATCAGCAAAAGCGTTAGCAAGCAACTGACAACTAACAACCTGTCACTAGTCACTATACGCCCGCAGCCTCGCCGGAGCATGGTCCTCAGCCAGGTCGTGCCCGCACTGCACGCAGTACACATCCGTGATCTGCACGCCGCGAAAGCACCGCCCGCACACCGGAGCCAGTTGAAACTGGCACTGCGGGCAGAAGTGGTAGCTCGACGTAATTTCCGTCCGGCAGTGCGGACACGGCATCAGAATCGGCTGCCGCAGCATGAAGTACACCACCGCGCCGATCCCGCCCGGCAGCAGCAGAACGATCAGCATCCACAACCCTGCAGGCATCTTGCGGCGCTTCACATCGCGGCTCACATAGCCCACCAGCAGAACGTAGCTGGCCAGCGCCGTCCCCCACGAGTAGCCCATCAACAGCCGCATCGGCAGCATCTCATGCTTATGGTGTGGCAACACCACATGAAACAGGTACTGGACCGCCGCAAAAACTAACACCGCCAGAATCACCGACCACGCGGGGATCAGGCTGAGCTGGTCTTCATTACCAGCCAGCGCCTCCTCCGATCGGCTCACATCGCGCTTCCACGGCATCGTCGGCATCGTCATCGCGTGAACTCCCTACCGGAGCGCTTCGTGCGGATACGACGAAACCATACCATCGTCATCAGCGCCACCGACACAGGCAGGAACCACAGCAGCAACACCAGAAACTGTTCGCTCGCATCCGGCACGCCATTCGGCGCCAACTCATACTGGTCCAGCAGACTCCAAACTGCCGTACAAATGATCACCAACAGTCCCGAGCAGACAGCCAGCGGAATCCACAGGCTCCGCGCCCGGCTGCGCTGCGCCGCCAGCGCCTGCGCACGCGCACGCACTACCCGATGCGTCCGGTTCACCAGTGACGCCCGCGCCGCCACATTCAATCTGGGAAAGGAGTCCAGCGAACCCGGCAGAACGGCTCGTGCATCCGCCTCCCGCTCGCGCAGGATCTTCTCGATGGCATCGTTCATACCGCCGCCTCCGAGGTTCCCCGAGTCAACCGCAGCTTCTCCACCTCAGGCTTCAGCGCGGCCAGCCCGCGATAAAGCCTCGACTTCACCGTCGACAGCGGAGCCCGGGTCACCCCTGAAATCTCCTCCAGCGACATCTCTTCATAAAACCGCAAAACCAAAACCTCGCGCGAAGGCCCATCCAGCTTCAGCAGGACCTCGCTCACCTCGGCCGAGTCCTCCCGCGCCTGAAGCTGCTCCAGCGGCGATGGCCCCTCCATCGCCACCTCGAACGGACGATCATCCTCGATCGAGTCGTTCATCGCATCCAGGCTGACCATCGTCCGCTTGCGTGAGAGATCGATCACCAGGTTCCGCGCAATCGTAAAAAGCCAAGTATCGAACCGTGCTTTGCCGTTGTACTGTGCCCCGCGCAGCAGCACCCGCATCCAGGTCTCCTGGAACAGGTCTTCTGCCACCTCGCGCTTGCCCGTCAGAAACAGGAGAAACCGCAGTAGCCTGTGCTGGTACTGCTCAATCAGATGGTCCAGAAGCTCCGGGTCCTGCAGCTTCAACCCGCGAGCGATCACCATATTCTCGCTCAGCGTCAGAGCGGCGGCGTGCTTGACAGCGATCGTGGCAGATCCGCGGTTCATGAGGGTAGAGACGCCTTTCTCGCCTAAAAAGTCTCGGTCCTGATCGCGAGAACCCACCAATTCTCCCGACTTATCGCTCAGGTAGGACCCTGTACCCTCCATTCTAAAGCCCTTCCACCCGCTTCTTCCAGAAGCCATTGCACCCACTTCGTTGTCATTCCGACCGGAGCGCAGCGAAGTGGAGGAATCTGCTGTTTTCCCGTACCATCTCAAATCTTCCCGTAAACTGAAGGAATGGAAGTTCTCTACGGCCTCCATCCCGTTGAGGAGGCCATCCGCTCCGGCGCCCGTCAGCTGGACCACATCTCTGTAGCACGCGAACGCAGCGGCGCCCGCGGCAACTCTGACGCCCGCCTCGAAGCCGTCATCGCCCTCGCCCGCGCAGCCAAAATCCGCATCTCCCTCGAGCCCCGCGACCAGCTCACCCGGCTCGCCAAAACCGACGCCCACCAGGGCATCCTCGCCTTCGTCCGCGAGCGCCAGTTCCTCACCGTCGAAGACCTCCTCGCTCGGCCGGCAACGCAGCCCGGCCACCCCCGCTTCTTCCTCGCCCTCGACGGCCTCGAAGACCCCCACAACCTCGGCGCGCTTCTCCGCACCGCCGACGGTACCGGCGTCGACGGCGTCCTCATCCCCGAGCGCCGCAGCGCTCCCATCACCGCCACCGTCGCCAAAACCTCCGCCGGCGCCTCCGAGCACGTCCGCATCGCCCGCGTCACCAACCTCGTCCGTGCCCTCGAGCAGATGAAGAAGGCCCACGTCTGGGTCGTCGGACTCGACGAGCGCGGAACCCCCGACTACACCGACTACGACTTCTCCTCCGACACGGTCCTCGTCCTCGGACGCGAAGGCGCGGGTCTCCACGACTTAGTCAAAAAGACCTGCGACCACCTCCTCCGCATCCCCATGGCCGGCCAGGTCTCCTCGCTCAACGTCTCCGTCGCCGGAGCCGTCGTCATGTACGAGGCCCTGCGCCAACGCCGCGTCCCATCCGTCCAACAAAAGACCGCGCAAGCCTCAAAGCGCACCAAAGAACGCAAAGGTCTGGGGTCCTGAAGTCCATGTTGTCCTCCGCATCACGCTGCCTCTCCATCCTCCTGGCCGTCCTCCTGGCTCAAACCTCGCTCGCACCTGCGCAGAAACAACCCGCCCCGCAGCCCCCCCAACAGCCGACGCAACAGAAGGAACCTTCCGACACCCTAGAGCCCGGCCCCGCTCCACCTCCCGGAACCGTCCTCTTCAACCGCAACATCAACCAGGAGCAGACACCCCAGCCTCCGGCCCAACAGCCGGCTCCCGAAAAGGAGCTGGTCACCCCCACCGACGCCGAGCGCGCCTCCCTCACCTTCACCGCCTACGACCTCGCCCTCCACATCTCCCCGGCGACGTCACACCTGGCCGCGCACGCCCAGTTCACGGTCAAAAACACCGGCCCCTCTCCGCTCCCTCGCCTCGCCCTGCAGCTCTCCTCAACCCTCCACTGGGAGAGCGTCACCCTCCGTACCGCGGGCAGCACCCAGCCCCTCACCTTCGCCGAGCATCCCCTCGACACCGACGCCGACCACACCGGTCAGGCCACTGAAGCCGTCATCACGCT
Source organism: Edaphobacter bradus (assembly GCF_025685645.1). Classification (NCBI taxonomy): domain Bacteria; kingdom Pseudomonadati; phylum Acidobacteriota; class Terriglobia; order Terriglobales; family Acidobacteriaceae; genus Edaphobacter; species Edaphobacter bradus. The sequence continues at coordinate 184,153 of NZ_JAGSYF010000002.1, forward strand.
TCCCCAGCCCCTCGCCCCCGGAACCACCCTCGACCTCACCGCCATCTACTCCGGCGAGATCCCCTTCTCCGCCGAGCGCCTCGAGCGCATCGGAGCCCCGCTCGACAAGGCTGCCGCCGCCGACTGGGACGCCATCACCCCCTCGCTCACCGCCCTACGCGGCTTCGGGAACGTCCTCTGGTACCCCACCGCCTCGCCCTCCATCCTCCTCGGCGACGGCGCCAAACTCTTCCAGGCACTCGGCCAGGCCAAACTCCGCCAGTCCCCCGCCACCATCAGCCTCCGCCTCACCGTCGAGTACACCGGCGAGGCCCCCGCCGCCGCATGGTTCTGCGGTCGCCGCGAGGTCTTCCACACCATCCCCGAGAACCCCGGGACCTCCGTCACCGATACCCCCGGTCTCGCCACAGCCGAGTTCTCCCCCCGAACCCTCGGATTCCGCATCCCCAGCCTCTTCATTGTCCCCACCGACGCCACCGCGACCGACAACATGCTCCTCTCGGCCATCACCCAGCAGCCCAACGTCCTTCCCAGCTACAACGCTGGCTTGCAGCTCGTCCGCCCGCTGCTCTCCGACTGGCTCGGCCCCAATCCCCTCGAACCCCTGATCCTCCTCGACCACCCCGGCCAGCCCTTTGAGGACAACGCCCTCCTCGTCGCCCCCATGCACGCCGCCGACGCCGCCTCGCTCGCGCCCCTCCTCGCCCACTCCCTCACCCACGCCTGGTTCTATTCCTCCCACCCCTGGCTCAACGAAGGCGTCGCCCAGTTCATGACCCTCCTCTGGGTCGAGCGCAACCAGGGCCGCAACGCCGCCCTCGCCCAACTCCACCAGCAGGTCAACACCCTCGCCCTCGCCGAGCCCCAGATTACTGGCACCAGCGACCCAGCCACCACAGGCCAGTCCCTCATCGAAGCCCACGACGAAACCACCTACTGCGGCACCAAATCCGCCGCCGTCCTCTGGATGCTCCGCTCCCTCACCGGCGACGCCGCACTCAAACATGCACTCGCTCTCTACCGCGACACCGCCGCCCGTAGCCCTAAAGAGGACGCCGACTCCCACGCCTTCCAGCGCACCCTTGAACAGGCCTCCGGGCGTGACCTCGGCTGGTTCTTCGACGACTGGGTCTACCGCGACCGCGGCCTTCCTGACCTCTCCATCCTGAACGTCACCCCGCGCGACCTCTCCACCGGCGGCAAGACAAGCTGGCTCGTCTCCGTCGAGGTTCACAACGACGGCTACGCCGCCGCCGAGGTCCCCATCACGGTCCGCTCCGGCACGCTCACCAAGACCGAGTTCCTCCGCCTCCCAGGCCGCGCCACCGCCTCCACCCGCGTCCTCTTCGAGGGCATCCCCGCCGAAGTCATCGTCAACGACGGCACCATCCCCGAGCAGACCACCCCCACCCACACCCGCAAGCTAACCCTCACCCAGACAACCAACTAAGCGAGCAGCTTCGCTTCCTGCCGTCGCAGCTGCCTTTCTCGTTGTCATTCCAACCGGACCCCGAGCGGAGCCGAGGGGGAAACTCCAGCTTCCCCCCCAGGATAACCAAGATAACCAAGATAACCAAGATAACCTCACCTGCTGCGAATCAGGACTACCGTCGCATCATCCGTCCGGTTCGACCCGTGCCCAAAACGCTGCACCTCTTCAATCAGCCCTTCCACACACGCATCCGGCTGAAGAAAGTGCTCCCGCAGCCGCGCCGGGCCATACTCCTCGTCACGGCTGTTCATGGCCTCTGTGATGCCGTCCGTGTAGAACAGCAACCGGGTACCGGGCTTCATCTCTATCTTGCACTCCGGATACGAAGACGCACCCAGCCCCAGCGGCAGGCCCGAATCGACCTCCAGAAACGAGCACTTGCCGTTGATCAGCAACGGCCGCAGGTGTCCCGCGCTGGCGACAGTAATCTCACGCGCCCGTGCATCGAGCACCGCGTAGATCATCGTCACAAATTTCCCCATCGGAAAGTCCTCCGACAGCGTCTGGTTCAAACGCACCAGCGTTTGGCTGGGGGAGGAATCCAGCTTCGCCAGCGAGCGCAGAATCGCTCGTGTGGCCGACATCAGCAACGCCGCCGGCATCCCCTTGCCCGACACGTCGGCGAGCACAATTCCGTAGCGGTCCTCGCCAAGATCGATGAAATCAAACCAATCGCCGGCCAACGTCCCAGCCGGATGCCACGCCGTCTCAAACGCGAATCCGGAGACCAGTGGAACCGCCTTCAGAAATAACGACTGCTGCACCGCCCGCGCATCGTCTGCCTCGCGTTGCATCCTTTCCCGCTCCATACGCTCAACCTGGAACAGGCGTGCATTCTCAATCGCCACCGCAATATGCCCTGCCAGCGCCTGCAACACCTGCAACTGGTCGCCGGAAAAAGCGTCCAGCTCCTTATGTTCGACGCTCAGAACACCGACGATCTCGCCCCGCGCCTGCAGCGGAAGGTCGACCGCGGAGCGCGTCTCCTCCTCGCACTGTACGTAATACGGGTCCAGTCTCACATCCCTCGCGTAACGCATCTTTCCCGTTTTCGCGACATGCCCCACCATCCCTTCCCGGCCGATCTTCAGCCGCGCGCCCTTCATGTTGACCGTGCAACCCCTGACGCCTTCGAGAACCATCTCGTCGGTCTCCCAATCGCGCAGCCACACGGAGACTTCGACGCAGCCGATCGAAGCAGCAATATCATTCACGACCCGCTCCAGCAGAGCATCCATGTCCAGAGTAGACGTAATGAGTTCAGCAGCCCGCTGCAGCTTCATCAGGGTTTGAACATAATCGCAGGATGAGTGAATCCGTGAAGGAATACCACCACTGGTATCAATCGGGCGAAGTGCGGGGGTAGCCATAGACCCCTCCTTGACCGGGGAAACCGGGAACACACACCTCCACCGGTCTGACTTACGAATTAGACGCCGCTGCCACCAACGAGTCGCAAACTTTAGTCACTGCCGGATGTTCAGGTCTCGCCTCTGAGACCCGAGTTTCGCAGGGTGCTCGGGTACCCATCCCTTTAGTTGTCATTCCGACCGAAGCGAAGCGGAGTGGAGGAATCTGCTGTTGCTGTTGCATTTGCTGTTGCCGTTGCATTTGCCGTTGCTGTTGCTGTTGCTGTTCTAGGTTGTCATCCCCGAAGGGGATCTGCTGTTGCCTTAATGCGTAGTCACCTCCGCTCGCTTCTTCCTGCAGAAATCTCTTGTGAGCTTATTGCTCAATCCCTGACTGAAATCGAACCGCTTGGCCGCCGCGTTCCACCGATACGCCTCACCCTTACATTTGCCGAACTTCGTTCCATCGCTATTCCTGCTCCAATGCCCCGAGAAGATCGCGTGCTCCGACCGAACCATCTCCACGGCCTTGCCGTGCATCACTGATGCCCCTTCCAGGAACACCATGGACGAAACCATTCCATCTTTTCCTCGAAAGAGCGCAACAACGGGTCGACCGTCTTCCATCCGCATGACGGTCATCGCATCGGTATAGGCGCCGCCTGAGCCAAGGTCCACAAGAGCCTCTAACGTTCCCCTGCCAGTGACCTCCGCGGTGCGGGAAATCGACACGGCGTAGTGCTCCCCTGCGTCCCGAAACTCCTTTTGGGTCGCCTCTTGGACCTCAGGAAGCATAGCCTTCCAATCAACCACCGTAGGCGAACTCTCCAGAGCAAACGCACCCGTACATCCGATCATCGAAGCACAAGCCAGAACGACCTCTCTCCGCATAAATCCTCACAATGACCGCTGCGTTTTCCTTGAATCAATGAGCTTTAGGGTGTCCCACCCTTCGCGGCCTTACGCGAAGGGTGGGGATGCACAGCCCAGTTGTCATTCCGACCGGACACCAGGCGAAGTCGAGGGGGAAAGGGGGGAGTGCTTCGTCAGGTCCGCCTCCACCTTTTGGCAGAACTCCCGCGTCAGCGTCTTGCTCAACTTCCTATCGAAGCTGAAGCCCTTCGCCACACCGTCCCACTGATACGCCTCGCCCCTGCATCGCTTCACCTTCGTCCCATTCACGATCCAGTGGCCTGAATAGACCACATGCTCCTTTGGTCTAAGCTCCACCGCCTCGCCGTTGCCCTCCGACAGCCCATTGAGGAAGACCATCGACCCGACCTTGTCGTTCTTCCCGCGAAAGCGCGCAACGACAGGTCTGTCGCCCTCCATCCGCAACAACGTCAACTCGTCGGTATAGGCGCCGGAGCCAAGGTCAACTAACGCCTCCGACAGCCCCATGCCCGTCACATCGGCCGTCTGAGAAACCGACGCCGGATAGTGCGCTTGAGCAGCCTCCTTCGGAAACGCCTGTCTAACCGACGATCGCACAGCGGGAAGCATCGCCTTCCAATCGACCGTTGCCGGGGCATTCTCAAGACCAAAAGCGCCCGCGCATCCGAGTAAAGGGACACATACCAGAAAGATCTTTCTCCTCATCGCATCTCCTGTCGCATCAATGTCCGTCCAAGCGAACCTGCCCGCTTGGCGATTAGCCTACTAAGGTCACCGCCCTTGTCAATTCCCCGGATGGCTCGAAGCTCAAAACAGCGGCGAACCCTCCATAAAAATCCTGTCAAGCCCCCAAACCACTTAACCCAATCAAAACAAGCCACTTCCGCGTGGCAGAGTAGTTCCTGTCAATCCATTAAAATAGAACTAAGTACAAAGCCTCACCCCGGCAGGGGAGTTCAACGAACAACTAACAACCAACAACTAACAACTAACAACCGTATTTTCAATATTTTGCCCATAACCCCTTTAGATGGAATATCTTACATTCCAAGTCTGAAGCTAAAGTCAATAAAATGAATATTTTACGCAAATCCACGGGGAGGGGGGGACCCCTTACCGGCGCGGCCTCTTTCGCGAAGGCGCCACCGGACGAGCCGTATTATCACGCCAGACCTGCGCCTCGCCCCACTGCCGGGTCGCAGTTAGATCCACCCGGAACGGCCCAGCGGCCCGGTCCGTCGGCAGCGCCTCGGGCAAACCGTCGCCAATCTGCGGAACGGCCTTCGCCAGCGCCAGTAGCCGCGCCGTACTAGCCATCCCCGTCAGGTGGAGCATGTACCCTGACTCGTCAACCCGCCCGTCCATCAGGGCAGGCTCCTTGCCGCCGAGCGCAAGCTTCACTGGCTCCAGCAGAAACTCGCTCGCCGGAGGCGTAGGCGAGGCATGGCGGCGGCGGCCCCTCGGATCCATGGTTGGCCGCTCCGGTGACCGTAGTGCGACATCGCCGGTCACCAGCGACGGGCCGTCCGTCGCGGTCTTCAGGCTCGCATTGGCCAGCACCAGCTCACCGGCCCATCGCCCCGCCTGCGCCTGGCCATCCTTCAGCCCGTCAAAGCTGAGGCTGCCCGTAAGCGTGCCACTCGCCGCCACGCCCGCCGGAACCCGCGTGCTGACCACGTGCCATCCAGCCACCAGCGCGCTCGCCGGAACATCCGAGACGCCGGCCTCAAGCGTCGACGCGCGCCACTGCCGCACATCCGGCACCGAACCCGAGACCGCCAGCGTCGCCTTGCCCTGAGCCTCTCCCGGAGGCCAGCTGCACCGCACCTGCGTCAGGCTGTGGAAGAGCTGCGTCGCCTGACCGCGGCACTCGAGATCGACCGCCAGCGCCTGCTCCGGAACAAACTCCGCGAGCCGCGCATCGTTCAACCGTAGCTGAGCCACCACCACACTCGAGTCCATCGTGCCCTTGATGGTCGTCTCCAGCGCCAGGTCGCCGCGCCATCCGGCGTCGCTGGCAAAGAGAATCTTGCTCGCCTCGCCCAGCGGAGCGCCGCGCCACGAGCCTGTAAGTTCGATCGGGACCTCGCCCAGAGACCGCGCGCGCCCCAGCATTGCCTCCAGCCGCAGCGTGCCCGTGTCCGAGACGCTCGTGTCGGTCCGCATCGGCTTGCCCTGCAGGCGCAGCCGCCACTGCTCAGGATTCGGCAGCCACAACGCGAACTCGGCATCGGTCAGCGAGTAGGGCGTCTTCTCTGCGCCTTCCTTCACGTTGAGCCGAGCGCCCGTGGCCTCGATATATGGAAACCGCGGAGCCGGCCCGGCCTTCTCCTGCGCCGTCGGAGCCGCAGCGATCCGCGACGCCTGCAGCAGAATGCTCTCGATGTTCCACTTGCCATCCGGCATGTGGACGAGGTTCACGCTCGGCTCGGTAAAGCTGATCGTCGAAAACTCCACGCGCCGCCGCCATAGCGAGCTGATTCGCAGCGTCGCCCGCACCTCGTTGGCCCGGATGATTGGCTCGCTCCCGAACGCCGGGTCTTCGCTCACAACGAAGTTCTCAAGCGTAAACCCCGGAAGCGGCAGCAGACTCAGCGAGACGCGGTCCAGATGCACGGGACGCCCCAGGCTTCCGCTGATGCTTGTCGCAATCCGCCGCTGGAAGCGGTTCACATTAATGAAAGGAGGCAGCAGCACAAGCAGCAGAAGCGCGAGCACGCCCAGCGCGATCCAGCGCAGATGCCGCAAGAGCGCACGCGGCCCTCCAGTGCCCTCGCCAGACTTGAGCTCCTCGGTTGGATCGATCTTCTGCATGCACTCGCTCCCGGCCGCACACCAGCGCACGGACCGGACTTCGCCTCGTTATCGAATGATGTGGAGTGTACGGTTCCAGCGCGTCTGATCGAAGATGTGGACCAGAATGTGGGTCATGAAGCTGAGCCGATCGCCCATCGACTGCTTGTTGATCTGGTCGGCTGGCGTCTCGAACGACCAGTACACAAACATCGGCCGGCCCACAATGTTCTCGCGCGGAACGAAGCCCCAGTAACGGCTGTCGAGGCTCTCCGTGCGGTTGTCGCCCATCGCGAAGACCTTACCCGGAGGGACGACAAGGTCGCCGTCCTTGATGTTGTTCGGAAGCTCATACTGCCAGGTCGCCGTCACCCCATACATCGTGTCCGGCGGAACGCTCGGGAAGTCGTCGCGGTAAGGGTTGTACTCATGCTGCGGGTCGCCGTCAGCCACCGGCTTGCCTGCCTGCGGCTCATTCTGCGCCACGCCGTTCAGGTACACGATGCCGTTGCGCAGATGGAGATGGTCGCCTGGCAGCCCGATCGTCCGCTTCACCAGAAACAGGTCCGGCTCACCCGGCTTGAGAAACACGATAATGTCGCCGCGCCGCACATCGCGGTAATGAACGAAAGGCGCCCATTTGGCCGGAGGAGCCAGTGAGGTGCGATCCACCAGAACGTGGTCGCCGATCAGCAGCGTCTTCACCATCGACGCCGAAGGAATCTCGAAGTTCTGGAAGATGAAGGTCATCACGAACAGGCCGATGGCCAGCACACTGCAGATCGACGCCAGCGACTCAAGCGGAGTCTCCGTCTGCTGTGTCTCTGCCGTCTCTACGTCCTTCTGCGCCGATTCCATCGTGTTGGTCAAAATTCCCTTCTCCCGAACTTCCAACCTTCAGTGTATCAATCGCGCCCGCCGTGCGAGGAATCCGCGGCCGCTACCGCACCACGCGCATCATGCGGTCCCACCGGGCGAAGTCCGCCAGCGCGTCGAGAACGCTCGCACGCTGCTCATATGGCGCCACCTCGCCATCGGCTCCCGCGCGCAGCGAGAAGTAGATCACCAGCGGACTGCCCACAATCGCCTCCCGCGGAACGAAGCCCCAGTACCGGCTGTCCTCGCTCTCGTTGCGATTGTCTCCCAGCACAAAGTAGCTGTCGCTCGGCACGATCAGCTCGCCGTTGTCGATCAGCGTCCGCATCCTGATCCACCACCGCGAGTCGATGTTCGGGTCTGCATTCTGCAGCCGGGGAAAGTTATCTCGGAAGTTATCCGGCCCACTCGGGCGATACATCGCATAAGGCTCCGTCACCGCACGCCCATTGATGAATACCCGGCCGCCGCGCAGACGGATATGATCGCCCGGCAGCCCCACCACCCGCTTCACCAGGTGAATCGCGGGGTTCACCGGGTAATGGAATACGACGATCTCGCCGCGCCGGACCGTCGCCGTGGGGAGCAGTCCGTCGAGCTCGCCTGCGTCGCCCCCCTGCTTGTTCACCAGCAGAAAGTCGCCGATCATCAGCGTTGGCTCCATTGAGCCTGAGGGGATACGGAACGGCTGCACGCAGAAGGTAATGATGAAGATCGCGATGATGATCAAGTAGATCAGCGACTGCGCCGCCACCAGCAGCGAGGCGTGGTGGTGCTGCGCAGCCTCATGACGCGCCGGTGCAGGACTCCCCGCCGCAAACTTCCGCGGCCCGGCGCCAACGGCCCGCTCGCCGCCCTGGCTCGGTGCCGCCGTCTGCGGAATCACTTCCTCGCCTCTGCCGCAACTGCCATCTCGTTGCGCATTCGTTGCTCCGTCAGCAGCCGCTCGAAGGCCACGCGCGCGGCCTCCTGCTGCGCCTGCTTCTTGGTCGTTCCCTCTGACTCTGCCAACGCCCGCAGGCCGCCGGTTCCATCGGCGACCCGAACCTCAACGCGAAACTTCTTCTGGTGATCGGGTCCGGTCTGCGCGGTGAGAACGTACTGCGGTTGCCCGCCTCCAATCGACTGCAGATGCTCCTGCAGCGCCGACTTGTGGTCTCCGATCGCTCCGCTAAACGTGTCACCGGCGCGTAACGCCAGCCTCAGCTCCGGCAGCGCCGGTTCGATAATCTGCTCCTCTATGAAGGTTCGCGCGGCACTGAGCCCGCCGTCAAGGTACAGCGCCGCAATGACTGCCTCCAGCGCATTGGCCAACAGCGCAGGCTTCTGCCGTCCGCCGCTCTGGTCCTCCCCGCGGCCCAACCGCAGCAAAGCTCCCAGCTCCAGCCGCGCCGCCACCGCGCCCAGATGCCGCCGGCTCACCAGCGAAGCCCGCAGCCGGGTCAGCTCGCCCTCGCGCGACTCCGGAAACCTCCGGAACAGCGACTCCGCCACCACGAGCCCGAGCACCGCATCGCCCACAAACTCAAGCTGCTCATTGTCCGCCGCCGGATTCTGCAGCTCCTCGGCATTCGTCTCATAGGCCAGCGAGCGGTGGGTTAGCGCCCACGTCAGCAGTTCAGGCCGCTGAAACCTGTGGCCGAAGAGGCTTTCGATCGCCTTCTGCGGCTGCGATCCTTCGGACTTTCTGCGGCGCGTTGTCATGTGGCCCCCTGCGCTCTAAATTTCCAGCCGTCCGGCTGATCGCTCTGCCATCGCCTCAGTGCTGCGAAGGCGGACGGTACGCATCCTTCTCCGCCTTCCCGCTCGGGTCCAGCGGAGCATTGTCATCCTGCTCCTGGTGCTGTACATTCGGGGCCGCAAACGGCTGCTTCAGCCCCTGCTCAGCGGCGGCCTTGGTATCCGGACGGCTATCACGCACCGTCAGGGCCGCACGGTACTCTTCGACCGCCTTCTCCCTCTCCGACTGAACGTCATACAACCGGCCAAGATAAATATGCGACCAGGCCAGTGTCCGCGGGTCCTTCGACAGCTTCAGCGTAGCTTCGAAGTTAACCTGCGCCTCCTCCGGCTGCCGCTGCATCAGGTTTGCCCGCGCAATCACGTAGTGGGCCTCGGCATGGTCCGCCGCAGGATCGCTGAGCGCCGTCCTTGCGAGCGACGTCGCGCCATCCAGATCACCCTTCATCAGCTTCATCTCGGCAAGGTCCAGCCCCGAGAGCTGTCGCGGCCCACGGCGCACAAGATCGTGCGTCCCCTGCGGCAGAAATGCGACCTGCTCGGCGTCATGTCGCTGGCGGTCCACGTCCATTCCGTAGACCATCTCGCCGATGTCGTCCTTCAGGCTGACGCCGTCCCGCTCCATCTGGCCGAGCTTGGCGTAGAAGTAGTCCACCAGCACCCAGCCCTGGCGCTTCGACAGGTCGACGCTCTTCCTGCGCACCGCCTCTGCCTGCCGGTTGTACTCGGTCATCTCGGCGTCGTAGCGCTCCAGGTCCGCTCGCTGCTTCACTTGAGTCGGCCGCTTCGGTCTGGCGATGCCGACGTCCATCGTCTGCGCCTCGACCGCCTTGATCAGGCACTCCGTCAGGAACGCCGCGATGTCCGACTTGTAGGTGAAGTCCAGCGGAGCATCCTGCACTGCCTTCAGCAGCGGCAGCAGCCGGTCCATCGCCGAGGCCCGCGCATAGATAAGCGGCTCGACTTCGTAGTGCAGATACGTATGGCGGATGTCGTCCATGTGCACCGCCGTCGCAGGGTTTGCGTCCTCCGGGACGGCTGCCGGCGACCCCACCACGATGTAATCGTTTCCGTAGATGCGCGCGTTCGTCGCCGAGGGAGCCAGCATTGGCTCCATCAGCACGAGAAAGCGGCGGCCATCATAGCTGCTGACCGGAAGCCGCAGATAGACGTTTGTGGCGAGGATCATCTTCGTCAGCGAATCATGCACCTTGCCGACGGCGGCCTCGTACTCCGGCCGATGTTCCACCCACAGGGCATGCAGGTGGACATCCTCGCCGAACGTTCGCAGCAGCGGAAGAATGTTGACCACCTGCGTCGAGTCCGGCGGGAGTTCCGTCTCCTCGACCGTCGGGGTCAACTGCGGCGGCGGATTCAGGTACAGCGCCAGCGAGATGTACTGCCCCAGGTTCAGCCCGCTATCGGTCATATTATGCAGGCGAATGTAGTTGCACAGCGCATCCCGGTGGTCGCGAGCGTCCGCCGAAGCTGTCAACGCCGTGTTGACCTCTTCGCGGATCTCGAGCCGCACGGGAATGGAGTGCTCAAGGTCGGCGTCGTAACCGCAGGCGTTGAGCGCCACCGCCAGATCGAACAGCGGCTCGTTGGTCTCCAGCGTCACCGCCGAGCCGCCGGCCTCCGGCTGCGCAATCCGCGGAGCTATCTTCGGGCGCTCCGTCGTCTCCTCGGAGGGCTGAGAGCTGCTGCTGCTTGATGACTGAGGCTGGGATCCGGACTGCGCCAGCGAACTCAGGCCGGCGCTCGCAAACAGAGCGGCAGACAGAAAGACCGTACAGGTCTGTGGGACTAGACGCGAGGGGATGAGACGCGAGGCTCGGTTGGAGAAAGAAAACACGATATGGATTCGACGCTCCCTTGGAGTTTAGGGGAGCAGTGGAAGACCATGCAACCCGCCCGCTATCCGCGAACCGAGATTCCCGAGTATGTCACCACTACCATGCTGCGCACCGGAGCGCCAAAGACCCGTGCGGGCTCAAAGACGCTCAAGAGCAGCTGGCCGGCCACCTGGGAGCGAACCGCCTCATTCGCCTGCCCCGAGACGATGTGGTAGTCGTACACGCGGCCCTGTGCGTTCACGTACGCCTCGACGACAATCGCCGAATCGCTGTTTCCCTCGATGGCTCTGGGCGTGTCCGCCGAATACAGATAATGCGGCGAGGTCATCGCGCCCAGCGGCTCGTCGTTGGCCATCACCGTCTGTGGCGCGGCCACCATCCCCAGCAGCATCATAATGCTGCCCACCAGCGCAACCGACCCCGCAAAGCCAGCCGATACCTGCACCAGCAACGGGCGGATCGCGTTCTCCCACTTCACGCTGACCGAGTCCATCCAGCGAGCCTTGGCCGCAGCCTGCTCATGCGAGATCGCCAGCCGGAGCTTCATTCCCAGATCGGCAGGCGCCTTCGCCGGACCAAGCGACGCCAGCGTCAGCTGCATCGACCGCAGGCCGTCAAACTCCTCCTGGCACGCTGGGCACTCCTCAAGATGCCGGGCAATCTTCTGCATCTCCTGGCCGCTCACAGCGCAGTCGAGGTAGGACGAAAACGAAGTTCGGATTTGCGCGCAGTGTGGGGAAGTCATTGCGTCGCCGTCTCCCTGGATGTATTGGCGTGCATCAGGGGAGTCGAGCCTCTTTCCTGATCCACGAGCAGTGCCCGCAGCGCCGAACGCCCTCGCGTCAGCCGCGACTTCACCGTTCCGAGATTCACATCCAGAATCTCGGCAATCTCTTCATACGCAAAGCCTTCAATCTCGCGCAATACCACTACCGTCCGGAAGGCCTCTGGAAGCTGCCGCAGCGCCGCCTCCACTCTCTCCCTCATCTCGGCGTGCACCGCATAGTCGAACGGGCTTTCGCCTTGATCGGCCAGCGTCGCGTTCAGCGACAGGCTCCTGCCGTCCTCTTCCACACATGGCGAGTCAATCGTCAGCTCCTGCTTTTTGTGCCGCGACCACCACCGCCGCTGGTTTGAGGCCTCGTGCAGCGCAATCCGGTATAGCCACGTCCGCAGGCTCGACTCGCCATGAAAGCTTCGTATGCTGCGGAAGACCTTGATGAACACTTCCTGCGTAATGTCAGCGGCGTCGGAGGGATCGGTCAGGCTGCGCGCGATCAGCGAGTACAGCGGCTGATGGTATTGGGCGATCAGAATCGCGAACGCCTCCTCGGAGCCGGCCTTAAGGTCGGCAACGAGTGCTGCGTCTTCGGTCCTGATGCCAATCGCGCTGGCCAGATTTCCCACGAGTGTGCCCGCCTGCATTTCGGGTGTCCTTTAAAGTACGACGTCTTCAAACCAGTTGCAAATCGTAGCCCTCAGAGCGAACGGGAAACAACGCCGGCGGCGGCCGAGTGCTCGCTCACTCTATATTCCTTAGACACCGGAAGATAGCCATTTGTTTCCTCATCCGTTTGACGAATGCCGCGCCTTCCTCCAGAATAGATAGAGTCCTTCCGCGTAAGAGTGGGCCTGTGGCGCAGCTGGGAGCGCGCTTCCATGGCATGGAAGAGGTCATCGGTTCGATCCCGATCAGGTCCACCAAATTCCCTTCAAAAGTCAGACGTCTGGCTGGCGTTCGGCATCAACTGTCTCCTTGACCATATCGAGCACGGTCGCGGCGGCCGCTTCTTCGCTTCCACTGGCCTCTGCAAGGGCGTCGAAGAACTCGAATGAGGTGAGGGCATAGAGGATCGCGGCTTTTCGCTCCTTGTCATCCGAGTCCCCGCCACGAAGCACCTCGACAACCCGACGCGACGCCATCCTTCGGCGCTGGTTGCGCGCCTCGACTGCGTCTCCGAACTCAGGATCGACTGCAGCTATCCCGTGGATTCGCCGAATCAGCAGACGATCCTTTCGCCAGAAGCCCGTAAAGACCCTCACAAACCCCGTAAGCATCGCCGCAGGATCGGAGTGTTGCATTACCAGCCGCATCTGCTCCATACCGCCGCTCCTGGCCATCTGGTCGAACAGAGCCTCGACGACTCCCGATTTGGTTCTAAAGAGGTTATGGACCGTTTGCCGGGTAACCTCGCTCTCCCGCGCCAACGCCTCCAGCCTTAGATTAGGCAGGCCGCCGGACCTTAGTTGTGCCCGCGCCGCTGCCAGAATCCTCGCCCTCCGGTTATCAGACCCTTCAAGCCGCTTGCCTAGCGAGTAAGGCCGCTTGCACGGAACAGCTTCATTCTCCATGGCAGCACGATCTTAACTCGTCACATTTAACTTTACAACATGTAAATTTAAATTCTAGACTAAGCACGAAATTTGGTTGAAGGTGTCCCACGACTTCGATCCCCAGCCCGGCGGCAACCCCTCACGCCTCTGCCTCACCTCTATGGCTGCGACTGTGTTTCTGGGCCTCCATCTTCATTGCTGTGGCCGTTGTCATTCGACGGCTTGCTGCCCTGGCACACCCATCAACCTCCGGGCCACCCGAGCTTGTCGGCATGGACGCCATATTTGCTTCTCGCGCTGCGCTCACGCTCGCTCACATCCTTCCGGCGATGGCCTTCGTCTTGGTAGCGCCCTTCCTCTTCCTGCGACGTTTCGCCGGAGCGGCCTGGCCCCGGCACCTGATCTACCCCCTTGGGATCATCGTGGGGCTCACTGCCTACGCGATGAGTACCTACTCTATCGGCGGCTGGACGGAGCGCTCGGCGGTGCTCCTCTTCAATAGTCTTTTTCTCTTCTCGCTCGTGCGAGCATTTTGGTGCGGTCGCGCCAACGAGATCGTCCTTGAGAGGCGCTGGCTTACTCGATCGGTTGGAATCCTGCTGGGCATCGCGACCACGCGCCCGGTGATGGGAGCCTTCTTCGCAACCAGCCGCCTTACCCATCTGGTTCCGAGCCAGTTCTTCGGCGTGGCCTTCTGGATAGGCTTCTCTCTCAATACAGTGGCTGTTGAACTCTGGCTACGCTCCACGAAACCTCAATCGCAAGCTGAACGCAACCTCCTGATCCCAGAGAGCTGACGTCTGTCGGCCCACCGAGCCGTAACGGAGCGAATCTATGAACTCACAACCCGACACGCCCAAACCGCAGCGCCATCTTGGTCCTCCACTTTGGTTGCTGGCCATTCTCTACACTCTCCTCTTCAACGCCGGGCTCTATCCGGTCACCGCTTTCGCGGGTAAGCCTTATTGGCCCGGCCCGTGGGAGCCTCAGTCGGTGATCATCACATACTTTCAGGCTCGTCCGGGCCACGTTCTGGCCTGCATGTTCCTACAGTTTGGAGCGACAATCTGCCTCGGCCTGTTTACGGTCGTTGCGGTCAGTCGCCTGCGCTTTCTTGGCGTGCAATCGGCCGGTTCTTGGATTGCGCTATTTGGTGGCCTTCTCACGGTATTCGACGGTGTCGCCGCAAGCTTGATTGGCTGGACGATGATCCATCCTGCCGTACTTCAGAGTTCCTAGGTACTTATTGCGCTCTACTACCTCGCGTACGCTTTCGGAGGCCCTGGCTTCTCGATCCCGATGGGCCTGCTCATCGCAGGGATCACCATTCCATCTGCCATTCAGAGGCTCTTGCCGCGATGGATTGTCGTTCTCGGCCTCGTACTTGCGGTCGCTGGCGAGTTGAGCTGGCTGCACCTCGTTGTCCCCTCAGCCCTCTTCCTCATCCCATTGACGCGCTTCCCTGGCTTTATCTGGATTATCGCCGTCGGCTTCTCGCTGCCCAAGACAACTCCGCTGCGTATTGCTCTCTCATCCGCTCAACCGGCCTCTGCGTGAGGCGCGATTCGAGTGCGATCACGGCCTCGTTAGTGCATTGTGGAAAAACAGGACCGCCGGAGACTCTGTCCATCATGCAAACTCGAAGACATGGTGCGAGTAGGCGTTGATGAGATGTTGGCAGAAGAACTTACAAAGGACTTTCCCAGGGGAATAGAGCTCGTAAGGATTCCGCGGCACGGCGACAAGGTGATCGACGTTGATTTCTGGATTCTGACCTTTGCCCACAGGAGTGCCAAACAGACCTTTGCCCGGCTGCGCGGAGTAAAGGTCGTGCAGTCTCTGATGGCCGGTGTGGACTGGATCCTGCCCTGGCTTCCGAAGAACGTAGTGCTGTGCAACGGGCGCGGAATCCATGACATTTCGACCTCGGAGTGGGTGGTGGCGGCCATCCTGTCCTCGCTCAAGAGGTTTCCGCACTTCCGTGATACCCAGATGAAGCACGAATGGGCGGGCCAGGCCGCGGTCCGTGATGACTTCCTGAGCGAGAGCGGGGCGCAGATGGGGCAGTACCGGGTGTTGGGCGAAGACCTTGCCGACAAGACCGTGCTGATTGTCGGGTATGGATCGATCGGCGCGGCCATCGAGGCACGGCTGGCTCCGTTCGGCGTGAGGATCGTGAGGGTGGCGCGCGGCGCGAGGAACTCGCCTGAGGTGCATGCGATTGCAGAGCTGGATGGCCTGCTGGGCGAGGCCGATATCGTGGTGACGATCGTTCCGCTGACGGCGGAGACGCGCGGGATGATTGGAGCCAGCCAGATCGCACGCATGAAGCACCGCGCACTGCTGGTGAATGCGGCACGCGGGCCTGTGGTCCAGACGGACGCGCTGGTGGAGGCGCTTTATGGGCATCGCATCCGCGCGGCCATGGACGTGACCGATCCGGAGCCGTTGCCGCCGGGGCATCCCTTGTGGTCTGCGCCGAACTGTTTCATTACGCCGCACGTCGGAGGATCAACACCCGAGTTTATTCGTCGGGGATACCGGTTCGCGGCGGCGCAGGTAGGGCGATTTATCGCCGGGGAACCGCTGCAGAATGTAGTGAACGACGCTGGCTACTGAGCCTGCGCCCCGGCCACTCACGGGGCGCAGGCAGGGGATTTCAGGCGTGGATGACGGAAGCGCGCGCTAGAGGACGGGTGTAGTAGCCGATGTCGTCGTCCTCATCTTCGTCGTCGTCATCATCTTCCTCTTCGTCATCCTCGTCTTCGTCGTCGTCGTCGAAGTCCTCGTCTTCGTCGTCGTAGGAGTACTCGTCGTCGTCCTCATCCTCGTCATCCTCTTCGTCGTCATCGTCGACGTCAACGTCCTCCTCGTCATCGTAGCCGTCATCCTCTTCTTCGTCGTCGTAACCGTAGGAGGGCTTTTTGGGCGAGAGCTCAAGCCGCACAGCACCGTCGGCGAAGATGGGGTGAGCAGCAGAGGAGAGCAGCACGGCAAAGGAAGCAGTGGGGTTCAGGGTCAGGGTCTCGGTCGTCATGAGGATGATCTCCTGTGAGATTTGCGTACTGGGGTAGGATGCAGCAGACGCAAAAAGGTGAGTTTAAAAAACGAGATTTCGTTCGACGAATCCGTTTGTTGTCGGTGACTTTGAGAATACCTGAAGCTGCTCCCCGGATATAGCCCTGGAAGTCTGCCACAGCTACCGTCCCTTGGCCAGAATCTTTGCATCGC
The DNA here is from genome assembly GCF_025685645.1 of Edaphobacter bradus. Classification (NCBI taxonomy): domain Bacteria; kingdom Pseudomonadati; phylum Acidobacteriota; class Terriglobia; order Terriglobales; family Acidobacteriaceae; genus Edaphobacter; species Edaphobacter bradus. Next base: position 200,718 of record NZ_JAGSYF010000002.1, read on the forward strand.
GGCCCACCGTGGTGGCAGCGGTGCCGCTCCGATACGAGGGAGACGGGTATAAAAGGGGATCGGTCCCCTTGCCGGGTCAGAGCTGAAGCTCAGGCTCGAACTGGAGCGGAACCTGGCGCTTCTGGGAGTACATCCGCTGGTCGGCGAGGCGGCGGAGCAGGACCTCGTCGGTGGTGTCGTCCGGGTAGATGGCGACGCCGACGCTGCCGCTCACAGCGAGTTCGTATCCGGCAGCGTAGAAGGACCTGCGAAGGGCACCTTCGATGCGGCGTGCGCTGGCCTCGACGATCTGCTCGGCGGGGACAGCGGCAGGGAGGTTGCCGGCGACGATGATGAACTCGTCGCCACCGAGACGGGCGAGCGTGTCGGGCTCGCGGATGGCGTGGCGCAGGCTGTGAGCGACCTGCTGCAACAGACGGTCGCCAACGTCGTGGCCGAGCGAGTCGTTGATCTGTTTGAAGCCGTTCAGGTCGAGCATGATGAGCGCGGTGCGGGTTCCGCTTCGTGCTGAGTCGTCGAGAGATTGAGCGAGGCGGTCTTCAAACAGGCGTCGGTTGGGAAGGCCGGTGAGCTGGTCGTGGAAGGCGTACCACTCGTTGCTGGAGACCTGAAGCTCGAGCAGCACGAGAAGCATTCCGATGGTGACGAGAAACTTCTGCATGTTCCAGATCTGGGCGGCGAAATCGGTGTACTGAGGACGGGCGGCGACCCAGGAGTGGAAGAGGAAGACGAGCGCCCAGAGGGTGAAGCCGGCAACGATGCAGATCTTGCCGAGGCTTCTTCGCGGCAGGCTGAGCTGAAAGACCACACCGGTCGCGAGATAGACGACGAAGAGTGGAAAGTAGGCCGTTTCGCGATAGTTGCGCGAGGCGACCGAAAACCATAACGGGGTCCAGATCAGAAGCTGCGTGACGATGAGCCACCAGGCAGCCCGGAGCCTGACGGTGCGCGCGATCAGGAACGGGGAGAGCACGCCAACAAGCTGGCCGCAGATGATGACGATGCGGTAGACCGGCTGTGTTCGCAGATCGAGCCCATAGATCGTGAGGAGAAGCGCCAGAGGGGGTGTGTTCGCGAGCAGATAGATCAGCGTCGAACGCCGAGAATAGAGGGGCCTGGCCGCTGCCCAGAGAAAGATGATGCCTGCGGCGAGGTAGGAATCCAGCGCGACGATATGCGAGGGCATGTGCCTCGGTCCACGATCCGCATAGAGGGTGTGAGCGATGGCTTCGAGAAAGATGAAGAGCAGGCCGATGATCCACAGACCGACGCGCTCCTGCGGGTGGCGACGGCGCAGAAAGTGCAGGACCGCAAGAAGCGCGGCCAGGGCGGCCAGATCGGGCAGCAGATTGACGTTCATCCACGCTCCCGGGAGGCCGATTGAACTGGATTCGTCGAGACGATGATCAGGTTCCGGTCTAAATGTATTTGGAGTGTTAATTATCACGCGGGAACGTGAATTGGCTGCAAATGATTCAGAAGTAAGGTACTAGAGGGTAACCGCGGGCGGAAGACCTCGACAAGCGCATCACACCATTGCTGCGTCATACAACGGAGGAGCAGATACGCGCAACGCATAACTCTCCTGACGGGAAATTGTCCGGCCGAGAGGTCTTGTTGGCCATGTACATTCACGTGGCGCACCACCGTGGCCAGGCGGAGATCTACCTACGGGACAAGGGCATCAAGCCGCCTTCCTACAGAATCTGAAAACGGCACTCTGCGCTAGGCTTCCCCGAATGGCTCAAGCTGCCGGGGCGAGGGCGGCGTGGTGAAGAGACTGACGAGGAAGAGACACAGCAGCGATGCGATCAGCGCAGGAAAGATCGCGTCGCGCTGGCCGATGGACGGCGGAAGGTGCGGCGCGACGGTGTCCCATGCAACCGTGACGGCAGTGCCAACGGCGACGCTCGCGACAGCGGCGGCCGCAGTAGCTCGCCGCCAGAAGAACGCAGCAAGGATGACCGGAGTGAGCGCGGCGGCGTAGATCGTGTAGGCGTAGAGCGCCTTCTTGAGTACAGACTCGGTCCCCAGCGACTGAAAGAGCGCCCAGATGCCGAGGAGAACCACCGTCAACCGGCTGACGATGAGAATCTTTTTGTTCGAAGCCTCAGGCGACACATAGCGGACGTAAATATCGTTGACGAGATTGGTCGCAGGAGAGAAGAGGTAGTTGTTTGCGGTGGAGATGATCTTGGCGAAGATCGCTCCCATGAGAAGCGCGCCGAGGAGACGAAGAAGATAGACGGAGGTAGTGGAGACCGCGGCGGCTGGGGTAACGCTGGCAACCTGGCCATTGGCTCCCAGGACGATGGTCGTCGCGGCAGGCTCAAAGCCGTGCAGACCGCAGTAGGCGAGGATCTCGCGCGGAGCTTTGCTGACCTCGCCGTTGGGAAAGAGCGTGGAACCAGTGACCGCGATGGCGACGATCACAGTCTCGAGGATGACGGTGCCGAAGATCCAGCCGACGACTGCGCGTCTGGCGTCCTTCTCGGACTTGGCCGAGAAGAACTTCTGGTACATGGACTGGTTGCCGAGCAGCAGAAGGCAGGTAGGCAGGAAGAGTTCGAGGCACTTGATGAAGGAGAGATCGCCAAGAAGCTGAAAGTGTGTGGCAGGCAGCGCGGCGTGAACGGCGGACCAGCCTCCGGCGTGGTGAACGAGGATCGGCAGCGCAAGGCACATGGTGGTGGTTGCGAGCAACCCGATGAACAGGTCCATGTAGGCCACAGATGACATACCGGCGATGGCGGTGAAGACGATCACGAAGGCCGCGAGGATGTAGCGCCCAAGGAGGGGCGAGATAACTTCGGGAAAGATGAGGTGAAGGATGTCGCCGCCGCCGATGAACTGATAGCTCGTGATCGCCGTGTAGGTGAGCAGAATCGCAATCACGCCGAGCACGCGCGCGGTCTGGTTATAACGCGCTTCGAGTAGGTCGGGGATGGTGAACTGCGCGAACTTGCGGGCCCGCGGCGCGATGAAGTAGATGAGCAGCAGCCCGGCCCAGCCTCCGCCCGCCTGCCACAACGCCACGAAGCCGTGCTTGTAGGCGTTCTCCGCGCCGCCGAGCAGAGAGCCGGAGCCGATCCAGCTTGAGAGCAGCGTGAAGATGAGCACGAAGGCGGGAAGTGTGCGCCCGGCGACCAGATAGTCGGCCTTGGTCTTGACCTTGCCGAGGCGGGCAAGCGAGACGCTGAGCAGAGTGAGAACGATGACGGCGATGACGGCTGCGTAGAGGTTCATGGAATCTAAAGGATTGTAGCTTGCGAAGCACTGCCTGTACCTTGTTCCTCAGTGATCGAGAGGTTCGAGGAGCAATGGCGACAGGAGATCAGGCGGGCGTTGTTTGTGATGCACCTGCCCGAATCAGGGTCGATACTCTTTCCTGAGCCGCCGCAAAGCTCCTTTCAACTATCTCGTTCAGACTTGCCGTAGCTCCTGCTGAGGCGCGAAACTACAAGCTGGCCGGAAGCATCTATGAGACTGGTGCCCTGATGGCTAAGGTATTGCGACGCAGACCGTTCGTTGTGACAAAGATGGGACAGCTCTGGCGACTGGTGCGCGAGAGCCACGAGAATCCGATTACCGGCGTCTCCCGGCCTCCCCGACGGGTCAACGCCGATGAGCTCGGCGTAACGTTCATCGGGCACTCGTCGTTTCTGCTGCAGTTGGACGGCAGAAACCTGCTCGTCGATCCCGTCCTCTCGAAGCGATTGATTCTGCTGCGCCGGCAGCGCAGGCCGGGCGTGATTGCCGAGCAGATGCCCGCGATCGATGTCGTCCTCGTGACGCACGCACACATGGATCACCTGGACTTCGCCTCGCTGCGCAAGGTGGTGCGGGTGACGCGGCGGCTGCGAGGCCATGCGCCTGAGATCGTCGTGCCCAGAGGTGTGGAAGACCTCGTCGCGGGACTGGGCTTCGCCAGAGTGCGCGAGATGGAGTGGTGGCAGCAGACCGAAGTGAAGGGACTCGCGGTGACGATGACTCCCTGCCGGCATTGGGGCGCGCGCCTCTTCAGCGACACGCACCGCGGCTACGGTGGCTATGTCGTTGAAGCCGCTGGACACTCCGTGTATCACTCCGGCGATACAGCATACTTTGACGGCTTCACCGAGATCGGCCAAAGGCTGCGTCCGCAGGTCGCGTTGCTGCCCATCGGGGCATACTTTCCGGATAGTTACCGTGCAGTCCACACAAGTCCTGAAGAGGCTGTGCGGGCTTTTGTCGAAGTTGGCGCACAGTGGATGGTTCCGATGCACTTTGGAACCTTCCGCCTTGGCCGCGAACCGATGGACGAGCCTGTACAGCGGCTGACGGCCGAGGCGGCGCGGCTGAATGTCGGTAACCGGGTAAAAGTTCTCGAAGAGGGCGAGACGCTGCGCCTTTCTCCCGAGACCGGCATCTCATGAGGCATGACAACCACTGCGGCTGTAAATGCGAAGGCAAGCGGAACATTTGTGATTGGCAGCGATCTGACCGTCAACCGTCTGGGCTACGGTGCGATGCGGATCACCGGCGATGGAATCTGGGGCGAGCCCAAAGACCCCGAAACCGCGAAGAAGGTCCTGCGGCGCGCAGTTGAGCTGGGCGTGAACTTCATCGACACGGCAGACTCCTACGGTCCCGATGTGAGCGAGCGGCTGATTGGCGAGGCGCTGGCTCCGTACGCGAAGGGCGTCGTCATCGCGACCAAGGGCGGGCTGACGCGACAGGGGCCAAACAAGTGGCTTCCGGTGGGCAGGCCGGAGTATCTGCAGCAGCAAGTCGAGATGAGCCTGCGCCGGTTGAAGCTGGAGCGGATCGACCTGTGGCAACTCCATCGCATCGACCCAAAGGTTCCCGTCGAGGAGTCACTGGGCATTATCAAAAAGCTCCAGGAGGAGGGCAAGATACGGCACGTTGGGCTGAGCGAGGTGAAGCCGCACGAGATCGACCAGGCCCGGAAGATCGTCGATGTCGTGAGCGTGCAGAACCTCTACAACCTCGGCGACAGGCAGCATGAGGACGTCGTCGAGTACTGCGCGAAGCACAAGATCGCATTCATCCCATGGTTCCCGGTTGCGGCAGGCAAGCTGGCAAAGGCCGGCGGCAAGCTGGATTCCGCGGCGAAGCGGCACGGCGCGACGGTCTCGCAGCTCTCGCTGGCGTGGCTGCTGCACCGGTCGCCTGTGATGCTGCCGATTCCCGGAACATCCTCCGTAAAGCATCTGGAAGAGAACATCGCCGCTGCTGGGGTGAAGCTGAGCACCGCCGAGTGGAAGGAGATCGAGGACTCCGCGAAGTAAGGCTAAACCCGCGAGGGAACAGAAAAACGCGCGCTCCCGTAACCGGGTTCGGCGCGCTTTTCTTTTATGCCTTGGGAACAGCGATATCCGCTGGCTTCTGCGCCGAGGAACCCTGGTCCGAACCAGGCTTCTCCTCCCATCCCGGAAGCTCCTGCGAGCCGGTAATGAGGCGCGCTCCGTCGCTCAAGGTAAGGTAGGTCCACGCCCATTGGCTAAAGACCGTGAGACGGTTGCGGAAGCCGATTAGGAAGAAGACGTGGACGAACAGCCAGGTGATCCACGCCGGGAACCCGCTCCAGTCAGCATGGAAGGGCCACTTGATCCTGGCGACCGCGGCCTTGCGCCCGATGGTGGCCATATCACCCTTGTCGAAGTAATGGAAGGGCTGATTGAGGCCGACGCTGTCACCTCTCGCATCGCGCGTGACGAGACGGCCGATGCGTTTGGCCGCATAGGTTCCCATCTGCATCGCGGGTTGGGCGACCCCGGGAACCTGCTTGCCGTTCTCCTCGACGTGGGCCAGGTCGCCGCAGATGAAGATCTCTGGGTGGCCGGGAGGGTTGAGGAACTGATCGACGATGACGCAGCCGCGCCTATCCGTAGGGACGCCGAGCAGCTTTCCGAGCGGTGAGGCTTCCACCCCCGCCGCCCACAGCGTGACCGCCGCATCGATGCGCTCGTTGCCGACCATGACGTAACCGGGCTGGACATCCGTGACTTGTGCTCCGGTACGAACCTCGACACCCAGTGCGTTGAGCTGCTCGACGGCCTTCTTCTGCAGGTCGGGTGGATAGGCCCCAAGAAGGTAGGGCGAGCCTTCGAGAATCTCCACCTTCGCGGTCGAAGGATCGATGTGGCGAAAGTCCTTCGTCATATAAAGCTTGGCGATGTCCATGATCGCTCCGGCGAGTTCGACTCCGGTAGGCCCGCCGCCGACGACGATGAAGTTCAGAGGAGGGTGCGTGCCGCTCTCCTGCATCTGGCGCTCGGCAAGCTCGAAGGCGAGCAGCACGCGGCGACGGATCTCGATTGCGTCTTCGATGGACTTGAGGCCGGGGGCGAGCTTCGCCCACTCGTCGCGGCCGAAGTAGGAGTGTGTAGCGCCGGTGGCGACAATGAGATAGTCGTAGTCCAACCGCGTGCCGGTCTTGAGTTCGACTCGCCGCTGCGCAAGGTCGAACCCTACCGCCTCGTCCATCAGTACCTCGATGTTCGGGTGATCGTGGAGGACGGAGCGGATCGGCTGCGCAATCTCTGCCGGTGAGAGCACGGCGAGCGCGACCTGGTAGAGCAGCGGCTGGAAGGTGTGATGGTTCTTGCGATCGATGAGTGTGATGTCGACGGGAAGTCTGGCGGCCTCTTCCGCCGCGAAGAGCCCAGCAAACCCGCCGCCGAGGATTAGGACACGCTTGCGCGCGTTGACGCCTGTCACCGCTGCAACTCCCATCGTGGTTGCTCCCTCGCCTGCACTTCTTTTGGATGCTTGAGGCAGCCATAACGGTCTCATCACGGCTGCTTTTGCAGCGTAAGCGAGACGAACGCCTGGATCCCCGTAGTGGCAGCGATATTGGTGATCTCAGCCGAGTTAGAGGCTGCAAGCGGGATCAATTTTGGTTGAGGTCATCTTGCACTCCGTTACTCCTGTTTTTTCGGCAGAAGCCACTCGAAGCAGATGCCCTATTCTACGACAGCTGGTCGGCTGTGCGATGCCGGACACTCAGCGCTGCAGATCGCCTTGATTCACTTCTCTATCTTCCGCAGATATGCTACTTTTCGGTTACTTACAGACGTATAACTGACGCCAGGACTAATACCGATGGGATTCCTGAGCCACTTCTTCTACCCGTGGGGCTTGCTGCTCCAGGGATTGGCGATCGTCCACTTCATCCGGCGGCGGCCGGACACGTATTGGATCTACATCATCCTGTTTCTGGGTCCCATCGGCGCCACGATATATCTTGTCGCCGAGGCTCTTCCCGATATTGGACTCGTGGGACAGTCCTTCAAAGGGTTTTCACGCCGGAAGCGCATTGGCGAGTTGGAAGTCGCGGTTCGTGACAATCCATCGTCGGGCAATTACGAAGAACTTGGCGATCTTTACATGGACGACGGCAAGTTCCAGTTGGCGCGAGCCGCGTTCGACAAAGCCATTGCCGCTCGCGCCAATACTCCCGATCCCTTCTACAGGCGCGGCGTTTGCGCTCTCCGGTTAGGCGATGCCGCGGCGGCGTTGCCTGACCTGGAGAGAGTGACCGGCAACGATCCTGACTACGATTTTCATCGCGCGGCCGGATTGCTCGCCCACGCCTACGCGCAGACCGGACAAAAAGAAAAAGCCGAGGCGCTCTTCCGGCAGGTGACGATGACATCGACGTCGTCGGAGACCTACCTGAACTTCGCAGACCTGCTGGCGTCCGAGGGTCGCAACGCTGAAGCCCGCGAATGGGCGCAGAAAGTGCTCGATAAGAAGCCGACGATGCCCGGCTACCTTCGCCGCCGGGAGCGGCCGTGGTTCCGTAGCGCAAGTGCTATGCTCAGGCGGCTCGCTATGACGAAGCCGCCAAAAGCTTCCTCGCTGCCGTCTACCTAGCCGCTCTAGATCTCCGGATAGAAGTCGAAGAAGGCGTCGAGGCTCATGCGGAGCTGCGCTTCGATCTGCTCGCGGCTGCCCTCGAGGATGTGCATGGTGACGTGGGCCTGATTGCCGTTTTTGAGCGCGATCGCCGCGTCACTTACTTCTGCTACCTCGTCGGCAGGAAGCAGCCTCATTCCATAAACCAGCGTTAGATTTGCCATGGTTCGATTGTAAAGACCGCTTCGTTCGGCCTTGAAGTACCCCCCCGATATTGCGTAAAATATTCATTGTATTGGATTTAGCTTTGGACTTGTCGCGCAAGATATTCCATCTAAAGGGTTTATGGGTCAAAATATTCAAAAGAAATGAGTTATGGGGTTGAAAGAAGAAGCCCCGGTTGTTGGCCGGGGCTTCTTCTTTTCTGTCTGGTTCTATTTTAGTGGATTGGTGGAAACTACTCTGCCACGCGGAAGTGGCTTGTTTTGATTGGGTTAAGTAGTTTGGGGGCTTGACAGGATTTTCTGTGGAAGTCGTAGAGCTGGTGGAAGGCTTTGGTAGAGAAGCGGGTTTCTTCGCTCCGCAGTGCGATGAAGCTGCACTGCTCCGGTCGAAATGACATGTCTTTGGCTAGTTGGGGAAGTTGGCTAGTGGAAATCGTGCCCCACCCATCGCGATGAGGCTGCGATGGATGGGGCACCCAAGTGTCCTTGCAAAATCCAGGTCTCAGAATCGAGACCTGGCCCCCCTGCTTCGGAAGGGGAGGGTAACAGTCTATGTGTCCTGCAAAAACGAAGAGTCTCAAAATCCAGACTTGGAGTATCGAATCTTGTGGGCGGGGGGCTCGTCTGAATCGTTTTGTGCGCTGGGGCATTTACACTTAGGAGACTTCCTATGAGTGAAAACACGACTCGCGATACTGTAATCCTTGGTTCCGGCTGCGCCGGACTGACTGCCGCCATCTACACCGCCCGGGCGAACCTGAAGCCGCTGGTGCTGGAGGGCCATGAGCCGGGCGGGCAGCTCTCCATTACGACCATGGTGGAGAACTTTCCCGGCTTCCCGGAGGGAGTTCAGGGACCGGAGCTGATTGAGAACATGAAGAAGCAGGCGGTGCGGTTTGGCGCCGAGTTGAAGATGGCTCACCTGAACTCCATCGACCTGTCAAAGCATCCGTATGAGTTGAACATCGGCAAGGAGACGATTCATACGCGGACGCTGATCATCGCCTCGGGCGCGAGTGCGCGGTGGCTGAACCTGCCGAGCGAGCAGGCTCTGATCGGACATGGCGTGAGTTCGTGCGCTACTTGCGATGGGTTCTTTTTTTCGGGCAAGGAGATCGCCGTCATCGGCGGCGGCGACAGCGCGATGGAAGAGGCGCTGTTCCTGACTCGGTTTGCGACGAAGGTGACGCTGATCAACCGCAGTGAGAAGTTCCGCGCGTCGAAGATCATGCTCGATCGCGCGATGGCGCATCCGCAGATCCAGTTCATGACCAGCACGGTGGTGGAAGAGGTGCTGGGAGTGGAAGAGAAGGACGTGAAGGGCCTGCGGCTGAAGAACAAGGTGACGGGAGATGTGTCCGTACTGCCTGTCTCTGCCATGTTCCTCGGCATCGGCCACGAGCCGAACGCGAAGGCCTTCACTGGACTGCTCGACCTCGATGATGACGGCTACATTCTGACCAAGAACAGCGTCCTTACGACGCTGAACGGGCAGATCATCCCCGGCGTGTTTGCGTGTGGGGACATTCAGGACCGGAGATACCGGCAGGCGATTACGGCTGCGGGTTCGGGGTGCATGGCCGCGCTTGAGGTGGAGAAGTATCTGGAAGGGCATGGGCGGTAACGATGGCGACGCCGGAGCTTGAGACCGCCCGTCTCGTGCTTCGGCCGCTGCGGCTGTCGGATGCAGATCAGGTGCAGCCACTGTTTGCGCACTGGGAGGTCGTGAAGTATCTCAATGTCCGTGTGCCGTGGCCATTTCCTGAAGGTGGAGTCTTCGCGTACTACGGTGAGCTTGCGTTGCCGGCGGTGGAACGTGGTGAGGAGTGGCACTGGACGATTCGGCTGAAGGACGAGCCGGAGAGAATCATCGGCGCAATCTCGCTGCATTTGAATCGCGAGATCAATCGCGGATTCTGGATTGCTCCGGAGTGGCGCGGGCAGGGACTGATGACTGAGGCAGTGGCCGAGGTTACGCGATTCTGGTTCGAGGATCTGCGGCAGCCGGTGCTTCGGACGAAGAAGGCAGTGGCGAATGCGGCTTCGCGGGCGATCTCGGCGCGCGAGGGGATGCGGTGTGTTCAAGAGACTGAGGACGATTATGTGAGTGGGCGGTTGCCGACTGAGCTTTGGGAGATGGATGCGGCGATGTGGCGTGAGCGGCGACGTCACGCATGATAAAGCAAAGCAGATTCCTCCGCTGCGCTGCGGAATGACAACCAAAAGAGTGAGAATCGCACTAGAACTTGTGGAACATGAAGAAGGCTCCGGCGACGAGGCAGCAGAAGGCTACGGCGTGGTTCCAGCGGAGATGGTCGCCGAAGTAGAAGACGGAGAAGACTCCGAAGACCGAAAGCGTGATGACCTCCTGGATGACCTTGAGCTGGTCGGGAGCGAAGGTGCGGGCGCCGATGCGGTTGGCGGGGACCTGGAGGCAGTACTCGAAGAACGCGATGGACCAGCTGACGAGGATGACCTTCCAGAGGGAGACCTCGCGATATTTGAGATGACCGTACCAGGCGAAGGTCATGAAGATGTTTGAGGCGGTGAGCAGAAGGATGGTCCGCATGCAGCGAGGCGTCTCCGATGTTCGTTCGTCATTGTTGGATGCAAGTAAGATTCATGTTAGATGACGATTGCGGAGAACATTGCACGCTTGAGAGACGAGATAGCCGCAGCGTGCCGGCGAGCAGGACGCGATGAACGTGAGGTCGCGTTGATGGCAGTGAGTAAGGTGCATCCGGTGGAGGCGATTCTGGAGGCGTATGCGGCCGGGCAGAGACTGTTCGGCGAGAATCGCGTGCAGGAGTATGAGCAGAAGTCGGGGCGGCTGGCGGGGCTCCCGGGGGCGGCCTTTCATCTGATCGGGCCGCTGCAGTCGAACAAGACGAACAAGGCGGCGGAGCTGTTTGATGCGATCGATGCGGTGGATGCGCTGAAGATCGCGCAGCGGCTGGAGACGGCGGCGAAGGCTCTGGGCAAGCGGCTTCCGGTGCTGATTGAGGTGAAGCTGAGCCATGAGGAGTCGAAGCATGGGGTTGCTCCGAGTGAGTTGATGGGGCTGCTGGATGCGATGCGGGATTTCGAGGCGGTGGAGGTTGTGGGGTTGATGACGGTGCCTCCGTGGTCGGAGGACGCGGAGACGGCGCGGCCTTACTTCAGGGAGCTGCGACGGCTGCGGGATGAGGCGGCGAAGGTGCATCCTAAGGTGGTGCAGCTTTCGATGGGGATGTCGAATGATTTTGCGGTGGGGATTGAAGAGGGCAGCACTTGTGTGCGGGTGGGAACGGCGATCTTTGGGAAGAGGGTGTATCCGGCTGCCGTATGAGTGATGCGGGCGAGTTCGTGAGGGACGTTGCGGATGGGTGCACGGTGAGCGTGCGGGTGCATCCTGGGGCTCGTAGAGATGGAGTGATGGGTTTGCACGGCGGGGCGGTGAAGATTGCGCTCAATGCGCCCCCGGTGGATGGGCGGGCGAATGATGCGCTGATTGCGTTTGTCGCGGAGAAGCTGGGATCGCCGCGGGCGCGGGTTTCGCTGGTGGCGGGAGCGGCGAGCAGGAGCAAGGTGCTGAGGATTACGGGCAAGAGCGCGGCGGAGGTTCGGGCGGCGCTCCTACCTGAGGTGGATTGCTAAATCCGCTCAGTCGATCCGGCGGTGGCGGCTTCCGCCAATTTCTTAGACCGGTAAAAATCATCACAAAGCCTGAGAGTGTGGCGAGTGGGGCCACGGGTGGAAATTAGTGTGACCATGCATCTTCTGAATGATTTGTGACGGAGATAACGACTGGGAGGGGAGGATTCGGTACACTTCCCGCAATGCGAATTTACCGATTTGCTCTCGCCTTTGCCCTTCTTCCTGCACTGACCTTTGCCCAGACAGCCAAGCCTACCGCCGCCGATGCACAGGCGTTTATGGACAAGGCTGAGACGGAGTTGCTCAACCTCGCGAACGAGGCCAGCCGGGCTTCGTGGGTGCAGGAGACTTACATTACGGACGACACGGAGGCGATTTCGGCCAAGGCGAGTGAGCGCCTTCTGAACAAGACGAACGAACTCGTGATCGGCGCGCGGAGATTTGATGGGTTGACGCTGCCGCCTGATCTGGCGCGGAAGTTCAAGCTGCTGAAGCTGAACGCCAACCCGACGGACCCGAAGCTGGTGGCTGAGCTGACGCAGGTTTCGTCAGCGCTGGATGGGATGTATGGCAAGGGGAAGTATTGCCGTCAGGGGGCGGCGGGGGCAGGTTCGGCAGAAGGGGAGAAGTGCCTGGGGATCGAAGAGCTGGATGTGCTGATGGCGAAGTCGCGCGATCCGAAGGAACTCGAGGACCTGTGGCGGGGATGGCATACGATCTCACCACCGATGCGCGCGAAGTATTCGCGGCTGGTGGAGCTTTCGAATGAGGGGGCGCGGGAGTTCGGTTATAAGGACACGGGGGACCTCTGGCGGTCACGGTATGACATGACTCCGGCGGAGTTCTCCGCAGAGATGGAGCGGACGTGGACGCAGCTGGAGCCCCTGTACAAGGAGCTGCATGCGTATGTGCGGTTTGCGCTGATCAAGAAGTATGGCGCGGCGGCGGAGCGGCCGGATGGAATGATTCCGGCGCACCTGCTGGGAAATATGTGGGCGCAGGAGTGGGGGAACATCTACGACCTCGTTGCGCCGCCCGCGACGGGCTACAAGATGTATGACCTCGAGGGTGCGCTGAAGCAGCAGATCGGGCCTGTGTCGGAGCTTGATGCGGCGAAGAAGATGGCGAAGTATGGCGAGGGCTTCTTTACCTCGCTGGGCTTTGAACCGCTGCCTGCGACATTCTGGGAGCGGTCGCAGTTCATCAAGCCGCGCGACCGCGATGTGGTTTGCCATGCGAGTGCGTGGGACGTGGACAACGACCAGGACCTGCGGGTGAAGATGTGCATCAAGGTGGATGCGGACAACTTCACGACGGTGCACCATGAGGAGGGGCACAACTTCTATCAGAGGGCTTACCGGAATCGGCCGTTCCTGTTTCGCGATGGAGCGAACGATGGGTTCCACGAGGCGATTGGCGATGCGATCGCGCTGTCGATTACTCCGGACTATCTGAAGCAGTTGAAGCTGATCGACGAGATACCACCTGCGGAGGCGGATATTCCGCTGCAGTTGCGGACGGCGCTGGACAAGATTGCGTTTCTGCCATTTGGATTGCTGATTGATAAGTGGCGGTGGCAGGTGTTCAGTGGGCAGACGAAGCCAGAGGACTACAACAAGGCGTGGTGGGAGCTGAGGGAGAAGTATCAGGGAGTGGCTCCTCCGGTGGCGCGGACGGAGGCCGACTTTGACCCGGGCGCGAAGTATCACATCCCGGGGAATGTTCCGTATGCGCGGTATTTTCTGGCGCGGGTGTATCAGTTTCAGTTCTACAAGGCGATGTGCGATGCGTCGGGATACAAGGGACCGCTGAACCGCTGCAGCTTCTATGGCAGCAAGGAGGCGGGCGCGAAGCTGAATGCGATGCTGGAGGCTGGACAGTCGAAGCCGTGGCAGGAGACCCTGAAGGCGATGACGGGAGAGGATCATCTGGATGCCGGGCCGATGCTGGAGTACTTCGCTCCGCTGTATCAGTGGCTGAAGCAGCAGAATGCGGCGAATGGAGTGAAGGTGGGGTGGGAGGCGAAGTAGCCTGGTGGGCTCTCTTCTGATGCAAAGATCTCAATGATCTTATAAAGTGGCTCGTGCTTGCTAGCTGAGGGAACAGTCGACGCTAAAGCACGAGATGGGAGACCTTTTGGCAGAAAAGCGATTTATCTTGGCGCTGGATCAGGGGACGACGAGTTCGCGGGCGATGGTGGTGGATGAGACGGGTGCTGCGGTCTCGGTTGCGCAGCATCCGTTCAAGCAGATCTTCCCGAAGCCGGGTTGGGTGGAGCACTCGCCGACGGAGATATGGTCTTCGCAGAGTGGCGTGGCGACTGCTGCGCTGGCGCAGGCTGACCTGACGGAGAAAGACATCGCTGCGATTGGGATTACGAACCAGCGCGAGACGACGGTGGTGTGGGACCGCGAGACGGGAGAGCCGGTCTACAACGCGATTGTGTGGCAGGACCGGCGGACGGCGGAGTTCTGCGATGCGCTGCGGAACGGCGGCGATGGGGCGACGATTCAGGCGAAGACGGGGCTGATTCCGGATGCGTATTTTTCCGGCAGCAAGGTGAACTGGATACTGAAGAACGTCGAAGGCGCGCGGGCGAAGGCCGAGGCGGGAAAGCTGGCCTTCGGAACGATCGATAGCTGGGTGATCTGGAAGCTGACGCACGGTGCGCGGCATGTGACCGATGTGACGAATGCTTCGCGGACGATGCTCTTCAACATCCACACGATGGAGTGGGACGAGGAGCTGCTCCGGCTGATGGATGTTCCGCGGTCGATGCTGCCGGAGGTGGTGGCTTCGAGCGGAGAGTGCGGGACGACGACGGGATTGATTGCGGGAGTTCCGATTGCGGGGATCGCGGGCGATCAGCAGGCGGCGCTGTTTGGGCAGATGTGCACCTCGGCGGGGATGGCGAAGTGCACGTACGGCACGGGGGCCTTCATGCTGTTGAACACGGGCACGAAGCCGATGGTCTCGAAGAACAAGCTGCTGACGACCGTTGCGTGGAAGATCGGCGGAACGGTGGAGTATGCGCTCGAAGGCAGCATGCTGATGGCGGGAGCCGTGGTGCAGTGGCTGCGGGATGAGTTGCAGATGATTCGCACGTCGGCGGAGATTGAGCAGCTGGCGGCCTCGGTTCCGGACTCGAATGGCGTGGTTCTGGTTCCGGCGTTTGCGGGGCTGGGCGCTCCGCACTGGGACCCGTACGCGCGCGCTGCGCTGGTGGGAATGACGCGAGGAACTTCGCGCTGCCATATCGCTCGCGCGGCGCTGGAGGGAATCGCGCTGCAGGCGACGGACGTGCTGGAGGCGATGCAGGCCGACTCGGGCGTTCCGCTGGCGCAGTTGCGCGTCGATGGCGGAGCGGCGGGGAATAATCTGATGATGCAGATCCAATCGGACATGCTGGGCATTGAGGTGGTGCGGCCGAAGAATGCGGAGTCGACGGTGCTGGGAGCCGCGTATCTGGCGGGGCTGGCGGTGGGCTACTGGCCGGACAAGGAGACGATCTCGCGGCAGTGGCAGGTGGATCGCGTGTTCAAGCCGGAGATGAAGGCCGCAACGCAGGCCACCGTGCGTGAGCGGTGGAAGCGGGCGCTGGGACGCGCGGAAGGCTGGGCTCGCGAGGGGGAGACGCAGGAGTGACGCAACGCGAGAAGATGCTGCGGAGGCTGGGCGAGCAGGCTGGGCCGTGGGATGTTGTGATCATCGGAGGCGGCGCGACAGGGTTGGGAGCTGCGGTGGAGGCCGCCGCGCGCGGGTTTCGCACGGTGCTGATCGAGCGCGCTGACTTGGCCAAGGGGACCTCGAGCCGCAGCACGAAGCTGGTGCACGGAGGCGTGCGGTACCTGGAGCAGATGAACGTGACGCTGGTGCTCGATGCGCTGAGGGAGCGCGGGCACATGCTGCGGAATGCGCCGCATCTGGTGCATGACCTCTCGTTTGTGGTTCCGGTGTTCGGGTACTTCGGGCTTCCCTACTACGGGTTTGGATTGAAGGTGTATGAGCTGCTCTCAGGCAAGCTGTCGTTTGGGGCCTCGCGGCTGCTGTCGCGTGAGCAGACGCTGGAGATGCTGCCGGGAGTTGCGGGCGAAGGGCTGAAGGGCGGCGTTCTGTATCACGACGGGCAGTTCGATGATGCGCGGTATGCGATCTCGCTGTTGCGGACGTTTGAGGAACTGGGCGGGACGGCGATCAACTACGTCGAGGCGACTGGCTTGCTCGAGCACGGCGGGAAGATCGCAGGCGTGAAGGCTCGTGACTGCGAGAGCGATGTGCGGTTTGAGATTGCGGCGAAGGCGGTGGTGAATGCGACGGGCGTCTTCACCGAGGAAGTTCTGGCGATGGACGCGGCGACGCCGGTTTGGGGGCAGGGCGAGCTGCTTTCGGTGAGCCAGGGCTCGCACTTCGTTCTGCCGCAGTCATGGCTTCCGGGCGGCAAGGCGATGATGATTCCGAGGACCACGGACGGCCGCGTGTTGTTCGCGATTCCGTGGCACGGCGCGACGGTGGTGGGGACGACGGATGAGGCCGTCGATCATGCTTCAGCGGAGCCGCTTGCGATGGCTTCGGAGCGGAGATTCCTGCTCGAGCATATTGCCCAGTACTTCGGGCGGCGGCCGGCGAGCGACGAGATTCTGAGCGTGTGGTCGGGGCTGCGGCCGCTGGTGAAGCAGAGCGGAGGCGCGACTTCGAAGCTGTCGCGCGACCATACGGTGCTGGTGTCGAAGACAGGGCTCGTAACGATTACGGGCGGCAAGTGGACGACATACCGGCGCATGGGCGAGGACGCAATTAATCGCGCAGCCGAGGTTGCGGGACTGCCGAAGCTGGCTTCGCGGACGCTGGAGCTGAAGCTGCATGGCTGGTCGGATCAGACTGCCGGCGTTGCCGAGCATGAACTCGTGTATGGCAGCGATCTGCCGAAGATCCAGAAACTGTCGCAGGACGATCCTTCGCTCGATGCGCTGCTGCATCCGCGGCTTCCCTACCGGATGCGCGAGGTGGTCTGGGCAGCGCGGCAGGAGATGGCGCGCACCGTCGAAGATGTTCTGGCGCGGCGGACACGGGCGCTGTTTCTGGATGCCCAGGCCGCGATTGAGGCTGCGCCTGCAGTGGCAGATGTACTGGCGATAGAGCTGGGACGCGATGAGGCGTGGAAGGCCCGCGATCTTGAGGCGTTCAACGCGGTCGCGCAAGGGTATCTCTACAAGGACGAGTGAAAGTCTATGGTCAATTTGTCTGCTGTGGTCGGTGAGTTCGTTGGGACGTTTGTGCTGATTGTGCTGGGCAACGGCGTCGTCGCAGGCGCGCTGCTGAACCGATCGAAGGCGCAGAACGCGGGCTGGATCTCGATCACGGCAGGATGGGCCGTCGCGGTGTTTGCGGGCGTGGCGGTGAGCGCGGCGCTGGGGGATAAAGACGGGCATCTGAACCCGGCGTTCACGGTGGCTTCGGTGATGATGACGGGCAATGCGATGCGGCTGTTCACCTACATCCCGGCGCAGATTCTGGGCGCGCTGTGCGGAGCAGCGGTGGTGTGGCTGCACTACAAGCCGCACTGGGAAATGACGGAGGACAAGGGCGCGAAGTTTGCGTGCTTTGCTACGTCTCCGGCGGTAAATTCGCCGGTCTGGAACTTCGTTAGCGAGGTGCTGGGGACGTTTGTGCTGGTGCTGGTGGCGACGGCGCTGTTCTCGAAGCGTATTGCTCCGGCAGGTGTGGCTCCGGGGCTGGGGCCGGTGCTGGTGGGGTCGCTGGTGTGGGGGATCGGGCTGTCGCTTGGCGGAACGACGGGGTATGCGATTAATCCTGCGCGCGATCTGGGACCGCGGATTGCCCACTCGGTGCTCCCGATTGCAGGCAAAGGTAGCTCGGGTTGGGGCTATGCGTGGGTTCCGGTGCTGGGACCAGTGGCGGGAGCGGCGCTGGCGGTGGCGGTGATTCGCGGGCTAAGCATGATCTGAGCTGGCGGCGTTGTTGCTCAGTCACCCATCGCAATGAGGACGACTAAAAATTGTGCAACCTCCTGATGGCCGTGGGACTCCATATGATGTGATTAATCAGTCGACCTTTAGCTCCCTCGCTGCCTTCCCTCAACAACTCGAGCATTTTTATGAAGCGATCCCGGTTGAGTACAGGAATTGGACTCCACCGTCCTGGGACGGTATCCCCAGCGAGACGTTTACCGCCATCGAGCAGATCTGCCACGTCCGGGACATTGAACTTGACGGCTATCACGTGCGCTTCAAACGCACGCTTCGAGAGGATACTCCGACTCTTGAAAGTCTGGACGGTTATGTGCTGTCGAAGGAGCGGCGTTACGCGGAGGCGAACGCTTCGGAGGTCTTCGCCGCCATTCGCGGCGGTCGTGCCGAGACTTTGCGCCTGCTCTCAAACCTGACGCCTGAGCAATGTGGTCGGACTGCGGTATTTGAAGGCTATGGCCCGCTCACGGTTCGCAGCTTAGCGAATTATCTGTGCAGTCACGATCAACAGCATCTTGCCGGACTGCAGTGGTTGCTCGGAAAGATCGACGCCGCTCGTATCGAGGCGTAGGTAGTCCCTCGCTGTTCGCTCAGTTACTCCTGGACTACGGCTTTTACGAGGTTGCGGGGGTTGTCTACGTCGATGTGGCGCTCGGTGGCCATGAAGTAGGCGAGGAGCTGCAGAGGCACGACCTCGTAGAGTGGCGCGAGATACTCGGGAGCGTGCGGAACCGTGATGGTGTGGGAGCTGAGCTCGGTGACCTGCTTGTCGCCCTCGGTGACGATGGAGATGATCTCGGGCTTCTGCTTCTGCAGATCACGCAGGAGGTTGACCGTCTTCTCGTAGCGGAGGACGGAGTCGGGAGCGTGGGGATCGCGCGTGGCGAGGACAATGAGGGCGGTGCGGGGATTTACCAGCGCGTTGGGGCCGTGCTTGAGCTCGCCAGAGGGGTAGCCCTCGGCCTGAATGTAAGCCGACTCCTTGAGCTTGAGGGCGCCTTCGCGGGCGATGGGATAGTGGATGCCGCGGCCGAGGAAGATGAAGGACTCGGCGGCCTGAAGGGAGCGCGCGAGTGTGGCGACCTGAGATTCCCACTGGGGGAGGGCGGCTTCCATGGCTCCGGGCACGGCGTGGAGCTTGTGGAGGAGCGATTCGACGACGGCGCGGGTCATGCGGCCGCGGACGCGAGCGGCGTAGAGCGCGAGCAGAGAGAGGACGGCAAGCTGGCTGGTGAAGCTCTTGGTGGCCGGGATGGCGCGCTCGATGCCGGCCAGGGTGGGCAGCGAGCATCCGGCCAGCCTGGCCATGGTGGACTCGGGCTTGTTGGTGATGGCGATGGTGGAGGAACCGCGCGCGGTGGCCTCGCGGAGAGCTTCGGAGGTGTCGGCGGTCTCGCCGGACTGCGAGATGACGAGAAAACAGGGGTTCTTGAGGGTCTGGGTGGAGCGGTAGATGTACTCGCTGGCGTATTCGACGTCGACGGCGATGCCGGCAAGGTCTTCAAAGAGGATCTCGGCGAAGAGACCGGCGTGGCGGCTGGATCCGGAGGCGGAGATGAGAAGGCTTTCGCGGCCTACGAGCGCCTGCTGGGCGGCGAGAAAGGCCTCCTCGCGGAGACTCGAGCCGTCGATGTACGCGGCGAGGGTCTGGGAGATGGCGTGGGGCTGCTCGAAGATTTCGCGGAGCATGGCGTGCTGGAAGTTGCGGGTCGTCATAACCTGTCTATACCTCTATACCAGCTTAGCTGGAGATGGCGCGAATTTTGGTTTCCCGCCATACGGCATGTCTGAAAAAGCGTACCTCAGCGGCTGAGCCGCTCTCCAGATGTACAGCTTACGGCACGGCCAAAAAGCAACACAAAAGCGAGAGCTTCAATTGCCGGTTGCTGTGGCGAGCGCGTGATTCCTGCTCATGCTGATGAGGTTGGCCATGATGCGGTAGGAGCCGG
This sequence comes from Edaphobacter bradus, assembly GCF_025685645.1. Lineage (NCBI taxonomy): Bacteria > Pseudomonadati > Acidobacteriota > Terriglobia > Terriglobales > Acidobacteriaceae > Edaphobacter > Edaphobacter bradus. The sequence continues at coordinate 220,377 of NZ_JAGSYF010000002.1, forward strand.
GGACTCCTTCGGGCATCTGGCGGAAGAAGGCGTAGGCCATGTAGACGTAGTATCCCTTGCCGTAGTGCGCGTAGAGGAGGCCGCCTTTCTGCGGGTCCTGACCGGCGTCGTGCATCTCGGTGGGAGCGACGTAGTGCGAGTCCCATTGGCGGATGAAGCCGTGGCCGCGCTCTTCGACCCAGTTGTCGAAGTCGGCGGTAGTGATCTTGTTGGGCCAGTTGAGGACGGGGTCGTTGGGAGCGAGGATCTGGACCTTGCTGTCCTCTTCGATGACTTTCTCGGGGTCGCCGGAGAGGGTGAGCGGGTAGGGGCCGAAGTTGTGGTCGTACTCGGGGGTCTGGTACTGGACGATGACGGTGCCACCGTTTTTGACGTAGTCGAGGATGCAGGTGTTGAAGGTCTTGAGCTCGGGACGCGTGGCGTAGGTGCGGATGCCAAGGATGATGACGTCGTACTGCGAGAGATTGGCGGCGGCGATATCCTGCGCGGCCAAGTATGTGGGGTGGACTCCGAGGCCTTCGAGCGAGGAACCTACGTCGTCGCCGGTCCCCATGACGTAGCCGACCTTGAGGCCAGGAGCGATCTTCACATCAACGCCTGTCGTTCTATAGGTCGCGGGGCGATAGTACGGGTAAGGGCGCACTCCGGGGTAGCCGACGGTCTCGAAGCCTTCGGTGTACTTTTCGCCGTTGTAGTCGGCGACGGCGGTGATGGTGTAGAGCTTCGGCTGGACGGAGCTGGGCTGGACGCGGAAGGAGAGGTTCTGGTCCTCGCCCTCGCGCTGGGTGGAGAAGTCGGCCGAGGCGGGCGTGGAGGTCCAGCCGGCGGGGAGATCGAGGTGGACGGTGCCTTTGGCCGGATCTTTGACGCTGCTGTGCAGCTTGACGCTGAGGTCGAAGGCTCCGTCGTCGATCGGGACGATGCCAGCTCGCGGCGTGACGAGGAGTGAGATGGCAGGCGCGATGAGCAGTGGCTGAAGCACAGGGCCGATTCCGTTGACGCGATTGACGGTCTGTACGACTCCGGCGAGTTGGATGCTGACGCCGTGATAGGTGACGGTGGCCTGGGCGAGCAGCGGATAGGGGCGCGTGGGAAGGCCGAGGTAGCGCGGATCGTCGATGTCGTACCAGGTCTGCGCGAGGCTGGGACGGCTGAAGTAGGGCTTGGTGAGCTCGGGGTGCGGGGGCACGGTGACGCCGAAGGATTGGTCGCGTGAGGCTCCGGCAGCGAGCTCGCCGGTGATGGAGGCATTGGGGGTGATCGTGAAGCCGGGGCCGGCCTGCGAGAGGACCTCAACACTCGAGAGCGAGACGGGTTCGCTGCCCTGATTGGCGATGTGCACGGCAACGCCGATGGACTGGCCGGGAACAACGGTCTGCGAGGTTACCTGCTGCAGGGACATGTCGCCGAAGGGGCCGGGACGTGTCGGGCTGGAGTCTTCACTGGTGTTAGCGAGCAGCGCAAGGCCGAGCGACTGCTGGAGCGCGAGGTTGAACTGGCGCTGCTTGACTGTGAGCTCGTGCGCCATGTTGTAGCGGGCCTCGGCGGGAAGACCGCTTTTGGCGACGTCGTCGAGGAGAGTGTTCGTCTGGGCGAGACCACTGGCCAGAGTGGGCGCGATGGTGGAGGGATTCGCCGCGTCGAAGTTCCTAATGGCGGACTCGACGGTCGCGTTGAGGGCGTTCAGCTTTTCGCGCCACGGCCCCTGTTCGGTGACGGGAGCATAGGAGGCGATGCCGGCGAGTGAGATGTCGATGCCGTCGAAGAAGGAGGACTCATGCTCCGCTGCGGCGACGCGTGAGGCGTAGAGGTGGTAGGGGCTGGAGGTGGCGCGAGGGAGCGGAATGGCGATACCGCCATTCTGCGTCTTCTGCTCGTTGAGCCCCTCGCGCGCGATCTGCATGTAGCTGGCGCCCAGGAGTGGGTTGTAGGTTCCGCTGGGAACCTCGACCGTAGCGGAGGGAAGGCCCTCGATCCATGTGTTATTGACGTAGTTGCGGAAGCGAACGGGAGCGTAGTGGCCGGTTGCGTAGTCGTAGATGCCCTTGTCGGTGACCCGGGCGAAGGGGAGGCGGCAGTAGACCTTGAGCGGTGACCAGGGAAGGAGGCCTGCCTTGATCTGGTCGGGAAAGACGGTGGGGTCGCCCGCGAGCTTGTAGACCTGCTGCGCGGTGTAGCCGGCGACCTGATGGTGACCGTGGCCGTCGGAGACGTTGCCGACGAAGACGGAGGTGACGACGAGCGGACGCGTGAGGCGGATGAAGCGGACGGCGTCGTAGAGGACGCGCTGCTCGCCCCAGGTCCTGAGGGCTTCGTCGATGGTCTTGGAGAAGCCGAAGTCGGCGACGCGGGAGTAGTACTGGTGGATGCCGTAGTAGTTGCCGGCGGCGAGGTGCTCCTGGGTGCGGAGAGTTCCGAGCTCGTCCCAGTAGTCGGAGGTCATGACGTTCTGGCCGCCCTCGCCGCGGTTGAGTGTGAGGAGCGAGGTGTCGACGCCCTGTCCGCGTGACTCGTAGGTGAGCATGCCGCCGTCTTCGTCGTCGGGGTGCGCGGTGACCATGGCGAGTGAGGCACGAGTGTGGAGTTTCTGGAGAGACTGCGCGAGAGCTGTCGAGCCGCTGTCAATGGGAAGCGGACGCGCGAAGGCCGACTGATAAGCCGGTGTCCCCGGCTGTTGGGCCGCGAGGCTGGGGCCGTCGAAGACGAGGGAGAGGAGCGTCAGGCCGATGGCAGCGTGTCCACGGAAGAGGTCAGGTCTCATTCGAAACAAAACTCCTGAGCTTGCCGGGCCGCCTGGCGGCAAGTGAAGTGAATCTCTCAAACGACGGTATGAATCTATTTTACTCAGCCTCCATTGGATGCAGGGCGCAAGCCGGTCGGTGCGTGGGCGGAAGGGACGGTATGATGCAGAGGGCGATGACCGATCTTGTCGAACGCGAGTTGAGAGCGGGCGTTGCATGGAGCGGCGCGGTTGCGCTGTTGCGGCGGGCCGATGGACGTTAGCCGCCTTCCCTTGACGAAGAAGACTAAGCCGGCGGAGTTGGAGCGCGGGCTTTCGACAGCGTCGGCGCTGGGGCTGAACGTCATCGACATGGTGGGAGTAGGGCCGTTTGTGACGCTCTCGCTGCTCGTGGCGGCGATGGGCGGACCGCAGGCGATTCTGGGCTGGGCGCTGGGCGCGCTGCTCTCGCTGTGCGACGGGTTGATCTGGAGCGAGCTGGGGACGGCGTATCCGGAGGCGGGAGGATCGTACGCGTACCTGAGGCACCTTTATGGCGAGCGCGGGGCGGGGCGTGCTTTCTCGTTTCTGTATGCGTGGCAGGTGCTTTTTAGCGCGCCGCTCTCGATTGCTTCGGGATGCATCGGGTTCTCGCAGTATGTTTCGTTCTTCGCTCCGGGTGCCAGTCGCGCCTTCGCCTCTACTTCCCTGCTGGGCGTGCCGATTGTGCTGAGCGGGCAGACGATGATTGCGATGGCGGCGTGCGCGATCGCGCTGGTGGTGCTGTATCGCAGCATCGTGGAGATCGACAGGATTGTTCGCTGGCTTGGCGTCGTCGTCATCCTTACGCTGCTGTTGATTATTTTCGCGGGCTTCACGCACTTTCATCCTCGGCTGGCGTTCGACTTCCCTGCCGGCGCGTTTCACCTGAATCGCGCTTTCTTTACGGGGCTTGGCGCGGGGCTGCTGATCTCGGCGTATGACTACTGGGGCTACTACAACGTGTGCTTTCTGGGCTCGGAGGTTCGCGATCCGCAGAGGACGATTCCGCGCGCTGTGCTGGGATCGATTGCGATTGTGGGGACGCTGTATCTGCTGATGAATGTGAGCGTGCTGGGCGTGCTGCCCTGGCGCGAGATGGTGCAGGAGACGGGAAGCCATGCGCAGATCTTTACGATGGCCGTCTTCATGGAGCGGCTATACGGGCATGGGGCGGCAGGGGTGATGGTGGTGCTGATCTCGCTGGCGGCGCTGTGCTCGGTGTTTGCGCTGCTGCTCGGCTACTCGAGGATTCCCTTTGCGGCGGCGCGCGACGGTAACTTTCCGGCGTGGTTTGGCGCGGTGCATCCAAAGCACCGGATTCCGCAGCACTCGCTGATGACGCTGGGCGCGATGACGCTGCTGTGCTGCATCTTCCGTCTGCAGGAGGTGATCACGACACTGGTGGTCATCCGCATCCTGTTTCAGTTTCTGCTGCAGGGAGTGGCGGTGATGCTGCCGAAGCACAGGCGGCAGCGACGCGCGGGTGGATTCAGAATGCCGCTCTATCCTTTGCCTGCGGTGCTGGCCTTGAGCGGCTTTCTCTTCATCCTGGTCTCGCGGCCAAACTTTCTGCGCGAGATGCGCACGGCCGGAGTGATCCTGCTGGCGGGAGCTGCGATCTTTGCGGTCCGGCGATGGCGAACGCCGGACCGCGCAAGCGATTAGGCGAGGGAGCGGACAGCCGTCGTCGCCTCAACTGTCGCGGCCAGCGGTTGCGCCTGCGGCTCGGCTGATGGAACGACGGGCTGCGGGAAGTAGGCGTCGCTGTAGTACTGGCGCAGCATGCGATGCGTGTTGAAGAAGGCCCCATTGATTCCGATGCAGTGCTGCTGCAGCTTTGCCCAAGCCTGCGGATTCGAGAAGAGCGGAGCGACGCGCTGCTCGAGCTTGTCATAGAGACTGTCGGCCTCGGCTTCCTCGTTCTCGCCGTCTTCGATGGCCCAGCCGGTGGTGTTCTCGGCGCAGCCTTCGATCCACCAGCCATCGAGGATCGAGAGCGAGGGCACGCCGTTGACGGCGGCCTTCATGCCTGAGGTTCCGGAGGCCTCGTAGGGGCGGCGGGGCGTGTTGACCCAGACGTCCACGCCCTGAGTGAGCAGCGCGCCGAGCTCCCAGTCGTAGTTTTCGATGTAGTAGATCTTGAGCGACAAGGAGTTGAGCTTGATCGCGGCAGAGTAGACCTCGCGGATGAGGCTCTTGCCGGCGTTGTCGGCGGGGTGGGCCTTGCCGGCGAAGAGGATCTGCAGCCCACCGATCTTTTCGGCGAGAGCGACGAGACGGGATGGATCGTTGAGCAGAAGGCTCGCGCGCTTGTAGGTGGCGACGCGGCGGGCGAATCCGAGGGTGAGAACGCCGGGGTTGAAGTAGTGTCCTGTGCGCTTGGCCAGGGTGGCGAAGAGGCGGTGCTTGTTCTTCATGTGGCAGGCAGCGATGCGCGCGGGATCGATGCCGTACACGGAACGGAAGTAATTATTGTCGGTGCGCCACTCGGGAATCTCGTCGTCAAAGAGCTCCTGGAAGGGCGCGGAGAGCCAAGTGGCGGCGTGCACGCCGTTGGTGATGGAGTGCACCTTGTATTCGGGGAACATCTGCTGGGAGACCTTGCCGTGCTGCATGGCCACGCCGTTGACGTAGCGGGAGAAGTGCAGGGCGAGGTAGGTCATGTTCAAGAGGCCGTTGTGGAGGCAGCCGGCGGCCTCAATGGCGGCGGCGCGGTCCTGGCCGAGGACCTGGTACATCTGGTCGATGCCGAACTGATCGTGACCGGCGGGGACGGGGGTGTGGGTCGTGAAGACGCACTGCTTGCGGACGGCGTCTCGATCGCTGTCGGTGGCCTGAGCCAGGGGCTCGCCGGCGAGGTGCTCTTCGAGGAGCGCGATGGAAAGCAGCGCGGCGTGGCCCTCGTTCATGTGGTAGACCTCGGGCTTGCAGCCGAGGGCATGGAGGAGCGCGATGCCGCCGAGGCCGAGGACGGCCTCCTGGCAGAGGCGGTAGTAGGAGTCGCCGCCGTAGAGGTGGTCGGTGAGCTTGCGGTCCCAAGGGTCGTTGCCTTCGACGTCGGTGTCGAGAAGGTAGACGGGGATCACGTGGCCGGTGACGCCTTTGACGTCGAAGCGCCAGGCGCGGACGAGGAGCTGGCGGCCCTGCAGGGTGAGGGCGATGATCTGATTGGCGCTGGGGAGGGTGGACTCGGGCGACCAAGGGACATCGGCTTCGGTCTGCTGGCCGAGATCAGAGAGAATCTGGCGGAAGTAGCCGCGGCGGTGTGCGAGGGAGACGGCCACCATGGGCGCGCCGGTATCGGCTGCCGAGCGCAGAGTGTCCCCTGCGAGCATGCCGAGGCCGCCGGAATAGGTGGGCAACGTCGGGGAGAGAGCGATCTCCATGGAAAAGTAGGCAATCGTACGGCTACAGATATTGATCGTGTCAGAGGAGGGAGCGGTGGAGGGACTCATGCAGTGGTGTTCCTTTTTGGCCGACCCCCCGGGGGAAGGTACTGGCCTCCCGGGCGTGCTGTGCGGTTGCACCGGCTTTCAGCATCATCTCCGGTGCAACCGGAGTTTTGGGGCCCGTTTGCGTGAGTTTACCAAAGTGGTTGCTCAGAGACGCCCCAGAAATGGGGCATCTGCGGTGGTTCGTTAGGGGTATTGACTAGTGCTTCTGTGGGAGAGTGTTGGAGAGGCAGGAGATAAGTAATTCGGGTCGGTTTTTCAGCGACGTAAGACGCTAGTCGCGGCCAGGTCGAGGCGCTGCCAGATCGGGTCGACCCAGTCGAGGTGCTCGGGCTTCATGAGGACGGAGCGCAGGCACGTGACGTAGCCGGGCTTCGCTAAGGGCCATGCCTCCTGGGGAAAGAGGCGCGTGGGGAGATTGGCGAGGGCGAGATGAAGGTCCAGGCGGGCGGCCTCGTCGAAGATGTACTGCGCGAGCGTCGAGGAGTGCTCCGGAGTCTCGGCGCGCACAGCCCAGAAGAGGATGTCGAGCTGGGGTGCGGCGATGGGAGTGACGAAGCGCTCGTCGGCTACGAGCCGGAGGCTTAGTTCGAGGGCTGCGTTTCGGCCAGCTTCCAGCCCTCGCGCGAACTCGCCTCCTGGCGTGTAGGGGAGCAGGCGTTGCGTGGCCCACAGGGCGACGGCGGAGGCTCCGGCGCGCGAGCACTCGAGCGAGATCTCGCCGAGATGGAGCTCTTTCGACGAGAAGTAGGTGTAGGGAGAGTCGTGTTTGTAGAAGCGACCCACGGAGGGGTCGCGGAAGAGGATGGCTCCGCAGCCGTAGGGCTGTAGACCGTGCTTGTGAGGGTCGATGACGATGGAGTCGACATGCGCGATGGCGTCGTAAGCAGCCCGGGCGTCTGGCGGGAGGTTGGAGGCGAGGGTGAAGTATCCACCGTAGGCCGCGTCGACGTGGATGCGGAAGCTGTAGCGCTGGCGAAGCGCGAGGATGCGGTCGAGCGGATCGACGGCTCCGATGGCGGTTGTGCCGAGCGTGACGACGACGGTGCCGATGTCGCCTGAAGCAAGGGCCTGCTCGAGCGCGGCCAGGTCCATGCGGCCGGTCGCGTCGGACGCGATGCTGGTGAATGGCAGGCCGAGGACGCTGGAGATGCGGCTGTGGGTGTAGTGGGCCTGGTCGGAGGCGGCGATGGTCTTGCCGGGGGTGAGCTGGCCCGCAACCCAGAGCGCTTCGAGGTTGGCGAAGGTGCCTCCGCTCGTGAGATGGCCGAGATGCCCCCCATTGTTATCGCCCCAGCCGAACATCTTCGCAAGTGCAGCGACAGCTTCAACTTCCATCGCGGAGCTGGCGCGGCCGCCGTCGAGCGCGTGGTTGTTGGGGTTGATCGACATCGCCAGCGCATAGGCTGCGCGGGCTATGGGATGAGGCGGCTTGAGCATCTGGCCCGCGTAGAGCGGGTGGCCGTAGGGGTAGTTGTCTTGCAGGCGCGTGGCGGCTTCGTTGAGGATGGCGGCGGCCTGCTGATCGAGCGTAGGTGCGGGGACTCGAGGCAGGTCGGCGAAGCCTTCGTCGAGGCGTTGTTGCGCGACGTTCAGGAGGGAGAAGAAGTTAGAAGGCGGCGCGTAGTCTTTCGGCATGGCTTACTAAAAGATATCGCGGGTAATGAAGCCGAGCCTAAGGGCGTAACCGGCAGCGACGGCGGCGAGGAAGGCGATGACCGTCCAAGTTGTGTTGCAGAGGCGCTTGCGAAGGGCTTGCAGAACGACGATCACCAGGAAGACGCCGAGGGTGAGCAGAAGGCCGTCAGGAACGAAGAAACGCGTGGCGTTGCCAGAGGTGACGGTGACACCCCATCGCAGATGGAAGGGACGCAGGAAGCTGCCGACAGCGAAGACGATGAGGAAGAGAAGGAACTGCAAGATGGTAAAGAGGATTTTTTTCATCGATGTTTGAGAGCCGGTAAAGCGTCGCCTGCTTAACAGGATGCTACATGCAGCACAGCCAGTCGTGACAGCGTTTTCCCTCGCGACGATGGAGACGTTCAGGCCTTTTGGGTTGGAAGCAAGCGACTGGACTGAGGCTCTAACATCGGTCTCCTGAAGCGTCGGTCCGAGAGTTGAGAGCTCGGTGGCGATCAAGGTTGTCCGTCGCCACCGAGCGGTTAGAGAAGTTCAGTTATGCCATGTGCTGGCCGAGGAAATCCTTGGCCTTGGCAATCTCAGCGTCCCAGTTCTTAAGTTGCTCTGCATTCAGGAAATTCACCACACGCTGGCGAATCTGTTCACGATGGGATGAGAGTTCTTTGGCGATATCTGCCTTCGTGACATTCGGATGGTCGTTCATGTAATCACCCAGCTTGCCTCGAGCATCCTGAAAGCAATTTTGCAGTTTTTCTTTCTGATCGGGGCTGAGATGCAGATCCGCTGCGAATCTCTTCACTTCAGCAGCGATTTGATCACGTTGTTGTGGGGTCAGATTCATAACAATACTCCTATTTCCTGGCCCATCTGACGATTCTCGAGCGGACTCGAACGTTGTGCCAAGATTTCAAGTCCTTCGAACCGACCTCGATGAACCAGGGGGCGTTCTTCATCCGAGCCACGACATCCTGGTTGCTTACGCCCATGGCAGACCGAAGCCGGGATGAACAGGTTATGAAACGGTTCACGTGCTTCGAAGGGAGGGCCGTTGCCATCGAACCGTTTCGTGACTACTGATGGCGGAGTGAAATATAGACGGCATCTCCTATCGTTGGCAACGGAACCAGATCCAATGATCTGCGCTGCCAGCTATCACGTTTGAATTCTGGCCATTCCAGAACGTTGACCACAAAAAGATTCGGTCCATTCAGCATCCCACCTTCGATCCTGGGATACGCAAGGAGCGCGTCCGAGTCATTCGTGATAGCGTTTTTCTCCTGCCGGCATGGCGATGTCGAGGCGATTCTGCTGGGGCGGCAGCGGGCAGGTGGCGTAGGCGGTGTACGCACAGGGGGGGTTCTGGGTGCGATTGAAGTCGAGGACGACGGTGCCGGGCTTGTCGAGGCCGTTGCTCGGGTATTGCGTGTAGAGAAAGCGGCCTGCTCCGTAGGTCGTGGTCCGGCTGGTGGTATCGCGGAAGATGAAGAAGAGCCGTTTGTCGGCGGGGTCTTCGATGACGGGCTCGAGGCGGAGGGTCTGGCCGTTGAGCGTGAACTCGGCGACGCCGGGCGAGGCCTCGTGGTCGATCTGCCCGAGGACGTTGGGGACAGTGAGGGAATGGGGTGGGTTGGAGGGTGTCCACTTTGCGGTGAGGACGAAGCGCTGGTCTGGAGCGTACCAGTTGAGGCCGTGGAAGGCAGTGCGTGTGGGGGCTTGTGCGTCTTTGACGCGGAGGTAGAGGCGGTCACCGCGCTTGATGACGATGACGAGAAGGCCGCCGTCGCGGAGTTGCGAGGGGTGGTCGTCGTCGTAGGAGAGCGTGGCAGCGGCGGCGGGTTTGCCGTCGAGGGTGGTGCTGGCGGGGAAGCTTCCTGGGGGCGGAGCGAGGGTGACGGTGTTGCCTGTAAGGTGGAATGTGGCCAAGTGCGCTGGGGCGTGGTCGAGGTGGAGCGTGTTGCCGGGAGCGGAGCCGACGGAGGTGTCGCCGGGCTTGAGCCACTGCAGCGCGACGAGCGAGAACCAGCCCTCGGGCGCGGAGAGATTCTTTGCGCGCTGTGTGCGGAACTGGGTTATCTGCTGAAGATAGTCCGGAGCGGCTGCGGTCTGGGCGGAGAGAACAGGAACGATGGTGAGGAGCAGGAGGAGTCTTTTCATGGCGGCTGGTCTCACAGTTTGATCTATTGATGGGGGGTTCCAGGGCGCGTTACTGGAGACCGGACTCGAAGAGCTGGTAGCGGTGTTCGAGCTGCCACTGCTCGGCGGCCTTCTCACTGGATTTGAGGAAGTCGCGACAGCGCGCTGAGGGGTTATCGGCGCCAAGGGGCTGTGCGGAGCAGGCAGCGTTGACGCGGTTGAACTCATCGGGCTGCGCCCACAGGCTGGGGCCGGGCAGGAAGCTGTGCTCGAGCGAGGTGCGCGCCATCTTCTTGAGGTCGAGGTAGCCGAGGTTGAAGTCCAGTGCGGCGCGGGTGTACTCGTGCGTGAGGTCAATACGTGAGACACCTTCGTCATCGGTAGAGAGAGCGACGGGCACACCGGCCTCTCGATAGGAAGGCAGCGGATGCCACTCCTTCGTGACGCCGAGGATGACGTCGTTGGAGGTGAGGTTGATCTCGGTCATAATGTGGCGCGAGGCCATCTCTTTGAGCAGAGCATGAGGATTGGTCTCGTACATCACATCGACGCCGTGGCCGATGCGCTCTGCGTGGCCGATCTCTATGGCCTCGCGGATGTGGAAGCGCAGGCCGTCGGGCGGCACCATTCCGGGAGCGAGTTCGCCGGCATGGAGCGAGATGTGCACCTTCGGGTAGACGCTGTGCAGGTAGTCGAGCATGCGCATCTGGCGGTGGTACTCGGACATGGCCATGTAGGCGTCTTCGGGCTGAACGAAGTTGATGCCGACGACGTGCGGATGGCCGGCCTCGGCCTCGGCCTCGGCGATCTCGAAGCCAAGCAGTGTCTGGGCGAAGACCTGCTCGGGTGAGCGGGCGCGGAGGACCTGATAGAGGAAGTGGATGGTGACAGAGCAGGCGGGAGCAGCGTTGGACTGGGTGCAGTGCTCGATCTGATCGCGCGAGGCGAGTTCGTCCTCCAGTTCCTTGCGGTCGGTAGCTACTTCGTTGCGAAGACCACCGGCGAGCAGTGCGTCGCGAAGTTTGCTGAAGTCCTCACGAGCGGTTCCTGAGGCAGTATCTCGGGGGTCTCCGGGCCAGGCGATGGTTTCGGCGAGATGAGCGACGTCGGAGAAGACGGGCGTCTCCATGATCTCGAGGTACTGCTCGTTCTGGGCCGCGGCGCGGGTGGCTACTTCGTCGAGCCACTCCCCTGTGTGTGACTTGCCAACGGCCCCGAAGCGGCCGAAGGTGACGAAGAACTGATCGTGTCCGCTGACTCCAGCGCTGGGGACGAAGCTGCGCATGGAGAAGGAGTCGACCATGGCGTCGTAGAGTGTCTGTTCCTTGAAGGCGTCCATGGCGCGCTGGTTGCCCTCGCCGCAGACGGGCTGGGGTGGAAGGCTGCGCGTTGTGGCTGCGGGCTTGAAGAGGCTGCGGGTGTTCGGATTGAAGCAGAGAATGTCGGCGGCCGCATCCTTAATAAAGGTCTCGGCATAGATGGCTCCGGCAAGATGCATGTGGAGGTCGGCGCCCTTGGGCATGTTGACCAGAAAAGCATTGAGCGCGAGCGGGTTCTGACGGGCCGCGTTGAAGGCGCGAATGGCGCGCTGCTCTCCCGGAGTTGCAGTGGAGACGTGTGGCGTGGCGACTTTGGGGACAGGCTGCGCAAAGCCAGTGGGGCCGAAGAAGAGCACGGCCGAGAGAGCCAACAGAGTTCGGAGCATCGGGGTCCTTATCGTTGTGGTAACAGAAGGATAGCGCGAGACAGGCTGAGAGTTGGAGAGAAGGGCCAAGGGTTGCTATACTTGGGATGCGTTTGAGTTGCTGGTTCCCGCCGGTAGCATGCTCCCCCTGAAAAGGCTGATGCGACAGACGTAAGCCCCGGGTGTTCTTGGCGATCCCCGCTTGAGGCGTTTGCACGATAGCCAAGGCCAGATAGCTCAGTGGTAGAGCGCGGCCCTGAAAAGGCCGGCGTCGGCGGTTCGATCCCGTCTCTGGCCACCACTTCCAAATCAATAACTTACGAGCCACTTTTCAGGAAGTGCAAGAGATTCGTCTCGCCAGCGGAAAGCTGACGCGGTCTCCCGAGGCCCTCCGGAAGCGCATGCCATGTTCCCTAGCCGGGGAACTCATCACTCTCCAGGTGGAAGCATTCCCCATCACCTTTCGAAGCCTGTTCTGAGGCCCGTTTCCGGAATGCATTCAATCACTTCCCCGGAAGACCAGGCCCCCTTATTTCACCCGAGTGGTTGGCATGGCTGAGCTGCACTTAGTGCAGAATTGACCCGCATGATATTTTCCTTCCCCGTTGTGCTAAGCCAATCGTTAAGGCCCTTTGCGCCATGACGCGCAAAGACGCCGATTCCATCCTGCCAAATAGCACGGCCGCAAAGTACGCCATTGAACCTGCTTCCGCTCTCGGCTGCAAATTCCAGGGTTTCGATGAATTGGTCGTTGGTTACACCCGCAGAGAGGTACACGAACGGCTTATCTGTCGCTGAGGCAGTCGCGAGAAAATGCTGCTGCGCGTCGGAACGTGTGTAGACATGGTCACCGCAAAAATAACGAGTGCCTGCAACGAACGACATCTGTACAGGAACCTCGATCTTCAGGAGATCGACGGCGTACTGGTTTTTGCTGAACTCTTCAATGGAGCGTGCGACTATTGCCGGCCTGGCCTTTGCATAGTCCTTGCTCTTTTCATTGCCGCCCATTTCGTAGCCTAGGAGTTCCAAGACAAAAGGAATGTCATTGGCCAAGCATTCGTCTCCAATACGCTCAACCCACGCTTGCTTCAGGTCGTTGATGGCCGAATCCTCGAAGGGCGTGTAGTGGAGGAGCACCTTAATGCAGTCGGCACCCGCTTTCTTCATTCGACGCACAGACCAGACATCATACAGGAAAGGCAATCGTGGGGGAGCAGCATCGTAGCTCGATCTTTCGTACGCCAGCAGCAGTCCTGCTCCGTTGCGTCCCTTTGCTGCAGGGAGACCGTACTCGGGATCGAGCAGGATAGCGGAGGCATATTGCGTCAATGCTCCGGTCACTGCCCTCTTAAATTCCTCTACCGTCGCGGCGGGAACATCGTCGACTTGCATCTCTCGAGCTATTGCCTTTCGGAGGATGCCTCTTTGGTCCAGCGCAAGTGCCGCGACGACACCACGTTCGTTCGATATCGACCTGAGGCCCGCCAGTTTGCCTGGTGTGAGGTGATTGGCCATTTGAACTGATTGCACTCCTTCGTTCTTGACTGTTAGCAGTAGATTTAGGCAAGCACTGTCGGCGGACTATCACTTTCGCGCGGGGCAGGCACAGCAGAGTTTAGCGGTTTGTTGACGGCGTTTTGGACAGCTCTGCCTTCAAGCACTCTGGCCACATCGTCGCAGACTGCGCGGGTCACGCGGTCTTGTGCTTCGCGCGTGAGAGCCGCGATGTGGGGAGTCAGAATCAGGTTGGGGAGCCCTTCCAGAGGCCCCGCAATAGGTGGCTCCGAGGCTCGGACATCCAGAGCAGCTCCCGCGATCACACTTGACTTCAGCGCATGGAGCAGATCTTCCTCCCGTACGATTTCTCCTCGCGAGGTATTCACCAGGAAGGACGTTGGCTTCATCTTGCGGAAGCGGCTGAGATCTAGCAAGCCTACGGTTTCCTTCGTAGCTGGTAGATGACAGGACACCACATCTGCGAGTGACAGCAACTCGTCCAAACTCACGAGGTCGGCTTGCAACTCGCCCAGCAAAACGTTGTCGCGACTGATAAACGGATCGTAAGCCACGATCTTCATTCCGAGGGCTCGCGCACGTTGTGCCGTGAGATAACCGATCTTTCCTGCGCCAATGATACCCAGCGTCTTGCCATAAAGCTCTGTACCGAGGAACTTCTGACGATTCCAATTTCCTGCGCGTGTGTCTTGATTTGCGTCCGGGACCTTGCGGGCAAGAGAGACCATAAGACAGATCGCGAGTTCGGCGACGCTGATTGCGTTCTGATCGGGCGTTGATGTAACCAGGACTCCGCGGCGGGTTGCGTGCTCGACGTCTACGTTGTCCAAGCCCACACCTGCGCGACCCACGACGATCAGATTTTGAGCAGCATCCAGCAGCACAGAATCTACAGTCGTCTGGTTACGCACGATCAGCCCTCGAAAGTCATTAATCTGACGAGCGAGTTCCTTGGAATCTTTCCAAAGATTAGGTAGACGAACAACATCGAACTTTTGACTGAGCGCATCTACCGCGGTGCCGCGGATGTCTTCGGTGATCAAGATGTCACGCATTGCACTTAGCTACCTCGCTACATAGGAATGGAACATCCAGTTCATTGCACCAATGCCGTAGTTCAATAAGCGTCGGGCCTGATATAGCGATGCCGAGCGATCTGTTGAGTTGCGCTGTGCGTGACGAGCGTTCGCCCGGGACGAGGATCTCTTCGACACCGGGACGTCTTTTGCTGGCTTTTATGCGGTCGATCGTCTGGTCGATGCGCTGAATAAATTCAGCCATGTCCATAAAGGCCTCGATATTGAACAGGCAGAAGAAGTGGCCTACATCCTGTTTGCGATCGAGGTCCTTATACATGGAGCCGACATCGGGCCCGATGGAAGATCCCGAAAGAACTCCGCCGAACAACTCCACCATTAAAGCAAGGGCATATCCTTTATGTCCCGCCATCGCGAGGACGGTTCCCAAGAGAGCTTGATTCGGATCGGTGGTAGCTTCTCCATTGGGATCGAGTGCCCAGCCAAGAGGAATCGGATTCCCCTGCTTCTGCGCAGCGATGATGTTGCCTCGAGCGACGATAGAAGTGGCCAGGTCGATTTTGATGTTGAACCCCTTCCCTGTTGGGAAGGAAACAGCGATCGGGTTTGTGCCAAAGAACGGTTCGTAGCCACCTTCAGGTGACATGGCACGTTCGCAGTTGGTCATTGCGAGAAGTACCAGACTCTGCTGCGCTGCAAGATTGCAGTAATAAGAGAGAGCCCCGAAGTGCTGGGAGTTACGGATTGTCGCAGCAGCGACTCCCTTCTGTTTTGCGACGGGGACGAGCAGCTCTAGTGCCTTGACTGCCTGGACCTGTCCCAAGCCATTGCTGGCATCGAGCGACAGAATACTTCCAAATTTGCGCTCCGTAATAAGTGAGGCCTTCGGATCAATCAGGCCTGCACGGATTCGCTGGAGATAGATGTTCAGACGAGAGGTGCCGTGTGTTCCAACGCCATGAAGGTCCGCATCAATAAGTGCTTCCGAAAAGATCGCCGCGTCGGCATCGGGGACACCGACGCGTGTCGATAGTTCAGTTACCAGAGTTTGAATTTGTTCTGGCGAAAATCTCATCGTGAGATATCAAAGAAACAATGTTGCGGTTGCAGTTCCGGCGACATTAGGCGCTCCTGTAGAGCTTGGTCATAACGAACTCACGGTGCCCAAGCGCTTCCGCGGCAGTGAGGCGACCATTTGCGGTGCGAACGATCATGTCCAAAAGGGCATCGCCAGCTTCATCGATGGTCATCTCGCCTTGAAGAACCGCTGAAACGTCGAGGTCGATGTGCTCTTTCATCGTCGCGACTGTCTTGGGATTTCCTGAGAGCTTGATCACAGGCTCAATTGGATTTCCAATGACGTTGCCCTGCCCTGTTGGGAACAGGTGGACCACTGCACCGGAGGCTGCCCAGAGCGTGACTGCCTCGGCTGCGGCGCTCGATGTATCCATAAACCAAAAGCCGGATTGGGATGGTGCCTGCGCCGGCTTGAGACAGCCAACAAATTTCGTCCGCTTGCCGAGCTTCTCTACATTGCCTAGAGCCTTCTCTTCGATCGTGGTAAGCCCGCCAGCGATGTTGCCCTTGGTTGGCTGAGACTCCGAGAGGTCGTTCGTTTTCTGATCGAAGACAAGCTTGGTGTAGTCATTGAAGGCTTCGAAGAACTCCTTGCGGACCTCATCGTTGGCGGCCTTTGCAGCGACAATATGCTCCGCGCCTGTGAGTTCGCTGGTTTCGCCGAACGAAGCGGTTCCACCATCAGCGCAATGCTTATCGATGACGTTACCGACGGTCGGGCAACTGGAGAGCCCTGTGGTCGTGTCCGACTCGCCGCACTTTACGCTGATGTACAACTCGCTGAGATCACTCTCCTCTCGCTGAAGCTCCGAAGCCCATTGGAGGTATTCCTTTGCCTGATAGGAAGCGGCTGCGATGGTGGCGATGTCGCCCTTCCCTTCGATTGAAAAGCCCGTGACCGGCTTGCCGGTTTCGGCGATTCCGTTGACGATGCGCTGGGTCCATCCAGCCTCAATGCCGATCACGACAACAGCCGCCACGTTCGGATTGCTGCCTGTGCCGATCATCGTGCGGAAGAACAGCTCGAGATCCTCGCCAAATTGGAGGCGCCCATAAGCGTGAGGCAATGCGAGCGTTCCGGGGATATTGTTGGCGACAGCCTGGCATGCTGCGTTTGAAATGTCGTCCACGGGAAGGATGATTACGTGGTTACGAACTCCCACGCTTCCGTTCTCTCGCCGGTATCCTAGAATTCTGCGTTTAGCCATATTTATGCCCACCTTTTCGTCTTGAGGTTGTGCGTGTGAACGTGATGGCCAGCCTTTACCGGTTGAACAATCCTTCCAATTTCACTGCCATACTTTGTTACCGAATCACCGACTGTGAAATCCTTCAGGGCAATCTTGTGACCGAGCGGAATCATCTCCACTGCCTGAGCGCTCAAAGGTTTGTTGTCGGCAAGAATGCGACCCTCGCAATCTGTACCGAGGGGAATGTCCACGACTGCGACGCCGACGTTATCGACCGCGTTGTGCACAAGGAAATGAATCATGCCTGCTGTCCTCTCTTCTTTCGTATCGCACGAACTAAATACCGCCGATGGAGACATGTTTTGTCTCCAGAAAAGCTTCGAGACCTTCGATTCCCAGTTCACGGCCCCAACCGCTTTGCTTCACTCCACCAAAGGGGCTTTGGCTCGTTGATGGAGCTCCATCGTTTATGCCGAGCGTGCCTGCCTCGATTGATTCAGCCAAGCGGAAGATCCGGCCTATGTCGCGGGTCATCGCGTAGGCACTCAAACCGTAAGGAGTTGCGTTTGCGCGTCGTACTGCTTCCTCCTCGGTTTCGAAGCTGGTGATCGGTGCGATTGGCGCGAAGGTCTCCTCATTCATGCAGAGCGCCTCATCTCCAACGCCTTCGATGACCGTGGGCTCGAGGAAGTATCCCGAGTGCCCTGCGAGTCGCTTGCCTCCTACGAGCACCCTACCTCCATGCATCTCCGCGTCACGAAGCTGCGCGAGGGCACCATCGAGCGCATGCTGGCTGATCATCGGCCCGACATCCATTCCTGGCTCAAGGCCAGGGCCTACTTTGAGAGCCTTCGCCGCTGCAACAAATCTCTGGACAAAATCGTTGTAGATGGTCTTTTGTACGTAGATGCGGTTGGCCGCAATGCACGATTGGCCAGTATTGCGGAACTTGGCAATGATCGCCTCTTGAACGGCGCGATCCAAGTCGCAATCATCAAAGACGAGCAAGGGCGCATGTCCGCCCAACTCAAGGCAGAGTGGCTTAATGGATTTCGCGGCGCCGCGGATGAGTTCCTGTCCGGTACGTGTTGATCCCGTGAAGCTGATTTTGCGGCAGGTATCGTTTGTGAGGAATTCTTCGGCGATCATCGCGGCGTTTCCGATTGCCAACTGAAAGACGCCGGAGGGCATGCCGGCCGATTCCATGCATTCAGCAAGTGCGATGGCTGAAAGCGGAGTTTGCGATGCCGGTTTAAGGATGACCGGGCAACCTGCGGCAAGCGCCGGTGCCACCTTGCGCACGGATAAGACAAGCGGAAAATTCCATGGAGCGATCGCACCAACAACGCCGATGGGCGTCTTCACGACGAGATGACGCTTGCCTTTGGCCTGGGGAGGGATCATGCGGCCGTAGACACGGCGGCCTTCTTCAGCAAACCAACGCAGATGGTCTTCCGCCATGGCAACTTCGCCCTCGCTTTGCGCAAGGGGCTTGCCATTCTCCTGCGTGATGATGCGCGCAATTTCGTTCTTCCTGCGGTTGAGTTCGTCTGCAACTCGATTTAACAGAGCTCCACGCTCTTTCGCAGTGAGACCGCGCCATACCGGAAGAACTGCGGCAGCGGTCTTTAGTGCGCCGTGAACATGCCCCCGGCCGATTGTGTGTACCCTCGCGAAGGCCTGACCGTTTGCCGGATCAAACACATCGATTGCCTCCTCGGTCGCAACCCAGGAACCGCCGAGAAAAACCTTCCGAGACACCATTGTGTCGGTTTGAAGTTCAATCATCACGCGTCTTCCTTACGGTTAGCCAGCCCAACTGAATACGAACTTGCCTTCTCTCGCCTGCTGTTCGATCATGAGCCGGGCACCGACCACGTGCTGTCTGGCCTGCCGCTCGGCCTCATCTGCGAAATTGTGCTCGATCGCTTCGACGATTCGGAGGTGCTCCTCATAGATCACTTTCGGTTCGCGAAAGGCACGCACCATCATGCCGAGAACGCGATAGGTCTCGGACAGACGCAGCAAAATGCTGTTGCGCGAGAGTTCAATGATCTTCATATGAAAAGCCCGGTCGAGCGATGCGGTCTCCGTATTCTTGTTTTCTTGTGCCAGACGAAAGATGGTTTCCGTCATCTCACGAAGCGTCGCGATATCGGCTCGTCCAGCATTGCCGCAGGCCAACCTTGCGGCCTGACCTTCAAGAACTTCACGGATCTGATATGCCTCGCAGATTCGGGAGGCGTCGAGCTTATCGACAAACACCCCCAAGTGGTCGACTGATTCGACCAAACCGAGCCAATGAAGTTCGAGAAGGGACTCTCGCACTGTCCCTTGAGCGACACCGAGCTCTCGAGCCAAACTCTGCTGGCTCAGGCGTTCACCTGCTTTGGACTCCCCGGATAGGATCCGGCGCTGAATCTCATCTCGCACGTGATGCCGAGCGACCTTTGCCTTCATCTTGTCCTCCTAAACTCGACTGGAGCGAAATCTCTTTGGCAATTGATTGTAAACTATTACGATTTGAAGCGAACTTTTGCTCGTTTTGTGTTCGAGTTTATTAGTGCCAATTCAAACCTAAAAGTCGTGCAAGTCTACGAAATGTCTCCCCTGATCTACCCGGATAGAGAGAGACGTGATGGGGCATTCCGGCATGAATCAGGTCATCGAAGCGCGCTGGTACATCCTTGCCATCCACTTCCACCAGGATGCTGTTGCCAGTAACTTTTCGTTTGGGCTGGACGGCAACTCCCTCGAAGGCCGTCAGATGGTATGTACCGTCACATCGCCATAGCCGCGCTACGGTAACTGGCTGACCCGATCGAAGAGGACCGTCTACCACAAATGGTCTGGCCCCGTTGAAGTGTGGCCCAAGAGTGGGGCCTTCTTCGCTCCCGATGTCATGGCAGAGATCAAGAGGCGCCATGCCCGGATGCCAGAAGAAGATGCTGGAGCGATCGTGTTCAAGCCAATCCGTCAGGAATCCGGGGCCTATTCCGAGGTAGCGGCTCATCAAGCTTTGAATGGCACCATCGACGTCTCCCTCGATCGAGACCGAGGTGCCCTCAGCTGTCAAACGGGATACAGCCAGATAGGGCCAATGACCAAAGACAATGGGCAATTCCGGCCAGCATTGCAAGCTCAGAGCGTCTAGTTTGGCTTCGCTCATGATGTCACCGAGAGAAAGGTAGTAGCGAGAACTAATCTCGAGAGTCTCCTCAGAGACGGGAAAGTCGGAGCCGGGTGATGCTTGAAGGCCCAGTTCGCGAACCCTTTTCACATCTTGCTGCACTCGCTCCTTCGAAACGGCGTTCACGCGGTCTATATATTGTGCAAGGCTAAGGGACAACTGCTGAATGCCGATCCCTTTGCGCGACAGGAAGGGATCGGCCGCAAGGTCGACAAATCCAGGTGCGTGGTTGCCGATGACACCGACCTTGGCGCGCTGCAAGCGAGAGACTGTCGTTGCAAGCGAGATCGCGCGCGCCAGATCAGCCTGTATCTTGACGTCTTCGCCATCGCCATAGACGAGCTCAAAAGGATGGCCTGCTTGCCGAAGAATCGACGCAAAAAGATGCGCTCCGACCAAAGAGCAGGAACTTACATTACCATCTCCAGGCCTCTCAGGAGTTGCCCAGAGGACAATGGGCCCAGACCACTGCTGCATGATCGAAAATGCGAACTGGCCGTCTGCGATCGAAGGCTGAATGATGATCAGGGCGTCGCACTTAGCTTGCTGAATGGAGGCTAATGCGGCTCGGATGGTTGGATCGTCGAAGACAAGCGCGTCAGCGCCGACCGGGCCCATGTCGAGGTGGTCGAGCACTCCAAGGGAACAGGTCCGGACGATCTTGCTCCAGTCCTGATCGAAGCCCGGCCGCTTTCGGCTGAACACCAGTACCCCAATCCTCTTCTTTGAATCGCTTTGCATCCGGAACTCCATTGATGATTACTATGAATTGCGCTGTAACGACGAGTGATCAAAATACTCTGGCAGATCGCCGGCCAGAGCAGATACGTAGCTGATGAAGTCTTGATTTACCGAGAGCGGGCCATCAGAGAGTAGATCTTCAGGGATGGTGCGCTCTTCTCCCGCGATGTCACTGAGATCGACGAGATCGTATTTGTTCGCCTCAAAACCAGAGAGTGGGAGCAGCGCGACCATCTTGTCAGAATTACCGAGTGTGAGGGCATGAACGCCTGCTCGTCCTACCAGTTCTGCGTCAGCGAGGTCCTGCTCGGAGACATGAGACACGGATGCTCTCCCGAGGAGTCCGGGTTTTTCGCTGCGGCAACGGATGTGTAGACGGTCGGAAACCATTTTGGCGAGAAATTCTCCAACCCCGCCAGTAAGTGGACGCTTCAGCGCGTCGAACTGGGATGGATTGGTCGTCTGATAGACAAGATTTCTCTCCGTATCACGGAGTCCTTCGGCAACCACGACGACAGCCCAGTCTTGCCTGGTTAGAAGCCTTTCCAGATCGCTTAGAAACATGTCTGCTGCAAAGGGACGCTCAGGCAAGTACACGAGGTGCGGGGCGTCGCCCTCGCATCTCTTACCAACAACCGAGGCACCGGCAAGCCAGCCGACGCTCCGGCCCATCGTTTCGAGGATGGAGACAGGTTGGGGGAGCGAACGTATATCCAGACCAAGATCGCGCGTGGACTGCGCTATATAACGTGCGGCACTACCGAAGCCCGGACTACGGTCCGTTCTCGCGATGTCATTATCTATCGTCTTCGGCACACCAATGATCTGGAGCTCATAGCCTGCGTTGCGACAGAAGGCGCCAACCGCCTCCGCACCACGCATCGTCCCGTTGCCTCCCACGAACAGGATGCTGTGCACGGAAGATGCCCTGAGATGGCCGAGCATCTTCTCAAAATCTTCGTCGCACGGTTTGTAACGAGATGTGCGGAGCGCGGCTCCGCTGGTATTGCGCAGGAGGCCGAGGTCTCGCGATGAGAGCCCGCCTAGATCAACGTAATCCCCATTAACCAGGCCGAGAAGGCCGGACTGCGCTCCAGAGATGCGCCCGAACGCCTTCAACTGCGACGCTTCCGAGATGATGGAAGAGAGGCTCGCATTCAATACGGCAGTTGGCCCACCTCCTTGAACGACCAACAAGTTACCGACCGTCATCTCGTGCACTTCCCTTTTGCCCGCGTGGCGTTGAGGATCTGATTTCCATCCATGAATTCACGTATGTAGGCCACCGAATTACAGAAATGACCGACTCGCTAAGCAGTTTCGCTGCATCGTTCACCGGAAGTCCTGCTTTGCGTCTAACTTTATTCTCTCGCACGAATGCTTATTGGTTAGATTGTAATCGATTGCAATTGATTGTCAATGGAATTATGGGAGTGAGGCGCGCATGTGACGCAAACAATGAGACACAACTTCCGCTGTCGCACCTGGAGAGGACGAGTCAACCCTGGGGAGTTGTTTGACTTCCCAGGGTCTCTTTACAGAAAGCTTAGACCTTCAGAAGTAGAGCTTCAATGCCAATTGCCCCAGTCTTGGATTGCTACGAAGTGAGGTGATTGAGCTAAACGCCGTGAGGTTCGTGAAGTTTAATTGACCAGGTTGCCCAAATTGCGCCCGGTTGAACAGATTGAAGGCTTCGGCGCGGAATTCTACGATTGTTTGATCCGACACCTTGAATTGTTTGAAGAAAGATGCGTCCACATTGCTGAGAGTTGGTCCACGTACCTGTTGTGGTTTTCCGCCGAGAACTGAATAATCCGTCTGACCGATCGCAGTTGCAGCAGGTGGCTGAGTAAATGCGCTTGGGTTCAGCCATTGAGTACGGTTGTGCGGTCCGGCGTAGGGATTCTGACCAGGTACCAAATTTGCATTGCAGCCAAAATCCGAGCTGGTCGCGAGTGGGCAGCCGACATTGAATGGCTGGCCGCTTTGATAGATGTAGATAAAGTTGAGATGCCAACCGCTGACAAACGCATTCGCCACGTTGTTCGCATTGCTCAGGAACTTGCTCCCCTTCCCGATCGGCAATGCGTATTGTCCAGACAAGTGGAAAGCATGGGTTGCATCAGAGGGGCAGAGAGAATAATCAGGCTTGATTCCGAAACCGGTCAGCCATTGGGCCCTGAATCCGCCTGACAGCGGTCCTTTACCAGCGTCATTGGACATACACTTGCCATACGTGTAGTTCGCCAGCACACCGAGCCCATCGTCGAACTGGTGTGTATACACAGTCTGTAACGACTGATAGCTGCTTTTGGCATTTGTAGCAAAATACTGTGAACCGCCAGCAAGGGTCGGGAGCGGTCTATAGTTCGTCTGGTTTACGCTGGTCGGCAAGATTTGCGAAGGAGCGTTATGCTGGCCGATCGTATCAAGGTGTCTGCCCAGTGACCCTACATATCCAGCCTGAATCGAATCATGCTTGGTGAACTGGTACTGAACATTCAGGTTGAGACTCTGGATGTAGGGGGTTTGGTAGTTATACTGCTTGCCGCTGAGGCTCAGGTTTTTGCCATTGATCAAAGTTGAATCCTGCAGATTGATCGTGCCAAATGTATTTTCAATGGTAGCAGTCTGATTGTTGGAAAGCGTGACCGGGACAAGCGACGTCGTGTTAGGCGAGTTGAGTGTGTACTGGAACGGGTAGTTCGTCCCCAGAGTTCCGCCGTATCCGACCGAGTCAAACGCACCATACGCGATACCGTATCCCGCACGTACGGCAAGGTTGGGGAACAGTCGATATGCGATTCCAAGGCGCGGAGCAAAATTGGTCGTCTGCGCGTTGTACACCGTGTCCCCAGAGAGGCACTTGATCTGAATGTTGTAACTCGCTAGCAATGAGTTGAACCCTGCAGAGCGCGGTACATTGCATCCGTCCTTAGCAATATAGTAAGTGCCCGTGGACCCGTTGCCGCCGTCCATGATGAAGTTGGCTTGTCGTCCGTTGGACTCGTTGAAGGGAGAGAAGTAGTCCCAGCGGAGGCCTAGATTCAGTGTCAGAGTAGGGGTGGCCTTCCACGAATCCTGCGCAAAGATGCCAGTATAGTACGAGGAATAATTTGTGCCTGCGTAATTCGAACCGTTGTAGCTGCTGAGACCTCCCAGATTGTCGTATGCCGTAATCCCTGGCAGCCCGCTCACCGTGGAAACGGTTGGGATGAGTTCCATATCCGCGATGCCAGTCAGCCCTGTGGTTAGATTCGGAATGTCTGTGTACTGCCCGCTGAAGGTAAAGTTCCCTCGGCTGTACGCTGGCTGGACGATGTGTCCGATGATGCGCTCAAGCTGAAACCCAACCTTTAGCTCATGGTTTCCGTGGATCTTGGTCACATTATCGGAGTACTCATACGCACCAGTTGTTTGAATTGTCGGACTGAACCGGCGGCCTCCAAATGCACTGAATCCACCTACATTGAAGGTAGGCAGTCCACCGTTGTTGGGAATCTGCGGTATTCCCTGGATGCCATACTGCTCAGGTAAGCCCATCGCGTCAGCAGTGGGCAGGATCCGCGTGTTGTAGTTGTGATCAATTCCAAAGCGCGCTTCGTTGATAAAGGTGGGGGAAAATGCATGTGTGTAGCTCAAGGCGAGTACATATACGGGCTGAGTCGTCGCAAATGCGATCTGCAGCGCTCCGCCCGCAGCACCAGCAAACGGCTGGGCCGACGTAACATTTTGCGTGCTTCGGCTAAAGACCCCAAAGACCGAGTCTCTCGCGCTGAAGGTGTGATCGATTCGTATATCGTACTGATTGGTGATTGAGTGCTGCAAAGGAGCGACGAAATAGTTATTCGTAATGCCATTCGAAGTTGGAGCCGGAAGCAACTGAAGCAACTTGACCACGTTGGGATCGATTCGGGAAGTAGGAATGATGTTGAGCTGCGATGTAGCGCCAACGAAGTTGGTGGTTCCTACCAAGCTTCCGGTGTAGAACGGATCACGGACATACACTGTGCCGGTCGTGGTATTGACTAGACCCGTCACCGGATCAATCTTGCCCGATGCGATAGCTCGCGTTGTCGCGGGATCAAGGACTGTTCCATGGGGGAATTTGCGTCCCAACCCGTCGGTCCCCGTTCCACTATTCGCGTTGATCAAATCCTGCAGATTTGTGAAGTTGCTGCTCCTCATCGAAGCGGTCGGAACACTGTCCGTAAAGCTGGTCGACTGCACAAACGGCGTGCGCTGGTAGTCAAAGAAAAAGAATGTCTTGTTTTTCCCGTTATAGAGATGCGGAATGTAGACGGGGCCGCCGAGTGTTCCGCCAAACTGATTCTGGCGATATTCCTGACGCCTCAGATGATGCAAGTTGGAGAAGTAATCGTTGGCGTTGAGCGCCTCGTTCCTGAAGTACTCCCAGACGTCGCCCCGCAGTGAGTTTGTACCGGACTTGACCGCGGCATTCACTACCGCGCCCGCAGAATGGCCGAATTCTGCGCTGTTGTTGCCGTCCTGCAACTTGAATTCCACGATTGCATCTGGAACCGGTGCAACGGTGGTACCTCCAAACACTTCGCCATTGTCATTGATTCCGTTCAACCTGAAGTCTACCTGGCCATTCTCCGCACCATTCGCCAACACAGAGGTTACGTTATTGGGCGATGATCCCGGATTCACATAAGTACCAGCCGCGAGCATCGTCAACGAAAGCCAGTTGCGCCCATTGAGCGGCAAATCATTGACAGCTGCGGAAGAAACGGTCTGACCGAGAGACGCATCCTGCGCCTGCAGCAGTGGTGCCGCCGAAGTGACCGTCACCTGCTGACTTACACTCCCTAGCGTGAGTTGGACATCAGCCGTGATGACGCTTTGGATATGCACTTGCAAGCCATTTGCGATATATGTCCCGAATCCGCGCGCTTCAACGCGCAATGTATAGGTACCGGGCAGGACTGCTTCGAAAACGTAGGTTCCCGAAGAAGAGGCTCTCGCCTTCTCCGATATGCCTGTCGCCTCATTTGTCAGCGTGAGTTGTGCCCCTGCTACTACAGCGCCGGACGGGTCTCTTACAGTACCTGCCACACCGCCCCTGTCAATTTGCGCGGCCAGTTGCAGTGAAAAGCCGAAGAAGATCACACACATCAAAAACAGCATGAAATATTTGCTTTTCTTGAACGGGGATCCCGGTTGAAACGATGTGTCGACGACTACTTTCGTTTGATGCATGTGTGCTGCCTCCAAAGCGAGCTATGGATTTACGGTTGCTTCTTTCCTGGGGCGCTGCTCGGCGGAAACTATATGCATGCGATATCGGATTGTCAAGAGAACGGTCTCTGAAATCTAATTGCCCGCGAAAATGGAGCGCCTTGGAGGCGACTCAATTCACATACAAGCTCTTGTTATAGGGAGATTTTTTCTCGCGAGATAGCACGAAAAGTGATCTCGAAACCTCGATTTTTTAAGGCTAGGGATGTTGACGCGAGAGACCGGTCATTCATAAAACTCCGACTCAATCCGTCCGACTTTTTTGCGGTCAAGAAGCTATCCTGCTGCCGGGACGAGCCGTCGGCTTTCCTTGGCAATTCTGGCGTAAGCGGTGTCATTTCGCAAAAGTTGATACCGGCCAGCCTCGGATCTGACAGTTCGTCGTCATGGGTGCTTATGGCTGACCAGTAAAGAAGGTCAGTCCGCTGGTGGCGCTTCCGAAGTCGGCCCAATTCGTCCAACTACCACTAATCGATGCTTGCCAGTTCGTATAGATATCGCTTGGGCTGTTCTTCCCGATTGCGAAGACTTGCAGCCGGCCATCATTGGTATTTCCCACCATCAGGTGTGGATCGAATCCCCCGGCAGGAACATTGCCAGTGATGGTGACCCAATTGCTGTTCCAAGTACCACTGCTGGTGATCCACATGTGATAGACGTTGGCGTCGCTTCCTACTCCAAACAGTTCGAATCGTCCGTTTGCGTTTTGGCCAGCAACAAAGCCAGGCTTGATAGCCGAGGATGGAATCGGCAGCTCGGTCCAACTGGTTTGCCATCCTCCACTGGGGCTCGATTGCCAGTTACTCCACACATTGCCGTTGGAGTCCAACGCAAACAGGTAGAGATCTCCCGCCACATTCCTGGCAAGTTGCAGCCATCCATTGAGTGTCTGGCCGGAATTCGCAGCGATTTCTCCCCAACTGGACCAACCGTTACTCAGAGTCTGCCAAATATGGTAGACATTTCCGCCGCTCACGCCGAACACTTCCAGCCGCCCATTGAGGTTCTCACCAACAACGTAACCGTTCCCAATGGTTTGGCCATTGAGTTTGGTCCAGCCAGACCAAGCCACCCCCGGTGCGTTTTCGGTGTTGTAGTACAGATTGCCGCTAGAATCCAATCCGAAGACCGTCAGACTCCCATCTGCGTTCCGTCCTGCTTTCAAATGACTGAGACCAGTCGGACTACCCATGTCAGTCCATGAGCTACTCCAAGCACCCCCTGGTGTCTGCTGCCGGCTGTAAAAGACATCTGTGCTGGTCGGGATGAAGACCTGAAGTGTATTGTCCAGATTTTTCGCCACTGCAATGTCGCCGGTGGGAGATGCAGTTTTCTGTGCCCCGGAAAGATACTCGGTTACGCTGCTCCAATTCGTCACCGCACTGTTCGGTTCTGTATTCAGGTCAGCGGCCTTCTGCCATTGGTGATAAACATTGCCGCTACTGTCGGTAGTAAACATCTCCAGAGCACCGTTCTGGTTGATCTGGACGGGGCCAACATAATTGCTTGGAGCATGGAAGTGAACAATCACCGCTTGAGCCGGCGGCACAGAAATTACCTCACTGCCTGAGGTCATGGCGGACTGCGCCGTCCAATATCCGGCCCACTGAGTGCCTGAATTAACGATGGAGCCGTTGCCAAGTGATGCCGTTAACTGAGTTGGATCGGACGGAGCACTTGAGTCCCCGTTCCAGAGCGCGATCGAAGAGACGCTGGCTGCGACAAATGGCGCATCGCTCGTCCCAATATTGATTGTCACATTCGCCGTGTCGCCGCTATTGGTTGCATTGGTTTTGTTGATTAACGTGACATAGAGGTCCTGCCCAGATCCAACTGCGTATGTATCCAAGCTTCCGCTGTCGGGCATGTTTGTTTCGAGTGCGGTCACGCCTACTGTGTAGCCGTGGCCTCCCAAATCGAAGGCTTTAATTCCATAGCCTTTCGGAACAATCGTGAAGTTATTGCAAACTCCGCCTGTGCATGCAAAGTTCTGATTTTGCCACCCGGCTCCCCCATATTGCGTAAGGTCCCCGGGAATGATCGTATCGGAAGGAATCCAAGGATTGTTATGGAAGTTCGTTCCGGCAGCATTATTCTCAGCAAACCAATGCATAGCATCCAAAGCCCACAATGCTCCGGTGAACGCATTGCTCGCACCTTGTGTTCCGGTGACGAATTCATTCAGTTCTGTTAAGCGATATGGAACGCTCGTGTTCGTCACGATGGGAGACAGCATATTGTTGTAAAGGTATCCGTAGGGATAGTAAGTGCAGGATCCGCTACCGCAGGGTTCAGTTCCCGTGTTTGTCGTGCCCGTTACCCATGCAGAGGACAGCATATCCGTTGTGGCCTGGTTGGCAGTATTGCAAGTCGTACTGCTATTGCAAGCTCCTCCTCCGGCATAGAAATGCTGGGACGTGTTACTAAAAAATGTCCACGGCGAATTCTTAGCACAGTAGGCAAATCCATAGGCCCAAAATACCCTTCCTGGTGAGCCTCCGCATAACGTTCCGTTGTAAGACCTCACTCCGTTATAAGAACCCGAGTCGGGCCCGGAGAAGGATGCACCCGAACCGCCGTGGTTCGCAATGTAGCCTTGAAAAGGCTCCCAGTAAGTGTTGACATAATTCGAAAGAGTTGCGTTTGCGTCTTCTTCGTTGCCCAAGGCGAAGGAATGGACCCACGGTGAATAGGCCGCAGTTCCCCAGATATAACCCACCATCTGAGCATCGTAGGATTCGTTATTCGTCCCCAGCACTCCCGGGCTGTTATCGATAGGCACCGAGTACATCACCTTCACACCTGCAACTGGCGCGAAACCAAACAGACTGTCGATGTCTTGGTCGGTGGGCTGGTAGAGGTTGACTGTACCCCCGCCGATACGCAAGTTCCTGATGCTCATTTGCTGAAAAAGATTGATCAGTTGTGTGTTGGCAGAAGAAAAAAAGTATCCGGATACTCCAAATTGCCCTGAGCCCATGCTTTGGGTCTCAAAGCTCATTCCGATGAAATCGTTCGGGATGACGTAGCCAGTAGTGATGTTGTTATATGTCGCGTTTACCGTTTGGCTAATGTTGGTCTGAGCGGATCCTGCGCCGGACAGGAAGCAGATCACGGCCCATCCAACCAAGGCCCGCGTTCGAACGACCCGGGCCACCGTATGCACAGCAGAAACGTTAGGCGTTACTCTCTTGCTTCCCAACTGTCTTTTATACATGGAGTTGCCCCTCCCATGACCAAGATTGTTTTGCAATGGGTGCGACGGGAAGCCACTATAAGGTTGCGAGCGATTCTTTGTCAAGATACCGGTCTCACATCTTAACTTAGAGATGGGAAACCATATTATGCCCTTTTATTTCTCACTCCAATCGCGTTGTTAGAGACTAGCGCCATCCGTCTAGAACCCTATTCTGTTTTGGAGTGAGAGATCGGTCTCGCTGCAATTCATCGCGCCAGACTTGACGCCCTCAAACAACAGGACTCTTGAGACCTAGTTTCCACAGGACGGATGTTTTCTCAGTCATTTTGCGCTTTAGCGCGTTTCTCACAGCTCCATCACGACAGCGGCAGAACGGGCTGGAATCGTGACAGTTCCCGACGTCGGTTTGGCATCCGGCTCCTCCGGAGTGGCAATGACCAGCGTGCCCGGGTTCGGCAACTCCACACTGGCAGTATTCATCTTATCGAACTCCTGATTAATGACGACAACCGCACGCTTGCCAGACTCCGTCACGAAGACGGAATAGCGGTGGGCGCCGTCAGAGACGACGTTGGCTCCCAAAGTGTCGCGGAATTCAGCATCCCATAACCACGCTTTATATTTGCATCGCAGGGCATCGATCTTCTGACCATATGCCAGCGTCAATGGAAAATCGCTCAGGTGACCTTTGAAGTTGAAAGGCTCATAACTGATGATGTATCGAAACAGCAAGATCTCATTGAGCTGCTCGCGATCATCAAAGCCATTGACTGCGGCCATGATTGGAGCATGTGGTGCAATATATCGTTCGATTGGCGTCTCGCTTCCCCGAAAGTACGACACCGGATAATACTGGGTCAGCCAGTCCTGCGGCCCTTCCCCTGCGAAGAGAAAATCGGAATTGATCTCGTTCGCGCTAACGCGCAGCTGCCTGGCAAGGGGAATGTCGCCGGAGTAGAGATAACCTGGTGGGGTGTATCCGTGCTCGTCACTAAACGAATATTTCACCTGGCCGTGATAGCACACTTCGTCAAAAAGCCAGCCGGCAGCATTCAAGCGCAGGAGCTTCTGGAATTCCTTCGTGGCGATATCGCGATAAGCAGGAGAACAGAAGTCCATCACCGCAAACGGCCGATTGTTGATCCCCTCCAATTGCGTTGGCGTGTGATAACTGTCGCCGGGGTACACATATTGGAGACCGTAAGGATCAGTGCTCGCATACCGATATAGTTCCTTTTTGTACCACTCGGTGGTCATATCGGCCCACGGAAACTTGCCGAAGAGAATGACCTTCACACCCTTTGCCTGAATCTGAGCGATCGCATCGTACAACTCCTGCCACGTACCCAAGCCTGGATCGGTATCTTGCGAAGGATTGCCCCGGTCCTGGCCGCCAAGGTTCCAGCCAACCAGCTGAATCGCTTTTACTCCATTCTTGACGCACTCGTCGCCGTACTTCACAAGATCTGTGTACGGAATGCGAAATTCCTCTTCCGACGAATTGATCTGCAACTGCTGCCACGAATGTACCTCCAAGGCCCAGGCGGGAATCTGCGGCGGCTTGTACCACGTGTTCCGCCATTGCTTGTAGAGATCAATCCCGGCATGCCAGTCTCCACGGTAGCAACGTAAAACCACGGGGACGAGATTCACGGTTGAATGAGGCCGCGCGAAGATGAAATGAGACGTGCGAAAGTCCAGGTGTACCGGGAGACCGGAGATTTGATCTCCGGATGGAACCCTCTGCACATCGACCGAATGGGCAGCTACGCTCGAAAACGGAGCTAGATTATTGATTACGCCTGGGTGCTGCTCGAACGTGTACTGCAAGAGATACCGGGAACTGGAGTCTTGCATTTCCACATACAGACCCTCATGCCCGGATTGAATGAGACAGAAGAGGCTGTGGCAGGAGTCGAAGGTCTTCGTCGGGAAATCAACACCCCAATAACCCTTCTCATTGGCAAAATGCGGATACACTTCTGCGGATTCGAGATTGTCATACCGCATGATCTTGGCCTCCATTCGCGCATCTCGCGCAGGAGGATCGAGGTCGCCAAGATAGGGATAGTCAATCGTTTCTACATGTAGATCAGAATCGTTGACGAGTGTGCCGTCGAAGGTCAGGGCACCATTCTGCAGCGTTACCATGGCAATGAAGGTGATAGGCAGAACACCACCATGTTCGCTTATCAAGTCCTTCCATTGCAGGCGTACCTGACGATCCGAAAGCCTTTCTACTTTGGAGGCGCGTTGTTTCTGTCCGA
Source organism: Edaphobacter bradus (assembly GCF_025685645.1). Taxonomy (NCBI): domain Bacteria; kingdom Pseudomonadati; phylum Acidobacteriota; class Terriglobia; order Terriglobales; family Acidobacteriaceae; genus Edaphobacter; species Edaphobacter bradus. The sequence goes on from NZ_JAGSYF010000002.1 coordinate 251,529, forward strand.
GCACGAAATTGTCGCGGCGGGTAGGAAGCGGAGCATGAAGGCGAAAGGAAACACCAAGTTCAGCACGCCTTTGGATCGCCCAAAAGGGCGACTTCCGGTGCAATCGGGTTAGCGCGCCTGTTCTGACATCAAAGGCAGCAAGAAGCGTTTCATCCTCTAACACCACCTCGCCCAATGCAGTGCTTTGTTCAGCATCCAGAACTGCGCCACCTGCCATTACACTCAGAGCAGATAGGCCAGCAAGCTTGTTAAAGGTTCTTCTGTTCATTGAGCGTTCACCCACCGGTTCATGTTCGATCTTCCCCTCCAAGGCTCATCTTCTTTCGGATTCTTGATGATCATTTCGATTGCAGTAAACATTCAACACTTGAGGGTAAATCGGAAACGCATGTCCTCCCCATACCACATGAGGTAGTTCGTCCCCCAAGCATTGTTGAAGAGGTTGCAATGAACGCCTTTGGAAAGATCGGGTTGTGATTTGGAGAAGTTCAAAGGTGATTTTTCGCCGAACGCAAACAATGGTGCGTCCAGCGTTTCAATCGCCAGTACTTCGTTCCCATCCTTGTAACGGAGGCCGGTGTCGACGGCATGCAGATGCCGGCCTCCGGACGGCACCACTTCAAACGGAGAGATCTCCTCGCCTGACTTGTCCATCATCCAGCTCTCCGCTCCTGAAGTAACAGGATTGAAAGTAAGCCAGAGTGCCTCGGGAAGACGGGTCGCTGGCTTTTGAAACCAGGAAAAGTTCAAGCGAATAACCGGCTCGCGCCGCGGCAGGATCAGCTCGAGATACATTTGCTGCGGAAACGCAGCCTTCCCTGATTCCAGCGCTTTCGAATCCCGGACTTCGAGACGTGCTACCAAGCGGTGGCCTTCTGCATCTTCTTTGCATCTGGCCTCAATCAGCGAAGGCATCCGGTTGCGGCTTTCCGCACCAAATCGTTCGATGTTTGGCTTTCCAAAGTCTTTCTTCGCCCAATCGACAGCGCTAATAATGTAGTTCGACATAAAGCGCGCGTAGTCTTGCTGCGAAAGCGTTTGATACGAGAAGAGTGCGAGGGGATAATCCTCTGTGGCCCATTCCCTGCCCGTGGCCTGGTTACGAAGTCGACAGATCGCACCCGTCTGCGCGTCGAGGCGAAGCACGAAATGCTCTGTCTCGAGTTCTTTCCCGACCCATTCTTTTGACGACCGCGACAGTTGCGGCTTCTTCGCGTCGAGATTGCGAAGCGCGGTTCGCGCCTGGGTTTGCAGTGTTTCAGGGAGCGCACTAATTCCATCGAAGAGGTTCTGGCGCTTCTCCTCCCAACTGTGCTTAACAACTTCATAGTTCTTCGTATGAAGCATCCTGGCCAAATCCGCTGGCTCATAGTTGTCGAAGTCAAGCCACGTCTTTGTGTCGGTGCCCCAAGTGTGTTCCGGCACCAGAAGCAAGCGCCGCAAGAGTCCCACATCCGTGGTGTCCCCAATTCGAAACTTCCCGTCGGCGATCCACGCCTGGCGTAGCCTGGCGATTTCGCGATATCTCGCTATTTTCAGTGGATCGCTCGAAATCCCATAGATCCACGTATCACCGATTTCCTGCGTTACCACAGGCAAGTTGGCACGGAACGGTTCGACAGCGTTCGCAATCTCCGTAAGATTTGTGGCAGTGACACGAGCGTTTGGAAACTGCGCTCCGAAGTCGGAATAGATCTTCTCGATCTCTTCCGGTTTGTGCGGCCCGCTGTTGTCCCCTCGGACGACGATTGCGATAGCCAAGTCAGAGTTCGGCACAGTTGCGACGCTTCCGTATCCGTGGTGATACATGACCACTAGTTCCTTACCGCCTACTTCTTTCCAGCGGAATACCGGAGGCACTTCAGCGGGCATGCTCGCTCCGTTTACGCCAATGTCGATGAACTTCACTCCCGAGTCGACGAGGGGGCTAATCAGGCCGCGGGTGTGGCCCGGGACGTCCGTCATTTTGGCTCCGGTAGTCGTACGCCCAAACCGACGATCGAGTGCTCCTGACAATGCTGTGGCGCCTGAGATCATGGAACGGTCCATCAACTCCGTCTGCCAGCTGAAAGGCAAAGCGTGCCACGCGATGTCACCCTTGGAGATGGCCTGCTCCATCCGTTCCCGGTCTCTCGGCGCAGCCTGCTCAAGGTACTCATAGAGCAACCATGATCCGGTGGTCCAAACGTAAGGATGCTTGCCGGTATTGCGCATCTCATCTGCCAACTGGATCGCCCGCGGGAAGAACTCGGTGAAGTAGCGATTGACCACTGCTGCCTGGGTGTTGACGAACCCCGCATCAAAGTGACACTTGAACATCACCAGGACTCGCTTGATCGCCAAGTCAGGCACCGGTGCTGTCGGAGCAGTTTGCAGGGAAAGGGCTTCGTACGGGTCGTACGTAAGGATGCCTCCAAGGGCAGCAACAGACTTCAAGAATTCGCGACGTTTCATGCAGTTTTCCATCTCAGAGCTCATTAAATCCGTGCATTCCAACTGCGTTCAACTCTAACCCCTGACAAGTGGTGTTTCATCAGGCAAGCAGTACGCCCGCAGAACGATATACATTTCCATTGCAACGTGTTTCGACCACAGGGAGACGTGGTGTGCTGGTAAGCACTTCTAACTCCCCATCGCGGAACACGACGGTGTCTTCGACCTTTGCGCCTTGCAGGTTGGGGTTCCATGCCATCAGCTGTGGGTTCAGGACGTGTTCTGTACCTCCTGGCCGTGCAATCCACTCGCGCTCCCAATAGCCGATTGCTCCTCCCTGATGGTGCATCTGCTCTTCGCCGGAGTAGCCTTGCGCCGTGTAGCGTTCGCGGGCCACTTCGAACAGTTCCCCGGCAGTTGCGCCTTCCCGCGTCGCATCCATCAGAGCGGCGTTCACCGCCTCAGCTGCCTCAAACTTCTCCTCCAGTTCTGCGGGCATAGCGCCAAAGTGAACATAGCGAGTGATAGAAGCGACCAAGCCCCAACGCCGGGCGCAAATATTCAACATACCGAATCGATCAAGTACGCCGTCTCGCGCTACAGCGTGCCGGTAGTTACGAATCCGTGCGTCAACGGCTATAAGAAGAACAGACGGCAGAATGCGCTTCGCCAATAGCTGCTGCGCCACTAATGCCTGCATCGTGGCTTCGCTCATTCCGGGATGGAGGAGAAAAAGAGAATTCGTTACAGCGTCTGCTACGTTTTCGCCCAGCCAGCGGTAACGCGCGATTTCCCCCTCAGTCAGCAAGGAACGCAGCCCCTTCATGGAGACGACAGGCAGTCCAAGGGAGGCATCATCTCCACCAAGCCTCCCCTCGCTAACGATCCTTCGAGCAGACTCTGTTGGATTGCTTGCATACCATGGCTCGATCAGCGCCTGGTACCCGAGATCTGCAAACTCTTCCTTGGCAAGTCTCGGTGCTTCGTTGTTTGAGGTCAGATAGTAGGTATCGCCGTTGCGCGTAAAGAGCAGGCTTCCAGGCCCTGTCTCACGAGTCACTGCAACGCGTATCTCAACCACGCCGGCCGTAGCCCAGGCAATGTTTTCGTGACGCGACACGATTAATCCGTCCAGCAAGTGAACCTCGAGAAACTCCTGGATGCGCTGGTGCTTCTGAGCCCGCTCCGTCGCCCGCTCTCTTACCGGAAACAACTCTTTCTCGTTTTCAAGAAAGCTCGGTGACTTGTTCTTCATTTGGGAGATTCTATACGATGCCATCGATGACAATCGATTGACAATTGAATCAGTGCCGCACTATAGTCCCTCCTTAGTTAAGCCTGCACCATCCCTAGCCCTGATGTGGAGTGGCTTCTGCTCATCATAAGAAGTACTGCGGCAACAACCGAACGCGAAGAGGGAGTGTCGAAGGATGACGCAACGGGGGAGATATCCCTTGCGTCGACGCACCCCATGCTATCTCGCCGGAGATGGTGGATTCTCGCTCTCCTCTGCGCGATCACTGCCATTAACTTCATCGATCGACAGACCGTCTCGGTCCTAGCTCCGTTGATCAAACCGATCTTTCATCTCTCCAATGCAGCCTACGGCAGAGTCGTTGCTGCCTTTCAGTTCGGCATGCTGACCGGCGAACTGCCTATGGGTTGGGTCATGGATCGATGGGGTTGCCAGCTAGGATTGATCGCGGCGGTTCTCTGGTGGTCAACCGCCACGGGCTCACAAGCCTTCATGCGATCCGGGCTGCAACTCGGCATCATGCGCTTCTGGATGGGAACTGGCGAGTGCGGGAACTACTCTGGTGGCACGAAAACAGTGTCCCGAATCTTCCCCAAGGGCGAACGAACCCTGGCTCTGGGTATCTTCAACAGCGGGAGTGTGATCGGCGCAGTAGTTGCACCTCCCTTCATCGTCTACCTGGCGCAACGCTATGGGTTTCGTGCCGCATTCCTTGCACCTGCTCTTCTCGGTGTCGTCTGGGCGTTCCTTTGGTGGCTCACGTATCGCGGGCCTTCGGAAGTAACCGCGCAAGACGCTATGCAAACAGTACCTCTTGCTTCTCTCTTCTCTCAGTCATCTACCTGGGCTGTCATGCTCTGCCGTTTTTTTGTCGGCCCGGTCATCCAGTTCTATTGGTACTGGCTCCCCAGCTATCTGTATAGCGTCAGGCACCTCTCGCTCATCCGAGTCGGCGGGTTGTCATGGATTCCATTTTTTCTCGGTGGCGCTGGTGGAGTCGCGGGCGGAATGGCCGCAGGTTGGTTGCACAAGCGAGGGACTAGCACCTACAACGTTCGCCGCAGCACGATGCTTGGCAGCAGTATGTTTTGCTTTGCGAGCTTCCTTGTTCCCTTCTGCCCTAGCATGCCTATCTCACTTCTGATTATCAGCATCGCGATCTTCGGGCATAACTTCCTCTCGGCGAACATGTACGGCGCAATTACAGACCTCTTTCCCGAGAACGCCGTAGGGCGCGCGACTGGTTTGAGCGGAGTTGCTGGCAGCCTAAGCGGGCTCCTCTTCCCTTTGTTGACAGGGGTGCTCGTAGACCGGAGTTCGTATACTCCAGTCTTTATACTTGCCGCAGCCATGCCTCTCATGGGAACAATCTCGTTGTTCCTCCTGGCACAGCGAGATCGTTTCAACGCGCCTCACCAGACGCCCGAATGTATGAAGTATCCTAAGTGAATACGGTGCCAATTACTCCCCGGCTGCGTAGCGGAGGTAGTAATTGCACTCGATTCTCAGATTCTCATGTTATAGCTCCATGACCACCGCTACTGAGCGCGGAGGGATCGTTAGATTACCCGCGAGTGGCATGGAGTCCGGCTGCTCCGGTGTAGCAAACACCAGTTTGCCCGGATTGGGAAGCTGCACTTCCGCAGAAAGCGTTTTGCTGCGTTCGTGGTTGATCACGACAACCGCACGCTTGCCGGCACTGGTAACGAAAACGGTGTGGCGGTGCTGACCGTCGGCGGAGACATTGGCACCAAGCGTATCGCGGAACTCAGCATCCCAGAGCCATGCCTTGTACCGCGTGCGTAACGCATCGATTTTCTGCCCGTAGGATAGAGTCAGAGGAAAGGCCGTTAGATGACCTTTGAAGTTGAGAGGTTCGTAACTAATAATGTAGCGATACGCTAGGAGCAGGTTGAGCATCTCGCGATCGTCGAACCCGGTGACTGCTACTAAAAGCGGAGCCTGAGAATCGACGTAGCGGCAGACTGCGCGAGATCCGTTATTAATGCGGAAGTAGGAGACTGGATAATACTGCAGCAGCCAGTCCTGCGGGCCCTCTCCAGCGTGGATGAAATCGGGATCAATCTTGTCAGACGCAGCGTGAAACTGCCTGGCCATCGGCATATCCCCTCCATAGATGTAGCCCGGAGGCGCGTATCCATGGTTTGGGCTGAACGAGAACTCTACCGGGCCGTGATGGCACACCTCATCGAACAGCCACCCCGCAGCGCCGAGGTCGAGAATCTTCTGAAATTCTTTCGTGGCAACGTCGCGATAGGCCGGACATTGAACATCCATGATCGCGCGACGTCGATTGTTGATCTGTGCTAACTGCGTCGGCGTTGTATAGCTGTAGCCGTTGGTTTCATAGCGAATGCCGTATGGGTCCGTCGCTTCGTACTTGTACAGGTCAGTCTTATATTGCTCGGTCGTCAAGTCGGCCCAGATTGGCTTACCAAACAGAATCATCTTTACGCCTTTGGCACGGGCATGCAGGATCGCATCATGCAACTCGTTCCGTGTCCCCAATCCGGGATCGGTATCGAGAGATGGATCACAGCTATCTTGCCCGCCACGAGCCCATCCGACCAGTTGAATGGCTGTTACGCCGTTCGCGGCACACTCGTCGATATATTTCGGAAGATCGCGATATGGAATCCTGTAGTCCTGCTCCGCTCCATCGATCTGCAACTGCAGCCACGAGTGCACGTCCTTTACCCACCCGGCAATATGAGGCTGCTGGAACCAGGTTGACCGCCAATTCTTGTATAGGTCGAGCCCTGCATGCCAATCGCCATCGTAGGCGCGCAGAACCACAGGCACGAGTTTCTTCGTAGATTGAGGTTGCACGAAGACGAAGTGGCAGGTACGGAATTCAAGATTGACCGGCCTGCCTGAAATCTCTTGCTGCTGCGGCACCAACGAATCGGGCGATTCGAGGAAACCGGGGCGCTGCTCAAAGGTGAACTCCAGCAGATAACGCTGCGTCGGGTCGTGCATCTCCACATAAAGGCCTTGCTTCGCAGCCTGAATCAAGCAGAAGAGACTCTGTTTCGACTCAATGGTCATTGTCGGGAAATCTACCCCCCAGTAGCCCTTGTCGTTTCTGAACGCCGGGGAAAGTGGAGAGCTGTTCAGATTGCCGTACCACATGTGCTCCGACTGCATGCTCTCACCTGGCGTCGGAGTATTCACATCTCCAAAGTAGGGGTAGTCGACGGTTTCAATTGTCAGAGACGAGCGGTTAACCAACGTAGGGTCAAAAGTGAGAACTCCCTTTTCCAAGGTCACCGCCGCAGTGAATATCAGCGGTAGGGCACCGCCGTGTTCGCTGACCGGGTCCTTCCATTCAAGTTCCACCTCGGTATCCGAAACCTTCACTACCTTGGTAGCGCGCTGGTTCTGCCCGAGAACAAAATTTGCGCGACGATGCGGTAACGGCGCAAGCAGACGGAATGACACACCCAGCTCTGGGCGCCGAGCAATCGTCCAGTGGGTAGACTTTCGCTCAAGCCGCGTTATCGCACCCGATCCCTTGTCGAACGCTACAAGCAACTCGCTGTCCTGCAGGACGACCTCCTCGCCTGTTGCAGTACTCCCAATTGCAGAGCCGTTCGATTGCGCTCGCGCTTCAGTGCTTTCGGCAACTGCCCCGAACATAGCCAAACCGGCCAACTTATTGAATGTTCTTCTGTCCATATTTGTCCCCAATCAATCTATTTTTCTTGAAACAATTTGTTTGAAGCGAAGATAAAGGCCCATCGCGGCGCTCAGAGAATATTGTCGATTAGCGTGCATGAGCCCTATCAATCGCTGACCGTTGAAATGCGAGAAATCTCCTGGGTTTCTCTGGGCTAACACAGGTCAGCGGATGGTCTTACCGGTTGATCGAAGGTCACTATCGCTGTTATTGGTTACAAACGCAAAAGCCAGGGAGTCGAATCACTGCGAGTTTGCCATCCTTTTCGAAAATACGGCGTAGCTCCGTGTCCCACAGATCTTCAAAGCAAATGCCTCCGATAATAGGAGCCTGTGAAGCGCAGCATTTGGGGCTCTCTTTGGTTTCGGCGCAAATCTTAAGTTTCGACGCGCACGATTGTCAATCGATAATAATCGATTAGCTTCTATTAGATCTGTGTCAATAGCCACCGCGCAACCTTTCAGTTGAGGGTCTTGCTCGGATTTTCATGTATGTTTTAGCGGGTTATCGGCTCCTCGTCCTGCGAACCGTCGTTCGTCGCGGTCATATCGAACAGTCACATCTGATGCGGGCCTAGCGGAATCGCGAAGAACATTATTTCCAAATCCTGCTTAAAAAACAAAACCAATCGATTGCCATCTATTTTGGAGTATCATGGCCCGTGTCAAAGCGGGTTTGACCAGAGGTCGCAGTCATCCATCAAAAGCGACGGCACCACGGAGAGAAGGGACACAAGCGACATCATGAAATCTGATCAAAATAAGCCGTGCGAATTGACTCGCCGCGGATTCGTCCGCTCTTGCGTCAATACCAGCCTTGTTCTCGCAACTAGGCCCCTATGGGGCCTCTCCCGCATGAATGCCGCCAAGGTATCGCAGTCGGCCTCTCCTGAAATGAAGTTTTCCCTCGACCAGGATTGGCTCTTTGGAGGCAAAGTAAGCTCCCAACTCGAAGAGAGTCAATTCGCCAAAGTCACTCTCCCCCACTGCGTCGCCAGGCTCTCATGGGAAAGCTGGAACCCGGACTCCTGGGAGGATGTGTGGCTGTATCGCCGCTACATCTCCCTACCTCAGGAACTTCCAGGTCGTCGGGTCTTCCTCAAGTTCGACGCGATCATGACGGCCGCCGAGGTGTCCATCAACGGCGTAAGCCTACCCGCCCACCAGGGCGGCTACCTGCCAGTTACTTACGAGATCACCCAGGCGCTCAAGAAAGGCGACAACGTCCTCGACGTAAGAGTTGACGCACGTTTTGAGAACGTGCCTCCGGCAGGATCGCCGCGCGGCCCGCGCGCCGTCGATTACTACCTGCCCGGTGGCATGATTCGCGGGGCGATGCTATTTGCAGTCCCGGACGTATTCATCAGCGACGTCTTCGCCAAACCCATGGATGTACTCGAGCCCAGGCGCCGCGTCGAGATCGCCTGCTCTCTCGACGCCGCGACATCGCCCGAGGAAAAATTGCAGCTCGAAGTGAACCTGCTCGACGGCACTCACGTAGTCTCCAGCACACGCAAGGAATTGTCCGCTTCAAATTCCGGCAAGTTCGACGAAAAGATCACACTCGGTGGCTTGAGCAACATCAAACTGTGGGACGTCGACTCGCCAAAGCTCTACGATCTCGTTGTTACTCTAACTGCCGCCGGTCGTCCGGTTCACGACTACCGCACACGCATCGGTTTCCGCGAGGCTAAATTCACGGTTGACGGCTTCTTTCTCAACGGCCGCCGCCTGCACCTCTTCGGACTCAACCGCCACGAACTCTACCCCTACGTCGGCTACGCCATGCCGCCGCGCGTCATGCGGCGCGATGCGGAGATAATTCGTAACGAATTCCACTGCAACATCGTTCGCTGCTCTCACTATCCGCAATCAGAATCCTTCCTGGAAGCATGCGACGAACTTGGCCTGATGGTGTGGGAAGAAACACCCGGCTGGCAATACATCGGCGACGCAGCGTTTCAGGACCTGGTCGTGCAGAACGTCGGAGACATGATCGTCCGTGATCGCAACCACGCCTCCATTGTCATCTGGGGAGTTCGCGTCAATGAGTCACGCAATGAGCAGCCTCTCTACAAGCGCACCACCGCGCTTGCAAAGTCGCTCGATGACTCTCGCCCTTGCTCCGGCTCCATGACAGGCTTCGACAAGTGGCAAGAGGATTGGCACGAAGATGTCTTCGCCATGGACGACTATCATCAGTCGCCCGACGGCACCGTGCAGATCTATCCTCCGCTACCCGGCATCCCCTACATGCTCGCCGAAACCGTCGGCCAGCGCACCTACACCGCGACCGGGTTTAACAACGTGTATCGCCGCGCGGGCGACATCGCGACGCAATACAACCAGGCCCTCTACCACGCGCAGGCACACGACAAAGCCCTCGCCTATCCGCGCCTCTGCGGCGTGATCGCGTGGTGCGCATTCGAATACGGCAGCCCGCAGAACTCACACAAAGGCGTGAAGAATCCCGGCGTAGCCGACGTCTTCCGAGTTCCGAAACTCGGCGCAGCCTTCTATCAGTCTCAGGTCAGCCCAGATATTAAGCCCGTCATCCTTCCGAATTTCTATTGGAACTTCGGGCCTTCAACTCCGCGAGGCCCAGGAAAGGGCGCCGCAATCTTTTCCAATTGTGATCAGTTGAAACTCTACGTCGATGGCAAGCTGCATTCCACGATAGAGCCTGACCGCAAGAACTATCCCAATCTCAAACACTCTCCGTTCTTCGCCGATCTCGATCTCGACGGAGCAAATCACCCCGAGCTTCGAATCGACGGCTATGTCGCCAGCCGCAAAGTGACCTTTGCCTCGTTCTCTTCTGATCTCAAACAGGATCAATTCTTCGTCACGGTCGATGATGAGGCCATCGTAGGCGACGGACTCGATGCGACTCGCGTCGTCTTTCGCGTCGCCGACAAATTTGGTGCTCCAAGGCTCTTCGCCGGCGGAGATGTAAACTTCACGCTCACCGGCCCCGGCCTATTGGTCGGAGACAATCCCTTTTTCCTCACCGAAAGCGGAGGTGTAGGCGCAATCTGGTTGAGAGGTCTTCCTAATACCTCTGGAAAACTTACTCTGCAGGCCAGACACTGCGCTCTGGGAAGCAAATCGATCGTGATCGCCGTGCATCCAGACACCGGAGCACGGCGAGTATAGAGTTGAACACCGGTCGTCCTTAAGTTTATGGAGAACGGCCGGTGTTGACTCGAGCGCGTGTCCAAACCTCGGCGCACGGAACATTGGCTTCTGGGCCGCAAGAGAAATCTCGCTGCACCTCGAAAGGCTTCGATATTGGGGGCTGCGTAGCCTTCGATTCGAATACCATTCTAAACTTCTCGGCCGATCGTACAAACGTGTTTTGCGAGTTCCCTCCCGCTTTCTTGCTGGCTTTTTCTTTTTTTTAGAAACCGATCTCCCGGTGATTCCTACGGCAAAAAGGAAATGATTGCGAAACACCGCCAAATAGCTCTAGAATTTTCAGAGACCATTCTCTGACGGCTGAGACGTCTCATCAGACTGACAAGATGCGCAAAGACATGCAAGAACAAGATCGGCCCTCAGTTGGAAGGCTTTTTGCCGCAGGGCGCAAACGTTAGGATAAAGAGTGAACATCAGAGAGATTGCACGGAAGGCATCGGTTTCACATTCCACCGTTTCGCGAGTCATCAACAAGGTCAGCACTGTTGATCCCAAGCTTGCGCGTCGCGTGCTAGCTGTTATCGATGAGGTTGGCTATCGTCCCAACTATCAGGCGCAGGCACTGGCGCGAGGACGCAGTCATACCGTTGGCCTGATCGTGTCGGAATTGACCGGTGGTAATCCCTTTTTCTCTGAAATCATCCTTTATTTTGAACGTGCGGCCGTGGAGCACGGCTTTGAGGTTCTCATCAGCTTTGCAGACACTGAAACCGACCCAAGTCATGTAGCCGTCTGCGCAAACCGGATGAAAGAACGCCAGGTAGAAGGAATCGCCGTTCTTACTTTTGGGATGGAGCAATCGCTCATCGATGGCGAAGATCGCGCTGACTTGCCGATCGTTTTTGTCGGGGCCGATCGAGTGATCGAGGGTGTCAGGAACATCCAGATCAACTATTTGGCTGGCATGCGCGAAGCCGTCAAGCATCTTGCCGACTTCGGACACAAGAGAATCGGCTACCTAAGTGGTCAGTTGAGTTTGAGCAGCATGCGGATGCGTTATGACGCTCTGCGCAAGGCATTCAAAGCCATCGGAATTGCGATCGATAAGGGTCTCATCGTCGAATGCGATCATACCCTTGAAGGTGGATTCCAGGGGATGTCTCGACTATTAAGTCTCCCGCGCCCCCCGACCGCCGTGCTTTGTTCTAATGACATGGCAGCAATGGGAGCACTGCGTGCGATGAGCCTACGAAAGCTTCACGCGGGCAAAGATATTTCTGTCATCGGTTTTGACGATCTTCCGATCTGCAATTACATGCAGCCGCCTCTGAGCACGATCCGATTCTCTCCTAAGGAGCTGGCGATACTCGCTTTCCGCGCTCTCATGGACGATATTGAGGGAACCGAAGGCAAGGGCGAGTACAAGTACGTGACACAGTTTGTTCTTCGGGAATCGACCGGCGCGCCCCGTACCTAGCTCATTTTCCGGCCAGGAGCTTCCGACTCGTATGTCGAGGCATGGGTCGTGTGTCTCCAAAATCAGTGCAGCCCCTCTCGACCGTTACAACCACAGGTCCTCATCCGGAACCGCCCAGCGCTCCTACGGGACCACGGCCACAATCACCGCGATTTGAGTAACCGTTGAATTAACAGTGCCAAATGTCGCGAATTGGAGACCGATCTCTCGATTATAGGACAATCGACCTGCGGATCCTGCCTTCGACACTCGTCGCGCACGCCCGATCTTCTTATGATGCCAATTGGTGAGCCTTAGCCTCAGTCTATCTCCAACTATTCTTCTTAGGTATGCAACTATGCTTGGATCTTTCGATCGCCATTCTTCTGTCGAACAAGGGGTGGACTGCTAGTTGACATGCTGGATGGCAACGTGTAGGTTGATGCAATCGATAAGAGACCGCTCTCTCGAATGGGCAATCGCACGATTGAGTCAAGTCGATACGGTCTGCTGAATGGAGATCAAACGATGAGAGTTACAACGTCCGTCAATCACAAGATCTGTCAGGCACTGGAAGAATGCGAAGGAATCTTGCGGCTTGCGCCGACATGGGTTCCACGTGCATACATGATGCCTGGCCGCCGGTTGAAGCTGGACACACGCGATCTCTATGCGTATGGTGCACACCGGGGTGGTGTCGATGAGCGCTGGATCGCATCCACGACGATGGCGATGAATGAAAACCGCGCTCCTGACGAAGGCCTAAGCTTTGTGGTCTCGGGCAGCCAAAGATTTCTCCTCAAGGAAGCAATCGAGGCGGAAGGCCCTCGCATGATTGGCCGACAATTGTGGGACAAGTATCAGCGGTGGCCGATCTACAGCAAATTCTTCGACAATATGGGGCCGATCCAGCACCATCTTCACCAAAGCGACGCGCAGGCCAAGTTGGTGGGAAGAGAAGGCAAACCCGAGGGCTACTATTTTCCTCCGCAGTTGAACCCGACGTTCGGGAACTTTCCACATACCTATTTTGGCCTTGAGCCCGGGACCACAAGGGCAGATATCCGCGCATGTCTGGAGCGCTGGAACGAAGGTGACAACAATATCTTGAACTATGCGAAGGCATATCGCCTGCAGCCAGGAACAGGCTGGCTGGTTCCCACGCGAATTCTGCATGCGCCAGGTTCCCTGCTGACCTATGAGCCACAGTGGGGCAGCGATGTACTGTCGATGTTCCAATCTATGGTCGAAGGCCGTCAGACCAAGCGTGATCTCTTAACGCAGGACGTGCCTATTGAAAAGCACAACGATCTTGACTTTATCGTAGACCTCGTAGATTGGGATCGAAATACCGACACGAATTTCAAGAGCAAGCACTACATTGAGCCGATGATCGCTGCCGGGGGTGAGGGCCATGGCTATACAGACCGCTGGGTTGTCTACGGCAGAATCGACGGTGAGCAGAAATTCAGCGCAAAAGAGCTAACCGTAGGGCCCGGTGCTCAATGCACGCTGCGCGACAACGCGGCATCTGGATTGATCGTGACGCAGGGTCACGGAAAGATAGGCAAAGTAGAGATTGAATGTCCGACCCTGATCCGGTTTGGACAGATGACGCAGGATGAAATCTTCATTACAGCGGAAGCCGCTGCCGACGACATTGTCATTGAAAACCACTCCAAGACCGAACCTCTCGTGACGCTCCGCTACTTCGGACCTGATGTCCACACAAACATGCCGGACGTCGGCGACCACGCGAGGTAGCGATCCACTCACAGAACCATTGTAGGGAGACAGCATGCGGCAGCAGCATTTTGAAGCGAAGAACGAAGCAATCCGCGAAAAGTTTCTGGCTCTGAAGAAAAGCTCACCGGAGCGTTTCAAGACGAGGCTAAATCTTTCCTGGAGCAACTGGGGATTCGGACGCGAAAGTCTTGCCGACTCAGCCAAACGCCTCGAGAAGGCGGGGATGTCGTTCATCGAGCTCCATGGTAACCACTACGGTCCCGATTTAGGCTACAAGGTCGATGAGACACTCGAGATTCTCGGCGACCATGGACTCAAGGTCTCAGGAGTCTGTGGCATGTTCTTCTCTGACAATGATCTCTCAAGCAACCGAGCGGTATCTCGGCAGGCGGCAGTAGATTACCTGCGCCGCGAACTACCTTTCACGCAGGCTGTCGGTGGATCCTACTTGCTCGTGGTCCCGGGCGCAGTAGGGCGTCCGAAGCCATACGATGACGTGGAACAGGACCGGTCAGTTGAGACACTACAATTATGCGCCCCGTGGTTTACGCAGTTCGGCGTAAAAGCTGCAATCGAACCCATTCGGGCCGCCGAAGTTAGCTTCGTCCATACCATTCAGGATGCGAAAGACTATATCTGCGAAGTGAATAGCCCAGGCGTGGCCCACATCAATGGCGACGTTTACCATATGCAATCGGAAGAGAGCCACATCGGCGAAGCACTGCTGGCTGCGGGGGATATGCTACTGAACTTGCACTTTGCAGACAGCAACCGCTCCGCGTTGGGAGAGGGTTCGCTCGATGTTGCCACTATTATTCGTACCCTCTATGTCATTGGCCACAACCAGCCGGGCCGCTACGTGACCTTCGAACCGCTTGGACCTGGTGGCGATCCCTATCCGGCAATGCATGGACGCCCTGACCAGGCAGAGCTCGATGCATTAGTATTCAACAGCATTCGCTACTTCCGCGACTGTGAAGAGCTCGTCCTGTCCGAATAACTCATTTTTTTGCAAGGCCTTCGTGGTTATCAAGATTGTCTGGAGTGTTCCGTAGATGAAGACTTACTGCCTTGCCTTGGATCTGAAAGACGACCCTGCGCTCATCGCCGAGTACATCTGGTACCACCAGCCAGCCGTCATCTGGCCAGAGGTCGTCGACAACATCAAAGGGCAGGGCATTCTGAGCGAAGAAATATTTCTCCTCGGCACACGCCTCGTCATGGTCCTGCGCACAACTGACAACTTCTCTCTTGAAGAGAAAGCAGCTATCGATCGCGTAAACGCCAAAATGCAGGCATGGGAAGAGCTGATGTGGAAGTATCAGCAGCCCCTTTCCCAAGCCAAGCCCGGCGAAAAATGGATCTTGATGGAGAAAATTTTCGAAGTGTAACTCAAAGATTGGATGCATTATCAGCATGCCGGAAGCAGAGGACATCGGCGTTCACGGAGAGGTCGGATGGCGATTGTAGCTGGAGTAGACTACGGAACATTAAGTGTGCGTGTCACTCTCCTCGACAGTATCCGCGGAAAGCTCAGTACGGCTTCGGCGGAATATCCCTTGCACCGCAAGCGCGAAGATCCGAACTATGCTACTCAATCGCATGCCGACCACATGAACGCGCTGGTCGCGGCGATGCGCAAAGCAATTGGGGAAGCAGTTATCGATGGCGCTTCAGTACAGGCGCTCGCCATTGATACAACGGGTTCGAGCGTCATCTGCGTCGATAAAAATCTGCAACCGCTCGATGATTACTACCTTTGGTGCGACCATCGCGCCAAGCAGGAAGCACACGAGATTACTGCCCTCGCGCACTCGGAAAATCTCGAAGCGATTGCATGGTGCGGAGGAACGTATTCGCATGAATGGGGATTTGCCAAGCTCTTGCATTGGTTTCGGAACAATCCGGAGAAAAGAGCCCGTTTCGCCACTGCATTGGAACATTGCGACATGGTTGCCGCAACACTATGCGGCATTCGCGACCCTCGCGCAATCAAGCGAAGTGTGTGTGCAATGGGCCACAAGTGGCTCTGGAGTAGCAAGTGGGGTGGCCTGCCGCCCCAGAGCTTTCTCTCTAAGCTCGATCCGCTCTTCGATGGGATACGTGACAAACTCGGCAGTGAGTGTCTGACTTCCGACAGGCTAGCCGGCCATCTCTCACCGGAGTGGGCGGCGAAGCTAGGTCTCCGGTCTGGCATTCCAATCCCGATAGGTGCGTTCGATGCACACTGGGACGCCTTGGGCGCTGGCTGCCGCGAAGGCGACGTGGTAAACGTCATCGGCACATCGACCTGTATCGTCGCCATCCAACAAAAGACAGCTCTTATCCCCGGTGTTTGCGGTGTTGTGCCTGGCAGTGTGCATCCGGCGTACTCAGCCGTCGAAGCTGGACTCTCAGCGACCGGTGACATCTTCGAAGCAATTGCGAAGCGCGCCTGCAAGAAGCTTTCTGAACTGGTAGAGGGTCTCGAAGGATATCGAGCAGGCCAAACCGGGCTGTTGCGCATGAGTTGGGACAACGGTGATCGCACCGTGTTGGTGAACCCGCACTTGGGTGGAGTCACCTTTGGTTGGAATCTTCTGCACACCACACAGGACGAACTGTACGCAGCCATTGAAGGGACAGCAATGCACACTCGCATCATCTTGGAGCGCATGGCCGAGCACGGTGTTCCGATAGAGCGCGTCATCAATGCCGGGGGTATTCCCCAACGCAATGAAGTGCTCAACCAGATCTACGCGAATGTGCTCAATAGACCAGTACTTGTTCCAAACGGAATCCCAACAAGCCTCGGATCTGGAATTATGGCCCTCATGGCGGCGGGAGCATTTGCCTCTATAGAGGAAGCGCAGGATGCGATGTGTCTCAGCTACCGCACATTTACTCCCGACATCAGTGCCGCATCCGTCTACAATCGTCTTTATTCTCTATACCGCAAAGCTTATTTTGCGCTCGGTACAAGGCAAGCAGAGCCGGCATCTCTGGGAGACATTCTGTCAGAACTGCAGGCTATCGCAGAAGCACAATCCCGCTAAAGCCATCCTTTTAGATACCGGTCCCTAAAAACGAATCGCTTTACGACCCGCAGAAAAATGGAGCGGCGGCCTAAAATCTCTCATTGACAAAGGTGACCTCACACCGATAATGTCATACGCGACCACCTTGCACTTAGGGTAGGATACCGGTTTCTCAATTGGAATCCGAACTCCTCGACCTCCAACATTTGCAAGAGGAAATAGAAAGAAGGTTTCCGTTTCATGAGTCTCACTTACTCCGCGCAAGCCCTATGGCTCCCCGGAAGTGAGCAATTGATTTCACTCACTCCGCCGGATCTTCTCATCATTGTCATCTACTTTCTCATGGTGCTCGGTATCGGCATCTATCTGAAGCAATTCTCCAACACCTCCGACGACTTCTTTATGGCCGGCCGAGATATGACAGCGTGGGTGGCCGGTCTCAGCTTCCTTTCGGCCAATCTGGGGGCGCTCGAATTGATGGGCTGGGCGGCAGCCACATATCAGTACGGCATTCTGGCGGCCCATTTCTACTGGATCGCCGCGTTCCCGTCCATGGTCTTCCTTGGACTCGTGATGATGCCCTTCTACTACATCTCAAAGACCCATTCCGTGCCCGGTTATCTGCAACTGCGCTACGGTGAGGGCACACGTGCGCTCAGCGGAATCTCTTTCGCGTTGATGACGGTTCTCATGTCTGGTATCAACATGTACGCGATGGCTCTGGTGATGAAGGTCGTACTGGGCTGGAATATTCATTTCAGCATCTGGGTCTCCTCTCTAACCGTCGCCGTGTATGTAACGCTCGGCGGGCTATACTCCGCCATCTTTAATGAGGTACTGCAGTTCTTCCTCATCTGGCTTGGTGCACTTGTCATTCCTATCGTTGGCTTGATCGAGGCCGGTGGATGGAGCGGCCTGATCGCCAGGATTCATGAACGAGTGCAGGGAGATTACGTCCATCTCTGGGCCCCTATGAGCACATTCTCAGGCAACCCGATGGGTGTCCATTGGAGTGGAATCGTCTTCGGTCTCGGCGGAGTCATCGCCTTCGGTTACTGGACGACAGACTTCCTGGTGGTACAGCGTGCAATGGCAGCGAAGGATCTACGTTCGGCGAAGCTTGCACCAATCATCGCCTCTTACTTCAAGATGATTGTGCCGCTGATCGTGATTCTTCCGGGCCTCCTCGCACTTGGCATGCTTCCCTTCAAACTTGTGCCGGAAAGCGCGGTAACCCATGGTCTGCACAGCTATAACGAAGTGCTGCCGTTGATGCTGGCCCGCTACTGCGGACCTGGGCTACTAGGGCTCGGTGTGACGGCCCTGATTGCCGGCTTCATGTCAGGCATGGCTGGTAACGTAAGCGCATTTGCCACCGTGTGGACATATGACATCTACCGCCCCTACATCAACAAGCGAGCCTCGGAGAAGCACTACCTTCTGATCGGCCGCTGGTGCACCATTCTTGGCGTGATCGCGAGTATCGGCACAGCCTACTTGGTAACTCATTTCAAGAGCATCATGGACTACATGCAGGCTCTTGTGAGTTTCTTCATTGCCCCGCTCTTCGGAACCGTGATCATTGGCATGCTATGGAAGCGCGCTACAGCGAAGGGAGGCTTCTGGGGATTGCTTGCGGGCACGCTCGCTTCCGTGGGAATGTATACAGCAGTCGTGCTTCATCCTGATCTTCTGCGTTATATTGCCCTCTCTCCCGATGCAAAACCAATGGCCGAGAACCTATATCGTGCCCTGTGGTCCTGGCTCATTTGTGTGTTTGTAACTGTTGTCGTAAGTCTTCTCACGGCTCCGAAAACAGCTGCGGAGCTGAAGAACTTGGTCTACGGATATACCGCAATGCCTAGCGACCGCGACATGCCACTTTTCAAGCGCCCCATCTTCTGGGGTTGCGGCGTTGCGGTCATGTTCTTCGTAATCCAATATATCTTCTGGTGATTTGAAAATGGAGCATAAGTATGAAGGATGAGGTAAGAGACATTCCCGTGCGTCACCGGCATCATGAGATGCTGCCGGTTTGGTTTTTCATTGGCGTGCTTTTGCTGGTTTATGGCGTGATCATCTTATTTGTCAGTCTGCGAGAGTATTCACATCCAATCCCTGTTGTCATGGCGGCGTATCATGCTGGTGTTTGGGGTGGCGTTGTGCTCTCTGCCCTTGGCAGCTTTTACACGATCAGATTTAGGCGTCGCGCACGGAAGATGTAAGGGCCTTCACCTTTCGGTGCTAACTTAGCTGCGCGCTGGCGTCATCTTTCCCATCGACGCCATCGAGAACTTCTCGTTCGTCACCACAGGCGAGACCGCGCTAGGGCGCAATCCTGGCGCCACCGCAAACCTCATCATCAAGTCCGGCACCAATCAGCTTCACGGCACAGCATATTACTTCAACCACAACGAATTCTTTGAGCGACAGAACGCCTTTTCAATCACCAAGCCCGCGTCGAGAAATCAGCACTACGGTTTCTCAGTTGGTGGACCAATTCTCATCCTGCACCCGGAACCTATTCCCCAATACTCCGTGGGCTGAACTACAACCCCGGTTACAGCGCCTTTGAATCTCTCTGTCATCAAGACCACAGCGATCACAGAGAGGGTGAAGATTCATATTCGACGGAAAAGGCCGTTTTCCTGGAGCGAGCTGTAGAGGAGTGCTGTTTGGGGTTTGGGGTGTGAAGTGCGTGTACCTCCCGAGCCGATTACCAGCAAACCGGAATTCGCCTTAACTGTTGCTTCCAGGCCAAGGTACTTCATCCAATTTGTAAACACAAGTCGGCTGCCCGGTACTTATTCGAACGACCGGCTAATCGAAACTGATCGGCGTCCAGCGCACGCCGGTTGATCCAGGCCGAGCTTTGCCTCGACCTAAGGGATCACTGGTTGATCATCGCGTTTGCGGATGTGCCAGCTTCCTTCTCGATTCCGTCGCCTCGATTCGCAATGCCCGGCAAGGTCACTGGCAGCTTTCCCTGAATTGGAATCTCGCCGAAGAGAGCCTTGGCCGCGGACCTCTCGGAAGTGGGTACCCAGCTGTAGGTGCAGAGATAGCTGCGGATGGATGGAAAGTTGAGGATGGAGTAAGGACTGCCGAGCGCGAGCACAACCGTTTTGTCTCCGGCGGTATCCAGAATATTTTTGAGAATCCCGGCGGAGCCCTGCGCCGCGAGGCCGCTCGCGCTGGTGGCGGCAACTTCTGCCGGGCCGGGCTGCGACACGCTGTAGACTGCAGCGATGACATGCTGTGCCCTCGACGCCAGCGCCGCTATTCCCTCAGCTTCAACCGCAGCCGAGCGGCGATCGACATAGATGACCGTCGCTCCCTGGATTCGCGAGCGAATCTCACGCTCGAGCACGCGGCCATCATCACCGTGCGCATCGCTCACAAAGATCACGACCAGGATAGGCTTAGGTTCACCGCGGTGCAAAGGAAGCATGTGATTGTCGTCGCGGACTAGCGTCACCGCGTGATCGGCGACCTCCTGGGCCAGCGCGTAACTGGATGGCTTGCCCACACTGTACTGAACCTTGTTCAGGTCTACGAGGTGTTGGCCCCGAGCGTCGAGGCCTGCTCTGGCCTTCACCAGCAGAAGGCGGCGCACGCTGGCATCGATCTGTGCGCGCAAAATCTCTCCGGACTTTACTGCCTGCAGCAGGCCGTTGAAGGTTCCATCCAGATCGGAGGGTAGCTCGAGCAGGTCCTGCCCTGCCTTCACAGTATCGACTGCGGCGCGACCTGCAGCATTGCCGCCGCCCTCAGGATAAAGCTTGGTAAGACCCTTCATCTCCATTGCATCGGAGACGATGACGCCTTTGAATCCGAGCTGCTCGCGCAGCAGGCCGCTGACAACTTGCCGCGAGGTGGTAGCGATCTTCGTGGGGTCAGGCTCAAGCGCGGGGAATGCAACGTGCGCAATCATTACGGAGTCTGAGCCGGCCTGGATGCCGGCTTTGAAGGGCGGAAGCTCTACCGTATTGAGGCGCTCGAGGGGAGCGTTCACACGGGCTAGATTGAGGTGTGAGTCGGTGTCCGTGTCGCCATGGCCGGGGAAGTGTTTGAGCGCGGTGAGCATGCCCCCTTCGTGCGAGCCGCGGATGTAGGCCGTCACCATGGAGGAGACCTCTTGAGGATCCTCGCCGAAGGAGCGCGTGTTGATGATCGGGTTCTCAGGGTTAATCTGCACGTCCGCGATGGGATAGAAGTTCCAGTCGATACCGAGGGCCCGAGACTCCTCCGCGACGATCTTCGCGTACTGCTCGACATAGGCGGGGTTGTGCGTGGCGCCAAAGGCCATCGGTTGAGGGAAGGCTTCGAAGGAGGTGAGCCGCATGGACGGGCCGCGCTCAAAGTCAACCGAGAAGATGAGAGGAACCTTCGAATGCGACTCCTGCTGAAGCAGGTTGGTTGTCATCGCCGCTTCGTAGGGTTCTGTGCGGAGAAGCAAAGGACCGTCGGTGTTGACCGAGAGATGTACGGCCCCGAGGTGATACTTGCGGATGTCGCTGATGAGTTGCTGGAAGGCGGGATCCTGGCTGTTGTAATAGCCCATGATGCCGCGCACCTCGATCATCTGACCAATCTTCTCTTCGAGCGTCAGGTGCTTGAGCGTTCGATCGGCCCAGCGCTCCTGAGCATGAGTCGTAGCGCCGATGGGCTGTGACTGTGAGGAGTGTGTCTTTCCTGATTGAGCTATTGCAGACGAGATGCCCACGAGGAACAACGCGAATGCTGTCGTACCACATTTAATAGAGAACATGAGACTGACTCTAGCTGAGCGCGGCACCCTCGGCCAAACCGAAATCGGTAAGGGAGACTCGGCTTCGACAACGAAACATCTTGCATCGGGAGAATGCTGCCGCGCGGCGACTTTTCCGGGATTTTCGGAAAGCGTCGGACACTAACTGCCAAGAGACGCCGCCTCGGTTGCTGAACTGTGTGACGGGCTATAATCTTGGCGCATGGCTCCGGTGCAGGACGGCTTCGGAAAGGTTCGACAAGCGCCAGCTACGGATTTCCTCAATGGCGGCGGCGAAATGGGTGAGCGAATTCGCCTTTACGATTGGGCCGCCACAAAGCTTGGAAGGATGTCCGACTGGCCGATGCCATTGAGGCTTTCCGCAGGTCTCTGCGTTAAGTCGCAGTTTCCAGTCATCCTTCATTGGGGGTGGCCGGATCCTGTAATTCTGTACAACGATGCCTTTATTCCCTTTTTGGGTGAGAAGCACCCTGCGGCCCCAGGTACGTGGTTATCCGAATCGTGGCCGCAACCGCATCCTGCGGTCGAAGTAATGTTGGAAGGCGTGTTCACTGAGGGCAAGTCCGCGCTGGCAGAGGATCTGCTCCACACTTTCAACCGTGCCGGCTTTCTCGAAGAGAGATATTACACGCTATCTTTCAACCCGATCGTACTTGATTCTGGAGAGACTGGCGGCTGCTTCACTTTCGTTCACGATACAACCGACCGCGTGATTGGCGAACGACGTCTCCGGAATCTTCGAGATCTTGCGGCGCGCTCGATGGAAGCTAAAGAGATCGACGAGGCGTGTAAGATCGCCGCCGAGGTGATTCGTGACAACCGTTACGACTGGCCTTTCGCGTTGTTTTATGTTCCGGATGAAGATCTCAAGCGCGCCCGGCTAGTTGCGAATATCGGTCTGGAACCCGGCCAAATAACGAGCCCGTCGGAAGTCGAGTTGGCAGAGGACGCATCCGGGTCCTGGCCAATCGCTCGAGCATTCCAAACAAACTCGGTCCAACAAATGGACAAACTTGAGCAGAAATTAGGGCCTCTCCCGGGGGGCTGTTGGGATGACTCTCCGCAAAGCGCTCTGGTGCTACCGATTACTCTGGTCGGCCAGAATGTGCCAACTGCTTTACTTATTGCGGGAATCAGCCCCCGCAAAGAACTAGATGCTGCCTATCGGGAGTTCCTGGATTCGGTTTGTAAGCTGCTTGCTGCAACATTTATGCGAGTGCAGGCAGAGCAGTCCTTGGCCATTCGCAAAATTGTCGAGCTGATACCCGCGATGATCAGTGTTTTGAAAACGGACGGTTCCGTTCTATGGGCGAATAAGGCCGTTCTGGACTACACGGGCTTTTCAAGTGAGCAGGCTCGAGAGCCCGATATGGTCAAGCGAGGATTTCATCCGGACGAAGTAGAGCACTTGCGAGAGAGGCGACGAAAAGGCTTGCTCGGCAGCAAACCGTTCTCATTGGAACATAGAATTCGAGGCAAGGATGGCCAATATCGATGGATTTTCGCGCAATACAATCCCTTGATGGACGAACAAGGCCGGGTTGTCCGGTGGTATGCGACGGGAACTGACATCGATGATCGCATCCGAGCTGAAGAGAGAATGCGCAATGAAAACCTGATCCTGCGCGAACAAATTGAACGCGACTCGATGTACGAGGACATTGTCGGCTCCTCGGTGCCACTGCGTGGAGTGCTGTCTGAGATCAGCAAGGTAGCGCCATCGGACACTACAGTCCTTATTCTTGGCGAGACAGGTACGGGCAAGGAGCTAGTCGCGCGGGCGATCCACAAGCGATCGAACCGGGCGTCACGGGCGTTCATCGCCGTGAATTGCGCCGCAATCCCACCATCATTAATGGCCTCGGAACTCTTCGGCCACGAAAAGGGCGCTTTCACCGGCGCTACGCAACGACGCCTCGGGCGATTTGAAGCGGCCAGCGGCGGGACAATCTTCCTGGATGAAATAGGAGATGTGCCGCAGGAGATACAGATCGCGCTACTGCGAGTTCTGCAGCAACGTGAGATTGAGCGCGTTGGAAGCGACAGACCAATTGCCATTGATGTAAGAGTGGTGGCCGCGACTCATCGGGATTTGGAAATCCTAGTGTCGGAAGGGAAATTTCGCCAGGATCTCCTCTACAGACTTAACGTCGTGCCAATTCAGATACCTTCACTGCGGGAGCGCGCTGCTGACATACTATTGCTTGTCGAATACTTCATCGCTCGATTTGGAAGCAAGGCTGGAAAGAGGTTCAACGCGATTGATAAGAGATCCCTACAACTTCTCCAGTCTTACGATTGGCCAGGCAATGTGCGCGAACTCCAGAACGTCATTGAGCGGGCGGTCATCCTAAATGACTCAGACTGCCTTAGAGTGAACGAGACCTGGCTCAAGCAACAACGTTCGCATATCCCTCCTGCGAAAGTGGCTCTCAATGGCGTTCTGCTGAACCAGGAGAAGGAGATGATTGAAGCTGCGCTCTCAGAGAGCCGCGGCCGGGTTTATGGGCCAGATGGAGCAGCAGCGAAGTTAGGCATTCCGGCACGGTCGCTCGACTCAAAGATCACTCGTTTGGGAATCGACAAATACCGGTTCAAGTCGCAGAGAAGCTGACTCTCCAAAGCGGCAACCCTTTACGGTCGTGTCTTCCTCTGTCTTCAAATCCTCTCCAAATTTCACAAGCTTGTAAGCCCATCTTCTTCATACGCGCTCCCGCTGCGGGATGCGTTTATTCCCTGCGGGGGCGGGGAACCCTGAAATTTCAGGGTTGTCGGGTCGATTAAGTCAGCTTCTATCAATCACTTCAAATGGCATTCTCCTTGCTTCTTACGCCGGCGGCTTCGGAATTCCGATATGACGCTGAAGATCGAACGGTTTTCTGAGAAGCACGGAGCCCGAATTCGGCTAAGCGGCGAACTTCGATGTGCGCAGCTCGCCTCTTTGGGTATTGAGATCGAACGTGCTGATCAACAGGTGATTTTGGATCTGGACGAGTTGGGACTCGTAGATATCCATGCAGTCTGGTTCCTCAATACCTGTGAGGCTCAGAACATCAAGGTCGTCAACTGCGCACCCTACATTCGGGAATGGATGTTTCAGGAGCGAGCAAACGAACGCAATTCAGAAAGGACTTAGCAATGACACGTTTCACAAAATTCGCAGTATCACTCTTAGGGGGAATCATCATGACTCAAACGTTAGCGGCACAGGCACAGATACCGGATGCGGCAACTGATCCTCGGATCGACCCGCAAATTCGGTCTTTTCTCGCGGAGCTCAACAAGGACAGCAGTCCGTTTTGGGAATTGCCACAACCGAAGCCACAGGAAATCCTCACTGCTCTTCAGAACCAGACGCCAGTAGATATGTCAGGAGTTACCACAGTCGAAAAAACGATCACGCAAGACGGACGCACTGTAAAGCTCTACATCATGACGCCGCAGCATGTGGCCGGCAAACCAGGAGTGCTGTTGTTTATCCATGGTGGTGTTTGGATTGTCGGCAACTTCCAGAACCATCAGCGTCTGCTGCGTGACCTGGTGGTTGGTTCCGGCCAGATCGGCGTCTTCGTCGAATACACACAGCTTCCAGAAGCGAAATATCCAACACAGATGGATGAAAGCTACGCTGCACTGAAATGGGTTGCTGCCCACGCGCACGAGTTTGGTGCAGACGGAACCCGGATCGCGATTGCGGGAAACTCGGTCGGCGGTAACATGAGCGCGGCACTGGCTCTCATGGCGAAGGACAAGAAGGGTCCCAAAATCGCCTTACAGGTGCTGTTCATCCCGGCTACGGATGCGAGTGTGGATACCGAGTCCTATCGTGAATTCGGGACGGGACGGTTTCTGGCACGCGCGTTTATGAAGTATGGCTGGGACCTCTATGCGCCTGATGAGAAAACGCGCAATAGTCCTTATGTATCGCCGCTTCGCGCGAGTAAGGAGGAACTCGAGGGACTGCCTCCCGCTATCGTCATTACCGCCGAAAATGATCCTCTTCGCGACGAAGGCGAGGCTTACGCACACAAACTCAAAGAAGCTGGCGTTGCTGTCACCGCGACTCGTTACAACGGGATGATCCACGACTTCGTGCTTCTCAATGCCATTCATGAGGTGTCTGGAGTTCAAGCGGCTATTAAACAGGCTGGCGACGCAATTCGTGTCGCATTGAAGCAGTAAACGGTGCCCTGGGTGGCAGCAGGACTCGATGTTGCCACCCATCCTGCCAAATCGAACACAAGGGAGGTCTCTAATGTCTACTGTATAAAACAGCATTGAAGAGCAATCCTTTGGTAATGCAGTCGTTCATGGAGCCGCTATGGAATCGACTCAAGAACATGACCACTCGCATCATGGGAACCGCGCTGCCGGGCACGAGATGCATCAGCAACTCTCCACCCAGGCGATAGGCACTACCATGCACGCCGGTCATGATCAACACGCGCATCATGATCAGCACGCTGACCACTCCGTAGCAATGTTCCGCAACAAATTTTGGTTGAGCCTTGCCCTCACTCTGCCTGTCGTCTTTTCGTCAAGCGAGGTCCAGCACTGGCTCGGCTATCACGCCCCTCAGTTCCCCGGTTCACAGTTCATCCTCGCTCTGGGCACAATCATCTTTTTCTACGGCGGAAGCGCCTTTCCCCGCGGCGCATGGCGCGAACTCTCCGATCGCAGCCCCGGCATGATGGCCCTCATCAGCCTCGCCATTCTCGTGGCATTCATCGCCTCCCTCGCCGCTACCTTTGGACTTCTCAACGTCGATGTCTGGTGGGAGCTCGCAACCCTCATCGCGATCATGATTCTCGGCCACTGGCTCGAGATGAAGGCAATCACCCAGGCTGAGGGCGCTCTCAACGCGCTCGCCGCGCTGCTCCCCGACACCGCAGAGCGCGTGACTCCATCCGGTATCGAGAAAGTCCTCTCGCCGATCTGCACGTAGGCGACATCGTTCTCGTTCGCCCTAGAGCTCGCGTCCCAGCCGATGGAACCGTGACCGAAGGCTCAGCCGATATCGACGAATCTATGATCACCGGCGAATCGCGCGCAATTACAAAGACAACTGGGGACAGCGTTGTCGCAGGCACAGTCGCCGCTGGCGGAAGCTTGCGTGTGCAGGTCAAGGCTATCGGAGATCAGACCGCACTCTCAGGCATCATGCGCCTCGTCGCCGCCGCTCAGGCGTCCGGATCGCGTGCTCAAGCCATGGCAGACCGCGCCGCCGCGCTTCTCTTTTATGTCGAACTCGCCTCCGGAATTCTGACACTAACTTACTGGTGGTTCGCCGGAGACAAAGAACACGCGCTCACGCGCACAGTCACAGTTCTCGTCATCGCATGCCCTCACGCCCTTGGCCTTGCGATTCCACTTGTCATCGCAATCTCTACTGCTCTCGGCGCAAAAATGGCCTGCTCGTGAAAAACCGCCTCGCACTTGAGCGAGCCCGCAATCTCGATATCGTTATCTTCGACAAAACAGGAACGCTCACTCGCGGCATGCCCATTCTCTCCGGAATCCAAACCGCCTCCCTGCGACGAGCGAAGACGAGCTACTCGCTCTAGCCGCCGCTGTCGAAGCCGACTCCGAACATCCCATTGCCAAAGCCATCCTCGCAGGAGCCAATCGCCCCGGCATCAAATCTCCTCCCGCAACAGACTTCCAATCCCATCCCGGACTCGGTGCCAGCGCAAACATCCACGGCGAAATCATCGCCATTGGGGGGGCGCGAATGATTGAAAACGGAAAATCCGTTACCCCTGAACTCGAAAAGACCGCTGGAATCTGGGCGACCGAAGGACGAACCGTCCTCTACGTGCTTCGGAATAACGACATCATCGGAGCCCTCGCCATCGAAGACGAGATTCGTCCCGAGGCCGCCGCGGCAATCAACGCGCTCCATAAACTCGGCATTCGGGTCGCAATGATCACCGGCGACTCACACGCAGTTGCCTATTCCGTAGCAAAGCGTCTCGGCATCGACGATGTCGAAGCGCAGGTTCTGCCTGCTGACAAGGCATCTGCCGTCACACGTTTCCAGTCCGGTGGCAAAAAAGTGGCAATGGTTGGAGACGGTGTCAATGATGCCCCGCCCTCGCCGGCTCCGATGTTGGCATCGCCATCGGAGACGGCACCGATGTCGCAGTCAAGTCCGCCGGAATCGTTCTCGTCCGTAGCGCGACGTCGTCCGTGCCATCGAACTCTCCCGCGCCACTTACCGCAAGATGGTGCAAAACCTCGTCTGGGCAACCGCTTACAACCTGGTCGCCATCCCCGTCGCCGCCGGAGTCCTCATTCCATGGGGTTTTGATCTCCCCATGAGCGTCGGCGCAATCGCCATGAGTGTCTCCACCATCATTGTGGCCCTCAACGCACAACTCCTTAGACGCCTAAAATTCTGATGGCCAAATCGCCAAGTCACTCATTTACCAGCAAGAGTTCCACTTGTCTGTATAGTCGGCATCTCGTACAGTTGGGAGCTCACGAACAATGTGGCGAGCACTCGTCCGGGTAGCCGGTTATGCGTCCGCAATCCAAGCTCATCGACAGCAGATAGTGTTAACCGCTCGACCCACGTGGCCCAGTGAGCAATCGGTCTTCCGACGATAGCGACAGTCCGCTGGTCGCACTTGGGCGAACTTGGCGCGAATACGGGCACCGGCGGAACCTTCGGACGGTTGCCAAATGACCCGACCTTTCAGGAGGTAGACTGGCATCGCATATGGAAGGGTCAATTCGGAATGCCGACGACGAAGGTAAAGAAGAGAAAAAGCAAATGACTGCAATTGAACCATTCCTGAACAGATTGATAGATTACGCGGGGCTCTTTCCTCCCTCAGGCCTTGATATGCTAACGTCGACCCGGAACTATGCCAGTTACCGCTCTGGTAAATATGCATGGGCTCTGGGACGCTTGATGGTCCCAGTTGCGAGGCTGACAGAATTCAGCGCGGCATTGATGGAGGTTGGAAGCGACGAGCAGCTGACCCCATGGCTCCTGGGCGCACTCAGCACGGGCGATGCGCAGCAAGATGCTCGCCTGATATCTGGGCTCGATAAGAGGGTCGCAGTTGTTGACGTCCTCGAGTCCAAGGCTGCAAATCTGGCTGAGGTGCATAAGCTGCTCTCAGCCGTACCCCCAAAGACAACTCTCTACGTCGAATTTCCCCTGAAGAATTGCTGGCAAATGATTCCCGCACTGAAGGAAGGGAACGCGCGCGCAAAGATTCGGACCGGAGGAGTTACTGCCGATGCCATCCCCAGCGTCGAGCAGGTCGCGGAATTTCTCGCGGCCTGCGCCGAAGCAAAGGTTCCCTTCAAGGCAACGGCTGGACTGCATCATCCTTTGCGTTCCGTTCAACAGCTCACGTATGAACCGGGGAGCGCATCCGCTCTGATGAACGGTTTCATCAATGTCTTCGTCGCGGCAATCATCGCCTATTACGGAGCAACAGAAGAGAAGGTTTTAGCAGTGTTGAATGAAGAGGATCCTACCGCCTTTCGCTGGAGCAGGCACGCTCTTGCATGGCGTGATCAGGAACTATCCGCGGAACAAATCAGAGAAGCGCGGGAGAACGTCGCTATCGGCTTCGGCTCCTGTTCGTTTACTGAACCTATCGCCGACCTTTTGGACCTCGGATGGCTCTCATGAAACAAAATGAGCTGGGTTGAATCAGCTAACAACCGCTTTATCTGTTTGGCCATATGTCAGTTCAGACAACGGAGCGTTACCCAGGGTGCAAGCAGCGGATTCATAATGCCATGAATGATCGAATTGGCCTCGAGGCAATCGAAGTCTGCTGTTCTGAATAGCCGACCTCTCCAAGGTCCCGGCGAACCTATGGTCATGTGATGACCGGTCACTCTGTCTGGTCATTCGCCTCCGGGTCGTCGGCAAACCGGAACTTTTCCATTTGGCCGTATAGTCGCCATTTCGGACAAGTGCCCCTCGGCTATCAGATGTTAAGAACAGGATTCGAGATCAATTCGTAATTAACGCGAAACTGCCTTCGGTTCTGCGGTTTATGGGTTTCGCCAAGGATTAGTACTGATAGTCGGCTTGCATTCACTGATCTGCCAGTCCGGTTGGAAATCCCTCTTGGTGAGTCTCGGCTTGTGATTCCTTCGGCATGGCACCACCTAACAGAGAGGCTGTTCATTAAGGCCGGGAGCCCTGAATGAGGATATCCACGAACCGCCGCGCCTTTTCAGGCCAATCTTCTGTGCTGCCCGCGCTGGAGACCCCATAAATAGCGCGTAACATGTCCATTGGATCGACATCTGGTCGAAGGTCTCGGCTAGCGACGGCGCGGCTCGCTAGCGCATTAGCAGCCTCTTCCATGAGCCGGTTAGTCTGCTGAAATACCCGAGAAGGGCCGCCGGCCATTGCGTTCAACGCCGGGGCGATGATCTTTTTCGCAGCAATGTAGTCGATGAAGACCAGCATCCACGCCCGCAGCGCCTCGGCCGGAGGCAGCTCTGCGGAGAACTTTTTCTGCGCCTCGGCCAGCTTCTCGACTTCGCTGATATAGACAGCAGCCAGCAGGTCATCGCGCGTGGGAAAGTGACGGTAGAGCGTCCCCGGGCCTATCTTCGAGCGCTTGGCGATCTCGTCCATGCTGGCCTCTGCTCCCCGGCGCGTGAAAACCTGCTTCGAGACTTCGAGAATCCGTTCACGGTTGCGCTGCGCGTCAGCTCGGGGCTTGCGGGCAGTTTTCTTTGGGGCTGACGTTTTCATCGACTTTTTCTGAAACCGGAGGCACTCTCCGGTAATCTCATACATAACGGAGATTGACTCCGTTTTATTCCAGGCCGAGGCCGGTGTCAAAGATTTGTGATCGGAGTGTGCAGTATGGCAGCGAAATTTGGAGCAAATTCAACGACGGAAGATGTTCTCGAAGGGGTCGATCTGAAGGGTAAGCGGATTCTAGTGACGGGAGTATCTGCGGGTCTCGGCGTAGAGACGGCCCGTGCGCTGGTGGCACATGGCGCGGATGTTGTAGGCGCAGCACGTGATCTGGAGAAGGCGAAGAGGGCCACATCGGAAGTCAGCAAGGCCACGGCGGAGACCGGCGCGAGTTTCGAGGTGGTCGAGCTCGACCTCGCCAGCCTGAAGAGCGTGCACGCCGCTGCGGACAAGCTGCTTGCCGGCGGCCGATTGTTCGATGTGATCATCGCAAATGCCGGTGTCATGGCGACTCCGTTCGGGAAGACAGAGGATGGTTTCGAGACGCAATTCGGGACCAATCACCTGGGCCACTTCGTCTTTGTGAACCGCATCGCGAAGCTGATCAGGGACGGCGGACGCCTGGTCAACCTCTCTTCCTCAGGGCACCGTTTCAGCAATGTGGACCTGAACGATCCCAACTTTGAGACGACGCCGTACGAACCCTTCGTGGCTTACGGGCGCTCGAAGACCGCGAACATCCTCTTCGCAGTCGCTTTCGATCAGCGGCATCGAGAGCGCGGGGTTCGCGCGGCGGCTGTACACCCAGGAGGCATACAGACCGAGCTTGCCCGTCACATGGAGCCGGCCCACTTGGAACAGATGGTCAAACAGATCAATGAACAGGCCGCAGCAGAGGGCAAAGGACCGTTCCAGTTCAAAACAGTTCCCCAGGGAGCCGCCACCTCAGTATGGGCAGCTGTCGTTGCGCCCGCCGAAGAGGTAGGAGGGCGGTATTGCGAGAACTGCCACGTGAGTGACGTCGTCGCAGATGATGCAAGGCTGGGCCTGCTTGACAAAGGAGTGCGAGGCTACGCTCTCGATCCACAAAACGCTGTTGCGTTTTGGAAGAAAAGCGAAGAACTGGTCGGCGAGACGTTCCAGTAAGCAGGTGCCTGGGGACAGGCGAGGTGCTTATATCGCGGTACAGACGCAGACTGGCCAAGGACCAGTGAGCAGCCAGATGGGCGTTTCTCGTTGCTTACCCCGACTGGCGCTGAGTGCTGTGACATGCGGTCGCATGAGTCTCACGGACAAGTGCCTTGAGATTCTGCGTGAAACCTCATCACGGGACGGAATCTGACTAAACGGCGAGGAAATGACAAGCAAAGAGACTCGGGCGAGTGGGGTCTTTGCCCGTCAGATACATTTGAGAAGTTGTGCACAATGCAAAGCAAACCTGCCCAGATAGTCCGTGAGATGAAATTCATCGCGCTCTTCTCCAATGAGGCTGGGGTCAATAGCCCGGCCTTTGTGCTAAAAGACATAATCGGAAAAGCGTGGCGGCTCGGGGTGAGAATGCCCACCCTCCCCCTGTCTCTCGAATGCGATATAGCGCTTTATCTTCAAATGTTTGGCTCATTCCAAGTCACCCGATTTGCAAGAAAAAATATAACTATTTTCTTGCAAACATGAGTCGAGCGGCACATAGCCGTGTATCTGCAAATTCAATGTGGGGTTCATTTGAGTTGGTAAACGTGCGTCTTGAACGCACAAAAGAGCCCAGATTCAAACCGATATTCCTCGGCAATTTCATGAGCGAGCAAAGGCCACCAGGGGTTGAATATCATTCTTATCGGCAGCGCGAAGAGAGTCGATGTAACTGCGCCGGAAGTCACCGGCTTTCACGATGTCTGCGTTCCCCCATGTAAACGCTGGCCTACCCAATCGCTGCACGACAACATCCGCCATGAGCCGGGCATGACGACCGTTCCCGTTTGCGAACGGGTGAATCCACACGAGCCTATAGTGAAACCGAACAGCAAGCTCGTCTGGTTCGCAGGTCTGATGTTCTACCCAATAGCGCACGTCGCCCAGCAAAGCCGGCAGCGCGTCGCGGATTTGGTAGTGAGGTATGCCAATGTTCTTTTCCGTAGTGCGGTAGACCCCTGCCCACTTCCAGTCTGGTCGAACATGCGCAGGTGCAGTTCTCTGACGTAGGTTTCGGAGAATGGGTCTTGTCGATTCAAGTTGCGCGGATCGAACGCCCATGCAGCCGCTTCGAGGATGTTCTGGCGTTCCCCTCATTCAATTCTTCCTTTGTGGTGAGGTCAGGGATGAGGTCGGCCTGCTCGTCCGGAGACAGCGGTGTGTTGCCGTCTCCCGTAGTAAATAGAGTCATCGGGATGTGCGCTTTCTGACGAGGCGCCGTGTCTCCTCTTCAACCGCTTCGTCAATTCGTCCGACCGCTTGATTCTCAAGTGCCATGGAATGTTCGACTCCAAGAACGCGATTTTTTGCCTCAACGCGCGCGCGATTCTCGATGAGTTCCTGCATACTGTCAGCCCGTGGAACGAGGGCATAGACTAAATCGCAGTCGAGCGCGTTGGCTGCGGCGCGCAGGCTCTTCAAGGTGATGCGGTCCTCCGCCTCTCCCTTTTCTAATTGCAACGGCAGTTGGCGGCTCGTCCCGAGCCTCCGTGCCAGGTCACCCGACGAGACCCCGAGCGCTTGGCGAATAGCGCGTATCCATCCCTTCGACGGACGTGATTCCTTCCGCGCCGTGCGGTAAGGCTCCAAGGCACGATCGAGTTGTTTTAGACGAAGGTTTCTGAATTCGCCGCGCATGACAAGTTAAATATAGGCAATACTCGTCAAAATGACAAGTTTTACATTGTCGATACATTCATGTTTGCCTACTTATAATTTGTCATGGAGTGAGACTGCAAGCAGAAGACAACGGACACACGAAGGAAGAAAATTGGGCTGCTCCCCACGGTGCAGCCCCTCCCTGCTCGGTTAGGATTTTGGTAGCAAATTGGTAGCATTTAGGGGCGATTGGGCCGTTTTGGCCGACTGTACCGACTCGTAAGTCATTTACCGTCAACACAACGCCCATAGCGCGCTTCCATGGCATGGAAGAGGTCATCGGTTCGATCCCGATCAGGTCCACCAAATTCATCCAACCCTAAAATCAACAGGTTACGAGGCGTGTCCGAGCCGATGAAGCTCTCGGGCAGGAGCACAATATGGGCATGCACCGAGGAACAGCGCTGGTCTTCCCATCAGAAGTGCGATGCCGACGACGAACGTGATAAAGCCCACCGCTTTAGACGGTGGGCTTTAGTGTTGGGCAGATGTCAGATTCTCTCCTAATGCGTTACCGTCAATGTGAAGGTGGCGGAATGCGAGGATGCAGTGCCGCCAGTTCTCATGGCTGTGGCAGTAACGGTCACCTGTGACGTACCCTGCGGCGTGGTTGGCTGGCTGGCGCAACCCACAATACCGGCGAGGGTCATGGTCAAGGCCAGCATCGCTACGAGCAGACGATGTGTACCTCTCAGCTTCTTCCGCTGCCAGGCCAGAAGTCCTCCGAAGAGCAGTCCCGGCAACGCGAAGATACTCGCCATCGCCGCCCCGCCGGAGCCCGAGCCGCGATTCATCGACACCGTGCCCGAGTTCGAGCCCTCCGTCGTGATCGACAGCTTCGAAGTCTGCACCGTGTTCGATCCATCCCCGGTCAGAGAAGATGGAGTGAAGGTGCACGAGGCATCCACGGGAAGTCCCGAGCAGGCGAAGTTCACAGTGCCCGTGAAGCCACCAACCGGAGTGAAGGTGAAGGTTACCAGACCGCTCTGTCCGGCCTTGAGGGTGAGGGTCGAGGGATTCGCCGTGAGCGAGAAATCCGGCGCGGTTACAGTCTCAGAGTAAGCGACGGAGTTCGAGCCGGTGAAATTCGCGTCCCCACTGTATACAGCTCGGATCGAATGGGAGCCGGCGGTCAGTGCACTCGTGGTGTAGGTTGCTACTCCCGCATTATTGATGGTCCCCGAGCCCAGGATTGCCGATCCGTCCATGAACTGCACGGAGCCGGTTGGATTGCCGGTTGTCGTGCTGGTCACGGTCGCGGTAAGGATGAGAGCGGCATTCAGGTTCCCGTTCGGATTGGAGCCTGCAAGCGCCACCGCACTGCCCGCCTGTGTCACGGTCAGAGTTCCGTTCGCGGCTGAGACGGAGTAGTTGCTTAGATTCGTGCCCGTCGCGCTTGGAACTATTGCGTAGGCGCCCACAGGGCTGCCTGTAGTCACCGTGGTGGAGAAGGTCTCGGTGAAACTATCCCCGTTCAGCGCGCCGGTGATCGAGCCCGTGAATGCGGGATTGGCAGTCCCGTAGACCTTCGTTGCATCTTTCGCGGTAATCGACAGCGCCGCCTGATTTACTACGAGCGTCGCAGTCTGCGAAGCCGAATTATAGGTGTTACTGTAGCTGCTGTTCGGTGCCCAGGTTGCGGTTAGGGTGTAAGTACCTGGCGGAAGAATCGTCGTGCTGGTGACGGTTTGCGTGCTGCCACCGTTCACCGTTGCAGTGAAGGTCGTCGTTCCGTTTGCTGTCAGCGAAGTCGATCCGGCTGCCGCGGTGGCATTGAGCAGCGATCCGAGTGCGGTGCCGTACGAGATTGGCCCGGGTTGCGCGAAGGTCACCACCGGCGTGATCTTAGCTACCTGCAGCGATATCGTGATCGAGTTGGCTGCGTTGTAGTTCGAATCGCCTACGTAGCCGACCGTCACTGTATAAGTGCCTGGAGCAACCGTATTCGGCACAGAAATCGAAGCCGACCCATTGCTGATACTCGCAGTCCCCGAAGCGAACGCATTCCCGCTCACCAAGTAGCCGATGGTTCCACTGGGAACAGCAATCCCGGCTCCGCTGAACTGCCCGGTCACGGTGATCGCGATCGAACCCGTCTGCCCGCTCGCCACTGAAACGGGCTGCGTTGCGGGACCGGTCAGCGTTGACGCCGCTTTGCTCACTGAAACAGCCGAGACTGCCGCTGTCCTTGCGCTGTTCGAAAAGTTGCTGTCGCCCGCATACTGCGCATAGTAGAAGTGCGAGCCTACCGAAGGCGCCGGCACGACGACGGCAGCAGAGGCGCTAGCGATCGTCTGGTTGCCAAGAAGGGTGGTCGGGCCGTCATAGAAGGCCAGGGCTCCGCTCGGTGACGATCCTCCTGCGGAAGTCGGCGAGACCGCCGCATTGATAGTCACAGGTTGTCCGTAAACAAGCGACGTCCTGCTCGGCGTAACTGTTACTGTGGTTGCCGCCTGATCATTCGTCAGCAGGAACTGCGCTGCACTGCTCACACCGCTAGTCGAAGCGCTGACGGTATAGGCCGTTGAGTTCGCCGTTCCGTTGGCGGTTGCCAACACCGAGCAAAGGCCGATCGGCGCCGTGGTTGACGTGGTGCAGGTCGCTGTGGAAAGGCTGGCGCTGGCACCGGAGGCCGGCGCAGCAAACGTCACTACTGCTCCGCCGATTGGATTCGAATACTGATCAAGCACCTCCACCTTCAGCGGAGTCGCGAAGGCTGTGCCAATGGCAGCGGTCTGATTGCTGCCCGATACAACCGTGATGCTGGAGGCAATATCCGCGCCAACCGTAATGCTGTTGCTTGTCTGGCTGACGCTGCTGGTGCCGAGAGCCTGCACTGTGATCGTTTGCGCGCCTGCCGTCTTCAGGGTCACCGTGAACGTCCCGACCCCGTTGTTCCAGCTCACTGAGGAGAAGACCGCATTCGTATCCGACGAGGTCTGAGTGACTGGTCCTGTATAGCTCGTCATCACGGTTGTGCCGGAATCCGAGTAGGCCGTCACCGTGGCCTGGAAGTTCTGGCCCGCCGTCGTCGTGGAAGGCACCGTGAGAGCAAAATGGTTCAGGGCTAGAACTCCGACGCCGCTCAGCGCAATGGTTTGCGTGGTGTAATTCGGGGCTACAGCGTTCAGCGCATCGTCAGTCAGCACAACACTGCCCGAGATGCTGCCTGCCGTTGCCGGAATGAAGTTAATCGCCACAGTGCAGGTCGCGCCTGGGGCGAGCGTGAACGCCGTTCCGCTTTGCGAGGACGTCTGCGTGCATGTGGAGAAGTTGCCGTAGTTGAAGCTGGACGAGACGCTCGGGTTGTAACCGCCGGCTGCCGTGGGAACCGGGAAGTTGAGTGTCGCGTTGCCGATGTTGGCGACTGTGACAGACTGTGGACTGTCGGAGCTCGTCGAGCCAACGTTGGTCGATGCAAAGGAGAGAGTCGGAGGATCGCTGTTGTCGATCTCCTTCACTACACCGCTACTATACGCTACGAAGACGTTGCCGCTGCCGTCCACCGCCACATCCCTGGCGTCGCCACTGCCGAGCGTGATCACCGTGGAGCTGGATGAGACCTGGCCGTTGACCGCCACGATCTCCTTCACCGCATTGCCGAAAGTATCCGCTACGAAGACGTTGCCGCTGCCGTCCACCGCCACGCCATAGGGACCATTAAAGCCGCTGGCGATCGTGTTCACCGTGGAGCTGGATGAGACCTGGCCGTTGACCGCCACGATCTCCTTCACCAAGTTGTTGCCAGTATCCGCCACGAAGACGTTGCCGCTGCCGTCCACCGCCACGCCATAGGGACCACTAAAGCCGCTGGCAATCGTGTTCACCGTGGAGCTGGATGAGACCTGGCCGTTGACCGCCACGATCTCCTTCACCAAGTTGTTGCCAGTATCCGCCACGAAGACGTTGCCACTGGCGTCCACCGCCACACCAGAGGGCTGATTAAAGCTTCTGATGTTGGTGATCGTGTTTACCGTAGAGCTGGATGAAACCTGGCCATTGACCGCCACAATCTCCTTCACCACATTGTTGCCATCATCCGCCACGAAGACGTTGCCGGCGGAGTCCACCGCCACACCAAAGGTGTGTACAAAGCCGCTGCCAATCGTGTTCACCTGGCCGTTGCCCGCCACAATCTCCTTCACCGCATTGTTGTAAGTATCGGCCACAAAGACGTCACCGCTGGCGTCCACCGCCACGCCAAAGGGATTATTAAAGCCGCTGCCGAGCGTCTTCACTGCGGCCGGATTTGGGGTCGGATTTGGAAAGCTCACCTGCGGCCCAGTCCCCGTGCCAAAAATGGGGGAGGTTGCGATCGGGCTTCCTGCCGAGCCCATCAGTTGCACTGCTCCCTTCCGAAGGAAGGGCGTGGTGGGAGTAAATGTGACGCTTACTGAGCAGCTGTCGCCTGCGTTATAGGCATGTCCGGAGATGCAGGCATCCGTGGCCTGGGTCGATGCTGCCTTGAAGTCCAGGTTCTGAGCTCCCTGCGTCAGCACCACGTAGGGAGTATTTGCCAGGGTGCCTGGGGTGTCGAAGGTAAAGACCACGGAGAGCGCGCCGCTCGTGCTGCCGACCGCCGTCGCGGGGAACGCCGTCGCCGGGAACCGTTGCGTTCCGGCCACAAACTCCTTCACCGCACCGTTGAAGGTATCCGCTACGAAGACGTTGCCGGTGGCGTCCACCGCCACACCAAAGGGGGCATTAAAGCCGCCGCCAATCGTGTTCACTGTGGAGCTGGAAGAGACCTGGCCATTGACCGCCACGATCTCCTTCACCGCGTTGTTGCTGCGATCCGCCACGAAGACGTTGCCGGTGGCGTCCACCGCCACACCATCGGGAAAACTAAAGCCGCTGCCAATCGTGTTTACCGTAGAGCTGGATGAGACCTGGCCGTTGACCGCCACAATCTCCTTCACCGCATTGTTGTTAGTATCCGCTACGAAGACATTGCCACTGGCGTCCACCGCCACACCAAAGGGGAAGTTAAAACCGCTGGCGATCGTGTTCACCGTGGAACTGGATGAGACCTGGCCATTGACCGCCACGATCTCCTTCACCGCTTTGTTTATACTATCTACTACGAAAACGTTGCCACTGGCGTCCACCGCCACGCCGCTGGGCTGATTAAAGCCGCTGCCGATCGTGTTCACCGTGGAGCTGGATGAGACCTGGCCGTTGACCGCCACAATCTCCTTCACCGCATTGTTGTTGTAGTCCGCCACAAACACATTGCCATTAGCGTCCACTGCCACGCCGGTGGGGCCATTAAAGCCGCTGCCGATCGGGTTCACCGTGGAGGTAGAAGATATTTGGCCGTTGACCGCCACAATCTCCTTCACCCCGTCGAAGGCTGCCACGAAGACGTTGCCCCTGGCGTCCATCGCCACGCTATAGGGAGAATTAAAGCCGGGAACGGTGATGAATCCAACGGCATGGGCGGTCTGCGCGGAGGCCGTCGCTGTCGCCAGCCCCAAAAAGGCGGCAAGCCAAACTCCGGCGAACAAGAACAAACGTTCGCCTGCAACACGCCGCTGTCGACCCGTATAGGTCCGGGCCACGCCTCCCAGGGAGTTGAGAGAGGACTTGAGAGATTGCACGAATTTCATGGTTTTTCAGATCTCCAAAGCAGAAAAAGTAAAAAAACAGACGTCACGCCTTGTTGACCATGAGGGTGGTCAAGCATGTCGTCTGATCATGTGAATGAACTCTTTGAGAACGTATCAAACCCCGGCAGGCGGTTGAAGTAACTCTTTAGAGCCATCGACACCCTTCCTTGTCGATGGACTAATGCACTACAACCAGCCGCTGGACGAGGCGATCAGGATCAGGCCGACGAATCCGATCCTTCAAGGTCTTGAGAGAAAAAACTATTTGCGTTCAAAAGAGAGCCGTTCAGGCAAGGCGGTGCGACGGCTCTATTGCATTACGCCTTACTGGCCGCGGTGCTTTGAATGGCATGGAAGGGGTCATCGGTTCGATCCCGACCAAGCCCAGACAAACAATTCAATACCAGTTATTTACCGGATCACCCGACCGCCTCCCGGACTTCCGAAGGTGCTGAAGTGTGCTGAACCCCAGAAGCATCATCTCCACGACCTTTGCGTTGGCCTCGCGTTTCTGCTGCGAGACCGCTTGGGTGTAAATATCGAGCGTCATCGGATGTTCGCATGAGGCAACAATTCCTGCCCCACCTTCCGTCAGGGCAGTCGAGATGCCCGTCCTCATCTATGTGTGATAACGGATTATTCTCCACGTTGAGCGGCTGGTCAGTCCGGGATCTGGGATCGCCAGATCGCAACCAGGCGCATCAACGACTGCGCGGAAAGCCCAGCACCTCGATTGCTTCATCCTCGCCCGACGGTCTCAATCCTGACGACCGCATCCGGGATCCGTTCGTCCTGGAATTCTTGGACCTGAAGGGATAAATACTCGGAATCGGATTTGGAGGACGCTGTCATCCCAAATGACTTCGCTTTCGTAGCTAGGCAGAAGCGTCTTCGCATCGGAACCGAATGGTATCGGGTCGATCTGTTGTTTTTCCACCGGCGGCTTCGATCCTTGTTGATTCTGTTCTGTCCCCAGATACCGAATACTCCACTGCCTATCGCAACGTAAAGCTGACGCGAGACGCCAATGGTGTGCTGATTGTTCAACTCCACACCAACGGCGGGCCGTGCGTTATGACGGCACAAACTCACACGGAGTTTGTCGACGCCTTCTACCGGATTTCTCAAGATCGAGCGAATAAAATCGTGCTCCTGACAGGAGCAGGCGGCGACTTCATCATAGGCGTCGAATGGTCATCTTTCAGCAATGTCGCCGATCCCGGTGTCTGGAGCCAGATTCACGACGAAGGCGTTCAGGCTTTGGAAAACATAGCCAACATACGTGTGCCGGTCATCGCGGCTATCGAGGGGCGCGCACATATTCACTCCGATTACGCGCTGCTCGCCAATGTGATTGTGGCTGCCGAGGGGGCGACCTTCCAGGATGTGGGCCATTATGCCGCTGGCGTTGCACCCGGTGACGGCATCTTTACCACTTGGAGTTATCGCGCCGGTGCAGGACGCGTCGAGGCGTTCCTGCTCAATCCATATCCGCTGCCGGCGCATACCGCACAGGAGTGGGGAGTCGTTGCCGAAGTTGTGCCAAACGGTAAAGCGCTAAGCCGCGCGCGCGAACTAGCAGAGCTGTACTTGAAGGCTCCGGAGGTGACGCGCCGCAACACCCGGGTCCACTTCATTCAACCCCTGAAGGAGCGCCTCGTCCGGGAGGTCGGCTACGGACTTTCCCTTGAAGGCGCGTCAGCCGCGGATCTCATCAAATTGAGGCAGGCCAAGGCTTAGCCTGTCTACGAAATCGAAGGTTTAGTACCGCTGCTTTTGTCGGCGTCATCAATGCACAACGTTGCCAAAAAGGCGCCGACAAGAGCTTCGGCCAGAACGACGCTGAAGGTTCTCGAAAGTAATTATTTGAAAGGTTATCATGACCAAATCCATCGTCATTACGGGAGCATCTAAGGGAATCGGCCGTGCTTTGGTTGAAGCAGCGTTCGATACGGTTGCGGAGTTTGTAGAGGTTCTGGTCGTGTTGCCGTTGCTGTCTGCGGTTGATCTTGGAGGGGATGACGACGATGGCTCCCATGTTCTGTGCATGGGCGAAGATCTGGCGACTGTCGTAGCCGCGATCGGCGATGCCCGAGCAGGGAGATGGCCTGGGTAGGGTAAGACTCCAAACTCTGGTGTCCGGTTCTACGCGGTCACCAATTGTCGCAAAAGCGTTAAAGTCAATCCGAAAACGCTAAATTACTTGTGCTTAGATTCAGAAACGCTAAAGCGCAAAACTCTCAGGTGCAGTTCCCGCTGGGAGCCGCTCGCATTGAAGAGCGTGTGCGCTTTCGCTGTTTTTTGCAGAACCGTAAAGCAAAGTCCTCAATGCCGTTCGAATGGAGAGGAAAAGCTGGGCTGTTCCGCCACGGCCAGCCCTTGGCCCACTCGGTTGGATCAATGAAAAATTTGCGGCATTTTTGCGGCAAATAGGGCCAACTGTGCCGGTTTTACCGATTCATCCGGCTTATAAGTCCTTTGCCGTCAATAACGTGCGCGCCCTATCCTACCTCTACACGGTAGAGGTCAGCGGTTCGAATCCGCTCGTGCCTACCACTCAAATCATTGAATACACATGGAGCCCAGGGGCGGCTCGGTCTGTGTTGCGGCCAACCCGTCACCATTCGTCACCAATTGCGACAACCTTTCGACTGCCGCGCGTTGATGACTGGGAATGGGTTGGGTGTAGATGTCCATGGTCGTGGACATGTGTGCGTGCCCTAGCTGTGCCTGAGCCTCTTTGGGCGAGGCTCCCACATGCGAGAGCAAGGTTGCGTGAGTCCGTCGGAGGGTATGCCAGCTCAGCCAGGGAGTCCCGATCTGCTTGCCCGCCGGTTTGATGAAGCGGGAGAGCAGAGTGCAGTCGCTGAAGGGCATACCCGTACGGGTAGGAAATACCAGTCCATCCCACTGCGGAGATGCGTCGTAATGACGTCGGAGAGCCGCCGCGAGGGGTGGTGGTAGGGGTAGGGTGCGTTTGCTGCCTTTGGTCTTCGGCGATCCAATCGAGCCACGATAGGCGGCCTGTTGAATGCGAATGGTCCCTTTGAGAAAATCCACGTCCTGCCAGCGCAGGCCGAGAATCTCCCCAACGCGCAAGCCGGTATGAATGCCGACCTGCGCCATCGTTCGAACCGGTTCCGGAGGCACGGCCAACAACCGTTGGCACTGCTCCCAGGTCAATGCGTTTTTCTCGCGGACTTCGACCTTCTCCGGTAAATCGATTCCGGTTGCAGGATTGTCCCCAGCGAAATGTCCCCACTTCTTCGCACAGGCAAAGACCTTCGACATAAGGTTGCGGAGATGGCTGCAGACCTCCCATCCGGAACCAGAATCGAATTTGCTGAGCACGAAGGATTGGATATCGAGGGTTGAGATATCGCACAGACGTTTCTGACCAAATGCAGGTTTGAGGTGATAGTTGAGCGTGGTTTGATAGCGTTTCCGTGTGGATTGCTTCAACGTTGGCAACGCATTCGGGACAAAATACCTTTCGATAAAGTCCGCGAAGGTGATCGTTGCCATCGGAGTCAGCTTGCCCTGATTCAACGGAAGCAAGAACTCCGCAGCAAGCTTCTTCGCCTGCTTGAGAGACAGGTCCGCGACGTTCCCGAGAATCTTCGATTCCCTTTTGCGGCCGATCTTGCCATCCGTTGCTAGGTAATCCGCCCACCATTGAAGCTCCCATATGGGGTGTCGCTTGCCACGCTTACGAATACTTCCCGTTTGAAAACGTCGGCGAGCCAAGTCTTGCCAGCCTCCTTGCTGGGTTGACCTGCCTTGCCTTTCCGTATCGGGAATTATACGTATCATTCGCTCTCTGGATAGGTATCAATTGCTATCGCGTACCTACTGATTTCTGCTTGGGATATGTATCGATTGCAGCGTGGCGATACGTATCGGCTCTGTATGGGATATGTATCGATTGCCGCGTGGGATACGTATTGAGGCGCTGTCGCGAGGTGCTGTTACGAAACAGTCGTCATTCCATCGGGACAAACGATTCGAATGCGGTTACGTTTCCTTCAACGTCATAGAGGACGTTGTTGGCGGTGCACAGGTAGTGTTTGTAGAGAATTTCGATTGGCATATATAGCAATGTCCAGGTCGGATCACTATCGTTTTTCGGATTCAGCTTGATCGTTCGCGAGGTCGTGACCCGGCGAGTCCGCTTCGGTGCGGACATGAGCATCTCTTT
Source organism: Edaphobacter bradus (assembly GCF_025685645.1). Taxonomy (NCBI): domain Bacteria; kingdom Pseudomonadati; phylum Acidobacteriota; class Terriglobia; order Terriglobales; family Acidobacteriaceae; genus Edaphobacter; species Edaphobacter bradus. Next base: position 294,384 of record NZ_JAGSYF010000002.1, read on the forward strand.
GGTCAGGTATTTGGAGAGATAATGCGAGGCGCGGTGCATGTCTACGCGTCGGATATCGACGATCTTGCCTCCACCCAACGCGGACCACGCCCCCGATACCCAATCTTGCTTGAGATAGCAATCCAGCAAGATGTGAAGGTGAGGATTGCCGTTCTTTTGAGACTCAATAACGCGAATGTACTTTGGATTAACGCCGAGTCTGCGCTTCATGTAGATTCGGAAGTCCGCAAATACTTCGGCGATGTAACGTGTCGAATCTTGGCCAGAAAGCTTCGATGGGTCCAGGGTCAGCGTGAGCATCGTTCTCAGCTTGTGCTGTTCCGCCGCCTTGCCAATCGCCTTGCGATACTTATTCGCTTTACGCGGAGCACATTGAGGGCAATCCCAGCATTTACATGTCACTTTGAAGAAACGACCAACTCCATTCGCTTTGGCCGAAATGTGTCGCAAGGTGAGTTTTCCGCATCTCTTTTTTCAGGGAAGATCGTTGGGTTTGTCGCGATTATTCTGTATTGAGTCAAGTGAAAGAGGCACAGCGCCTGCGGCGCTGATGGGGCTCCGCCCCAAACCCCGACCATTTTTAGGCTGATGAGAAGCAGGGCGCAGATTCGCGCCCTGCCCCACATTCACGCGAGCCGCTGATTTTCGGTCAGCCGTCGGAGGGATTGAGGGTTCCATCAGCCCCGGATCGGGATGGTCAACCGACTCCCCGGATTTTCGACGAACCGCATCCCGCTCACGTGAACTTGTTTGCTGGTGGTTGGGATTGGCTTTCCGTTCAGGTGTCTCGCGCATATTGCGAGATTGCTTTGCGGAACGTCTTGCTTGGAAATTCGACTTTTAGAGCATGATTTGGCTGAAGAAGTTTGAGGTGGAAGGTCCGATCTGTGCGTAAGGGAGAGCGCCACTAATCATATAAATCGCGAAAATATGATTAAGGAATTGACCTCTAGGGCTTACGTCGGCGCAGGTGTCCTTTTATCGTTCTGCGGCTCCCTGCGAGCAATTGCAGACAGTAGGCGTACCCCATTTCGAATTCTTCAGCGACGATTGCAGCAGCCAGAAGTCCCGCCTTCGTTTTGATCTGCTTCGCTTCGGCATAGGCAGGCGAGTTTGCAATGAACGCTTCGATGGTGGGCCAATACACTTCTACGTGTCTCATCAGCCCTGGAAACTCAGGGGTGAGGAAACGCAATGCATCGGCAATCTCCGTCTTTGGGTGCTTGCGTTGTAGTTCCAGGAGAGCAGCGAGAGGCGGCTGCAAGGCTTCCCATCGCTCGAACATGAGCTGCCGGTCTTCACTGTTTTGCTGTTTCGCGCTTGCTTTGAATTCTTCTACTTTAGCGGCCAGCAGATTTGTGAGCCTACCTTTTGCCACGACTACATTGAGCAACGTTGCTTCAAGTTCTACGGGGTCCTCATCAGAGGCTTCCAGCGCCCGAGCAAATACATCCGTAAGCAGCGCTGGGTTGATGGTGCTGCACGCAAGTGCCGCTAGTAATTCCGGTTCGATTGGGAAAGCCCCCTCTACAGAAGACTGCGCGACTTCCCGGATACTGTGAGCGACAATCATGCCCAGTTGGATGATGTCTTTTAGAGATTTTGGCGGAGGTTCGCCGATAGTCCTGTATTCGGATGGAATTTGGTTGCTCATTTTTCAACTATGAGTGTGGCAATACGACGGGCGTTTTCTGCGTTCATCCGAAGCTCTCTATCCTATTCGCGTACTCTCTGATAATTGTGCGTGCGAAGACGTTACAATCGTTTTCCGAATGCTACATGCAGACGATCACTATACTCCGGCTTCCCTGTCTCGACTAAAAGCCGTAATTCGTCAAAAGCGCCCCTTGGTTTTATGGATTGGAGCTGGAGCAAGCCGGTGGGCCGGTCTTCCTTCTTGGCATATGTCGGCTGCTCAGATGCGAAAGGTGTTTGCAAAGAGCGTCGCCAATTTTCCTGATGATCTGGCTAAGTCCATCATTGCATCGAAGGCCTACCCTGACTTATTTCAGTTGTGCAAAGACGCCGGACCTTACCCTTTACAACAAGATTTTGCACGAGCAGTTCAACTCCCCGATCACTAACGAAATCTATAAGCAGTTTATCGAAGGCCTCAAAAAGATCGCGCCTTTACAGATCGTAACGACAAACGTGGATCTTTGCCTGGAGCAGAACCTTCACACGAGAGATGTCATCGAACACACAGACTTGGAAAGGTGCGCCGATTCCCTCAACAGCCGGACACCGTTCATCGCAAAACTGCACGGGTCGGTGTCTTCGATTGCATCGACTGTTTTCGGGAAGTCGGACTATCAAAAGATTGTCGGTTCCAATGACTATCTGGCAGTGGTGAGGACTATATTTTCTACCGCCTCTGTTGTGTTTCTCGGATACGGTCTGCAAGACGAATATGTGTTAAATCTGCTTGCAGAGAACGAAGGCAACCATCTCCTATTCGGCAACGGTCCTCACTTCCTCGTTACAACTGCGTCTGGTCCACCAGAAAAGGGAGTCTATCGCATCGGCTATAAGATCGCCCAGCACCCGGATCACCGGGCGGCGCTCACCGTTCTGAACTTCATTGAACAGGCGATAAGCAGCCCCGTTTTGGAAGCTATATTTGCTTCAGACGATCAGAAACAGCAGAAAAGTGAATCTGGATTCTTTATCAGCTCTTTTTGGCCATCAGGTACACACCTCTCAGGGCATGTACTGGAGTTGGGCAACCCTCAACAAAATAAGCTCAATGCAATTGTTGGTCTTGGTTTCGTAGAGGGCGAACTCCGCAGTAGCGAAACCGTCGCCTTTCACGATCTTGCTGTGGGGTTGACTTGCTTTGACCGCGTATTTCTACCGTTGGAATCATTGGCCCTGCTGCACGATCGCGCAACGTCCGAAGTTTTTTGGGCACTTATGGCCAGTGGCGCAATCAAGTTCGTAGATTTAATTTGTCAGCCTTTCTTCCTCTCTACACCAGAGAGCCTAATTGGAGATGTTGGTGTTTTTCGCGCCCAAGACCCCGAACTGGTGGAAACACGCTCCTCCATGAGCCTTGTCAGAAAAATGTTGAGGCCCATGCCGGGGAAGGAAGCAGAGGGCGACAAGCTGATAGAGGGATTGGCATCGAAAATTGTCGTATTTGACGACTCCGAAAGGCTGAATCTTCCTGGAATGGTGCGAGATGCCCTGCTGCTGCCTCGTGTGTCGCAACTTCTTGGGTACTCAGATTACGCCGAAACAAACAAGATCCCTCGTTGGCTTGCGTTCCCAACCTTGAGATTTGCTCATCTGGTGCAGACAGGCTTGATTTGTAATCAGTTAAACATCGGTGCTTCACGAGTGCCATTCGGGGGTGTCTCGCTATTGAGTGCTGCATTTGTTATCAAGCCCTCTGAACAGTCGGTGTTTGATTACGCAGGGTTTGTGATGGCTGGAGTTTTCGGGTCAAATCTGAGTGAATATCTCGAAAAGAACCCTGGATTGTTTCTGAGTCTTCTCAAGTTCCGCGAATCGACCGAGGGTGAGGCATTGAGACGGGAGTTTCAGACCGTCTGGATACAAATGACGGCACCGAATTTTCGTCCAGCGTAGAGGGAAATCTGAAGAGAGCAATTCCTGCTGCGGTTCTACAAGCTGCACGTAATAAGTTCTCGACCCTGATGAAGGCTGAGAACCCCAAAGCCTCAGCAGAGGTCGTTTGGGCGAACAATAATACCGACGATGCGAGCTTGCGGCTATGGCGCGAACAGTCCAGACAACTTCTATTAAGTGAAGCCAAAGCACGCGGTTTGCAGTCAACTTCTCCGTGCCTGTGTGGTTCTGGTGATCGATTGCGCGACTGCTGCCTGAGGCCTCTTCGATAGAAGACAAGTCGGCTAGTGGTTATCCACTCCATTGTGACTAGTGCCTCGGCGAATGGTGGTGCGTATGCCATAGTGGTTCAAACCCCTCCGCGGACGCGGGAACGCACTTGCGAGATATATAAACGACTGGTCATAATAGTATCCGTGCCAAGGCCAGCTAATCCGGAAGTGCGCCAGCGTCTGATGAAGGCGGGGCGAGAGTTGTTTTTGAACCTGGGATTTAATGGGTGTGGCGTCCAGGAAATCGCCACCGCATCGGGAATCCCCAAGGGCTCCTTTTACAGCTACTTTGACAGCAAAGAGGCGTTTGCGATGGCTGTCCTTGAGGAGTATTGGAGTGATGTTGAAGAGCGCTTCGGGGGAATTCTGGTGGACACAAAGCTCCCGCCGGCCAAAAGGATTGCCCGCTATTTCCACGAGCTTTCGGAAGAAAAAGCCGCCAACAACTACGCGCATGGATGCCTCATTGGGAACCTGTCTCTCGAAATCTCGAACGCCAGCTCGCAGGTTCGCTCAAAGCTCTCCGACATCTTCGAGCGCTGGGAGGCATCCCTCGTCCGGTGTCTTCGCGAAGCCCAGGGGAAGTCGGAGATTACTCGACATGCTGATCTGAGCAATCTTGCGGCCGCCATCATCGAGAGCTGGGAGGGCGCAGCCATGAGAGCGAAAGTTGAACAAAAACGATGGCCTTACCGGCGATTTGAAGAGGTGTTGCTGCCGGCGCTCCTGCAGGGCTAATTTTTTGCTTGCAACATAGATGACTGGTCAGCTATTTATATAGATAGACACTTTCTGGAACTGGAGGTAGTACCTATGAGCGAACAGAACACTTCCGCAATCCGCTATGCCGAGCCGGCAAATCCCGCCTGCCCACCGACAGGGTTCAAACTCGATAAATCCAAGGCAGCGTTGGTTGTCGTCGACCCGCAAAACGACTTTCTGAGTCCCGATGGAGTGACCTGGCCCTTTGTCGGAATCTCCATCACGGAGAACAAGACTGTTCCGCACCTGCACGAGCTGTTCACTGCAGCGAAGGCCGCGGGCATCACGGTGGCCATCTCTCCCCACTACTACTATCCAACCGACCACGCCTGGGAGTTCGGCGGTCCACTTGAGAAACTGATGCACCAGATCGGGATGTTCGGGCGGACCGGCTCACTCACACTCGAAGGATTCGAAGGCTCCGGGGCTGATTTTTATGCGGATTTCAAGCCGTTCATCCAGGACGGAAAAACGATCATTGCATCGCCTCACAAGGTCTTCGGTCCGGAGACCAGCGATCTGATCCTCCAGCTTCGGAAGAGGGGTGTTTCTCAGATCATTCTGGCGGGGATGGCTGCCAATCTGTGTATCGAGAGCCACCTTCGCGAGTTTGTTGAACAAGGCTTCGAAGTTGCCGTCGTTAAAGACGCAACCGCGGCTCCTCGTGCTCCGGAAGGTGATGGGTACCTTGCTGCGCTGATCAACTTCCGCTTCATCGCGCACGCACTCTGGACAACGGAGAAGAGTGTCGCCGAGCTCGGCAATTAGCAGGATCTTGGGTCGGGAGGATTTCATGAAGAGAGAAGAAGCTGTTGAGTTGATCTTGGACGCGAAGCGAGCCAAGGGAATCAAGTGGTCACACATCGCTGCAAAAGTGGGCAAAAGCAAGGAATGGGTTGTGGCGGGATGTCTCGGGCAAATGACCTTCAACGAGGAGCAGGCGAAGGCAGTAGTCGAATACTTGGGACTACCTTCTGGGATATCTGAGGTGCTCCAGATTCCTCCGTACCGTGGCTCACTTCCGACCGCGGTGCCTACCGATCCGCTGATTTATCGGTTCTATGAGTTGATCAGCGTTTATGGGACGACCTTCAAGGAGCTGATCGCCGAGGAATTCGGAGACGGCATTATGAGCGCCATCGACTTCAAGATGAACCTCGAACGTGAGCCTGATCCAGCCGGAGACCGGATTCGAATCGCGATGAGCGGCAAGTTCCTTCCGTACGCAGAGTACTAGCCAAGAATGTCGATCCGAAGGATCGACGAACCACTCTTAGTAACTCAACCCTAAAAGGAGATCACAAAATGACCACGAATCGAGTTAGTCGCCTATCATTACGCAGCACGTATGCTTTCGCTCTGCTTCCCTTGCTGTTGGTCGTCTCTGCGCAAAAGAACTGGGCACAGGAGGAGAGCCCTTCTGAGGGTCATCCCGGAGCAGTTTATACGCTTTCCAATCAGCCCTCAGGGAATTCTGTAATTGTTTTTGATCGCGCTGCAGATGGAACGCTGACGCTTGCCGGAAGTTATCCCACCGGGGGAACCGGCACCGGCGCGGGACCAACATTTCCCACAATGGTGGATCCGTTGGGAGGACAGGGAGCGGTCGTACTGAGCCGGGGCAACCGGCTGCTATTCGCCGTCAGCGCCGCCAGTAATCAGGTCTCCGCCTTTGCGGTAGATGGCGACCGCCTCGACCTCCTGAATACGATCAGTTCGGGCGGCACGTTGCCCGTCAGCATCGCCATCCATGGCGACTTGGTCTATGTTCTGAATGCGGGCGGCACTCCCAATATCACAGGCTTCACCATCGACCCTCGCACAAACAAGCTCGTCCCGCTGGCAGGATCCGCGCGCCCTCTTGCCGGAGGCAGCACCTCTAATCCAGCCGATGTGAGCTTTAGCTTGGACGGGAGCGTTCTGATGGTCACCGAAAAAGGTCCCGCCGCAAAGACGCCTGGGTTTCTGCTGGGCGTAACGCACACGATAGACACCTACACGGTGAATCGGGACGGAACTGTCTCAGGGCCCATCTCTAACTACTCCAGCGGGTCCACTCCCTTCGGTTTCGAGTTTACCCACAGGGGCTTGGCGATAGTTTCGGAAGCGGGGTCTCCGCTCAGCGCGGGGGGGCAAAATGCGTTGTCCTCTTACAGGCTTGACGAGAACGGGAAGCTGGAGTTGATCACGGGTTCGCTCAACAATGGCCAGGCGGCAACCTGCTGGGCCGTCGTGACCAGCGATGGCCGATACGCATATAGCATAAACACCGGCAGTGGCACTATTTCAAGCTATGAGGTTTCGCGGGAAGGCTATTTGACTCTACTTGATCCGACTGCGGCGTCGGCCGGCTCCGGAAGTACACCGACCGATCCTGCCCTGAGCAATGACGGTAGATTCCTTTATGTCCGCGATCCGTTGCTGAACACGGTGGACGCCTGGCGTATAGAAGCGAACGGTAGTCTCACCCCGCTTGGCACGACTAAGGGAGTCCCAACGGGTGGTCAGGGATTAGCCGCGCGCTAGCCCGCTTTTTTCATGAACTGCTCGGCACGGCTGAACAGGTTGAAATGGGTTTCTCACGGAGATCACGGAGCCCCGCGCGGAGCGCTCAGAGAAGTCTCGATATCTTCCTCTGTGCGCTCCGTGGTCCCGGGGCTGGAGTCACCGAACCTCGGATTCCTCCGTGGGCTCTGTGTGAAGCAGCTTGCCCTCTCTTCACCCACGACACTTCATGAATCATTCGTACTGGGGAGGCGCTCTGCGCCGTTGACTTTGGCACCTGCCTCTCGATCACTAAGGGGCATCGCAACTTCCGCTCGATAGGAGTCTCGCATGGCAGACGTAAAACTTGTAGTCATCTATCCGCGCCCGAAGGATGTGGGAGCTTTCGAAAACGCAAAGAACCAGGTCCGGCTTCGCCTTCAGCAACGCCATCACCTGCGCCCGATCCACGCGACTCGGACGGCCGTGCCGGCTCTGTGCCGCGCGCTCCATCGCGCCGCTGCGCTTGTGCGCGGCCGATACCTTCCAAGCCCACGGCACGCTCACCCCGAACCGCTCCGCCAACTCCCGCAACGTCCCCTTACCCGCCGCGTGAGCCTCCAATAACTTCCGCCGAAGGTCATCGCTGTACGCACGTGCCATCCTTCCACCATGCGCCCTAACTCGCGCCGCGCAAAGAATCAACCTATATACCTATGAGAACTATGCTCTAGTTCTTGATTGACGATTGGCCACAAGATAATTTTGACCATCGTGCCGTTCAAAATCAATCACTTATGGCCACCTGGCCCACTTTGTCTCGAATCGTTGCGATACCCCAATTAAGCAGTTTCGAGGGGTTGGGCAAAAATAGCCTAATCGTAGGCCGACCAGTATATCTATATCGCGGTCGGCCTTACGGCGCTCGCAGCATAACGCCAAATCGCCGGCATCTGGGACATCCAATAGCGATTCAGTACTCGATACTTGGCTGAAGTACGAACTTCGGCGTCGGCGATTAGGCCGACCTGTATAACGCAAGGCCAGCACAAATCGTAACGCCGTGTTGGTCCCGTGTAGCCGGCCAGTGTTTACCTATGCACCTGCTTCGGATTCCGGCGGACTCTCAACTGACGAGAACAGGCCAATGCACTCATCGAAGGCAGCGGACGCCCGATTGCTCCTCATATACGCCTTTGGTTTGAGTAACTGCCGTATTGTCGGCAATACGGAAAGTACGAGTTCTTCGGTCCTCAGATGTTAGCTTGTCGGAAGGTTTGCTCGGAGTTGTGAAGCTTGGTTAGCGAACGCATCACTAACTCGTCACCGATTCGTCACCAAAACTGAGCATTTTGGAGACGAATCGGAAGAGTCTAGGTCACGGAAAGTAAGGCAGGTAGAGGGTTATACAGCGCCTTCGTCAAATTTGACACGGTAGAGGTCAGCGGTTCGAATCCGCTCGTGCCTACCATCTTTTCAACGACATACGGTAACACTGCTCTAGCAGCGTCGCACTTGTGTCGTTACTTGTGTCGTAACCCTTAATTGTTGGCTTTCCCGGCACCTTGGCCGACAGCACGTTGACGGCTTCTCTGTTAGCTTCCTGCCGGACGTGGCTATAGTGCTCCAGCATCTTCCTCGAAACGTGACCGTCGAGTGCCATGATTGTGCTATCGCTGGCCTGTGACTCGGCAAGCTCGGTAATGGCGTGGTGACGTAGATCGTGAAAGCGAAGGTCAGCTAATGGCACTGCTCGTTGCGACAGCTGTCTGCCGGATTCTGCGCCTCCCGACATCGCGGACACTGGATCAACTGAGTGAAAGCAGCACTGCGTGTTTGGGTCCAGACAGCGCCTAGGGACTGTTGACCCCTCCGCGCATCCTGTGCGAGAATTTCGGTCCTATCGAGTAGATTCATGGATGATAGGTGGATCATGACTCATGACGCGGCCGTTTTGAAGGCCCAAGAGATCGCCGGTCGCGTGCTGGCGCCATCCGCAGGGCAAAACGACAAGGTGGGGCGATTCTCTACCGAGGCTGTCGAGGCGCTTGGTGAGTCTGGACTGCTTGGGCTGTTGCTACCCGTAGATTTTGGCGGTGCTGGGTTAGGTCCCGGCACGTTTGCCGTTGTGACGGCGACGCTCGCCGAGGCAGACGCTTCTGTCGCGATGGTCTACCTTATGCACATCCTCGGCACCGCGACTATCTTGGCAGCGCGCCCCGGCGCGGCTCGGGCGCTGACGCCCATACTGCAGGAGATTGGTGCGGGCCGCCATTTATCCACTCTCGCTATCAGTGAAGCCGGCTCGCGCAGTCATTTCTGGGCGCCTATATCCCGCGCACATCGGAATGGTGACGGCGTGCGCATAAGCGCCAAGAAATCGTGGGTGACCAGCGCTGGTCATGCGCAAAGCTATGTCGTTTCTTCGCTTGCCCCTGAAGGGGCGGGACCTACGGATTCGACCATCTATCTTCTTGCGGCGGAGACGCCCGGCCTTTCAGTTGCGGGGCCCTGGGACGGCATGGGACTTCGGGCCAACGCTTCTGCACCGATTGCGCTGGACGACTGCCAAGTCCCATCCGATTTTCAGCTTACTGATGACTGCGAGGGCTTTCCGACTATGCAAAACGTGGTGCTTCCGCTTTTCTGTTTGGGGACAGCAGCGGTGGCCTTGGGATTGTGCCGAGCGGCAGTCGCTGGAACTGTGTCGCACCTCAAAAGCGCGAAATTTGAGCACCTCGGCCAGAGCCTCGGCGAGAGCCTGCCTACCCTACGCGCGCAACTCGCGGCAATGCAGATTGACACCGACGGGCTGTCGGCTCGCATCGACGATTTGATCGAGCATCTTGAGAAGCCGCGCGAGACGACCACGCTGCGCGTGCTTGAGACCAAAGCCGCTGCAGGCGAGGTCGCCATCAGCGTTACCTCAGCTGCAATGCGCGCTTGCGGCGGTGCGGCGTTCTCAAAGCATTTGAGCATCGAACGCCTGTTCCGCGATGCGCACGCGGGCGCTGTCATGGCACCAACGGGCGATGTTCTGCGCGAGTTCATCGGGAAGTCACTGTTGGGAATGCCGCTCTTCTGAGACCGGGCGCCTGCGAAAACAAAGAGAGTGTTTTCGTGAAACGCCGCTGACAGGAACTGGAGGCCTATGAGCAAAACAATCTGGGTGGGAGCTGTTGCATACAATCCGAAAGTGGTTACGATTTGGGAGGGGATGCGGCGCTATTTTCACGAGGAAGCGCATCTTCCCGTGGAGATCGTACTATTTCAGAGCTACGAGGCGCAGGTCCTCGCGCTCCTCGCCCAACCGGGCGAGCCCGTGCCGCGTATCGATATTGCCTGGAACACAAACCTTGCCTACCTGCAGGCCGATGAATGGAGCGGCCATGCCTGTCGTGCGATCGCCATGCGCGACACCGATCTCGGCTGGATGACCAAGATTGTCGCGGTCACCGGAGGCCCCATTTCTACGCTCGCGGATTTGAAAAATCGGACGCTCGCGGTTGGCAGCCGAGACAGCGGACACGCAGCGATTCTTCCCGTTCACTTTTTGGAGCAGCAAGGCATGCGCGAGGGAAGGGACTACCGGACGCTGCGCTTCGACAGCGACGTAGGCAAACATGGTGATACAGGGACCAGCGAAGTGGAAGTGGTGCGCGCCGTCCTCGACGGGCGAGCCGACGCCGGCGCTATCGGCGGCCCCTTCTGGAACACTGTGCGCAACGAGCGCCTGGTGCCCGAAGGCGGCCTTCGTGAGATATGGTCCTCTCCGACCTACAATCATTGCATGTTCACGGCGAGGCCTGACCTCGACCTCGAACAGGAGCACCGGTTTGCCGAGGCGCTCTTAGCCATGAGCTACGACAACCCGGTTCATCGCTCCATACTCGACGCCGAAGGACTTCAGCGTTGGCTGCCGCCTCATGTTGATGGTTACGCTGCATTGCGGCAGGCCGCCGCCCAACAGGGATTCTTCGAGCGGCTATTTGCCAAGTCGGCGTGAGAGATGAGGCGATCTGGGTTTAGCCAACCGCAAGTTCGCTGGCACCTTGCCAACGGTCATGCGCAGTTAAAGATTCTTGCCAGCTTATTCACGTGTTCGCCTTCGCGGTCGAAGGCGCGGCGGACAGCCGCGAAGGCCTCGGAGAGAGGAAAAATTTCGTGCGTAACCAGCAGATCGGCATCTGCTGCTCCGACCGGATGCCAGTACACACCCTCGGCGGTAATGGTGACTTCCGGCACCAGATCGGCCCGAGTAACGGCTACACCTTCGCTGGCAGCACCACGCAACGCGATCCGCCGTATGACTCGGTCTTCTGCCGCAATCTTCTCCTCGTCGAGGAATTGACGGAACTCCTCAGCCTCGGCATCTGTCGAGACAGTCGCCGCCAGCCTCACACGAAAACCTAGCGAACGAGCGCGCTTGATACCTTCGCGTGCGCGCGCCCATGTGCCGGGCCCGCGATGGAGGTCGTGCAGCTTTGGCGTAGCGCTGTCCAAGCTGATTTGCAGGACAATTCGATCGCGTGGCAACGCTCGCAAGCTTTCCGCACGTCGTCCGGTAAATAGCATTCCGTTGGTCAGCACTGTGGTCGGGGCGGCTACTGCGCAAGCAGCCAGAATCTCGCCGATGTTTTCCAGCAGAAACGGCTCGCCTCCGGTCACGAAGATTTCTTTGACGCCAAGCCCCGGCGCTTCGTGAGCGATCTGCTGTACACGTGCGAGCCCTAGTTCCCGTCGCGGCGCGACGGGCGATGAACGCACACAGCAGTAGTCGCAATGCAGGTTACAGTCGAAATTCGTGTAGAGCCAAAGCCGAGAGCCCACAGGCCGATTGCCTGCAGGGGATACCGGAAGTGCGCCGCACCGGAAGACCCACCGCGCGCGGCCTTTTTCAACCGTTACTTCCAGCAGCGAATTCCCAGTGAACCGGCACCACGTTTCCAACCCAGGGCCAATGCTTTCGTCCTCACTGGCAAGGGCAACCAAATCCCCCGGGCGGCTACGGCGCAGCACCGCGATCAACTCAGGTAGCAGGCCAGATGCGAACGTCTTTCGCCCAATGTCGAGATCGATGTCTGCCTTCATCGGAATGCGCGGATTTTACAGCTCCCAGAGGACTCGGAGAAAGCTTGGTCGTGTGAGCACGAATTATTGTGCTTTCACCCAGGTATCCGAGCCCGTCACCTTAACAGACACATCCGAGATGAAGATGTGCAAGGGCTTGCCGTCGGCGGTGCCGCGATGCTCTGTTGAGATCAGCAGAGGACCCGCCTTTTTATAGCCTGCCCACGTCGCAGTGACGAGTTGCGGTGCTTTGGGCCCACCCCGATGATAGACCATCTCCTTGACTCGGTTGTCAGGACCGACGTAAAGCTCCCAGGTATCTCCAGGCGTATAGCCGCCAACCTCCTTCGGATATTTCACCACCACCCGCTTGGCCGAGCCCGCTCCCTGCGGCAATTTTTGCATGCCGTCATCGGTCACATTGGCGCTGGTGTCCCAGTAGGCATGGAAGGGGAACAGGAGCCAATAGTTATCGTTGACGAAAGACGGAGCAATTTGGTCCTTCACGTCGGCAGGTGCGCTGTTCAGCTGAGACAGAACAAAGCTAGCCTTGACCGGCTTGCCGTCCTTATCCTTTCCTTCGTAGGAAACCTTGCCGGTCTTGGGCTCCCATTCCCACACGTGAGCAGCCTTGAAGAGTCCTGTGATTTCCCCATTCCAGGTGTAGCGGATCGCCTCAACCTGCCCGTAGGAATCGATGCCATACGCTTTGGCGATTTGTTCGAGAATTGGCGGGCGTTTCTGCGCCCAGCAGTTGGGAGCAAGGACCAGCACAGCGAAAGCCAGAAGACGAATCACCGACCAACAGCTCGATTTTGTCATCGAAGTCCCCCTCTTTAGATTGAACGAACGTTGTCTAGTATGGCGGAGCGACAAAACTATACTCCTTAGTCTGATAGAGCGCCAGCGTGCTCGCGTTCCCTCCCACGGCGCAACCAGATGATTGCAACAGCTATTGCCACGCATCCATATTCCAGCAGCATTACCCAGCCAGGAAGCGGCCCCCACGGACGCCCAAGTGTGCGCAGGTGCCAAACAACGTAGGTGGGGATAATGCTCACAGTCCAGACGATGATCAGCAGCGCCGAGACCGACGTCAGAAATGGCAGCAGCCAGAGAAGGTACCATGGGAATACAGCGGGTGCGCACAAAAGAGATGCTGCCATTGGCCAGGCTAATACGTCTGGAGACCACTCGGGCGCTGCGCTTCTTAGCCACGTTGCAGTCACTAATCCGACGAGCACTGCCAGCCCAGCTAGCAACTGCGGAGGCGCCACCTGATCGAGTGCTGCAAACACGGGACCATTAAAGCGCCAATTCTGCACGTACGTTCCAAGCGAGCCGATCGGAATGCGGCCGTGATTAAGAAATGGCGCGTACAGGAGTCCGAGCACGGCTGCCGCCAGCGCAGCGTCGCGAATGCGAACCCGCTTCCAGTAGAGGGGCAAGAGTACGATCGGCAGAAATTTCACTGCTACAGCTAGCCCAAGTGCGACAGCCGCAGTCGCCCGCCATCGGCGTCCGAGCGCAGCGGCGGACACCAGCAACAATAGCGCGCCAACAATATCAATGTGACCGCTTCCCGCCACCTCAACGGCTAACAATGGGTTCCAGGCGTACGCCAGAACCAGGTGCGCTGCCCGCCGGCTACAACGCAAGACATCGAGCAACACGAGAACAATTGCCAAGTCGCAAATTACAAATGCTACTTTCAGTGCAAATGTAGATTCGTGAATGGCGGTTACGGCGCGGAAGAATAGCTGCGCCCCCGCAGGATATGGGCTCGGTAGATCCGGGTTGTTTAAATTGCGGGTTTCCAGGGTATGCAGCCCCTTAGCGGCAGGATCGCTGGGAACGACTATATATGGGTTATAGCCGAGCCTCTGCAGGCGTCCATCCCAAACATATCGATAGATATCCTCGTCGGCCCCTGGGGACACACGAAGAAATTCAATGCGCCACACGGCAGCCAGAACGAGCCCAATGACGACAGCGCGTCGGGAGAATCTTGGAGTAGCGAAAAACTCACGGATCGCTAAGAGGTACGCGATGCCCGCAAGCGTCAAAGAGGCCATGAAGTACGGTCCACCCCTATCGCCGAAGTTGCGTGAGCAGATCGTTAGCGCCAGACACAACGTGGTGCCGAGTATGTACACTCTCCACGTCGGGGTGATCTTCACAATTCTCCTCTGCCCGTCCGTAATTGTGCCGCCGCAAGCTCCCACTCTTTAAGCCACATCGCCGTGCGTGGCGCTCTTGCCGGAGCCAAACGCAACTCAGCTGCCAGCCGAGTCAGGTCTTCAGCTACATCAACATCGTAAAAAGGCTCTGCGAAACCTACAGAAAGCGCAAGAGCTCGTGCGCGCGATAGGAGTGTCTCCAGCGCGCTGCTGGCGCCCATTCCGTCGCGTGCGAAAAGGGTAGGATGGGAAGCCTTTGCCCCTACAAGATAGTAACCTCCGTCATGCGTTGGTCCGACGACCACGTCATGCGCGGCCAGCATTTCGAATGCGTCTTCGAGCACGGAACGCGGCAGGTGTGGGCTGTCGCTGTTGAAGGCAATGGTGCGCCGTTGATGATCTTCCGCGAAGTGCGCAAACACCGAAGTAAGGCCTGCAGCAAGGCCCTCACCCTTCTGTGCAACGACGCATGCTCCGTTACCTGCCAAACAAGCCAGTTCGTTGACATCGGATTCCGGGCACATGATGGCAACCTCTACGCTGCCCAATGATCGCGCTAGTTCCAGTGTGTCGTCCAAAAGACACCGATAAAACGCGGTGACGGCTTGAACAGGAAGGCTCGAAGCCAAACGGGTCTTGACCACGCCCGGCCTCGGCGCCTTCGCCATGATGACCAATACGCGGTCGCTGCGCTGCGTACGCACCACGGTCTGGATTGAAGATTCCATAGAATTTGACGCGGCGTTACTCGGGCGTTCTTCGATGCCCGAAATAATATCGCACGATCAGGCTGAGGGTGAACCAAGCGGCACCGACCGTACCCTTCAGCGTGCCGCTGATCTTCGATTTTCCGATGCGCGGGTAGTAACTCACGGGGACTTCAACCACGCGGAATCCAGCCAGGATACCTTTGAGGATTATCTCAACGGCCCAGCCATAAGTGGTCTCTTCGAGGGCGAGCGAGCGAAGTACCTCAGCGCGGCCAGCACGAAACGGGCCGAGATCACTGATCTTCAAGCCGTACAAAATACGGATCAGGCTGGCCGCGAGACGGTTACCAAAAACGGCATGCCAGGGTAGCGCGCCAGGGATGCGCTGCCTCCCAAGCCGTGAACCAAACGTAATGTCTGCGCGGCTTTCCATGATGGGAGCCAATAGAATCGGCAGCTCAGAGGGGCGATCGCTGTAGTCGCCATCGAGGAACACGACGACGTCAGGCGCGTTGGCAGTCGCGAGTCCCGTCAGACAGGCGCGCCCATATCCGCGGCGAGGTTCCCGAACGACGCGGGCTCCCATACTTACGGCGATTTCGGGTGTCCCGTCATTCGAGTTGCTGTCAACAACGATGACTTCCGTCGTTAGGTCGGACGGAAGATCCGCTAGAACGCGCTCAATCGCCTGCGCCTCATTGTGGGTGGGAATGATGACGGACACTCTCATGTTGACTTGGCCCGATCACCACCACGGAGAAGATGGCCACCGTTGCGACAGCCACGCGTCAACGCCCCATCTCCGGCCGGCGCGTCCGATAGCGAGCCCAAGGCATGCCAGCACCGAAACCAGCAGTTCCCAAATCCACGAGGTACCCAACTCCGAAATCCAAAGGCTGCCGAGAAACAGAAAAGCCACAAATGCGGCCGGGCGTGTGAGCAGACCGATGACGAGCAGGATACCGAGAGAGATCTCGATCATGGACTGCATAGGAGCCGCTACCGCGGCGTGATTTGCCGCCAGGCCCATCACCGCCTTCCACGCAGCAGGCGAATGACTCGCCTTGATATAGAAGTTGATCAGGCCCGCGTAACCCGCAGGGGTGTAGAGGCCTTTCCCCCGATTCTCGAAAAAGACCGACAGGAACATTGCGCCAAGCGTCACACGAACCAGCGCCAGCCCAATTGCCGCTTCCCGTCCATTGATCAACTCTGGAGTTGGGTTTGCGTACCTCGTCATCGTCGACCTCGTGTCCAGTTTGCGAATGCAGACGCAAGAGCCATGGTGCCCATCTTCTCTATGGAGCAGCAATCAGATATCTTAGGCCATTCTCCCGTTTCTTGCCACTGTATTGGCAAAGCCATTTCAGTTACATCAGTCGGCGTGAAGCGGGGTTGCCCAGGCCCACAAGATCAAGCTGGGCCTCGCCCCATGCGTGGTGCAGGCGTGCGGTTATGCGGACGTACTCGAAAGTATGCGGCAATGGCGATATTTCAAGCCACCGCGACCACGAATCAAGTCCGATGCGCGAGCGCTTGTCGCACGCTCAGTTTCACTGCCATGCGTTTCAAGCCCTCTTTCAACCATTCAGCGCTAGGTGCTGTAGAGGTGAGTATCGAACTGCCTCGACGAACTGACCGCATGCTCGGCAGGATCGAACGAGGTAACCTGCGGATCTGGACGCGCGTCAAAGATGTCGAGCCGCTTGTCAAAGACCTGGAACACTTGGTTGACCGCACGAATGCCACGATGCTCGCCGCGGCATGCATCGGGGCTTGAGATCGTCATGTAGTTTTAACATCCGCATGGATGGCAAGCGTGGATTGGAGTGGTTATCCTGGATTGCGGTCGCGGCTGCAGTCACCGACTCCCTGAGAACTTTGCTCGCCTTGCGCAAGTGAGTAGCCGACCAAATGAGGAGTGACAGAGCGATGGTGACCGAGAAGCGGCTTCGGGCAACTCTCGCAAAAGATTGTTGTCACGGCTGTATTCGTGGGTGTCAGCGTTGTGACCGTTGCCTCCTCGGTTTCTCTTTCTCTGGAGCCTCCGGGCCACAGCGTTGCGGTAGACAGGGCATTTTGCGAGTGGGAGAAAGGCGAGAAGATGAGTGAGATCAACGAGCAGCAGCGCACGGAAAACGCTAAAACAGTGGTGCACTGGTATGACTTTCTTTGCCCGTTCTGCTACGTCGGACCAGCACCGAAACGCAATCCTCGTCCGGCACGGGCTTCGTATTTCTGAGTTGGCATTCCAGGCTCACCCCGACATTCCGCCCGGGGGAATTTCAGCGGGGCCTCGCGATGGGCCGATGTACGCCATGCTGGAGCGCGAGGCCAGAGAAGCTGGATTGCCGCTGAACTGGCCTCGGCACCTTCCCAACACCCGGCGGGCCTTGGCCGCCGCCGAGTGGGCCCAGCGACATCAGCCAGGCGTTTTTCCCCACTTACGCAAAGACCTCTTTGAAGCGCACTTTGTCTTGGGCGAGGACCTCGAGGATCCAGCCGTGATTGACCGGCACGCGACTGGGTCGGGTGTTGACCTCGCAGCTTTGCATGCTGCGCTTGCCGATGGCAGTGCTGCAGAAGCCGTCACGGAGACCGAAGAGATTGGCCGCAACTATGGCGTTCAGGGCACGCCCGCCTGGCTGTTGAACCAACGACTGATTTCGGAACTCCGCTCGGCAGCGGAATTTGAACGCCTTGCAGAGGACGCCTTGGAGCTGCCCGGGTGATGTGGATCGTTCCACGGCGAGACCTTAGGCGAGGAGCCGTCTTTGTGAACGTCACATTCCGGTAAGTGATGGTGGTCATTTAGGGAAAATGAGGAGACTTCGATGGTGCAACAGCAACAACCAGCGGCTCAGGGAATTCCGGTCTTGGACCCCAAGATCCAGGATTTCCTCGATCAGCTTGCCGCCCATGAAGGGCCGCCGATCTATACCCTGACACCAGACGAGGCCCGCAGTGCCCTATTGCGGATGCAGTCAGGCTTCGTCCGCAAACCGGATGTGCAAGTCGAGGACCGGAATGTGGGCTCGGGTCCGCGCGCTCTTCGTCTTCGCATTGTTCGCCCGCACCCAGTCATTGATGGAGGTCCTGTCATCATGTACTTTCACGGCGCGGGCTGGGTCATGGGCGACCCGACAACTCACGACCGCCTGGTGAGGGAGTTGGCAGTCGGCGCCTCAGCGACGGTCGTGTTCGTTGATTACGACCGCGCGCCTGAACATGGTTATCCAGTTGCGATCGAAGAGGCGTATGCGGCGACCCTCTATGTTTCAGAGCACGCCGAAGAATTCCGCGTTGACGAGACGCGTCTTGCGGTCGCGGGCGACAGCGTGGGCGGCAATATGGCTACAATCGTATCGCTCCTTGCAAAGCAAAGGTCTGTACCTACAATAGCGGGTCAGCTCCTTTTCTATCCCGTTACTAATGCCGATTTTGAAACCGGGTGGTACAAACAGTTCGCCGATGGCCCCTGGCTTAGAGACTGGCCATGCAGTGGTTCTGGGACCAGTATCTTCCGGACCACGACAAGCGCAAGGATCCCACCGCGTCTCCGTTGCTGGCGTCGTCGAACCAACTCGCTGGCTTACCGCGCGCTCATCATCACGGCCGAGAATGACGTGTTGCGCGATGAAGGCGAGGCATACGGCCGCAAGTTGATCGAGGCCGGAGTCGAAGTTGTGTCAACGCGATACAACGCGGCCATTCATGATTTCGTGCTGCTGAACTCACTCGCCGAAGCCGCCCCCACGCGAGCAGCAGTGACGCAAGCTGTGAATTTTCTGAAGAGCGTTCTTGCTGCGAAGCCGAACAGAGAAAAGCACGAGCAGATGTGATTGCGTGTATAGTTGGGCGCCTAGAACGCCAGAATGGGATCCCGGTTCAGATCTTCCCAACTGCCTGTGCTCGTGACGTTCTTACTGCTCGGAATGCAAGTGCGATCATGTCCACTCAAGGGAAAAGCGCCGGTCAGTTGATGGCCGGGGACATTTTGGGCCTGAGATGTGAATAGTAGGCAGTATTGCCGGCTGGTCTGGCGACCAACCGGCAAAGCTTATGGTGCGCTCAACAGGTGCCAGCTTGCCAAGTGCGGTTGAACAGCGTTACTGTTTTGTCTCTGTCGGCAGCCGACTCTCGCCCACGAATGGTGGCCATCTAGATAGAAACAAGGGTACAAATAGGCAACGCGCCTTTAGCCGCTGCGATGCGCGTTTTGGGCGCGGCACTGACTTTTCATCACTCGCTTAAGCCCCGCGAACCGGCGGATTGGTTGTCTGCGTGAGATGTGTAGGCACCTTATGGCTGCCCATTCTGTGGTGTCTTTCTTTTCTTGTTTCGGATATCCGACGAGAACCGCGCCGATTCCTAACGCTCGTCTTGTTCGTGGGGCAAAGGAATGAGGACAACCTGCGGATGATAGATTTTTCGGTTAGTGACGAGAGATGGGACGTCCATTGTGTTACAGACGTAGGTGAAGAGCAACTTGCGGCCATCTTCAAGCTCGGGATGCTCTTTGCCCGCGTAGCAGAAGACGTTCTTATCACGCGAGGGGCCAGGGAGCATCTCAGGCATGTGGTAGACCACCTGGCCTTCGGTCCATGGACCGGTTAGGTCGGGTGCCGTACGCAGAAGCACCTTGTCGGAGAAGCCGTTGGGCTCGACCATGACCGCGAGCCACTCTTTGAGTTCAGAGTGATAGCGGATGGAGAGTTCGGTGTTGCCATTCTTCATGACTTCCTTGGCATGCGAAGGGTCGAAGCCGTGCTTCCATGTATCATCCGTGGCAAGATATTCGAGATTCCCTGCTGGATTATCGAGGCCATTGAGCGGGAGGCGCGTGACAAGCAGAGGACGCGTTCCGCTCTCGTAGAGAGCAAAGAGGTAGGCGTAGTCGCCGCGGACGACAGTAGCGGCGGAGGGGTAGGCTTTGACGCCGTCGGGGACGAGGGGATGGATGCTCACCTCCCAGTCCTGCGGATCACGATCCAGGTGGCTGACCTGTGCGAGGTCGGAGCCACACGTCTCGAAGTCCATCGCCCAGGGGCTGGGCGTGGCGGCGTGACGAATGCAGAGCAGCGTAACCCAAAGATCACCATGGGCCATGAAGCCGTCCATCGCCCAATACCAGTGTTGTGGGTCCACCGGAGAGAAATAGCTTTCGGCGTGGCCCGCCCTGTCGTGCTTCACGACATAGTTCAGGTGCCAGTTACCCTTGGCGTCACAGGTTGAGATGCCAAGACTGTTGTGGACCTGGCGAGGATCATGACCAGTGACGGACCGGTCGGTGCCGTAGAGCGTGTCGCCGAAGATCCAAACATCGCGCCCGTCCGGCAGCAGGATGGAGTAGGCGGCATCGGCCCCCTCCCATCCAAGAGTTTTATTCTCCTCCAGAGGGAAGCTAGGTGTGCAGCTGGAAGCGTGCGCAAGACCGGGAGCAAAGAAAAGAAAAAGTGCGAGGACGGACCAGAGGGCGCGATTCGTTCGGGGCACAGCAACTCCTAAGATGAAAGGGTCGCAGCCTGTTTGCGTTTCCTTGCGAACAGGCTGCGAACGACTAGTCTAGCGAATGATTTTGATCGAAAACTGAACCTGACGTGAGGTTCCGGTACCGATGTTGCTGCCAACCGTAGTTCTGCTGCGACCAAAACCGGGATCAAGCGCGTACTGCGACTGCCCGGGCTGGCCATAAAGTGGATTGGCAATGAAAGCGTTGCCTGAAGGGTTCGCGAAGTTTGGATGATTGGCGATATTGAAGAGGTCGGTGCGGAACTCAACATTCCACTTCTCGCCGATTGGCGTGCGCTTGATGAAGGCAGTATCGACCTGTGCGAACCGCGGCCCGGTTCCAGCGTTGCGCGGGACGTTGCCGAAGGAGCTGGACACTGGCACTGTGAGCATTGTTCCATCGAACTGATTGTTGGGCGAGCTGTAGTTCTTCGCGCGCAACGACTTGGGTGTCGCTCCTGGGACGAAGTTCGGACGTTGCGGCGTGCCGTAGTCATCCGGGATGTTCGTTACGATGTTGACCGGCAGACCGCTGCGTGCCGAGGCGATCGCGCCGAGATCCCAGCCATGGCCCAGAATACGGGGCAGATAGCGGATGTCCGGGGCGTGGTAGAAAGCGTCCGCAGTGAAATTGTTGCGGACATCGATGTCACCGGTGGAGAAGTCGTTCCTCGGATTGGTGGGATTCACGAAGGCCCCGAAGACGCTGACTGTGTCGTCGAACTCATGCGCCAAAGTGTAATTGACGTCATAGGTAAGGGCGCGGCTATGCCCCCGGAGCGCTACCTGCAAGCTGTTGTACTTGGAATCGAGATAGTCTCCGAGCAGGCGCTCATTCGCGAACTTCTGGCTGAGAGGATACGTGCCGGTGATCGGGTTCTGGCTGTTGAACTGAAGACCGGCGAAGGCTGCGCCGGCGGGCAGCTTGATCCCGCGGTCGGCGGCGTAGGTCACCTCCAGCACTGTGTTCGGCGCGACCTCCTGCTGCAGGCCGAAGCTGTAGTGGAGGGCATAGCTGTCACGCGTGTTCGGGTCAAATTCATCGACATTGCGTACCTGTGGAGTGCAGACAGGCACCGTGGCGACGGGGTAGGAGAGCGGGAAATTGGGCGTGCAGGAGACCGTACCGAAGAGCGCCTGGAACACATTCACCGAGATGTTGCTGGATGTGTTGTCAGTAAGCGAGAAGACGGCACCCGTCAACTGAGGGTTATAGAAGATGCCGAAGCCGCCGCGCACAACAGTCTTGCCATGGCCGTAAGGGTCCCAGCTGAAGCCGATGCGTGGTGCGAAGTTATTGTAGTCAGGCTTATAGAGCGGAGCGCCCGGAGTTCCGACAGTTTGCGTAGCGATGTCGAAGTTGGCGAGCTGATTGTTCTTCTCGTGCAACACAGTGTTGTACTCATAACGCAAACCGAGGTTGAGGGTGAGGGTACGTGCGAGTCGAACGTCATCCTGCACGAAGAAATCGTAGTTGGTATTGCGGATCCGCGTCATCGGATTGCCGAGTGTGCTGAAGGCGAATCCTTTGTTGTTTTCAAAGTCAGAGATGCTGGCATAGGAAAGAAACTCCTGGAGCTGGAGTTGCTCATCCGAGAGGTTGTGGCGAATGTCTGCGCCGACTTTGATGACCTGGCGGCCAGAGACTTTGGTGAGCGTGTCGATGTACTGATAGGACGTCTGCGGACGGATGCTCGCGAAGGTTGCAGGCCCAGGTGCTGCACCGAAGTTGCAGAAGAAGCAGCTGAAAGCAATGACTGGGAAGGGACCGCCGCCTCCGTAAGACTCTACGTGATTGGAATTAATGCCGAAGCCAGCTTCGTTCAACAGAGTAGCCGAGAAGGTATGCGTGTTGCTGAGCTTAAGGAACTGCGTACGTGCTGGTGTTGGGGCGGTCTGCCCGACAGCGGGACCGTAGGTGGTATTTGTAAATGAGTCGCCGATGTTATAGCGGACGTAAAACTTGTTTGTCTCACTCGGGTTCCAATCGATGCGGACGGACCCCGTATCCTCCCGCAAAGTGTTCGCGAGGTTGGCGCTGTATAGGTCGAAGTTGTGCGTGGTGTCTGCAGGATCCGGGCCAAGATTTCCCACCGGGATGGCCGCGACGACGGGCTTCATAGAGGGCACGAACCGTGCGCGGTTGGCGGCATTCAGCACGTCGTAAATCTGCGTGTTGGTGATCGTCTGGCGGACACCCTCATAGTTGGTGAAGAAGAAAAGCTTTTGATGGACGATAGGCCCACCGAGGTTACCGCCGAACTGATTGAGACGGAGCGGAGTGCTGGTGCCGGGGACGGCGAAGTAATTGCGGGCATCGAGGGCATTATTGCGGAGAAACTCGAAGGCCTCTCCGTGCCAGTCATTGGTGCCGGACTTGGTGATGACATTGACGACGTCGCCGATGGAGCGACCGTACTCGGCTGAAAAGTTGCCTTGCAGGATGTGGAACTCCGCAATCGAATCGACGCTTGCGCGAGTGATGCGCGCATCGCCGCGTCCCAGTTGCATGGAGGTGGCATTCGTGTCGATACGGGTGGCATCAGCGCCATCGAGCAGGATGTTCACGCCGGCGAAGCTAGTCTCCGCGCCGCCCAGACTGGTCTGGCCGAACTGGCCACTAGTGACTGAGCCGGGCACGAGCGCCAGCAGGTCGGTGAAGTCGCGACCATTGAGCGGAAGATTAGCGATGCGACTCGCATCAATGGTGGTTCCGAGGTCCGCTCCCAGCGTATTGACTTGCACCTGGTCAGAAGTGACGGTGATCTGGTCGGTAGTGCTGCCGAGCTGGAGGACAACATCGGTGCGATGCAGTTCTGAGGCGTTGAGTGGAACCGACATAATCTTCGACGCTTGAAAGCCTTTGGAAGTCGTCGTCACGCTGTAGATGCCGACCGGCAAAGTAGGAATGCTGTATTCGCCATGGCTGTTTGAGGTAGTACGGTAGTTGCGTTGTGTACCCTCGTTAGTCACGACGACTGTCGCATTCGGGATAACCGCGCCCGAGCTATCGCGCACGGTACCCTGGACACTACCGGTATCGAGTTGCGCCATTGCCACTCCGGCCGAGGAGAGGATCAGGATCGCCAGGAAGATACGGCATAAACGAAAAAGATTATTCATCGACTGTCTCCAATAGGTCTTGCTTTAGCTTGACTTTTCTAGTTGCTGTCTTGCGAGAAGATTTCTTCGCCGCCTTTAGGCTCATCTTCGTGCCTTTTGAGCTTTCGCCTTTCTGGTTCTGCAGCTTTTGCAGATTCTCCTGAAGAAGCGACTCGGCATATTTCACGTCCGCGATTACCGCGTGACGCGCGCCGGTGGCGTCGCGCTTTGCTATGAGCAGGAACATATTCTCGTGGCGCGCACAGTGATGCGCCATGTTTTGGACGAGCGGTAGCACGCGATGGCGTCCCTCAGAGAGAGCGCCGTACATCATCTGCATGGTGCTCTGCATTGCGCCGTTCTTCGAGGCGCGGGTAATGGCGTTATGAAACTCCATTTCGTAGCGAATGAATGATTCGGGATCGTTCGTCGTGCGCTTCATGCCGCTGAGTGCAGCCTGCATCTGTTCGAGATCGTCTGGCGTAGCTCGACGCGCGGCGAGCGCAGCGGCTGCAGGCTCGAGGATTTCGCGCAACTCGTAAAGTTCGAGGTACTTGATCTCTTCCAGAAGGAGCATCCACTGCAGGTGCCGGCTGGCCATGCTGGTGAGCGAAGGCTGCAGGTAGGTTCCGTCTCCGGGCCGGGCCTTGAGCAGTCCGATGAAAACCAGTCCCTTCAGTGCTTCGCGGAGTGAGGCGCGGCTCACCTGAAGCATCTCGGCGAGACGTGGCTCGGAGGGAAGGCGGCTGCCGCGGCTGAGGTCACCGGAACGCACAAGAGACTCAACGCGGCGCGCTACCATCTCGATGACCGTTTCACGCTGAACGGGACGAACAGGAGGGACAGGTGATTTTCGATTTGCCATAGAACGAAGAGGTCTGTTCAAAATCTGTCAGACAATATGTGAGGGAAATAATGATTGTCAAGCCCCCCATTTCTTTTTTCTGGAAATAGATCGGCTGGAACGGCGTTGTTTTACGCCTGATTTATACGAATTGACGATTTTGCACTCCAAGTTCTATGCTCTCTATCTGTCTGACATTTGGCTGAAAGGCTTGGCGAAAATAACCGATGGAGTTCTTCCCTCAACCCGTCGCCCCGATCGTGTCATGCCATCGTATGGCGGTCTTTGCCGAGGGGCTAGACCATCCTGAGGGGCTCGCGTTCGACCAGGAAGGCGTGTTGTGGGCCGGAGGCGAGGCCGGGCAGATTTATCGGATATCTAAGGAAGGAAAGGCGGAGGAGGTGGCCAATGTCGGAGGCTTCTGTCTCGGAATCACGCTTTCGCCTGCGCAAGATATCTTTGTGTGCAACCTGGGTGTCCACGCGCTGCAACGAATAGACCGCCGTGGCCGTGTCCTACAGACGATTGAGCAAGTGGGTGGACGACGGCTGCAGACGCCGAATTTCTCGGTCTTCGATGCGGACGGCAACCTCTATTTCTCGGACTCCGGCGAGTGGAACGCGGGGAACGGCTGCGTTTATCGGCTACGCCGGAGCGGCGTTGTGGAGTTTTTCGCAGGACCCTTTGCGTTCCCGAATGGGATGGCACTGAGCGCGATGGGCGATGCATTGTTTATCGTCGAGAGCCAGCGCCACTCTGTGACGCGGCTTCCGATCAGGAGCGACGGAGCGGCTGGCGATCCCGAAGTGTACGCATCGGGATTGGCGCGGGTGCCCGATGGCGTGGTGCTCGATGCTGCCCAGAACCTCTATGTAACCTGTTACGCGACCGACTGCATCTATCGCGTACGAACGGATCGCACCGTCGAACTTTTCGCATACGATCCCGAGGGAACGATGCTCGCGAGGCCGACCAACGCAGTCTTTGGCGGTCCGTCGCGAACGGACCTTTTCGTGGCCAATCTGGGACGTTGGCACATTACTTGCATTCCCACCGACACACCCGGTCAACTGCTCGCGACACAAATCGCAGAATAGGACGTAATTGTAATGAAGATCACAAATGTGCGCTGGACGCCTGTTTTCATCCCCATCGAGGCGCCATTGCGCTATGCCTATGGGTCGCATCCCGGAGTATCGCGACTGGTCATTGAAATTGAAACAGACGAGGGACTGACCGGACTGGGCGAATGCTACAGCGGCCCTAGTCGAGAAGGGCAGCTAGCGGAGATGCGGCCCCTGCTCATTGGAGAAGACCCATTTCAGTTGGAGCGGCTTCGATGGAAGCTCTCGTCGCCGAGCGCGCAGAAGCTCTTCGGCAATGTGTTGGGATATGCAGGCATCGAGTTTGCGTGTCTTGACCTGCAGGGCAAGGCAATCGGACGGCCAGTTTGTGATCTGCTGGGCGGTCGGTTGCGCGAGAGTGTGCCACATGCGGGATACCTTTTCTACCGGCACGCGAATGGCGAGGGGAAGGGTCGGATCAGTGATACGGAGGACATGGTCGCGTTTGCGAAAGATCTGGTTGCGAAGCATGGTTTCCAGACCTTGAAGTACAAGAACGGCGTTTTGCCTCCGGAAGAGGAGATTGAGACGTTCATCGCGCTGCGCGAGGCATTTCCGCAATGCAAGCTGCGCCTGGACCCGAACGCTGCATGGAGCGTGACGACGGCAGTCCGAGTGGCGCAGAAACTGGCTGATTATGACGTCGAGTACTACGAGGATCCAGTCTGGGGGCTGCGTGCAATGGAGCGCGTGAACGCGAAGGTCCCCTATATGACGCTGGCGTCAAACATGAGCATCTTTGCCTTCGAGGATATCTATCCGGCGGCGCACAACAATGTAATCGACATGGTGCTGCTGGATCCTCATTGGTATGGCGGCATCTCGCGAGCTCGAATTGCAGCTGGAGCATGCGAGGCACTGGGGCTGGACGTAGGACTGCATAGTGGCGGGGAGTTCGGAATCTCGCAGGCGGCTGCATTGCATCTGCTCGCATCTGTACCGAACCTGAGTGCAGCGGCAGATTCGCACTACCACCATCTGACGGACGACATTATTGTTGGCGGGAAAATGCAGTTTGAGGCGGGAGGCATGCCCGTGCCGAAGGGTCCTGGGTTAGGCGTGGAGCTCGACCGGGACAAGCTGGCGAAGTATAACGAGTTGGCACGGAAGCAGGAGATGGGATCGTGGATTGAGGATCCTACGTGCCCCGGTGTTGTGACGGTGCAGCCAAAGTGGTAAAGGCCTCACTCATCTGTGGAGTCGTGCTCGCAGCGTCGGCTTTCCCCACATGTGCGCAGCAGCGAACGATCTGGCAGATTGGCCAGTTCGACGACTCGTCACACGAATTTCACGACAGCTTTGGCGTGGAGTACACGAAACCGTCGTCGGACGTGGACTACGTCGTGGGCAAGAGTACGGCTCGCGACTGGCCCCGGTTTCAACCGGGGCCGGCGAATGGTCAGGCGGGAGGAAGGCTTCACCCGTTCCGAATCGATTTCACGTTGAGCGAAGCACCACGCGGCACCTACGTATTGAAGCTGGCGATACTGTACGAGACACCGCGACTCTCGGCGCTGCGCGTAGAGGTGAACGGCCACGCGGGCGTCTTTTCCTTTGCTCCAAAGCTGGATTATGCGGCGGGGGACTGGGAAGGCACGTTCGTCCCACAGACCTCGTCCGCAGAGCGATCTATCGCGATTCCGGCGGCTTGGCTACGCGCGGGGACTAACACGTTGACATTAGTCGCCGTGGATCAGCCGGCCACACCACAGAATTCTCAGGGCGATATTGCACCGGGCGAAAGTGGTCTGATTTATGACGCTCTGGCGCTCGAGCAAAATCCCGACGAGCCATACGCAGCGGGTGAGGCTACTGCGACAGCTGAGGCGACAATCTTTTTCCGGCAGCAAGAGGATCGGCTTAGCGAAGTTGTGCGGGTTTGTGTAGAGACGCATGAGGGTGGTGTGCTGCCGACGCAGATCAAATTAAGTACCGACGGACGCACAGACACACAGCCGCTACACTTCGGCGATGCTGAGTTCGGCGAGAGTTGTGCGCATTTCAATGTACCGGAATGGAAAGGCGTGCTGCGGGCCACGCTGAGCGTTGCCGGCAAAACGTTCCCGGTGACGCTGCAAGCACAAAAAAAGTGGACGGTGCTGGTAGTCCCACATGAACACTTGGATATCGGCTTCACAGACTATCGCGAGAAGGTTGCGGAGTTGCAGTCGCAGAGCATCGACGGCGTGCTCGATCTACTGCCGGAACATCCGGAGTTTCGCTGGACAATGGACGGTAGCTGGGTCGCACAGCAATATCTAGCTGGCCGTTCTCCGGAACGCGGCCAACAGTTTCTCAGTGCGGTTCGAGCAGGAAAAATCGTAATGCCGCCGCAGTACGCGAATCAGCATACGGGCGTTGCGTCTCTTGAAGGTCTGACACGCTCGCTGTATCCATCGCATGCTCTGGCGAAGGAGTTCATGCTGCCGGTGGGTGCGGCGAACATCACCGACGTTCCATCGTACTCGTGGTCATATGCGTCGATCCTGCACAGCGCAGGCATACGCTACTTTGCGGCGGCCAGCAACTCGTGGCGCGCTCCGGTGCTGCTGGAGGGGCGGTGGAATGAGAAGTCCCCGTTCTATTGGGAAGGGCCGGACGGAGGCCGCGTTCTGATGTGGTATTCGCGCGCGTATCTGCAACTGGCATCCATGTTCGGCACGCCGCCGACGGTGGAGGCTGTGAAAGATGCGTTGCCTGTCTTCCTGCAGGCGTATGCGCACAAGGAGTATCGCGCAGATTCTGTGATTCTCTTTGGGAGCCAGTTGGAGAATACGGCGCTCGATCGAGGGCAAGTGACGCTCCCTGCTGATTGGGCCAAGGAATATGCATATCCGCGTCTACAGTTTTCGACCTTCGCCGAGGCGATGTCCTCGATCGAGCGCCAATTTGGCGGAGCGATCCCAACCTATCGCGGCGACTTTGGTCCTTACTGGGAGGATGGCTTCACATCAGGTGCACATGCGACGGCGATCCATCGCGCAAATCAGCAGAGGCTCTTGAACGCTGAGACGATGGGCACAATCCCGTCTCTATTGAATCCTGCTCTGCGTCCTGATGTTTCGTTGTTGCGCGACGCGTGGCAGAACTCGTTGCTTTTTGACGAGCACACATGGACGGCGGCCGGTGCGACGACGCAACCGGAGAGCGACGAAACGGTGCGGCAGTGGGAAAGCAAGCGCGCGCAGGTGGTCCGCGCCGGCAACGATCTGACGCAAAGCATCGCGCTGAGTTTCGCACAGCTGGAAGCAACGTTGGCGCCGAGAGACAACTCACTGCTCATCTTCAATGCATTAAACTGGCCGCGCACCGGATGGCTCGAGACGGATCTCCCAGAGGGCAAAGAGATTGTCGATCCTCAGACACAGGACGCTGTGCCGCAGGAGGTATTGCGAATCGAGAAGGGTACGCCGTTGCCGGGGTTCGGCGGACGCACGCTGCGTGTACGATATCGGGCAGACAATGTTCCCGCAGTCGGATATAAGCTGCTGTCAATCGTCGATGCTCACCCGAAGACTGCGGCGACACACGAGGCGGCGCAGGGCGGCGGAGTTTTAGAGAATCGCTTCTATCGCGTGACTCTGGACGCGGGAAGCGGCTCGATTCGTAGCATATGGGACAAAGAGCTGAACCGGGAACTGGTAGATGCAAGTAGTCCCTTTACCTTCGGCAGCTATGTGTACGTGACGGGCGCGGATGACATGCCTGACAACAGCCTTTACCGTTATGGCGCGACGCTGCCAAGGCCGGATTTGACGACACATCTAGCGGCTGGCGGCCGCATCATTGCTGTGCAACACGGGATAAATTCGGAGTCTGCAACACTAGAGTCGTCCGCGCCGAACACGCCGCAGATTCGGACTGTGATTGCTCTACCTGCGGATTCCAAGCGCATCGACATTCGTATATCACTTCAGAAAGTCGCGACGCTGCACCGCGAAGCGGCGTACATTGCGTTTCCCTTGGCAGTCGAACATCCGGAGTTCGCATATGACACACAGAATGGATGGGTCGATCCGGCGCGGGATGAGCTCGCAGGTGGGAGCCGGGAGTGGTATGCCGTACAGCACTGGGCAGCAGTACACGATGGCTCGGAATCGGCAGCAGTGATTCCGGTGGATGCCCCGATGGTTACGTTCGGAGATGTGGTGCGTGGTGCATGGCCGAAGGAGTTCGAGCCGAAGAGCGCGACGATCTTCTCGTGGCTGATGAGCAACTACTGGAGCACGAACTTTAAATCATCGCAGGGCGGCGAGCTTACCTTCCGGTACGCGTTCGTGAGTGGAGCGAAATTCGAGCCGGCTCAGCTGACGCGGAGTGGATGGAAAGAGATGACGCCGCTCGAGAGCGACACCGTTCCGGCAAGCCCGACGCCGTCTTCGATACACAGTGCGAGCTTTCTGACGCTCGACAATGCGAATGTCGTGCTGTCGACATGGAAGCGCGCGGAAGATGGGAATGGCAGCATATTGCGGCTGACAGAAATCGCAGGCCGCTCAGAGACGCTGCACCTGAGCACGCCGCATCTCCAGATGGAAAGAGTGTGGCGGTGTTCGCTCTTGGAGGACTGCATGCAAGAGTTGCCAGTGCGCGACAACAGTGTTGCAGTAGAGCTGAAACCGTTTGAGATCATGACGCTGCGCCTGAAGACGCAGCCGGAGAAGATGCCATGAGCTTTCGGTTCAACGGAAAGGTGGCCCTCGTGACAGGCGGCGCGATGGGAATTGGCGCGGCGACGGCACAGCTGCTGGGCGAGTTGGGCGCGTCGGTGGCTATTCTCGATCTGGATGCGACGCGAGGCACAGCGACGGCTGCCCAGATGGAGAAGAGCGGATATCAGGCGGCCTTCTACAAGTGCGATGTGGGTTCCGTGGAGGCGGTGAATGACGCGGTCCATCGGGCGGAGGAACGCTTCGGCGCGGTGCATCTGCTCGTGAGCAACGCAGGCATTCAGCGCTATGGCGACGTAGTATCCACAAGTGTGGAGCAGTGGGACGAAACGCTGCGCGTGCATGTGCAAGGGTGCTTTCATGCGATACGCGCGGCGGTTCCAGCGATGCTGCGCGCCGGCGGCGGCGCCCTGGTAGTGACGGGTTCGGTGCAGACCTACACGGCGATACAGAACTCCGCCGCATACGTTACCGCAAAGCATGCTCTGCTTGGCCTCGTACGCTCGGTGGCATTGGACTATGCTGCACGTGGGATTCGAGCGAACTGCGTACTGCCCGGAGCGATCGATACCCCGATGTTGCGGTCGGTGGCCGCGGAAGCGGAGGACCCGGAGTTCCTATTACAGCAATGTGCACGGATGCATCCTCTTGGACGTGTCGGCAGGCCCGAAGAAGTTGCGCGCGCGATCGCGTTTCTGTTGAGCGACTGGGCCTCGTTCATCACAGGTGCTGCGCTCCTGGTGGATGGTGGGATGCTGGTTCCAACGGGCGGCATGGGCTTCGGCGAAAGCGGCCTGGGAGCATCCGGCTCATGAAGGCGATAGACCAGGGTGTCAGAGTGCCTGCGACGAGTTGGCGAGACCGCGCTGCGATGACGCTAACAAATGGCGTGGCGGAGGCGACGCTGCTGCCGGGTGGCGGACACCTTGCTCGCTGGGGATTTGCCTCAGGCTACGGGCCCTCGCAGAACAATGTACTTTGGGAGGCGCCGTGGACGACAGCGGATCCCGATTCGCCCGCACACTCAGCAATAGCGGAAGAGTGCGAAGACAAGGCCGCTGGAAAATTTCTGGCGTCGTATACAGGGCACGCACTCTGTCTCGATGGATTCGGGCCTGCCGGCGCGAGAGAAGCCGCAGCTGGTGTTTCGCTTCATGGCGAGGCATCGAATGCAACGTGGACGTTCACTAGGCAGCATGCGAATCTGGCGTCGGGCATTGTGGAATTGCCGGTGGCGGGACTGCAGGTGGAGCGGAAGTTTTCGCTGATCGCGGACGAGAGTGTACTGCGCGTAGAAGAGCGTGTCACAAATCTCCGCGCCGCCGAGCGGGCTCTTCATTGGGTACAGCATGCGACATTCGGCGCCCCATTCTTCGCCTCCGGGAGCGGGCGCGCGACTGCATCCATTCGTGATGGAATAACCTGGCCGTTGGACTATAACGGTTGCAATCTGTTGAGACGCGACGCAGAGTTCACGTGGCCGTATGCACCTGGAGCGAACGGCGAGACAGTCGATTTGCGGGAGATTTTTACTCGACGCAGATCGGGTTTCGTGGCTGCAGCACAGCAGACGCCGGGACGAGAGCATGGCTTTGTCGCGGTCTGTCATGCGGAAATCGGATTGGCCGTTGGCTATCTGTTTCGTGCCGAACACTTTCCATGGGTGACCCTCTGGGAAGAAAATCATGTGCGCAACGATGCGCCGTGGCGAGGTCAAGTGCAGGCGCGTGGGATGGAGTTCGGAACGACGCCGCTGCCGCTCGGAAATGATGTTGTAGACGCACGTGGCCCTCTGCTTGGGAGTTCTACGTCGTGCAGAATTGAAGCGCATGAGACGCTGCGGGCTCCTTGGCTACTGTTTATTGCCGCCGTCCCAAGTGGCTGGCGTGAGATCGAGGACATACATGTTGAGCCAGATGAGATTGTGCTGATACACGCAGGACAGCAGATACGAGTCCCTGCGCTGGGCGCTCTGGCGTTTCTCAGGCACTCTGAGAAGACTAAGAAAGTGGGGATCACGTAAATGCGGGCTTTGGCATTGGACATGGGTGGGACGCACATCGGCTGCGGTGTGGTGAACGAGGATCGGCTACTGGCAAACACCTCAATCGACGCGGAGGGCGCATCGAGTCTTGCTGACCTGCTTCCGGTCGTGACGGATGCGTTGCGTGCCTTGCTGCTCGAGGCAAACACGACGGCAAAAGAGTGCGTGGGGGTAGCGATTGGTTTTCCGGGGATTGTAGATGCATGTCACGGCACAATTCACTCCACACTGAAGAAGTATGAGGACGCACCCAAGCTCGATCTGGCAGCATGGGCACGCGAGGCTTTGGATCTGCCACTGCGAATCGAGAACGATGCGCGCATGGCACTGATGGGCGAGCAATATGCCGGCGCAGGACGTGGCGTCGAGAACATTGTGATGATGACGCTAGGCACGGGAATCGGCACCGCCGCGATTTTGAACGGCCGCGTCGTACGTGGCGTGCACGGACATGCGGGTTGTCTTGGCGGACATCTGACTGTGAAATTCGAGGGTCGTCCGTGCCATTGTGGCAATGTTGGATGCGCAGAGGCTGAGGCGTCGGGGTGGTCGATGCCTCAGGTAGCGCGCGCGTGGCCGGGATTTCCTGAGAGTGCGCTGGCGAAGTTGGAACCGCTCGGCTTCCGCGAACTCTTCACGCACGCGGAGCGTGGCGATACGGTGGCGTGCGACGTGCGCGAGCGCTGTTTGCGTGTATGGGCTGCCAATGCAGTCTCGTTGGTCCACGCGTACGACCCCGATCTGGTGATTCTGGGAGGAGGGGTCATGCAGAGCCCAGAGCCCGTCCTCACGTTCGTACGCGAGTATATCAACACACACACATGGTCGAGTTGGGGAAAGCCACAGGTGCAAGCGGCCGCGCTCGGAAATATGGCTGCGCTGCTGGGTGCTGTCCCACTATTGACCGAGGAGATGCATGGTGCGTCAATCAAACTACAATAAGTTTCCATCTGTCGCCGCTGGTCAAAGCAGCGAGTGTGCTGCGGGTTGGGACGCGATAGCGCTACAGCTTGGCACCGCCAAGGTGGTATGCGTGGAGTGCTACCCGGGCGCCCGAGTAGACGAACTACAATCAGAACTGACATCGAGGTTGCGGCCTAACGCGATTATCTGCGCCTCAGATGGTTACAAACCAACAGCGGAGATTTATGCGATGCTCGCACCACATCTGGGCGATGATCGCGTATTTGGCCGCATGAACGGGCTTACCATTGAAGATTGGTTTGACCCAAAAGAGTTGATACGAATGCGCGAAGATGTGATCGCAGCGGCGAAGCGCGGGACTGTGTTTGTCATTGGCTCGGGAGCGGCATTACTGGCACCGGAGTGCGATGCTTTGGTGTATGCAGACATGGCCCGGTGGGAGATCCAGTTACGATACCGGCGCTTCGAGATGGGCAATCTAGGCTGCGACAACAAAGAGGCAAGTTTTGCTGAAAAATACAAGTGCGGCTTTTTTGCGGAGTGGCGCGCAGCGGACCGGCTGAAGAAGCACCTTTTGCCTGTGGTTGATTTTCTCCTCGACACGAATGACGCGCGCGCACCGAAGATGATTTGCGGTGATACATTTCGCAAGGCGCTGGCGCATGTAGCGCGGCGCCCCTTCCGCGTTGTGCCCTATTTCGATCCGGGACCGTGGGGCGGACACTGGATGGAAGAGGTATGCGATCTGCCGAAGGATTCACCTAACCATGCGTGGTGCTTCGATTGCGTGCCGGAGGAGAACAGCCTACTGCTGGGGTATGGCAAGCAGCGTATAGAGGTTCCAGCTGTCGATCTGGTCTTCGCTCATCCACGGGAGTTGCTCGGCGATGCAGTGCATGCACGCTTCGGTACGGAGTTTCCGATCCGCTTCGACTTTCTCGACACGATGGGCGGCGGGAATCTCTCGCTTCAGGTACATCCGTTGACCGAGTTCATCCAGGACAGGTTTGGCATGCACTACACACAGGATGAGAGCTATTACCTGCTCGATGCTGCGCCAGGAGCGGTCGTCTATCTGGGACTAAAGGAGGGTATAGACCGCGCAAAGATGTCGCGCGACCTGCATGCGGCACAGACTGAAGGAGGGGAGTTCCCGACGGACGAATACGTGAACCAGTTCCCTGCTCAGCCGCATGACCATTTCCTGATTCCGGCAGGGACGATTCATTGCTCGGGCAAGGACTCCATGGTGCTGGAGATCAGCGCCACACCATATATCTTCACCTTCAAACTGTGGGACTGGGGACGCTTGGGCCTTGACGGCCAGCCGCGTCCGATCCATATCGAGCACGGGCTGGCAAACATCCAGTGGGACCGAACCACCGCGTGGACACGGAAGAATCTCGTCAATAGTGTCGAGCCTGTAGCCGCGGGCGACGGATGGCGCGAAGAGGTGACTGGACTGCATGAGCGCGAGTTCATTGAGACGCGGCGGCACTGGTTCACAGGCACCGTTCCACACAACACGCATGGCGGCGTGAATGTGCTGAATTTGGTGCAAGGCGAGGAGGCATTGGTGGAGAGCCCGTCCGGAGCATTCGAGCCTTACGTTGTGCATTATGCCGAGACGTTCATTGTCCCGGCGGCGGTAGGCGAGTTCACGATTCGGCCGCATGGTGCAGCCATCGGTACAGAGTGCGCGACGATCAAGGCATTCGTGCGCACGGAGCCAGGCGCATGAGCCTTCTTCATCGCCTGGAGCCAGGCGCGCGCGCATACATGCAGCGCCTCATCCACGAAGACGGAGAGCCGCTGCAGCTGCTCTCCGTGGAGGCAGCGCGGCAGTACATGCGTGACAGTCAGCCCACGCCGCTGGAGCATGTGTCGGTATCAATTAAAGCCGTGGATGCCGCGGGTATTCCATTGACGATTGTGCGGCCAGCACAGGCACCCGGACCTCTGCCCGCCGTGCTTTATCTGCATGGCGGCGGATGGATGCTGGGCGGCATCGAGACACATGCACGCATCGTACGCGAGTTGGCCTTGCGCGCCGAAGCGGCGGTGGTGTTCCCTCACTATGCTCTAGCCCCGGAAACACGCTTTCCAGTTGCGGTCGAACAGTGCTGCTCCGCAGCACGTTGGGTACAGTCGCACGGTTCAGAGCACGTGATCGACGAAACCCGGATGGCCGTCGCGGGCGACAGCGCAGGTGGCAACCTGGCTGCGGCTGTCGCGTTGCTCATGGCACGGCACAACGGACCAGCTCTGCGGCTGCAAGCGCTGATGTGTCCGGCACTACAGGCGTCGACCACAACGAGCAGCTACGAGGAGTTTGCGGATGGGCTGAACCTCACGCGTGAGGCGATGGAGTGGTTCTGGAACAAGTACGTGCCGGACGTAGCACAGCGGCTCGAACCGACGGTATCACCACTCCAGGCCGCATTGTCCGATTTATCACAGGTCGCTCCGGCGGTGATCATCACCGCGGAGTGCGACGTCTTGCGTGACGATGGCGAACGGTATGCACAGCGGCTTGCCGACGCTGGTGTCGCCGTCACCGCGATGCGGTTGCTCGGGACGATCCATAACTTCCCGATAATCGATGATCTGCAAGAGTCCGGACCCGCGGTTACTGCTCTCCGGGTCGTAGGAGATGCATTGCGGACGGCACTGCGCGAATGACAGCTGCCCTGAAGTAGAAGCGATTAGATGCAAATGTGGAAAGGTGAGACACGAGTGGTTCTGAATAAATTTCTCCTGCGTAGTGCGATGACGGGCGCCTTGGGAGGCCTGTTATTCGGTTTCGATACGGCGGTAATCGCAGGTACAACCTATGCGCTAAAGGATCACTTTCTTCTGAGCCCGTTTCAGCTCGGCTTCACAGTCTCGATTGCGCTGTGGGGAACGGTACTAGGCGCGAGCTCTGCAGGGGCGATGGGACAACGGATCGGCAGCCGCGCGACCCTTCGGATCATGGCGGTTCTCTATGTGCTCTCCGCGCTGGGTTGTGCGCTCGCATGGAGCTGGCCCGTCTTTCTGGCCGCACGCTTTCTCGGTGGCCTCGGCATCGGGGGTTCTTCCGTTCTCGGGCCGGTGTACATTGCGGAACTCGCGCCGCCGAAGTACCGCGGCAGGCTGGTGGGTCTGTTTCAGATCAACATCGTAGTCGGCATCCTGCTCGCGTACTTCTCGAATTTCTCGATCGCCACGTTTCATCTGGGCGCGCTGGAGTGGAGATGGGAGTTCGGCGTGTCCGCGGTGCCCGCAGTCCTCTTCCTGCTGATGCTCTTCGGTATTCCCCATAGCCCTCGCTGGCTGGTGACGCAGGGCAGAGCTGAGGAGGCGCGGAAGACGCTTGTGACGATCGGCACGCCGGAGCCAGAGGTAGAATTGGAGGCGATCATTGCATCAATCCATCTCGATGCGAGCAGCAGCAAGGAAACGCTCTTCAAACGACAGTACCGCGTGCCGATTCTGCTGGCGATTGGGATCGCGGCATTCAACCAACTGTCAGGCATCAATGCAGTGCTGTATTACCTGAACGACATCTTCGTCTCGGCGGGATTTAGCAGGTTATCGGGAGGCCTGCAGGCTGTGGTGGTGGGCGCGGTAAACCTGCTGGCGACGCTATTAGCGATGACTCTAATTGACAAGCTTGGCCGCAAAGCTCTCCTGTTGATCGGCTGCGTAGGTATGACAGTTGGCCTGAGTGGCGTCGCGACAGTCTTTCTTACGGGACGCGGTCATGGTTCGTTGATCTACTTCGTGACGGGCTACACAGCTTCCTTCGCGCTCTCTTCCGGCTCCGTACTGTGGGTGTATATGAGCGAGATCTTTCCGACACATGTACGGGCTAAGGGACAGGCGTTGGGTAGTACCGTACTTTGGATTATGAACGGTCTTATCTCGCTGGTGTTTCCATCGCTGGCCGCAAGATCAGCGGCTTTGCCGTTTGTCTTCTTCGCAGTGGTGATGGCGGCGCAGTTCTTTGTGACGCTGTTCTTCTTCCCGGAGACAAAAGGGCTTTCGCTCGAAGCACTGCAGGAGAAACTGGATCTGAGCGAAGCGTAAAAAGGGGATTCATGCGCCGCCTCCAGTGGAGGCGGACAACATTCAGACACGCGTCTGGTCGAGATCCTGCACAGCCAATTTCGTATCTACAAGAATCTCGAGTAGCGACGTCCTCTTCAGTAGACATCTCGTTGATATCGGAAGGTATCACCGAGCACATTCACATAGTTCTCCGACTCCTCTTCCGACATCCCGCCTTGTTCCTGCACGATTCGATGTAAAGTCTGACTAACATCCCTGGCCATACGGGTCGCGTCGCCACAAACATAGATGAAGGCTCCTTCATCGAGCCAGGCCCAAAGCTGCTGCGCGTTCTGCTGCATCAGGTCCTGTACGTAAACCTTTTCCTTCTGGTCGCGCGAGAAGGCGGTATCGAGTTGGGTGAGGTGTCCGTCGGACCGCATGTTCTCAAGTTCCTCGCGGTAGAGAAAGTCTGTGGCTGCGCTGCGCTCTCCGAAAAAGAGCCAGTTTCGTCCTGTAGCGGCGGTGGCTCGGCGTTCGTGGAGAAAGGCGCGGAACGGGGCGATGCCGGTTCCTGGACCGATCATAATGACGGATGCGGTTGGGTCTTGTGGAAGACGGAACTTTTTGTTGGGCTGGATATAGAGCGGCAGGCGGTCGCCGACGTTGACCCGGTCTGCCAACAACGTGGAACACACTCCTCCGCGGTCGCGGTCGTAAGTGCGATAACGGACGATGGAGACTGTGGTGTGGACCTGACCACGATGCGCCGAGGGACTGGACGATATCGAGTACAGCCGCGGCATCAGCTTAGGAAGCAGCGTCACGAACTCATCCGGCGAAGAGAACGCTCCCGGGCATTCTTTCAGGAGATCGACCAGATCGCGTCCGTGAAGATAGCGTTCGAGGTCGTCCTGCTTCTCCGGCAGCAGCAGCGTCTGTAACTGAGTGCATTGCGTGAGCGCTCCATATTGTTTGAGCATATTGCGCGACAACCGGGTAATCGCCAGCCTCTCGAGCAGTGCCTGACGCAGCGGAAGTGTGCCGGCTTTGGGTATCTCAACCGGTTCGTTGCCGCTGAAGGGAAGCTGTCCCAGAACAGCATCGACCAGCTCCGGAGAGTTCTGCGGAACCACGCCGCAGGCATCTCCTGCTTCATAACGGACCGAGGAATCATCGATCGCGAAACTCAGATGAATTGTCTGCTTGGTTGACGATGGATGTGTGAGAGGTCGCTTTTCGGCGACTGGTGCGATGTATGGGTTTTCTCGCGTGTGTGCCGTCGGCATGGGCGAACGCACGACCGTCTCAAGGGATGCTTCCGCAGCGCTGCCCGCGTCGTCAACGGTTGCAGAGACCGGATCGACTGGCGGTGCTTGGCGAGCGATCTCGCGGAGGCGCTTCTCCACAGCTTCCTTCCACTTCGCGAAGGGAGCTTTGACGTCTACGTCACTCTCGACGCGGTCCATCAAGCGCACTGCCCCCAGGGAGTCAAGCTTTGCGTCCAGATCCCTGCCGAACTGACAGAACTGTTCGTAATGCGAATCGCCCAGCGCCAGCAATCCATAAGAGAGATTGCCGAGGAGCGGAAAGTGTTGCACACAGAGATGCTGGAAGAAGGGCTGCACCGGGTCTGGAGCCTCACCCTCTCCATACGTGGAAACAATGAAGAGAGCGTAGCGCTCTTCGGCCAGCGTAGCCGGGACGTATCCTTCGAGCGAGTTGAGAGCGATTTCGAAGCCAGCCGCCTTCAGTTCCTTGGCGAGCTTGCGCGCCAGCCCTTCTGCTGTACCGGTCTGCGACCCGTACAGCACGGCGATGCGAAGAGGCTTCTGCGCAGGAGGCGCCGGGGCCGGAGCGTACGAATAGAGCCCTGCGATAAAGCCGTTTAACCATGCCCGCTGAGCTTGCGTGAAAGGCGCTTCTTCGGGGATACGTGGCACCAGCCCTTCGGGAGTGTTCATGCCTGCTCCTGTGTGGAGATCTGGGCCTTGAGCTCTTCGATCTCATGTCTGCGCGTGTAATCGAGAAATGACTCCCCTTCGAGGCGTTTTGCCGTGTAAGCGCTGAAGAGCTTCTCCATCACCAGAGGCAGGTCTGCAAAGCGAATCGCCGATATAAGTTCGCGCCCGAGCCCCTGACGGTCGTCGCTTCCTCCTCCCACAAGTACCTGATAGCCTTCTTCGCCGCCGGCCTTCGTTCCCAACAGGCCGATGTCTCCGATGTAGTGTTGTGCGCAGGAGTGGGGGCAGCCTGTGACATGTAGGTTGAGAGGCTGCTCGATCACGAATCTGTCATCAAGATATTGTGCGAGCTGAACGGCATGGCTCTTTGTATCTGTTGCGGAGAAGCGGCAGCCTTTGTTGCCTGTGCATGCAATTGCAGCTGCGGCAAACGTCCCTGCGGAGTCACTGAGACCGGCAGCGGCGAGAGCA
Source organism: Edaphobacter bradus (assembly GCF_025685645.1). Classification (NCBI taxonomy): domain Bacteria; kingdom Pseudomonadati; phylum Acidobacteriota; class Terriglobia; order Terriglobales; family Acidobacteriaceae; genus Edaphobacter; species Edaphobacter bradus. Next base: position 334,139 of record NZ_JAGSYF010000002.1, read on the forward strand.
TTCCGCGCGGCTTCCAACCTCGCGCCGGAGATGTTGGGAAGGATCAGATTCTGCCAGACGGTGAGACGAATCTCTCTTGAGCCGTACTCATCGGCGATGTCAGCGATGGCTCGCATCTGGGCCACGCTTAGCCTCCCTACCGGCACCGCGACTCCCAGGTAGAAGAGGCCTTGCTGCCGCTGTGGATGCGCGCCCAGATGCCCGCTCGGATCGACCGGCCCACGAGGCTCGCACTCTGCAAGCGGCGACCGCAGCAGAGGGAAGGCCAGGCGCTTCTCCGCCTCATCAAGGAACTTGTCGACTCCCCAATCGTCGATGAGGTACTTGAGGCGCGCCCGTTTGCGGTCCATCCGATCACCGTTCTCGTTGAAGACTCGGATCATAGCCGCCGCTACTGCTATCGCCTGCTCCGGCATAAGTAGCAGGCCGCAATCGGTCGCGAACTGGCGATGGCCGGTGATGCCGCAAAGCTGCACCCGGAAGTAGACGCCTTCAGGCACGCTGCGTCCGGGTAACACACGGGTGGCAACGAAGGCGATGTCATTGGTGTCTGCAACGACGCTGACGCGGCCGCCGCTATCGAAGGCGACGTTGAACTTACGCGGCAGGCCGTAGAGGTCGCGTGAGTTGAGGATGTAAAAGTTCAGCGCCTGCGCGAGTGGGGCAACGTCAATCAGTTCGTGTGAATCGAGTCCGCTGGTAGGGGTTGCCGTAATGTTGCGGATATTGTCAGCCCCCGTTCCTCGCGAGTTCATCCCCAGGCTCTGCACCTTTGTCAGTACGCGCACAATGTCTTTCGGCTGAAATTGCCGGATTTGGATATTGCTGCGGGTTGTGATGTCGGCTTCACCGGCTCCCCAATCCTCAGCCATCTCGGCCAGGCCGCGCATCTGATGCGAGGTCAGGATGCTGCCCGGCGTCCGCAGGCGCAGCATGAAAGAATCCTGCGCCGGAGCGACGTAGAAGAGGCCGTGAAATTTGAAGCGGAAGACGTCACCGGCTTCAGGAAAGCGGTTTTCGCGGGCATGGGCGAGAATCTTCTCCCAGATATCGAGCGGATTCTCTTCGTACTTCCAGCGCTCCTCCTTGCAGAGGTCCTCCACCGGAGTGCCAAAGTAAGCCTCTTCCTGCGACGGCGCAGCCAGGTTTGCCGCACCTGATGCAGCGTCTGCGGTGATGAGTCCGTTTGCCGTGTGTCCGGCAAAGAACGTCTCACCCCGCTTGGCGACAGCGAGAAGAAAGCCGCTCAGGTATTCCTTCTGCTCAAGGGTGAACGTGTCCTGAATTTCCTTGGGAACAATATGAATCGACGCAGCCATCTCTCAGATTCCTCCAGACGAAATGAGTGCCAATAGCCGCTTTGGTGCAGCGCATCACGTGATGCCGGCGCAGCGGCTCATAAGCATTTCAACTGCTCATCCTGGAGCGATAGGTACCGATGCTGTGATTCTGGCAGCATCACTTCTGATAGATGGCACGGATCATGGTGCCACAACAACGAGTATCGGAGAGGACCTCAGCGGGCGATCGAAGTGCGCGATGCCTGCACTCGTTGCGATATGGAACGAGGATACTGCGTTCCCTGTCCGTCCACAAGGGGGATCGCCGCATATTTCTCTGAAGCACAGCGGGCTCTTGAAACCGATAGCGCGTACTGCACTGCATGCCCGGCTCAGTGCAAATATTTCTTGAATTCGCGCCCGCAGGTGTGCTATCACTCACTACACGGAACAGCCTCAAGGGACACCATGGCAGTGTCCGCTGTTCGATCCTCATAGATCTCCTGCTCTCCGCTGAGCAAAACCAATGGCAATCTGACACATGGCTGCGGTAATGCGCCCGCGTGTCCGTAGCTTGTAGCAATCACCTTGCGGACGAGAGGACATTTCTATGGACTACATCAAGCCTTCCGAGGTCGCTGAGACTTTTCTTATCGCTGCTGTGGCTAAATCGAAGCTGCCCGCCGGCCAGCTTCTACTTCGTGGATTTCTCTCCGGTGCTCTGCTCGGTTTTGCAACTGCTGTCGCCTTCACTTCCACTTCGCAAGGCTTGCCTCCGATCGTCGGAGCGATCCTATTCCCGGTAGGCTTCGCGATGATCATCGTTCTGGGCCTCGAACTCGTCACCGGCAGCTTTGCCATGCTGCCAGCCGCAACACTAGCGGGCAAGGTGGGCCCTCTAACCGCAACTACAAACCTTACCTGGGTATTCCTTGGCAATCTGCTCGGCGGATGCTTCTTTGCCTGGCTGTATGCGGCCGTGCAGACGCAGTTCCATCACGTTCCTGCTGCTGGCCCAGCGGCGTTGGTCGTTGCAGCGGCACAGGCGAAGACGGTCGCCTACCACAAACTCGGAGCAGCAGGCATAGGGCTGGCGGCAGTAAAGGCCATCCTATGTAACTGGATGGTATGCATGGGCGTGGTGATGGGGATTACGTCGCGCTCAACTCTTGGCAAGATCGCTGCATGCTGGCTGCCCGTCTTCACCTTCTTCACACTGGGCTACGAACACTCGGTCGTAAACATGTTCGTGATACCCGCTGGCATGCTGATGGGCGCACCGGTTTCTATCCGCGAATGGTGGATATGGAATCAGATTCCAGTCACCATCGGAAATCTCCTCGGAGGGTTTCTCTTCGTGGGACTGCCGATGCTTTGGCTTCGTTCTGAACAAGTACAGAGAGTTGCTCCCGCGGGCCAATCGGCGGAGCCCGGCCCTGAAACGTTCATCGATCCGCAACCGAGCGCCGTCGAAGCCTGACCCAAGACACGCATCGAACTTTTCCTGCTTACAGTGCTGCAGGTTGAGTCTTTCGCAGACCCCAGGGCAACGTATACCTGCCAATAAGCCACGAGGAGAACGACATGTTTAAAAAATATCGTGTTGTAGTAACGGCGATCGCACTGCTGATGATGACCACGGCTCCCGCTTTCTGCCAGGCGCAGGCCCCACCAGGCAACATGCCCGTCAGCATCTCTGTTTACGACCGGACGCGCGCGGATGCGTGGCAGTGGTTCGCGGCGCCTCCTGAATCGGAGACGTACGGTTACGTCGAATCGCTGCTGCGCGTCGGCATTGCGCAGCGCGTTCATCGCGTGGACTGGTCGCTCGAGTTGGCGCAGCCATCCGTGCTTGGCCTGCCAAACGATGCTATCTCTCCGGTATCTGCTCAGGGACAACTCGGGCTCGGTGGAACCTACTATGCGGCTAACAGCAATTCCCACCCCGCTGCGGCCTTCCTGAAGCAGGGATTTGTGCGCTACCACTTCAATAATGGCAGCGACAACGACAGTGCAGTGCGCCTAGGGAGGTTTGAGTTTGTCGAGGGGCAGGAGATGCAGCCGAAGAACTCCGCGATCAACTGGCTGCAAACCAACCGGATTGCTCATCGACTGGTGGGCAACTTCGGATTCTCCAACGCTCAGCGCAGCTTCGACGGCATCGACGCACACTACAGCTCTCGCTCCTGGGACGTTACCGCCATGGTTGGCCGAGCCGATCAGGGCGTCGTCAACATGAACGGTAATCCCGAGCTGAACGTTGACATTCAATACCTTGCGTTCACGCAATCGGCGCTGAAGCAGCACGTCCTGTGGCGTGTCTTCGGCCTCGGCTATCACGACGGACGCACAGGTATCACTAAAACGGACAACCGCGCACTGGCCGTCAGGGCTACGGACCATCGAAACATTCGGGTTGGCACCTACGGCGGCGATTTTCTCGCGACTGTTCCAGCCGGTCAGGGCCAGTTCGACTTCCTCTTTTGGGGCGCGATTCAGAACGGAAGCTGGGGAGTTCTCAGCCACAGTGCCAACGCCGTCGCAGTGGAAGGTGGATACCAGCCAACGAAAACAGCACGGTCCCCGTGGCTGCGTGGTGGATGGTTCCGCGGCAGTGGCGACAGCAACACGACAGACGGCAAGCACAACACCTTCTTTCAGGTGCTGCCGACACCGCGAATCTATGCACGAATTCCGTTCTACAACCTGATGAACAATACAGACGAGTTTATGCAGGTCAACGAGAAGCCCTTCAGCAAGCTCGCTTTACGGGCCGACCTGCAATGGCTGCAACTTACCTCGAACAGTGACCTCTGGTATCAGGGGGGCGGAGCTTTCGACAATAAAGTCTTCGGATACACGGGACGCCCAGGCAACCGATCGTCGTCCTTTGCCTCCGTCGCGGACATTAGCGCCGACTGGCAGGCTACGAAGTCGGTGGGGCTGAACTTTTACTATGCGCACGCCTGGGGCAAAACGGTCGTCAGAAAGATCTATCCCGTAGATCCCAATGCACAGTATGGTTACGTAGAGCTTGTATACCGCTGGGGGACCAACCAGAGAAAAACCCAGAATTGAAGCCACATTTACGATTTTCCTCGAAAATTGCACATTTTGAGATAACAATAGAGAATGGCGAGTGGTAACTTCCAAGGATTGCGGATTCTGGCGCTGGAGAGTCGGCGCGCCACGGAGATCGCAAAGTTGATTCGAACGTATGGCGGTGATCCTACGGTCACGCCCGCCATGCGTGAGATTCCTTTGGACTCCAATTACGAGGCTCTGGACTTCGCCGGCCGCCTCTTTCATGGCGACTACGACCTGGTCATCTTTCTCACTGGAGTTGGGGTTCGCCGCCTCACCGATGTCATCGACTCACGCTACGATCGCGAGCGCTTCGTTGAAGCGCTGCGGCGCGTCAAGATAGCAAGCCGCGGCCCGAAGGTAAGCAGTGCGCTCAAGGAGTTGGGTGTACCAATAGCAGTAACAGTGCCAGAGCCTTGTACGTGGCGCGAGATGATTGGAGCGCTCGACGCCGCATTTGGGCCATCGCTCGAAGGTCTACGTGCAGCTGTTCAGGAGTACGGAGCTCCCAACCATGAGCTGCTCAACGCCCTCTCCGATCATGGCGTTCAGTGCACTCGTGTTCCGGTCTATCAATGGGCGCTTCCGGATGATCTTGAGCCGCTGAAGGACGCAATCCGTTCTATTGCTGCAGGTGAGACGGATGTCATCATCTTTCTCACTGCTGTTCAGGTCATCCACCTCTTCCAGGTAGCCGAGGAGATCGGCGCCACCGACGCGCTGCGTGAGGGAATCGAGCGGACGGTTGTACTTTCCATCGGACCAAGCACGACAGAGGAGCTCGCTCGTCACGGCGTTCGCCCCGACTTTGAACCATCACGCCCAAAGATGGGCTTCCTGATGAACGAAGCTTCTGCGCGCGCAGTTGACTTGCTCGAAGAGAAGCGCGGGCCGGTGGTGAGAACGACCATCACCTCAAGACTTCACGCGGCTGTACAAGGCGCGTCGTCTATCGCAAAGAGCATTCCTTCCACAGCGCCTGTACCAGTGGCCGTCCCCACCTCACTATCGCAATCAAAACAGGAGAGTGAACTCAGCCGTCCGCAGGGCGCGCGTCAATCTAACGCGATTGAACTCATGCACGCCATCGGCCGGAGGATGGCCGCATCCGATCCGCTCCACCTGGTACTGAACCAGATCGTCAGCTTTATTGAGACCCTGCTGCGTTGCGACTCTTGCTTTATCTATGTTCTCGAAGAGAATGAGCTCGTGCTGCGCGCGTCGAAGAATCCACACCCCGACATCATCGACCACCTCGGTATTCGGATTGGCCAGGGCATCACGGGCTGGGTGGCAAAACATCAGGAGCCGGTCTCCATCGACTCCGGAGCTTTGCGCGATCCGCGCTTCCAGTTCTTCAAGGATCTCCCTGAGGACCGGTTTGAAGCATTCCTTTCGGTGCCCATTCTGGCGCGTGGACGGCTGGTTGGCGTCATTAATGTGCAACACCGCAATCCGCACCACTATACGCAGTGGGAAGTTCAGACTATTTCAATGGTTGGGTTTCTGGTGGGCGCCGAGATCGAAATGGCCCGTCTCGAAGGAGAGAAGAATGTTCTCTCCGGCCAGCTCGAGTCGCGCAAGCTCGTGGAGCGCGCCAAGGGTATGCTGCAACGGGAGCTCGGCATCGATGAAGAGCAGGCCTATCGCATGATGCAGAAGGAGAGCCGGCAGCGCAGAAAGAATATGCGCGAGATTGCCGAAGCTGTCATCCTCAGCGAAGAGCTTCGCAGAACCAGCGACACAAGCCAGGCATAGTCTCTGACGACTTACGGTGGCGCGATCGGCATCTTCTCCACCCGCACGGCGCATTGTTTGTAGTTCGGCTCGCGCGATATGGGGTCAAATATATCCTGCGTGACTTCGTTGATGTTCCACTCAGCAAAGTGGAACGGAACAAATACCTGCCCGGGCGCAATCACTTCGGTCACGCGCAACTCCACACCGCGCACCCTGCCTCTTGACGAGACGACATCGACGAGATCGTGGGGCCGCAGCGACAACCCTTTCGCGTCTACTGGATTCATCTCCAGCCAGGCGCGGGGTGAGAGTTGCTCAAGGATCGGAATGGCTCCCGTCTTGGTCCTTGTATGCCAGTGCTCGACGGTCCTTCCGGTATTCAGCACGAGAGGAAACTTCTCCGAAGGCTGTTCGGGAAACGGCGTCCAGTCTACGCAATAGAGTTGTGCTCTCCCATCGGCTGTCTGGAAGCTCCCATTCGTGTAAAGCCGCCGAACCGCGCTGGCCGGGGAGTCTGAGTCTTTCGGGAACGGCCATTGAATGCCGCCGAGCTCTTCGAGCGCCTCATAGGTGATGCCGGAGTAGTCACAGAGCCTGCCCTCTGAGATCCGCTTCCACTCCTCAAAGGCATCCGCCGGCCTCTCCCATCCGGGGAAGAGCTCGTCGTAGCAGCCAAGCTCTCGCGCAAGCCGGAGAAATATCTCGAAGTCGCTGAGAGCTTCGCCCGGAGGCTGAACAGCGGCGTTGACCTTGCTCACACGCCGCTCGGAGTTCGTGTATGTGCCTTCCTTCTCGCCCCAGATCGCCGCAGGCAATACAAGATGCGCGATTTCCGTCGTCGGCGTGGGATGAAAACCATCCTGCACTACCAAGAATTCGAGGCCGCCAAGCGCCTGCTTCAATACGTCAATATTGGGAAACGAGACGAGCGGATTCGTCGCGATAATCCACAGTGCGCGAATCTCCCTTCTGAACACGGCGCTGATGATGTCCGGGTAAGCAAGCCCTCGTTGCATAGGAATGCGCTCTGCAGGAACACCCCAGATTCTGGCAACCTCCTCGCGGTCTTCCGCGCTCTCAAACTTGCGATAGCCCGGCAGACCTGATGTGAACCCGGTCTCGCGCGTGCCCATCGCATTGCATTGGCCGGTGATCGAGAACGGCGATCCGCCGGCACGTCCGACATTCCCCGTGAGCAGCGCAAGGTTATTGATGGCATTCACAGTCTCGGTGCCCTTCGAGCTGTGATTGACACCCATCGTCCATCCGATGAAGCCGGCCTTTGCCGTCCCGTAAAGGTGCGCAACCTTGTGGAGCAGTTCTGTGCTGAGCCCAGTGAGGCTGCTGACATACTCCGGCTCATACTTCTCGAGAAACGCGGAGAGTTCGTCAAAGCCGTTCGTGTGTCGCTGAATATACTCGCGATCGATCAGTCCATCTCGTATGAGGATGTGAGCGATGCCATTCAGTAATGCAAGATCAGAGCGAGGCCGCACCGGCAGATAGATGTCCGCCATCATGGCGGTTTTCGTCACGCGCGGGTCGACGACGATAAGAGTCTTCGGGCGGTTCGCCTCGAGGTGCTGGCATAGAATTGGATGGTTTTCGGCGATGTTGGCACCGATCAGCAGCACCACGTCCGCCTTCGTCATGTCCTCGTACGTTCCAGGAGGGCCGTCGCTGCCAAACGAGCGCTTGTAACCGGCGACCGCAGTCGACATGCAGAGTGTCGTGTTGCCGTCGTAGTTTGAGGTTGTGAGGCCAAGCTGAACCAGCTTCCCGAGCGTATAGAACTCCTCCGTCACCAACTGCCCGGTGCTGATCACGCCCACGGCCTGAGGGCCGTACTGCTCGGCCACGCGTTGAAACTCGCGCGCCATCGTGCCGATCGCCTCACCCCATGAGACGCGGGCAAGGCCATCCTTGCCGCGAAGCAGCGGGTACTGGGCGCGCTTCTCCGCTTCAAGCACGTAGTGCTCGGCTAGCCCCTTGGGGCACAGCTTGCCTCGATTGACAGGGTGATTCGGGTCTCCACGGGATGTCACCACTCTGCCGTCGCGAACTCCAAGCAGCATCCCGCAACCAACAGAGCAATACCCGCACGTCGTCTTGACCCAGCTGTCTGCGACCTTTCGTGCCGAGATGTGTCCCACGGCCGCGTCTTTGCTGAAGGCATACTTCTCGCGCGCGATATCCAACCCGAGCAAGCGGCGCAGCTTCATGCAGCAGGCCTCTCTTTCAGATAGGGCGCAGCCATGTTCTTCGGAACCACGCTGACAAAGAAGAGATAACGCCCCAGCATCTCAAGCCCGATCGAAATTGCGAGACAGGACCCAAGTTGCCAGCGATTTCCGCCCGGCAACGTCAATGCCGTAGCAAGACCTGCCAAGCCGAACAGTCGTGTTGCAAACCACGGCATGAGACGGTAGCGCAGAAGCCCTCCGGAGGCACGCAACTCAAACACATGAGAGCGCCAGAACCACGCCGACTTTACAAGTTGCTGGAGGACAAGCCCTGCCGCGCAACCTGCGGCCACATGACCCAACGCCAGCTTTGTAACAGGCGCGAAGAGGGAGGCGACCAACGGTCCGGTAAGACCTGCGCTGAGATAAAACTCAAACAATGTGTGCGCGCTGTTCCAGGCCGGCCGCGCTGCAACCACGTAGAGCCGGGCGCTACAGTAGACGGCAACCAGCCCAAGCGCAGCAGCGATGACACCCGCTGTCAGATTACCTCTGGCCCCTGTCCATAGCAGTAGGGCGTAGACGACGGCGGCCGCGGCAAACAGCGAGAAGAACAGCACCTCACGGCTAAGCCACGAGCGGCGCCACATGCTAAGCGCGCGAAACGCATAGATAGGCCTGCCGAGATGCATCGTCGACACCCCCAGCGCGAACAGTGCGATCATCACAACCGCAATCGCGGGAGTCCGCTCTATGGTTACGCGCGCGATCGCCTGTGAGGCGCACATCGACACGATGGCTCCCACGGACATCTGCGTAAACACGGTCATCAGAATGAGAGTCCAGTGCGGATGCTCCGGCTCCACGCGCGCGGTGTCCACTCGACCCATGTCCCGAGGCAGGCTCGCATCGACCGTGACTCGGGTGGTGGAGATGCTGTCGTCTGCAGAGGGCAACCCTGGCGCATTCGCCTGCCCGGCATAGTCCTGGCGCCAAGCAGCAATATCGACGATCTCAATCCGAATCGCCTCCTCTGGGCAGGCAGCCACACACGCTGGTTCACGTCCATCGGTAAGACGTCCGTAGCACATATCGCACTTGCCAACGACGCCACGCTCCGGATTGAATTGCGGCACACCATACGAACAGTTCCACGTGCAGTACTGGCACCCGATGCAGCGCTCTGCGCTATGCAACACGATCCCTGTCAGCGGGTCCTTCGTGTAGGCATTTACCGGACATCCGGTCATGCACGTTGGCTCAAGGCAATGATTGCAACCCATCGACAGGTAGTGCCGCATCGTATCAGGGTAGACGCCGCCCTCAATCTCTCCTACGCGACGCCACTGGATCTCAGCCGGATTGCCATTCTGTTCATTGCAGGCAACTACGCAGCACTTGCACCCGATACATTGCGTCATGTCCAGGTGAAACCGGTACTGTTCTCCCGACAGAGGCAGACGGCTTGGCACAAGCGGAACGGAACACGCTGCGCCCTGCGCGTCCTCGAGGGACGACGTCAGCAGAAACTGCTCACCATCTTCCGTTGCTCGATCCAGCAGAGGCAGATCCATAACTCTCTCCATGCCTGATGATCAGGCGAACGATTTGAAAGCGTAAAAAGCCTTTGGGCCGACAGAGTCATCGACCACACCAGAAGCAACCCGCTTCTGGAACAAAGCTCGCCGTGGAGAGAATGCAGCCAGGCACTGACAAGGTGCCGGCAAGAGGAAAGTAAGGCGATGATACCGAAGCCTCGCCGCGCGAGCAAGAGGACTCTTGTCACAAAAGCCGCCTTAGGATACTCTCGCTTCAGAAACGCTCTGTTTCCGGCACCCTGTCAGTGCCGATCGTCTCGCTACGCTCCGCCCGAGACAATCCATCTGAGAACCTCGCGCCCCGAACGCGCAAACGCCGATGTCTACCGACGTGTCCTTGCATCCATTTGTGGGGATGTTGCCGGCCGATATCTTCGTGCTCTCTGCCCTGTGCAGACCAGGCATTGCGCCATCGCGAATCGTCGAATACCCAGAGGCTTCATCCGCCGGAGATCAAAACCATGGAACTCAAGAAGTTTCTTAAGTCGGGACACTTTCCCACTCTTCTCTCTTCGCTGTTCTACTTCGACATCAGCTTCATGGTCTGGGTTCTGCTCGGCCCGCTTGCCCCATTTATAGCGGTGCAACTCAAGCTCTCCGCAACGCAGAAGGGACTCCTCACGGCGATTCCACTGCTCGGAGGGTCGCTCTTCCGCCCGATCCTCGGCATACTTGCGGACCGCATCGGAGGCCGTCGCACCGGCCTGTTGGGAATGATCCTGACACTGGTGCCCTTGGTGATCGGCTGGCGTTTCGCGCATGAACTCTGGCAATACTATGCACTCGGTCTTTTGCTCGGCATTGCCGGGGCCAGCTTCGCCGTAGCCCTCCCCTTGGCCAGCCGCTGGTATCCGCCCGAGCAGCAGGGTCTTGTCCTTGGTCTGGCGGGCGCGGGCAACTCCGGCACTCTGCTCGCGACTCTCTTTGCACCCCGCATTGCACAGCACCTCGGCGTACAGGCCACATTTGCCATCGCCATGATCCCGGTGCTCGCAATCCTGCTCTTCTTTGCCGTCTTCGCCAAAGACAGCCAACGCACAGCTCCTCCCGCATGGGGCGTCTATGGCGCGCTGCTCCGGGAAGCAGATACTTACTGGCTCTCCTTTTTTTATTGCCTCACCTTTGGAGGATTCGTCGGCCTTATCAGTTACCTGACCATCTTCTTCGCCGACCAGTACCACCTCTCCAAAGTACAGGCTGGAGACTTCACCACACTCGTTGTCATAGCAGGAAGTTTTCTTCGCCCGGTCGGCGGCTGGTTTTCGGACAAGATCGGCGGGTACAAGTTTCTTCTCATCGTGCTTTTCAGCGCGGGCCTCTGCTTTGCGTTCACGGCTACAATTCCAGCCATAGCCACGACCACCTGTCTGCTCTTCGCCGGAATGGGAATCCTCGGCATGGGTAACGGCGCTGTCTTCCAATTGGTGCCGTTGCGCTTTCAGAGTCGCGTAGGAATCGCGACCGGCATCGTAGGCGCTGCCGGCGGCTTGGGAGGCTTCTTTCTACCCTCAGGCTTCGGCGTTCTAAAGGAGCACACAGGTCATTACAGTGCCGGGTTCGTAGCTTTGGCATTCTGCTTCTTTTTCGCGTCGCTCGTACTGCTGTTGCTAAGCAGACGATGGCTGTCTAAGTGGGAGCCTGAAGCCGCCCGTTGCGCCGGGATCCTCAACCTTCGCATACCAGGCACGGTCCAGACCGAGTACGAAACAATTCCCTACGTCGAATGAAAAAACACATACTCCGCCAGACTGTCAGTCTTTGGATCCGTCTTCATCGCTACGAGAAATGTTGCGAGCGAGTGGCGAAGGGTGTGAAACTCGAAGCGGCGCCGGCCTTCACTGCTGCGGGCCGAAGATAGTCCGCGACGATCATAGTGGCGGCTCTTGGTTGCTTGCCCTTCAACTTGAAGCTGGCGAAGACCCAGTCAGCCGACGCACCATAGGGGGTCTCACGCTGCCATCGATGGATGTGTTCTGCCAACACCTCATGCAATGGCACAGTTCTGCGGGATGCTTTGGTCTTGGTCGACCCCCACCTTGCCCCCAGTCCATGCTCGACGAATGTGAATGCAGTTCGACTCCACGGCTTTGAAAGCGCGCATGACCGACCTTGAGCACGGCGCCGAGGTTGAAGCAACTTCGATATCGCCGACCATCCTGGAGCGATTGCCTCCCCGACTACGAGCAGTCACTAGACCGCAATTCAAGGGAGGCCCTGTTCGTATCAAGGGATACTCGTGACTCCGCTTGGCAGCGTCTTACATCGAGTTTGGAAATTTGAAAACGATCTGGACCTGGGGTTCAATTTTAAGTCCCTGAGTGAAGGGCGTGGCGCTCACAGCGCGAGCGCCATGCCCTTCAACAGCATTACCAGCCTATGCCGAAGGCCAGATGCTCCGGCTGAGGCGTGGCGATGGTCGTGCTCTGATTGTTGTTGTCATCGTAGGAGAACCCATATGCCAGGCCTCCAATGGAGTGTTTGTGCCAGAACTGCGAATAGAAGTTTGCTGGCGCTGCGCCATAGTAGGCCGATGCGTTCGTCCAGTCCGCAGGGCTGAGGAGAACGTGGCGATTGATCGCCGAGCAGATCTGGTTTTGCAACTGTAGCTGCTTGGCGTTTTCGTCCTGAAGCTGCGGCGTGTTTCCCGGAACCCCAGTTGCCATGGTTCCAGCGCACTCCAGAACATCCTGCGTGGAAGGCTGCTGCACAAGGAAGACCTCGCCGGCATTAGCCGCAGCGGGGTTCACCTCCGTGAAGGTGAAGGTCGATCCCGATGTGGTGCCGGTAAACTGGCGGCCGTTGAGTGTTACCGTGAGCGGGGTGGTATTGAACTGCGCCCACGCACTGGCGATGTAGTTATCGAAGTAGTTAGCATGTGCCCCTCCGGGAGCCATGGACAGCTTGGACGGCGACAGAATGCGAAGGTTAGACATTGTGGGTGGCTGGAATTCGGCCGGGACTTCGCTGGCAAACTCACTGTCGATCTGGGCGACCGATTCGGTGATTCCGACCTGCTGGTGGAATGTACCTCCTGCACCCCAAACGTCGAGCAGAAGAGGCAGACCGAACTGATCGACCTGAGTGGTGTTGATGAAGATCCCGTTCTGGTTGTTGAACTCGTACCAGTCGTAGTGAACGTTGATGTTCGGGTCGGTGGGATTCTGCGGGTTGGGTCCCGCGTACCCCGCCACTCCTCCCTTGCCATCCCCATTGACCTGAACGTACAAGGGTTCGCCGAGCGAGATGTAGGCGCGGGCTGAGATGAAGGTTGGAATCTTCAGCAGCTTGCTCTGTGCAAGCGTGAAGGAGTAGTTGCCGTAGTTCTGACCGTTCTTGGCCAGGTGGCCGGTCGCCGAACTATCATTCAACGTGAAGTCGATGATCGTGCCATCGGGAGTCAGATAGCCAAACTTGTTGGTGTTTGGATCGATTCCGATCACGGTGACGTACACCTGATTGTCGGCCCATGCCCCATTGGTGTTGTTGTTCAGGTCGACTCCGACAAAGCCCGGATAGATCGTGTAGCCCGAGCCTGAATTGTTGACCGTGAGGGCCGCAGCAGCCGAAGTAACCGTACCGTAGGCATTCCCGACGATGACGCTGTACTGGCCGCCATTGTCGTTAGAGGCCAGAACAGGTGTGGTGTAGCTCGCCGCGGTGGCGCCGGAGATGGCGACGCCGTTCTTGCGCCACTGATAGGTGAAGGGACCGGTGCCGCCCGCGACGACAGTGAAGGTCGCGGTGGCGCCGGTGTTGGCGGTCTGGTTCGTGGGTTGAGTGGTGATGGTGGGTGCGGTTGCGGCGGCGTAGACCTCGAACTCATACAGTGAGTAGCCGTACTGCGTTGCCCGAGTGGTTCCGAACATACGAACGTAGCGGGCGCTCACCGGCGGGAAGGTGATGTTTTCCACTCCGCCAGTACCGGCAGACTGGGTGTAGACGGTGCTCCAGGTCTGCTCGTCGTTCGAGACCTGAATCTGGTAGGCCTTGCCATAGGCGTTCTCCCAGCGCAGCACGACCTGTCCAATCGTCTTCGCTGCGCCGAGATCAACCTCCACCCAGGAAGGATCGACGAAGGCAGACGACCAGCGCGTGGTCAGATTGCCATCTACTGCATTGGCCGAACCGAGATTGGCGTTCTCGCTACCGCTTTGCTTGGTCGGTTGATTGAGCGCCAGGTTTGCTCCCACGGGCGCGCCTATGTTGACAGTCACGGTGGCCGGCAAAGAGGTCGTGGACCCGTTGGCGTTCGTGACTACAACCGTAAAGCTGCTACCGCTGTCGCCCGAAGTGAGAATCGGTGTCGTGTAGCTGGTTGAAGTAGCGCCCGGAATAGCAACCCCGTTGCGCTGCCATTGATAAGTGAACGGACCAGTTCCACCGGCTACAACACTGAACGTAGCCGTATTGCCGGCAGCCACTGTTTGGTTGGCAGGCTGGGTGACGATCTGCGGCACGTCAGCACCGTAGACCTCGAACTCATAGAGTGAGTACCCATACTGCGTAGACCTGGCAGTGCCATACATACGGATGTAACGCGCAGTGACTGTGGGGAATGTCAGGGTTTCCACGCCCCCTTGGCCTGCGGTTTGTGTGTAGACCGTATTCCAGGTCTGCAGGTCGTTGGAAACTTGAATCAGGTAAGCGATGCCATGGGCATTCTCCCAGCGCAGCACAACCTTGTTGACTATCGTTGGAGTTCCAAGATCTACCTGGATCCATGAAGGGTCGACAAAAGCTGATGACCAGCGCGTGGTTAGGTTGCCGTCCACCGCATTACCAGGTCCAAGATTGGGATTCTCATCACCGCTTGAGGTAGCCGGTTTGCCGAGCGCCAGGTTCGCGCCACCTGAACCGGAATTGGTGTTGACAGTTAGCGTTGCGTTTGCAGAGGTAACCGAACCGCCTGCGTTCGTCACGGTAACGTGGAACGCGTTGCCGCTGTCCGCCGCTGTGAGGTTGGGAGTTGTATACGTGGCGTTCGTCGCGCCAGCGATGGCAACACCGTTTTTGTACCACTGATAAGTGAATGGACCCGTTCCGCCCGCGACGACGGTAAAGGTCGCGGTGTTGCCGACAGTGGCAGTCTGACTTGCAGGCTGCGTCGTAATGGTCGGAGCATTACTGGTGTTGACAGTTAGCGTTGCGTTTGCAGAGGTGACCGAACCGCCTGCGTTCGTCACGATGACGTAGAACACGCTGCCACTATCCGCCGTTGTGAGGTTAGGAGTTGTATACGTGGCGTTCGCCGCGCCAGCGATGGCAACACCGTTCTTATACCACTGGTAAGTGAATGGACCCGTTCCGCCCGCGACAACGGTAAAGGTCGCGGTGTTGCCGACAGTGGCAGTCTGACTTGCAGGCTGCGTCGCAATGGTCGGAGCATTCACCTGGCCGCCGACCGTCAGGAGGGCTGAGTTGCTGGTGATTGTGCCGCTCCCATTCGAAACTGCCGCGCTGAAGAGCGCGCCATTGTCGGTAGAAGCGGCCGGCTGCGTAATGTAAGTCGGCGCCGTCGCTCCGGGGATGGCAGTGCCATTTTCAAACCACTGGTAGGTTGGCGCAGGTTTTCCCGTCGCAGCCACGGTAAACGTGGCTTGTTTTCCGACAGCTACCGTCGTGGGTTGAGGTTGCGTTTGTATCGAAGGAGCCTGGTCCGCGGATGTTCCCGCGGCGCAGAGTGTCGCGCCGGGGTAGTTATTGGTTACATTCCAGGTCGACGTACCGTCGAAGTTGACGATCGCGGTCTCGGTGGCATCATTTGGATTCACCGTTGATGTCCATGTGTTCCAGACGCCTGGAAACGCGCAGGAAGCGTTGTTGTTGCCGCTGATGTTGAGCGCTTCAGCCTTGGAGGGAAGACGCATATTGATGCTTGAGCAATAGTTTGCCGCATCCACCCCAGTGAATTGCGAACCGGGGGTGGTATCCGTGTGGATGGTGCGGGTCCATGTCAGACCAAGCAGGTTATCAACGACCAGGTTGGGATTGGAGGAATTGACCGTATAGCGCTCTCCCGAGCCGCCGCATTGAGCGACATCGTAGACCTGGAACTCATAGAGCGAGTACCCGTACTGAGTCGCGCGCTGTATTCCCTGCATACGGATGTAGCGGCCCTGCACGGTAGCAAAGCTCAGAGTCTCCGTTCCACCCGCTCCGGCGTTATTGGTGTAAGCCACGTTCCAGGTCGGGTTGGTTGAAGGATCCTCGCTTGTGTAAAGGATCTGATACTGCGTCGCGTATGCATTCTCCCAGTTGATGATGACCGTATTGAATGACTGCACCGAACCAAGATCCACCTGCAGCCAGGATGGGTCGACGCCCGGGACAGGGGGTGATGGAGGCGCGCCTGCCGACGCCGATGCCCACCGGGTACCAAGACTGCCGTCTACGGCATTCTCTGCTCCCAGGCAATTGGCGCCGCTGAACGGTGGAGCCGTCGTTCCATCGCCGCACGTGTTCTGTGTGCTGCTGGAGGTGGCCGGCATATCCAGGGCCAGGTTGATCCCTGGAGGTGCAAGGGTCAGTTTCGCTGCGGCGCTCGTGACAGGAGCATTCGCGGCGTTGTTGACCGTTACCGTGTACGAGCCAACATTGGCAGCACTCATCACTGGAATCGTGTAGCTGATGGTGTTGGAGGTCTGCGTGTTGCTCACAAGGATGGTAGAGGCGCCGCCTGTCGGAGTGAACTGCCATTGGTACGTGTAAGGAGCGGAACCGGCGACTACCGCTGTCAACTGCACCGGCTGGTTTGTCGCAACGATCTGACTGGCAGGCTGGGTTGTGATGCTTACCGGCGTCGCGGCGTTGACGGTGAGCACTGCTGTTAATGATTGAACCTGGTTGAGAGGGTTGCTGACAATGACATAGAAACTCAGCGTTCCCGGAGTCGTGAGGATAGGGGTGGTGAAGCTGTTCTGTGGCCCGGACGCTACCTGCGTGCCATTTTCAAACCACTGGTAATTGAGCTGGGGCGAACCGGTCGCAGCGACGGTCAACGTTGCCGACTGCCCGACAACAATGGTCTGCGAAGCAGGCTGCGTCGTGATGGCTACGTTGGCCGGCTGGCTTACCGAAAGGGTGACGGGGTTCGATGAAACTGTGCCAAAACTGCTTGTGACCGTTACGGAGATACTGTCGCCGTTATCCGCCGTTGTCGTTGCGGCCGTGGTATAGGAGGTTCCAGTTGCTCCCGCGACTGGACTTCCGTTCAGATACCACTGGTAGCTAAGCGTTCCCGAACCGCTGGCCGCAACGGTGAAGGTTGCCTGATAACCAGCTGTTACCGAAGCGTTCACTGGGGGCACGATGATGGACGGTGCTTGCGACTGAACAGGAGCCGGCGGCGCGACGGAAGTCAGCTGGACGCTGCCACTCACAAGCCCCGGCGCGGTTGCGGTCACGGTCACTGTTCCTGGGGTGAAGGTGCTGCGCAGGGCGATCTTAGTCAATCCCCCCTCAAAGTTCAGCTCAGGGTCGCCAGGCGCGTGGAAGAAGGCGTACGGTACGCCCTGGATCACGTTGCTGTTGGCCTTGGAGAACGCATCCTGGTAGTAGTTCGTCCAGGTGGGATCGGCAACATATTGCTGACTGCCGCCCATATAGGTGGCAGGGCCAGTCACCGTGAATGTAACGTTGTCGGCGGCGGTGGGCACAAGGTTGCCCTGCGCATCCTCCACAGCAGCCGTCACAAAGGCCGCGTCGGAACCGTTCGAAGTCCACTGGAAGCTGGTGCCATCCGGCTTCGTCAGCTCCGGAACAGCGCTCAGAACGATCTTGTATTCGGGACCGGCCGTCGTGCGCGTGTCGGTTACGCCAGGGACCGCGTTTCCGGTGTTGTCCAGGCATACCGCGGTGACGGTACCTGGGGCCCAGTTCACCATCCAGTGAACCTGACCAGGCATACCGGTGGTGCTCTGGGTGAGGTCGTTGGAATTGGTGTCCCATGCGTTAGGCGTCTGATCCGCGAGAACGGCTCCCGTGACCGGATCTTTAGCCGCGCCGTTGATCAACAGGCGAACGGAGGGGCAATTGCTGAAAGCATTCTCCTGGATCGGCGTGCCCTGGGTGTACTCATAGGCGCGATTCCAGTGGTGCGCCAGATGGACAACCGGCTGGACGGAGTAAGGGGTCCAGTTCGCCTGATAAATGTAGTAGAGCAGCCTCGGAAATCTGTTCATATCCACCGAGGAATATCCCAGGGAACGGACAAAATTTACCATCTGGGGCTGATTTTGAAACTCCGAGTAGAGACTCACTTCACCCGGCGAGTCGGCGAAGTACCACTGCGCCATACCGAAGGTGTTTGCCGCTCTGCCGTCGCGCCAGTCCTTCAAATAGGGTGCGGCAAACGAGAGTTCGTTATCCCAGGCTAGACCGCGGCCCGTTCCGATGTTGTCCCAATATTCAGCTCCAAACGCGGGATATTGAGGATTAGATTGCTTGTTTCCGACCTCACAACCGGCGCCGTCGCATTCGTTGATGAACGCATACGAAGGCACTCCGGAACGGGTGGCTTGTTTCCGAGGCTGGATCGAATCCCATTGCGCTTCCAAGGTCGCCAGGGTATTCGCGAGGCTCTGATTGTTGCCGCCGTTATCCTCCTCCCAGTCCAGAATCGAAGGATGGCTGCGATCGCGGATGATCATGTCGCGATGCAGTTCCACCTTCAAGGTGGTATCGTCTGCCGATGGGTTTGTGAAATTACCCTCCCCATCGCCACTCGGCTGGTCGATCATGATGCCATAGGCATCTGCCGCCTCCACCAACTCTTCGCTGCTTGTCGAGTGGCCGGGCCGCCAGACATTGCCTCCCCCGGCCGCTATCTGCGCCAGGTCGCGCCACTGCTGCTCTTCCGGAACAGAGGAGCCAAGTGCCGGGTAATCGTAACGTCCAGAACCACCCCACATATAGTGCGCATGACCGTTGAAGTAGGGGAAGTTATTGTCCCAGGTAAGGGTGCGGATACCGAGCGGGCTCTGCGCCGAATCGACCACCACGCCATTGACGCTGACGATGTGGTAGACCTTGTACATATATGGCTTTCCGTAGATCGAGTTGTTCGGATACCACAACGTCGGATTCGGAACTGTAATTTGCTGGTCGAACATCGGCGCCGGCGTGGAGGGGAAGTTGCCCGCCGTCATTGGGCCCACCGATTGCGTGATCGGCGGCGCAGTCACCACGACATTTCCATTCGCATCCACAATCTGCGTGGTCAACGTAACCTGCTGCGTTGTGGCTGTCTCATTGAGAACATTCGTCTGCACTTCGACCACAGCCGAGGCCGCAGTCGCGGTTGCCCCCGCGGCAGGAACTTCAGAGACCGTTCCAACGTACGTGCCCCAGGTCTTCTGATTCGAGTACACATTGATCGGAATATGGACAGGATTGGTGACGTATAGATAGACGTTGCGGAATAGTCCGGCCATGGCCTGGCCGAAGCGGAAGGCCCCAGAGAAACCAGGCTGCTCAAACCAGGGATCCCCTCTGGATACGTCCACCGCAATGACGTTGTCGGTTGCACCGTCGGTGTGCAGATATGGCGTTAGATCGAGAACCACGGGAATGAAACCAACCACGTGCGTTGCCTGCGCATTCGCAGCAACCGCGCTGATGCCCTTCAACAAAGTGCCATTGATGAACACCTGAACTCCGGTGTGCGCACCTTCGATATTGAGCATAAACTTCTGGCCCGCATACTTCGGATCCACCTTGAAGTGCAGACGGTACCAGTTCTCGTTTCCAGTCAACGATCCCTGGCCACCGCCGGAGGTCTGGTTGATGAAGGTGCGGGGTATGTTCGCGTCATAGGGCAAACCAACCTGTTGCCAGTTGCCGGAGCTATCCGAACTCTCCACAAAACCAGGGGACGAATACGCCGTCGAGTTATTTGTATTCTCGAACCACCATTGACTTTGCGGCGCATTGGAGCTCGAGGCGGCGTTCCCGACGTACTCTGGCACTCCTGCCGCAAGATTGATCGACAATCGCTGCGAGAGCGGCAGCGACGGCTCCACCTGCTGCGCCCGGACTTCGCTCGAGCAAAGCACCGCAAACAGGAGCAGGAGCATCACAATACTCTTCCGTATCCCGCCCTCCATGGAACTGGAAGGGCGAAGTTCCCTCGAGCGGCGTTTCAAAGGAAGTTTCCGGACTGCACTCAGAATCCAAAGGGTGTGAGAGATGGTTCTCTCTTGGGAATGGGAGATAATGCTCAGCATGTTGCTCCTTTGCGTAAAAAGAAAAGGGAGAAAGGCGACGACGCGAGTAGCCGTCGCATCGGCCGGGACGGCGCTGGTGCCGGGGACAAGGTGCCACTGATGTACACCTGCCCACTCATATGGGCGATCTCAAACTCCACCATCACCTTGCGGTTGGCGTACTGGGGATCGATGTGAAGTGCTTGCGGTACCAGTTGATACCGCCGCCAAGTTCACCCTCACCGCCGGACTCCTCGTTGATGAACATCGTCATCTGGTAGGCCGAGTATGGTACACAAGCTGTCTGCCATCTCGAATCGTCGAAGGAAGGATCTTGTGCATTCGCAGGGTCCCGATTCAACAGGAACTGCCACGGCGTCTCGCCCATGTTGACCGCAACTCGGTCAGACGGTGCCGGCGAAGTGCCCTGTGCAATCGCGAAACCACAAAATGCAAAAAGTAAAAAGAGAATCAGGCGGGCAGATACAGAAACACAGCTTTCGTTCCGTTTCAATGGTCTCTCCTCATTCAATTGCTCTGGTTCACAATTGAGCTCGCTGCGACTGATAAGAGTCAGGGATGATCGCCGCGAATAGAGCCGATCATCTCACAAATTGTCAGCGTGAAGATTACTATAATGTTATTTTAGTTACCATAGTTTTGTGTAACTGTAGTGCGAGCAATTTGATTACCATTCGGACTCCATCTCCGAAACAACCCTTGGGTATTCGTCAGCGTGGTCTGAGAAGAGCCACCGGGGCGCGCTTTGCGTGTCAACACTCCCCTACCCGCGCCCAAACCAGGAGAGTAAGCCATTACGAGTATGCAAGCGGACTAGAAGCTATCGAAGAGAGATACTCCTGAGCGTCTAAGCGCATCGCGATGGTACGACACAGAGTCAAACCCAGTCGAAGTGCAGCCCAGAAATCCGAGACAAAAAGCCAGCGGCATATACTTAGCGCAGACCATTTGGGTAGGCGGTGCAATAGGCCTGGAAACCTGGAGAAGGCGATGGGCAATATCCCGCAAGCGGGTAGTGGTCTATTGGCCGACATTAAGGCAGGTGGTCACCGCCTAAGGTTGCTTGTGGTTGAAACTGGATACGGTGTGGCGGCGAACATTTACTCTTTCACGGAATCAAGATGGCTCTTTCCTCCACATTATTTTTCGACTTTGGACATCGCCCGGCAGTGGAGCGAGTGGGAACTCCGTTCTTACGTAAAGACAATCGGCAAGGTTCCTCCGCGCATAAAATGGATTTCCACAAAGAAAGGTACTCCCAGGTAACTCTAATTCGCTGTGGATACTTATCCGACAAACCTAGTCTCAGTTTTTGCGTGATTACTGAGCCCGGCGCTGTCCTCAGTGTGAGCAGACCCAAGAACAACAAACGCAACCGACAAGTTGACCAAGGAGTGAATTTGCAAGAGATTTGCAAGAGCGATCGGTGATTCTTGCACTTTCTGCACTTTTTGGATTCTGCAAGTTGCAGATTCTATTAGCCGAGCGGGGGGGGAATCCCGTCTCTGGCCACCATATTTCAGTTATTTACAAGCCCTCGAAAACCAATTTCGCTCCGAAAACGTTTCAACTCCGCGTCGGAGTCGGTCCATTGCGCAGAAGATACCATTCCTCTTTCGCTGCCTCAGTCGTAGTTATCAGTCGAGTCTCCGGGGAATCCTAACCAACACGTTCCATAAAATCGGTTATGCTGTCCTGACCGAAATATCGATCAAAATCGGCTGGCTTTACGAGATGTGGTCTCTTTGATTCAGGACAGGACTGATTAACTTGAACGGTGGTGCCTTAGGGCGGGCAATCTCGGAGGATAGCGTCCTACTCAAGGGTGTGACTCATTTTGCTCAAGGAGAAGCGGATTGGATATGCGCAGGAACACCTGGATCCTTACGCCCTTGTTTGTAACCGCTATCGTTGTTGCTTGCGGTATTGCGCTATTTGCTCCCCGAGTGGCGTTGGCGCACGCCGTGTTGGTGAGTTCTCAGCCAGGAGCGAACAGCACTGTCTCGGGTCCGGAGGTCGCCGTCCTCCTCAAATACAGTTCAAGGGTCGATCTGGAGCACTCGACTCTCACGTTGCTCGACCCTGATGGCAAAGTGGAGAAAGTCGCCATTGAGAGCGAGCCCTCGCCCGGGTTGTTGTCTGCCAAGTTGACCGGGCTCGTCAAGGGAGCGTATGTGCTGCGCTGGCAGGTCCTGGCCACGGATGGACACATCACTCGTGGCAAGGTCCCCTTCCAAGTAAAGTAGAGCCCGAGAACAATCGTGATCTGGTTCCTGCGCGATATTGATCTGCTGACGGTTCTACTACGCGCGGCAACGCTGGCCTTCGAAGCGTTGCTGATGGGAGGCGTCGCATATCTTCTGGCTGTGGCGCTGCCGGCGAGGGCGAGCGCGGCCGTCGAAGACTTTTGTCGCCGGGGCATCCGGATGGCCGCGCTTGCGTTGGTGGCTGGCGAGGTTGCCCTGGTTTCGGCATCCGGCGCCCTCCTGATGAGCGGCTCAGATTTGACGCTCACGGATGTGACCACCACGAACTTCTTCCGCGCCGGCTCTTTCGCAATCCTGTTCGCGATTGGACTCTGGATCTGCGCACGCCTGAAAAGCAGCACAGCGACGGTGGCGATGCTCCCGTTGAGTCTACTGCTGCTAGCGGCTACGGTTTCCATAAGCCATGCGACGGCACGCATCGATTACCGGGTCCCGTTGGCGATTCTCACAGCCGCACATCACTTGGGTACAGCGGCTTGGGTTGGCGCAATGCCCTATCTGTGGATCTCCTTAGGCCGCGTCGAAGACGTTGACGAGGCGCGGCGTTTGACCGAGCGCTACTCCCGGATGGCGTTGCTGGGCGCGGCAACGCTGGTGTCGGCCGGAGTGGGCATGGCTGGGTTCTATCTGGGAACGTGGAGCGCGCTATATACCACCGCGTCTGGCGTTATGGTGGTTGCCAAGATTTACCTTTTGTTGGCGATGGCTGTGCTCGGCGCCGGGAATTGGCTTCTGGTGCGGCGTCTGGCCAGTGATCCTGAACCTTTGCTAGCGCGGCTGCGCCGGGTCGCTGAGGCAGAGATTTGTCTAGGATTCCTCGCGATATTGACAGCGGCTTCGCTGACCTCTCAGGCACCTGCGGTCGATGTTACCGCTCAAGATAGGCTGACAGCTCACGAGATCTACGTGCGTATGCATCCAGAACCGCCGCGCATGACCAGTCCGTCCTTAGCTGCGCTGGCTCCTCCAGGTTCACTCGCGGTGGCTGTCGCGGACAGCCAGTTCGCTCCTACTGTGCATAGCGATGACACTGACAAAGCATGGTCGGAGTACAACCATCACTGGGCAGGGCTGATTGTGCTCATTGCAGGGCTGCTGGCGCTGCTCAGCCGGCACCGTGCTATGCGCTGGGCCCGCTTTTGGCCGCTGAGCTTCGCTGGTTTAGCCGTCTTCATCCTGCTGCGCGCCGACCCGGAGAACTGGCCCCTTGGACCACGTCCCTTTTGGCAGAGTTTTGCCGTGCCCGAAATCCTGCAACATCGTCTCGGAGCACTTTTGATCGTGGTTTTCGCAGCCTTCGAATGCGCGGTGCAGGCAGGCAAGCTGAGGACGCGGTGGGCCACTTACGTTTTTCCTGCAATGTGTGCTCTCGGCGCCGCGACGTTGCTGACGCATGAGCATTCGGCCCAAGTGAAAGAAGCGCTGCTTGCGGAGATGAGCCACACCCCTATTGCGCTGCTTGGTGTTTCGGCGGGTTGTAGCCGATGGCTGGAGCTGCGTTTACCCAGGAGCCGCATGGCCACCATCGCCGGCTACCTCTGGCCGCTGTGCCTGGCCCTGGTCGGCTTGATCCTGCTGAACTACCGCGAATTGGCATAGCAGAGAGAACCCAATTTGAGTTGCGCCATGGCTGGCTCTTAGAAGAGGAAATCGAAATCAGCTAAAAGGTGCCGCCCGTAGTTGCCAAAGAAAGATCCGTATAGTGGGTCGCCAGAATTGTTGTGCACCTGAAGCGGATTGTTATGGTCTGTCAGATTACGGAATGTCAGCGAAATTCGCACGGCATGCTTTGTGGCCATGGTGAAGTCCTTCCCTACCCGCAGATCGGCCGTGAAGTACGCTGGGTATCGCGGCTGCGCCGCAGATACAAGCGAGATGTAATTCTGAAATTGGTCGACAGGCTGCCAGGTGAATCCGTTGCGATATTCTACGCGCGGCCATATATGCATTCGCCATGGCAGCTTAGTTGTACCCCACAGAAGAAACCGATTCGGGATCTCGCCAGTTGTGCGAGCTGTGATCTGCGACCGGACGACAGGGAAAGGAAAGTCTCCCAGATACGCGGACGCGTCGGTAATGTCTCCACCAGCAAATTGGCGTACATAAGAGAAGAAGAATTGGCGTTCCTTTTCCGCACCAAGGCGTGACGTGAATTCAAACTGGTGGGTCTGCAGCGCGCCTGAGCCAGCAAGTACCAGGGCGCTTTCACTCGTACTCGTTTGCGGGGTGAGTGTCAGTTGGTTGCGCGCATCTGCATGAAGATAACGCAAGCGAAGGCTGAAATATTGATTAACGACGCGTTCACCCTCAATGTTCCAGGCAACACTGTAAGGGGCGAAATTGCCGTCACGTCGACCTTGATGGATAAATAGGCACCGTGACGGGGACTCGCTGGTCAAATTGAGATAGCGGCGGGGACCGTCCGTAATGTTGCCATTACCGTCGTAGGTCGTCACGACCTGCTCTGGATAACTGCTAAAGGCGTAAGTCTGGAGTGGTATCGAGTCATAGAAGATACCAAGACCGCCTCGGATCACCGTCGAACCATCTCCTAGCGGAGACCAAGCCAGGCCCCCTCGCGGCGCAAAGCGAGAGGTGTAGGTGAGCGTCTGGGTCTCATAGCGCAAACCTGCGTCGATAGCCAGGTGTTTGTCCACAACCCAGTGATCCTGCGCGTACACAGCCGGTTCAAAATCCGAAACGCTGAAGGTGCCGCTGCCAGCAAAGGAGATTCTTCGCAGCAGTTGGCCGGAGGAATTGACGATGCTGACATCGTGGCCCACGGCAGTACCTTGATCTTCTGCGTGCGCGAGGATACCACCGATCTGGAGAGCATGCTGGCCGTGCCACCTCACATTCGCAGGAGACCATGTTTCGATCCACTGAAAGCGCGTAGCCTCGCGGCCCTGCTGACTGTAATAGCTACCGGAATTTCCAACAGGCGAGAGGACCATCGCGCTTTGCGACTGACCGTAAACGTTAGTCGCGACCCGAGTACCGGCAAAAATAGACGTAAGAAGGCCACGGCCAATGGAGAAGCGGTGTGCGATCGTTCCAGTATTTTCCTCATAATCAGCATTCGGTGTCACTGGCTGCGGATCAAAATAGTTCAGATTGGCGTATTCAATCGAGTGCGGCGCAAAGTGGAAAGTTGCGGTGATTGCGTTACGAGAATCGGGCACAGCATCAATTTGGGTGAATGAGTTGACCGCGTTCGAGCGAGTCTCATTCACCGGATGCGGGAGCGTACGAACTTGGGCGTTGTCGACCAGGTACTCGAAGCCTTCCACAAAGTACAAATGATTTTTGATCAGCGGGCCGCCCAGGTTCAGTCGCGGTGAAGCATCGCGCACACCTTCGAGATGCCAACTGCGAATACGCCAATCGGGAAAAGGATCATTCAGGCTGTACTCCCACTTTTCGCCACCTGGACGAGTTTCTGCACTCACGACTCCAGCAGTGAAGCTTCCATATTGGGCAAGATAAGGAGACTGCATCACCTTGAGCAGATCGACAGTATCAATGGGAACACTTAGGCCAAAACCTCCCGTGGCAGGATCATTGACAACGACTGAATTGATGAGAAGGCTGCTGTGCTCTTCATCCCGACCGGAGATCTGCACGCGGCCTGCGGGAGTACGGATGACACCGGGAACCAGCGGCAAGGCCTCGACCACAGTATTAGGACGCAGTGGACTATATTTGGCAGATGCAACGGGTAGCTTCGTCTCGCTGCTGGAGCTTTCCGCCAGCACGCTTTGCGGAGAGCTCTCTACCGTTACGCTCTGTTGCACATCAACCTCAGGCGAGAGGGCAATCTCAAGATTGGTCTCGTCCTTGGCGTTGATGTCGGTCGCCGCAGGCATGTATCCCTGCAGGTGCGCGGAGATATGAAGAGTTGTCGAGTCGTTGCTGCAACCACGCAGAGTCCCGCGTCCCAGATTGTCAGTGATCGTCCTGCAAATGATTCCTGCTTGCGAGGTTCCTTCCACGATCACGCCGGGCAAGGGACGTCCATCCTCGCTCACCATATGCACATTGATTGCGCTTACGCTTGGCTGACCATATACACCCGGCACCATGCAGAACATTGCTGTCATGACCAGGGCCAGCCTGCTTCGATGTGCAAGCAAGTCGTGGACATTGCAGCATTTTCGTACTGGAGTATCGGGTATCAAAGCACGAAGCCCTTTTACTCTGACGATCGAAAGAGTCGTTGCGCGCGGCCGTTCACTCTGGATCTACGAACCGACACCAGTTCATTGTTCTGACGCTTTCCTCAGCCCTTTGTCCTCTGTTTGCCTCAAAATGTGTTCGTACGCCTAAGGTGGGCTTGTCAGCCATCAGTTCTATCCCGAACACACCAATGACGGGGCCTCAGGAGGTCGCCCCGAGCACAAGTCAAACGCAAAGCGTTTATAGGAGGACTCCTCCCGTTAAGGCGCTATATTACTCTTACCTTGTGGTTATTCGCTTTGGGCGGTACACGTCAGCAGTTCGAATTCGCTGGGTACCATCTTTTCAATCACATATGAGAATCGGCCACACATCCCGGCCGCAGCCCATCACCCGTCCCAGTCGCTGATCGGGAGCACGGAACGGCCCCGGAGGCCGGGCTACAGGCTGCGGCGTAGTGTCGGAGAGTCGATTTCTTTCTCCCACCGGGCGACCACGAGGGTTGCCACGCCATTGCCAATCATGTTGACCGCGGCGCGAAACATGCTCATAAAGCGGTCGATACCGAGAATAAGAGCCATGCCCGCGACCGGAACGGTTGAAACGACCGATAGAGTTCCAACTAACGCGATGAAGGAAGCGCCTTGTACGCCACTCGCCCCTTTGGAGGTGAGGACGGCAACGGCGAAGATGGTCAACTGTTGGGTGAGTGTGAGATGCGTTCCCGTGGCCTGGGCCACGAAGAGCGCTGCCAAAGTAATGTAAAGGCTCGTGCCGTCGGTGTTGAACGCGTACCCGGTGGGTACTACCAGGCCCACCAGCCCCTTCGAACACCCCACTGCCTCAAGCTTTTCGATGAGCGATGGCAGTGCAGCCTCGGAAGAGGCCACAGCCAGTACCAGAAGGATCTCTTCCTTGATATACAGAAGGAACCTGAAAACGTTAAAGCCCGCCAGAAGCGCAACACCCCCCAGCACGACTACAACGAACAAAATCGAAGTGATGTAAAAAGTCCCGATGAGCTTGAGCAGCGGTCCGAGCGACCCGATGCCATACTTGCCCACGGTAAAGGCCATAGCGCCGAATGCACCCAAGGGCGCAAGACGCATAATTATGTTGACGACCCCAAAGATCGCGTGCGTAACCGTGTCCAGTAGAGCAAGAAGCGGTGCGCAACGCGCGCCCATGAAGGACAAGGCGAAGCCAAACAGAACGGTTACCAGCAAAACCTGCAGAATATCGCCCTTGGCAAATGCATCCACGATCGTGACCGGGATGATGTGCATTGCAAAGTCTGTTACGCTCTGCGCCTTCGCCTGGCCGGCATAGCCCTCAACGGCTTTGGCGTCGAGAGTCGCGGGATTGACGTTGAACCCAGCACCGGGATGGACCAGATTGCCTACCACCAGACCGATAAAAAGAGCCAGTGTCGATACGACCTCGAAGTACAGGAGGGCCTTGCCGCCCACTCGACCGACTTTCTTCAAGTCCTGCATTCCGGCGATGCCGGAGACAACTGTGCAGAAGATGATCGGGGTGACGACCATAGTGATAAGCCGGATGAATGCGTCGCCTAGGGGCTTCATGGCGACGGCGCGGGCAGGGCTGAAGTAGCCGAGCCCGATTGCCAGCACGATAGCGACGCAGACCTGAAACCAGAAGCTGAAGTAGAACGGAGTTTTGCGCTTCAGCTCATCCGTCGCCCCGACGGGGAGCTGTTCTATGCTGGCACTTCCCATGTTCAATACCCTTTCCCGTCGCCGCCCTGGATGCGGCCGTTCCTGTGTCGGCAAAATTCAAAGGCAGGATGCCTAGCTATTTAGCCAGCTGACCGCCGGAAACATCAGGTCGGGTACCGCTCGCGCATGATACGCCACTCGCTATCGAATCGGAACGCTTGACGCGCCGGTGGTTGAGGCGTTTGCGTCTCAATAAATCGGACCGGCTCATCGCCCTTTGTGAAGATCGCGTGCTTTGCGCCGACTCCTGTCCAGCACAACGTGCCGGGCTCAACAACGTATTTCTTGCCCTCAAACTCACACTCGCCAATGCCCGAGACGAAGAAGTACGACTCCTCAAAGGGATGCGTGTGGTGAGAGCCGCCACCGCCCTTCGCGAATTCCACTACGAACATCGTCATGTGCGCCGATCCAAAGTTGCGATCGACCATCATCTTTTGGCTGATCAATCGCGCACCATCACCGCTATAGCCGTCCATTTGCAAGTTGCCCGGCGGGGGAAGCTGCGCATCTTCGAAGTGTCCAACGAAACGCGTACGAGCGTCGCCTTTATCGAAACGCTCGATCCTGGTCGGCCAATCAAATTCGCCCACGAAAAAGGTATCCTGCCCAACGCTTCTGGCAAGTGGCTGCGGGGCGATCATCTCCATCCACCGGGCGCCATTGCCGCTGCTTGACCGCATTGCGTGTGGTGTCCCCACGAGCACAAGGGCGTAGTCGCCCTGACCCATTCGATAGGCTCTGCCATCCATCATCAGGTCAAGCTCACCTTCGAGGACGTAAAGACTTTTCTCATAGGCGAGCACGTTCTGTTCGAGATGACCACCAGGTTCAAGCTGAACTATCTGATGAGCCATGTGGACGGCCGCTTCGGCCGTGCGATGGTCGATAAGTGAGACCCGCGAGTAGCCCTTTGAATGCGGACCATAGCCGTCGGGCACCGAAAGATTCTTTTCTTCAAAACGAACTACTGCATGAGCCATGGAGCCTCCGGTAACGGAAATTCATCTCAAAAAACCGAATTACAGATGGCGGCACAGTGCCGTACAAGATGGCTTAGGTGAGCCAGCGGCCCGGTTCGTGTATCGCTTCGGCCAGGTCGTGCAGGAAGGTTGCAGCCTTGGCTCCATCGATCACGCGGTGATCGCATGAGATCGTCAGGCTCAACATGGGCCGCACGGTGATAACGCCGTTAATCGGAACGACCCTTTCGGCGATCTGGCCGACAGCCAGAATTGCAGCCTGCGGCGGCGTGATAATGGCGCAGAAGGAATCGATGTGGAACATTCCCAGGTTGCTAATGGTGAAGGTGCCCCCTGTAAGATCCGCAGGCCGTAATCGCCCGGCCCGAGCACGGTCCGTCAGCTCGCGGCGTTGCCTGGCGATCTCTCCGAGCGGTGCATTGTGCGCGTTTCGAACGACGGGCGCTACGACGCCGTCCTCGACTGCCATTGCAATCGCCACATTCACCTCTGGGTTGAGGCGGATTCCATCCTCAATCCAACTGGCATTGAGGCGCGGATGTCTGGCCAGCGTGCGAGCCACAAGCGCGATCATGATATCCGTGTGTGTAAGCTTTACGCCGAGTGCTTGTTCTATTGCGGCACCGCGCGCAGCACGCGCGTCGTTCAACGCTGTTGCATCGACCTCCTGCTGAAGGAAGAAGTGCGGTACGGTGGTCCAGCTTTGCGTGGTGCGCTCTGCCATGAGTCGGCCGATAGAAGTCAATGGCTCGTGTTGAACCGCTGCCGGAGTGATTGGAGCATTCGGGAGCGCATCGATGAGGGCCTGGATGTCGGAGGCTAGAATCTCTCCATCCTGGCCTGAACCGATCACCGAACTCAGATCGATGCCAGCCTCCTTTGCCAGTCTGCGCGCCTTGGGAGAGACTTTACCTGCGGATGTCGTGGGCTGCTGAGAGACGTCCACCAAAGGGAGGGACATTTCTGTGACAGGGGAAGTTACAGGAACCTCAGCCGCGGCTGACGCCGGCAGAGCTTCTCCTGGTTTGAGTATCCAGGCGATCGTCTGGCCTACCGGAATGTCTGTTCCGATTTCGCCTGTGACTCCGGCAAGGATGCCGTCAGCAGTGGCTTCTACCTCCATGACCGCCTTGTCCGTTTCTATTTCGAGAAGGAGGTCGCCCTTAGCAACGCTGTCGCCTTCCTTCTTGAGCCAGCCGACAAGTTTTCCTGTCTCCTGCGCCATTTCGAGTGCGGGCATTACGACGCTTATAGCCATAGTTTTATTGGGGAACGCAGGGCCGCGTGGCCATGACGTCAAGCCCCGATCCTTTCTGTTTGTGCGCCGGCCGCAATCAGGTTGCGTACGTCTTGGCTTGGTGCTGTCTCGGTTTCACGCGTCGTGGGAAGAGGTCCTCCGACGGTGTAGTAATGAGCGCCCGCGACGAGGAGTTTTTCTGCCGGAAACCGTGTGATGACCTCGTGACCGGTCTCCGTCACTACAATCTCTTCTTCAATGCGCGCGGCGCTCCAGCCATCCTTCGAGGGCCAGAATGTCTCAAGCGCAAAAACCATGCCCGGCTTGATTTCCTGCGGGTGATCTAACGAGACGAGGCGGCTAATGACCGGCTTTTCCCAGATTGCGAGGCCGATGCCGTGCCCATACTGGAGTGCGAAGGCAGCCTCTTCGTTGGGGAAGCCGAAGTCCTGGGCTTTCGGCCACACCGCAGCAACTTCGCCAGTGGTGCGTCCGGGCCGGATGAGATCGATTGCAGCATCGAGATAGTCTCTGCAACGCTTGTAGGCATCGACCATCGCATGCGACGAGTAGCCAATCGAGAAGGTGCGGTAATAGCAGGTGCGATAGCCCATGTAGGAGTGCAAGATGTCGTAGTAGACAGGATCGCCGGGGCGCATGATCCGGTCGGAGAAGACGTGCGGATGAGGATTGCATCTTTCTCCCGAGATGGCATTCACAGCTTCCACGTATTCTGAACCCATGTCATAGAGAACTTTGCTGACCAGGCCCACGGCTTCGTTCTCGCGCATGCCAGGCTTCATCGCCATATAGAGCTCGTGATAGGCTGCGTCGACCATCGAAGCAGACGTGTTGAGCAATGCGATCTCGTCCTTCGTCTTGATGACGCGGGCTTCAGACATGAGTTGCTGGCCATCGATGACCTTAATACCCTCGCGCTGCAAGGCGAACAGAACCGGCAGCTCGATAATGTCAATCCCCACGGACTCCTTATGCAGACCGCGCATCTCCAACTCGATTCGAATCTTCTTCGCGACGTCTTCCGCACGGCCGTGCTCAGGAGACATGGTGCCACGCAACATCGATATGCCCGGACGCGACCGCTCTCCCAGCCAGGGACAATGCAGCTGGTGATGCCGTGCGGCCGAGCCGAAGTCCCACAAAATAGGTTCATCGTTCTGCGGCAACAAGACAAAGCGGTTTGCTTTGTCCTGAGCCCAGGTGCCGATGTGCGTCGACGTTAGGTAGCGCACGTTGTTCATGTCGAAGCAAAGCAATGCACCCATTTCGGACTTCTTGAGCAGGTCCTTGGCGCGCTGGAGTCTCTCTATACGGAGGCGATCGAAATCGATACGCTGCTCCCAGTCAACTCCCATTGTTCCGTAAGTCGGCAGTGCCATTGGTTTCTCCGGTTCCTTGTCTTACGACTTGCTGCAGAGCTTTTGTGCTGCTGCAAAGAGTGTCTTCTCGGTCGGCACGGTCAGATCCTCCAGAGGAGGAGAAAATGGTATGGGAACATGCATCGCTCCCATGCGGATGACCGGACCGTCGAGGTGGTAGAACGCGCCTTCAGATATCACCGAAGCCAGCTCCGCGGTGACACCGTACCTACCGTAGCCTTCATCGATCACGATGGCCCGTGAGGTCTTTTTCGCGGATTCAATGAGCGTCTTCTCATCGAGCGGCCACATTGTTCGCGGATCGACAACCTCTGCGCTGATGCCGACTTCTGCGAGCATGTCAGCCGCCCCAAGCGCCACTTGAACCATACTGCTGGTGGCGACCAGGGTGATGTCTGTGCCCACGCGTTTAACATCCGCAACGCCGAAGGGTATGGTGTACTCTCCCGTCGGCACTGGCCCCTTGAGTTTGTGGTGCATCATCTTGTCTTCGAAGAAGACGACTGGGTTCTCATCGCGGATCGCGGTCTTGAGCAGGCCTTTGGCGTCGTAAGGTGTCGAGGGTATCACGACTTTCAGGCCGGGTACGTGGCTCAACCACGCGTGCAGGGACTGGGAATGTTGAGCGGCCGAGCGGCGGCTGGCACCCAAAGTCGTGCGAAGTACCATCGGGACTCTCCATTTGCCGCCGGACATATAGTGGATCTTGGCAGCCTGGTTAACCATCTGGTCCATCGTGAGGGTGAGGAAGTCCCCGAACATAATGTCAACGACTGGACGAAGGCCTGTCATAGCTGCGCCGACAGCGATGCCTGTAAACCCTGCTTCGGAGATGGGTGTATCGAGGACACGGTCGGTCCCGAACTCCTCTACAAGCCCGGACAGCACTTTGAAGGGAGTGCCAGCTTCGGCCACGTCTTCGCCGAGGATGCAGACGCGCGCGTCGAGGCGCATCTCTTCTGCGAGAGCTTCCCGCACTGCTTGTGCAAACGTTAGTTCACGAGTACTGGTATCAGGCATAGACGTGCTTCTCCACTTCTTCCGGTCCCGGATATGAAGCTGCGATGGCGAACTCCACGGCTGCCTTCATCTCTTCGCGAACCTCGGCCTCGACAGCGTCGCACGTGGCCGCATCTGCGAGGTTTTCGCGAATAAGCCATTCGACATGCAGCTTGATGGGGTCGCGCGTGCTCTTCCACTCCTGCTCTTCCTGCTTGCTGCGGTAGTATTCGCGGTTAATGTCGCCGACGTGATGGCCGGTGTACCGATATGTATTGCACATCAGGAAGGCTGGCCCCTCGCCTGCGCGGGCGCGATCAATAAGCTGCTTGGCCGTGGTGTAAACGGCCCTCAAGTCCTGACCATCCACGGTTTCTGCCTTGACGCCGAAGGCGGTGGCACGAGCGCAGATGTCGCCTGCAGTGGTCTCGCTGTAGTGCGTGTACTCGTTGTAGAGGTTGTTTTCGCAGACGTAGATAACCGGCAGCTTCCAGAGTTGGGCCAGGTTTAGCTCCTCATAGAAAAGGCCCTGGCCCAGAGCGCCTTCACCGAAGAAACAAGCGGCAACGCGGCCATTCTTCAAATGTTTTGCCGAGAAGGCCGCCCCTGTAGCGATGCCCATACTGCCGCCAACAATGGCGTTCGCGCCCAGATTGCCTGTCGCTGGGTCTGCGATGTGCATCGAACCGCCCTTGCCGCGGCAGTAGCCGGCCTCCTTCCCCAGCAGCTCGGCAAACATCAGATCAGGCGACGCACCTTTTGCCAGACAGTGTCCGTGTCCCCGATGAGTACTGGTGACGTAGTCCTCCTTATCGAGCGCCTCGCAAATGCCTACGGCGATAGCTTCTTCGCCGACGTACAGGTGAGCGAGGCCAGGCATCAGAGCACGCGTGTAGAGCTCGTTCACCTGCTCTTCAAACAGGCGGATGCGCACCATCTGCCTGTGGGCATGCATCCAGAGGTCTTTCGTGGTAATGGTGTTTACGGGCAGTTCGGAGAGGGTAGTCATTTTCCAACTCCTGTGTGGATTCCGGACATTTGCGCGAGAACATCAAACATCACTGCGAAGTCCAGCTTGGCCCAGTTCATGCCTCGGGCAGCTGTAAGAAATTCGTTGCTCACGGCGGTGGTGGGCAGCGGTACGTCCAACTGACGGCCGAGTTCCAGCGCCAGCAGCATGTCCTTCTGCATCATGTTCACGTCGAACCAGGCCTCTTCCGGCTGCTGCAGGACGAACGGGCCCCGGTACTTGACCATGGGAGAAGCGATGGCGCTATGCGTCAGCACATCGACGGCGACTTCACGCTTGATGCCGCTCTTCTCTGCCAGAAGCACGCCTTCGGAGAAGGCCAGCATCTGTACCGCAAGGCTCAGGTTGTGGGCGATCTTCATTGAGAGCGCGAGTCCATTGCAGCCAACGTGGGTCACCTTGGGGCCAATGTCCAGCAGTATTGGCTTAACGCGCTCGAAGGTCTCTGCCCTTCCGCCCACCATCACGGAAAGCTGCCCTTCCTGCAACGTGATGACGCTTCCGGAGACGGGCGCATCCAGCATGTCGGCACCGCGAGCGCGGACCTTTTCGGCAATTTCGCGGCTCAGGTCCGGGCCGACGGTGCTAATGTCGACGAAGATTTTGCCGGCGCTGATGCCAGCCAACAATCCATCCGGGCCTTCCGCAATCCCCTTGAGCGCCGGTCCGTTAGTGACCATGGCAAAGACAACATCGGCTGCTTCGGCTACTTCTCGGGGGGACTGTGCCAACTTCATCCCCTTCTTGACTAACCACTCCGCCTTGGACTGCGTGCGGTTGAAGCCGGTCACTGTGTGCCCCTTACTCAGCAGCCTGTCTACCATCTGGCCGCCCATCACTCCGAGACCGATAAAGCCGAGGTTTGCCATTTCGATTACGCCTTTCGTTTTGAAGGAGGGTGTTCCATTCGGGACTCGCCGCCTATGGTTGAAGAGGCAGCCGAATCCTGGTGGACTTGCTGCAAGTGGGTACGCATAGCCTTGCGTGCCTTGGCTGCATCCCGCTGCTCGATTGCTTCCAGGATGAGTTTGTGATGAACCTGACCGCGCTGCGGTCCGCCCTTCACGGCAAAGATGCCGATGCGCTGCTCACGCAATACGCCCACGATGGAATCCAGCAGAGAGAGGATGAGCGGATTGCCTGCCGCCTCCGCCAATGCGAGATGGAAGTCGAGATCGGCTTCAATATAAGCATCAGGGTCCTTCATGCTGCGATCCATTATGGCTACGGCTTCTCGCATCATGGCCAGCTGCTGCTCTTCAATACGCGTGGCGGCGAGAGCGGTGAACTCGGGCTCCAGAATCTCGCGCATCTCCGCGACGTAGGTGAGGTTTTCAAGGTCGCCGCTCTTCATGAATGAGTCGAGCGAATGGCGCATGGACTGGGATTTTCCGGATGTGACAAACGTGCCCCGGCCGGAGTAGGCCTCCACGAGTCCCTTCTCGCTCAGGGTCTTAACAGCCTCGCGAACTGCCGTGCGGCTCACGCCAAACTCCAGGGCCAGTTCGCGTTCGGCCGGCAACTGGTCGCCCGGCTTCAACTTGCCTTCCCGAATGGATTCCTCGATCTGTTGCACGATCTGCTCGTAAAGCCTTGAAGCTCGAACCGCTTTATACATAGACACCCCTCTCGACGTCCCAGCTGGAAGGCTGGTGATGGTCGGAACACTATACAGGATGCCATGGGCGGGACGGTTCATCGTAACTGCTGACTCCTTAGTAAATGCATGCTGACTGACCGCTGGCCCAAGATGCCTATCTGGTCCATAACAAGTACCAATGGTTTAGTGGTTATACCGCAATGCCGCAAGCAGAGTAAATAGTATTTTTGAATTTATTTTTCCGAACCTATTTCTCGATCCATACCGT
This sequence comes from Edaphobacter bradus, assembly GCF_025685645.1. Taxonomy (NCBI): domain Bacteria; kingdom Pseudomonadati; phylum Acidobacteriota; class Terriglobia; order Terriglobales; family Acidobacteriaceae; genus Edaphobacter; species Edaphobacter bradus. The sequence goes on from NZ_JAGSYF010000002.1 coordinate 369,946, forward strand.
CTTGATGTTCGTAAACTCCCGAATGCCAAACGGCCCAAGTTCGCGGCCGAATCCAGACTGCTTGACTCCGCCAAAAGGCACTCGCGGGTCAGAGGCCACCATTTTGTTGATGAAGACCATCCCGGCTTCAAGCCCGTAGATGAAGCGGTCTCGCTCGGCGCGATCTTGTGTCCACACGCTGGCGCCCAGCCCGAAGCGCGTGTCGTTGGCGATGCGGATGGCCTCATCGGCATTCTTGACGCGAAAGATGGAAGCGACCGGGCCGAAGAACTCTTCACTGTAGGCGGGCGAATTTCTGGGAACATTCGTCAGGACAGTTGGCGGATAAAAGTTGCCCTTCCCCGGTAGAGGCTTGCCCCCGGTGAGCAGACGCGCGCCAGCTTCGATGGACTTCTGCACATCGCGCTGCATGTCTTCGACAGCGTCCGTCGTGGCAAGAGGGCCGAGTTCGGTCTTCGGATCGAGAGGATCGCCGACGTTCAGCGCTTCCATGCGCCTTACGAACTCCTGCTCGAACCTGTCGCCGATGGACTCTTCCACGATGAAGCGCTTGGCGGCGATGCACGACTGGCCATTGTTCGCGACCCGCGCCTTCACCGCCGTGGCTACAGCCTCGTCGAAGTTGGCGCTGCTCATCACAATATACGGATCGCTTCCGCCCAGCTCCAAAACGACTTTCTTGATGCGTTTCGCCGCGGAGATGCCAACCTGGATGCCCGCCCCTTCACTGCCTGTGAGCGTGGCGGCGACGATGCGTGGATCATCCAGAATTTTGTCCACTTTCGAGGCGCCAACCAGCAAAGTCTGAAAGACTCCTTCAGCGAACCCGGCGCGAAGAAAGACGTCTTCCACCGCCAGCGCACTCTGAGGGACGTTGGACGCGTGCTTGAGAAGGCCAACATTGCCGGCCATGAGTGCCGGGGCGACAAAGCGCACTACCTGCCAGAAAGGGTAGTTCCACGGCATGACGGCGAGAACCGGCCCTAGCGGCTGGTAGCGGATATAGCTGTGGCTGGCGCTCGTCTCGACGGCCTCGTCTGCCAGGAATCGTTCGGCGTGCTCGGCGTAATAGCGGCAGGCCCAGGCTGACTTAACAGCCTCATCGATTGCGGACTGGATGGGCTTGCCCATCTCCAGACTCATCATGCGGCCGAGACTTTCCTTTTCCTGCTCGAGGATCTCTGCCGCCTTCAGCATCCGCTCCGCGCGGTATGCAAAGCTGGTATTCCGGTAGGTGACGAAGGTCCGGGCTGCCAGCTCGAGCTTTGCCTCCAGTTCCTCATCGGTGAGCGACTCGTAGGTCTTCAGCACTTCCCCGGTAGCCGGATTGACGCTTGCAATAGCCATCTGCGGTTCCTTCCTTATGGGGTGTCTGTTGACCAGACCCCTGTGGTCTGACATTTATACCGCAAATGCCCCAGAGCTTGTCAAAGGCTATCCAGAAAATTCTTTTTGGAGTTTGCTTGACCAAGGTGATGACGCGATGGTATTGCTGTCGTACCAAAAAACCGGGGGCAGGTGCGAAATGAACTTTAAGACAATTGGCCGTATAGCAAGAACGATCCAAGGTGTAGCTGCGACCCTCGTGGTCCCGGTCTTCTGTGTGTCCCTTTGCGTGTACGTGAGCGCCCAGACCAATACGGGCCGCATCCTTGGCGCCGTGACCGATCCATCGGGAGCCACGGTTCCCGGGGCGACTGTCACCATCACGGATGTGCAGCGGGGAACGGCGCGCTCCCTGACGACGACACTCGCGGGTGAGTACGTTGCCCCGGATCTCATCCCAGGCATGTATAAAGTGCGGGTCGAGGCCAAGGGCTTCAAGTCAAGCGAGCGGGCCGATGTTCAGGTGGCGGTCGCGTCCGACTCCCAGATCGATTTTGCGCTGGAGACGGGGCAAACCTCGGAGACGGTCACGGTTAGCGGACAGGTCCCGCTCATCAACACGACCTCCTCCAGTCTCGGCGGGACGCTGACCAACAAAGAGATCAACGACCTTCCGCTGAATGGCCGCAACTACGAGAACCTGCTGCAGCTGCGGCCCGGCGTGGTGCGCTATCCCGGTGGCGGATTCTCAACCACCAGCGCCAACGGATTGCGCGCTGAGGACAACGCCTACATCGTGGATGGCCTCTTCAACAGCGAGCCCTTCTCCGGGCAGAGCATCATCAACGGAGCAGGCATCGCCGGCGACTCCGCCACGATTCTGCCGGTTGACGCTATTCAGGAGTTCACGCTAATTGAGAATCCTTCAGCGGAGTATGGCTGGAAGCCCGGCGCCATGGTGAACGTGGCGCTCAAGTCCGGAACCAACGCCCTGCATGGCACGGCCTATGCCTTTGGCCGCGACACCCCGCTCGATGCGCGCAACTACTTCAACACCGTGTCCTCCGGTGAAAAGAACCCCCGCAACCTGGAGCAGTTTGGCGGGACAGTGGGTGGGCCCATCCTGAGAGATAGGCTGTTCTTCTTTGGAGGATACGAAGGCCAGAAGTACTCTGTGTCCAGCATCAGCCAGCTATCGACACCGGCGACGGTGTCGCTGGGTGGTGACCCGCTGAATAGTGTTCCAGATGCTATTGCCGGAGTTCAGAAAGCGGGTTTTACGCCCAGCCCGGCCAGTGTGAAGATTGCCGGCTGTAAACTCGGGCCGCCAATCACCTGCGACGGAAGCGGCTTCCCTGCGAATGACGGCAAGAACTCTGCCGGCCCCACGAGTATTAACTACGGGCTCCCCAACGACGTAAGTAGCAACAATGCGGTAGCCAAGATCGACTTCCAAGTCAATCAGCGACACTTGGTGAACGGTCTATATTTCTTCGGCAACAATAACGGCACTGTTTCCGATGCAAACCAGTTGCAGCAGGCTTGGCTAACGCAGATTCATACCCGCGCCCAGGTTGTGGGACTTAGCTGGACCTGGATTCTAAGTCCGCAGATGTTGAATGAAGCCCGGTTCGGGTTCAACAGACTTTACCAACCCACCTTCCCGAATGACCACGATACTCCGGCGTCAGCCTATGGGTTGAACACTGGCGTGACCAATCCCCTCTATGGTGGATTGCCCCGGATCAACATCTCCGACTTTTACATCTTTCCACAGGAACTGGGAGGGTTTAACTGGCCGAAGGTGCAAGGGCCGGATGACCGCTTCCAATTTATCGACCATGTCTCGTACACCGTGGGCAAACACGCTGTGAAGTTCGGCGGAGAGCTACACCGCGACAGCTTCACAGGTGGTGGCTATGGCGGTGTGCGCGGCCGTATCAAGTTTGGCTTCGGAACGGATGCGTTCCCTGGGGCTACTTCGCTCGAGGACTTCTTTGCGGGAGTCCCGGCATCAGGCAGTCTGCTTACTGGCGACCCAACAAGGAACATTCACAACTGGGGGGTTGCGGGCTTCGTGCAAGACGATTGGCGGGTCACCAAGAACCTCACCCTCAACCTGGGCCTGCGCTATGAGTTGAACACCGTAGTGAAGGAGGAACACAATCTGCTGGGAAACTTCGATCCGCAGCGCGGGCTGGTGCAGGTCGGAAAGGGCCTCGACGCGCCTTATAACGGCGATCACACCAGCTTCGCTCCGCGCCTGGGCTTTGCGTGGGACATCACCGGCAACGGAAGGACCGTGGTGCGCGGCGGCGGCGGCCTCATCTATGAGACGCTGAACTGGGAGTCCTTTCTGGCTCTGAACAACTCTTTCGGCATCAGCACAATCCCGACTGGAGCGCTGGGGGTTGGTCCAGGAGGATCGGCTGGGACCGGATCGATTGCCGTCGGCACAGTCAACTTTCCCGGGTCGAGCCTGAACTGGAACGCTGGCTACAACTCCGGCCCGTCTACGGTCTTCCCCACCGGCACCATCAACTGCGGCGCCAATCCCTGCAGCATACTGGGCATGGAGCAGAACCTCCGCACGCCTGAGGTCTTCAGCTGGAATCTGACCGTTCAGCATGCCTTCACACCGAACCTGACTCTTGAAACGGCATATGTTGGATCGCACGGCACGAAGCTGGTCGGCATCCACGACATCAACCAGAATGTGCCGGCGCTGGATACGGCGGGAGATGAGCAGTCGGGCCGGCCCTTCAATGCCAAGTTCCCCTTCCTGAGCTTCATCTACCAGATGGGCAACATCTACAAGTCCAATTACAACGGCCTGCAGATGACTTTTACCGGGCGAGATTATCACCACTTGACCTTTGTTGCCGGATATACCTTTTCGCATTCGCTGGACGACGTAGGCGCAAACTGGGACTTCGGTGCGGGAAGCGGTCTGCCGCAAGACGGCAATCATCCGGAGCGGGAATACTCGCATAGCGACTTCGATATTCGCCACCGCTTCACGCTATCCGCCTCGTACGCGATTCCTGGAAGAAAGTCCTTCGCACAGCTACTTGAGGGTTGGCAGGTAAACTCGATCGTCAGCCTCTACGGTGCGCAGCCTTGGGGACCGATCGATGCAGGCAATGACCTGAGCCATACAGGAGAGGGTGTCGATCGCTGGGACTTCTTCGGGAACCCGAAAGACTTCAAGTCGGGTGCCAATCCAATTCCATATCTGGCAGGCAGCGATGCAGTGAACGATCCGGTCTGCGCTGCGCATGCGAGATCGCTGGAGTCGCTCGCGTCGGCAGGATGCTACAAGTTGCGCGGATCGGTGATGACTCCACCTGCGCCCGGCACCTTCGGCCTGATGGGCCGCAATACCTTCCGCGACTCCGGCTTCAAGAACTGGGACTTCTCGCTGGATAAGAACTGGAAGTTCCGCGAGCGCTTCGGTGCACAGTTCCGCGGAGAATTGTTCAACATCCTCAACCATCCAAACTTCGCCAACCCATTCGGTGGACAGAACGGCTGGGGACACAACGACCCCTCAGTCCCCGGAAACGGTGGCTTCGGATGTGGATGCGCCACACCCGACGTCGCTGCTTCAAACCCGATTATCGGCTCAGGCGGCAGCCGCGCAGTGCAATTGGGCCTCAAGCTCTCGTTCTAGATCGGCGAGGAACAAGAGTTGAAGTCCAACCTAAGAAGAAATGCGTATCAGGGAGAGGTCAGGATGAGCAAGAGGACTTCGAAAAGCTTGTCGTATCTGCTCGTGACATCCATGGTTATGGTCCCAATGTGCTCATTTGCTCAGGAGCACAAGGAAAGAACCCTGGACGAGATCAAAGTGGAGGCCGTGCATCGCGCTGAGGTTGGGGGTTATCCGCTCATCGGCCTGGATCCCGCCGACGTGCGCGAGGCCTTCAAGTCCATTCACACTTCTGACAAGGACGAGTGGGCGAACGGCTTTATCGGAGTTGCAGATCGCTACATGGCAGAAGGCAAGGCCAAAGAAAGGACTGACCCCAAGAAGGCTGACGCGGACTACATTCGCGCGTGGCATCTCTACTCCTTCGGGCGTTGGCCAGTGGAGTCGTCGCCAATGAAAAAAGTCGCCTATGCCAAGGCTATCGATGCTTTTCTGACGCATGCGCGCTCGATGGACCCACCCCTTGAGGTGGTCCACATTCCGTTCGAAGGCAAAGAGATCGTCGGCTATCTACGCCTTCCCAAAGGGGCCACCGGGCCGGTGCCGATGGTGATAGCGGTAAATGGACTCGATAGCCGCAAGGAGGATTTGACAGAGAGCTTTTCCGCGATCCTGCCATATGGCATCGGCTACATTGCGGTGGACGGGCCGGGAACCGGGCAGTCGCCGATTAAAGCCAGTCCGACCGCCGATCGCATGTTGTCGAGTGTGATCGATTACCTCGGCACCCGACCAGAGGTAGACAAGACACGCATTGCGATGCACGGCGTGAGCTGGGGAGCTTACTGGGGGACGAAGATGGCCGTCCTCGAGAAGGCGCGGCTGAAGGGCGTGAGTGTCCAGTCGCCGCCGACCGACCTCTTCTTCCAAAAAGATTTCGTGTTGAACTCGCTGCTTGGGAATCGCGAGTATCTCTTTGACCAAATCCCAGCCATCATGGGCATCTTTGACAACGCGACAACGCTGGACCAAGTGGTAGATGAGTTCTCGAAGATGTCGCTGGTGAATCAGCATCTTCTGGGCAAGCCAACCACGTCCATGCTTATTCTCGCCGGTACGCACGACACCCAGGTGCCGATCTCCGACGTCTACAAGCTGATGGACAGCGGCGATGTTCCGAAGGATGCCTGGATCAATCCGCAGGGCGGTCACCTGGGCCGACAGGTGGGAGTGTGGCCCGATCCTCGCATCTTCAAGCAGGTCATTCTTCCCTGGCTAGCTCGAGATCTCGATGTCAAACCCCTGGATGACAAGCGCTGACCAAACTTGTGCCGCGAGATCCATTGCTCTCTACGCGCGATCGGGTTTTACGAGCGGAATTTGCAGCCTTTTCGAGCCGTGAATCTCGATGCGTTCTGAGTAGGCGGGCCAGATGTTCCGATAATGCCGACGCGCAACTGAAACCTCCGGAGGGCAGAAAGCTAATCCATGACGCCGATCTTCTGTTTGCCCAGCCACCAGATTGCGGGTTAGTCATGCGACGCTTGCGGCGGAGGAGCAGTTGAGGACGGAGTCGGCTTGCCCGTGACGGTGTTCGCCTCCATCAACTCGACGCGCGTCCCGTCGGGATCGTAGATGTTGACCTGGCGTTTCTGGTTGACACCGGTGTTAACGGTGAGTTCTTTGCCATAGGTCTTGAACGCTGGGCGGGCCTCAAGTATCGCGACCGACTTGGCGACGTCGGGCACCAGGAGTGAGATGTGGTTCTTGGTGCCGAACGTGTCGGGCAGCTTGCGGTAGAGCATGAACTCCACGTAGTCGGTGCCGTCGGGAACGCGCATGTTGATCCAGCTCAGTTCCTTGGGATTCGCTCCTCCGCGCCAGGTCTCCTGGAAGCCGAGAATCTTGCCATAGAAGTCCATGGACTTCTCGCTGTTTCCGACGAGGAAACCCAGGTGATAGATCTGGGTCGAGATGCGGGTTGCAGGCTCGAACTTGCCTGCCGCTCTGGCTTCCATGCCGTCGGGAAGACTCTGTACGAACTCAACCAGCATTCCGTCCGGGTCCTTGATCTCGAAGGCATAGTCGCCGGTGCGGGTCTTGCCGCCATTGCCGGGCTGAACATCGAAGCCCTTGGAACGAAGATAAGTCCGCATCGCTTCGATGTCGTCGACGGTGAAGCAGAGATGACTCATCATGTTGGGAGGATGAGTCGGCGGTTCATTGAAGAGCTCGATGTGTTGATGGTCGTTGATCTTGATGAAGGCTATGCCAGTATCGTTGTTGTCCTTCTTGGTAAGCGTGTACGACTCATCGAAGCCAAGGAACTCGTGCCAGAACGCGATAGCCCTGGGAAGGTCCGACACAAAGTAACCAACATGAGAGATGCCGGTGATCTTAGGGCGTGCGGGACCTGCGTCCTGTGCGAAGAGTGGAGAGGAGATCAGCAGCACGATCGCTAAACCAGTCAGGAGCGAGGTGCGGTAACGGTTGGTGAGCATTAAGACATTGCCTTTCGTTAGAGAATGCGTGAAATGGAATAATCAGTCGCATCTAGTCTATTGTGGCGACCGCAAGTCGTGGTGCCAGCAAATGGATCACAGCTATGGCAACGAGATAAGCAGATCCCACCAGAAGAAAAACAGTCGCGTAGTTTCCATCGAGCTCCTCCCGAAAAGGCGTACAGCCGGCCGCGAGTCCAGGGCGGCCGGCTGACGGCTCACTGCTAAGGAGCAGTGTTGAGGGCCATGGTGACTGTGCCCTGCGAAGTTCTGGCGAGTGCCACTTCGAGTCGCTTTTCGGCGCGCGGCTTCGGGCACTCTATGCTGTTGTTATTGTTCTCTGTCCAGATGTGGCGCAGGAAGTACTTATCGCCGCGGCGGTCGAAGGCGATAACGCTCTTCTGCGGTGTACGTAGCGAATAATCGTCCTGGAACAGGACCACATCCGATGTCTTCTGAGTGGACTCGCGCAGGATCAGTAAATGATTGGATTGGATCGTGATCCTGTAGGTGCCAGCCGGCATCACCTTCGAACCGGCTTGGAAAGCAAACGGAATCTTCGCTTGGAGGACGTTTTCCTGAGCGAAGGCCGTCTGTGTGGAGGCAACCATGCCGATTGCCAAGGCAGAGGCGAAGAGACCAGAAACGAGAGTGGAAACAAGGCGTGGGCTTTTCATGACTCGATCTCCTTTGGAAGGCAACCCTCACAACTGCCTTCACTCGCTATAGCGGAGAACGAGGAAAAATCGTGCCGCAAAAAATCGTTCCATTTGCGATCTCAGACATACGACACCTGCCGGATACTGCTATCTCGCAGTAGCTCGGCATCTATGACGTAGGTTCCGATCGCAAACAACGGACCGAGGGGACCCAAAATGCATTGATCACTGCCGCGGCCCAATCCCGATCTGGCAATGTCCATCATCGCCATTACGGCTGCACTTGCCGCTCTGCACCCAGTGTCTTCCCGAGTTATCTGTGCCTTCCACTTTGACTCTAACGAGAACGTCGCAGTCCTTGCTTTGGCCACCGCATTCACTGTCGTGGAAACTAAGCTCCGTACTGCTGACTTTTTCCCACCGCGAACCTGCCCGGACATGCAGATAGACTTTATTCGGGTCAAATGAATTACCGCCGCAATCTGAACTGGAGCAAATTATTATCGCGTCGGCTTTTTCCGTTCCATCTCGTTTCTTGTTGGAGATCTTCATTACCCAGCCAGAAAGGCTCTGAGAAGATGGGAAATTTTGAACCCCATCGAAGAACAGCTGTCCATTCTGCTTCCCCGTGACGGGAATCGTTTCTGTACCAGATGACCATGACTGTGGCGTAGTTGCATTCACACGAATGCTCCCGCCGGTAATCGTAACAGGGGAACCCTGGAAAGCTAAGACCTTGCTTGGATAGATAACAAGAACAATCGCCAAAATCGCGACTGTCCACGTAGCTGCCTTTACAAAACTACTCTGCTCCATGGGACCTCCGATTGGAAAGATCTCCTCGCGGGATCTTTGCCACTAGTGTTCGAATGTCGGGCCGGGAAAGGTAGCTCTGGTACTCCTGAGCGCTCCAAGTCTGTTGGATTTGCAACAAGATGTCAACAGCTTTCCTGGAGTAGCTATTGAACTGGACCGGATCGTCCAGCTTTTTTGAAGCGGCTGCCGCAATGCAGGAGCTCTGCAGCTCGGAGTCTAGTTGACCGGTGGAGGCAAAGTGCTGCGCCGCTTTTACCGCCCTGTCGCGGGCCTGCTGGGCCAGCCCAACGTTCAGGCTGATCTCCGCTATCTTCATGTCTTGCGTCGCTTCCTCTGCGGCATTCCCAGCCTGATATCGTTTCAGGTTCTCCAAATCTGCAATCGTTTGCATTTTCATTCCGAGGTGAGCTTCGGCGATCGCTCTGTCGAATGCAGCCTCGTGCCGATGAGACACAGATAGATTGGGATATCTGGTTGTCATGGACTGACTATATGAGAGAGCTTCTCTATACTTCCCGCGGCTTAGAAGCGACCGCGTGCGGATTCCGGCCATCCTTGCCGCAAGGACGTCGTTCGGAGCGGCCTCCTGAAGTAGTGCGTCGGAGTCTGAGTAGCGTCCGAGTCTCCAGAGTGTGTTAGCCGTGTGTACCACCTCGTACATCCTTCCAGTAGGGTTGTCGGCGAGCGACTTCGCCTTCTCGAAGTGCAACAATGCGTCAGGGTATCTTTCCATTTCAAGCAAGACGGTACCAACGAGTTCCTCCCCCTGCATCATCAGCGGCCGTACGCCGGAGCGAGTGGACAAAGCAACTAAGGCGTTGCCTGTCTCCAAGGCCTGTTGATACTCACCCTTCTCCCGCTGCGCACGGGCAAGAAGAATAGAGGCACTTGCAGTATTCACAAAAAAGCCGTTCTTCTGGTAGTAGTCCCGAGCAGACTGCGCCGGCCCAATCACCTTGTCAGGTAGTTGCTTCTGGTCCATGAGACTCGCAAGTGTGAGGTTCGCCAACGCCTCAGAACGTAGCTGCTGAGTCTGATGTGCAAGCCGGAGTCCCTCCTGAAGGGCATCCTCAGCCTCATCGAGCTTTCCCTGGTGTATCTTCGCGCTTGCGAGGCGCACCATGCCGTTTGCGGCCCAGGCGTCGAGTTGGTTCTCGCGAGCGAGGCGAATGGATTCCTCGGCATATTTCGCCGCCTGGTTGGCGTCAGTCCAGTAGGCCGCGCTGCTGAGTTGCGTCAGGACGCGAATCTCCAGTTGGACGCTGGGAATCTTCTTCGCCTCGGCGAGAGAGCGCTCAAGATATTGCTTCGCCTCGCTTAAATTTCCTGCTTCGTTCACCGCATAGCCTCGCGCATAGTCCAGTTCGGCGAGCCCTTCTTCGTTCATCTCCGCAGTAAAGAGTTTTTCGGCGCGCTGAAAGGCCTGGTTCGCCTCCGGAACATGATGGAGGCGGCTCTGGAGGACAGCCGTATACATGAAGGAGGCAGGGTGGTCCGCATCGAGCCGTGCAGCGTTGGCATAGTTCTCGAGCGCGTGGGCCGGGTCGCCAGCCCGCTCGTAAGCCATGCCTAGGTCGACATAGCCCGCCGCTTTCTCCGGCGGCGGCAGGTGGTCCAGGATCCGCCCATAGAGCTCGGCGCCGCGAGAGTAATCGCGAGTGATTGTCGTCTGGATCGCCTCCATGTACATGCGATCGAGCGGGGCGAGGCGGCTCGCGTCGGGAGCAGCGATCAGCATCTCCTGCTGAGCGTTGCCCTGAAAGTCGAGGTCGGCCCAGGCTTCGGCAAGCCGCGCGTGCGCCATCACGAAACGTGGCTCCTTGGCGAGCGCCGCCTGCAGGGAGCGCGTCGCCTTGACGTAGTTGCCCTCACGCAGCGCGGCCACACCGGAGTCGTACCAGCGGCGTGCCTCCACTGAGGGACGGTAGTAATGGTGCGTCTGCCAAAGGTTGAAGCCGCCCCAGGCATCGGCTGCCAACACGAGCACGCAGACAGCGCCAAAAACCCAGGGGCGGTCCCTGTGGAGATAACGGAGGTTAGCAAGACTGGGCCGCAGCGCGCGCGCGACCTCTTCTGCGGACTGAAAGCGCTTCGCCGGCTCGTACTCCAGGCAGCGCTCGATCACGCGGTCCCATTGAGGGGAAACCTTCGCGACGATTGTGGACGGAGACGCGGGATGCCGTGCCCGGTGGATCGCCGCCGCAATTGGCGTAGGTCCCGCGTACGGGTGGACGCCCGTGATCATCTCGTAAAGCACGATCCCCAGCGAATAGATGTCCGTGGCAGGCGAGACGGCGCCGCCTTCAAACTGCTCGGGCGCCATGTACTCCGGGGTGCCTACGATCCTTCCCGCCGTGGTCCCTCCGTTTGGGGCGATGGACTCCCCGCTCGGACCGGAACCTTCGGCCTCGAAGTCCTGGGCCAGCCCGAAGTCCATCAGCACCGTGCGCGTGCTCGTGCCATGTGCGCAGAGCATAATGTTGGCGCTCTTCAGGTCGCGGTGAATGATGCCTTCGGCGTGAATCAGCCGAAGGCCCTCGCACAAGTCGAGCGCCACCGGGAGTGCTTGCTTCCGGGGCATCGCCCCGTCCTTCGCCAGCCGCGCAGCGAGTGTGACGCCATCGAGATACTCCATCGTCAGGAAGACCGTCGCCTCATAACCATCGCTCGCCGGCAGCAGAAAGAGTTCGTGAATACGGCAGATCTGGGGACCGGTGATCTTTCTGGCCAGCAGCACCTCATGGCGAAACCGGTCGAATGCTCCGGCCGACAGTGCGATTTCGCGGCGCACGGTCTTCAGCGCAATTCTTCCTAGTTGTAAGTCCTCTGCTTCATAGACCTCGCCCATACCTCCGCGCCCGATAAGCCGGAGAATGCGGAATCGCCCCAGCACTGTCTCCCCTGCCTGAAAGCGTGTGGCGCTTGTCGGAAAGAAGTCGGCGACTGCGGCAAAAGGTCTCGCCATGCTGCCGGTCGATTGCGCCTCTGCATCCAGAAGCTTCTCGAGGTGCGACCTCAGCTCAGAGTCTCCGCCGCATGCCTCCCTGATAAACGCGGCACGATCCTCTACGCCCTGTTCCAGCGCGGCGTAGAACAGCGGCTTCAGGCGTTGCCACAGTTCGGAGGTCATCTCATGGGCGCCAGTTCCTGGCGTAGCCATGCTCGAGCCATGGTCCAGTCACGCTTGACCGTGCGCTCGGAGACGCCAAGCTGCAGCGCGATCTCTTCAAACGTCAGGCCTGCGAAGAAGTGCAATTCGAGGATCCGCGCCTGCCTCGGGTCAAACTCCGCAAGGCGCGTCAGCGCCTCGTCGACCGCGAGCACATCGACTCCGGACCGCCCTGCAACCTCGAGGTTCTCGTCGAAGGTAATCTGTACGGCACCGCCTCCGCGCTTATCTGCGCGGTGCGCCCTGGCGTGATCGACGAGGATGTGTCGCATGACGTGCGCCGCCATTCCGAGCAACTTTGCCCGGTCCTTACACACCGAGTCGTAACAGTCGGCCAACCGCAGATAGGCCTCATTGACCAGCGCGGTGGGCTGCAGCGTATGACCTCCGCGCTCGTAGTGCATCTTGCGCACAGCCAGCCTGTGCAGTTCCTGATAGAGCGTCGTAGAGAGGGCCGCTTCCCGCGGTGAGGGGGGAGATGGCTGTGATTTCGGCGAATCGTCCAGTCGGGCACTCATGATCGCCTCGCAAAGGGGCCCGGTGCAGGAAGTATAGCCCCAAGCGGCCCGTGCTATCTCTCAACGTCACGGGCAATGTCCAGCGAAACTCCTACGGCTGCCCAGGAACTGCGAATTTGCCCCATATGGGTTGAGTATTTGCAGCCAAATCAGCAGCCTCAGAACCTAATGAGGCCGAAATACCCTGAGAAAGATTTGCGGACAGGCGTTGAGCGATCAAGCAAAACAACGTTAGGACCGACACGAGCACGATCCGCGGATACAGACCGCCCGCACGAAAGAGTTCAATAACCAGGATCAGGCTGGCAAGCACAAGCAGCGTTAACGACATAGCGCGATGGAATCGTTTCATGCCAAATTCCAATCCATCCAAATCCCTTCGCTCAATCTCGCGTCCATGATCTGAATCCGTGCAGGCCGCCTTGCTCCTACAGGTGTTACAGGCCGTCGCGGGCGCACGGTAAATGACGACTCCCTTTGCCGAATCGGAGAAGACCGGGAAGAGGTGCTGGTCCTGAGGGCAGATCCAGATGTCCCGGTCAGCGTGATAAGTAAATCCGACAGTGCTGGCTCCCACAGATCGCCGGTGAGCATGGCGGGCTGCCCATTCCAGAAGAAGTGCGATGAACGCAAGGGAGACAGCATATCCGAGCATAAGAATAAATTCGAGAGATACGCCTGACATAACTCAACGCTCCTTGGCCTCCGCCACGACGTCGGTGAAGAGTATCTCTTTAGGCTCTTCCGTTGGAGGAGCTGGTCGCATATGACGAATCCCGAGGAAGGATATGTAGAGTATCGGCAGCGCTCCTCCAAGAATGAAGACAAAGTCGCCCGGCATTCGCAGCCACTCCAGCACGGAGTTGGTGCGGCTGCCGATGTAGTTCAGCGTCCGGGCGTCATAGTAGCTCACGCTGATCGAGTGATAAAGCTGCAGGATACCCAGAGGGAAGAGTGTCGCGAAGACCATCCATGCCAGACCGAGATTCAGTGACCAGAACCCTATGCGTGCAGCCCTGTCTGACCAATACTTCTGCGGGATGATGTAGCGCAGGCAGAACAGCGCCCGTGCGAGGCGGGCCTCTACCAGAAGTAGGTAGCTTCGATCTTGGGAGTTCCCGGCTCGCCGTCGATGATCTGCGTGCTCAGCACGATTTCCATGTTCTGCTTCTTTCCGGCGAGCAGCGCTGCACGGGCGAGCTGCGCCTGGTCGTCAGGATCGGTGAGGAACTCGCCGGCGACGATCGTGCCGCCCCGGCCGATGCCTGCGACGACAATCGACAGCTTACCCGTGGTGCCATCCTCGAACCGGGCGACTATTGCGTAGTCGCGATAGTTGTTGGTCGACATCTGCTCGGTACGATTCACGACCCAGCGCGGTTGGGATGGCGCGCTGTTGTCGACAATGCCGAAGGTCGTCATCTCAGGATTGTTGTAAAAGCGGTAGCGCAGTGACCGGGTCAGGCGCAGGGTCCAGGCATTGTCGAAGGCGCCGATGAAAACGTTCGGTCCGTTGCGCAGATCCGTGAGGTTGGTGCTACCTTCGCCCCGAAGGCTGTACTTCTTCCCGTTGGACTGGAGCAGGCCGGCAATCTTGACGATGGGGCGGAGATCATCGATCACAAGCGCCGTGAGGTTGTCCTTGAGCAACACCTGGTGGGACGGATTGAGGGCATCACGAAGCGCGATTGCGGAGTATTGGCTTTGATCAGCTACACAGAAAAGGACCGGGTCGCTGGTGTGCAGCACAGGCGACCAGAACGAACCGGCCGTGGAGGGCTGGGTGACCTTCCACAAAGCCGCGGCGATAAGCAGGATTCCGAGAGCGACGGCCGTGGCGATGCTCAGGTTGCGCCAGATCGGACGTGATGACTGCCCCACGTGCCCGTGGGAGCCAACGGCGGAGTCCTCAGGTTCAGTGACAGGATTCGCGGCGGTGGGCATCTCTTCCCTGGCGGTCTGCGGCCAGCCGAACTGCGGGATGTAGGAACCTGGCGGGAGCGAGATGCGCAGCTCGGCGTCGTGTCCCGGTTCCTGATAGTACTGGGCGATTCGTTTGCGGATCTCAGCCGCCGTCACACGCACGATCGGGTCTAAGGCTGTGTCGTAGTCTGACGCCCGGCCAAAGATCTCGATGCCGAGAGTTCGCTCCTTTAGGAGATCGGTCTGGCCCGAGAGTGTGCGCTCGATGATGTAACGCAGGAAGGAGGGAAAGCGGCGGCTGTGGCTGAAGTGGGGATTGGCCAGCAACCGCTCCAGTTGGTCCTGGATGGCGGTCTTCTCCTCTTTACTCAGCGTCGAATGAGCGCCTACTACTGTCTCGAGCAACTGGCCCTCCAGAAGTTGGAGAATTATACAGCCTCGCAAATCATTCATGGAGTTGGGGTTTTGAAGAAACTTTTCATGTAAAGAACGTATAGCTTGCCGCAAAGACCTTGTTTGGCTCCTCCGTGCGTAGCTATAGCTCCTCCCAAGTAAAAAACTTTGAGTTCTTTGTCCGCGTCCCGCTCGCAAGCGGTGAGAGCAGATATGGATTCAATCCTGGAGAGGCCATGCTGACACGACGAAGATTAGATTGGAGTCGATTCCTGACTCTGTTTGCGCTGCTGGGGCTAGGGGTTGCGGCGATGGATGCGCAACTGGCGGTCACAACGGCGACACTTTCCGGCACGGTCACCGATCCGAGCGGAGCGATCATCCCGCAGGCCACTGTGAAGATGTCGAGCGTAGAAGAGGGCATCGCTCGGAAGCTGACAACTGACGCGGGCGGGCACTACTCGTTCACGCAGCTTCCGCCGGCAACCTACGCTCTTGAGGTCCAGGCGCAGGGGTTCAAGGTATATAAACAGCCGGGAATTGTGCTCGACGCAGCGCAGTCGGCGAGCCAGAATGTTGCCCTTACGATAGGTTCGGTCAGCGAGGAGATTGTGGTCAGCGAGCAGGCTTCGCTTCTGAATACCCAGAATGCGAATCTGTCGGCGGACATTCCGGGCAAAGAGGTGGTGGAGCTTCCTCTGAACCTCAGGAATGTGTATGGCCTTGCCACGCTGAACTCTTCGGTCAACAACACGTCGGAGAGCCAGATGCTGCTGGGCGGCGGCGGCCCGAGCACAGGCGATGCCGACCAGGACATCTCATTTCTGAACTTTGCCGGCGGGTTCTTCGGAACGTCGGCCTATCTGCTGGACGGCGCATGGGACACGGACCCCGAGTGGGGCGCGGTCGATTATGTTCCGTCGGTGGACTCCGTGCAGGAGTTCAAGGTCCAGAACAACTCGTTCACGGCGCAGTATGGCTGGAGCACGGGCAATGTCGTCAACGTCGTCACCAAGTCGGGGACCAATGCCTTCCACGGCGACGTCTATGGCTTCTATCGCAACTCCACGCTCGATGCCAACCTGTGGTTCAACAACCACAACCACCTCGCCCGTTCAGACTTCAACCGCAATCAGCTGGGATTTTCGGCGGGTGGACCGCTGTATATTCCGAAGCTGTACAAGCAGCGTGAGAAGACCTTCATCTTCGGGCTCTATGAGCACCTCAGCCTGTCTACCCCCGCCAACAGCACCTTCACGGTTCCCAATGCGAACTTCCTCGCGGGACACTTCGCTGAGCTTCTGGGGCCGCAACAGGGTGTCGATGCTCTAGGCCGTCCTATCTACTTCGGTCAGATCTACGATCCGCGCAGCACCCGTGCCATTACGGCAGGTCAGGTCGATCCTAAGACCGGGCTGATTGCCACCAGATCGGGTTATATTCGTGATCCCATCCAGAACAACGACATCACTACACTCGGCCCGATGGATCCCACTGGGGTCAAGTTGGCCAGCTACTATCCCAAGGCGACAGGCCCCGGAATCACCAATAACCTCGTCGCGACCGGAACTAACCCTGCCCACTCGAACGAGTACACGATCCGGTTGGATCACAACATTAATGATGCGTCCCGTCTCTACTTCCGCTATTCCTACAAGGAGGAGTTCAAGACCGGAACGCCCAACTACTGGGGCTCCAGCAACCCGGCAGGCCCCGGCAACGCCAGGCCGAACAACCGCTATAACCTCGCGGCCGGGTACAGTCAGATCTTCAGCCCGACCTTCACCATGAACCTTATGTCGGGTGTTGAGGTCTGGCATGAGACTTCGACGAATCAGTCCAGAGGGTTCAAGCCATCGAGTCTCGGCCTTCCGACCTATCTTGATCAAAACAGCCCGGAGTTCCCAATCGTCACTATCGGCGGCCAATCCCCTCTCGGTCCGTTGACCAATGAGACGGTGACCAATCATGGCCCCATCGGAAGCGTCGCACTCGACTTCATCAAGACGCATAGACGTCACACGCTGAACTTCGGCTTCATGTTCGTCGAGCAGGAGGACGATCAGGCCAACTACTTCCAGTCCAACCTCGCGTCCAACGGAAGATTCACCACCGGCCCCGATCCGAACGCGGCTACTGGCTTCACAACCGGAAACGGGTTGGCTCAGCTCTTGCTCGGCGTTGTAGATGGCGGCGCGACCGGAACGACCTATAACCCCGCCGTTGCCATCCACTACTTCGGAGGGTATCTGCAGGACGACTGGAACCCGATTCCGAAGCTCACGCTGAACCTTGGACTTCGCTACGAGATCCAGACCGCGCCCACCTATCGGCACAACGTGGCGTCGGTCTTCAACCCCAACGTGCCCAACCCGATTGGCACGGCGCTCGGAAAAACGCTTCCTGGTGCGCTGCAGTTTCTTTCAGACAAGCAGCGTGCCTCCTACGACACCAACTTCAACAACTGGGCTCCTCGCGTAGGTTTCACCTATCAGGCGGCGCCGAACGTAGTAGTTCGTGGTGGATACGGCATCTTCTACCCGGCGTCGATCTCCTGCTGCTTCGATGCGAGTGCCTCCGGCTTTGCCAGCCAGACGAACGTTCCCTTTACCCTCAATGCAATCAGCCCAAACCCTGCCGTTACACTAACCAACCCGTGGCCGAACGGCTTCATTCCAATCACCGGCAACGCGCTGGGCGAGATGCAGCAGGTCGGGTACGGAGTCGGCAGCAACTTCCGTCAGCGCGCCGCGAGCTATGTCCAGCAGTATCTGGTGGGCTTGCAGTGGAGCATCACGCCAAGCGACATGCTGGACATCAACTATATCGGCAACAAAGGCACACATATGCTGACGGCGAACATCAATCGCAGTCAGCTCAATCCCAGCTACCTTTCGATGGGACAGGCGGCGCTCAACACCCTCGTCCCCAATCCGTTCTACGGTGCGATTGCACCTGGGAACAGCAGTTGCGCTCTCGACCAGCCTAAGGTCGTGCAGTCGCAATTGCTGCAACCCTATCCGCAGTTCTGTGGCGTCACCGAGAACGGAGCCAACATTGGCTTCTCGAACTACAACGCGCTGCAGATCAACTTCAATCACCGCTTCAGCAAGGGTCTAACAGGGCTTGTCTCCTACACCTACTCCAAGTTCCTGGATAACGTGGAAGGCAATAACGCCTGGTCCTACTCTGGCAACTCTGGACCGGCAAACAACTACAACCTCGCCGCCGAGAAGAGCGTCGACGGCTCGGACATTCCTCACAACCTCGTTGCGAGTTATGTCTACGAGCTTCCGATCGGCCGAGGCAAAGCCTTTGGCGGAGGCATGAGCCGTCTCGCCGACGCCGTTGTCGGCGGGTGGGAGATCTCGCAGATTGCCACATTCAAGCAGGGAATTCCGATCAGCGTCAGTGGTTCGGACATCGCCTCCTATGGTGGCAGTCCGAGACCAGATGTCATCGGCAACGTCCATGTAGCGCACCAATCGATCCACGAATGGTTCAATACCGGGGCGTTCGCTTACGCTCCCTACGGGACATTCGGAACCGCGCCGCGCTTCTTCTCCTACCTTCGTGGCCCCGGCTATCAGAACTGGGACACGGCGATTTTGAAGAACTGGCGGTTCCGCGAATCCATGCGCCTGCAGTTCCGTGCTGAGCTGTTCAACACGTTCAATCATCCGCAGTTCTATGCTCCTCAGTTCGGAGGCGAAACCTACACAGGCTGCGATCCGAATTCAGGCACACCAGGATGCGCATCGAGCCTCGGACAGATAACAAATGCATTCCCCGCTAGAACCGTACAATTCGCAGGAAAGTTCTATTGGTGATCGACGCTTGAGAATCTGTCTCAAACTAACCGTGCTGATTCTGCTGGCCGCCCAATCAGGACTCGGCCAGCAGAATCCGCAAACGACGCTGGAGTCGTTGCTGGCAACTGCGAAACAAGCGCAGGCCCGCAGCGACTATGCAGCGGCCGCAAATGCTTACAAGCAAGCCGTCGCGATTCGTCCGGAGGTTCCGGAGCTATGGGCAAACCTCGGACTTATGGAGCATGAGACGGGGAACTATGCGGACGCAATCCGGAGCTTTCAACAGGCGCGCAGGCTCAAGCCTCAGTTGTATGTCCCCACACTCTTTCTTGGTGTCGACTATGCCCGGACCGGAAAGGCAAAAGAAGCAGTCCCACTCCTGCTGGCGGCGGAAAAGATGAACGCTACCGATTCGCAGCCGTATCTCGCCCTGGGCCGCGCCTACGCTTCGCTGCAGGAGTATGGCGCGGCGGCGCAGGCGTTCGCGCACGTCACGCGCAGCGATCCTGCGCAGAGCCAGGCGTGGTTCTCGCTTGGGATGGCATACCTCCATCAGGTGGAGGCGGATGCGCGGACGATGACGGGGAAGGGTCAGAACTCCCCTTACGCGAAGGCGCTCTTTGCGGGCTCGCTCGCCAACCAGTCGCGCTATATAGAAGCGGCGGATCTGTATAAGAGCGTCCTCTCTTCAAGCGAGCAGCCTCCATGCATCCGTGGCGAGCTGGGCTTCGTTTATCTGAAGCAGCGTGACGTCTCAGGTGCCGCTCAACAGTTTTCGGCAGAGAGTGAGCCGGTGTGCTCTCTCGCGCTGCTAGGCCAAGCACGCCTCCGCGTCGATGCAGGCTCGAACGAAGAGGGGCTGAAGCTTCTCGCCCAGTTATGGGACCGCGATCCTGGATTTCTCCAGGCGAATGTCTCCGCCTTTGCAGAGGGTATGGCGCAGGACCGCGGGTCCAGCTTCGCCTCGTTTCTCACGCGGCAGCATGGCTCGCATGAGCTTCCTGATGGCCTGTATGGATTGCTCACCGCGAACCTGCGCAGCCAATCTGCACAGATGCAGGCGGTACCAACTCGCGTGCGGGCTACTTCTCCTTCACTTGCTGCGGCCGAAAAGGACTATGCCTCCGGACGATATAAGCGGTGCGCCGACCGAACGGCAAACAGCCTGGCAACGAAGAATCAGAGTGGGCTGCGCCTTCTTGCTGCGTGTTCATCTCTTACCGGAGACGAAGAGCTCTCCTCGAGAGCCAGCGGAGAGCTTCGCGCTCTGGCTCCGCAGTCGATGGAGGCCTTGTATTGGTCGATCAAGTCGAATGAGCGGCTTGCCTTTCAGGCGCTCGAACGGTACGAGCAGTTGGAGCCCAACTCCGAGAGAACGCACCTTCTCCTCGGCGATATCTTCGTCCAGCGTGAGCGCTACGGCGATGCGCGGGCAGAGTATCAGAAGGCGCTCGCGCTCTCTCCCGGTGATCCCGCCGCTCTTGCAGGACTCGCGTCAGCCGCTCTCCGCGATGGAAATGTCGATCAGGCGTTCGAGGCCGCGCAGAAGGCGCTCGAACGTGCGCCTGAAGATCCGGAGATCAATCTTCTGATGGCGGAGGCTCTTGTAGAGCGGCACGAACTGCCGGATGCCGAGCCGTTTCTGAAGAAAGGATTGAACGCGAAGCCGCAGATGCTTCCGCATGTTCACGCGCTTCTCGGCCGCGTGTACGCAGCGACTAGCCGGCCACAGGAAGCAATCAGCGAATTGAAGATAGGGCTCGAGAGTGACGACGATGGCAGCGTTCACTATCAGCTCGCACGCCTCTACCGTCAGGCCGGTGATGACAGGAATGCTGCGATCGCGATGGAGCAGATGAAGGCAATCCAGCAAAGGCGGCGGGAAGGCGCCGTGACCGCGCTCAAAGACTCGCACCCCTCCTCGCTGGATGACGAACCATAAGGGCTCAATGAAGAAATCGAGTATCGATCTGGTGACGCACCACAAGCTCAACCCGAGTATTAAAAACTTCGAGACATTGAAAATCGAAAATTCAGGGACCGTGATGCAATCTTTCTTCTCTTTTTGGATGACGCTCTCCGTCGCGCTTTTATTCTTCCCGAGCAGTGAAACTCTTTGGCCACAGTCCCCTTCAGAGAAGGACACTGTGGTTCTGCTCGATCATCTGACTGCGTCCGCTTCTCTGCCAAACGGCATCGTCGTGCGCGAGAATGCGATCGAGGAAGAGATCACCGCTCTGCGGGACGATCTGCTGCGCATCCGCATCGCTCGCAAGGGTCCGCTACCGGAAGATGCTTCATGGGCGGTGCTGGACGATGCACGACACAGCTCCGTTGCCGTCACGCCAGAGACTGCCGAAGGCCACGTCGGATTCCGTACTCGTCTACTGCACGTTGAGATCGACCGGTCGACGATGGCGCTGACCATTCGCGACCTCAATGGCAATGCCCTCCAACAGGACGCTCGGCCAACCCGTTTCGAGGGGGGCGCGTTTCGTCTTTATAAAGCCTTCTCTCACGAGGAGCACTTCTTCGGACTCGGCGACAAGACCGGCCCCTTGGATCGCATCAATCAGTCATTCACCCTATGGAACACTGACTCGTACCGCTTCCAGGAATCAACCGATCCTCTTTACAAGAGCATTCCCTTCTTTATGAGCTATCGCGCTGGCCGCGCAATCGGCGTCCTTCTGGACAACACCTGGCGCAGCAGCTTTGACTTCGGCAAAGAGCTGCCTGGCGTCTACTCGTTTGGCGCGGTCGATGGCCCGGTGGACTACTACGTTCTCTACGGGCCATCTCCAAAGCAGGTTGTGGAGTCCTACGCGTGGCTCACCGGCAAGCCCCCGCTGCCGCCATTGTGGACGCTGGGCTTTCAGCAGTCGCGCTACTCCTACTATCCGCAGTCGCGCGTGCTTGAGATCGCAGACCATCTCAGGGCCGATCACATTCCGGCCGACGCCATCTACCTCGATATCGACTATCAGGAGAAGAATCGCCCGTTCACCATCGACCGCGAGCGCTTCCCAGACTTTGCCGGGATGATCGCAAAGCTGAAGGCGGAAGATTTTCATGTCGTTGCCATTACCGATCTTCATATCGCAATGTTGCCGGGGGAGAACTACGCTCCCTACGACAGCGGCACAGCCGGCGATCACTTCGTGAAGAACCCCGACGGCTCAATCTACACCGGTCGCGTCTGGCCGGGCCCCAGCGTCTTTCCCGATTTCGTGCGGGCGCAGACGCGCACATGGTGGGGCACTCTCTACCGCGACTTCTATGGCATGGGCGTCGCCGGCTTCTGGAACGACATGAACGAACCCTCCGTCTTCGACACCGTATCCAGGACGATCCCCGAGAACGTCATCCACCGTATCGACGAGCCAGGATTTACCAGGCGCACCGCAACCCACGCCGAGATACACAACGTCCTTGGCATGGAAAACTCCCGCGCCACCTTCGACGGACTCAAGGCGCTCAACCCGAACCTGCGGCCATTCGTGCTCACGCGCGCCACCTACGCCGGTGGACAGAGATATGCAGCCACGTGGACCGGCGACAACAGCAGCAGCTGGAATCATCTCCGCATGACGACTCCGATGCTCGAGAACCTCGGGCTCAGCGGGTTTGCATTCAGCGGCGCGGACGTTGGTGGATTCGCCGGCACGCCAACGCCGGAGCTGCTGACCAAGTGGCTGGAGGTCGCGGCCTTCCAGCCGGTCGACCGCGACCACTCCGAGAAAGGAACCGGCGATCAGGAGCCATGGATCGGAGGTCCGGAGCAGGAGTCGATCCGCAGGCGCTTCATCGAGGAGCGCTATCATCTACTGCCTTATCTCTATACGCTCGCCGAAGAGACATCGAGGACAGGCCTGCCGATGGTGCGACCGCTATTCCTGGAGTTTCCGGATGCAGTTCCCGATCGTCACCCAATCGACGTCGATCCTGAGGCGTCGAGCGAGTTTCTTCTTGGGCGTAATCTGCTGATCGCGCCACCGCATTACCCCGATGAGCTCGACCACTATGCAGTCGAGTTCCCTTCCCCGGATTGGTACGACTACTGGACGGGAAAGAAGGTACCGAAGCCTCAGGAACAGTCTGTCGCCAATTCGCCTCTACCTGCGAGTGCGACAGACCGCGCTCCGCTGTTCCTCCAGGTTCATCCGGAGCTTGCGTCGCTTCCCGTCTATGTTCGCGCGGGATCGATTCTGCCGATCGCACCGGTAGTCCAGAGCGTTCATGAGACCCCGCGCGGCCCGTTGACGCTTCGCATCTACGCGGGCAGCGCGTGCGAAGGCGAGCTCTATCTGGACGATGGCAACAGCTACGCGTTTCAACACGGCGCGTACCTGCGGATGAAGTTCACCTGCGAGGCCGCGGAGGAGGGCTTTCACCTTCACGTCGCGGCGCACGAAGGTTCGTATGCCGCGTGGTGGAAGGAGATTCGCGCCGAGGTCTATGGATGGACTCCGAGGCGAAACGAGATCTCGGTGAACGGCAGGACGAAGCCGTTGGTTGCCGAAGGATCGTCGGCCGCTACAGTCTTCATCGTTCCTGACGACGTCAGGGGTTTCGACGTCGAGTTGAGATGAGTCAGCACTTGCAACCGGCGCCATCACCAGGACTAAGACAAATGCAAGTTGGCCTCAGTTGATGACAAGGTTCAGCGTTGTGGACGCACCAATCGATGACGATAAAGTATCGGTGCCAGTAAGAGTCAGCGTATAGCTCCCCTTCGCGGCATTCGTGTTTGAGGTAGAAGCTGCCGGACTTGCGACTCCAGAGCCGCAGCCCGACGCTGCAAAGCTGAAGGCCGCGACAACGAAGATCCACGCGAAGGTTCGTGCTCGCTTAAACCGAAATCCAATGAGGCTGGCGAATAGCAACCCGGCCATGGCCACGCCGCCTCGGCCCGGGTTCGAGTTGACTGGCGCATAAGAGCTACTCTGCGAGACAGTTGCCGCTGGAGTAATGAACCTTCGCAGTCCGCTAGCTCCTCCCAGCGATGCACTCGCACACGCCGACGAGCTGGTATAGATCGTCATGGTTTCGGTCACTGAGCTTGTGCCGGAGACCGTCGCATTCGCGAGTTTATAGCACGTGTTCGAAAGCGAAGACGAATTGCCGCTGACGCTCCAGCCGATCGTGCCTGTGTAACCATTCGCTGGATTAATGGTGATCGTCGAGGTGCCGGAGCTGCCCGCAGAGACGCCCACGTTGGTTGCCGAAAGCGTAAAGCTTTTGCTCAACGAACCGGCTGACGAGCCCACAGCCAGAGTGAGCGTCCCGCTGGAAGCGGCATACACCGAGTCTCCCGAGTAGGTCGCCTGGATGACATGCGATCCCGTCGTCGTCGAGGAGAAAGTATAGGTGGCCGTCCCGTTCGTGAGCGCCAGGGACGACGCGACTGTGCTTCCATCAACCACGATGCTCAGAGTCCCTGTTGGCGTAGTCGTGGACGCCGGCAACGCCGAAGCCACGGTGATCGTAATCCCGTCGCTCGCACCGCTGGCGGGAGCCCCTATCGCTGCCGAGAGGGTTGTTGCGGAAGCCTGCAGCGATGAGGAAGTCGGCCATGCCGTCAGCAGATTGTGGAGATCGATGGAGCCGAGCCCCGAGGCCTGGTCATAACCAGTCGCAGCCGCATACTGCGATGTCCCGGAGGTCGTGCAATAAGTCGCGCCCGCGGCACATTGATTGCCTCCGCTGGTAATGTCATGGAAGGCCGACGCATAGGTAGTGGAATTAGAAGCAAGACTGTAGAGGGTGGAATTCACCACGCCTTGTCCGGTTGAGTTCACCTTTTGATTGATGATCGCCAGCATTCCGGCGAAGATCGGCGAAGCAAAGCTGGTTCCTC
Source organism: Edaphobacter bradus (assembly GCF_025685645.1). Lineage (NCBI taxonomy): Bacteria > Pseudomonadati > Acidobacteriota > Terriglobia > Terriglobales > Acidobacteriaceae > Edaphobacter > Edaphobacter bradus. Next base: position 394,575 of record NZ_JAGSYF010000002.1, read on the forward strand.
CGGCCACGGTCAGGTATGTGTTGTTGCTGTCACGAAATCCCTTAGAGCAACTTCCCGTAATGCCAGTCGAGGAGTCGCTTGAGCAATAGAGATAGCCGGCGTTTTCCGGAGAAGAGCTAAGGGAGATGTCCGGCACGAGTCGATAACTGCCTGACGGAATTCCCGTCACTCCCGTCTGCCAACTCGGCCTGGCAGTCAGGGTGCTCACGCCTCCGCCTCCGGAAGCGATTCCAGACGAGGACGAGTCATCATTCCAAACCTGCTCGGGAATGTAAGACAGCGCTGAGCCAATCACATCGCTGCCGCTTGCGGAGGTCCAGTAGGTCGTGTTCGAGGACGAGACATTGACTGAAGGAAACTCTGTACCACCCAGACCTGTGACGTATTGGCTGCTGGCAGGAAAATCCACAGCTAGGGCCTTTTGCTGGGCAGGCGTCAGGCCCTTGACACCGTAGCAATCGGTCGAGCCGTTGTCTCCGCTCGCGGCGATCACCGTTTGTCCCTGTGTCGCTGCCTGGGCCAGGATGCTGTTCAACGTGGAGTATTCACTGGAGCTGAACTCAGTCTCACAAGCTCCATAACTCATGCTGATGATGGGCGCAATTCGCTCATCCACTGCGTACTGCAGCGAATCAAATACGCTGTAATTCGCATTGTTGCCAACATAGACGAAGTAGATCGTCGCACCCTTGGCAATCGCTCCTGAATACTCCAGGTCGAGATCGGACTCCGACTCGTCCCCGGAGCTGACGGTTGACGTTCCGGAGCTCGGCACAAGGACCAGCGTGGGGTCCTTCACCATCAAGCCTGATGCACTTTGGAACTTCTCGATATCCGACAGCACCACGGCAGACTGGCCAACGATTGCGATGGATTGGCCTGATCCCGTGTAGGCGGAGTTGTAGGCTGCATTGACGTCGTAGATGGTAGCGACATCCTTTGGCGTCATATAGTGGCCGCCGGACTGATTGGAAGTAAAGTTGGCCGTCGGCGCGCTTTGTGCGGTCTTGAACTTGACGTGAGGCCTGGGACGGAAGCTCGATAGATTGGCAACGGTCTTCACCGATGAGGCGAGAGCCGTAGGAACGCTCACATCAGTCGAGGGAGCATAGTCGGTCCTGGAATCCGACTTATAGTAATGCAGCTCCGTCTCAAAGGCTGCTTCTGCTTGCGATGCCGTGCCGGAAAAGACGATCCGGTCTTTCGTGCGAGACACTCGCTCCATGGAGAACCCCTGCGCCTGGAGCCACGACACGATCTTGGCAATATCTGAGTCTGATACCCCGAACCGTGCGGCGAACTCATCCGGTGTAAGCCATCGGTGGTAGAGAGACGAAGAAGGATCCTGCTGCGCAGCAATCAAGGCCTGAAGATCTGCCTCCTGGGCCTCCGTACGGCTGAGGACAAGCGTCATCCCCTGCAGCCTGGTATCAGAAGGGACCAAGCCAGCGTCATTTGCAGATCGAGCCATCGCGGGGCGAGATCCCTGAATCGTGAAACGGCTCTGGTTATTGATAGCGGATGGAATCCGAGGCGCGGTCTGCTGCGCGTGCAATTCGTTCCCCTGAAACAACAGGGTCAAAATGCCGATGGCCAACACCTCTTTCGCACACCGACGCCCTGTCAAAGACCTACCCCATCCAATGGCTCTCATGCCGCTCCAGAATACACGGACGTGTACATAACACCAGACGCGGATTCTTCGAAAAAGGTTACTGACGGGTCGCTTTGATGTCGAGCCTCATCCCCGTCATCTCACCGTAGACCAATCTTCAATCATGCGTAAGAAGGCCCGCGTTCCTCAGGATGCGGCGCACCTTCTTGGGTGAGATCGACAGACACTGTGCTACCCGGGAAACCTTCCTTCCTTCGCGAATCCAGACCTTCGGGATCACAATCTCGGCAAACTCCTCCGTGACCTGCTGAAAGGTCTTCTCTCCCAGCATCCCTTCAGACCACCCACGGAGAATGTCATTGATCCCCGAAGCCTGCATGATCACTGTCTTCAACGTCGCCAGGTCCTCAAGCAGATGATCATGATCGCCTGCTCCCGTAAGGCTCGCAGCATCGCTCGCGCATCGCTTGGCCAGTTCCCAGTCCTGAAAGAAGTCATTGGCTGCCGTCATCCCACGGGCGACATAAGCTCCTGCGAGCAGGCGGCGATTCTGTGTATGCTGCGCAAGCGCAATCGCCTCCTCGCAGAACTTCTTCGCCGTGTCCGCATGGACAGCGATATCGACGTCCTCTCCCAGTTGTTCTTCCACTCGCGCATTCTCAGCCGTGGCCTGCAAAATGCGAGCACGCGCCATCAGGATGTGATCGCTCTTCTCAAATCCCAGTCGGTACGCCTCGAGCGCGTTCGTCGCCGCCCCGTCGATATCTCCTCGGTCCAAATGCAGATGCCCCGCGTTGAGCATCACCGACCCAATGCCGTTCAGGTGATTATGGAGAGCATAGATCTCTCGGGCACGCCGTAATTGCTCAATCGCTTCGTTGCATATCTCCACATGGCGAGCGCGAAGCCCGCCGTGACCGTTCTCTTGAGACACTGCACCGGCACCGCTTTTTCCTCTCAAGTGTCTCTGTGCCCGCACATCAATCCTGCGCCGCAACTGCAGCGCAAGCAGCCGCTTCACATAAGCGGCATTCACCAGCGTACGGGCCAGGTTTGGATGGTTCGGATCCCCTTCGGCGTAGATCGCGATAGCGCGGTCGAAGTGCTCGAGCGCCTTGGCATACTCACCCGCCCTCCGCACGATGCGCCCGCGAGCGGATTCAATATTTCCCAGCGCAATGTAGTAGTCCGTCGACCGGAGAACACTTTCCGCCTTAGCCAGCAGACGCAAGGCCTCCTTGCGCATCCCATTCTGGAAGAGAACCCAGCCCTCCTGAATCTGAATCACCGCCGCAGAGATCGCGCCTCCCGGAGCCTGTTCGGCAAGCGTGCGTGCATAGACGATGTCCTTGAGCGCGGCTTCATACTCACCCTTCTTGCGATGCGCCCGGCCTCTCCAGAAGTAGGCAAGCACCACAACACTCTGATTCGGCAGCTCCTGCTCCGCCGCAAGCACAAAGTCGAGAATCCCGATCGCGATATCGACATCGTCAGTGGACAAGGCGCGAAAGGCCTCGCTCATCCGTATCCGCAGATAATCTTCGAGCGGCAGTTTACGACGGACCTCGGGAGGAAACTTCGCAAGCATCAGGTCCAGCAGACGATGGTCCTTGTATCCCACATCGATCCACTCCGAGACCACCAGCACCAACTCCGCCGCCCGCGGATGCGCAGGGCTGAGCTTTGCGAGGTCGCCCTCGACCTGATCGAGGATCGCAACGCCTTCCGCGATGCGCCGCTCCGCCAGTGCATCGGCCAGTTTGTCCAGAGAATGCTTCCCGAGGTTCATTTGCCTCCCGTCACAAGGCGGTCATCCGATCCGGTCGAGAGAAAGGTATCACGGACGGATTCCTCAAGCATTTTCCTCGCCCCTGCCTTAACCAAATCAACGTAGAACACCCATAAATATTCATTGGTCGTACCACGGTAGCTACTTGCTTGATGCGTCCTGGGCGTCATGTCCCACTCGTCCGAATCGGACGACCACACCTTGCCTCTCTGACCAAAACTGCGTTTACTCGCACTACGCAACATCAGCCGCACTGAACCCACGCATCAAGGAGACGGAGAGATGATCCAGAACGCAACCACAGCCAACCCCTGGGATACTCCGCGCTGGCGGGGCATTACGCGCACCTATCAGCCAGCAGACGTCGATCGTCTTCGCGGAACCGTTCGCGTAGAACACTCGCTGGCGCGCGCTGGAGCCGAGAAGCTCTGGCGCCTGCTTCACCACGAGAGGTACATTCACGCGCTCGGCGCGCTCACCGGCAACCAGGCGGTCGAGATGGCGCAGGCCGGCCTCAAGGCCATCTACCTCAGCGGCTGGCAGGTCGCCGCGGACGCCAATCTTGCAGGGCAGATGTACCCCGACCAGAGCCTCTACCCGGCAAACAGCGTCCCAAATGTCGTCCGCGCGATCAACAATGCGTTGATGCGAGCCGACCAGATAGCGTACGCCGAAAAGAACAGCTCCATCGACTGGATGCTGCCCATCGTCGCCGACGCCGAGACCGGATTCGGAGGCACACTCAACGCCTTTGAGCTGATGAAGGGGATGATCGAAGCCGGCGCCGCGGCCGTCCACTTCGAGGACCAGCTGTCTTCCGCAAAGAAGTGCGGCCACATGGGCGGCAAGGTGCTCGTTCCCGCGCGCGAGGCCATCCAGAAGCTGGTCGCGGCACGACTGGCCGCCGACGTCCTCGATGTGCCGACCCTTGTGATCGCGCGCACCGACGCAAATGCCGCCCATCTCATCACCAGCGACTGCGACCCCATCGACGCGCCCTTCATTACCGGTGAGCGTACCATCGAAGGCTTTTTCGCCTTCCGCGGCGGACTCGACGCCGCAATTGCACGCGCCCTCGCCTATGCTCCCTACGCCGACATGATCTGGTGCGAAACCTCCGAGCCAAATCTCAAGGAGGCGAGACGGTTCGCCAGGGCCATCCACAGCAGGTTTCCCGGCAAGCTGCTGGCCTATAATTGTTCTCCATCCTTCCATTGGAGGGCCAAGCTGAATGAGTGGGAGATCTCGCAGTTCCAGCGCGAACTCGGCGAGTTGGGCTATCGTTTTCAGTTCGTTACGCTCGCCGGGTTCCACGCGCTGAACCTCTCGATCTTCGAGCTTGCACGGGAGTACGCGCGCACAGGAATGTCAGCCTACTCTAAGCTGCAGCAACGGGAGTTCGAGATGGCGGAGTTCGGCTACGGAGCCGTCAAGCATCAGCGGTTCGTCGGCACCGGCTACTTTGACGACGTCGCCAATACTATTGCCGCCGGCGAGACTTCCACCCGCGCGCTGCCTGGCTCCACCGAGGAGGAGCAGTTCGAGGCAACCATAGAATCAGCTCTGTACGACTCACAACTCACCGTGTCGGCAGGCGACTGATTCCGGCCCATCTACACACAATCCGAACAAGAGAGGACACATGAGCACAGCCACGCAGATCATCGATAGCATCGACAGCGCCTCCGAGCGCGAGATTCTCACGCCCGAGGCGAGGGACTTTCTCAACGTCCTCGATCAGCAGTTCGAAGCTCGCCGCGTGCGCCTCCTGAACGACCGGAAGCTCCAGCAGGCAAAGCTGGATCGTGGGGAGCTTCCGGACTTCCCTGCCGCGACCGAACACATCCGCACCGCGGACTGGACAGTAGCACCCATCCCCGCAGACCTTCTCGATCGCCGCGTCGAGATCACCGGGCCGCCCGACAGAAAGATGGTCATCAACGCGCTCAACTCCGGCGCGAACGTCTTCATGGCTGACTTCGAGGACTCCAACTCGCCCACGTGGAACAACGGCATCGAAGGCCAGCGCAATCTGCGCGACGCAAACCAGCGCACCATCGAGTACAGCTCGCCCGAAGGGAAGCATTATCAGCTCGGCCCCAATCCAGCGGTGCTCTTTGTGCGCCCGCGCGGATGGCACATGGTGGAAAAGCACTTCCTCGTCGCCGGAGCTCCCATCTCGGCGTCGCTCTTCGACTTTGGGCTCTACTTCTTCCATAACTTCCGCACGCTGCTCAAACGCGGAACTGCGCCCTACTTCTATCTGCCGAAGCTCGAGAGCCATCAGGAAGCCCGTCTGTGGAACGATGTCTTCCTCTTCGTCCAGGAATACGTTGGCATTCCCAAGGGCACGATTCGCGCGACCGTTCTAATCGAAACCATTCCGGCTGCCTTCGAGATGGACGAGATTCTGTATGAGCTGCGGGACCACTCCGCCGGCCTCAACTGCGGCCGCTGGGACTACATCTTCAGCTTCATCAAGAAGTTCAGCAGCCGTCCCGACTTCGTCCTGCCCGAGCGCGGCGTCGTCACCATGGAGCAGCCCTTCCTCCGCTCCTACGTCGAACGCCTCATCCACACCTGCCACCGGCGCGGCATCCACGCCATGGGAGGCATGGCCGCGCAGATTCCCATTCGCAACAACCCGCAGGCGAACGAAGAGGCCATGGAACGGGTGCGTCAGGACAAGCTCCGCGAGGTGCGCGCAGGCCACGACGGAACCTGGGTTGCGCATCCCGGCCTGGTCCCCATCGCTCGGGCGGTGTTTGACGAGTACATGAAGGGCAAGAACCAGATCACGCCGCCACAGGAGAAGTTCTCGCGCATCACCGCCAAAGACCTGCTCGAGCTTCCGCAGGGCCACATCACCGAGGCCGGCCTCGAGCGCAACGTGGACGTCGCGCTGCAGTACATCGAATCGTGGCTGCGCGGCAACGGTTGCGTGCCCATCTACAACCTGATGGAGGACGCCGCGACAGCCGAGATCTCGCGAGTGCAGCTTTGGCAGTGGGTACGCTACGGCGCCCATCTGGACGATGGCCGGCAGATCACGCTGGAGTTCGTCGAGCAGACACTCGATTCCGTTCTCAACCGAACGAAGCAGTCGCTGGGAGCGGAGGCCTACGCCGCGTCGAAGTTCGAGCAGGCGGCGAAGCTGCTCCGCGAGCTAGCGACCGGACGATTCGAGCCGTTCCTCACCACTGTCGCTTACAACACGCTGGAGATGTAAAGCTCACGAATCTTCACGCAGTCTCTATCAATGGCCGACTCCCACGAGAGGATGTCGGCCATTTTTCTTCAGCGGCACTCCCATCCCGCTTGGAAGAATGAGCGAAGATCGCACAAACGCAATTTTCACACTGATTCAACCACTACGGCTCTGCCGCCCCCAAAGGCTCCGCGCTATTGCCTCATCTTTCCGATGTTTACGCCCTCTCGGGGACGCGGCTATGATGCACCTTACCAACTCCTCACAGGAGAGTGACCGTGTTAACACAGGCATTGGTTTTCAGCCCGGTTACACACTGCACTACAACGGCTCGGAAATCGCATCGTCAGCAGACGATCTCGCTCGGCCTCCTTCTCCTGACCCTCACCTGCCTTCGGTCCTCGGCCATAGCCTCCGCCCAGTGCGCCGGAATCGCCTCCACCCCGGCTGCCGCTGCCGACTGCGCTGCACGCTCGACTCCCGTCGATGTTGCTGCAACCATTGACCCGGCCCACCCCTACACCCTGGCCGAGCTGATCGACATCGCCGAGCACAACAACCCGCGCACGCACATCATCTGGGAGCAGGCCAAGCAGAGGGCCGACGCGCTCGGAGTCGCAAAGAGCGCCTACTTCCCGATACTTGCCGGTATCGCGGCATTTTCCGACGAGCGCTTCATCGATCCCTTTCCCAAGCCGCTTGCGCCCCGCGGCTACACCATGGTCGAGATTCCGTCCGTCGTGCCCGAGGTCACGCTCGACTACCTCATCTTCGACTTCGGAAAGCGCGAGGGGAGGGTCGACGCCGCAACCGCAGAGAAGCTCGCCGCTGGCGCCAACTTCATTCAGGCCAATCAACAGGTCGCCTTCTCCGTCGCCAGCGCCTACTACAATCTGCTCATCCAGCAGGAGCGTCTCGAAGCCGCCCAGCAGACCCTGAAGACCGCGCAGACCACGCAAGACGCCGCCGAAGCGCAGTTGCAGAATGGCCGCTCCACCATTCCGGACGTCCTCAACGCGCGCGCCGAGACCTCACAAGCCGTCTTCGATCTCGAAGCCGCCGACGGCAACGAGAAGATCGCGCGTGTCTCCCTCACCGAGGTGCTCGGCGTCGATCCTTCGCCCAACATCACCATCGAGGGTGAGAAAAACGCTCCCCTGCCCGACACCCTTACCCTTCCCATTGATCAGCTCATAGACCGCGCCATGACGGGCCGCCCCGACCTCATGGCGCAGGCCGCCGAGATCCGTGCCGCCGACGCCTCCATCCGCGCCGCGAAGTCCGAGTATCTCCCTACGATCACCCTCAAAGCCGACGCCGCCTATACCTCCGTCTGGCCCACGGCGGACTTCGGCCAGCTCGGCCACGCCAACCAGGCGACGTGGGCTGCCGAACTGGCCGTCCAGTGGCGCATCTTTGATGGAGGCGCGCGCAAGAACGAGCTCGCCACCGCCCGCTCGGAGAAGCGCAGCGCTCAGGACGAGCTGCGCGACAAGCGTGACCAGGCCACCCGCGAGGTCTGGACCTCCTACATCGCCTTCCGAACCGCGTTGCGCCAGCAGCAGGCCGCCGTCGCACTGCTCGGCTCAGCCAACGCCTCTTACTCTTCCTCGCTCGAGGCCTATAAGTATGGCGTCAAGAACCTCATCGACGTCCTGACAGCGGAACGGCAGTTGGCTCTGGCCCGCTCCTCCAGCGTCACGGCACGCTCGCAGCTCTTTCTCCAGGCCGTCAATCTCGAATTCACTACCGGCAATCTCCTGCGGCCGCTTCCACCTGCAACCACAACGGCAGCACCGCCAGCAACCCCAACGACGCCAATGAATCCATCGGTCCCCACAACACCGACAACACCAACGACACCAACGATACCAACCCCACCTCAGGACGGCCCCCCACGATGACTCGAAGAACTCTCCTCCTCGCTCAAGTCTTCTGCCTGCTCTGCACAGGCTGCGGACGCGCGCCTGCGTTTGACATCATCGGCTCTTTCTTTCCCGTCTGGATCATCTGCCTCACCATCGCCGTCATCCTTGCGTCTATCCTGCGCATCATACTTCTGCGATACCAGTTCGAGGCCGAGATCGGGCCCGTCGCACTCTTCTACCCCAGCGTCGTCATTCTGCTCGCCTGCCTCCTCTGGCTCATCTTCTTTCACTAAGGACACACCATGGACCAGGTCACGGAAAGCCTCCAACGCAAACGACTCGGTCGGCGGATCCTCATCGGTGTCGTCGTCGGAGCAGTAATCACACTGCTCCTCACCGCCTACCAGGTCAACCGCAACCCGCGCACTGACGACGCCAGCGTCTGGGCCAACTACATCCTGATGGCACCTGAGGTCGAAGGACGCCTCGTCGAGCTCCACGTCAAAGACAACTCCTACGTCAAAAAGGGAGACCTGCTCTTCGTCATCGAACCGCGCCCCTTCGAGTACGCCCTCCAGCAGGCGCTCGCCGACCAGGAGCTGCTCGAGCAGCAGATCATCGACGAGCGGCGCAAGATCGCCGCACAAAACAGTGCTGTTGCAGCCGCCGGGGCCGCCTTGCATACATCGAAGACAGGCGTCCGGACTGCAAGCAGCAGCGTCGATACCGCCAAGGCTGCCGTCTCCAGGGCCCAGGCTGCCGAAACCGCAGCCGCCGCCCGCCTCAAGTACGCCCAGAACGACCTGAACCGCGTGCAGCCCCTGCTCGCCAAGCAATTCGTCACCGTCGATCAGGTCGACCAGGCCAGCACCAACGTTCGCGTAGCACAGGGAAACTACGATGAGGCGCAGGCCGCTCTCACTCAGGCACAGTCTCAGCTTGACGAAGCTGTTCTCCGCCACGACCAGGCGGGAACTCTGGCAATTCAATCACAAGCCCAGCTGGGACAGGCCATCCACGACATCGACCGCATCGAGACCCTCATCGCCGAGCGCCCCGCCAAAGCCGCTCGCGTCGACACCGCACGCCTCAATCTCGCATGGACCCGCGTTGTCTCCCCCTTCGACGCCTATGTCACCAGCTTGAACATCTCCGAAGGGGCCTACGCGCACGTCGGAACTCCCGTGTTCACCCTCATCGACACGCGCAACTGGTACGTCATCGCCAACTACCGCGAGGCCAAGCTCAAGAACATCCACCTCGGCTCACACGTCGACGTCTACGTCATGGGACACCCCGACCGCCGATTCCATGGCCACGTCGAGAGCATCGGCTTCGGAGTCCTCCCCGAGGACGGCAACTTCACCTCCGGCTTGCCAAACATCGAGCGCACTCTCAACTGGGTGCATCTCTCCGCCCGCTTTCCTGTCCGCGTGCACGTCGACGACCCCGACCCAATCCTCTTTCGCATCGGAACAACCGCCGTCACCGTCGTGAGGTAACGTATGTCCGAAAGCGTCGCATCCGCGAAGACCGCTTCCGCGTGGCCTGCAGCCCTCTCCCCATGGGTCGACCGTATCCGGGCTGATCTGCAGCCCACACCCGGACGCCTCGGCAGCTCGTTGCGCATCGTTCTCACCACGATCATCACGCTCATCCTGCTCCAGGCTCTCAGGATGCCGCAGGCCTCCCTCGGGCTGTTCTTCATCTTCCTGGTCGGCCGCGACTCCCCCGCCGTCTCGCTTCGCTCCGGCATCTTCGCGTCCATCTCCCTCGGAGCCGCCGCTGCTCTCTCGCTCTCAGCCGTCGGCTTATCGGAAAACGACCCCATCGTGCGGCTCCTCAGCGTCACCGTCGTCGCCTTCATCGTGGGAATTCTTCTGGTCTCGACGACAGTCGGGGTTCTCGCTGTCGCAGGCGGTTTGATCTACTCCACTCTCATCGGCTTATGGGAGAACCATAACGTCTCGCAGGATTTTCTGGTCAAGCGAACGCTCTACATCGTCGCCACCGTCCTCCTCGCGATCGCCGTTTCCGTAGCCGTCGAATACCTCTTCGGAACCAAAGACCCCGTCAAGGAGCTGATGAAGCAGCGCAGGATTCGCTACCAGGCTCTCGAAACGATGTTCTCCCTCTTCGCCCAGGGAGCGCCAAGCGAACAAACCCTTCCCGCCGTCATCGCCGTCTCCCGGCTCGCTTCCGGCGGGCAGACCAACATGCAGCAGCTCTACAACACCATCGTCGACCGTAACCTCGACCCCGGCATTCTGCCCTTCGGAACCCGCGTGCGCCTCACTATGCTGGCACAGCTCATGGACGTCTCAGCCGCCTTCGCTACGCAGAACCCGGCCGTAACCGATCCGGAGCTGCAACAACGCTGCGCCCATCTCGCCGCGATCTGCCGCGCCATCAAGGACGATCTCAGGCCATCCGTAGAAGCCCTGAAAGAACATGGCGTCCTTGATCCGACTTCTCTGATCGGGCGCGTCGATACAACGCTTCACGACATTCTCTCCATGCCGGCGAAAGGCCCAGAAGTCAACCGCGAGCTCATCGCGCTCGCTTCAAGCAAGGTCCCTGTCTTTATCCCCGGCAAGTGGAAAGAACTGAAGACCGTCGCCTTCGCCCTCAGGGTCAGCCTCTGCGCCACCTTCTGCTACATCTTCTATCACGCTGTCGACTGGCCCGGAATCTCAACCTGCGTCACGACCGTCATGGTCACTGCACTCACCAGCAGCGGAGCCCTCAAGCAGAAGCTGCTCTTCCGCCTCATCGGCTCTCTCATCGGCGGCCTCATCCTCGGACTCGGCGCAACAGTCGCTTTCTTCCCTCACATGGATACCCTCAACTCGCTCGTGGTGCTCATCGGCGCCGTCGCGCTGCTGAGCGCCTGGGTTGCCGCTGGACGCCACTTCAGCTACGTCGGCGTTCAGATGGCCTTTGCCTTCTACATCGTAGCCTTTGAAGACTTCAGCGCCCCGACGGAACTCGCTCCTGCGCGCGACCGCTTCATAGGAATCCTGCTCGCTCTCATCGTCATGGCCTATGTCTTCGATCTCCTCTGGCCCGTCCGCACCGTCACCGAAATGCGCACCGCCCTTGCCGGCATCCTGCGCGGCCAAGCCAACTACCTTCGATTAACCACACCTCCCCTCCCCCGCGAAATCGCCGAACTTCGGCACAAGGCCGATCAGCTTCGCGACCAGATCGGCAAGACTGCCGCCGGCATCCGCACCACGGCAGAGTTCATCGATTACGAGTTCGGCGTCGATCGCGAACAACACCGCCGCACCGGTCAAATGATCGTCCAGTCCGGGCTGACTTCGGTCGGCTTCTTCTGGAATCAGTTCGTCGTCCTCCACAAGGAGGCAGACTTGGACTTCATCACCCACCCCCAGCTCGCGGCAATGCGCCGGACCATAGCTGACGGCATGGACGCCATGGCCAGCTCCGTTGTGCAAGGAACAGCCTTCCCAAAGATCGACGCCACCACAGCGATCGATCCCGCTCTCTTCAGCGACCCTCGCTACGGCGAGTACGCGCGCAACTCAGTCGACCGCTTCAACGAACTCCAGACGGTCATCTCCGATCTGCAAACCGCCGCCTGACCGGCGTCTTCATCGCCCCTCGGCACGCGGCGTCTCGCCGCCATGCAGCCCCGCATCGATCGCATCCAGCAGCGCGCCTGAAGGATCGTTGAAGTACTCCCAGAACATCACTCCCCCCAGCCTTCTCTCCGTCACATACTGGCACTTTCTCGCGACCGACTCTGGATCTTCATACGAGATAAAGATATGAGCCTGCTCGCTGTACAGATAGGGCACCGCAGACTCCGTGTCCCAGTACCTCACATAGCCGTCATCCAGCAGGCCCTGCACATCGCCGTAGGAAAAATGCGACCCCGGAACCGCCTTGCCCGGCTGGAACAGCCCATGGTCCTCGCTCGAAACCTCACCCCACGTCTTCCCATAGAACGGCACGCCGAGCACGATCTTGCCTGCCGAAACTCCCGCCTCCTCAAACGCCCTCACCGAGTCATCCGCCGAGACGTGCCTCGGATCGGCCGCGTTCGTCAGCAGCGGAGAATCATGCCCCGTCGTCTTGTCGATCCCCGGCAGATAGTAGTCGTACGTCATCAGGTTTACCGTCTCGACATACCGCTGCACCTTCGCCATCTCCGTGTGCGCCAGAAAGTTATGCGACGCCCCCGTCGCAATCGACGTCACCAGATGCCGCCCCAGCCGTCTCCCCTCGCGGTCGAACCGCTGCCTCAGCTCCATCAGCAGCAGCGTGTAGTTCTGCTTGTCCTCCGGGCGAAACTTGTTATTGTTGCCGGCAATCCCCGGATACTCCCAGTCGATGTCCACCCCATCGAGGTTGTACTTCTCCACAAACCGCACCGCGCTGTCGATGAACCTCCCCCGCGACCGCCGCGTCAGCGCCATGTCCGAAAAGTTCCCCGACCACGTCCACCCACCCACCGAGACCACCACCGTCAGCGCCGGATTGTCGCGCTTCAGCCCATTCAGCGCCGCGAGGTTCTCCGCGTCATGCGGAAACCCCTCCACCATCTCACCGTCCTTCAGGTTCGCAAACGCGTAGTTGATCCGCGTCACCTTGCGCGCCGCAACTGTACTCGGATCGATCGCTGTGTTCTGCGGAAAGAGGTACGCGATCACCATCTTGCTCTCCGCCTGACGTTTCGCCGGACTCCTGGCTGGGCCCTTCAATGGGTGGGTCCCCTCACCCTTCGCCTTCCCCTGCGAATCAGCCGCAAAGGCCGGAGCACCACACACCAACAGAACAAAAGCAGCAGCATGAACAAGCATGATGCTTCGACGGAAGAGCCACAGATTCATCCAATTCCCATCTTCGAAGACCTGGCACCACCCGCGACAGACAATCCACCTCGCAAAGGCAACGCCTAAACCAAGTCTAGTGCAACCACCAGCCCCAAATGCGCCACAGCAATCGCGACCACCGTAACCGTTGCGCCCTTTGCGTTGCCGTTGCGCCCTTTGCGTTCGTCGTTGCCGTTGCCGTTGCCCTTGTTTTTGTTTTTGCTGTTGCCGTTCTTAGTTGTCATCCCCGAAGGGGATCTGCTGCTTCTGCTTCTGTTGCTGTTGCGGTTGCGGTTGCCTTTGCTGTTGCCGCTCCCCAATTAGCCGCAACTGCCCAGGTGCCCCGTCCTTGACGCAGTCTCATCGCAACAAGGGCGGGAAAGAAGTCCATCCCATTCCCAAACAATCACTTACGCAAAACTTGCTCAAAGCTCCAGCAAATTCGCCTGTCAACCCCCCAGACCACTCATCCAACGCAAAACAAAGACTTTACAAGTGGCAGAGCAGTTCCAGTCAGTCTTGTAAAATGAAACCAGACCAGAAAGAGAATAGAGGCCGGACAAAAAGTCCCGGCCTATATCTCTTTTAGAATAAAGATTTTACCGGTAACTAACTTGTTTTCAATATTTTAGCAAGCCAAATTTTGCTAAACGATTGAAAATGTAGAATTTACAAAAACTAAGGGGGGAGGGGGGTACCACCAGGCCTGTTACGCTGTCCTGAATGCACAGACCACATGCCCTGCCACACGCGTTCCTGCTCGGATGCCTCACAGCTGCCTGCGCCGCCCAAACCAACCCACAGACCAGCCAGCCCGCCAGCTCAATCGACCGTGACCTGATGGAGGTCTCCGTCCCGCAGCTTGAGCAGCTCTACGCGCAGCATCGCTACACCGTCACGCAGGTCACCCGTTGGTACCTCGACCGCATCAACCGCTACGACGGAACCTATCGCGCGCTTCTCTACCTCGACGCCGAAGCCGCGCTCCGCACCGCCGCAGCAGAGGACGGCGAGCCGCCATCGGCACATCACGGAGCGCTTTGGGGCGTGCCGATCCTCATCAAGGCCAACACCAGCGTCCAAGGCTGGGTGACCAGCGCCGGCTGGGAGGGTTACACCCTTCCGGGCAAACAGCTCGTCTCGCCGCGCGACGCCATGATCGTCCAGCGCCTCAAGGCCGCCGGAGCCGTGCTGCTCGGCCAGACCAATATGCCCGACTTCGCCGCCAGCGACACCAACATCAGCACCGCCGGCGGACGCACCGGCGACGCCTACGACGTCCGCTTCTCTCCCGGAGGCTCCTCCGGCGGGACCGCGACCGGGGTCGCCGCCAACTTCGCCGTCCTCGGAACCGGAACCGACACCGCGAACTCCGTCCGCCAGCCCGCGGCCAACAACAGCCTCGTCGGCTTCCTCCCGACGCGAGGCCTCACCAGCATCGCCGGAATCCATCCGCTCGACTGGCTGCGCGACAACACCGGCCCGCTGACGCGCGACATCACCAGCGCTGCCATCGCACTCGAAGTCATGCAGGCCGAAGACCCGCTCGACACCTGGACAAAGGACTCGCTCGCGAAGGCCGAGCCCGGACCGTACACGAAGTACCTGAAGAAGGACGCGCTCAAAGGTAAGCGCTTCGCAGTCCCCTGGTTCGTCCTCGAAGGCTCGCCTGACGTCTACGGCACTGGGCCGGACGCTCCGCCGCTCGGCGGAGCAGTCGTCCCCGAGACGCGCGCCGCCCTCATGAAGGCCATCGAACGGATGCGCGCCGCCGGAGCCACCGTCATCATCGACAAGGAGATTCTGCCCGAGAGCTTCTTCGCCGTCGCTCGCAGGATGAACACGCGGCCCTATCGCCGCGAAGGCGTCGACCTCTTCCTGCGCGACTTCGGCCCGCCGCAGTACCACTCCGTCGCCGAGTACGAAGCCGCCACTGGCGAGAAGTTTCCCGCCTTCATGGTCGGCGGCATCCGCCCCGGCAAGGACACCGACGGAGACATGACGCAGCGCAGCCTCGAGACCGACCCCGACGCCGAAGCAAACTTCTACGGCCCCCAGCGCGAAGCCCTCTCCATCTACGAGGAGACGCGCAAAAAGTGGCGCCTCGATGGCTTCGTCTATCCCGCGCTTCAGATTCCAACCTACGACGAGACCGTTCCCGGAGCGTCGAAGGCCGGCCCCTACAGCGAAACCGGATGGATCAACCGCATCGGAGTTCCCGCAGTCTCCGTCCCCGGAGGCTTCTACTCGAACGGACTTCCCTTCGGGCTGGAGATCTCCGGAGTCCGCTGGAAGGACGGCGACCTGCTCGGTTACGCCTACGCCTACGAGCAGGCGACGCACAACCGCAAGCTGCCCAAACTGGTCGAAGGGCATCGGAAGTAGCGAACGAAGGGGCCTGAAACGATTCGCTCAGGCCCTTCGCCCTCACGCTGTCCTCAATCGCCACTACCGCCAGACGTAAGTTCCAACCGAGCCAGCGCCCAGCGAGGTCGAGAAGATCTCGCCGTGATACCGCACGCTGAACTCTTTCGGCGAGTTGCTGGTGTTCGCCACGATCAAGGCCTTCGCGCCCTGTGGAGTGACGAAGGCGACGTTCGGCAACGCATCGGCGTTACTCGAGTCGATGCGAACCGAGCCTTCAGGCACGAACTTCGACGCGTGCGCGACTGTGTAGTACGCAATGTTGCGAGTCACACGGCTGCCGTCGATGGTGATCGCACCCTGACATACGGGGCATCCGCCGTCGTTCGTATGCGGCCCAAACTGCGGATCGGCCGCGAGGTTCCACAGCAGCACGTTCCTGCTCCAGTTGCGCGTGGCTCCGATCACGATTCGGGCCTCCGGCCTTGCAATGTTCAGCGGGGCGTCACTGCCACGATCCGTAACCATCTGCTCGGTGAAGTACATATTCTTCTTCGGGAAGGCATCATGCACCTGCGTCATGGCATCGACTGTGCCGCCGTAGAGATGGAATCCAGTTCCATCGACGTACTTGGCTGCTCCGGCATCTTTGAGGATGGAGAGAGGATAGGCCGGGTGGTCGAGGTTGTGATCGTACAGAACAATCCTGGTCTTGATGCCTGCTTTTTGAAACGCGGGGCCAAGATGGTTCTCAATGAAGTCGGCCTGCTCGGACTCAAGCATGAGCATGCTGGGTGTGTTCTTCTCGTTCAGCGGCTCATTCTGGACCGTGAGGGCGTCGATCGTTATTCCCTCAGCCTGCATCGCCAGAATGTACTTCACGAAGTACTTCGCATACGCGTCGAAGTACTCCGGCTTCAGCACGCCTCCCTTAGCGACACCGGTCGTCTTCATCCACAGCGGAGCGGACCACGGAGAGGCGAGGATTTTGATCTTCGGATCGATCGCCAGAATCTGCTTGAGAACGGGGATGACATCGGCGCGGTCGGGCTCGAGGCTGAACTTCGCCATGTCGGGGTCGGTCTCTCCCTGCGGCAGGTCGTCGTAGGAGTAGACATGGTCGTTCATGTCGGACGAGCCTACGCTGACACGCAGATAACTGACTCCGATGCCATCGCCGTCGCCGGTGAACAGTTCCCTGAGCAGCGCGGCGCGCGCCGCCGGATCCATGTGCGCAATGAGTTGCGCGCTGCCACCGGTAAGTGCAAACCCGAAGCCGTCGATCGTCTGGTACTTCTTCGTCTCATCGACGTCGATGGTGAGACCGGCCGCGGCGGCCTTCGTGAACGGGATGGACGGAGTCTGCAGCTGCAGAAGCGCTGACCGATCAGGGTTCGTCAACCAGAGTGAGGCATCCTTCTGTGCGAACGATGGCAGGGGAAGCATGGCCATCGCAAGAGCAAGCTTCGTAAACTTCGAGATCATTCAGTCTCCTGATTTATTGCGACACCGACACGGGTTTGAGGCCAAGTGCCTTCAGGTATCCCGCGTTGGCGTGGCTGTGCTCAAGCTTCATGTTTTCGAGGAACCCCGCGAAGGCGCGATCGATCGTCGCCTGATCGGGCCTGGCCTTCAGGCGATCCTCCACCTGGCCAAGTCCGCGCGGCAGCTTGGCGAAGGCGACGATCTTGTCCCAGTCCTCGGGCGGCATAACCGTGACAACGGCTGAGGTCTTCTCCATCTTCTTGTACGGCCAGAAGGCCCAGCCGATGTCGTTCTTCTCCAGCAGCGCGACGTACTGGGCGATCCACTCGTCGGTGTTCTCGCCCGACTCACCGAGCCACAGCGGGACCTTGTACTTGTCGCGGAAATCGACGTACGGCTGAACGGCCTTCTGCTCCACCGGCATCCAGTACTGGTGCAGCGTGTATGCCGTGTTGCTGTCAAACGGCTGCCCGAAGACAGAGAAGTTCGTGTCCCACTGCGCGCCGCCGAGGAAGAGGATGTGGTGGCTGTCGACCTGCCGCACCGCTGCCGTCAGCTTCTTGTACACCGGCTCAAGCTTCGGATTCAGCGGGCGCAGCGCGGGATAGTGCGGGATCGGCTCATTCAGCAGATCGTAGCCGATCACCGTCTGGTTGTCCTTGTAGCGCCGCGCCAGACGCTGCCAGATCGCGGTCAGGTGGGCCTGCTCCTTCGGGCTGTCGTACAGCCACGGATACCCGTAGCCGTCGTCGATGTTCGCGCCCGTCTGCCCGCCCGGAGCCGCGTGCATGTCGAGGATGACATAGAGCCCTTCCTCATGGCTCCACCTGATCACTCGGTCCAGCAAGCGGAAGCCCTCGGAGTCGTCGCTCTCAAAATACTTGTAGTGCATCGGGATGCGGATGGAGTTGAATCCCGCCTCATGGAGCAGGTGAATGTCTGCCCGAGTCACGTAGTTCTCGCGGTACTGCTTCCAGAACTCCTCGGCCTTGTCCGGTCCGAGCAGCTCCGTCACGAGCGCCTCAATCTCGCGCGAGGACTGCGGCCCTCCATCGAAGCTCCACATATACCCCTCGGTCACGAACCAGTTGCCGAGGCTTGTGCCCCGGAGGAAGAGCGGCTTTCCGCTGCCGTCGACAATCTCGCTGCCCTGCGTGTGGGCAAACTGCGCGGTGAGCTTGAGCGGAGCCAGCAGGACGATCAGCGCGGCGGCAATCGTCCGCAGCATTCGGCGAAGCAACATGAAATTCCTCCTCAAACGCTTCCTGGCGAGGCAGCGACTACTGCACAACCGTAAACGTCGTGTGTTCCTTTGCGGTCGAGTCGGTCCCGACCCACAGATCGAAGACTCCTGGCTCAATCGACCAGCGATGCGTCTGCGGGCTCCAGAAGCCGAGATCGTTTGTATCGAGCGACAGCTCAACCGTCTTGCGCTCGCCCGGCTTCAGCGTCAATCGTTGGAAGCCCTTCAACTCACGCACCGGACGCGACGCGCTGCCCGAGCGCTGATGCGTATAGAGCTGCACAACCTCGTCGCCCGTCACCGCTCCGGTGTTCCGAAGCTCGACCGAGACCGTGAGCTTGCCGCCGGACTTGACCTGCTCCGCACTCGTCTTCAGGCGCTCGACCGTGAAGCTCGTGTAGCTCAACCCATAGCCAAACGGATACAGCGGCGCGCTCGATCCATCCCAGTAGCGCGTGTCCGGATCGTTGGGAATCTGCGTCAGATTATGCGAGTAGTAGAGCGGCTCCTGGCCCGCATCGCGCGGCCACGACACCGGCAGCTTGCCTCCCGGACTGGCATCGCCCCCCAGCAGCGCGGCGACCGCGTTGCCGCCCTCGGTCCCCGGATACCATGCCTCGAGGATCGCCGGCACATGCGCGGACGCCCACGTAATGTCCAGCGGCCTCGCGTTCATCAGCACCAGCACGACAGGCTTGCCTGTCGCCACTGCGGCCTCGAGCAGTTCCTCCTGCCGTCCCGGCAGCGTCAGCGAGGAGCGCGAGGCCCGTTCGCCGCTCATCGACTGCAACTCGCCCAGAACCAGCACCGCGACGTCGGACTGCTTCACCAGGTCGATCGCGTGGTGAAACTCAGTCTCTTGCTGGCCATCGGTCGTAAGAGTCGGCTTGGGGCTCTCAAACTGCCCGTCGAAGATCGACGGCTGGGCCCGCTCAATCTCCACCCCCGTGGTCGAGTTGACCGTCGCGCTCGCACCGAACCGCTTGCGGATTCCCTCGAGCACCGTCACGGTGTCGTCCGGATGCCCGGCAAGGCTCCACGAGCCCATCGTGTCGGGCTTCGAGTCCGCCAGCGGGCCGATCACCGCAATCGACTTCGCGCCCCTCAGGGGCAGCAGATTGCCCTCGTTCCGCAGCAGCACAGCGCTGCGCTCAGCCGCAGTCCTCGCAGCTTCGCGCTGCGCCTGCGACACAAGCTCGGCGGCGGACCGCTCCGGTGAGACATACGGATCGCGGAACAGTCCAAGCTTGTACTTCGTCAGCAGGATGTCGCGCACGGCCTCGTCGATGGTCGACTCCTTCACCAACCCTTGCCGCACCGCAGCCGGCAGGTCGTCCCGGAAGGTCCCGCTGGTCATCTCCATATCCACGCCTGCGTCTGCCGCGCGCACCGCAGCGTCCTTCGGGTCGACAGAAAAGCCATGCGTCGTGAGGTTCTTCACCGACTCCCAGTCACTCACGACAAATCCCTTGAATCCCCACTTCTCCCGCAACACGTCCTGTAGCAGCCAGCGGTTTCCCGTCGCCGGAACGCCATTCAGGTCCATATACGCGGTCATCACCGAGCCGGCCCCGGCCTTGACCGCAGCCGCGTACGGCGGCAGATAGACGTTCCACAACTGCTCGTCAGAGATGTTCGCGGAGTCGTAGTCCCTCCCGCCCTCGGCTGCGCCGTATCCTGCAAAGTGCTTCACGCAGGCGAGAATGTGGTCGGGGCTGCCGATCTTCTCCCCCTGAAATCCGCGGACCTGCGCCGCGGCCATCCGTGAGCCCAGAAACGGGTCCTCTCCTGCGCCTTCCATCATGCGGCCCCAGCGTGCGTCGCGCGCGATGTCCACCATCGGGGCAAACGTCCAGTTGATCCCCACCGAGCTGGCCTCGCGCGCGGCCATGCGCTGTGCCGTCTCCACCTGCTCGGGGTCCCAAGAGGCCGCCATCGCCAGCGGGACCGGATAGATCGTGCGAAGCCCGTGAATGACATCGAAGCCGAAGATGAGCGGAATGTGCAGCCGCCCCTTCTCAACCGCCAGATGCTGCAGCCGATTGATCTCCTTCGGGTCGGTCACGAACAGGAACGATCCCACCTCGCCCTTCAACACGCGCTCGTCCCGCGTTGCGCCGTCGGGGGTATTCAGGGCCACCTGGCTCATCTGCCCCACCTTCTCTTCGAGCGTCATCTTACCGATCAGGCCGTCGACAAACCCCTCGGCCTCGGCATCGCTCGTCCGGCTGCTGGTGGTATGGGTTCTCGTCTCTGCCGGCAGAGCAGTAAACCCGCCCAGCAGAGCCAGCGAAAGACTGCCGGCGGTTAACCTGCGAGTCAGGGCAGGGCGCAACGAATGCAGCAAGGACATCCGACGGACTCCATCTCGTGGCCCCCTCACCAACCGTTCTTCGAGAAAGGAAACACGGGCAAAAGTATCTGAGCGCCAATTCCCCCCGAATGTAGAGCGGAAGCACCGGCTGGCCAGATTAAGTGTAGACAAGTTTAGACAAGCGTTTGTCTTTTTGTCCAATCAATTCCGGGAGCATTAGAAACAGCGGCGAAAGTGGCCGCCCGTGTATTGCAGACCTCTGCTCCTCACGAAAATAGGTCGCCCGATGCTGCCTCAATGTGGATACTCTAAAAACAGATTTTCATTTTCCGTCGTCACTGCCTGCCGATGCCAAAGCCTCCTGCCCAGTCACGCGAACGCCCGGTCAGCCTCAAGACGCTCGCCGAGTACCTGGACCTCAGCCCTTCGACGATCTCCTTTGTCCTGAACAACACGCCCGGCCGCTCCATCCCCGAAGCCACTCGCGCGCGCATCAAGGCCGCCGCCGCCAAGTTCAACTACCGGCCGAGCATGATCGCGCGAACCCTGCAGGGCAAGCGCATGCAGACCATCGGCGTTCTGCTGCCGGAGTTGGGCGAGGGCTACCACTCACAGGTGCTCAGCGGAGTCGGCGAGCTGCTGATGCAGAAGGACTACTTCTACTTCACCGTCCACCACCGGCACCGCAAGGACCTCATCGCGGCCTACCCCAGCCTTCTGCAGTCGCGCGGAGTTGACGGCATCATCGCCATCGACACGCACCTCGACGCTCCGCTGCCTCTGCCCGCCGTGCTCGTCGCCGGACACACCTCCCTCCCAGGAGTCAGCAACGTCATCCTCGACCACCATCTCGCTGCCCGGCTTGCGCTGCGCCATCTGCATCAGCTTGGCCACCGGCGCATCGCGTTCATGCACGGACAGCCCTTCAGCTCCGACTCAGACACCCGTTGGGACGCCACCCTGGAGTCTGCCCGCGAGTTCGACATCGAAGTCCGCGAGGAGCTGAAGATTTACCTCTCCAAGGACTCGCACTCGCCGGAGATCAGCTACCCCGGCATACGTGACCTCATCCGCAGCCGCCACCACTTCACCGCCGTCCTCTGCTTCAACGACGTCTCGGCGATGGGAACCATCCGCGCGCTGCATGAGGCGGGCCTGCGCGTTCCGCAGGACGTCTCCGTCCTGGGCTTCGACGATATCCAGTCGGCGGCCTACCAGGTCCCCAGCCTCACCACGATTCGCCAGCCGCTGCAGAAAATGGGGCTCACCGCCGCGCAGCTCCTGCTGAAAAAACTGGCCGGCGAGACGACGACGGACCTTGTCTACGTGGAACCGGAGTTGATCGTCCGCGAGTCCACCGCACCGCCTCCCCTCGCATCAGCCAGCCCTGTGACGAAGGCCGGCGCATCGAGTCGTAAGGCAACGCAGTAAGCAAACCTTAGTGTGAAGTATCCGCAGGCTTCGGCTGGTTGTTGCCTTTGTTGTCTTCGCGGGTGTTGGTGATGTCCTGCCCGTTGTAGATGATGCGGCTGGTAGCGCGGAACTGCTTGTAGTCCGTGTATTTGATGATGTTGCGCATGTGGACGTCCTGGGACATGTAGCCATCGCCGCCCTGGAAGTGGAGGATCCCTTCGGCCTTGCTGTAGGTGGGGAACCAGTACTTGCCGTCCACCTGCTCGTAGTAGGTCGTGAAGGGTGGTTGAAGGTCCTCGTGGCCCTTGCGCGTGTCCTGTGGAACGGTCTTGCCATTGATTAGGACGATCTGGAAGTCCTGCTGGTCTACCCAGACCT
The DNA here is from genome assembly GCF_025685645.1 of Edaphobacter bradus. Classification (NCBI taxonomy): domain Bacteria; kingdom Pseudomonadati; phylum Acidobacteriota; class Terriglobia; order Terriglobales; family Acidobacteriaceae; genus Edaphobacter; species Edaphobacter bradus. The sequence goes on from NZ_JAGSYF010000002.1 coordinate 417,093, forward strand.
TGCCCTGGAAGTAGTGCTTGCCCTTTTCGAGCGTCTTGGGACCGGCGTCGAAGACGTAGGTTTCGAGATCGTCGACCTTCTGTCGGCCGAGGTACTTGATGTCGTACTGGGGCAGGTCTTCCGTGGTGAGCACGAACGGGATGCGGTGCTCGATCTCGTCGAAGTCCGTAGGGGACATCTGGACTCGCTCAAGCGTGTTGGTGGGGGCGAAGACGACGCGCTCGTCGCGGCGGCCCTGTTTGTCGAAGAGGATGTCTGTGACCTGCAGGTACTCGCCATCGGGCTTGCCCGTGTCGTCGGAGATGGTGTTGACCTTCACGGTCTGGCGAAAGATGTAGTTGTCGCGGGCGCGGTTGAACTCGCTCTCACGCGCGCCGAACTTCTGGATGATCTGCTCCGGAGTGAGCCCGGTCGGGGCTGATGGGTCGAGCGGACCGAAGCCCGCGGGGTCCTGTCCCCCGGCCGCCGCGTATGGATTTGCGACAGCCGCGAAGGCTCCGACCGGAGCCGCCGATAGGGGGACAAGAGAGAGGGCGAGAACGGAGACGACAGAGAGCAGTTTCATCGGGAGAACTCCAGGGAGAGGGTACAGGGTTATACTCGTCCGGAACCCGCGGCCCGTCCCTTTCAAGAATAGACGCGAAAGGCGGAGGTTTGGTCATGTCGGCTGGGCTCAGTGAGATGCGAAGGATGGCCGAGCTGCATTGGATATGCAGCATCGGTTCGGCAGGACTGGCGCTGTGGCTTGTGGCCATGTCGCAGAGGACAAAGAACCTCCTGGCCGAAAGACGCCGCGAGAGAAGGGTTCGCGAGGAGATTGAGGCCTACGCCTATCTCGACGTGCGGCCCGGCCCGGACGGCGATCTCGGCGAGCTAAGCCGCAGAGTGTGCAGCAACGTGGCCGAAAGAAGCCCCTTCCGCCGTGTCGCCATGCTGGTTCGTGACGCCGAGGCGAGGCTTTACGTCGCAGGCTCCGTTGGCATGGAGGAGCCTGTCCTCGAAGCGCTGCAAACATGGGCCGCGGGCCTCGCCGAGACAGAGAGGGAGACGGAGCGCTCCACGCAGCCGGACACGGCGCTGAGGCAGTCTCTGGGGCGCGGAATCAGTGTGGGACGCAAGAGTCGCGCTGTGGTCCTCGGCGCGGAGCAGGAGCGGCCCGGACTGGGACGCGCCATCGTTGTGCCCATCGGAACCACTACCGGGCGGCGGCTCGTCGGGGCGCTGGTGGTCGGCGCGGACAGGATGCTCTCCATCCGCAGGGGGCTAGTGGAAGAGGCGCTTGCTCCACTTGAGGCCTTGGCCGTGAAGGTAGGCCGCGCGATGGAGAACGCCGAACTGGCCGAGCGGCTGTTGCGCGCCGAAAAGCTCGCCAGTCTGGGCCTGCTGGCTGGCGGCATGGCGCACGCGCTGAACAATCCGCTGACGGCGGTCATGGGCTTCGCCGAGCTGATCGCCGAGTCGGCCGATCAGCGCCACGTACAGGAGGACGCCGAGACGATCCTGCGCGAGGCCAGGCGGATGCGCCAGACGGTCGAAGGCCTGCTCAACTTCTGGAGGCCCTCGGTGAACCGCGAGGAGGCCGTCGCGATGACGGAGCTCGTGCGCGAGCTGGCGGTGGCGTGCGAGGAGAAGTTGACAGCCCGGGGTGTGAAGCTGGTCGTGCAGGCCCAGGACACTGTGCCTGACGTTCAAGGCAACCGCGACCGCCTGAGACAAGTGCTGGAACATCTGCTCAACAACGCCGCGCAGGCCATCGCCTCCAGCGACGGCCCTAGGCAGAGCGGAGGCCACTCCATTCGGGTCGCAGTCGGCCAGGACGCCCGCGCCGTGCAGGTGATTGTGAGCGACACGGGGCCAGGCTTCAGCGAGCCGGGCCGCGTCTTCGACCCGTTCTACACGACACGCGAGCCCGGCGAGGGCTCGGGGCTGGGCTTGAGCATCTGCTATGGCATCGTTCGCGAGCACAACGGCGAGATCAGCGCCTTCAACCTGCACCCGCACGGAGCGGCGGTCGTGGTGCGGCTTCCCGCAGCAGCGTCTCTCGCCGCAAGACCTGAGGGAGTGATGGGTGAAGTGGCCTGAGAAGTGACGGCCACGGGTGCGGTTGAGTAGACTGACGCGATGAGAAGACTAGCTGGTTGGCTGACCGCGTTAACCCTCAGTAGTGCCGCGTTTGGACAGAGTGCGACGCCCCTTGCAAAGCGGCCGATGACCTTCGCCGATCTGCAGGCCATAAAGCGTATCAGCGATCCGCGGATCTCTCCCAGCGGCAAGTGGGTGATGTTCTCGGCAGTGGACGTCGACCTCGCCGCCAACACCAGGACCTCCCACCTGTGGGTGGTTCCGCTCGACGGCAAAGAGCGCGAGCGGCAGTTGACCCTATGGAAGGACGGCGAGAGCGGCGGCCGTTTCTCTCCGGACGGCAAACAGGTGCTCTTCACCGCAACCGTGACCGCCACGGGCCAGTCGCAGATATTTCTCGCCGACTGGAACGAGAGCGAAGGCAAGCTGGGAACGCCGCGACAGCTCACGCATGTAAGCACTGAGGCCGACGGAGCGATCTGGTCGCCGGACTCCCGGCGGATCATGTTTGTCTCGCGCGTCTATCCGGAGTGCAGCGACGAGGCCTCGTGGCTGGACGAGGACACTTGCAACAAGCGCAAAGACGAGGCTGCCGCGAAGAGCCCCGTAAAGGCGATGGTCTTCGATCATCTGCTCTACCGCCACTGGAACAACTACGTAGGGCGAAAGCGGAGCCACGTGCTTGTAGTAAGCGCAACCGACGGCAACACCGTTCGCGACCTGACGCCGCGGCGCGATATCGGCGAGGCCGAGGCCCCTGTCTTCTCGCTCGGTGGCCCGACCGGCTACGCCTGGGCTCCGGACTCGCAGGAGATCGCCTACGTCACGAACCTCGATCTCATCCCTGCAGCCTCGACCAACAACGACATCTTCACGCTGCGTCTGAACGATGCCGATGCGCGGCCGATGAAGATTTCGACCTCGCCGGGGAGCGACGACGCTCCGGCGTATTCGCCCGATGGCAAGTGGCTCGCCTTCCGGTCGCAGGCGCGGGCTGGATATGAGAGCGACCGGTTCCGGCTGATGGCGTTCGACCGCCAGACGAAGGGAACAAAGGATTTGCTGCCGAGGCTCGACAGCTGGGTCGATGAGTTTATCTGGGCGCCGAACTCCAGAACAATCTACTTCACCAGCGGCGAGATGGGGCAGGTGAACATTCTCTCCGCGGAGATCGATCTCCCCGAAGCAACAGCGATTGCAAGCTCTGCCGAGTACAGCGAGCTGCAGCTTGCTCACGATGGAAGAACGCTTGTGACTTCGATGATGACGGTGCGAAGCCCGACCGCGGTCTCTTCGATCGCGCTCGACGCGCAGGGACGCGGCGGCGCAGCAGTCGTCCGGCTGACGCACCTGAACGACGCTTTACTGGCGCGGCTCGATCTGCCAAAGTTGGAGAGCTTCACGTTTGCGGGAGCCGAGAACACGACCGTGCAGGCCTTCCTCATCCGTCCGCCAAACTTTGATCCCGCAAAGAAGTATCCGTTGAAGTTCCTCATCCACGGCGGCCCGGAGGGAGCCTGGGGAGACGCCTGGAGCTATCGCTGGAACCCCGAGCTGATGGCCGCCGGCGGCTACGTCGTCGTCATGGTGAACCCTCGCGGCTCGACCGGCTACGGCCAGGCCTTCGTTGACGGCGTCAACGGCGACTGGGGCGGCAAGCCCTACATTGACCTGATGCGCGGCCTCGACTACGCCGAGCAGCACTACGGCTTCATCGACAAGACCCGCGAGTGCGCGCTCGGCGCCAGCTACGGCGGCTTTATGGCCAACTGGATCCTGACCCACACCAACCGCTTCGCCTGCATCGTGACCCACGACGGCATGTTCAACCCGCAGTCCGCCTACGGAACCACCGAAGAGCTCTGGTTCAACGAGTGGGAGTTCCGCGCTCCCGGCGACACCGAGCCCGGCCAGCCGTGGCGCTACTTCGACCGCCCTGCCGCATCCGACCCCTTCCTCAAGTGGTCGCCGATGCTCGCCATCAGGAACGCAAAGACCCCCACCCTCGTAATCCACGGCCAGCGCGACTACCGGCTCGACACCAGCGAGGGCTTCCAGCTCTTTACCGCGCTGCAGCAGCTCCATGTGCCTTCAAGGATGCTCTACTTCCCCGACGAGGGCCACTGGGTGCTCAAGCCGCAGAACTCGCAACTCTGGCACGACATCGTAGGCGACTGGTGCGACCGCTGGACCCACACCAACAAGTACGCAGGCACAAACTAATGGCGTTTGCACGAGCGAAGAAAAAGCGCGAGCCGCTGCGTGAACCGGAGCTGTTTGAATACGCCGTCGGGGCTCTTGCACGCAAGATGCGCACCGTGCGCGATCTCAAACGCCTGATGCGCGCCCGCGCCGAAGAGGGCGAGGCAGGCGAACGCGCGATGGACCGCGTCGTCGCGCGATTGAAAGAGCTGAAGTATCTCTCTGATACGCGCTTCGCCGCCGACTACACGCGCCTCCGCAAGGAGAACGAGAAGTACGGCCGCCGCCGCGTCCAGCAGGACCTCGCGCAAAAGGGCGTCCACAAAGACCTGATCGCCACCACACTCACAAAAGCTTACGAAGACGTGGACGAGGTCGCCCTCGCCCGCGAGTACATCGCCCGCAAGCGCATCAAGCAGCCCAGCGGCGCAAACGCGAGAAAAGAAGCCACTCGCGTAACCGGACGACTGATGCGCGCAGGCTTCTCCGCCGGGACTATATATAAGGTGTTGCGCGAGTGGGACGTCGAAGTGGATGAGAGCGCTCTCGAAGACGCCGGCGAAGCACCTGAGAGCGAAGACTAATGTCCTGTCGCTGAAATAGTTATCCCCCAAATGTCATCCCGACCGGAGCGAAGCGAAGTGGAGGGATCTGCTGTTTGCTTGTTGCGCCATCCTCCTCGGCTCACCTAGAGCGCGCGCAGCATGCGGCCCGGAAGGAAGAACAGCGCGGCGATGAGGTCGAACGTTCCGCCCACGACGATCCCCACGAGACGGAACGGCAGCAGCACCAGCCAGATCAACGGATACAGAAGGAGCGCTGCCACAGCCAGCGGCCAGCAGACCACCAGGAGCAGGCAAAAGAGCAGCACTTTGAGCATCGGTTTCTCCTCCAAACCGATGTACGCAGATCGCCGGAAAAAGGTTCCTCCGAAGGAACTCTGCCTAGAAGTGGTACGTTACGTCGCCGGCGACGATGAACTGGGTCGACTTATATCCATTGTCGTAGGCGGGCATGTCGTAGGAGTGCTCAAAACGCAGCTCCGGCCGAAAGAGGACCGTCGAGCCAATCCAGTGACCATAGCTCACCAGATGTTCCGTATACCTGGTCTTGTAGCCTGTGCGCTGTCCCTTGATGTCGTCCACGAACTCGTTGCGGATCGAGAGATAGCTTCGCTTGCTGAACTGCTTCTCCAGGTAGTTGACGACGGCGAACTCCGGCGCGTAGCAGCGGAGCTGACCCGGCCTGCAGAAAGCCCCGTTGGCGCCGATCTCCGGTGTGATGGGATTCGCTACATTGCCTGCAATATTAGGCACATCGCGCTCGTACATGTACCAGGCCTCCGTGTCGGTATGCCACGTGGCGTTGATCTTGTGGTACCAGGTCTCGTAGTAGCTCTGGAGATTGTTGTAAGCGTACTTGCCATTGTTGAACGAGTTGGCGCAGGTATAGAGCGCATCGCCGCCATGGCTCCAGGTGAAATCGACACACGCTGTGCCGGTAGGCTGGGCGTCGGACGTCCAGGGGGCGACGTCGTTGCCGTCGGAAAAACCCGCCTGTACGAGCCAATGATCGGAGAGCTTGATGCTGGCAACGATGCCCGTCTGGGTGTAGGGGTCAATGGTGTAAAGCAGCGAGTGCGAGTAGGTGTAGTTGTTCGGAGCGAGCTGCGCTTCAATATCCGGCAGCGAGATGTAACGGCCTATCCGAACGTTCATTCCCTGCGCGACATGTGGGAAATAAAGGTCGATGTAGTACATCACGGGGTCATAACCGCGAGAATTGTTCTTGAGCAGAAGCTGCTGGGAGAAGACCCCCTTCGACGTGGTGTAGCGGTAGTCCTGCCCATAGAGCTGAGCAACGCGAAAACCCCAGTCGAAGTGCTCCGTCTGTACAGAATTGGGAAGGCGCTCTATATAGAGGACCTGCTGGTCGGGAACGAACGTGTTGGGAGTGTAATAGTACGCGGCTGGCGAGTTGGCTCCGACGCCGCGGTTGGAGGTGCTGATGTTGAAGCCAGTGTTGAACCAGCCGTAGATCTTAACGTGGCCGCGGTTCTGGTTGATGGCCTCCATGAGCGGGTAAGTCTGTGTATCCGGCGCTCCAATGACGGGTGTCCCGCCAACGCTGTAGTCGCTCGAGGGAAAGGGCGTCGAATCAAGCGGCCCCGGATAGCCGCGGCGCTCCGGGTCGGGGCCGCCGGGAGTATTCGGGTTCCAGTCGCCTCGATAGGCCTGCGCCAGACGCGCAAAGAAGCTCTTCTGCTGCCTGACCTCCGGGGGAAGAACGTCTTCAGTGAGAGCGGGTATGACGATAGAGCTGCTGACGGAAGACGTTTCGGACGGGGAGGTCTCCGCCTTGAGAGAACTGACGGCAAAGAAAGAAGATGCGGCGAGGAAAGACGCCAGTGAAACGGCGCGATAGAGATGTGCCATTAGCGTTTCGTGTCTCAGGAGGCAGAGATGGATTTTCTTCCCGGTCTCAATACGGTAGAGTCCGTGAGATAAAGAACTCATTAGTAAGGCATAAAGAAGTCGTAAGGAAATGACACAGATAAATGCGGTTAAGCGCGTAGTAGGCGTGGACTGGTCAGGCGATAAGGGCCCCGGTCAGCGCAGGAAGATCTGGGCCGGAGTATGGACCGCCCCCAACCGCAACTCCGCGCCGGCTCGCGTTCAACTCGAGACCGGACGCACCCGCGAGGAGCTCATCAGCTGGCTCATCGAGCTCGCACGCGAGACCCCGCGGATGGTCGTAGGCTTCGACTTCTCCTTCAGCTATCCCGCGTGGTTCCTCGCAGAACATGGCGTCACATCCGCCCCTGAACTCTGGCAGCGTGTCGCCGACGGCCAGGGCGAGCGCTGGCTCCATGAAGACTGCGACGACGCGCGCTTCTGGGGCAAGGCCGGCAATCTGCGTAACGGCAAGAAACCCGCTGAGTTCCGCGGCGAGCACGCCCACCGCATGCTCCGCCGCGCCGAAACCGCACTGAAGGTCAAGGCAGTCATCGCCGACCCCGCGCAGGCCGCCAGGATCGCCGGAATCGCCCCAAAGTCCGTCTTCCAGATCGGTGGAGCAGGCGCGGTCGGAACCGCCTCGCTACGCGGCATGCCGCATCTGCTGCGGCTGCGGCAGGCAGGCTTTCGCATCTGGCCCTTCGACCGTCCCGACCCCGCGCACCCCCTGGTCGTCGAGATCTACACCCGCCTGATGACCGGGCCCGTCACCAAAAGCTCCGAGCCAGCGCGCACCGAATACCTCAAAGCGAAGCGAAGCGAGAATCCGCTCTACGCCACGCTCTCCCGAAGCGTGCTCGCAAAGGCCCGCGGCTCCGAAGACGCCTTCGACGCGCTGGTGACGACTCTGGTGATGACCGAGCATCGCAAGGAGTTCGCGCGCCTGCAGCAAACAACCGACGACGTCTTCATAATGGAAGGCCAGACCTGGGTTCCCGGAGTAGGAGAATCATGAGAGTAGTTCGTCAATCTCAACAGGCAGCTTTTTCGCAAACGGATTGCGGAAGAGGACACCCCCGAGTGTGCGTCCATCCTGGAAGTCCTCACTGACGATAAGGCGGCAGCCTGCGCGGCGCGCAGTGGCCCACAGCAGCGCATCCCAAAACGGCAGATTGTGGTCGTGGTGCGCGCTGACGGCGTCAGTGAGGTCGTTAGCGTTAGCTGCAATCAGCGGAAAAGCATCGCGATGAAACTCGACCGCCGCGACGATCTTCGCCGGATCGAGGAAGCGTTTCCGCGTCGCAACGGCGCAGAGCTCGTTGAGCGACTGCAACATGAGCGGCTGATGCGCAGCGGCGGCACGAAGCACAAGGCTGCGCGCCACGCTATGCTTTCTGCCGGCCGAGGCGTCGATGGCGTAGATAAGGATGTTGGTATCGAGCGTAAGCCTAGAGGCCGCGGTCATACAGCTCTTCCCGGTTGGCCCGCAAACCGCCGAGGTCGATCCCCTTGTCCAGAAAAGCCTTGAGCCGCTTGACCGCCGCCTCATGCTTCAGGTCGCGAGGTTCTTTGTCATAGGGGACGATACGTGCGACAGGCTTGCCCCGGCGGACGAGGAGAAGGCTCTCCCCGGCCTCGACCTCGGCGATACAGGACGAAAAATTCTGGTTTGCTTCACGCAGCGAAACCCGGCGCATACGATATTCTCCCTGACATATTGTACTACGTACTACTTTTCACTCCCAACTCCGCCGCTGATAAACTTAAATCTTATGAACTATAGGTCGGGAAGCCAGATTCGGGAAGATTTTCTGCGGTTTTTTGAAGTCAAGGGGCACCGCCGCGTGCACTCGTCGTCGCTTGTGCCGGCGAACGACCCCACGCTGCTGTTCACCAACGCCGGCATGAACCAGTTCAAGGACGCCTTCCTCGGCCTCGAGAAGCGCGACTACTCCCGCGCCACCACCTCGCAAAAGTGCGTCCGCGCCGGCGGCAAGCACAACGACCTCGAAAACGTTGGCTTTACCCGCCGCCACCACACCTTCTTCGAGATGCTCGGCAACTTCAGCTTCGGCGACTACTTCAAGAAGGACGCCATCGCCTACGCCTGGGAGCTCCTCTCCTCGAAAGAGTGGTTCAACATCGACCCCTCAAGACTCTACGTCACCATCTTCGAGGGTGACGAGGGCGTTCCCCGCGACGCTGAGGCCTACAAATACTGGCTCGACGTAGGCGTTCCCGCCGAGCGCATCCACGAGCTCGGAGCCAAGGACAACTTCTGGCAGATGGGCGACACTGGCCCCTGCGGCCCCTGCAGCGAGATTTACTACGACCTCGGCGTCGAAGCCGGCGAAGACCCCGCCATCGATCGCCCCTTCGGCGAAGACGAGCAGCGCTACGTCGAGATCTGGAACCTCGTCTTCATGCAGTTCGACCGCACCATCACCGCAAGCGGCCCGCTGCTCACGCCGCTCCCCAAGCCCTCCATCGACACCGGCATGGGCCTCGAGCGCGTCGCCTGCGTGCTGCAAGGCGTCCTCTCTAACTTCGAGACCGACCTCTTCACCCCGCTCATCAACCGCGCCGAGCAGCTCACGCACCACAAGGTCGAGCCCGACCACGAGATCGACCATCGCTCGCAGGCCAGCCTGCGCATCATCGCCGACCACTCCCGCGCCGCCACCTTCCTCATCTCCGACGGAGTCCTTCCTTCGAACGAAGGCCGCGGCTACGTCCTCCGCAAGATCATGCGCCGCGGAATCCGCCACGGCCGCCTGCTCGGCCAGGAAAAGCCCTTCATGCACGAGATGGTCTACGCCGTCCGAGACGAGATGGCCGCAGCCTACCCCGAGCTCAAAGAATCCGCCGACCGCGTCGCAAAAGTCGTCCTCGCCGAAGAGCAACAGTTCGCTCGAGTTATCGAATCGGCTTCGCGAAAATTTGACGAGTTGATGGATGAGGCAGAAGAAGTCGGCAAACTCCATACGTCCATAATTTTGAACATCGCGGCATCTGCCGACAGCTCTCATCCGCTCGCCACAAAAGGCGTTGTTGAGGGAGCCAAAGCATTCAAGATTTATGAAACATTTGGGCTTCCTCTGGACTTCATGCAAGACGCCACACGAGACCGAGGATTAGTCTTCGATCAAATTGGATTCGAGCAGGCGATGCGTGAAGAGCAAGGGCGTGCTCGAAAGTCTTGGACCGGGACAGAATACAAAACTGTTGCAAAACCCCTTTATAACGAACTAGCCAAGACCGAGTTCGAAGGCTACTCCGCCCTCCGCACCGACGGAGCCAAGATCCTAGCCCTCGTAAAAGATGGAGTAGGCGTCCCCGAGCTCAAAGCCGGCGAACAGGGCGAAGCCGTCCTCGACGCCACAAGCTTCTACGCCGACTCCGGCGGCCAGGTCGGCGACATCGGCTGGCTCTACTCCGACGACCACAACACCGTCGTCGCCGACGTGCACGGCGCAACCAAGCCCGTCCAGGGCATCTTCGCCCACAAGATCACCGCGCGAGAGACTCTCGCCGTCAACGACACCGTCGATACCGTCGTCGATGCCGAAAACCGCCGCGCCACCGAGCGCAACCACACCGGCACCCACCTGCTGCACGCCGCGCTCCGCGAGGTCCTCGGCAAACACGTCAAGCAGGCCGGCTCGCTCGTCAACGCATCGCGCCTGCGCTTCGACTTCTCCCACTTCACCGGAGTCGCCGAAGAAGAGCAGCAGCAGATCGAAGATCTCGTCAACCGCGAAGTCCTCAACAACACCAAAGTCGAGACCATGGTGGACGTTCCCATCGACGTCGCCGTCAACGAGCTCGGCGCAATGGCCCTCTTCGGCGAGAAGTACGGAGAGCGCGTGCGCGTCGTAAAGATCGGCGACTTCTCGACCGAGCTGTGCGGTGGAACCCACACGGGCGCCACCGGTGAGATCGGCCTCATCAAGCTCGTCGGCGAGGGCTCGGTCTCGAGCGGCGTCCGTCGCGTCGAAGCCATCAGCGGAACCGGAGCACTCCATCAGTTCCGCCGCGACTATGACGTGACCCGCGTCGTCAGCCAGGTCGTGGGTTCGTCCGATGCCTCTCCCGCCGATGCGATCCGCAACAAGATCGCCACGCAGGAGGAGGAGATGAAGCGCCTCCGCCGAGAGCTCGATCAGCTACGCATGAAGTCCGCCTCCGCCTCGACCGCCGACGCAGCCTCCTCCGCAGTCGAAGTGAAGGGCATCAAGGTCCTCGCCCAGCGCGTCGACGGCCTCGACAAAGGCCAGATGCGCACGCTCGTCGACACCTTGCGCACCAAGCTCGGCTCCGGCATCGTCGTGCTCGGTGCAGCCGCCGAGGACAAGGTCTCGCTCATCGTCGGAGTCACGAAAGACCTCACCACGCGCGTGCAAGCGGGCAAAGTCGTAGGCCAACTCGCAGCGCTGGTCGGAGGTAAAGGCGGAGGCCGCCCCGATCTCGCCGAGGCCGGTGGCAGCGACATCGCCGCGCTCGACGCAGCGTTGGCAAAGTCAGCCACAGTAATCGAAGGCCTCCTCTAAGCAACACATCCGAAAGAACAAACGAGGCGAGGGAAGATTCCCTCGCTTCTTCTCTTGCTGAAAGTCACTGCCCCTTTTGTGGGGGTATCGCTGGGAGTACCCAGATAGCTTTTCACAACCTTTGCGGGTCTATCAGCCTCTTAAACTAAGAGAGATGCTTGTGTGCAAGAAGCTGCGGGGACCAAGGTTGAGCACTGCCGGCGCGGCGGCGTTGCGCTGCGGATTTGTAGTAGTCGTGTGCTGTGAAATCGCCATCGCGCCGAACTTCGTTGAAGCGAAGCCCAGGGCCGCAGTGCAGAAGCACGTCGTTGAAGCGTCGCCGTGGGAGAAAGCCACGCAAGGCCGCGAAGCCCTCGAAGCAATCCCCGAAGCAAATCGAACCAAGGCCGACTACGCCCGCGCACTCGACGGCTTCCGCGCCATCTACCACGACGCTCCGCAGAGCCAGTACGCCGCCCCCGCCGTCAACACCGTGGCCGAACTGCTCGCCGAGCAGGGCCGCACCCTGCACGATCCAAAGAGTCTGAAGGCCGCCGTCGGCCAGTACGAGTTTCTCCGCACGCAGTACCCCGGCAGCTCCCTTCGCGTGGCCGCCCTGCTCGCCGAGGCGCAGATCTACGAGAACGATCTCCACGACACCGCCGCTGCGCATGAGCGCTACTCCCTCTTTCTCAAGCAGTACCCGCACAGCTCGCTCGCCGAAGAAGCCCGCGCGGGCCTGGACTCGCTGAAGCCCGGAGCGATCCACAGGACACAAAGCGCTGCCGCCGAAGCAGTCGTCCCTTGGCACGCAACGCTTATCGCGCCTGCTCATGCCACGTCGGCGACAACAGACGACCGCCCGGGAACCTCAGCACCTGTGAACGAGGCCCTTAACGCGGGCCCAGAAACAGGCACAGACACAAGCACAGACGCGGCCCAGAAGTCCCAGCCGCAGCCCGAGAGCACCGGCCTCTCGCACATCGCCAAAACGTCGGCGAAGCGCCACCGCCTCGCGCAGGTCACTGGAATCCGCCACTGGTCCACGCCGAACTACACGCGTGTCGCCATCGACCTCGGCGACGACGTCACCTACGAAGCCGCGCGCGTCCCCAATCCCGACCGCATCTACTTCGACCTGCACGGCACGCGCCTCGCGCAGGAGCTCGTCGGCCACAGCTTCACCGTCACCGACGACGGCTTCCTCAAGCGCATCCGCGCCGCCCAGTTCTCCAACGACATGACGCGTGTCGTGCTCGACGTCAACGACGTCACCGAGTACTCGGCCTTCCTCCTGCCGAACCCCTACCGCCTCATCATCGACATCCACGGCGGCGCGCAGCCTCAGAACTCAGCCAGCAAGACGCAGCCGGCCGACATCTTGTCTACCCGCCCCGTGCCAAACACCGTCGCGACACGAAACGCCAACACCACCACCGAGGTCGCGGCTATCAGCGATCAGCCCGGCAAGGTCGAGGCCACCAGCGTCCCCACCTCGCAGCCTATCGCTGCCGTCGTGCCCGGCTCGGGAGCCCCTGCCGCGAACACCACCGACGTGAACACCTCCAGCAGAACCACCGCCTCATCCCGGTCCACCAGCCACCGCGGCAAAAAGACCGAGCCCGCCGAGCCCGCGCGCGCAGCCAGCCCCACCGCCGACGGGCAAACTTCTCTCGTCCGCGCCCTGGGCCTTAAGATCGGCCGCATCGTCATCGACGCCGGCCACGGCGGCCACGACTCCGGAACCATCGGTGCCGACGGCATCGAAGAGAAGGACGTTGTGCTCGACGTCGCGCTGCGCCTAGGCAAGCTGCTGCATGACCGTCTCGGCTCCGAGATCATCTACACCCGCTCCGACGACACCTTCATCCCGCTCGAAACGCGCACCGCCATCGCCAACAAGGCGCAGGCCGACCTCTTCCTCAGCATTCACGCCAACTCCTCGAGCGATCCCACCGCGCGCGGCGTCGAAACCTACTACCTCAACTTCACCTCGCAGCCCGACGCCCTCGAAGTCGCCGCCCGCGAGAACGCCGTCTCCGATCAGTCCATCCATCAGCTAAGCGACCTCGTCAAAAAGATCGCCCTCAAGGACAAGATCGACGAGTCGCGCGAGTTCGCAAGCGACGTTGAAACCAGCCTTTACTCAGGTCTTCAGAAGGGCAACTCTGGCCTGAAGAATCGCGGCGTCAAGAAGGCCCCCTTCGTCGTGCTAATCGGCGCGAACATGCCGTCGATCCTCGCCGAGATCTCCTTCGTCACCAACCCGAAGGACGCCAGCCAGCTTCGTCAGCCCGAGTACCGCGAGCGCGTCGCTGAAAGCCTCTACAAAGGCGTCGCCCGTTACGAAGGCGGCCTGAGCGGGTCCAAAGTGCCGACCGAGCGCGCCAGCACCCGCACGGCTCAATCAAATTCGCTTCAGTGAGCTTCCTTGAAGTCAAAGTAAGCAAGATTCATCTGACCCTGCGTCAGAATGTGCACGGTCAACACGGTCTTCCCCGCAGGCAGCCTCACCTTCACCAATCCCTTCGCGAGATTCCAGTGATGCCACTGCCTCCACGCAATTGGATCAGCCACATCATAGGTTGACTCGATCGCCAGCGGCCCCGTCGCATCCTTTCCATTGACATCCAGCGAGATCGACCCACCGCGATTCGACGTGTAAAGCAGATCGGCACTGTATAAGCCCGCGTGTGCGACATCCACCGTAATCCGGAACCACTCCCCCGGCTCGGTCCATCCCACGTAAAGCTGGTCCGCAGGCGGCTGAACTTTATTGTAAGAATTGTCATCGAACAGATCGGGCATCCTGTGAAACTTCGTATAAGAAGTGTCGACACCCTCGCCCATTCGGAACTCATTCAGGTAAGTTCCGTTGGCGGGATTCAGCTCCCCGCTGCCATGGTTCTTCGCATCCGTATCGTGATAGGCCACACCCTCGCCGCCGCGATCGTAGTAAGCGCACTCCACCCGCCCCGGAACACTCTGCGCGACACCCTTATGCTTGTTGTCCCCGTAAGGAGTTCCCTTGTAGTCCTTCGGAACATTCGCTCCATGCGCAAAAACCGTGGCAAAGACCATCGCTGCCGACACAGCCATCAAGGCGCAGACTTCAAGCAATCTTCTATACAAAGCAATCCCCTCCGAAAACCTGTTTGCCAGGTCCACACGATACTAAGTGATTCGCAACGCATCGCCGCACTCCTGCGCTAAGATTCTCTGCGACAAGAAATCCGCGCCCGAGGTAGCTCGAAAACCGCATGAAGACTCCCGATCAACTTCGCAATGAAGGCCGCCGCAACTTCCTCAAGACCGGCGGCAGCGCCATCGCGGCAAGCGTCGCCGCCGCTGCGCTTCCGACGAAGGCCCTCGCAGAACCCGCCATCCCAACAACAGCAGCCGCGCAGGCCGTGCAGGAGATGATGCCCACACGCAACCTCGGCCGCACCGGCTTCCGCGCGGGAATCTTCGGCCTCGGCGGACAAGGAGCGCTCGAGAAGCATGACAACGAAGCTGTCGCCATCCCAATCATCGAGCGCGCGCTCGAGCTCGGCGTCAACTACTTCGACACCTCCGCCATCTACGGCGGCCCCGACCGTTGGAGCGAGCAGTACCTCGGCAGAGGCCTCAAGGGCCGTCGCGACCGGGTCTTCCTCGCCAGCAAGACCAAGGAGCGCACCCGCGACGCTGCGCTGCGCAACCTCGAGGTCTCACTCAAGCTGCTCAACACCGACCACCTCGACACATGGCAGCTTCACGACGTCGGCATTCAGGAAGACATCGACCAGATCTTCGGCAAAGGCGGAGCCATCGAGGCCTTCACCGAGGCGCGCGACCAGAAGATGGTGCGTCACCTCGGCATCACCGGCCGCTTCCGCCCCGAAGCCCTCATGGAAGGCATCCGCCGCTTCCCCTTCGACACTGTCCTCATGGGACTCAACGCAGCCGACAAGTACCACTACTCCTTCGCCAAAGAGCTGCTCCCAATGGCCGTCGAAAAGCAGATGGGCATCATCGGCATGAAGGTCATGGCGCGCGGCCGCATCCTCTCCAGTTGGACGCCGCCTCCCGTCGATGAGCAGAAGAGATCGTGGGAGGGCACCGGAGCCATCGCCACCACGCCCGGCACGCTAACCAAACACGAGACGATGTTCTACACACTCTCGCTGCCCATCAGCACCGCCATCATCGGCTGCGACACCGTGGCACAAGTGGAAGAGTGCGCGCAACTCGCTCGCGACTTCACCCCTCTCAGCGACCGCCAGATGACCGAGCTGGCGGATAAGACCGAGCCCATCGCAGAGCAGGCACTCTTTTTCCGCCTGATGCCACGCTGAGCCCTCACACTAAGCCCCAGCCGCTAAGTCGAACCCATGCAATCGGCCTCTGGAGACCGCCCTTGCCGCGCTCGCCTGCCGTTTCCCACTGGTGTAATCTGGCCGATAGCAGGGGTAGGTGCTTCATGGTTCACGGCAGATTAGGATTTCGGGTCTTCGCACAGAGTTTCATCGCTCTGAGCCTCGCAGGCGCAGCCGCCTTCGCCTCGGCGGAGCAGCAGGCACAGACAACTCTCGTTGTGCCCGCCGCTCCGCTGCTTCCCGCGAAGTTCGGCCCATGGCAGGCGCAGGACGCCGCGCCTCCCTGCACCGACTGCTTCCATCCCGAGGGCCAGACTGCAGCCGTCTTCAAAGAGGACGGTCTCACTCGCACCAGCCAGCAGTCCTATCACTTGGCCAACGGTCCCCAGACCATGCAGGTCGAGGCCTACCAGTTCATCGATGCCACCGGAGCCTATAGCGCCTTCACCTATCTGCGCGGATCGGGAGCGAAGAACTACTCCGCCGCCAGAAAGTCCGGCTCCGAGACCATCGCAACCGGCACCGGCGAGTTCCTCGTCCTGAGCGGGACCACCGTGGTCGACGCGCACGTGAAGCAGCCGCGCCCGACAACCTCCGACGAGTTGCGCCAGCTTGCCGTAACACTGCCCAAGATCGGCGGAATCAAAGGGCTCGCTCCGCAGCTGCCGACCTACCTCCCGCAGAAAGGCCTGCAGGATGATTCTGTTCGCTACGCTCTAGGGCCTGTCGGATATCAGGCCATGGGCGGCGCGCTGCCCCCGGAGATCCTCGGCTTCGACAAAGCCGCCGAGGTCATCACGGCGAAGTACTCCGGAAAGGGACTGCTGACCCTGCTCATGCTTCCCACGCCTCAGATCGCCGGCGACCGCGGACGCGCCATCGCCGCCAGCCTCACCCAGCAGGGAGCCTCCGCCGGAACCGTGAAGTTGCGCCGCGAAGGACCGCTCCTCCTCCTGACCACCGGCTCCTGGAGCCCCTCCGAGGCCGAGGCGATGGTCAACAGTATCCACCTGCGCAACGAGGTCACCTGGAACAAGGCCCTTCCGCCTGAGTTCCACGTCGAGGTTCAGAAGACCGTCAGCCTGCTTAGCGGCATCCTTATCTTCTGCGGACTTGGGGCTTTAGCAGCAATCGTGCTCGGCCTCTTCTTCGGCGGAGGACGTGCCGCCATCCGCGTCCTGCAGGGCAAACCTGCCGCCTCCGAGCCGGAGTTCCTCCGGATCGATCTCAGCGGCCGCGCCGAGCCCATCCACTCCGACCCGCCAGCAGCCGGCTCCCAGGGTTGATCCCTTTGAGACGTCCCCAGGCTGCACCTGGAGTGGTGCAGCCGCCAGTCTAAGCGGCTGATTCGATAGTGCTTTGACCTTTTTCCACAACCCCAAAGGCGAAATAATAGCGAATAAAATACCGGGGGTTGTACGTGTAGTAACCCTAGTAACTAGTTGTAATGTAACGGTTTATCCTTTTTCGGTTTAAACCTTGACACGTCATTTCGCCAAACTTAGTATTTCGCCAGAAAGTTCTGATGGCTTTGCCTCCGTTGGAACTGTTCTCCCTAAGGAGGGGCTGCCCTGTTGCCGGGCGGCCTCTTCTCGTCTGCGGCAATAATTCAGACAAGACCACCTAAGATTTTGCGTTGCAATCGTCTGCCATCGCTGCGCGACGACGAGCAGAGTTGGGAAGCTCACTGCCGCGAAGAGAGACTTCGAGCGAATGCGATTGGATGGTCGTGTGATTCTTCCGCAGGCAGCTACGCAAACGCACTCGCGAAACTCGGTCACCCTCGACCAGCGGAACGCGACTCCGTCAAATTGAGAATCGGGTCCACCGGAGCCCTGCTCATCTCTTCTTCCGCATCAAGATCAACACGCGATGCCACGACACACGGCGCGACGATCATCGCTAAGGACGACAGCAGGGCTAGCGCATGCCACATTGCAGGGCCTCTTTCCCAGGGAGAGCGCAGGCTTGCGCCTCCTGATGCTCGTCCCATCGGCCCATCCCGTACGTAGCTTTAGCAATCTCCCGCAGTTGGACAGAGTCATTTCCCCCTCCGGAACTCCACCCTGGCGACTGCTCGATTCGATAACCGGTCCCGACACAAGTCCCGATCAGTCCCGCCCGCTTGTGATCGGGATTGGCGGCACAAACATCGACTTCAGCAAAACCGACCTGAAAATCCTTCCTGCAAAAGGCGAAGAGACCTCAGCCCATAGCTGCGAAGGAAAGTTCCGTCCCACGCATTAGTCGAATTTGGAGATACGCCCCAATGCCGCTAAAATAAACAGGTACGCCGACGTAGCTCAGTTGGTAGAGCAGCTGATTCGTAATCAGCAGGTCAACGGTTCAAGTCCGTTCGTCGGCTCCATCCTTTTCTTTCCTCTACCCATAAATTTGAGTATGTTGGTGTCGTAGATGCGGGCACGTCTGCGAATCCGTCCCACCGTTGGCGTATGGCTCGCATGCGTGGCGACAATTTGCGCCTCAACCCCGCTCAACGCGCAGGATCTTGAGCCTCGAGCCTATTCAGCCTCGCCCGTAGGAACATGGTTTGCCAGCGTTGGCTTTGGACGCTCCAGTGGAAGCATCGCCTTCGACCCTACGGTTCCCATCACCAACGCAAAAGCGACCTTCCACTTTCCAGCACTAGGCCTCGGCCACACGTTTGGCGTCTTCGGCCGGCAGGCCCTGCTTACCGCAGTGCTCCCTTACGCCTGGGGGAACGCCTCCGGTAACGTCGGCGATCAGTCAGGCATGGTATATCGCTCAGGACTGGCCGACGTGAAGGCAAAGTTCTCCATCAACCTGCGCGGCAACCCGGCAATGACTCCCCGAGAGTTCGCGCAACGATTGCACCGCAGGACGATTCTCGGCGCGAGTCTCACGATGAGCGCACCCTCCGGACAATATTCCGGCGAAAAGCTGATCAATATCAGCACCAATCGCTGGTCATTCAAACCCGAGCTTGGTATCTCCGTCCCGGTCAAAAAGTTCTATCTTGATCTCTACGGCAGCGACACTTTCTTCACCGCAAACTCAAACTTCTATCCCGGGCAGTCACTTCGAACCCAGGCTCAGCTCCCAGCCATTCAGGCGCACGCCAGCTACACGGTGCGCCGCGGCCTGTGGGTCGCTGTCGATGCCACGTGGTACGGAGGCGGCGCCTCGAAGATCAACGGGGGCGCGCCATCCGAGCGGCAGAGCAACACCCGGCTGGGCACCCAGGTCTCGCTCCCCTTACCCGACAGACAATCGCTCAAATTCGCCTATAGCTCCGGCGTGAACGCAAGGGTAGGCTTCCAGTTCAACACCCTCTCCGTGGGCTGGCAGTACATGTGGTTTGGCGGACCGTAGATTCGCGAGAGACGCGCGGCGAATCACAGGCGCCTCCCCTAAAGCTCCCTCTCCAGCAGGTCTTTTGCGCGGCCCACGTGCGACAGGTTGAGATATGGATCCAACTTGTACCCTGCATACTTTGCCAGCGAGCAGACCATCGAGACTGCGCTCTCAATTCTCTTAATAGAGGACGGCGTGGCTGCACCCTGCCGTGTCATCTCGATCAACGCAGGGAGTTGAATCCAGCAGAGAAGCTCTTCGAACTGTTCTTGATTGAAGTAGGTGGTACCGGAGGCCTCGTTGACACCTGCGAGCCATCTCACGTCCGCGTCCGCCCAGAACGCTTCAGAGCGAATCAAAGTGTCCGGAGGCACATCTGCATGTGACAGCAGGACTCTGACCTGCGCAGCGACTCTCCATGCCTTCTCACCTTCCAATCCCAGAGAGGAAAAGACTTCAGCGAGCGCCGAGCGCAAGTGAAGCCTGTCGAACAGCGCATCGCTCATTCCCCGCGCTGGAAAACTACGCAGAACCATCCATGCAAGCACCGGAGCCCATGTCTGCTCGATCGAGATCCCCGGTTCATTGCTCGGCAGCATGTAGCGAACACCCGCCGGCCACACGGTCGAAAAGCTCTGTTCCAACCGGGGAAGTTGAGCGGCGGCCAACGCCAGCGCCTCGCACTCTCTCCTGAAACTCCGCTTGAGATCAGAAGGAGCGCCGTCTCCTGCGGCAGCGCTCTTCGCGACACCATCCGGCGCCTTCTTCAGAGCGGAAGCCATCGCTTCCCTCTCTTCGGCAGGCAGGCTATCGATTGCTCTTTCGAAGAAGACCTGGCTCGTTTCAAGGAACGCGCGAAGCTTGGGATCAAGCGCAGTGGTGCTGGACGCCTCCCCGGAGTTCACAGTCACTCGCTCTCCCGCGGCCGCTTCGGGCAGCTCAATACTCTTGCTTGGAGCAGTCTCTGCAGAGAGTTCTTTGCACATCTCAGCGCCACGTTGCCTTGTATCTCTTCCAGCTATCTCCGCAAAGGAGCAGACGCTGCCTGCATTGATGACCTGATGCAGCGCCTCATGGACCGGCCGCAGGCGGAGCTTCGTAAGCGCCTCTTCCACGCTGTAAACTCCCTCGCCATGCAAAGCATCGCAAAGTTCAGCCCAGGGATACTCCGCCGAGCTCCGAAGCTCGCGCCAATGCAGCAGGGATGCATATTGAAAGCCACGCAAATCAAACGTCAGACCATGATGATGAATGTCCGTAGCACGACGCAGGTATTCGAGACCACGCGCCGTATCGCGATACGCGAAGATAACCGAGTCCTCTTGAGAGATCCCCAGCCCATCGGCTAGGCTCCTCTGCCTCAACTGATTGCTCGCCTTGTCCATGAAGGCGGCCGAGATATGCAGGGTGCCGCGCGTTGACCCATAGGTGTTGTTATAGATGATGAGCCCGCGCTGGCCGCCCAGGCGGTTGGAGTAGGCAAAGACATTCTCATCGACGGTTCCGTGCTCCGTCCAGAAATCGTAGAGCACGAAGTTGGTGCTCTCCGCGAACAGCTTGCGGTCTTTGAGCAGTGGAGCAATCTCGTGCTGATGGCGCGCGATCAGACCCTCGTTCGGATGCTCGTCCATGCGAGCACGTTTGAACTCCATGCCATAGCGCTCGGTGTAACCCTCGATCTGCCCGTGGCCGAACATCGGCAGGCCCGGCAACGTAGCCAGCAGCGTACAGACGCCGAAGTACTTGTCTCCCGTGCCAAACTGGTCGATCGCGGTGCGCTCGTCGGGATTGCTCATGAAGTTCACATAGCGCTTCAATACGTCGGTGTCGAATTCAATCGTCTTCTTCAGATAGGACCGATACTTCGCATTCTCCTCATCGCGCAGCATGTTCATGAACGCGCTGTTGTACACCCGATGCATCCCAAGGGTGCGAACGAAATACGCTTCAAGCAGCCAGAAGGCCTCCGCCAACAGCAGCGTTCCCGGAACCTCGTGGGCGACTCGATCGACGACCTCACGCCAGAACTCATGCGGCATAAGAGCATCGAACTCCTCCTGCGACATCGCATTTTCAGCGCGCGAAGGGATCGATCCGCCGGTCCCCGGCAGCGGGAACCACAGCCGTTGCACATGGCGCTTCGCCAGCACCATCGCTGCGTCGAAGCGAATGATCGGGAACTGTCTCGCAACGTGCAGAATCGTCTGGATGACGTGCTCGCGAACCTCGTGCTTCGTGTAGTCGAGTTGGGCAGTGTCGTTCCATGCAAACGACGTCCCATCATTGCCGTGGTAGATATAGCGCGTCGTTCCATCACGATGATGCCGCAGGCGAAACGCCACCGCCGCGTCACTCTGATCGTAGTAATGATCTTCAATCTTGATCTCGACGCGGCTGTCCGTCGAAAGATCGGGGCCTGAGAAGCTGTACGACGGGAACGGGCTCTCCCACCGGTAGATAAACCAGTCGGGATGCTCGATGACCCACTCCGAGTCGATTCCCATGTGGTTCGGCACCATGTCGCTCGCCAGCCGGATGCCGACGGCAGCAGCCCGGTTTCGCAGATTCTCGTAGGCGAAGTTACCTCCAAGATCTTCGGCGATGTTGTATTCCTTCAGCGAATAGGCGGACGCCACCGCATCGCCCTGGCCGCGCAGCCGCTTGATCGTCCTTGAGGCGATGCTCCTCTCCCACAACCCGATGAGCCACAGCCCGGTGATCCCCCTGCCGGCGAGCAGCCTCAGCTCCTCGTCAGGAATATGGTTGAGATGGTGGATGTGCCGTCCATATTTCTTGGACAGCTGCTCAAGCCAGACGTAGGTGCTCTTTGCGACCAGCACGACGTTCGGCATCCACGCCTGATCGGCGCTGAAGGCCTCATACTCGTGCAAGGGAGCCTGATAATCGTGGGCATAACTGCGACGCTGGCCGGCAAAGTCCTTGTCGAAGCCGACAAACTCGTCACCCACGAACCCTTCCCCGCCCCACGTCGGCGGGCCGTGGCGGTGCCAGTCCGGTCCAGGAGGATTGAACCGCAGCCAGATCGCAATATCTTCTTCGCGCAGTACATCGATCGCCAGCAGAAGTTTGCGCAGGTCCTGGTCCAGATACTTCGACCAGCTCTCGCGAATGAACTCAAGCTGTCCGGTGATCGAGTCCGGCGAGGCAAGCATCGGCGCCCGCAGAACCTCAAACAGACTTCCCACTTCAGGAGAAACTTGCGGCCGCGTCGTCAGATAGTCCGGAATCGCTGCCGTTACGCCTTGATAAACCGTCTGCGCCTTCAAATCCTTATCGTCGAACAACTCGCGGAAGGGAGTGAACGCAGGATTGATGTTGGCCAGCCATAGCAGCATCAGCTCTTCGAGCGCCGCTTCGCGGTTCGGCATTCCCTCGGTGGCGCCCTTCAGCCATTCCTCTGCCGTCAGTTCCCCGCGATAGACCGCGACATTGGGAAACTGCTCCACGAAGGCGAGCAGCAACTGGTCCACCTTCGCAGGTTCCAGCTTCGACGCAAACCAGCGCATCGCCTCCGAGTGAACCGCCGGGTCGATCTGCTTGCGATACCGGGCAACCAGCGCGTGACTGAGCTCGTCAATCAGGCCCATTGCGAATAACGCACCTGCATTGATCGTCCTCGCCGGATCGGCCTTGGCACCGCGAAGGCTGTTGAGCCGGTTTGCCAGCTCGCGGCTCGCCGCTACGTTCGCGAAGACTACGTTTCCCGTATAGCCAAAGATCAGCCCACCGATATCCAGCTTTTCTCGAACAGCCCGGGAAATATGAAATTCCATGATCAAGTACCCCAATACGCCCCAATGCGCGTCCCTGACAAGTACAACACTCTACTCGGAAATTCGCTCGCGCGAAATGGCTGCCCCTGGAGAGCGATCTCGCCAGATGGCCACATTCTCTCTTCTACCCTACGCGGGTGTATACCTGTGCCCATACCATCCTTGTCATAGGAGAAAGCCATGCTCTCCACCTGCGACGTCATGGGCTTCATTCCAACGACCGACCGCACCCGCGCCCGCGGCTTCTACCTCGGCACGCTGAAGCTCAACTTTGAGAGCGACGACGGCTTCGCGCTCGTCGTAAACGCCAATGGAACCTCGATCCGAATCGTCGCGATGGAAAAGTTCACGCCTGCTCCCTACACCATCCTCGGATGGAAGGTCCCCGACATCGCGCGCGCCGTCACGGAACTTTCCACAGCCGGAGTCTCCTTCCTCCGCTATTCGTTTCTCCAGCAGGACGCCTCCGGCGTCTGGTCAGCGCCAGGCGGAGCGAAGGTCGCATGGTTCCACGATCCCGACGGGAACGTGCTCTCCATCTCGCAGTTCTGAGCAACGGCGCGCTCGGAATCCGATTTGGTACGCGTTATCCACCGATATTTGTCCACTTGTAACGAAAGCCTCTTGATTGACGCGGGTTCAGGACGCATACTCCAGAAAGAGTTCCCGAAGCGTTCTTAGCGAGACACTGATTTTCGGACCCTGTATGACGGTTGCCAACCGAGACACCGACGTGACCCGTTATAGCCGTCAGGACGTACTCCGCATCCTGCACCTGCACACCCGCCAGATTCAGGCGTGGGAACGGGCCGGACTCATCTCCCCCAAAGACACATACTCCTTCGAAGAGCTCGGGCAGTTCCGCATCCTGCGCGACCTGCAGGCCAACACACGCATCTCCGCCAAGAGCATCCGTGCTTCGGTCGACGCCATGCAGCGCGTCGCCGGAATGAGCAACCCTCTCCTCGAGGCGACCGCCGTCCGCCGCGGTTCGCGCCTCTCCTTCCGCCACGCAGGCGCCATCGTCGACCCTATCACCCAGCAGCTCGCCTTCGACTTCGAGACCTCGCCCAGCCGGCAGCTTCAGGTCGTCAAGCCCGAGAGCCTGAACCCGATGCAGAGGACCGCGGAGCTGCAGGAGATGTTCCTGCGCGCCGTTCGGCTTGAGGAGCAGCCCGCCACCATCCCCGAGGCCATCGAGCTCTACGAGGCCATCCTTGAGACGCAGCCGCGCCACGCGCCCTCGCTCATCAACCTCGGAACCATCCACTACAACATGCGCCACTTCGAGAAGGCCGAGGACCTCTACCGCCAGGCCACCATCGCCGACCCCGAGTACGCGCTTGCCTTCTTCGACCTCGGCAACGTCCTCGACGAGATGCAGCAGCTCACCGAGGCCACCCTCGCCTACCAGCGCGCCGTGGCCCTCGTCCCCCAGTACGCCGACGCCCACTACAACCTCGCCCTCGCCTATGAGCGTCAGGGACAGAAGCGCCGCGCCCTGCGCCACTGGCTCACCTACGTCCGCCTGGACCCCGTAGGCCCATGGGCCAGCCACGCCCGCGACCAGGCCCGCAAGATCCTCAAGTCCGAAAAGCTCTCCATCGTCAGCCGCCGCGGACGCCTCGTCAAAGCCGCCGGATAAAGCTCCTGCTGCCCCATGGGCTGGGAATCGAGAGTCATTTTCCGGAGGTCCGCTCATTCCTTACAGGTCGCCGACATCCACTCAGCTAACACAAGGGCGTTTGTCGTTACCTATCCTCGAATCATTTCCGAGTAGCCCGTTACTCAGTCCGAACCGTAATAGTGCAGACTCTTTTGTCCGGCGCACGGTCTAGCGACGCGCAATAGCCGATGTGACGCCCTAGGGCAAGATGATGGATGGCGCCTTGTTCCCTACTGCAGTGCGATCTCCGCCAGTCACCGGCGAGTCCGCTCACCGCCAACACTGCTATAACCTTTCACGAGGCTTCTCGCGTTTGAAAGGAGATAACTTTGTCTAGTAGGCGAAAGTCGTCGATGGCGTTCTCGATTTTCATGCTTTGTAGCATCGGCTCGTTTGCAAGCGCTGCCGAACTCGCCCTTGGTAAGGCACAGCAGGGGATCCTGAGCGCAGGCAAAACACAGTCTTTTACGGTCTCGCTCAACGGTGGAGACTTCGCTCAAATCAAACTGGAGCCTTATGGAACAGAACTTGTCGTCATAACCTACGATCCGTCAGGAAGCAAGTTTCGAGGATCAAAGCTTGGGCCCGATGAAGGGAATGTCAGCTTCGTTGCGGAGCAGGGTGGTGTCTATCGGCTTGAAGTTGCAGCCAGCGACGAGACGAAGGAGGGAGCCTTTACTCTCACGCTTGAGAAAGTCGTGACGCTCGCAGGACGGCTAACTCCTCCCAAGCCGGATTACGAAAGTCCGCGTATCAAAGCTCTCAAAACTGCCGTCGATAGCGGGAAACAGGTAAGCGTGGATGCTTTTTGGGACGAAGTGAAGGAGCGCGGCGCCCCTCTGATCGAGCCACTGGCTGGCGATGACAAGAACATGCTCGTCACCTTCCTTTGGAGAGGAGGGCCGGGCACACACAATATTTTCGTGGTGTGGTTCCCGTATGCGGCTGAAGAACCAGACGACTATCACATGGCCCGCTTAGGCGAGACTGATGTCTGGTACAAGACCGTCAAGGTGGATAAGCGAAAGAGGTTCATGTATCGGCTTGCGCCGAATGTTCCCAGACCCTACGGACCCCCGGATGGCTCCAACGATGAGATATTCGCAATTATCGGCACAGCGGAAAGAATCGACCCGTTGAATCCGAAACGCTGGGCCGTCGACCCGAAAAGTGTCGATCTCCCGCAATATCAAGGCTTCTCGGTTGTCGAGATGCCAGCGGCGCCAGGGCAGCCGTGGGTAGCGGTTCGGGAAGGCGTTCCGGCAGGCACGATCGAAAAAAGTAAATTCAAGAGTACTGAACTGAACAACGAACGCGAAATCGCGGTCTACGTTCCGCCTGGATATTCAAAAACCGCGAAGCCTTACGGGCTGCTTGTTCTATTTGACGAAGGTGCCTATCTCGGCGACAAAAAACAAGGGGTACTGGTCCCCGCGCCAACCATTCTCGACAACCTGATTTCGGAGCAGCGTATTCCCCCCATGGTCGCGCTCTTCGTCGGCAATGCACCCGGCGCGCGCAACCGCGAACTGCCTTGCAACGCAGCTTTTGCAGATTTCTTGAACTTCGAGCTCGTACCATGGGTCCGCCGTTCCTATAACGTGACAACGGACCCGCAGCAGACGGTGGTTGGCGGCTCCAGTTATGGCGGATTAGCCGCGGCATACGCTGGTCTGCGTCACCCGGAGACGTTCGGGAACATCCTCTCTCAGTCCGGCTCTTTCTCCTGGGCTCCGCCGAAAAATGGTAGCCCTTCTGATGCTGATCCTGATGACGAACAGAATTGGCTGGCTCGACAGTTCATCGCAAGCCCCCGCCTGCCGCTCCGCTTCTACATGGACGCAGGCAGCGACGAAGTTGACCTTTCCGGTCACGGTGCGCGTTCTCTGGCGTCAGGCCGGACCTTACGCGATGTCTTGCTCGCGAAGGGCTACGAAGTTCATTTTCACGAATTTGAAGGCGGCCACGATTATTTGAGCTGGCGAAGTACTCTCGCCGACGGCCTAATACTGTTAATCGGCACCCCCTGACGAGTCGGCAGCAGGAACCGGCCGCGACGCCATAACACTATAGATTCCCTTTGCTCGAGAGAATCCGGTAATCCGGGCGAGTGGTCGGTAAACCGGAAGTTGGTTGTGACAGAGAAGCAGCCGATTAGTAACGGGAAGTCGGCTTGTGGGAAGTCATGGATGCAGCGCCGACCAGATGCCGCGATACAGACCGCCGACTCGTCGTCGCACGAATCGGCGGTTGTGATCAGGTGTGCACTTCACACTGCTTTTGCAGCTAAAAACTGCTCATCCCCCCGATAGAGGCACAACGTGTGTGGTGCTGCTGGATCTCCCCCGGCCATAATCCGGCTTCGACCCAGCTGGCAGCCGGCGTTGATTGAGTAGAAAAGCAGCTAGTAGTGGAAGCGATAGCGGACCTCGGCGTATATCTCACGCGGGTCGTTATAGTGGAAGCCGCCGAAGGTAAGACTGTTGTCGAGCAGCACCCTGCGGTTCGCCACGTTCAGAGCGTTGACAGAGACAGTCATCTTCTCACCGATCTGTCGGCTCACCGCGAGATCGAAGGTAGTGTGCTCGGGAAGATAGGCTCCGGGGTACTGCTGGTTGGGGGAGCCATTATGGAAGCCGGAGCTGTAGTTGACGTTGGTCGAGGCCCGGATGTGCGAGGGCAGCGAAGCATCGAAGCCCACGTTAAGAGTGTTGCGCTGGTCATGATCGAGCGGGCGGTAGGTGAAATCGGAACTGCAGTCCGGTGACGCGATCGGATAGCAGACAAGACCCCCCGTAATGGCTCCACGCTGCTGAGCTATCTGGTTGGAATAGGCAAGGCGCGCCTGGCCAAAACGAGCGATGCGGGGAGAACGAAGTGAAAGCTCCCATCCCTGGATAAGGGCGCCATCTACGGTGACCGGGTAGTACAGACTGGACTCGCCAATGTTGGAATGGTCAAGGAAGTTGTTGGCGCGAGTCTGGAACGTGTCGGCATCAAGGAGCCAGCCACGAAACGGTATCTGGACTCCAAGCTGATGCTCTTCGTCCCGCTCCCCGTGCAAAGGCTTGAAAGTGGTGTTATTTGCCTGAGCAAGCTGGATCACCGGGCCGCTGGCCGTCAACAGCGGAGGAGGCTGATAGAAGCGTCCATAGAAGCCGCGGAAGACCCAGTTGAGCTTCGGAACCTGAACCGCCAGCCCGACCCTGGGGTTGACGTAGGTCTCGGTGAAGTCGCCCGCAAAGTGCGAGACCCGCAGGCCGCCGATGACGGTTAGCCAGGGCTGGACTTTGTAGTTGTCGGAGAGGAAGCCCTCGACGACTCCGCCGCTGGCGCTGCCGCCATTTAAGACAGAGCCTAAGAGATTGCTGTCGTGCTGGCCGAAAGAGTAAAGACCCGCCTGCAGGGTGTTGTGGGCAACCTGGCCTGTGATGGATGCCTGAAGCCCCCCGTAATTCGAGCTGCGGTCCGACGTCGTAGCTACAGGCTTATCGGCAACCCAAGGTTGATAGTTGGCTCGGTTGTAGTGGTAAAAGGGAGAGACCTGGAGGACGGTTGAGGGGTTGAAGCTGTGAATCCAGGAGAAGGCCGCAAGTCCATCGACCTCGCGCTGCGTGTCACGAAGACCGCTGGAGTTGTACTGTTGATTTCCGATGCTGTTGGGATCGGGGTCGTAGGGAATCTGGTAAAAGTCAGTTCGTAGCTGCGTAACCAAACGAAACTGGTCCTGCGGCGTGCGGTTATACAGGAAGGAGCCGAAGCCGCCATATCCATTCGCTGCGTCATGGAGAACCTGTCCAACCGGAGGAGAGAGTCCGTAGTCGCTTCGATTGCCGTTGAGGCTGGCGTAGTAGGCGAACTTCTCCGTATGGCTGCCGAAGTTGAATTGGTCGTTGGTCTGGAAAAAATTACCAAGGCTGAGTACTAGCTCCGCCTCATTGTTTCGCTCAAAGCCAGTGCGCGGCACGACGTTGAAGACGCCATAGGTACGATCTCCGATGTCGGCGGTATAACTCCCACGCTGGACCTCGAGGTAGTCGATATCCTTGGGGTCGATCTGTGCGCCAAGGTTGCTCGCGATATTCGTGTTTGGGATTTGCACGCCGTCAATCTGCCAACTGACCTGATGGCCTCCGCGCATATGGAGCATGTCGTGAGTGATATAGGCTCCGGGCACGTAATCGGTGATCATCTGCAAGCCGTTAGTGCGGTCGGCGCCCGGAGTGCTGGCTATGTCCAGGCGGCTGACGAGAGTGGTCGGAGTGACAGAGTTGACGTTCGCGGCGTCCACCCCAGCATTCACAGTGATCGACTGCTCCACGCCGCCAGGCTGCAGTGCAAAGTGAAGCTCTGGCGAGGTATTGGAGGCAAGGGTGAGGCTCTGGCGAAGCTCGGAGAAACCAGCTTCGCTGACCGTCACGGTGTAGTCCCCAAGCGGAACCGCAGATAAAGTGAAAGCCCCCGACTCGTTCGTAACAGCCGTAAGACCCCATGAAGAATGCGCAGCCTGGAGAGTCACCTGAGCTCCCCGGATTGGTCGATGCTGAGGGTCATGCACAATCCCCTTCACCTTCCCGAAGACGGTGGCATGGGCGAGACAGCTTTGCAGCAAAAGAAAGAACAGACAAAACAATGCGAACTTGCGCATAAGGCACATCCTGGTCTTGAAGCGAGACGATGAGAGGAGGGGGACAGCGACGTGCAGCTCCCGCTAAGACGGGTGCTGTGGCTCAGGTCGAATCAGCAGGGAGGATGCTCTAAACGGAGGGAGGGCCGCGCTTCTGCCGGGAGCGGTCGCGCGAGATGCGCCACTTGGACTCAGTCTGCGCAACTCCCGCAGGATGACTCACAAGCCCGGCGGAGATTACATCCGCCGTGGGAGCGGTATAGAGGTTGGTGTGCGCGGCAGCCAAAGCTTGCGGAAAGTAGGGGCACTTCTCAGCAGGCGCACGAAACTGAGGATCGTGGCTGGCAAGCGTGCTGCGCTCGCCTGTGCTCATCATGCAGTGATGTTTTCCATTCCGGCGGCAGCACACAGGCAGACTCCCGCCCCCGTCCGCTCCGAGTGCAAAGAGTGGTGAGACGAAGGGTAGGCCAAACGCGGCCAGCAACAGAATGGAGAGAAGTTTCCGCATAGCTTATTTCCGCTATAGCTTGATTGAAGCGCGTTGCACGACTCTTGGCAAGCTCAGCCGCCGCGGACGCCTCGTCAAAGCCGCAGGATAAAGCGCCAGCCGTTGCCGACAACCCGGGAGTGACGATCACAGTTGGTGAGAAGCCCTGTTATCACCAGTTGACGGCGACCGCCTACGGCTTGACGATAATCACGCCTTTCATCTGCGGATGGAACGTGCAGTGGTAAGCGAACTCGCCCGGCTGCGTCGTCACCAAGCGACCGGTTGCCTTGTTCTTCAGTAAACCGGTGTCCCATCTATTGTTGTCCGCTGTCGCCGTATGTGGGGCGAAATCCCGATTGATCCATTCGACGGTGTCGCCGGCGCGTACTTCAATTCGCGACGGCTCGAAGCCGAAGCCCTTGATCTCGACCTGGTGGATCGCTCGAGCTGTCGTTTGGGCACGAAGCGGTAGGGCGTAAGCCCCAACCGCCAGTGCTAGCAGGAATTGGCGTCTGTCGAACATCTCATCTCTCCAATGCCGAGCTCAAACTACTTCAATGCAGCGACCATGTGGGCGGCATGACCTTCATGCGCACGGAAAGTTACGAGCGCCTGAGCCAGAAGGTCCTTAAGTTCTCCATTCTGAACAGTCGGAATCCAGGTCTCGCCGACGATCTTGTTCACCGTCTGGTGATAGGCGAGTTCGTTGGCGGCGTAGGCGCGGTCGAACGCCACGCCATGGAGAGCATTGAGTTCAGCTCTCTTGGCCTTAGCGCCGGAGTTCATCGCCTGGCTGAACGCATTGTCCTCGGGTTTAACATTCAGCTTGGTGAGAAGTGCGCCCGCACCCTCATTCACAGCCGCGTGGTCGCGGATCATCAGTTCGGCAAATTCGCGCACCTCCGGGTTCTTCGTCTTCGCGAGCGCGATCTTGGCATACTCGATATCGATGACGTCCGCAGTGTAGGCGGCATGCGCAATCTGGAGGTCGCTCAGTCCGGCCTGGGCATGAGCGATCCCGGCGGCTAAGGTCAGCACGATGGCGATCAACAGTGAGGTCTTTAAGGTCTTCAGGTCAAACATTGGTTTCCTTGACGGCGATGATTTCGCCGTAGAACCATCATGCGCATGCCACGGGATTGTGAGCAATATTCAGCGACCAATACGGGACGATCAATCACTCATATGGGACGCTATGCAATGTTCGCGAAAGGGTTGCGATCTGCGAACCTTTGGGGCGTGCCCGAATTTCTGTGCATAAGCGCGGCTGAAAGCCGCCGGAGATCTGTACCCAGTGCGGTATGCGACATCCTTCACGGAGGCACCCGGCTGGTTCAGCAGCAGGCGCGCCCGCTGGAGACGCCAGTCGGTCAAGTATCCCATCGGCCCTGAGCCCACGAGATCACGAAAGCGTTCGGCAAATCGGCTGCGTGACATCCCGACTTCCGATGCGAGGCTATCCACCGTCCAATCGTGATCAAGCCGATCGTGTATGACGCTCAAGGCCTTACCAATCTGGGGATCGTGGACGGCCGAGAATAAACGCTCCAATTCCGGCGCGCGGTCAATCCCGGCGCGTAACACCTCGATATAGAGCACTTCGGACAAGCGGCTGATCGAGGCTGCTGTGCCCGGCGCATCCTGAAAAATTCGGCGTACAACAAGCCGCAGGACATCGTCGAGTATTGGCTGACGCGCTCTATCCGCCGCGGTGAGGTGAAGCGTCTTCGGCAGGGCGTGCAGCAATGGATGGTCGGCCCCATCAGCGAATGTGAAGTGGCCGCAGACCATCTGGGTCGATGCGGTTGGATCTCCTGAGCCGATGACGAATGCGCCTTCGCCTGTGAAACCGGAGCTGGCCACAACGTCCTCGAGCGGGATGCCAGCCCGTCCGGGCATGTCAGCCAACGTATGGGCGCTGCCATAGGGCACCAGGATGAGATCACCAGGTTCGAGCAACACCTCTACGCCGCCCGGAACCGTCACATGGCAACGGCCCTGCACTACAAGATGGAATCGAGCGGCCTGTCCATAAGCAGGTACCCCGATCGCGAATGGCGGCGAGAAGTCAGTGCGAAAATAGAGCGCCCCTTTCAGTTCTACAGTATCCAGGACGTCACTTAGCACGTCTTTCATGCAGATCATCCTACCCCCGGGGACGATGTTGCACAAAGTGGATCGCTCGCCGGCGCCAGCGGATCTCCGCCGTTTGACCGATGTAAGTCGTTTGATCCCGGCCTTGCGGAAGCAGGCTCTCCTGTGCCCTCGAGTAGCCCTTTAGCATAAGAGGCTCAAGGTCTAGCGAATGTATACTGGCACTAAGTCAACCCCAACTCCCCTGGAGGGTCGCAAAAGTAATGCACACTGATTCACGGCAGTTTGTTAGAGCCCTGATGGCTACTACCCTTGTTACGGTCTTTGCCATTCCACAAAACCTCTTCGCGCAGTCTTCCGAACACCTGGTGAGTCCCACTGAGCTCCAAAAGGCAGTGGTGGATTCCTCCCAGAAAAAACAGCAGAACCTGGACACGTTGAATCAGTTCTTCTCCTCTGAGAAGGCGCAGCGTGCGTTAGAGTCAGCGCATCAGAACCCGGAGCAGGTCAAGAAGGCAGTTGCCGGCCTGAGTGATGATGAACTAGCGCAACTCGCGTCCCGTGCGAACAAGGCGCAGGCTGACTTCGCTGCTGGAAGGATCGACGATCACGATTTGTTGATTATCCTGGTATGTATCGCTGCTCTCGTCCTTGTCATCGTCGCAGTACACTAAGAGCTGTCCGAATGCCACGCAGCATCTTCAGATTCGTTGTTCTGATGCTATTGCTGCGTGGCGTTCTTTTCGCAGCCGAACTCAGCGGCATATGGCTCGATATTCCGTTTGTGAAGCAGGAGAAGAACGGCTGCGGGCCTGCCACCATAGCCATGGTCATGCAGTACTGGCAACAGCAACAGGCTCAACCGGCGAGCACCTCTGCAGACTCCGACCATATTCTGCACACTCTGCGCGCGGACTCCACCCGCGATATCTATGCCTCTGAGATGGAGCGCTACTTTCAGCAAAATGGATATCGCACGTTCGCATTTTCGGGACAATGGGCGGACCTGAAGCAGCAGCTTGGAAAAGGCCGCCCATTGATCGCGGCGCTGAAGCCTGGTTCGAGTCGCGAGCTCCACTATGTAGTAGTGGCGGGAGTGGATGAGGAGCACAAACTTGTTCTGCTGAACGATGCCGCACAGCGCAAACTCCTCAAAGAGGACAAATCAAGATTCGAGCAGGAATGGAAAGCAACCGGATACTGGACTCTACTTGTCGTTCCCGAGATGAGTTCGCACTGACGCAGCTTGCGTATCCACGGGACTCGTTTATGGTCTTCCATGCATAAGGCAAGAGACCGTAGACGTTGGATGAAATACACCCGGAAGATGCTGAATTTGAGCGTAGTTATTGCTCTCCTCTGTGGTTGTCTGAGCCTAACCGCTCAGACTGCTCCAGTTGAACTCCCTCCAGCACAAGAGGTCACAAAACTTGCAGCCGCGCAAGGCTGGGAAGAGATCGCGCATCTGCTGGGACCCATGCAGTCGCGCTCGGCCGACATGAATTTTTATTACGGCACCGCGCTGGCGCGACTAGAGCGTTGGTCGGAGGCGGAGAGCGCGTTTCAGACGGGATTTCGACAAGCTCCAGCTGATCCAAGATTTCCAATCGAACTCGCGGGACTAGCCTTCAGGCAAAAGCATTATTCTCAAGCCGTTGATCGTTTGCACCAGGCGATCAAGCTCGCGCCTAATGACACCTATGCAAATGACTTTTTGGGAACGGTCTATTTCCTTCAGGGGAATCTTGAAGCGTCCCTGAAGTATTGGAACCGCGTTGGGAAGCCCGAGATTGCAGAATTGCGAGAGGCCCCGTTGCCTCGCGTTTCGCCCGCATTGCTTGACCGGGCGTTCGCAGTTTCGCCTGCCAGCACTCTTCTCGTGCCGCAGTTTCTGGACACGGACGCGCGCATCCGTGGTTTAGGAATATTCCCACAGTACAAATTCGATCTCCGCGCACGCGGCGATGACAAGTTCGATTTTGTGCTCCGCAGCCGGGAACGCAATGGGTTCGGCGACAGTAAATTGGAAGGGGCGTTCCAGTTGCTTCGTGGACTTCCATTTCAGAGCGTCAATCCCGAGTTTTATAACCTGCATCACGAAGCCATCAATCTTGTATCTCAATTCCGTTGGGACCCACAGAAGCGACGCGTGTTCGCGCAGTTCTCCGCCCCCTTCGAACGCAGTGCCAAGTACCGCTACGAGGTTGTTACAGATCTGCGGAACGAAAATTGGGCTCTGAGGAATTCGTTTACCGGGCCGGCTCCAACGCTAGGAAGCCTTAACCTGCGTCGTGAGGCGATGGCTTTTGACCTTGCCTCACATGCAAGTGGACGACTGCAATGGTCGGCCGGTGTGGAGGCTTCTCATCGTGACTTCCGTAGCGTCGTCCCTGGAACAGTTCTCACGCCGGACATGCTGGCCGAGGGCTTCCAACTCAAGCAAAAAGTGCAACTGACGGGCACACTGTGGCGCGTGCCTGAGCGCCGATTCATCGTGGATGCAGAAGCATCGTCTCAGGCGGCTCGATTGTGGTCGCAGCATCAGGAAACCTTCGAGAAATTGGCGGGCTCGCTGGGTTGGCATTGGTTTCCCCAGGCAGAGGGAGACGATTATGAAATGCGGCAAAGAGTTCGTGTCGGCAAAACCATCGGGCCGGCACCCTTCGACGAACTCTTTATGCTCGGACTTGAGCGGGATAACGATCTGCCGATGCGCGCACACATTGGCACGCGCGACGGACGCAAAGGCAGTGCTCCCCTTGGGCGCGACTACTTTCTCACCTCGTGGGAAACGGACAAGAACGTATATGGAAATGGATTGGTCACGCTGAAACTAGGACCATTTCTTGATGTAGGCAAGATCACTGACTCTTCTACTGCGCTCGGTTCAAATAAGTGGCTTTGGGACGCTGGGGCGCAAGCCAAACTGCGCATATTCGGAAGCACTGTTACGTTTTCCTACGGAAAAGATCTTCGTTCTGGAAACAACGCCTTCTATGTAACGCTGCTTCATTAGCGCGCGCCCTCGCCGATTCGGAAGTTGCGAGCACGCCCTAAGGGATGAATCACTATTCACTCCACACCCCGCAATGCTAGACTCACCTTTTCCCACCAGACCATGAGGTGAGTTGATGTCCGAACCCAGTCACGCCCCGCTTACGCGCCTAAGCTCCGACGAGCAGATGTTCCGCGATACCATCCGCCGCTTCGCCGGCGAGCAGATCGCCCCCCTCGTCCGCCAGATGGACGAGTCCCAGCAGATGGACTCCAAGCTCCTCCGCCAGCTCTTCGAGCTCGGCCTCATGGGAATCGAGATCCCCGAGCAGTACGGCGGCTCCGCCGGGACCTTCTTCGAGGCCATCCTCGCCGTCGAGGAGCTCTCCGCAGTCGACCCCTCCGTCGGTGTCCTCGTCGATGTCCAGAACACCCTCTGCATCAACGCCCTCGTCCGCTGGGCCACACCCGAGCAGAAGCAGAAGCACCTCAACCGCCTCGCCTCCGACACCATCGGAGCCTACGCCCTCAGCGAAGCCAGCTCCGGCTCCGACGCCTTCGCCCTCCAGACCCGTGCCACGAAAGCACAGGGAAAGGACGGCTACGTCCTCAACGGCCAGAAGCTCTGGATCACCAACGCCAAAGAGGCCGGCGTCTTCATCGTCTTCGCCACCATCGACCCCGCCCTCGGCTACAAAGGCATCACCGCCTTCCTCGTCGAAAAAGGAATGGAAGGCTTCACTCTCGGCAAGAAAGAGGACAAGCTCGGAATCCGCGCCTCCAGCACCTGCGAGCTCGTCTTCCGCGACTGCTTCATCCCCTCATCCAACGTCCTCGGCGAACCCGGCAAGGGCTACAAGATCGCAATCGAGACCCTCAACGAGGGCCGCATCGGCATCGGCGCGCAGATGCTCGGCCTCGCCCAGGGAGCCTGGAACCACGCCGCCCACTGGGCCAAAGAACGCAAGCAGTTCGGAAAGACCATCGTCAGCTTCCAGGCCATGCAGTTCCAGCTCGCCGAGATGGCCACCGAGATCGAGGCCGCGCGCCTGATGGTCTACAACGCCGCCCGCCTCAAGGATGCCAGGCTCGACTTCCTCAAAGAAGCCGCCATGTGCAAGTACTTCGCCTCCCACGTCGCCGAGCGCGTCGCCTCCCTCGCCGTCGAGGTCTACGGAGGCTCCGGCTTCGTCAAGGACTACCCCGTCGAAAAACTCTACCGCGATGCCAAGATCGGCAAGATCTACGAGGGAACCTCCTTCATGCAGCTCGCCACCATCGCCAAGCTGACGTTGGGCGTCTAATCAGAGCAAAGTGGACGGACCACCCTCCTAACAGTGAACCTGCAAGGGGTTACACTGGAACGAAGCTGGCCCGGATGAAGACCAAAGTAAAGCCCGAACGCCCCAAGGCACCCCTGTCCTTTTTAGGGATAGCCTGCGCCGTCGGCGTCTCCACCATGTACTACAACCAGCCGCTCCTCGAGGAGATAGGTCGCACCTACGGGGTCTCAGCAGGCCACACCGGCTTCGTCGCGGTGGCCACGCAGGTCGGCTATGCCGTTGGCCTGCTGTGCTTTGTGCCTCTCGGCGACATCCTCGAGCGCCGTGCGCTCATGATGCGCATGTACGGAGCCGCCTCTATCGGCCTCGTCCTCACCTCGCTTGCTCCCACACTTGGCTGGCTCATCGCCGGAAGTGTCCTCATCGGCCTGCTGGCCTCCGTCACCCACATCGTGCTGCCCATAGCGCCCGACCTCGTCAGCCACGAGGAGCGCGGTCGCGCCATCGGCACCGTCATGATCGGCCTTCTGCTCGGAATCCTGCTCGCCCGCACCTTCGCCGGATGGGTCAGCGGAATCCACGGCTGGCGGTACGTCTTCGGCGTCGCCGCGGTCATGAACGCCGTCTTCGTCCCGCTGCTCTACCGCGTGATGCCGAAGCTGCCTCCCAAGCAGGACATCCGCTACGCCGAAGCCATGCGCTCGCTCTGGACGCTCTTCCGCAACCAGCCGCTGCTGCGCGAGTCCAGCTTCGTCGGCGCACTCGTCTTCGCCTCCTTCAGCTGCTTCTGGACCACGCTCGCCTTCCTGCTCAACAGCCACTACCGCCTTGGAGCCGGAGTCGCCGGAACCTTCGGACTCGTCGGAGCCGCGGGCGCTCTCGTCGCGCCACTCGCCGGCCGTCTCGCCGACCGCCACGGCTCCCGCTGGGTCCTCACCGTCGGCATGTCGCTGCTCGCCTTCTCCTACATCTTCCTCTGGGGAACAGAGCGCGCCCACGCCTCCATCGCTCTGCACATCATCGCCCTCGCTATCGGAGTCATCATCCTCGACATGGGAGCCCAGATGTGTCAGGTCGCCAACCAGACCCGCATCTTCGGGCTCGTCCCCTCCGCGCGCAGTCGCCTCAACACCGTCTACATGACCATCTACTTCAGCGGAGCCGCCATCGGCTCAGCCCTCGCTACCATCGCCTGGGTCCACTTGAAGTGGAACGGCGTCTGCTCGCTCGCCGTCGGATTCATCGCTCTAGCCTTCCTCTACCACGCCAACGGCTGCCGCATCGACGACAAGCACCGCTGCCACCCCACCATCGAAGACGAACTCATGGAAGCCTAAGTTCTGGCGGCACGAAGATGGGTGCCCCATCTTCGCGACGGCTTCATCGTCGCTAAGGTGGGCCATCACGCGAGAGCGCGATCCGCCTTCCTCAAGAACCCGCATCCATCCGAAGCTAACCCCGAACCGGAAGGGCCGACTTCAGAGCCTGTCCTGAGCGCAGTCGAATGGAGGCCACAAAAGCCGCCACCGCCTCCATCTCCTACGCCGTGCGAATCGGCGCTGGCGGTACGACGATCTCAACCAGTCCGGTCGCCACGTCATAGACAAGGCCGGAAACAAGCCACCTGCCCGGCAATGTAGGAATCGTTCGAAGCAAAGCAACGTCGACGGCGACAGCCACACGGGGATCGGTGACCGCCTTTGCCTTGAGTTCACCTTCCTGTATTTGAAAAAAATGTGCCAGCATGGCAGGGTCGCCTTCAAGGCGAGTGATGCCGCAATCAGTGTGATGAAGCACCACAAGGTGGAACTCACCACCGCCTCCGGCAATCTTTCCCATAACCTGGCCAATTCTCCCGAGTAGACCCAATTCTTCCAGCAATCCCGGAGTAATTCGACCACCAACGTTCCGTATCACGAGCGCCTCGCCCGGTTGAATGCCAAATATATGAGCGGGGTCCACACGCATATCGACACAACCGATGATGGTTGCTTTGATATTCGGCGTCGCCTGCGGCAGCGATGGCATAAGTGTGCCCGCAGCAGTCTGCTGAGCAGCAAAGTCCTTGTTACGTTTCAACAGGGAGTCGAGATTGTTCACATTGATTCTCCTTGAGAGACATTCCCCGATACTTTGCTGAACAACGAAATCCAAAAGATCGCTGACAGGTGTTCTGATGCACTGGACATGGGTCCTTGGGATTCGAATGGGCGGGTGGCCCACATTTAAATTTGGGTGCCCCATCTTAGCGACGGTTTCATCGTCGCTAAGCCGGGGTCCCCGCCCGCTTGCTGGCGGGGTGGTAAGGTGGGCCATCGCGCGAAGCGCGATCCGTCTTTGCCTTTGCTTTTCCGGATTAGCGCAGGGCTTTAGCCCTGTCAAAAATCAGCCTGTTCTAAAGCGGCTTTAGCCCCGGGCCTTTCATTTCTACAGATGAGCAACCGCGAGCCACCTACGCCGTCTCGCAATGAGCATCCGGATCCGCATGCTGCTCCATCATCCACCGGTCCATCAGCGTGCCCGCACACCGCG
The DNA here is from genome assembly GCF_025685645.1 of Edaphobacter bradus. NCBI lineage: Bacteria > Pseudomonadati > Acidobacteriota > Terriglobia > Terriglobales > Acidobacteriaceae > Edaphobacter > Edaphobacter bradus. Next base: position 455,536 of record NZ_JAGSYF010000002.1, read on the forward strand.
CCCCGCAGAGATGCTTCACGCCATGCGAGTGCGCATGCTCAACCTGCCAGCGTGTCAGCTTGATCAGCGGTTGATCCAGTTCAGGCTTCGGCCCTGGAAAGCAATCCACCCACGCCAGCCACCACTGATCGCTGGTCGTCGTCCCTTTGTGCTTCCCACAGACATCACATACATAGCTCTCGGTTACTGACATTCATTACTCCTGCCGCTGAAAATATCACACTCTCTACGGCAGTCGCGCAAGCCCTTCAAAACCAACGGCGGCCTAAGCCGCCGGTTCCGTGTGCTCAAAGTAGAGATACTTCCGCCACGCCGCATCCCCGCTCCCAATCATCCGCATAATATGCCGCGAAGTGTGCAGCGAAAACGGCCTTGGCTCCCGCAGCAACCGCATCTCCGTCAGCTCATGGAGCATCTGGTTGCCCTTCCTGCGATTGCAGCTATGACAACAAGCAACAAGATTCTCCCACGTCGACAGCCCTCCCCGCGACCGCGGAACCACATGGTCCAGCGTCAGCTCCGCTGCCGTCAACGACACACTGCAGTACTGGCAAGTATTGCGATCCCTCAACAAAATGTTCTTCCTCGAAAGCGCCCGCGTCTGGTGCGGAATCCTCCTGTACTCCAGCAGCCGGATCACGCTCGGCATCGCAATCCGCATCCTCGCCGCATGTAGCTCCTCGCCCTGGGCCTCCTCCGTGCGCGCCACTCCCTTCAGCACCAGCACCAGCGCCCGCCTCGCCCCGCAGATATTAATTGGTTCATAAGACGCATTCAGCACCAGCACCGGCGTCTGCATCACTGTGTGCCGCCCGAAGCCCTCCGGCCTGCGCTCTCCCAGCGGCACTGCGCGGCCCGTGCTGCCCGCGTGCGCGTGTCTCTTCCCGTTTAGCGCCTGCTTACGCGTCCCCGAATGCATCTTCACCATCCTCCGGTTCCAATTCCAGTTCGAATTCCACAAGGCCTCTCACAAATCTTCAGAAGCTCCTCAGGTCCTATCCCTCGCGTTCCACATCGCAACCATCTCCCGCTGCGCCCGAGCCACCGTCGCCACCCACACTCTGCTCGCTCCCGCTCGCCGCAGAACCCGTGCGCACTCCCGAGCCGTCGCTCCGGTCGTGTAGATGTCGTCCAGCAGCAGGACCTCACGCCCTGCCACCGCCTCCGCGTCCACCACCTCGAACGCTCCGCGCAGATTCTTCCTTCGCTCAGGCGGAGTCAGCCCGAACTGGTCCTCCGTATCCCTCACCCTCCGCAGCGCGCGATGCGCCGCCACCAGCCTCCACTCCGGCCGCGTCCTGCGAAGCTCCGCCGTCGCCGAATCGGCCAGCAGCTCCGACTGGTTGAACCCACGCCGTCTCTGCTTCGCCGGATACAGCGGCACCGCCACCACCGTCAGCTCACGAGCCGCCTCACCCTCCAGCGTCTCGACGACCCGCGCCAGCAGCTTGCCCAGAGGCTTCGCCACCGAACGCAGCCCCTCATACTTCAGCAGATGGACAATCTTCCGCAATTCATCTTCATAGACCGCATAGGCCGTAGCCCGCGCAAACTCCGGTGGAACCATCCGGCACGGCGCGCATAGAACTCCTTCGGCCGGCGACCTCTCCCACGCTCCGTCCACATCCAGAGTCTCGCCGCAGCGCACACAAAGCCGCATCGACTGCTCACGCAGCCCGCTCAAACATCCATCACATATCGAAGAGGAGCCAGCACGAAGCAGCGGGCCCCCACAAGCCCCGCAATCCGCTGGAAAGAAAGTTGTTACAAGATCGTCTAAAACTACCCGAGCCACTCTGCCCGGACTTTGCAGCACGCGGGAGACCGCGCGCCACTCCTCCACTCCGCTGCGTCGTCCGCCAGGCGGAGCTCCCTGAGCAAATCCGAGCGAATTGTCATTCAGGCGTTGGCTGAAGACGCACCTCACTCGCAGGCACGGAACAATTCCGCGCTCAATGCCTGCAGTATAGTCCTTTACCACATGTCCTCGTCAACAAATCCGCACCCATCCTGATGCATCACGCTAACGCCTGTGCTACACCTGAACCATGCTCAAAGCCCTAACCTGGTGCGGCAAATGCCTCTTCCTCTACCTGGTCGTGGTCATCCTCGCACTGCGCTTCTCCTGGATCTTCGTCCTTCCTGTCTGGAGCGTCGCCACGCGCCTCCACTGGACCAGCCTCAGCCAATTCGTCTTCCTCCTCAACTACTTCCTTCCCATCTTCGCCGCCTCCGGCTTCCTTCTCGGCCTCGTCCCTTTCCACAGACTCGGCCGCGCCCTCGAAGCGCTGCTCCCCCGGACCATCTTGCCGCAGCCTGAGACCGCACTTGAGCGCACCCCCGCCATTCTCTGGGCCTGGGTGCCTGTTGCGATCGCCTTCCTCACCCGCTACCTCACCTGGAGCTCACGCAACTCCACAGTCCTCGGCCCCCACCAGACCTCCGGCCGCTTCATCCGCTTCTTCGGCTCCTTCAACGCGCAGAACCCCAGCCTGCTAGACGGCAAATGGGGCAGCGACCGCTTCGTCTACACCGCCCCCATGCTCTTCCTCATGGCGTGCGCGCTCGCCGTCCTCATCCGCCGCAGCATTACCCGCCACAGCCAAACGGCAGACCCAACCAAATTACCTGCGTCATTCTGACCCTGAGCGAAGCCGAGGGTGATGCCCCCCATTTCCTTCGGAGCGCCACAAATTTCCGCTGCCTTTTCCGTTGTCATTCTGAGCGAAGCGAAGAACCCCCGCATTTCCTTCGGAGCGCCACAAAAGCCCAAGGCGCCCCACCATGCCGCAGCTTCATCGCGGCGCGGGTAGGATGAACCCAGCATCCGGGCCACGACACATTCGGGCACAGATTCCATGTCAAGCACCTTTCAAACCCGACGCGATCTCCACGCAACAACAAGTGCAAGAAAATAAAAGCCATATCGTCGAAAAATATTACCGCCAAAAGTGGCAGACCAGTTTCGCCCCATTCGTTAAAATAGAAAGAGGCAAGCCAGGAAGAGGCCCGGGCAAACCGGGCCTCTCGCCTTTACCTCCAAAGCGAATAAACCACCTGAATCGAAGACTTTACGAGCACATAGCGCAACAAGTCATTATCTTTGAATACTTTGCAAAACGACCTGAACCGAAGTCTAGACCTAAAGCTTGTTTTTTGAAGACTTTGCACAAGAAATGCCAGGAGGGGGAGTCAGTCAAACAAGCAGCCACGTTGCAAGGCTCTGGCCAACCTACTACCAACCACTGTTACACTCCCATCCAGCCTTAAAACCCAGAGAAACCACCCGCGGAGACCGCTCGCAATGGCCACGACCACCCGACCCACCTTTCAACCCTTCGTCCCGGCCAACGAGACCCGCCCCGAGCTCACCGTCCGCGCCCTTATCCTCGGCGCCCTCTTCGGAATTTTGTTCGGAGCCGTCACCGTCTACGTCGGCCTCCGCGCCGGACTCACCGTCGCGGCCAGCATCCCCATCTCCGTCCTCTCCATCTCCATCCTCCGCGCCTTCGGTCGCGCCAGCATCCTCGAGAACAACATCGTCCAGTCGACGGGCAACGCCGGCCAGTCCATCGCCTCCGGAGTCATCTTCACCCTCCCGGCCCTCATCTTCCTCGGCTTCGACCTTGAATCCACTCGCATCTTCGCCCTCGCGCTCTTCGGAGGCTGGCTCGGCGTACTCTTCATGATCCCGCTCCGCCGCCAGCTCATCGTCGAAGAGCACCACGTCCTCACCTACCCCGAGGGCACCGCCTGCGCCGACGTCCTGATGGCGGGCGAGCGCGGAGGCAGCTTCGCCTCGCGAGTCTTCCTCGGCCTCGGACTCGGCGGCCTCTACACCCTCTTCCAGAACGAGAACCTCTTCGGCCTCTTCCCCTCAACCCCCAACTACTCCCCTGACCTCGGCCCGCAGCATCTGCTCCGCGGCGGAGCCATCCGCGCCGACGTCACCTCGGAGTATCTCGGCGTCGGCTACATCATCGGAATGCGCGTCGCAGCCGTCATGCTCGCCGGTGGAGTCTTCTCCTGGCTCGTCCTGATGCCCGCCATCTACTTCTTCGGCTCGCATCTCTCAGGGCCGCTCTACCCAGGCACCATCCCCATCGCCGACATGAGCCCCTCGCAGCTCTGGTCCACCTACGTCCGGCCCATGGGAGCCGGGGCCGTAGCCTGCAGCGGACTCATCACCCTCCTCCGCACCGCACCGACCATCCTCGCCGCCCTCTCAGAAGGCCTCAAGTCCATCGGCAAAAACTCGGGGAGAGAAGACATCACGACTTTGAGTGATGAAAAGCTCGCACAATTGGAGGCGCTGGAAGACCGGACAGCACCGGCTAGAGGACCCGACTTTGACTATCCCTATCTGACTGAAATACGCCGCCGCGAGACTCTGGGCATCCAAGTTACAAGCCCTCAGCCGCCCCGCACCGAGCACGACCTCCCCTGGTCTGTCGTCATCGGCGGCTCCATCGTCCTCGTCCTCCTCATGTGGGTCTTTCTCCAGTTCAAACCCGTCCCCGGCGCACAGGTAGGAGCCCTCGCCAACTTCGCCGCCGCCATCCTGGTGGTCGTCTTCGGCTTCCTCTTCGTCACCGTCTCGGCGCGCATCGTCGGAATCGTCGGGTCGTCAGCTTCACCCGTCTCCGGCATGACCATCGCGACTCTGATGGCCACCGCCGCCATCTTCCTCGTCAAAGGCTGGACTGCCCCCGCCTTCGGAGCCCTCGCCATCACCATCGGAGGCATCGTCTGCATCGCCGCCTCCAACGCAGGCGACACCTCGCAGGACCTCAAGACCGGCTACCTCATCGGAGCCACGCCATGGAAGCAGCAGCTTGCCATCATGATCGGAGTCATCATCTCGCTCTTCTCCATCGGCGCCACGCTCAACGCGATGAACAAGGGTCTCGAGACCTTCCAGCACCTGCCCCACCCCATCGCCGTCTCGCTCAACCAGCTTCCCGACGGAGTCCAGAACCAGGGGCACTTCACCCGCGACCGCATCTCCCTCACCGATTCCTCTGCTCCCTCCGCAACCCACACCGAGCTGAGCAACGCCCGCCAGTACCTGCTGCTCAACGCCATCGGCTCGGCAACTCTAGCCGATGGCAAGTACCTCTACAACCCGGCCACTGGCCAGATCGAAGTCCAGTGGGTGCAGGGCATCGGCAGCGAAAAAGCCGCTGCCCCGCAAGGCCGCCTGATGGCCACGGTCATCAACGGAATCCTCAGCCGCAAGCTGCCCTGGTCGCTCGTCCTCCTCGGCGTCGCACTCGTCATCATGGTCGAGCTGCTCGGAATCCGCTCGCTCACCCTCGCTGTCGGAGCCTACCTCTCCATCGGCACCACGCTCGCCATCTTCGTCGGAGGAGTCATGCGCTGGATGGTCGACCGCGCTCTTGCGAAAGAAGGCATCGAGCAATCCGAGACCGAATCCGAGATCTCCCCCGGCAGCCTCTACGCCTCAGGCCTCATCGCCGCGGGCGGAATCGTCGGCCTGCTAGGAGTAGCCACCAAACTCTACGAGGCCGCCACAGACAAGTCCATCCCTCGCTTCAGCAACCACAACCCGCTCCATCACGACCTGGTCAGCGTCATCATGTTCGCCCTGCTCGCCTACTCCCTCTACTACTTCGCAAGGAAACCGCTGAACTCTGCGAAGTAAGAAGCTACTTCACTGGACTCGCTGCAGCGGCAAACAAAACGTAAACACCGACCCCTGCCCGGACTGGCTCGTCACCTCGATCGAGCCGCCATGGGCCTCCACGATCGCCTTCGCGATCGCGAGGCCCATCCCTGTGCCCTGCACGCGATACCGCTGCCCCTGGCCGCGATAGAACTTGTCGAAGATCATCATGCGCTCGAAGTCATCGACGCCCGAGCCGCGGTCCGCCACGCTCGTGCAGAGCCTGCCTTTCGCAACCTCGGCGCTAACAAAGATCGGACTGCTATCAGCCGAGTACTTCGCTGCATTCTCCAGCAGATGCTGCAGCACCTTGGCGATCCGCTCGAGGTCCATCTCTACCTTGGGCAGCGAATCCGAAAGCCGCACGTCTACTGGATGCGCCTTCAGCGGCCCTTCCAACTCCTCAATCGCAGCATCGACAGCCTCGCGCATCGAGTGAGGCCGCAGATCGAGCGAGATCGCATGGGCGTCCAGCTCCGCCATCTCCATCGCCTGCCCCACAAGCCGATCGAGCCGAGCCGCCTCCTGCTCGATCACCTCCATCATCTCTCTGCGCTGCTCCTGATCAAGCGGCGCCGTCTGCAGGCTCGTGACCGCCGCCGTAATCGACGTCAACGGAGTCCGCAGCTCATGCGCCACCGAATCGAGCAGCGCATTGCGCAGCCTCTCGCTCTCACGCGCGGCCTCTACGCGAGTCAGAGTCTCCACTGCGCCCGCCCGCTCGATGGCGATCGCCGCCAGCCCGCACACAGCGTCCAGCGCCTCGGGCGAAGTCCGGCCGCCGGTAATTCCCAGCGCGCCGATCGGCCGCTGGCCCAGCAGAATCGGGACCAGCGTCACATTGCGCTCGTCCTCGCAGCAATGGTCGCGCGAGAACGCCGTATCGCGAAGCTCCGCCGCCGTCACGTCCATATAGTCCGGGCTCGACCGGTACACGCGGTCCCGCTCTCGCAGATACACCGCCGCACCCGCCAGATCGAAGGTCGCGGCAATCATCTGCGGCAACGCGTTCACCAGGGCGATAACGTTGCCCTTCACGAGCATCTGCTGGCTGAAGTCGTAGAGCCGCTCGGCCTCCCGCTGCCGCCGCCGCGAGATCGCCGCCTCCTCTCGTGCCCGCTCCGCAAGCTGGCTCGCAACAATCGCCGTCAGCAGAAAGGTTCCCAGTGCCACCCAGTTCCTGTTGTCTCGAATGGTGAAAGTCAGGACCGGGGGGAGAAAGAAGTAGTTGAACGCAGCCGAGGCAAGGAACGACAGGTAGACTGCATGCCGCAGGCCCCAATTCGCCGAGACCAGTAGAATCACGATCAGCAGCGTAAACGCCACCGTCATCTCATTGACATGCGGCCAACGGAAATACACCGCTACAATGGCAGCGACGGCAGCCGTCGAAATGCCATAACGAACCAGACTCCACTTCACCGAGCGTCGCACGAACCTATCTTACCCGTATGCCCACACGTGAACCATCCAGCCCGCCAGTCAAAAGCCCTGAAGAATGGCTTGAAAAAGTAGCGCCCGAGAAGACGCGCGGCATCTTCAAGCTCTTCCTCGGCTACGCTCCCGGCGTCGGCAAGACCTACAACATGCTCAGCGAGGCCATCCGCCGCCACGCGCGCGGCGAAGACGTCGTGATCGGCGTCGTCGAAACCCACGGCCGCCCCAAGACCGCCGAGCTCGCCGCCCAGATCGAGCAGGTCCCCCGCCGCACCATCGAGTACAAGGGCGTTCTCTTCGAGGAGATGAACCTCGACGCCATCCTGGCCCGCAAGCCGCAGATCGTCCTCATCGACGAGCTCGCCCACACCAACATCGAGGGCAGCAAGCACCGCAAGCGCTACGAGGACGTCCTCGAGTTGCTTGCCGCCAATATCGACGTGCTCGCCACCATGAACGTCCAGCACATCGAGAGCGTCGCGCCTACAGTGCAGAGCGTCACCGGCATCCAGATTCGTGAGACCGTGCCCGACTGGTTCATCCAGCGCGCCGATGAGATCGTGATGGCCGACCTCACTCCCGAGGCCCTGCAGACGCGTATGCGCCGCGGGGACATCTACGGCCACGACCGCGCCGAAAAGGCCCTCGCCAACTTCTTCCGCCGAGGCAACCTCATCGCCCTGCGTGAACTGGCGTTGCAGCACGTCACCAAGGCTGTCGACCGCAACCTGACCGCATACATGGACGCAAAGCGCATTACGGCCAACTGGGCCGTGCGCGAGCGGGTCCTGGTCTGCATCAGCTCCAGCAGCGCCTCGCAGGCGCTGATTGCGCGCGGGGCCCGCGTTGCCGAGGGCGTCGGCGGCGAGCTCTACGTGCTACACATCGAGACCGACAGAGATCGCGACAAGGATGAGCAGAGCACCCTCGACGCCAACCTCCAGTTCGCGCGCAACCTCGACGCGCAGGTCTACGTCGTCAAAGGCAAGAGCATCGCCCACGCCGTAGCCACCTTCGTCCGCGAGAAGCGCATCACCCACGTCATCTTCGGGCGCACCGCCGTCAGCGGCCTGCGCAAGTATCTTTATTACTGGGCCATCCAGCACTTCCTCAGCGAATCGCCCAACGTCGACGTCCACATCGTCACCCAACGCCCGGAGCGCGAATGACCCAGAACGATCGCGACCAACACGCGAAGATCCTCATCGTCGACGATGAGCCGCAGATCACGCGCGTCCTTCGTACCGCGCTCTCCACCCAGGGCTACGTGCTGCGCGTGGCCACCAACGGCGTTCAGGGTCTCGAGACCGCGCACGAGTGGAAGCCCGACCTCGTCATCACGGACGTTGCCATGCCGGAGATGAACGGCGTCGAGTTCTGCCGCGAGCTCCGCGCCGTCTCGCAGGTCCCCATCATCATCCTCTCCGTTCGCAGCCAGGAGCGCATGAAGATCGAGGCCCTCGACGCTGGCGCCGACGACTACGTCACCAAGCCCTTCAGCATCCAGGAGCTCGAAGCCCGCGTCCGAGCTCAGCTCCGCCGCGTTCAGGCCTCAGCCAACACGGCCAAGCCCGTCATCTCCCACGGCGACTTCGTCATCGATATCCCGCAGCACCGCGTCATCGTCCGCGGCGAGGACGTCCACCTCACTCCCAAGCAGTTCGATCTCCTCGTCGTGCTTGCGCGGCACCCGGGCCAGGTCCTCACACACAGGGCGCTGCTCCACGCCGTGTGGGGAACCAACGCCGACCAACCCGAGTATCTCCGCGTCAACATCGGCCAGCTCCGCAAGAAGATCGAGCTCTCCGACGAGCCGCGGTACATCCTCACGGAGCCCTGGATCGGCTATCGCTTCCGCCCCACCGGCAACGACGACTTCTAGACGTTTTGCTACTGTTTCACCCTGACAGTCATCTCTCGGCAGGCAGGTACGCCCGAATGCTCAACCGCCTCATCCTCTGCTCCGCACTTGCATTCTTCTCCGCTATCCCAGCCAGCGCCCAGAATTACCCCAGCCTCGTTCTCGTCCACGGCCACATCTGGACCGAGAACCCCACGCAGCCCGAGGCCGAGGCCATCGCCCTCGACGGCAACCACGTCCTGCAGGTCGGCACATCGGCCGACATCCTGCGCCTCGCCGGCCCTTCAACACAAGTCATCGAGCTCAACGGCCGCCGCGTCGTTCCTGGCTTCAACGATGCCCACGTCCACTTCATCGCCGGAGGCGAGGCCCTTGCCAGCGTGCAGCTCCGCGACGCTGCATCGCAGGCTGAGTTCCGCGAGCGAGTCGCCGCCTTCGCAAAGACGCAGCCCGACGGCGCATGGATCACCAACGGCGAATGGGACCACGAGCGCTGGAAGCCCGCCGTGCTGCCCACGCATCAGCTCATCGACGATGTCACGGCGCACAACCCCGTCTTCATCGAACGCCTTGACGGCCACATGGGCCTCGCCAATGCAGTCGCCATGAAGCTTGCCGGCGTTGACCGCAACACACCCGACGTCCCCGGCGGAGTCATCGTCCGCGACGCCGATGGCAACCCCACCGGCATCTTCAAGGACGCGGCCACAACGCTTATCTACCGTGCCATTCCGCCGCTCTCGCTCGCCCAGACCGAGACCGCCATCCTCGCGGCGCAGCACGAGGCCGCGCGCAACGGCGTCACCAGCGTGCAGGAGATGGCCAACGACACCAACGACACCTCTGGCCCCGACCACCTCCGCGCGCTGCAGTCGCTCGAACGCGGGGGTCGCCTCAACGTCCGTATGTCCGTCAACCTCCGCCTGCTCGACTGGCGCAACCTCGCCAATACCGGCATCCAGGCCGGCTTCAGCGACGGCCTCGTCCAGGTCGGCGGTCTCAAGGCCTTCGCCGACGGCTCTCTCGGCTCGACCACTGCGTGGCTCCTTGCGCCCTTCGACGACCAGCCCGCCAACAGCGGCCTCGCCAGCGACGAGCTCCAGCACGCCGACCAGATGTACGCCGACATCAAGGGCGCCGATCAGGCCGGCCTGCAGATCGCCATTCATGCTATCGGCGACCGCGCCAACCGCACCATCCTCGACCTCTACCAGCGCGTTGAGCAGGAGGACGGCCCGCGCGACCGCCGCCTGCGTATCGAGCACGCCCAGCACCTCACCGCGCAGGACATCCCGCGCTTTGGCCAGCTCCACGTCATTGCCTCCATGCAGCCCTACCACGCTATCGACGATGGCCGCTGGGCCCAGAAGCGGCTCGGCCCCGAGCGCATCCACTTCGCCTACGACTTCCGCTCGCTCCTCGACTCCGGCGCGACGCTCGCCTTCGGCTCCGACTGGCCCGTCGCCCCCATGGTGCCGCTCATGGGAATCTACGCTGCCGTCACCCGCCGCACCCTCGACAATCTCAACCCCAACGGCTGGATCCCCGAACAGAAGATCACCGTCGCCGAAGCCGTCCACGCCTACACCGTCGGCGCCGCCTACGCGCAGTTCGACGAGAAGGTCAAAGGCTCACTCGAGCCCGGCAAACTCGCCGATCTCGTCGTCCTCTCCCGCGACATCTTTCACATCGACCCCGTCGAAATCCAGAACACCCGCGTTGATCTCACTATCTTCAATGGTCGCGTGATTTACAACGCCTCCGAACCGGAGCACAAGTAGCGTCTTTACAAATTCTTTATAACTTTCCTACCCACTCTTTACGCCCCACCTTGTTTCATAGGCATGGCGCGCACGCATAAGCGCACGCCTGAAAACTGGAGCGTAACAACCATGTGGGATCTCGGTTGTCTCATCGCGAGCATCGCCTTCTTCCTTATCGCCATCGCCTACATCGCAGGCTGTAACCGCCTCGGCGCAAAGGAGACTCGCTGATGCTCGAAGTCTCTCTGCTCGCTGCCGTCACCGTCGCGCTGCTCGTCTACCTCGTCTACGCACTTCTGCGTCCGGAAAAGTTCTAAGCCAAGTTATAGGTACCTCACCAGGAAAGCCCCTTCAATGACCGCCAACGGCTGGTTTCAAATCTGTCTCTTTTTCCTCCTGATTCTCGTCTGCGCCAAACCGCTCGGCACCTTCATGGCTCGCGTCTTCGAGCGCGAGCGCACCTTCGCCGACCCCATCTTCCGCCCGATCGAGCGGCTCATCTACCGCCTCACGGGCATCGATGAGAACCGCGAGATGCGCTGGACCGAATACGGCATCGCGATGCTGCTCTTCAGCCTCGTGACGATGATCGCCACCTACGCGATCGAGCGGCTGCAGCACATCCTTCCGCTCAACCCGCAGCATCTCGCGGCCGTAGCTCCCGATCTCGCGCTCAACACTGCGGCCTCGTTCACGACTAACACCAACTGGCAGTCCTACGTCCCCGAGACGACGATGAGCTATCTCACCCAGATGCTCACCCTCGCCTATCACAACTTCTTCTCTGCGGCTGTAGGCATCGCGCTCGCCATTGCCTTCATCCGCGGCATAGCGCGCCGTGAGTCGAAGACACTCGGCAACTTCTGGGTCGACACAACGCGCGCTTCGCTCTGGGTACTTCTTCCCACCTGCTTCATCTACGCGCTGCTGCTCGTCTCGCAGGGCGTCATCCAGAACTTCCGCCCCTACGACTCCGCCAAGCTCGTCCAGCCGCAATCTGTAACCACGACAGGCACAGATGGCAAGACGACGACGCAAACCGTCACCACACAGACCATCGCGCAGGGCCCGGTCGCCTCGCAGGAAGCGATCAAGATGCTCGGCACCAACGGCGGCGGCTTCTTCAACACCAACAGCGCGCATCCGTTTGAGAATCCCACTCCGTTCTCGAACTTTCTGGAGATGTTCTCCATCTTCCTGATCCCCGCGGCCCTCACGGTTACGCTCGGCCGCATGACGCGCTCGCCCGCTCACGGCTGGGCCGTCTACGCCGCGATGGCCGCGCTCTGCTTCGTCGGAGTCTTCGTCGCCTACTGGGCTGAGTCGCAGCCCAACCCGCTGCTCCACACGCAGACGATGCACATCGACCAGCATGTCTCCGCGCTGCAGCCCGGAGGCAACATGGAGGGCAAGGAGGTCCGCTTCGGCATCGCCAACTCCGCGCTCTTCGCCACTGTCACCACCGACGCAAGCTGCGGCGCGGTCAACAGCATGCACGACTCCTTCATGCCCCTTGGCGGGCTCGTCCCTCTGGTCAACATGATGCTCGGCGAGGTCATCTTCGGCGGCGTTGGCGCGGGAATGTACGGCATGCTCGTCTTCGTCATCCTCGCGGTCTTCATCGCCGGCCTGATGGTCGGCCGCACGCCCGAATATCTCGGCAAGAAGATCGAGTCCTACGACGTCAAGATGGCCATGCTCTATGTGCTCATCTTCCCGCTCTCGATCCTGGGCCTCACCGCCGTCGCGCTGATGATGCCGAACCTCGGCCTGTCGTCGCTCGCCAACGCTGGGCCGCACGGACTCTCCGAGATCCTCTACGCCTACACCTCGACCACCGCAAACAACGGCTCCGCCTTCGCCGGACTCAACGCCAACACGCACTGGTACAACTTGTCGCTCGCTGCCGCCATGCTCGTCGGGCGCTTCTGCATGATCGTCCCGATGCTCGCCGTCGCAGGAAACCTCGGCCGCAAGAAGCTCATCCCGCCGTCGCCCGGAACCTTCCCCGTTCACACGCCGCTCTTCACCGTGCTACTCGTCGGAGTCATCCTCATCGTCGGCGCGCTTACCTTCTTCCCCGCGCTCTCGCTCGGCCCCATCCTTGAGCACCTGCTGATGCACGCAGGCAAGACCTTCTAAGTAGAAAGAACCGGACCAACACTCATGACCTCACGTAAACGCTCACTCTGGGATGCAAAGATCGTCCGCCGCGCACTCGTCGACGCGCTCGCCAAGCTCAATCCGCGCACGATGATGAAGAACCCCGTCATGTTCGTCGTCGAGATCGGCAGCGTCATCACGACGATCTATCTCTTCCGCGACCTCGCCGCGCATCGTAACGCGCTCGGCTTCGACCTCCAGATCACGCTCTGGCTCTGGTTCACCGTCCTCTTCGCCAACTTCGCTGAGGCGATGGCCGAGGGCCGGGGCAAGGCCCAGGCCGACGCCCTCCGCCGCGCCAAGTCAGAGACCACCGCCGTTCGCCTGCGTACCGATGGCACCACAGAGAACGTCCCCAGCTCCGCTCTGCGTGCCGGAGACCGCTGCGTCGTCGTCGCCGGACACATGATCCCTGGCGACGGAGAGATCTACGAAGGCGTAGCTTCCGTCGACGAGTCCGCCATCACCGGAGAGTCCGCCCCCGTCATCCGCGAGGCCGGCGGCGACCGCTCCGCCGTCACCGGAGGCACGCGCGTCCTCTCCGACATGATCAAGGTCCGCATCACCTCCAACCCCGGTGAGACCTTCCTCGACCGCATGATCGCCCTCGTCGAAGGCGCCGAGCGCCAGAAGACCCCCAACGAGATCGCCCTCAACATCCTTCTCGCCGGGCTCACCATCATCTTCCTGCTCGCCGTCGTCACACTGCAACCCATCGCGATCTACTCCACCGCGCCGCAGACCGTCTTCGTGCTCATCTCGCTGCTCGTCTGCCTCATTCCCACGACTATCGGCGGTCTGCTTTCTGCCATCGGCATCGCAGGCATGGACCGTCTCGTACAGCACAACGTCCTGGCGATGTCGGGCCGCGCGGTCGAGGCCGCCGGCGACGTCAACACGCTGCTGCTCGACAAGACCGGCACCATCACCCTCGGCAACCGCCAGGCCGCCGAGTTTATCCCCGCGCCCGGCGTCAGCAAAGACCAACTCGCCGACGCCGCGCAGCTCTCGTCTCTCCCCGACGAGACCCCCGAGGGCCGCAGCATCGTCGTGCTCGCCAAGGAACTCTACGGCCTGCGTGGCCGCGAGCTGCACGAGCTCAACGCTGAGTTCGTTCCCTTCTCCGCGACGACGCGCATGTCCGGAGTCAACCTAGACGGCCGCGTCATCCGCAAAGGCTCGACCGACGCCATAGCCCGCTTCCTCAACGACAACGGCGGCAAGCTGCCCGAAGAGCTCCGCGCCATGGTCGAGACCATCGCCCGCGCCGGAGGCACACCGCTCGTCGTCGCCGAAAACCGCCAGGCCCTCGGCGTCATCCACCTCAAGGACATCGTCAAGGGCGGCATGAAGGAGCGCTTCTCCCAGCTCCGCGCTATGGGCATCAAGACCATCATGATCACCGGCGACAACCCGCTTACTGCCGCCGCCATCGCGCGTGAGGCAGGGGTCGACGACTTCCTCGCCGAAGCCAAGCCCAAGGACAAGATGGACCTCATCAAGCGCGAGCAATCCGAGGGCAAGCTCGTCGCCATGACCGGCGACGGCACCAACGACGCCCCCGCGCTCGCCCAGGCCGACGTAGGCGTCGCCATGAACACCGGCACGCAGGCCGCGAAAGAGGCTGGCAACATGGTCGACCTCGACTCGAACCCGACCAAGCTCATTGAGATCGTCGAGATCGGCAAGCAGCTCCTCATGACCCGCGGAGCGTTGACCACCTTCTCCATCGCCAACGACGTCGCCAAGTACTTCGCCATCATCCCCGCGATGTTCGCCGCGACCTTCCCCGTGCTCGGCGCGCTCAACGTCATGCACCTCAAGACGCCGCAGTCGGCCATCCTCTCCGCCGTCATCTTCAACGCGATCATCATCATCGCGCTCATCCCGCTCGCGCTGCGCGGCGTGAGCTACAAGGCCATGTCGGCCGAGTCGCTCCTCCGCCGCAACCTCATCATCTACGGAGTCGGCGGTATCATCGCTCCCTTCGTCGGTATCAAGCTCATCGACATGATCATCACCGCGATCCACCTGGCCTAAGGAAAAGAACCATGCGCCGTCATCTCACCACCGCCGTCCTCTACACCATCGTCACCACCGTAATCTTCGGCGTCATCTACCCGTACGCCGTCACCGCCGTCGCGCAGCTTCTCTTCCACGACAAGGCCAACGGTCAGCTCATTCAGCAGAATGGCCAAGTCGTAGGCTCGCGTATCATCGGCCAGCCCTTCACCGCGCCGGGCTACTTCCACTCGCGCCCATCCGCCGCGGGCAACGGCTACGACGCCGCCAACTCCTCCGGCTCCAACTACGCCCCCACCAACAAGAAACTCATCGACCGGGTAGCCGGCGACGCCTCTGCTCTCCAGTCCGACAACCCCAACGCCGACATCCCTGTCGACCTCGTCACCGCCTCAGCCTCCGGCCTCGACCCGCACATCACCCCCGCCGCGGCCGATTTCCAGATTCCCCGCGTCGCCCGTGAGCGCAATCTCCCCCCGAGCACCCTTATCGAGCTCGTCGCCCGCCACACCGAAGGCCGCCAGCTCGGCTTCCTCGGCGAACCCCGCGTGAACGTTCTCGAGCTCAACCTCGACCTCGACCGCACCGCACCACTCGCCGCAAAATAGCGGCCTTTCAGATATACAACTGCGTCGCGCCCTCAACCTGACGCAGGAGATAGAGCACTTCGCCGCAACACGAAGTACATCATCTCCTGCGTCTGCCCCGCTGGTGTGCGATGGCTCACTCTTCTCGACTCCATCAGCTCAAAACCCGCGACCGCAGCGTCGCGCAGCGCAGCCTCGTCATATCGTGAGACGTCCAGCCCGCTGCATCGCTCCGGACCATCAAGCGCGAACGTCGCCAGAACCAGCGTTCCATGCGGCCGCAGAATCCGCTCCGCCTGCTCGAAGTACCTTGTTCGATCCTCGACCGCGTTCAGAAAATGAAATACGGCCCGGTCATGGCAGACGTCGTATCGTTGCAAGTCGAGGTTGGCTTCCAGAAAGTCGGCCATCAGCCACGTCACGTCCTTGCGCCTCTCTCCCAACCGCTGTTGCGCAACCTCCAGCGCAGGCTCCGCCACGTCGAGTACGGAGATGTCCTCATACCCTGCGGCCAGCAAGTCATCCACGAGCGTGGACGCGCCGCCTCCGATGTCCAGAATCGCCGCCCTTTTCGACTCCGCAACGCGCTCAATCAGCGCGATCGACAACTCAAGGTGAGGCCGGTACCAGCTCACCGAGGTTGCAGGTCTCCTGCGATAGACCTCTTCCCAATGCGCACGGCGATCCATCGGAACATCTCCCTTCAACGCTCTAAATACGCAATCTACTCTTATAGGAACGATCGTGACTTCGTATCTGCAAAATTGTTTTGTCGTACGGCCCGCTCCGTGTTTTCATCTGTCTTGAGCTTCACAGGAGCGCTCATGCCCTACCAGATCTCACGCGAAGGCCAGCTTTACGGACCTTACACCCTCGAAGACCTCCAGCGCTATCTCGCCTCCGGCAACGTCCTTCTCACGGATCTCGCCAAGAGCGAAGAGATGCCGGACTGGGTCCCCGTCTCGCAGATCCTCGCTCCGCCCACGCCCCCGAGCGCAGGCTCCGGCTTCGCGGCGCAACCCGCCTACGCTGCACCGGCCTACCCCGCCGCGGTTCCCTATCAAGAGCCTCCTGACCTCAACTGGGGCTTGCTACTGCTCATCGACGTCCTCACCTGCGGCCTCATGCAGGTTGTCTGGAATCTCATCCTCGCCGCATGGGCCCGCCGTATCGAGCCCGCCAGCAAGGCGCTCATCTACTACATCATCGCTCTGGTCTTTATTGTGGCTAACTTCGGCTCCTCGTTCGGCAACGCCATGGCCGCGATGCGCCACGAGATCGTCCACCCTAACTTCCTCGGCCTCAGCCTTGGCGTCATCGCCTGGGTCATCCGACTCATCGCCCGCTTCAGCCTTCGCGATACCCTCGAACAGCACTACAACACAGCCGAACCGCTCGGCGTCCGCTTCAATCCCGTGATGACCTTCTTCTTCGGCGGAATCTACTTCCAGTACAAGCTCAACGAGATCAACCGCATGAAGCGCGGAGGCCTTCGCTACCCTCCCGCCTACTGATGCTCCCCCGCCCCATCACGCGCAGCCGCATCGCCACAGCATCACGAGCAGCTGCGCCCATCGTGCCTTTCACGATTGCAGCCGCCATGCTGCTGTGCTTCCCGCCCGCGCAATCGCGCTTTTATCCGCGGTGCCCTATCTACGCGCTTCTCCATCTCCAGTGCCCCGGCTGCGGAGCCACCCGCACTCTCGCCGCTCTCCTCCACGGCCATCTCACCGAAGCGCTCCGCCTCAACGCCCTCTTCACCCTCGCATTGCCCATCCTCGCCGCATGGCTCGCGCTCGCGTACCTGCGCTTCCTGCAACGCAGACCCTTCCGCTTGCCTCAGCCGCCACAACCCGCCGTCTACGCTACTCTCGCCATTGCGGCGCTCTTCACGATCCTGCGCAATCTCTAGCGAATCTCCGTCGCTGTAACATCACCTCATGCCCCAGCACATCGGAATCGTTGCCTGCTCTGCCGAGGGCGCAGCGCTCTGCTATCGAACCATCTGCGTGGAAGGCGCACAGCTCCTCGGCCCGCACGCTCATCCCGAGGTCTCCATGCACACCTACTCCCTCGCCAGCTATATGCAGTGCATCTACCGCGACGACTGGCAGGGCGTCGCCGAGATCATGCTCTCCTCCGCAGAGAAACTCGCAAAGATCGGCGCCGACTTCCTCATCTGCCCGGACAACACCATCCACCATGCGCTTCCCTTGCTCGAAGCGCGGTCTCCGCTCCCCTGGCTGCACATCGCCGAAGTCGTCGCCGCCCACGCCGCCGAGCGCGGCTTCCATCGCATCGGCATCACTGGAACCCGCTACCTCGTCGAGAGCGAGGTCTACCCGCGCAAGCTCACCGCGCACGGCCTCGGATATCTGCGCCCGGAGGCCGACGAACGCCAAGCGATCAACCGCATCATCCTTGAGGAGCTGGTCTATGGCGTCTTCAAGCCCGAAGCCATCGCAACCTTCCAGCAGATCATCGGGCGCATGAAGGACAACGGCTGCGACGCCGTCGTCCTGGGCTGCACTGAGATTCCTCTGCTCATGAACGACGCAAACTCGCCCCTGCCCACGCTCGACTCCACACGGCTGCTCGCCCGCACAGCCCTGCACCGCGCCGTCGTGGACTGAACAAAGGCCCCCAGATGTAGAACGGCCCCGGAATCATCACCGGGGCCACTCGCACTCTATGAGTTCTTACGCCTCGACCGCGACTGGCTCCGCCACAGCGACCGGCTGGGCCGTTCCGCCCTTCAGATCGGTGCCACCCGGCTTGCGGATGTCGATGCCGCCCTTGAAGAACGCGCCGTCTTCAATCGAGATGCGCGCCGCGATCACGTCGCCGGTCAGCGAGCCTTCGCTGCGGATGTCCACGCGATCGCTCGCCTGGCAGTTGCCCCGGACCTTGCCCAGAACAACAATCTCGCGAGCAACGATGTTGGCGGCGACCTGGCCGTTGCGGCCCACTGTCACCCGGTTGCCAGGCAGGTTGATCGCACCTTCGACCTTGCCGTCGATGTACAACGATTCTGAACCCGTTAGCTCGCCCTTTACCACCAGCGACTTGCCGATCGTTGCCTGTTCGCCGGTGGACACACCCGTTCCAGTAGGAGTGCTCGTCGTCGCCGGGCGCGATGTCTCAAAGCTCGCCACCGGAGGAGTCGGCCGCGACGGTTCAGGAGTTGGGGGGGTATTGCTTCCCGGCTGATTCGGTTTCCACATATTTGTCTATGTCCTTTCGTGACTGCTCAGAAATTCTCCGTTGTTGTCCGCGGTCCAGAGACTCGCTATCGCAACGGCTCACGCGCTCTTTCCACGATACTACGCTGCTCCCGCCCGCAAATGACGCACGATTCACAATCTATTCCACAGTTTTTTGAACCATCTTCAGTACCCCGGAATCTCTTTCCCCTCGACAAGAAATATCTTCCCCACGTAACCCCTTTTATTCCACTCCCCCGAAAGGGCCATGTTCCCGAATAACTCCCTATTGCAAATCCGACGCCCTCAAGTAGCATGGCTCCACTCGCCTATCTTCGGCGCGCGGGGTTTCGCGCATCGGCATCTCCAGCACAGCGGCCTTGGGCTACAGAGGCCGCCCAACCTCCCCCGGTGAACACGTCCCTTGAAAATCCGTTGCGGCCTTCTTCTGCTGAGCTTCTCCGCCTTCACCCTGGAACCTCTCTTCGCATCCGCCCCCAAAGTCCATACCGTCTCTCTCGGAGCCGCTCGCCGCGTGCCCTACACGCAGCCCGACGCCACGCCTGACGAGAAATCCGACGAGACCTCCACCCTCAAAGTCCGCCCCCTCTTCGTCGATGACCGCCAGAAAGACTGGACCACCGGCGATATCCACGACATCACCGACCGCACCTTCGCCGTCCGCCGCGCCCTTCGTATCAACGACGCGCTACCGACCGACTCCGTGCCGCACTGGATCTGGCAGCCCGGCTCCTGGATCACCGTCGATCGCGTCACCGGCCACATTACCGCGCTGCACCTTCCCGACTTCGACCCCGTCGTCTCCAACGCTGTATGGTTCCGCGACTACGCCGCCTACTGCGGCACCAACACCACCACAAAAGGCGGCAGCCTATACGCCATCGTTGCGCAGCTCGGAGCCCGCCGCGCCGTCGTGCAGAAGCTCATCGGCAAATGGCCTGAACTCAACCACTTCGTCCCCGTCTGCCAACCCGCGAAGTGGACGCGCCTCCCTCTGCGCGTCACCATCCAGCCAACCGGCGGCGACGCCACTACCTACGACGTCGTCGGAACCTCCTCCATCGTCGAAGAAGGCGACAACGACGACTCCAACTAATTGCGTCGCCGCCTCGCAGCGGCTACTCCTCACAGACCGCCGAAGAGTCCCGGATTTTGCTGCGAGACCCTTTGGACTGATCCTGAGCTGTCACTCCTTAACGAATACGGTTACCGGAGTAGTGCCTCCTCCCGAATTGTTGATAAGCGCCAACCCGGTGGATCGCTGGACAAAGACCGCCGGAATGTCAGTGGCGGGGTCAGCAATATGGAGCCAGGTTGGCTGGCTGCCACCACCCATCTCGAACACGCCCTCTCCGCGAGAGAGGACGTGGCCGCTGCTGTTGTAGACGATTGCGGCCGTCGCACCATTGGCCTTCGCCTTAGTTATTTTTTCGACGAACGTGCACAAGCCCCGCTGGATTAGCGCGATCTTACCGTTTGGGTTAGCCAGATACGTATCGACGTTGCATCCACGTCCGACGTTCACGATTTCCCCGTGGAAGGTCCCGGCCGAGGGTCGGAGAGCGAATCCCGCATTCCCTATTGGCCTCCGTCCAGAGAACGCACCGCTGGGGCTGGTGATATACGGCTGATATAGGAAGCTCTGCGCAAATGCTGATGGCTGGCAGCCCGCGAAGGACTGATTCAAGAGGCCGAGCAGGTCCGTCAATTGTCCAAAGGAGAGGGGGAAGGCCGGTTGCCCCGTCCCGAGAGTACTGTCGGCAGCATCCAAAACTTCAAGAACAGCACGCCCATTTAATGCGTCGGCTTGTGTCGTAGTTAGCAGCTGGCCATCAAGCGTCAGACCTCCCGTGTTGGTAAGGTTCAGAACGTTGAAGCCCACGGGCAGCACCATGGCGTTGGCATAACTGAAGTCGGCGTTCAAGCCCAATGCCACTCTCTGGGTGGCAAGGGTTCCTGCCGTGCCCATGTCGGTCGCGTTCGTAGCATTCATCGAGAATGCGCCGGGTTTGCCATTCGCCCCCAGAGCCTGACGCAAATCAACATAGGCCGAGTCGAGGAGTACCCCCTTGCCGATGTCCACTAGAGTGCCAGTCGGCACCCACTGGTAGAGGTTTCCTGGTGCTGAGGATCCAGCGACACGAGTAGAAGAAAATTCCGGGTAGTTGTTTTGGACAGTTTGAAGGTCTTCCGCGGCTGGCACTACATTGTTGCTGTAGTAACCCTTCCCTTGCGTACAGAACGTGCCGTTCGCAAACGGCGGGTTTTGCGCAAAAGCTGTCGTACAGGCCACCGCCGACAGCAGGATCGTCAATATATTCTTTCGTATCATGGTGTATCCTCCGCGTGATTTCGCCTAAGGCGCAACCTAAGAGGTGCGCGCACTTAGCATCATTCTTGTTCGTAGTTGCCGCGTAGACGACGCAAGTTGGGGCAACATTCTCCCGGGGCCGCCCAAACGCTGGGAAATTGCGCGCGGATACTATCCCCATGAGAATCTCAATGTCAAGTGACTTGACCTGCCTGGAGGAGTTCCTCGAGGCGTTCGGCGGATCCTTCGGTGTCGCGCGGGTGCTGGCGCGGGCTAGCGGCTGTGGGCCGGCTCGAGTCTACGACCGCGCTGGATCACGGACGGGGCGGCTCGGGCCGAGGCGCTTTCGGGCCGAAGGCTCTCGCCGTGTCTCGCTGCGGTCGCTTCGTCCGAGAGATTTCGCGCTGACGCGCCAGTTCCCTGATCCCCTGTTCCTTGTAATCCGCGCTCGTCAGCGACGCCATGAACGCAACCAGATCGTCGATTTCCGCTTCCTTCAGGGCTAGCGGCTGAAGGTCCTGGTCGAGATAGGGATTCTGCAAGCCGTCGCCCTTGTTGTAGTGGTCCACCACGTCCCAAAGGGTCTCTTGCGAGCCGTCGTGGAAGTAGGGTCCTGTGACCATTACGTTGCGCAGGTTCGGAGTCTTGAAAGACGCGATATCAGACTCTTTCTTGGTGATCAGAAAGCGGCCGAGCACTGACATCTCCGTCTGGATGGCAGCTTGATCGATGGCCCCCGTATCGCCCGAGTTGATGAGATGCTCCGCCTGGCCCGCAAGCGCGACGACATTATGTCGGATGATCCCGACACCGATATTGTGAAAGTCATCATCCTTGAAGTTCGTGACATCCCGTTTCTCTTCCGTCAGCGCGTGGCATTTATTGCAGCGGCCCTTGGTGTTGAATAGCTCCCAGCCGCGCATCGCTGCGGCATCGATAGCGTTCTTGTCGCCAGCGATAAAGTGATCAAAGGGAGAATCAAACGACAGCAGTGCTCGCTCGTAGGATGCGATGGCGCGCTGCAGGTCGGGGCCGTTGGGCGGCCGACCGAAAACGCGTTTGAATGCCTGCCGATATTCTTCGATACCTGCGATCTGCGCCACGGCCGCATCCAGGCTGGGCTGGCCCATCTCAATGGGATTGATGATCGGTAGAGCGGCCTGCTCCTCAAGTGTCTTCGAACGGCCGTCCCAGAACTGCGTCTTGTTGTAAAGTGCGTTCAAAATGGTGGGTGCGTTGCGCTGGCCAACGCGGCCCTTGATACCAATCGAGCCAGGCCTCCCGTCGGTAAAAGCGTGATCGGGATCATGACATGTACTGCAGGCCACGGTCCCGTCAGCCGACAGACGACCATCGAAGAACAGTTTTTCGCCGAGGTCAATCTTCTCGGCGGTTTGCGGATTGTCAGGCGGTATTGCCGCACGAGTCGCGGCGGCGGGGACACCAACCTGTTGGAGAGTTCTGGGGCGGGCCAGCGAACCGGCTTCGGGAATGGGAGGCGCCTTCCCACTGGCTTGCTGCTCCACTCCGGCCGTTGCGGCTTCTGGCTTCGGATTCGCAGGCTTACCCGCACCATCGCAACCGAGGATCAGCGTAGCGGCGCTTACGACCGGTATGAGTTCAGCCCATAATCGTGTCAGCTTCGCAACTCGCATCCCACAGTGCTCCTAACCGTGGCAAGCCATCTTACGTTGATAATACTTCAGAGGTTTAGCCGGCATTGAAGATTGTTCTCGAATGACGGCATCGTGGAAGCTTACGGGACCACCTCTCATCGTCGGAACCTCCTCCCTCATCGACGAGGGTGACAACACCGACGACGGCACTGATCATCTCCTTTCTGGCCCGTGAATTCCAAGGCAAGTTGCTGCTAGCGGTACAGCCGAGGGTGTATAGTCTCGTGCTGCCGAGAAGCAGGCGTTGCATTGTTCCTCGGGAAAGGAGAAGTACATGAAAGTTAGGACCCTCCTGTTAACTCTGGCGTTGTTTTTTGTCGGAACAGCCGTAGGCTTCGCCGCCAACCCGCACACGGGCACCTGGAAACTCAATGAGGCCAAGTCGAACTTTCCAGCAGGGGTGACGAAATTCACGACTGTCGTCTACGAGGCCGCGGGCGACAGCGTAAAAGTGACCACGGACGGAACCGACAAGGATGGTAAGCCGCTCCACACCGAGTGGACCGGCAAGTTCGATGGCAAAGACTATCCGGTCACCGGCGATCCTTCCGTAGACGCGCGTTCCTATATGAAGATCGACGATCACACTCTGAGCCTGAGCAATAAGAAGAACGGCAAAGTCGGCACAAGTGCCCGCATCGTCGTATCCGCAGACGGCAAGAGCCGCACAGTGCACGTGACAGGAACCGACCCGTCTGGCAAAAAGGTGTCCAGCACCGCGGTGTACGACAAGCAGTAACTGCGAGCCCCGCAAGAACATGGTTCACGTGCAGGCACCGTCAGGGAAGATTTTTCATAACTGCGCAAAAAAATGGGAAGCCATCGACACAGCGATGGCCTCCCATTCACGACAGGAACCAGCCACTACTGAGGGGGTGCCTTCACCTCAGTCGACTCGGCCCCGTATATTTTCATTTTGAAGCTGTCCGAAGCTGCAGGAGGCGCACTGACAATATGTCCTGCCTGGCTTGATCCGTGGTCGGTCACCGTTGCAACGGTACTACGTCCATTCTGCTTATTCGTAGCCTTCGCCTTCGAGCCTGCCGACGGCGTATTGTGTACGACGGTCTTCGCACCTGGGTGATCTATGTGATCTATCTTGCCGCTGACCGTCTTATCCAGCGCATGGCTGTAAACCTTGGCCAGGCTGGAAGTCGAAGTTGCGCTCGAAGCCGAAGTCAGGCCATACTCCGCGGCCGCCTGCCCTCTGGCACCCTGCGGTGTCACGCTAAGTATGAGAACAACGAAAGGGCCCAGAAGTAGTTTCGTTTTCATAGCCATTCCTCTCCGTCCGCTGCGAGCCCAGGTTTCATCGTGCTGGCGGATTCAAAGTCTACTCCCGAATCCGTCCCTCAACCACGCAAATCGTAGGCGCGACAACAAAATGCGAGGCCATCAACGAAGCGACGACCTCCCATCCGCACTCTGAACCTCCACGTCTACCGGCGTCACCCCACCTCGATGCATTCCAAGGCTGTGCGCAACGGCCGGAGACACATCGAGAACGCGTCCCGGCTGCGCTGGCCCACGGTCGGTGACCGTTGCCACCGCACTGCGCCCGTTCCGCTTGTTTGTAATCTTCACCTTCGAGCCAAACGGCAGCGTTTTGTGAGCCACCGTCATCGCGCCCGGCTGATAGATCTTTCCACTAGCCGTCTTGTGACCATCCAGCCGGTGGCTGTATACCGTCGCCAGCCCCGACTCCGTCTTTCCGCCCGCCTGCGCCGCGCGGGCAAGCTGCGATGCCTCACAAAGAACAAGCATGGAGGCCAAAAGCAATCTCATCCTGGTCACTGCCACTCCTATCCGACCGCTCCCGCCACCGTGATTTCCATTTTCTCCTTTGGCCATCTTGACGTACTATCGTGCCAGCGGGCAAAAAATCTACTCCCGCATTTCGTCGCAAAGCCAATCCTTCTCTTTTTGAAAGTTGACCGGACAGACTTGGCCACTGCTGAGTCATCCAAACTTCTAACGGAGGAACCCCATGAAGGCGTTACGCCTGGTAGCGACTACCCCATCTCCCGAGTTGATCGAAGCCGTCGTTGCCCAGCCCCAGCCCGGCCCCGGCGAGGTCCTCGTCCACGTCACCGCCGCGGGGATCATCCGCACCGAACCCCTCTGGTACCCCACCACCCACCTGAAATCCGGCGCGCCGCGCGAGGGCGCCATTCCCTCGCACGAGTTCTCGGGCACCGTCGCCGCCCTCGGCGAAGGCGTCGCCGACTTCACCGTCGGCCAGCCCATCTACGGCACCAACGACTGGTACGCCGATGGAGCGCTCGCCGAGTACTGCGTTGCCCACACCGCCGCTATCGCACCCGCCCCCATCACGCTCTCGCCCGTTGAAGCTGCCACCGTCCCCATCAGCGCTCTCACTGCCTGGCAGGGCCTCTTCGATCATGGCCATCTCCACCCTTGCGACCGCGTCCTCATCCATGGCGGCGGCGGCTCCGTCGGCCTCTTTGCCGTCCAGATCGCGCACCTGCACGGCGCCCACGTCATCGCCACGGCCTCGCCGTACTATTTCGACCTCCTCAGGCAGCTCGGCGCCAACGAGCTCATCGACTACCACACTAAAAGGTTCGAAGACGTCATTCGCAGGCCCGTCGACATCGTCTTCGACACCGTCGGCGGCGACACTCTCATGCGCTCGCTCCCGTTCATCAAGCCCGGCCGCTTCGCCGTCACCATCACGCCGGACAGCGCGAACTCCACCAACGAGCGCATCAAAAAGGCCTTCTTCCTCGTCCAGCCCAACCAGCGCCAGCTCATGGAGGTCGCGCACTTCCTCGACACCGGCAAGCTCCGGACCTTCGTCGACGCCGTCGTCCCGCTCTCGCAAGCCGCGGATGCCTACGCCGGCAACGTCCCGAACCGCAAGGGCCGCGGCAAGCTGGTAGCGGCCATCACAGAATCCTGGACGCCGCCGCCCGCGATTAAAGCTGCTCTGTCGCCGTTCCAGCAGTCATTTCGACCGGGCCCCGAGCGCAGGCCTTCAACGTCTGCGACTAAGCCCTGACTTGGCTAATCAACCCATCAAGCAGAGGCTCCAGCCCATGCCAGGCAATCTGCACCCCGATGCAGAGCAGAATGAACGCCACCACCCGCAGGATCCCCTGCACCGTCGCGGGCGAAATTCTACGCGTAATCTGCGGCGAATACGCGTAGCACAGATACACCAGTATGCTCAGCAGAAGCACCGCCACCATCAGTCCCACATGCGCCAGCACATTGGTGCTCAGCTTCCTGTTCGATGCATGCGCGCTCAGCGTCAGCATCACCACCAGACTCCCCGGCCCCGCTGTAATCGGAAACATCAGCGGATAGAACGTCTTCGCAGCCCAGTTGTATGCTGCGTCTTCGCTCTTGCCAGCCCCGCTCTGCTTATCCTTCGCTGCTATGCCGGCATCCGACTGGTTCAGCATCTGCCACCCGATCGACGTCACCACCATCCCGCCTGCCAGCTGCACAACCTCCAGCGAGATCCCGAAAAACTCCAGCACATACGAGCCCACCAGCTCGGTCACCGCGAAGAACAGCACCATGTTGATCGTGATCTGCCGCGCCAAAGACTTGTAAACCTTCTCCGTCTGTAAACCCACCAGCCCCAGAAACACCAGAGCAGACCCCAGCGGGTTCACCACCGGCAGCAGCGCGCTGAACCCCAGGGCAAAGTATTTGAACAGAACCTCCACCGCCTATCCTCCTCTGGAACATCGCGACGCGGGTCCCCTGCAACAATACTATCGGCGAGCCGCACCTCGCGCCCCGGAGCTATCATCACCCCATGCAGTCCTTCGACGACCTCCTACGCGAAGCAGAGATAGCCCACGGCCACCTCTGTGCTGGCCAGATTCTCGGCGTCCGCATGGCCATGCTCGGCTGCCGCCTCCTCGGCATCGACGACCCACGCGGAGCCGACCGCAAGCGTCTTGTCACCTTCGTCGAGATCGACCGATGCGCCACCGATGCCATCGGAGTCGTCACCGGCTGCCGTCTCGGCAAGCGCGCCATCAAGTTCCGCGACTGGGGCAAGATGGCCGCCACCTTCGTCGACCTCAGCGCCACTATTGAACCACTCGGCGACACTCCCACCTACAAGGCCATTCGCCTCGCCGCGCTCGAGTCCTCCAAACAGCGCGCCCGCGAACTCTACCCGCAAATCGAAAACAAGAACCAGCAGCAGATGCTCGCCTACCGCGAACTGCCCGATGCCGAGCTCTTCAGCGAGCAGTGGGTCCGCGTCCCGCTCCACCCGCGTGAGAGGCCCGGCTACAAATCCGCGCGCATCGCCTGCTCCATCTGCGGCGAAGGCATCAACTACGACCGCGAAGCACCCACCGGCGGCCCCATCCTCTGCCAGGGCTGCGTCCATCCCGAGACCCGCTACTACCAGCCACTCGAACCCTAATCAATCCCTGCGAAGAAATGGCCAGCGCGGGAGACATCCCCGCACCGGCCGCAATAACCTCGTTCACTTACCGTCTGTCGCGATCCCAGTCGCGATCCCTGTCACGATCCCAGTCGCGATCACCGTGGCGGTCGAACCAGCGGTCACGGTCGTGCTCCCACGCCTCATGGCGCTCCCAGGCTTCGTGCCGCTCCCAGGCCTCGCGGCGAGCAATCTCCTCACGGCGCTCTTCCTCATAACGCAGCCGGTCATAGTAGTCCCTGCGAGCGTAGTAGTCCGGCGGGTACGCGTACGCCGGCGCATATCCATAGACAACCGGCGGATACCCGAACTGCACGCCGATCCTGACCTGTGCCTGTGCCTTCGCCGGTGATGCCAGCGCAAACGCCCCAGCCACCAGACCCATCGTCATCGCCTTCGCAACCATCGCCTTTACATTCGTGAGCATCATGACCTGCCTCCTGCCTTACATCTCACTGAACACTCATTCATCCACCCAGTTGCGCGCAACTTTTTCTTATCGGGCCGTGTCTAGAGGACACTCACCTGCACAAAGGTATGTCCTTGGCTTTTTCCCATTCACGAATAAGATTTCGCTTTGCTCTCTCCGCACCCGCTGTTACCCTCCGCAACCAGCCGGCTCTCTGCTGAAACCGCTACAGCCAAGTTCACCTGCCGCTTGCGATTGATCCCAGTCGCAGCCTTCAACAGCTTTCCAATTTCGAACAAGCTGACCTCGCCTCCAGCGTCGCGACTGCCTTAGCAATGTCCTTCGCATCTCCCCAACAATTTACGATGGAAGAAGGGCATGCGTTCTCAAAGCCTCCGAACCGAATTAGCGCCGGCCCAGCAGAAGGCCCCTCGACCACCCGGAACCTGCGGCGTCTCAGCAGCATAAAATGATGCGACTTGTTTCGCTCGTCGCGGGTTGGCCCTGAACCGCTCAAAGAACGGCTCTGATCGAACAGCCGACAAGAAAGGGAGGTCGTTTTGACAGTCTCGAACGCAATCAAGCTCAATTCCGTTTGCCTCCGTGCCACGCACGCGCTTCTTCTCCTCTCCGCACTGTTCGCCGGGTCCGCGGGCAGCGCCCAGACCGCATCCGCTCCCTCCGAGACCATCGTCATCGACGCCGCCGCGCCCGCCACGCCCTTCCCCCACTTCTGGGAGCAGACCTTCGGCTCCGGCCGCGCCATCCTCGCGCTCCGCGAGGACTACCGCAACGATCTCCGCTCCGTAAAAACGGCGACCGGCTTCGACTCCGTTCGCTTCCATGGCATCTTCATGGACGACGTCGGGCTCTACGACCCTGATCGCAAGCCCATCCAGTTCGCCCAGATGACCAAGGCGACCGCTGAAGCACCAGAAAACGCCGGAATCTACAACTTCTCCTACGTCGACCAGATCTACGACGGCCTGCTCGCCAACGGCGTCCGCCCCTTCGTAGAGCTCAGCTTCATGCCGAAGAAGATGGCCTCTGATCCCAACGCCTTGCACGCGTTCTGGTACAAGCAGAATGTCTCGCCGCCCAAAGATTACGCGGAGTGGGACGCGATGATCACCGCCTTCACCCAGCATCTTGTCGATTGCTACGGCCTCGACGAGGTCTCGCACTGGAACTTCGAGGTATGGAACGAGCCCAACATCGACTTCTGGGGAGGCAATCCCAAACAGTCCACCTACTTCGAGCTCTACGACCACACTGTGCTCGCCATCAAGAAGGTCAACCAGCGTCTCCGCGTCGGCGGGCCCTCCACCGCGCAGGCCGCATGGGTTGCTGACTTCCTCAAGCATTGCCACGACCGCAACATTCCCGTGGACTTCGTCTCCACGCACGTCTACGCCAACGACACCGCTAAAGACGTCTTCCATAGCGATGAGACGATCCCACGCGATCGCATGGTCTGCCGCAGCGTCCGCAAGGTGCACGACGAGATCGCCGCCTCGGCCTTTCCCCACACGCCGCTCATCTTCAGTGAGTACAACGCCAGCTACGCCAATGAGCCCGACGTCACCGACTCGGTCTACATGGGGCCGTGGCTCGCCACCACCATCAGCCAGTGCGACGGCCTCACCGAGTCCATGAGCTACTGGAGCTTTTCCGACGTCTTCGAAGAGCAGGGCGTCGTTCGAACGCCATTCTACGGCGGCTTTGGCCTTCTCGCCGAGAACAGCATCCCCAAGCCGGCCTTCAACGCCTTCGCCATGCTGCACCAACTCGGCGACCGCCGCCTTGCCGTCAACTCAGACTCTGCCCTTGCAACGCGGCTCGCCGGCGGCTCGCTCGTCCTCGCCCTGTGGAACTACGCGCCTCCGTATGGAACCGGGGCCTCCTACACTCCACCGCCCGCGACGCCGGGCGAGGCAAAGACCTTCACGCTCACGTTGAAGGGAGTCGCTCCCGACGCCGCGGTCAAAATCACGCGGCTGGACGCCGATCACGGCAACGTCGTCAAAGCCTACGACGCCATGGGGCGGCCTGCCTTCCCCAGCCGCGAGCAGATCACCTCGCTTCGCGCAGCCGGACAGCCTGCTCCACCTGAAGCCACATCGCTCCGTGCAGGACGCATGACCATCTCGATCCCACCGCAGGGGCTCGTCCTCGTCTACATCAGCAAAGCAAGATGACTCCAGGAGACACGGCACAACCATGAGATCCGGCTCGAACCGCATCACTCGCCGCGACGCGACCAGGTTGCTCGCCGGATCTCTCCTCTCCGGGCTCTCCGCTCCGCCTCTGGCCCACGCCTTCGCCGGTGCGCCACCCGCTTCCAGCAGACTGAGTCAGGATGACGAGGCCTTTCTCGACGATCTCGAGCGCAGCGCCTGCCTCTACTTCTGGGAGCAGGCCGATCCCTACAACGGGCAGGTCCTCGACCGCGCCATCAACAAGACCGCAACCGGGGAACGCGACCATCGTTTCGCCGCCAGCATCGCAGCCACAGGCTTCGGCCTCACCGCGCTCTGCATCGCCGATTACCGGAAGTATCTGCCTTCGGACCGCATTCGCCAGCGCGTCACTGCAACCCTGCAGTTCCACCTCAGGCCGATGCCCAACGAGCACGGCTTCTTCTATCACTTCAACGACGTCAAGACCGGACTCCCGCTGCTCAACAGCGAGGTCTCGCCCATCGATACCGCGCTTCTGCTCTGCGGCATCCTCACCTGCCGCGCCTACTTCAACGATCCGAAGATCACCGATCTCGCCACCAGAATCTATGACCGCATCGACTGGCCCTGGATGCTCAACGGCGGCAAAACCTTCGCACTGGCCTGGCTTCCTGCGACAGGCTTCCTCGACCCGCGCTGGGACCACTACGCCGAGATGATGATGCTCTACCTGCTCGCGATCGGCGCGCAGAAGAACCCCATTCCGGCCTCCTGCTGGGACGCCTTCTCACGCCCCAGGATGCATTACGGCCCGTACAGCTACATCAGCGGACACGATCCGCTCTTCGTACACATGTACTCGCAAGCCTGGTTCGACTTCTCCCGCAAGCGCGACGCCTACGCCGACTACTTCGCCAACTCCGTCACCGCCACCCGCGCCCACAGGGCCTTCCTCCTCAGCCTCCATCGCGGCTACACCGACGACTACTGGGGAGTCTCCGCCTCCGACTGGATGCACGGCTACACGGCCTGGGGAGGACCTCCGCTCATGGGGCCGGTCGACGGGTCCGTCGTGCCTTATGTCGCTGCCGGAGCGCTGCCCTTTCTGCCGCGCGAGTGCATGCGCGTCCTGCGCTCGCTCAAGGAGAAATACGGCAAGGATGCCTGGGGCCGCTACGGCCCCTGCGACGCCCTCCACCCTGCCCTCGCGTGGTACGACCCCGATGTGCTCGGAATCGACCTCGGCATCGGCGTCATCATGGCGGAGAACCTGCGCAGTGGACTCATCTGGAAGACCTTCATGCAGAATCCAGAACCAGGAAAGGCCATGAAGCTGTGCGGCTTCCGCAACGCCTGAAGACACTCACAAAGGCTCGCCCAAACCTCTGAGAAACCTGCTCTTTGCTGAATCGGCGGCCTATTCCTCCTCGTCGTGAACCGGCCGCTTGGCGGAGGCCAGAATCTTCTCGGAGACCTGCTGGGGCACTACATCGTAGTGGTCCAGTTCCATACGGAAGCTGCCTCGACCCTGTGTGATCGACGTCAGCGTGGAGCCGTAGCTCAGCATCTCGGCCATCGGGACCTCAGCCCTTAGAACCGTGCCTGCGCCTGCGCTGTCCATTCCCTGTACGCGGCCTCGCCGTCCGTTGAGGTCGGCGATCAACGCGCCTGCAAACTCGTCCGGAGCCTCAATCTCGGCGCGCATCACCGGCTCCAGCAGCGTCGGCTTGGCCTGCTCCATGCACTTGCGAAACGCAAGCCGCGCAGCAAGTTTGAAGGACATCTCACTGGAGTCGACCTCGTGGTAGCTTCCATCGAAGACGGTCACCTTGATGTCGACGATCGGGTATCCGGCCAGATAGCCGCGCCCCGCGGACTCCTGAATTCCCTTCTCGACCGCAGGGACAAACTGCCGCGGAATCGCGCCGCCGAAGATATCGTTCTCAAAGACAATCCCGCTTCCCCGCGGCAGCGGCTCCATACGAATCTTGCAGTCTCCAAACTGCCCGTGCCCGCCGGTCTGCTTCTTGTGACGGCCCTGCGCCTCGGCCCTTCCGCGAATCGTCTCGCGATAAGGAACTTTGGGCGCCTTCAGCGTCACCTCCGTGTGATAACGCCGCTTTAACTTAGAGACGATCGCTTCAATATGCTGCTGCCCCGCGCCGGCGACCAGAAATTCGTTCGTCTGCGGATCGCGGTAAAACCGCACCATCGGGTCCTCTTCCATCAAACGGTGCAGCGCAGGAGCTAGCTTGTCTTCATCGGCCCGCGACTTCGGCTCGATGGCATAGGTCATCGCGGCATCCGGCATCGGCACCGGCTCAAAGAGGACCTCGTTGGCTTTGTTGCCGAGCGTGTCGCCGGTCAGCGTCGAGCGCAGCTTGGGAGCGGCACCGATGTCGCCGGCGTGCAGCTCCGCAACCTCCACTGCCTTTCTGCCCTGCATCGTCGAGAGGTGGCAGAACCGTTCTGCCTCATGGCGCGTGAAGTTCTCGATCGTCATGTCGTTCTTCAACACGCCGCTCACGACCTTGAAGAAGGAGATTCTTCCCGCGAACGGATCTGACATCGTCTTGAAGACGAAGACCGCGAGCGGCTCCTTGTCGTCGACCTTGCGCATCACAATCTCTTCGGCCGGAAGTCCCGCGCTTCCATTGGCTCCGGCAGTTCTCAGACCTCGTGCAGCCACCGGCTCACGCTCCAGCGGCGACGGCGCATAGACCTTAAGAAAGTCGAGCAAATGGTCCGTGCCCACATTGCGCAGGCCGCTCGCATAGAGCACGGGAAAGATCCTGTCCTCGCGGATCGCCTCGTGCAGCGCAGTGATCAGATGCTCCTCGGGGATCGTGCCGACTGCGAAGAACTCCTCCATGAGCGCGTCCTTGCCTTCGGCGACCAGCTCGACCAGGGCCTCGTGCGCTGCCTTGGCGTCGGCGGCCATGGCATCGGGAATCTTCCCAACCTCTCCGCGCCCGCTGCCGTCGGGTTCATAGAGAAACGCCTTCATCGTCACAAGGTCCACGACTCCGTGGAAGCCGTGCTGATCGATGATGGGCAACTGCACCGGAACCACCTGGCGTCCCCATCGCTGCTGCAGGTCTTCGATCATCTGCATCCGTCCTACCCTGCTGTCTGCCTTGGGATGATCGACCTGGTTCATCAGGATGATGCGCGGCAGATTGACCTCGCCAGCGTACTTCCATACGCGATCGGTCATTGTCTCCACGCCGCAGCGCGCGTTGATCACGACCAGCGCCGTCTCGACGGGCATCATCGCCGCGCGCGCCTCATGCGCAAACATGTGGAACCCGGGCGTATCGACGAGGTTCATCTTCACGCCTTCCCACTCGGCGAACGCGACGGCGTTGGCCATCGTCGTCTGTCTTGCGACCTCCTCTTCGTCGTACGCCGTCACCGCGGAGCCATCTTCGACTCGCCCCAGCTCGGGAGTCATCTTCGCTGCATGCAGCATTGCGGCGATCAGGCTTGTCTTTCCACAGTGCGCGTGCCCCACAACAGCGACGTTACGAATCTCGCTTCCTGAATAAACCCTCATACTGGAGTCCTCCCTCTTCGCCGCAGCGAGCGGCCCCTCTTCAGCACCCGGCCACCGGGGCTTCCCGAGGGGAATGGATGCTACCACCATGGGCCGTCCACCCTCAACAGGCCTGAGCCGCCCCTTCCAAACCGTGAGCCTGTCTCGCAATACGGCCTGGGGCCAGACGCAGGTGATAGACTTTCGCTTCAGTCCCCGGGCGCCCGGTCACCTCCACTAAAGGACAGCGCCCGCCACGGCCCGTCCAATGGAACTCAGCCAGCTCCCAGTACGGCTCGTCATCCACGAGGGCGAGAACTCGCGAACCGTCAACATCGACACAGTACCCTTCACCATCGGCCGTCAACCGGGAAGCAACCTCTTCCTGTCCAATACGCAGGTCTCCCGCCAACACGCCGTCCTGCATCGTGATGAAGACGGTTACTTCCTTCAGGACCTCGGCAGCCGCCACGGCACGCTCATCAACGGTATCCGGCGCGAAACAGCACGCCTGCAATCGGGTGACCGCATCCAGCTCGGTCTCTCCAACATCACGCTTGTGTTCCTCACTGCGCTCGATCAGCGGACGTCCTCGACGCGCAACCTGCTCACCCTCTTCTCAACTGGCTCTTCCAGTACTGAGCTCGAAAAGCTTTCCCTCTTCCTCCAGGCGGCGCAAAGCTTCAACAATACCCGCGTCCTCCAGGACGTCCTCAGCACCATGATCGAGTACACCCTGCGCCTCACCGGCGCAGAGCGCGGCTTCGTCTTCCTAGGAGATAGCCCCGCCAACCTCACCCTCGAAACCGGCCTCAACTGCGAAGGCCAGCCTCTCGTCGACGACTCCAAAATCTCGCGGTCCATCCTCCGCGACGCCGCGCAGTCGGGTCAGGAATATCTCATCGGTGATGTCAGTGGGGAGGGCCAGCCCGTGAGCCGCGAGAGCATGGTCGCCCACGACCTGCGCAGCGCCATCGCCATTCCCCTCCGGGGCCGTGCCTCCACCAATCTCCTCGGCATCCTCTACCTCGACAGCCGTCTCCACACCGGGACTCTCAACCGGGTCGGCCGCGACATTCTCCACGCCATCGCTACGGAAGCGGCCACACTCGTCGAGAACGCCCGCATGGTACAGGCCCAGCGCGCCGCCGACCTGCTTCGCAACGAGTTGGAGATCGCCGCTTCGATTCAGCAGAGCATCATCCCTCGCGAGCTCCCCACCTTCCCCTACGCAAACCTTATGGCTCGCGCCGTCCAGTGCACTGAGGTCGGGGGCGATTTCTACGACGTCATCCCGGTCAGCTCAGACAGCGATGGCAATGATGGCTTTGTCGCCATCGTCGCCGACGTCTCCGGCAAAGGCATGCCCGCTGCTCTCCTCGCCGCCATCATTCACGGGATGATGTACGCGCAGGTCAAAGGCTGCTCCTCGCTCGTCAACGCCGTCGCCACCGTCAATGATTTCCTCTGCTGTCGCGTCTTCGGGCAACGATACGTCACTCTCATCGCCCTTCACTACAGGCCCTCAGGGCAGGTCGAACTCGTCAACGGCGGTCATGTCTCTCCCTTTCTCGTCCACGAAGACGGAACCGTCGAGCCAATCACCGATGGTGACGTTCCCGTTGGCCTCCTTCACAACGCAACCTTCCACTCCATCACGCTCACCCTTCCTCCAAAAGCAAGGTTGGTACTGTTAAGCGACGGTATCACTGAGGCGGAAGACTCCAGTGGAGAGCAATTCGGCCCAACGAAGCTTAAGCGCGAACTGGCAACCGCTGAGCCCGTCCACGCCATCTTCACTTCCATGCACCGCTTCAGTGGCGGCGCGCCGCCACGAGATGACTGTACCCTGCTTGTCATAGACAGAACCACATAGCCCGGCTCCCTGTTCAAGCCCATGAGACTTCTCCTGAAATTCAACCTCTTCAATCGGGCCATCGTGATGAAACGCCGTATACAGAGCGGCGATGTTCGGATGATTCAGTCCAGCCAATACGCGAATCTCACGCGTAAACCGGTCCAACATGTCTCGATTGGCTGACGAAGCCGAAAGCAGTACTTCATCGCGAGAAAAACCATCTCCCCTCAACATTTCATAGCCGCAAATAATTACATTTGAAATGCAGCCGTTTTAGGGAGACTTAATGCGCCACACCATCCTTGCCCTTGCTCTTGCGCTTACTTTCACTACTGCCGCCAAAGCGCAGACTCCCACTCCCGACCAGTCCGCCCTCACTCTCAATCACATAGAAAAGACTTCACCGCTGCCCAACGGCCTCGCCGTCACCGTCAATGGGGCCGTCATGCAGATCACGGCGCTCCGTCCCGACGTGATCCGCGTCCGCATCGGCCGCAACGGCAGGCTTCCCGAGGACGCCTCATGGGCCGTTCTTCCCGCCGCGCGCACGGCCACCAGCGCGGTTCAGCCGGACTCCTCGCGCGAGGCCGTGGGCTTCCACACCGATGCGCTCCGTGTCTCACTCGACCGCCGCGACGGCACGCTCCGCGTCACCGACCTCGCCGGGCATCTGCTTCAGCAAGACCTTCGCCCCGTCGAGTATCACGGCTCAAGCTTCCGCCTCTATAAAGTGATGCAGCCCAACGAGCACTTCTTCGGCCTCGGCGACAAAGTCGGCCCGCTCGACCGTCGCAACCAGGCCTTCACCGACTGGAACACCGACTCCTTCGGTTACCAGGAATCCACTGACCCCATCTACAAGAGCATCCCCTTCTTCATCAGCTTCACCCAAGGCCGCGCGCTGGGCGTCCTCTTCGATAACACCTTCCGCTCCAGCTTCGACTTCGGCAAGGAGCTCTCCAACGCCTACAGCTTCGGCGCGCCCGACGGCCCCATCGACTACTACCTCTTCTATGGCCCAACGCCGCGCAAGGTCATTGAGACCTACGCATGGCTCACCGGCCCCTCGCCTCTGCCGCCGCTCTGGTCGCTCGGCTTCCAGCAGTCGCGTTACAGCTACTACCCCGAGTCGCGCGTGATGGAGATCGCCAACAAGCTCCGCGAAGAGAAGATTCCCGCCGACGCGCTCTACCTTGACATCGACTACCAGCAGAACAACCGCCCCTTCACCGTCGACACCGTCAAGTTCCCTCACTTCGCGCAGATGATTCAGCAACTCGCCGCGGAGCACTTCCACGTCGTCGCCATCACCGACCTGCACATCGCCAATCTGCCCCACCAGAACTACGCACCTTATGACACCGGCACTGCGGGCGACCACTTCGTCAAGAACCCAGACGGCTCCGTCTACACCGCAGCCGTCTGGCCCGGCCCGGCCGTCTTCCCGGACTTCACACAAGCCTCCTCGCGCGCCTGGTGGGGAACCCTCTATACAGATTTCTCCAAGCTGGGCATCGCCGGCTTCTGGAACGACATGAACGAGCCGGCCATCTTCAACGTCCCCACGAAGACCATGCCCGACAATGTGCAGCACCGCATCGACGAGCCCGGCTTCGCTCCGCGCACGGCCACTCACCTTGAGATCCACAACATCTTCGGCATGGAGAACACGCGAGCCACCTACGACGGCCTGTTGAAGATCAATCCGAATGAGCGGCCCTTCGTCCTTACGCGCGCCAGTTACGCCGGAGGCCAGCGCTACGCCGCCACATGGACAGGCGACAACAGTTCAACGTGGAACCATCTCCGCCTCACCACTCCCATGCTGCTGAACCTCGGCCTGAGCGGCTTCGGTATGAGCGGCGCCGACGTCGGAGGCTTCGCTGGAACTCCGCAACCCGACCTGCTGACCAAGTGGCTCGAGCTCGGCACCTTCCAGCCCATCGACCGCGACCACACCGCCAAAGGAACCGGCGACCAGGAACCGTGGGTCCACGGCATCGCACAGGAGGCGATTCGCCGCCGCTACATCGAAGAGCGCTACCACCTGATGCCCTACCTCTACACGCTGGCCGAAGAGATGTCGCGCACCGGAGTCCCCATCGTGCGCCCGCTCTTTGTGGAGTTCCCCAACGCCACCCCCGACGGCCATCCGCTCGACCTCGACGCGTCAGGCGAGTTCTTCTTCGGACCCGATCTACTCGTCGCGGCCTCGCCCTATCCTGACGAGTTAGACGCTTACGAACTCCGCCTGCCCCCCGGCGACTGGTACGACTACTGGACAGGCAAACTCGCCGCGCACATCACCACCACCTCAAGCCGCGATGCCGAACAGCCTCTTGCAACGGCCAACGCGAACAAATCCGAGGCAGTGACTCAGCCAGCGCGGCCGCTCCTCATCACTCCGTCACTCGAAGTTCTCCCGGTCTACGTGCGCGGAGGCTCGATTCTTCCCCTTCAGCCGCTGGTGCAGAGCACGGAGGAGACGCCGCAGGGGCCGCTCACCCTGCGCGTCTATGCCCCGCACTCGCAGAATGAAAACTGCAGCGGAACCGTGTATCAGGACGACGGCATCTCCTTCGCCTTCCGTCAGGGCGCGTACCTTCGCATGGACTCAACCTGCAAGGTCGAAGACGGACAGCTCCACATTCACATCGGAGCGCACCAGGGCAGCTACCAACCGTGGTGGAAGCAGCTTCGCATCGAGGTCTACGGCTGGCGCTCCGCCGCGACCGCCGCAACGGTCAACGGCAGCTCCGTTTCTCTGGCTCCAGACTCGAACGAGACAGCATTCACGGTAGACGATACCGGCAGCGGTCTCGATATTGTTCTGAAGTAACGCACTCGCCACGGGGCGACTAGCTTGAGCGGCGGAGGTAGCGGCGATCCTGAATGGCGTAGTCGCCGCTGAGGACGCGGGCGATGGCCTCGGGGTAGACGATGTGCTCCTGCTCGAGGATGCGCGCGGCGAGGGCCTCGGCGGTGTCCTCGTCGTGAACCGGAACGGCGCGCTGCAGGATGATGACGCCGTGGTCGACGGCCTCGTCGACGAAGTGGACCGTGCAGCCCGTGACTTTGACGCCATGGTCGAAGGCCTGATGCTGCGCATCGAGGCCGGGGAAGGCCGGCAGCAGCGACGGATGGATGTTGACGATACGATTCGGGAAGGCCGCGACGAAGGCGGGCGAGATGATGCGCATGTAGCCTGCGAGGCAGACGAGGTCCACGTTATGCGCCCACAGCTCGGCGAGCATCAGCGCGTCGTGGGCGGCGCGGGCCTCGGTGCCTTTGCCCTGCTGGGGAATCGCAAGGGCTTTGAGACCGAGTGCGCGGGCAGCTTCAAGGCCGGGCGCGTCAGGCTTGTTGGAGAGAACGATAGCGATCTCGGCATCGAGACGGCCTTCAGCGATGGCGCGATGGATGGCGAGAAAGTTTGAGCCGCGTCCGGAGAGGAGAATACCTAGTTTCTTCATGCGCTTTGTGGCTTGAAGCCATCTTTATTATGCGGCCTTGTGAAGAAAGATCAGACTGAGGGCTCAGGGATTGAGCATCGCCGAGTTGTGGACGTGAGGCGTAAGCCTGCGGACGACGAACTCCTGAAAGACGTTCGCGACTGCGCTGCCAGCGATGCCAATTCCTGCGTCTTCAAAGGTAAGGCGGGCGCCTTCACGATTGGCGGCCGGATAGTAGAGGTTCGAGATGCCGCCTGCCGCCAGGTTGCCGAGGATGCTGGAGTAGTTGGGCTGCCAGCGGCCGTTGTCGCCCTTGCAGATCACTGCGTTGGCGATGGCATACAGAACGCGTGACCGCGTGGATCCTGTGCCCTTATAGAAATATCGCGGGTCTTGCTTGAAGAGAATCGGCAGAACGGCGTTGCCGAGCAAGGTGCCGGCGAAGGAGGTGGCGTAGGAGGCGGCGTAGCGCTTGGCGTAGCCTTGGCTGCCTTGCCCGTAGTCGTCGAAGTCATCGTTAGCCTGCTGAACTCCAGCGACGGCCCCGGTAATTCCGAGGTTGATGGGATCGAACGACGCCTTCCATGCAAGCTCAAACTTCTGTGCGGGGGCAAGCGGCATGGGGTTGGGCTCGTAACTGACGTAGAAGTTC
Source organism: Edaphobacter bradus (assembly GCF_025685645.1). Taxonomy (NCBI): domain Bacteria; kingdom Pseudomonadati; phylum Acidobacteriota; class Terriglobia; order Terriglobales; family Acidobacteriaceae; genus Edaphobacter; species Edaphobacter bradus. The sequence continues at coordinate 494,787 of NZ_JAGSYF010000002.1, forward strand.
GGGATGAAACCGAGGACGCGCTGCCTCTCCTCGATCCTCACCTGCTCCTCGGCCAGCTCGCGCTGCGTGACGGCCTGCACCTCAATGGCAGTGGCCGCAGTCAGCGAGATTGCGGAGACCTCATAGCTCTGGCCCGCCTGCACCTGTCCTGAGGTCTGCTGGGAAGCGAATCCAGTGGCCGAGATCGAGAGCGTGAACGGCCCGGGCGTGACGTTGGCGAAGCAGAATCGCCCGTCGGCGTCTGTGGCCACCGTTCGTCCGGGTGGCTGGCCCTCGCGACCAAGCGTCACCTTCGCGCCGGGGACGATTGCTCCGTCGTGGTCGGTGACGGTTCCGGCAATGGTCGCGAGCATCCGGGGGGTGGGGGTCTCGGGGAGTTCCGAGCCAGCCGCGGATGACTGCAGCAGCTCCTGTGCGCCAGCTTGAGCGACCGGACCGCAGATCAGAGAGAGCGCAAGCACCAGCGCGCCCTTCAGCCAGCAGTTCTGCGGCTTGAGGGGCAAAGCTCGGGGGTCCCTGGTTGCGCTCAGAGTTAACGGTCCTTTGCGGCAGAATGACAATCAAGAGCAGTGAAGCAGAGAACCGTTCTGATGGCTATACGACTGATAGGTCAGTTGTAGCTGACCTTACGCTCGCCGCGGACGATACGGCCGATGATGTGGTGGCGTTCGTTGGCGCGGTTGAGGATCGCCTTCGCCTTCTTCACCTTTTCGGCCGGGACGACGACGACGAGTCCGATTCCCATGTTGAAGGCGCGGAACATCTCGTCCTGCTCGACGTTGCCCAGCTTCTGCAGGTGCTCGAACAGCGGCGGGACGCTCCATGAAGCCAGATCAACCTGCGCACCCATGCCCTTGGGGATGATACGGGGGAGGTTCTCCGTGATGCCTCCGCCGGTGATGTGGGCCATGCCGCTGACCACATCGGCCTGGGTGAGCTTCTTGATGATCGCCAGGTAGCTGCGGTGGACACGCATGAGCGCGGCGCCGGTCTTGTCCTTGAGCTCGTTGACGTACTGGTCGGGGCCGTACTTGGCTACGTCGAACAGCAGCTTGCGGGCAAGCGAATAGCCGTTGGTGTGGAGGCCGTTCGACGGCAGTCCGATCAGAATGTCGCCCACCTGAATAGCGTCGCCGGTGATGATTCTGTCGCGGCTGACAGCTCCGATGATGGTTCCGGCGAGGTCGTACTCGCCATCGGAGTAGAAGCCGGGCATCTGGGCGGTCTCGCCGCCAATGAGGGCGCAGCCATTGGCGCGGCAGGCGTCGGAGAGACCTTGAACCACGGTCTCGACGATGGAGTTCTCAAGCTTGCCGGTGGCGAGGTAGTCGAGGAAGAAGAGCGGAGTGGCTCCCTGCACGGCGATGTCGTTGACGCAGTGGTTGACGAGGTCCTGGCCCACAGTATGGTGGATGCCAAGCTCGAAGGCGACCTTCAGCTTGGTGCCGACTCCGTCGCAGGAGGAGACGAGGACAGGATTGGGATACTTTTCAAGGTCGAGGCCGAAGAGCCCGCCGAAGCCGCCAATCTCGCTAAGCACCTGCTTGTTGAAGGTCTTGCGGGCGAGCATCTTGATGCGATGCTTGCTGCGGTCGGCGGCGGAGATGTCGACGCCGGCCTCGGCGTAAGTGATGGACTTCTTGGCCGCACCCGACTTCGCAGAGGTTTTTTTGACGGCCGCGGTACTGTCGGCGTTGATGGTGTCAGGGGTGAGGAAGGTCTCCGGCAAGGTGCTCTCCAGGGATTTGCGTGCTCGAATCGAGGAATCTTAAGTCTAGCAGGGGAGAATTACGGGACTGAAAACGATGGTCTTAGTGACCAGTCTACTGGTCGAGGCCGAGGATTCGGGAGCGCTCGCTGGGCGACGGGATGGGGCAGGTGGTGTAGCGGCCGAACAGACGATAGCGCACCCGGGCGATGAGGCCGTAGCCAAACTCGCGCAGTGGGCGGGGTATGAGTCTGAGCGTGCGGCCGAGGATGGCCCAGCGGCCTCCAAGAATGCCCAGCGCGGAGGCGACTGCGTCGCTGCGATAGTGGATCTTCTGGGCGGCGGTGAGGGTCTCGGTGAGGAGGATGACCCCGTCCAGTTGTGACGGCGCGGCGAGGAGTTCGGTTCCGAGCGGGCTCTGCAGCGGGACGAAGCGGAAGACGCCCTGGGCGTCGCGGCGGAGGAGGAAGTGGACGACCCCATTGCAGAGGACGCATACGCCGTCGTAGAGGAGGACGGGACGCGAGACGAGCTGGCTGCGTTCGGCTTCGGTCATGGAGCAGGCCCTTGTGACTCTTATACTTGAAGGCATGGGTTTAAGATTGGATCGCTCGCGTGAGTTGCAGGTTCGTGCTGAAAAGCTTTTGCCGGGAGGAGTGGATTCGCCGGTGCGGGCGTTTCGTTCTGTGGGGGGCGACCCTCCGTTTGTGATCCGGGCCGAGGGAGCCTATCTGTTTGATGAGGACGGCAATCGCTACCTCGACTACTTCGGGTCGTGGGGGCCGATGGTCCTGGGGCACGCCTTTGCGCCGGTGGTGGAGGCGATCCAGCAGGCGGCGGCGCGCGGCGCGAGCTTTGGGGCTTCAACGGCGGCTGAGGGCGATCTGGCCGAGCTGGTGCGGCGGTGCTTCCCTTCGGTCGAGAAGCTGCGGTTTGTCAGCTCGGGGACAGAGGCCTGTATGTCGGCGATCAGGCTGGCGCGCGGGTTTACAGGACGGAAGTTCGTCGTGAAGTTCGAGGGCTGCTACCACGGCCACTCCGACGCGATGCTGGTAAAAGCGGGCAGCGGAGTTGCGACGCTGGGAATCCCGGGGTCTGCGGGCGTGCCGGAGGAGACGGCGATGCATACGCTGGCGCTGCCGTTCAACAATCTCGATGCCGTGGAGGCGGCGTTTGCGGCACGGCCGGGCGAGATCGCCTGCGTGATCGTGGAGCCAGTAGTTGGGAACGCGGGAACGATTCCTCCCGCACCGGACTATCTGGAGGGCCTGCGTGCGCTGACCCGGAAGGACGGCGCGCTGCTGATTCTGGACGAGGTGATGACGGGGTTTCGTGTGGCACTGGGCGGAGCGCAGCAGCGGTATGGGGTCACTCCCGACCTGACGACGCTAGGCAAGATCGTCGGCGGAGGGCTGCCGTGCGGCGCGTTTGGCGGGCGGGCCGATGTGATGGACAAGCTCGCACCGCTGGGGCCGGTCTACCAGGCCGGGACGCTCAGCGGGAATCCGCTGGCGATGGCAGCGGGGATCTCAACCCTGAAGGAATTGATTGCGCGCGAGGGGGAGATCTACTCGCAACTCGAGAAGACGACTGCGGCGATCGCTGACGGAGTGGCTGCAGTCGCACGCGAGGCTGGCGTGCCCCTGACGACGAACCGCGTCGGCTCGATGTTCACCTGGTTCTTCACCAGTGAGCCGGTGACAGACTTTGCCAGCGCGGCGAAGTCGGATACGGCGGCCTTCGGAAGATTTCACCGAGCGATGCTGGAGGCGGGGGTGTGGCTGCCGCCGAGCCAGTTTGAGGCGGCGTTTGTCTCAACAGCGCACCGCACAGCTGAGGTGGAAGCGACGCTGGTTGCGGCGCGAACGGCGTTGCAGAGTTGAGTCGGCAATAGAACCTCAATCACGCCCAAGCGTCGACGGTGACGTAGCTAACCTGGCTGGGTGGAAGTTGCTGTAGCAAACGGTCGGTGGCCTCGACTGTCGCCATGCGAGGCGCATTCAACGCAAGATGCCCCCCGTCGTGGAGAACGATGTTAGAGGCGCGGCCGTCGCGCTGGTTGCGCGCGATGCCTCGGGTGGCACGGGCGAGGATTGCATCGCGGCCGATGGGGTTCCAGTCGCCGCAGATGATGTTCCACTGCACTGGAGTCAGGCCCAGCCGGCGAGCCGTCTTGAGAACGTAAGGACGGCGTGCTCCGTGGGGAGCGCGGAAGTAGCGCACAGGCGCACCGAGGGTGTCTTCAAGCGCGGCGTTGCAGCCGGTGAGCTCCGCGCGGATACGTGCGTTGGAGATGAAGGGCAGCCAGGGGTGTGTCGTCGAGTGATTGCCGATAAGGTGTCCAGCGGCGGCGATCTCGCGGACGAGCGTGGGCTGCGTGCGGACGAAGCGGCCGATCAGGAAGAAGGTGGCGCGGACGTCGTGATGCGCGAGAACTTCGAGCAGTCGCGGGGTGGCGGCGGGGTTGGGGCCATCGTCGTAGGTGAGCGCGATCTCGTTGGGCCTGTCGGGAGCGATGAGCGTTGGGCCGAAGAGCTGCGACTGCGGCGCGAGTGCGGCCCAGGCGAGGCCTGCTGCGGCGACGGAAGCGGCGGCGGTAAGTGCGGGAAGTGACGACATGCCTGCCAACTAGTTTATGGCTTGGCGACGAGGTGTTCGATTTGCAGGAGGTGGTTGATGTCGTGGCCGGCCATGGTCTCGACGATGGTCCAGAAGGTCATGGTTCCGCGCTCGGGATGCGTGACGTGGCGGTGCCGGTCCTCTTCCTGGACGGTCGTCAACAGGCGAAGGTTCCAGTTGCGGGCGGCTTCGAAGAGGGCCAGCGCCTGGTCAATCTGATACGCGCCGTAACGCTGGGCCCAGCGTTCCTGGTCGAAGGGCTGGATGATGTGGTGGTCTTCGGCGAGGGTCTGACGCAGGCGGAAGCAGAAGACAACCTCGCAGTCGGCGAGGTGCGAGACAATCTCGCGGATGCTCCACTTGCCCGGCGCCGGCTGCTCGTTGACGCGCGTCGGGGGCAGCGGGTCGATGAGGGCGTGCAGCCGCTCGGAGGTGGTGGTGAGGACGACGACGGGATCGGCGTCTCCCAGGAACCTGGCGTACGGGTTCAGCTCCATAAGCTGACGGTATCACGGGCGCTGGCCTGCGTAGTCACAGTTCGTCACGAAGATGTTTAGGATTCCCAGGGATCGTAACTGCCGATGTTCCAGAGGTGGCCTTCGGGATCGCGGCAGGTGAAGGCGCGGCCGCCGTAATCCATATTGCGGATGTCGAGAACCATTTCGGCCCCGGCGGCCTTTGCCGTGGCGTAGATGGCGTCGGCGTCGGAGACGACGAGGTAGATGCCCTTGGACTCGCGCAGGCCGATCTCGTCTGGCTGGACCATGAGCTTGGCGTATTCGCCTTCGTTCGAGGCCGAGCCGAGCATGATCATGCCGTTGCCGAAGGTGAGCTCGGCGTGGGCGACTGTGTTGTTCGGCCCATGTAGACCGCCTTCTTCTCGAGGCCGAAGGCGCGAACGAGCCAGTCGATGCCCGCCACTGCGTCGCGGTAGCGGAGGCTGGGGATGACGGTGGAGGTACAGGCTTTGGCTTGGCTGCTCATGGAATCGACCTCAGTTGGCGCGGCATCCAAAATTGTGGCGGCACGCCGCAATGCTGCGATTGTAGGACAATAGAAACTAAAGGATTGAATGGATGGCGGAAGAGCGTGTTGTAGGGATTGACCTTGGGACGACGAACTCCCTTGTGGCTTATATGCAGGGAGATACCCCTGCGGTCATTCCCGGTGAGGACGGCGACCGGCTGGTTCCGTCGGTGGTGGCGGTGACCGGCAACGGCGTTGTGGTGGGAAACGCGGCGCACCAGACGCTGCTCGAAGATGCAGGCAGCGTGGTGTACTCGGCTAAGCGGCTGATGGGACGCGGCGTGGAGGATGTGCAGGACGAGCTGAAGCTCTTCCCCTTCAAGCTTGCCGATGGGCTGCAGCCGGGCGAGGTGCTGCAGCTCAAAGTTGGCGGGCTGACCATGACTCCGCCGGAGATCTCGGCGTATGTGCTGACACAGCTCAAGAGAAACGCGGAGCGGTACTTCGGGGCTCCGATCACGAAGGCCGTGATTACGGTTCCTGCCTACTTCAACGATGCGCAGCGGCAGGCGACGAAGGACGCAGGACGTATCGCGGGGCTTGAGGTCCTGCGGCTGGTGAACGAGCCGACGGCGGCCGCTCTGGCCTATGGGCTGGACAAGAACAAAGACGGGCTGATCGCGGTGTATGACTTCGGCGGCGGGACGTTCGATATCTCCATCCTGAAGCTGCACGAGGGAATCTTCGAGGTCGTCGCGACCGGCGGTGATACGCACCTCGGCGGCGACGACATCGACAACCTGCTGATTGCGATTGCGCTGGACGACATTGCCGGCGATCTGGGCGAAGATCTTCGCCACAACGGCGAGGCGGTGCAGTCGATCCGCAAGGCGGTAATCGAGGCGAAGATCTGGCTCTCGGAGAATGAAGTAGCCCGGCTGGATGTGACGCTCCCGAGCGGGAGACGCTATACCCGCGAGATTGCACGCGAGCAGTTCGAAAGGCTTATCGCCGGTGTGATCGCGCGGACGGCAGACCCCTGCAAGCAGGCCCTGAAGGACGCCGGGATCGATCCGGCGCAGATCGACGAAGTGGTTCTGGTCGGCGGATCGACGCGCATTCCGGCCGTGCGGAAGCTGGTGGATGATGTCTTCGGCCTGAGCGCGCGGGGCAAGAAGCCGCACACCGAGCTGAATCCCGATGAAGTTGTCGCGCTGGGGGCTGCTGTGCAGGCGCAGATTCTCGCCGGCGGCTCGAAGGCTACGGAAGACCTACTGCTGCTCGACGTGACTCCACTGTCGCTGGGCATCGAGGCTCTGGGCGGCGTGGTGGCGAAGATCATCCAGCGCAACTCGACCATTCCCGCCAGCGCGACCGAGCACTTCACAACGGGCGTGGACGGGCAAACAAATGTGGCCATTCACGTGGTGCAGGGAGAGCGCGAACTGGCAAAGGACTGCCGGTCCCTGGCACGCTTCGACCTGAAGGGCATCCCGCCCATGATGGCCGGGCTGCCGCGCATCGAGGTGAAGTTCCTGATCGACGCCAACGGCATCCTGCACGTGAGCGCGCGCGAGCAGCGCAGCGGTAAAGAGGCCGAGGTCGAGGTGAAGCCCACCTACGGGCTGACCGACGAGCAGGTGGAGGAGATGATCCTGTCATCGTTCGACAACGCCGAGGAGGACATCCGCGTGCGGCAGGTCATCGAGGCGAAGAACGAGGCCGAGACGATCCTGGCGGCTGTGGACAAGGGCCGCAGCCACGCCTCATGGCAGCAGTTGAGCGCAGGCGAGGTCGCAAAGATTGACGAGGCCGAGGCAGAGGTGAAGACTTCGGTGAAGGGCGACGACCACAAGGCGATCCGCGCGGCGATCGAGCGGCTGGACGTAGCGACGCGGCGGTTCGCCGAATTGATGATGGATTCAGCCGTATCCGGCGCGATCGGCGGCAAGACGATGCAGGCCGCAGGTGAGAGCATAGGAGAAGGCCCCACCGCGCCGCATCCCTTCGCAAAGGCGCAGGTGCTGAGCACGGATGCGGCGGCCGAGGCAATTGAAGATTCAGTGAAGGAAACGGCTACGGCCGGAGAGTCGACAGAAGATTAAGTTATTGAGTGAGATAAAGAAGTAAGTTATGGGCGAAATCAATAAGGATCAGGTTGTGGATTTGTCGAAGCCCGCGGGCGAAGGCATGGTGAGGGTGACGTTTGAGCCTGAAGGCCGGACCGTGGAGTTTCCATTCGATTCGCTGCCGTACGAAGGGCACGGAGAGCCGATGTCGTTCCTCGACGTCGCGGAGAACTTCGATATCTTTCTGGACCATGCATGCGGCGGCGTGTGCGCGTGCACGACCTGTCACCTGTGGGTAAAAGACGGGGCGAACGGCATCAGCGAGCCCGAGGATAAGGAACTCGACCGCATGGAGACGGCTGCCGACCTGCAGTTGAACTCACGGCTCGGCTGCCAGGCCGTGATCGAGAAACCGGGGACGTATGTCGTTGAGATCCCCAAGTGGAACCGCAACTACGTGCAGGAGGGCAAGCCCGCCGTAGCGGTCAAGAACGACTGACCGCAGACCCCGCTCAGAAGTCAGCTAAATCCACTTTTAACACACGGAACTGACGCCTACGCCTTCGCTGTAGCTCTCTTCCTTATCACTGCGTCGATTGGATGATCTCCTGCGGAGGCCGTTCGTCGAGCTGTCATCTGCCCGCCGTAGAATAGCGTCAGGAGGAGTGCCGATGCCGCGCGAGATCAACTGGACCGATTCCGAGGAGATTGGAATTCAACTGCAGGAGAAGTATCCCGAGATCGATCCCTACACAGTGAGGTTTACCGATCTGCACAAGTACGTCACCGAGTTGCCCGGGTTCGTGGGCGATCCGGCGAAGTCGAACGAAAGCATTCTGGAGGCGATCCAGACGGCGTGGCATGAGGAGTACGAGGACGCGAAGTAGGCGTTTCGAATCCAGGCTTTCGACTCATAGACGCGAGCGGAGCTGCTGCAGGAGCGCCGAGCCGGAGAGGCGAAGCACCATCGCAGCAAGCAGCGCCCACACGAGCGTTCCGAGGGCAATCACTTCGATGTCGCGAAGATGGCTGTGCGAAACAGTCACGCGATGCGCGATCGCGTAAGCCCCCGCGAGACTGATTGCCGCCGCGAGAAGAGCGCGCGCCAGTTCGCCGAACTCCAGACCCGAGAGCCGAACCAGTCCTTTGCGATTCAGCAGCAGAGCGAGCACCAGCGTCTGGACGACGATCCCGGCATTCGAGGCAAACGTGAGGCCGGTGATTCCCGCGCTGCGAAAGAGAAGGCTGTAGACCGGGATCGAGAGCAGCGTGACGGCCCATCCTGCAGTCGCGGGAGTGACCGTGTCTCCTGCGGCGTAGAAGGAGCGTGCGTAGATTCCCTGCGCCGCCCAGAACGCGATCGATAGCGTGAAGATGGTGAAGTAAAGCGCGGTCGATTGCGCGTCGGCCGGCGTGAATGAGCCTCCGCGAAACAGATCGACGATGGGCGAGGCGAGCGCGATCATCCAGGCTCCGAGCAGAAACGACGCGGCCAGGACGCGCGAGACGGAGCGATTGACCGCGACGGCAAACTCGCCAAGCCGATTCTGGCTGAAGAGCGCGGAGAAGAACGGCAGCGACGCCGCTCCGGCAGCCTGGCCGAGGATGCCCATAGGAGCATTGAAGAGCGTCTTGGCCACGGTGAGCCGCGAGATTCCGCCTGTGTCGTTCGACGCGAAGTAGGCCAGAATCCACTTGTCGGCTGTGACTAGCGAGACGCCAATCATCAGGGGAAACGTGAGTCGAAGCCACTCCAGAAATGCCGGATGGCGGAGATTGAGAATGGGCTGGTAGCGCAGTCCCTCGCGAAATGCCCCGAATGCCGTAAGAGCCGCAGGCCCGACGATGACCCCAGCGAGAACGCCGATGGCGAGCGAGTAGATTCCGAAGCGTTGATGAAGAAAGACAGCGCCGAGGATGATGCCGAGGTTGTAGATGAGCGGCGTGATCGCCTGGTAGATAAAGATCTTGCGGACGAGCAGCCGCGAACCGATGACACCGCCGATGAAGAAGAAGAGCTGCGCAGGCAGCAGGATTCGCGTCAGCGAGGTGCAGAGCGCGGCCTGGTAAGGATCGAAGCCACGGAAGGCGACTCGCGTGTAAAAGGGCGCGAAGACCTCAGCAAGCACGATGCCGGCGCCGAGGACCACGATCATCGCGTTGAGAACGATGGACAGCGCACGATCGCCGCCGGCCTCGTCGCCCTCCGCGCGATAGCGGTTGAGGATGGTGACGAGCGAGATGGAGGCGACTCCGCCGACGAGGAAATACGCAAGCATGTCGGGGAGTTGGAAGGCGGCGTTGTAGGCGTCGGTCTGCGGGCCCGCTCCGAAGATGTAGTTGATGTACTTCTGGCGCACGAGGCCAAGGACGCCGGAGAGAAGCGTCGAGAGCATGAGAAGCAGCGTCGCCGAGAACGCGCTGTGCGAGGCCGAGGGGTGAAGAAACGCCAGAAGTCTGCGCCGGAGCCCTGTCTCGCCGGCACGCGGAGCCTGCGGAGCTTGAACTGGGGCTTGCAGTGGCCCGGGGGTCGAGTTGGGATCGTCGGTTGCGTTCACTGGATTCGCGGCTTGAGATGATTCTATCGGGCTAAACGCAAGCGGAGACTTATGCTGTGGGTAGCGTGGGTGGTTCGCGGGCGAGGAGAGGACGTGGAGAATTTTCGGCTGAAGGTGTTTCGAACGGTCGCAGAGGGGTTGAGCTTTCGCAAAGCGGCCGAGGTGCTGCATCTCAGCCAGCCTGCTGTGAGCCAGCAGATCCGCGCGCTCGAAGAAGAGGCCGGCGTCCGGCTCTTTGACCGCGCAGGCGGCGAAGGCCACGGAACGCAGATCGCATTGACCGAGGCAGGCCGCGTCCTGCTCAAGTACGCCAACCGCGCCGCGCAGACCATGGCCGAGGCGCAGCGCGCGCTGGCGGCGCTCAACCACGAGGTGGCGGGCGAGCTTCGCCTCGGGGCTTCGACCACCGTGGCGCAGTATGTTCTGCCGCACATTCTGGGAGCCTTTCTGCGCCAGTATCCGCATGTGAAGCTCTCGGTCGTCAGCGGCAACACGGAGCGGATCGTCCAGGTCGTCGCCGAGGAGCGCGTAGCCCTCGGGCTGATTGAAGGGCCGGCGATGCGGCGCGAGGTGAAGACAGAACGGATGACGCGCGATGAGATGGTGCTTATCGCAAGCCCGGACCATCCGTGGGCCGCGCTGAAGGGGTCGATCGATGTCGCGGAGCTGGCAAAAGTTCCCCTGGTGCTGCGCGAGCAGGGCTCAGGCTCCCGGCGCGTGGTGGAGCGCGCGCTGAAGCATGCGGGGCTGCCGCTGAAGTCGCTGCAGGTGGCGATGGAGCTGGACTCGACCGAGGCGATCATCTCCGGCGTAGAGGCCGGGTTGGGCGTGGGCTTTGTCTCGCGCTGGTCGGTGACCAAGGTGCTGCGGCTGGGGTCCGTGAGGGTTGTGCGGATAAAAGGGCTGCAGATTGTGCGCGACTTCAGCTTTGTGCGCCTCGCCGGCACGGAGGCGGCAGGAGCCGCAGCCGTGTTCCAGCGATTTGCGCTGGCCGCCGTCGCAACTCCGGAGAAATCGGGCCGATAAGATCAGCTTATTGGTGATGCAAAAGTACGTCTCGACTCAACCCCTTCGGGGGTCGATGCTTAAAGACGTAATGACAAAGAACCTCTTCTTCATCGGAATCATTCTCGCGGCAAGCGGGCTCATCGGCCCCCCGTTTGCGCTGGCGCTGGGGCTTGTCTTCGGCCTGATGGCGATCCATCCCTTCCACCGGGAGAGCAAACACCTCTCGAAGTTTCTGCTGCAGGCGGCGGTAGTCTGCATGGGCTTTGGGATGAACTTGAAGGAAGTAGTCCACGCGGGCAAGTCGGGATTCTTCTATACAGCGATCAGCATCACCGTTGCGTTGAGCCTCGGCATTCTGCTGGGCAAGATACTCACTGTGGGCAAGACGCAGTCGCTGCTGATCAGCATGGGAACGGCGATCTGCGGAGGCAGCGCCATCGCCGCGATGGGGCCTGTGCTTGAGGCGGACGAAGAGGAGATGGCGGTCTCGCTCGGAACCGTCTTCGTGCTGAACTCGGTGGCGCTGCTGTTGTTTCCGTTCATCGGGCTCGCGCTGCATCTCTCGCAGACGCAGTTCGGGCTGTGGTCGGCGCTGGCGATTCACGATACAAGCTCCGTCGTGGGAGCCGGAGCCAAGTATGGGCCGACGGCGCTCGCCGTGGGGACGACAGTGAAGCTCGCTCGCGCGCTGTGGATCGTGCCGCTGGCCATCGGCACCGCGATGCTCCGGAAGAGCAAGGCCAAGGTGCAGTTGCCGTGGTTCATCCTTTACTTCTGCGTGGCGGCCGTGCTGGCCAGCTATGTTCCGCGGTGGATTCCCACATCGGTTCCGCTCTTCAGCGGCCTGAACCGGCTGGGACGCGCGGGCCTGACAGTAGTGCTCTTTTTGATCGGCACTGGAATCTCGCGCGAGACGTTGCGGCAGGTGGGAGTGCGGCCGATGATTCAGGGAGTCGCGCTCTGGATCGTCGTGGCAAGCGCGTCGCTCTGGGCGATCCACGCCGGGCTTATCCGGTTGTAAGGGAGCCGGGCTCAGGATTGCAAAACCGGCTCAGGACTTCGGGTCGTCCTTCGGATCGACGGGCTGAGGCTGAAGATCGAAGAGCTTTTCTACGCCAGCGCGGCGGGGTGGCGCTGCCTGGCGAGGCGCGCGGATGGGATGGACAGCGGGCCGGGCCGGGGCCTTGGAGAGGAGCGCCAGAAGGTCGCTGAGGTCCTTCTGCAGCTTGCGAATCTGCTGTACGCTGACCGCGCCGGGATCGATGCCGAGCGCGAGCTGCGGGGCCTTCTGCTTCTGCTCTGTCTTGATGACCTGGCGCGCGCCGGGGATGGTGTAACCCTCGTTGTACAGAAGGCTCTTGATGTGGAGCGCGGTCTCGACGTCGCGACGGCGGTAGAGCCGCTGGCCCGTGCCGCCCTTATGCGGCTTGAGCTGCGGAAACTCGCTCTCCCAGAAACGCAGAACGTACGCCGGAACGTCGCAAAGGCGGGCGACCTCGCCGATGCGAAAGTACAGCTTGTCCGGAATGTCGGATCCGGAAGGCGGCTCTCTGCGGATTTGCTGGTGCTGCGCCATGCCGAAGCTCCAGAAATACTTGCACTCAAGTATAGGATAGTCACTGCGGTGTCCGGAGTTTGCTGACACGCTTTTTTTTGTGAGAACGCGCTCGGAGACGGGCGAGAGTTGCGAGGCTATGCAACTTCCTGCCGTTACACCGCAAGAATGCAGTGCCCCGGCTGCCGAGCGCGGTCACCGCAGGCATGGAACCGCGAGGCCGCCCGAGGCGTATCGTTAAGTGCGGAGGATGAGATGCGAGTACAACAAGCGCTTCTGGCGGTCGTAATGGGAGGAATGCTGACCATGACCGGCTGCCGGTTCAACTCCAGCAGGCAGGGTGACAGCGACAACGTAAAGATTGCGACGCCGTTCGGCGGCTTGCAGGTCAAGACCAACGACTCGGCCGTGGAAGATGGCCTGGGCCTGCCGATCTATCCCGGCGCGGAGCTGGTGAAGAAGGATAAGAATAACGGCGCAGCAGACGTGAACCTGAGCTTCGGCAAGTTCCACCTGCGCGTGAAGGCGGCCAGCTACCGGACTCCGGACGCGCCGGACAAGGTGCAAGCCTTCTATCGCGACGCGCTGAAGCGCTTCGGGACCGTCATCCAGTGCAGCAACGACAAGCCCGTCGGCACGCCCACCCGCACCGAGGAGGGCCTGACCTGCGACGACGACCACGGAAAGACCAAGGTCAACGTCAACTCCGATACCTCGGGCAAGATGGAGCTTAAGACAGGGTCGAAGCAGCACCAGCACATTGTCGCGATCGACCCAGAAGGTTCAGGAACGAAGTTCGGCGTGGTGGCGCTCGATCTTCCGGGGAACATCACCGTCGACGAAGACAACCGGCAGTAGTCGCAACGTATTGCGGTTCGGCTATTGGATTTGTACGAGCTCAGCTTCGGGCTTGTGGGAGCCGGAGTTCGGAGTCACGGTGGAGTTCTGCGGGGCGCGCCAGTGGTCGATGTAACTGACCTGATGGACGCAGGAGATGGTGCAGCTCGGTGCGCAGCTTTTCTCGGTCAGAAACTCACGCTTCACGTCCTCCGTGGTGTAGTTCGCCAGAGGAACTCCCGGATACCCGCGCTGCTGCGAGCAGTAGTGGACAAGGCCGTTCTCGCAAATATAGATGTAGCGCCCACCCGCGCGGCAGCGCCAGTCGTTCGTGCTTCCGTTGGCGATCGCCTCCTGGAAGTGATTGAAGCGGGAGTAGCTGCGGCGAGTAAGCCGGCGGACCTGGTCCCAGACGCGGCGCTCGGCCTCGCCGAGAGGCTTGAGCTGGCCGGAGCCGTCATGGATGATCCCAATGGTGGAGCTGAAGCCCAGCGCCAGAGCACGCTTCGACACCGTCAGGGCGTCCTGCGGATTGGCGATGCCTCCGCCGACGACCGAGTTGATGTTGACGTGAAAATCGGCGTGCTCGGCCAGCATCTGGAGCTTTTTGTCGAGGACCTTGAGGCTCTTCTTCGACACTTCGTCAGGCATGACGTTGTCGATCGAGATCTGCATGTGGTCGAGCCCGGCCTGGTTGAGCCGCTGGATGCGGTCGGGCATCAACAGATAGCCGTTGGTGATCATTCCGGCGATGGCGCCAGTCGAGCGGATGCGCGCGATGATGTCGTCGAGGTTCGGGTGGAGCAGCGGTTCGCCACCCGAGATGGTGATGACCGAAGTTCCGAGGCGGCCGAGATGGTCGATGCGGCGCAGCATCTCGTCCAGTGGCACGGGGTCGGAGTAGTCGTCGAACTCGTTGCAGTAGGTGCAGGAGAGGTTGCACCGTCGCATAGGCACGATGTGCGCCATGTAGGGGTGTTCCGTCGACTTGATGGCGGACCCGATGGAGCGGACCTCGCGGGCCTTGCGCGTGACGGCCTGCCAGCGCCGCCGGAGAGACATAGAATGCTTCACTGGCTTCAGGTCAGGGGTCGGATTCGTGGAAGACATGATCTTCCACCATTTTACCCGGATGCCCTGTCCCAGGGCGACCTCATGTCGCGCGGGGGGGGGACGCACAAGGTATTCGGGGTGGCACGGATTTTCTCTTTCTTCCGCCCCTGCTCTGCCATAAAGTTAAGGCGCGCACGGGCCCTCACGCACTCGAATCTGGGAGAGATCCATGCTTCCATCCATGCTCCGGACGGGGCTTCGTATTACTTCACTCACCCTTTGCCTTATTGCCATCGCAGCCACCGCGCAGGCCCAGACCCGCAAGCCCGGACTATGGGAGGTGACTACGACGATGACCTTCCAGCAGCCGACAGGTGCCGGTGGTGCGCCGCGCACGACGCAGGTCTGCGTCACGCAGGAGCAGCTCGACAAGTACGGGGCCATTACTCCGCAGTCGGCTGGCTGCCACTTCACCAACGTCGTCAAGAATCTCACCGGCACGACCGCCGACATGGTCTGCAGCGGAAAGATGGACGGCAAGGGAGCGCTCGAGTCGTCATGGGCGGATGCCGACCACACCACGACCAAAGTCCACTTCACAGGCACGATGCCGCTGGGCGCCGTCGAGTGGACCTCGACCTCTTCCTATGTCTACAAGAGTCCCGACTGCGGCTCGGTGAAGCCAGTCGACGAACCGGCGGCCCACTAGAGCTGCATAGTCACTAATCCATGTGGTGGAAGACCGGCATGTCGAATTGCATCTGCTGGCTCATGACCTCCGCGGCGGCCTGGATCTGGCGGCGAGCCTCTTCTAGCTGCCGCTGAAACTGCGGGTCGGCGGTGAGGTTGTGCATCTTGTCCATGAGCTGCTTCATCTCGGCGGAGTTGCGCATTGCCTCCACAGAGGGTTGAACTTCGGCAGCCATCTTGCCGGTGAGTTGGTCGATCATGGGCTCAAGCTGGGCCAGGATCGCGCGGGTCTGCTGTGCCTCGTCGCCAAAACCGAAGAACTCCTCAAGGTCCATGCCCGGCTCAAGCGAGGAACGCTTTTTCGCATCGGGCGTGAGAGTGAGGGCCTTCTCCTTCTTGTCGCGGAGAACGACCACGTTGACGGGCTTGCCGCGGTTCTCGTGGATTGTCTTGATCCAGTCGGTGCCGCTGGTAACCGGGACGGAGTTGACCTTGATGACCACGTCGCCCGCCTTGAGGCCGGCATCGGAGGCGGGGCTCTGCGGATCGACGCTGCGGACGAGCAGGCCGGAGGCCCCCTGGGCTCCGAAGAACTCGGCCAGTTGCGGGCCCATGACCTCAAGCTTGGCTCCGGTGTAGGCAGCGCTGACGATCATGTTGGTTCCAAGCAGACCGCGCGAGCCCTTGAGTGCGCCGGTGGCCGGCGAAGAGGGCGGCGACGCCTTGAAGAAGCCGCTGCCTGCGTGGAAGTAGGCCGATGAAGAATCCGGCGGTTCAGGGACGGTGTAGTGCTGCTCCCATGCCTGGCGCTCAACATCTTCGCGGTTGGCGAGCTGCGTGGTGATGGTGCGCTGCTGGCCGTCGCGGCTGATGAGGAGGGTCACCTGATGGCCCGCCGGGGTCTCGCGGAGCATGCGGCGAAGCTGCTCTTCGCCCTCGACGATCTGGCCGTTCATTTGAAGGATGACGTCGTGGACCAACAAGCCGGCTTTGCAGGCGGGGCCGTCATGATCGAGCGAGATGACCTCGGCGCCGCGGGTCTCCTTGAGCTTGAGCGGGGCCAGCTGGTCCTCAGTGATGTCGCGGAGATCGACACCGAGGTAGCCCTGGGTACCTCGACTGGGCGGGCCGGCGGCGAAGCCGGGGGTGACCGCTGCCACAGCCGCCAGCAGGATGAGAGCTCCGATTGCAACCCGGGTCTTCATCGTTGTGTACCTCACGTCCTGACCATGCCTTGAACGTTGCATGGGTTTACTGAATCGAGCCTGCATCCTGCAGCGCGTTGAACGACGCGGTGCGGATGTAAGGGTTCTCGTCCTGCGTGGAGACGGTGCGCAGCACCTGACGGACGCTGGAGTCCTGATGGACAGGCTCAAGCAGACCGATGGCGGCGGTCCGCACCTGTGCGTTGGGATCGCGCATCAGCGCCTCAAGAACGGCGTCGCGGACGCGCTGGTCCTGACCGACGTACGGCTGGAGGCCTTCGAGGGCCTTGAGCCTGACGCCGGCATCCTTGTCATAACGCAGCGAAACGAGCAGCGCGCTGCGGATGCCCTTGCCGTCATCGCCGGAGGTGCAGGAGTGGCCGGCCTTGCACTCGCTGGCGAGCAGCGAGACCGTCTGCGAACGTATGCCTTCGGTTGAGGCTGTGGCTCCCTTGAGGAGCAGATCGCGAATCTCAGGCGAGTCGAGCGAGCCCTCCATCGTCTCCGGAACGACGCGGTTGTAGTGCACCTGCACGAGCTCGGAGTCGGGCGTCTCGACGATGCCGGTGATGTTGGCGATCGCCCCCTGGGTCTGGTTCGTGAACATCACGGGAGCCTTCGGCCTGGGCTGGTGGGCGACCTGGTACTTGTCGACGAAATTGCCGCCGAGGAAACCGACGCCAAGCAGGAGCGTCGCCAGCGCGGGCGCGTGCCGAACATGGCCGACCCAGGCGAAGAAGTTCGTCCGCAGGCGACTGAAGAGACCATGCGGAGGGATCATATCGAGCGCCTCGTCGAGACGCAGGCGGCTCTGGGCGATCAGGTTCGGCGAAGGCTCAACCACGGGCAGAAGCGCAAGCCGCTGCTCGAGGGCGTGTATCGCATTCAGCTCGGCGCGGCACTCCTCGCACTCGGCGAGGTGCTGCTCGAACGGGCCGGCCAGCTCATCGGGGAGCTCGCCGTAGTACGCCAGAAGAATGTTGTCCCTTGTTGCTTCACACTTCATTGGTCTTTACCTCAACTAGCCTCAAAAAGTTTTTCTATTCGGGTCTGTTCTGCTCGCCCATCGTTTTTTCGTTCCTGCTGCTACGAGATACCCTTCAGCTCAGCGAGATTGGCCCGCAGCTTTCGCGTGGCGCGGAAGAGCGTGTTCTTGGCCGTCTCCTCCGTGGTGCTCAACATCTCTCCAATCGTGCGCAACTTCAAACCCTGGTAGTGCTTCAGCTCAAAGACCGTGCGCTCGCGCGGGGTGAGCTTGCTGAGCGCCTCGTTGATGCGCTCGCCCATAATCTTGCGTTCCAGCTCGCGGGCGGGATTCGACATCGCCCGCTCGTCGGAGATATTGGCCAGCAGGTCCATCTCGTCGCCGCTTGAATCGACGACGGTGGCCGGGTCTTCGCGGCGGCTCTTGCGGCGGCGAAGCTGGTCCAGGCACAGGTTCGTCACAATGCGGTACAGCCAGGTGTAGAAGCTGCACTCGAACCGGAAATTCCCCAGGTGGCGATAGGCCTTGATGAAGGCCTCCTGGTGCACGTCCTGCGCGTCCTGCTCGTTGCCGAGCATGTGCAGGGCGAGCCGCAGAACGCTCTGGTCGTAGCGACGGACGAGGGCGTCGAAGGCCGCACGATGCCCCTTTTGCGCCTCGCGGATCAGTTCGTCGTCCTCGATGCGCTGCTGAGCGCGGGCCTGGAGCTGCTCCTGCGTAAGCTTGCCGCTACGGGCGCCGGGTTGGGTCGCTGCCTTGGCCATGCTTGGCAACGATTTTACTGCCCCGGCAGCACTGCCCGGCCTGTATCCGAGAGCAAAGGGACTCGGACGCCGTCCACGAGGAGCTACAGCAAGCGGAGAAGCCAACTCCCCGCCAAGGTCTATCCCGATCGCTTCATCCATACGTTCTGACTCCGGAGTCAGGTAATGCGCTTTCCACTTCTATAGACCTCGGGTCGGGGATAAAGGTAAGCAGGCTGTCAAAACGGGGTCGGGAAAACATCTGGAGAACGTCTCCGCCACCGCCGGAACGCCTCCCTCCCCTGGCCCGGCCCCGCATCCCCCGAAAGTGGCAGAAGGCAGTGTAGACTAAGGGTTTGGCCGCGAAGCCAAAAAACCGATTCCATGCGTGCCCTGATCCTTTCCGACATCCACGCCAATCTCGAGGCGCTGAACGCAGTGCTTGAGGCGGCGGCTCCCTTCGACGCTCTCTGGAACCTGGGCGATGTGGTCGGGTATGGCGCCAGCCCCAACGAGACCATCGCGCTGATGCGGGAGAAGGCGCAGTTCAACGTGAGGGGCAACCACGACCGCGTCTGCTGTGGGCTGACCTCGGCGTTGGGCTTCAACCCGGTGGCGCGGGCGGCGGCCAACTGGACCCGCGAAGCGATGACGCAGGAGAACCGCGAGTGGCTGGCCGCCGTTCCCCAGGGGCCAATCGATCTCGAGAAGGCTGCCGGAATCGCCGGAGTCTCGCTGGCGCACGGCTCGCCGCTCAACGAGGACCAATACATCCTGACGATGCGCGACGCATGGGCTCCGCTGCAGCAGTCCACGGCGATCACCTTCATCGGCCACACCCACCTGCAGGGCGGCTTCTCGCAGAAAGCGCATGACTGGCACGAGGTCCGCCCGCGCTACAAGAGCCGCGACGAAGCCGATACGTGGGCGCTGCCGATTCCTCCGGGAACGCGCCACCTGATCAATCCGGGCTCGGTTGGCCAGCCGCGCGACCACGACTGGAGAGCGGCGTTCGCGATCTACGACACCGAGGCCGCCGAGATTATCTACCACCGCGTGCCATACGATGTAACCGCCGCGCAGGGACGAATCCTGCTGGCAGGGCTGCCGGAGCGGCTGGCGGAACGGCTCCGCTCCGGCCGGTAGCAGCTTCGGGTGGGAAGCAGATCCCTTGCGGGGATGACAACCAGAAAGACAAGTGCAACGCATCCGAGCAGCGCGACTGCTCTGGTATGGTCAGATATATGGCACCTGGCTTGCGGCCCTTGGGAGCAGGATGAAGAAATTTGTCTCTTATGTCTGCACTGTCGTTTTTCTCAGTGCTCTCTTCACCAACTGTTTCGCACAGACAAGTGGCTGTAAGGACACACTGGCTTTCAACAGCCAGTTCTATTCCCCTTTGGGCTCGACCTATGTGCCGGTTGACAGTTGGATCTATCCTGCTCTCGTTCGTCTGCAAGGGCTTGGTTATCTCGATACTGCCTACCTCGGCCTGCGTCCCTGGACTCGATGGAGTATCGTGCACATGCTTGGCGAGACGGCCGACAAGATGGCCGATGTTGACGAGAGCGATGAAGCCTGCACGATCTATCATGCCGTGGAACGGGAACTGGAGCCTGATGTTGATCAGTTCAATGGGCCGCGGGAACCGCATGCTGTGCTTGAGAGCGCCTATACGCGAATGCTGGGTATAGCCGGCACTCCGCTGCGTGACAGCTTTCACCTTGGCCAGACGATTACGAACGACTACGGTCGTCCTTACGAGGAAGGCTTCAACAACATTACGGGCTTCAGCACGCGGAGTGAATATAAGCGGTTTGCTCTGTATTTCCGAGGGGAATATCAGCACGCTCCCAGTGCCAGCGGCTATTCAAACCAACTGAGCACATTGCTTTCGAACAACGATGGCATCGCGTTCGCGGATAATCCTCATCAGGACACAATTCCTTCAGGGCCGATTCCTTCGACAAACGACTTCCGGATCGTTGAGGCGAACGTCTCTTATCTTCTTCTGAACCATGAAATTTCTTTTGGGAAGAGCGATCATTGGCTGGGGCCGGCTCAAGGCGGCAGCCTTGCCTACAGCAACAATTCTGAAAATATCTATGCGTTTCAGATTGACCGCGTTGAGCCTTTGCGTATTCCGCTTCTCTCCCGTTTCACCGGTCCGTTTCGGTATGAGTTCTTCGTAGGCAGTTTGAAAGGGCACTCTGTACCGAATGCTCCCTGGATGCACCTTGAGAAGGTCAGCTTTAAACCTACTGAGAATCTGGAATTCGGCTTTGAGCGAACCGTCATATGGGGAGGTAAGGGCCATGTTCCGATTACCATCCATAGCTTTTTGAAGAGTTTCTTCAGTGTGGCGAATGTCTCGGCGCAGGAGAAGTTCTCTCGAGACGACCCCGGAGCGCGTTTTGGCGCGTTTGATTTTTCGTATCGTCTGCCATATCTGCGCAAATGGTTGACCCTGTATACCGATTCGTTCGCGCACGATGACGTAAATCCCATCAGTGCGCCGCGCCGCGCCGCCATTCGTCCGGGCATCTACCTGTCACATTTTCCGGGACTGAAGCAGCTTGACTTCCGGATGGAGGGGGTAAGCACGGATCCGCCGACCAGCCGCAGCAATGCCGGTCAATTCCTCTATTACGAGCAAGTACAAAAGCAGGGTTACACCAACAAAGGGTTCATTATGGGCGACTGGATTGGCCGCGAGTCTAAAGGAGGACAGGCGTGGATTACGTACCACCTTTCTCCTGAAGAGCAGGTTCAGATTTCCTATCGCAATGCGAAAGCGGCGAAGGATTTTATTCCGGATGGCACGACCCAGAATGCTTTTCTAGTCTCCGCAATTAAGAGAGTTCATACGGATTTTGAAGTTCGCGGCTGGTTGCAGTACGAGCGGTGGAAGGCTCCTGTTTACAAGCCAGGCCAGCAGAGCGATACGAGCATCGCGGTGCAGGTTACGTGGTTTCCGAAGTACACGAAGTGACGACTTCTTCGTGAAGGTCAGGCGGTGCGTTGCTCTTCGAGGGTGAGGGAGAGTTCTTCCCATTCGGTCAGGAGCGATTGGCGCTGATCGCAGCGGACAACTGCCCATGACTGCACTCAACAAATAACGCGCGAGTCACAGAACCTCCGCGGTGCCGGCTCCTCTTATCACAGCTGTCGAATAAGGTATGGCAAGGCCACCAGACTATCACCCAAACCGTGTGCGATCATCCCCGGGATAAGACTCTTGCGCCAGAGTGCGACCCCGGTCAATAGGGCACCAATGAGCAGTACCGGAATGAGGCGTATCCAACCCTGGTAGAAATGTCCCTGCACAAAGAGCGCAACTTGGAGCGCGGAGGCCAGCACTGTGTTTCCGAATACGGCCTGGCACTGCCGCTGAAGATACCCTCGAAAGACAAACTCTTCTACGAAACCTGCCGTCAAGGCCAAAACTAGAAATGCAAGGGCTTCAGTCGTGTTGTATGCGACCATCGCTCGGGTAGCGGCGGCGTCATGCTGAAACGGCGCCAGGAATGTGTTCGACAGATTCCCAACTGCGAACATCGCCACGAGAGTTAAAAGGACAGCTCCTACGCCCCGCGTCACTGCCTGCCAGCTGTTCCATGTTCTCCCAATAACGTCCTGAAAGCTGGAGGTGCCGCGAATTCGAATACCAAAGAGGGCGATCGCAAAGCAGATCCACAGAAACGCAGCTACCACGAAACAGAATCGGAGCAGCGCAGGGGTGTGCTGTGAGTCTTGCGGACCGATCGAGGAGAGTGCAAGGGCCCCGGTCGCGCGAAGGACTAGCGGAAAGCAAAAGAGCACGGCAAGGAGAACGATCAGATTGCCGGGACCAGCGATTCCGTCCTTGAGTCGCCAGTCAAATCGGATTCCTTTCATGAACCACTCTCCGAATTCCGGAGAATTCTAGTCTGATCAGTCCAGCCCGCCTAATCACTGACCAGGTCTCGAGACGTGACACCTCGAAACAGAGACAGACGATCTCTTATTCCAGGATCGCCGGCTAACCGCGTGCTCGTTTTGACTTACAGTGACTCAACCGGGGCCGCGCCCGTCCCTGCTCCCTGTAGCTCATGCGGTTTGTTGCTCTTCGAGAGTGAGGGAGAGTTCTTCCCATTCCGCAAGTAGATTGGTGCGCTGGGTCCGTAGGTGGTCGAGTTCAGCGGCGTCCCTTTGGGATTGCTCGGCGGAGGTGAAGTTGCCCAGACGCTCTTCCACTGCGGTAATGGCGGACTCAAGGCGCGAAATCTCTTCCTCCGCGAAGCGGAGCCGGTCTTCAAGCTGCTTGAGCTTGATCGGGTTCAGCCGCTTGACGGAAGCCGCAGCTGCTTCAGGCGCAGGCGCAGGAGCCGGAACCGGCGCCGGAACCGGCACAGACGAGAGCGATTGCGTGATCTCCTCGGTGATCTTGGCTGTCATCTGATCCGGACCGCCCTGCTTGCGCCACAGGTAGTCCTCATAGTTGCCGGGGTAGATGTGCACGCGGCGGTCTTCGACCTCGAAGACGCGCGTCGCCAGGCCGTCGATGAAGTAGCGGTCGTGCGAGACGAAGAGGACCGTGCCCGTGAAGTTCTTGATGGCGTCGAGCAGCACGTCCTTGGCGCGGAGGTCGAGGTGGTTCGTCGGCTCGTCGAGCAGCAGCATGTTCGACGGCGAGACGAGCATCTTGGCCATCGCGTAGCGGTTGCGCTCGCCGCCCGAGAGCACGCCGAGCTTCTTGAAGACGTCGTCGCCGGAGAACATAAAGCAGCCAAGCAGGCTGCGCAGCTCAACCACCGGCACCTTCGGCGCGGCGGCAGCGATGTCGTCGAGCATGACGGCGTTAGGGTCGAGGACCTTGTACTGGTCCTGCGCGAAGAAGTCGACCAGCGCGTTGTGGCCCAGCCGCACAGCGCCGCTGGTGGGATCCTCCTGGCCGCTGAGCAAACGGATGAGCGTCGATTTGCCTGCGCCGTTCGCGCCGACCAGCGCTATGCGGTCGCCGCGCTCGATGGTGAAGTTGAGGTTGTCGAGGATAAGTTTTTCGCCGCCGTTGGGAGTCGGATAAACCTTCGTCAGGTTCTGCACCTCGATGACCGTGCGGCCCGAGGCAGGTGGCTGCGGAATCGTGAAGTGGATCGTCGCCTCTTCCTCGGGGACCTCGATGCGCTCGATCTTTTCCAGCTCCTTGATGCGCGACTGCACCTGCTTGGCCTTTGTGGCCTGGTAGCGGAAGCGGTTGATGAAGGCCTCGAGCGCGTCGATGCGGTCGCGCTGGTTCTTGTAGGCGGCCATCAACTGCGTGCGGCGCTCTTCCTTCTGGGTGACGTACTTCTCGTAGTTGCCGTGGTACGTGTGCATGCGCTTGTTCCAGATCTCGATCGTCTTGTTGACGGTGACATCGAGGAAGTAGCGGTCGTGCGAGATCAGGATGAAGGCGTTGGGATAGTCGTGCAGATACGTCTCGAGCCAGTTGCGTGATTCGAGATCGAGATGGTTCGTCGGCTCGTCGAGCAGAAGCAACGAGGGCTTCTGCAGCAGCAGCTTGGCAAGCGCGATACGCATCTGCCAGCCGCCGGAGAACTCTTCGGTGTTGCGGTTCCAGTCTTCCTTCGAGAAGCCGAGGCCGCCGAGCACGGCGCCCACCTGCGCATCGAGCGTATAGACGTCGTGGACATGGAGATGATCGGCGATGTCGGAGTATCGCTCAGCGGCAGCGAGGTACTCCTTGGACTTCGGGTCGGCCTCCGACAGTGTGTGGGTCAGCTCAATCGACTCTGCCTCAAGCGCATGAAGATGGTCGAAGACCGACAGGCACTCCTCAAAGACGGTACGGCCGCGCAGAGCGAGGCCGTCCTGCGGGAGGTAGCCGAGGGTCATGCCCCTGACGCGGGTGAGCTGCCCGTAGTCGAGCGACTCGACGCCGGCGAGGACCTTGAGCAGAGTGGACTTGCCGGTGCCATTCCCGCCGACAAGGCCGGTGCGCTCATCGGGCGTGATGAGCCAGTTGGCGTCTTCAAAGAGGAGTTTGGGGCCGAACCGTTTGCCGGCCGAGATGAGCTGGAGCATTCCTCTCTATTTTCGCATCGACCGCAGATATTCACGGGGAACGCAGATAAACCCCCTATGTTGAATAAGGACGCAACAAGAGCAACTCCCTAGGCACGTGAAGAAAGAGACAACGGCGAAGGGCTCTGCTACTTTCAATCAAGAGAGCTTGATGCCAGGTCAGCCACAACTCTTTCCGGATCCCTCCCCCGCCGTGTTGCCGCCACCGCAGCCGAACGGCGAGAACCCGAAGCGGATGGCGCCCGTGTGGCTTCAGCGTCTGTCGCTGTTCGTGCTGGTGCTCTTCTGCGTGTACCTGGGCGTGCTGGTGATGGTGCTGCCGTGGTGGCCGCGGGTGTGGGACCGCAACATGTTCATCCTGGCGCGGCCGTGGCTGAGCGCGATTCTGCACAACGGCGCGGTACGCGGTATCATCTCGGGTCTCGGCCTGCTGGATATCTGGATCGGCATCTCTGAGGCCGTACACTACCGCGACTATCGCGGCTAGAAGGATTGGGAGACAAGAATGACCATGGCCGAACAGACGCCCGAACACCTGGAACCCCTGGAGCCAGCCCCGCTCGCATACGAGAACATGGACTTCATCAATTCAGCCGATGGCCGCATACTGCGCATCATGGCCGAATACCAGGAGCCTATGACGCGCTTCCGCCGCGAGCGGATTCAGGACACCGTCGTCTTCTTCGGCTCGGCGCGTTTTCGCGCACTCGATGTCGCTCGCGCAGAGTTTGAGCTGCTGGAGAACACAGGCTCGACCATGCCTGCTCCAGCGGCAGAGCAACCGCCAGGACTCGAAGAGCTGGAGAGCGGCGAGGTGACCGGACAGAGGCTGCTGCGCGCCGGCGCCGCGATCGAGATGGCGGCCTACTACGAGGACGCCCGCAAGCTCGCTTTCCTGCTGGCCACGTGGGCCAAGAAGCTTCCCGGTCCTCGACAGCGCTTCGTCGTCACCTCGGGCGGTGGTCCGGGGATCATGGAAGCGGCCAACCGAGGCGCGCACGAGGCAGGAGCCAAGACGGTTGGGCTGAACATTAAATTGCCGTTTGAGCAGCAACCTAACCCGTACATCACTCCGGCGCTGAACTTCGACTTCCACTACTTCTTCATGCGCAAGTACTGGTTCGCCTACCTGGCGAAGGCGCTGATCATCTTCCCTGGTGGCTTCGGAACGCTGGACGAGATGTTCGAGGTGCTGACGCTCGTGCAGACGAGGAAGCTGGCGAAGAAGATCACAGTCGTCATCTATGGCTCGACGTACTGGAAGAGCGTGATCAACCTCGACATCCTGGCCGAGAAGGGCGCCATCGCGGTCTCGGACCTCGACCTGTTCCACTTCGCCGACACGCCAGAGGAGGCCTTCGAGATTCTGAAGAAGGGGCTGACGGAGAATCATCTTGAGTCTGAGTTTGAGCGGCGGCAGCAGCAGGCGCGGCAGAAGGAGCTCGACGCGTCACAGCCTGCGCCCAACCCCGAGGAGCTGCTGGGGCCAGACATCGCGAAGACGCGGTAGCGCCCTCGAACCGCGCACCGATATATCGTGCCAACTGCAGGGATCCGTCTTATCCATACTGATCCACGGTCGAAGTCTTTCGATGGCTCGGCTGTAACCATCTCAGTTACCACGACTTCGAAATATTGAAGCCTCATTCTTGGTGCAGTCATATGGCTTTTACAAAGGCTACCCATACTGGCCTCGCAGGTCGCCCTGCATGGAGGCCAGATGAGTCAGAGCATCTCGTACCTGTGGCGCGAGCCGGACGCCGCGAAAGGTTTTTCCGCCGGAGTCTCACTGCACAGCCATACGAACCAGTCGCAGGAGACGCTGGACTTTATCGCAGAGCTCTCGACAGACTGGGGGATTCTGCAGCCCCTGATGCGGTGGTGCGAACAGCGCAGCCATCGGCTCTCGGGCATCCGCCCCGACTACGCGCGCAGCTATTGGACTCCGCCGCTGACGCCGCGGCTGGCCTTTGACCTCGAGCGCAACCAGATCGAGAACCGGCTGCAGATGCCGGCGCTGGTCTCGCTGACCGACCACGACGACATCAATGCTCCACTGCTGCTCCGGTCGGTTCCCTCGGCGCGACACATCCCGGTCTCGCTGGAGTGGACGGTGCCGTTTCACGAGACGGCGTTCCACCTTGGCATTCACAATCTTCCCAGCGCTGCGAGCGTCGCGTGGATGGCGCGCCTGAAAGAGTTCACCGCTGCCTCT
This sequence comes from Edaphobacter bradus, assembly GCF_025685645.1. Taxonomy (NCBI): domain Bacteria; kingdom Pseudomonadati; phylum Acidobacteriota; class Terriglobia; order Terriglobales; family Acidobacteriaceae; genus Edaphobacter; species Edaphobacter bradus. The sequence goes on from NZ_JAGSYF010000002.1 coordinate 521,064, forward strand.
GCGGAGGAACGGACTCCCGAGCGGCTGCGCGCAATCTTCGCCGAGCTGGACGAACTTCCGAGTGTGCTGATCGTCTTCAATCATCCGCTGTGGGACCTCTACCGCGTGGGCAAGGACCGGCACGAGGTTCTGGTCAACGGGTTCCTTGCAATTTATGGGCAGTATCTCCACGCGCTTGAGTTGAACGGGCTGCGCGACTGGAAGGAGAACCGCGAGACGGCCACGCTGGCAAGCAAGTGGAACCAGCTCGTGATCAGCGGCGGCGACCGCCACGGCGTGGAGCCGAACGCCAACGTGAACCTGACGCACGCAGCCAGCTTCGCGGAGTTTGTGCATGAGGTCCGCCGCGATCGGCAGAGCCATGTGCTCTTTATGCCGCAGTACGCCGAGCCGTGGAAGCACAGGATTCTGCAGTCGACGCTGGACGCCATCCGCGACTATCCGCACTTCCCCGAGGGCTCGCGGCGCTGGGATGAGCGCGTGTACCATCCCGACGCTCGCGGAGTCATCCGGCCGCTCTCGGAGCTATGGACGACGGGACGCGCGCCGCTGTATCTGCGCGGAATCCTCAGCGGAGTTCGCCTGATGGGGGCTGCGCCGTTGTCGCGCGGTCTTCGCCTCGCCTGGTCCAATACCGGCGAGATGCGCGCGACACTTGCCAGGCAGGATGCCTGAGGCATCCTGAGCCGCCGCGGCAATTCTGTTGAGCCGCGGCGAAACGGAGGATACTCTGGAGCGGATGCGTGTGCCGCGTGTTGCCTACTTTCCGGACTCCTTCCACGAAATCAACGGCGTGGCCCACACCAGCCGCAACTTCGTCACCTATGCGCAGCGGCATGGTCTGCCGTTTCTGTGCGTGCGCGCAGGCGGGCGGGCCGATGCCTTCGAACAGTCCGGCGAACTGCGGACGCTCGAACTCGGACGCAGCCGCGCCTCCGTGCGGATGGAGAAGGACCTCGAGTTCGACGCGCTCTTCTGGCGGCACGTGGGCGCGATTCGCCGCGAGCTGAAGCGCTTTCAGCCGGACATCCTCCACATCACCGGCCCCAGCGAGCTGGGAATCTTCGGCGCATACTTCGCGTGGGAGATGAACCTTCCACTCGCCGCCTCGTGGCACACCAACGTGCACGAGTACGCTGCGCGACGGATGGCGTGGCTGACCGACCGGCTCGCAAAGCAGAGCGGCGACGCCATCGAGCGCAACATCGAGGGCGGTACCCTCTGGGCGACCTCGCGGTTCTACCGGTTGGCGAAGGTGCTCTACGCGCCGAACGAAGAGCTGTGCGCGATGCTGGAGCGCGAGACGGGAAGGCCGTGCTACCTGATGCAGCGCGGCGTCGAGACGGAGCAGTTCTCGCCTTCGCTGCGGACGCGCGCACTGACCGAGCAGACGGTTGTGCTGGGGTACGTCGGCCGGCTCTCGGTTGAGAAGAACGTCGCACTCCTGGCGAAGACAGAGCACGAGCTTGAAGCGATGGGGATCACAAACGTGCGGTTCCTGATCGTCGGACATGGCAGCGAAGAAGCCGCGATGCGCGCAACGCTGCATAAGGCTGAGTTCGCGGGAGTGCTGCGCGGCGCGGACCTCGCGCGCGCCTATGCCGATATGGACATCCTCGTCTTCCCATCGCACACCGACACCTTCGGCAACGTCGTGTTGGAGGCGCTGGCGAGCGGCGTTCCGGCGATCGTGACTCTCGACGGCGGGCCAAAGTACATCGTACGCGACGGCGTGACCGGATTCGTGAGGCCGGATGCAGGGTTCGCGGAGGCGATCGCCAGCCTGGTGCGTGACCGCGCAAGGCTGGATGCGATGCGAGCAGGCGCAAGAGAGTATGCCCTGGGCTGCAGTTGGGATGCGGTCTTCGGCCGCGTGTATGACGGCTATTGGACGGCGTTGCCCAACGCCGAGCGAACCTTCGCCGAGTCGAAGGCCTAGAAGCGAAGCTCTCCGAGATAGACCGTGAAGGGCGCAAGCGTCATGCCGTCGAGATGCATCGCTCCCATGCCGTTGTCCGAGCGCAGAAGGCTGCGCAGAAAGCTGCCGCGCAGATGCAGCCTCTGCATGTCCGCCTTCAGCGACAGCGTCACCGGCTGCGCGGAGAGATTGAAGATCACAACGACAGGCGGCGTGAGCGAAGACACCGTCTGCGGCTTGCGTACCCACACGAGGACGTCCTGGTCGTCGTGATTGAGAACAATCTGCGCGCCGGAACTGATGGCGCGGTTGGTGTGGCGCAGCGCACTCAACTGGCGATACCAATTCAGCAGTGACGCCGGATCGGCGTCTTCGAGAGCAGCATTCGGTCCGTTGGGCGAGATCGAAGGTGGTGGCGGCGGTGGCGGCTGCCCAGGCGCAGGCTTGACCTTCGGCGGCGCGTCCCAGTGGATCTCCGGAGCATCGCCTTGCGAAGGCGCGGACGCGAGACCCAGCTCCTGCCCGTAGTAGACCAGCGGCGCTGCATCGGTCGCAAACAGAATCGCGGCCAGCGTCTTCGCGATATCGATATCGTGCGTGCCGTCGCCGTAACGGCTGAAGCTGCGCGTGTAGCCGGGGCCGTCGCTGAGCACGAGCGGAATGGCGCGGCCTGCTTGCAGCAGGGCCTGCGCTGCTTCAACCCCTGGACGAACGGCGGCCGCGGTGAACTGCGGCACCGTTGCGGCGCGCGGGTCCGTGAGCAGCTCCGGCGATCCGGGGTCACGGCCCTTCTGGGAGTCGTCAGGGCCCACATCTCCCAGCAGAATGCGCTGCCCGACGACGGAGTGGATGAGCTTCTTCAGATCGGCGACCTGGTCCGGCGTGCCTCCAGGCAGATGAAAGCCGGCAACGCCGTGGTTGAGCCAGAGGCGCGCGACGGCAGGCAGATCGGGCGCGTGCGGGTCGAGCTCGAGCAGCACGCGGATGTCGCGGCTGCTGGCCTGGTGGATGAGATCGTCCAGATCGTCCATCGTGCCCAGCGCCGGGTCAATGGCGCCGGAGGTGTTCGTCAACAGGATCGCATCGACGCCCAGCGCGTGCAGGTAGTTGAGCCGCGGAGGGATGCCGCGCAGGCCTTCGGCCGAAAAGCTGCGCGGGTCGAGCTGATAGACGACAGCGCGCTTCCACCACGGCTCGGCGTTCAAGCCGGAGCCCGCCCAGCCGGGGCGAGCGAGCGTCTGGGCCGAGGCGGCGGTAGCGAGGGCAGCGATGGCGAGCAGGGCAAAGCGCCGAAGTTTCGACATGGATGAGATCATCGCACTCGATATTTTTGATGCTAACGGATTCTGCGTGAGAGAGGCGCGCACGATGAGGGCGAAGCAGCCTGTACTATTTTTGAGGGTGATCCTTTCACGACTTTCTGACCACCTTCTGATCTTCAAGGACTTGAGATGAATATAAAGCGCTGGACTGCTTTGATGACCGGGGCTGCTCTGCTTGCGGCGCAGCCCGTGTTTGCCCAGATGGGCGCTCCCGGAGAGCGACCCGCCACGATGCCTGCCGAGGCCGGGCCGCTGGCTGCGAAGTACAAGGCGGATGCGGACAGGATTCTTGCCGCCGCCGCGAACGACGACGACGGCTACGCCGCGCTGACCTACCTCTGCGACCACATCGGCAAGCGCGTGAGCGGAAGCCCGCAGCTCAACACCGCCGTGGAGTGGGGAACCGAGCTGATGCGCAAGGCCGGACTGCAAAATGTGCGCGTGCAGCCGGTGATGGTTCCGCACTGGGTCCGCGGCGAAGAGTCCGGCGCTCTGCTCTACAAGGGCGAGGCCGGGCCGATCACCAGGCCGCTGCACATGCTGGGACTCGGCATGAGCGTGGGAACGCCGAAGCAAGGCATCACCGCGCCGGTGGTCTTCGTGCACGACTTCGCTGAGTTGGACGCGCTGCCGGACGCACAGGTGAAGGGCAAGGTCGTCGTCTTCAACCCGGGTTGGCACGGCTACGGCGTCAACTCGGTCTACCGCACGGCTGGCCCGTCGCGCGCCGCGGCCAAAGGTGCGGTGGCGGTGCTGGTGCGCTCGGCCACCGGACTGGTGACCCAAATTCCGCACACCGGCACGCTGGTCTACAACGAGAAGGCGCCGAAGGTTCCCGCGGCAGCCATCTCCGCCGAAGACGCGCTGCTGATCGAGCGGCTCGCCAAGGATGGCCCGCTCGAGGTCCACCTGAAGATGGACGCGCACATGGAGCCGGACGTGAAGGCTGGCAACGTTATCGGCGAGATCGTCGGCAGCGAGCACCCGGAGAAGGTCGTCGTGCTGGGCGGCCACATCGACTCGTGGGACGTGGGCCAGGGCGCGCAGGACGACGGCTCGGGCATCATGGCGGCCTTTGAGGCTGTATCGCTGATCCACAAGCTCGGCCTGAAGCCGAAGCGGACGATCCGCCTCGTCTTCTGGGTCAACGAAGAGAACGGCGGCGCGGGTGGGCGCGCATACCGTGAGCTGGTCGGCGACAGGATCGGCGACCAGGTCGCGGCGATCGAGATGGACGGTGGCGCGGAGAAGCCGCTGGGCATGGGCTACGGCAGCTTCGGCGGCTTCGGCGGCCTGCTCCACCGCGCAACTCCGCCTGCCCCCGGAGCGCCGGCGGCAGCTCAGCGCGTGGGCTTCGACGCGCGCGCTCTCACCCCGGATGAGAGGCAGTCGTTTGCATACCTGCGGGACATCGCCGCGCTTCTGGCCCCCATCGGCGCGGACACGGTCTCGGCCGGAGGCGGCGGGTCGGACATTGCGCCCATCGTCGCCGACGGCGTTCCTTCCCTAAGCCCGCGCACAGTCGGCGAGCACTACTTCGACTGGCACCACACCGAGGCCGATACGCTCGATAAGGTCGATCCGGACTCGTTCCGGAAGAACACAGCGATGCTCTCCGTCATGGCCTACGTGCTGGCCGATATGGATGGCAGGCTCGCGGGGAAGAAATCCGCGCTGCGAGAGTGACGATGGCTCACAGGAAAGCGGCCGCCCTCAATCCTCTTCGGGCGGCCGTTTTTTCTTTGCGCGATTCTATTACCTTGCTGCGTCGCGTCAGTCGATGTTGAAGCTTACACCCTGGGCGAGCGGAAGCTCTGTGCCATAGTTGATGGTGTTGGTGGTGCGGCGCATGTACTGCTTCCAGGCGTCGGAGCCAGACTCGCGGCCGCCGCCGGTCTCCTTCTCGCCGCCGAAGGCCCCGCCGATCTCGGCGCCGGAGGTTCCGATGTTGACGTTGGCGATGCCGCAGTCGGAGCCGGTGGCTGAGAGGAAGATCTCCGCCTCGCGCATGTTGAGCGTGAAGATGGATGAGGAGAGCCCCTGCGGAACTTCGTTGTGGAGCGCGATGGCTTCGGCGAAGTCGCTGTAGCGGAGCACGTAGAGGATGGGCGCGAAGGTCTCGCGCTTGACGAAGTCGGTCTGGCGGTCGATCTCGACCAGCGCGGGGCGGACGTAGAAGGCGTTGGGACTCTTGGGCTGCGGCACGCGCTCGCCTCCGGTGACAGTGGCTCCGGCGTTGCGGGCGGCTTCTAGCGCCTGCTGCATGGCGCGGAAGGAGCGCTCGTCGATGAGCGGACCGACGAGAGTTCCCTGCTCGCGAGGATCGCCGATCGCGACGGAGCCATAGACCTTCTTGAGCTTCGCCAGCAGCGCGTCGTAGATGGAGTCGTGCACGATGAGGCGGCGCAGCGAGGTGCAGCGCTGGCCGGCGGTTCCCATCGCCGCGAAGGCGACGCCGCGGAGCGTGAGGTCGAGGTCCGCCGTGGGGGAGACGATGGCTGCGTTGTTGCCGCCAAGCTCGAGGATGGCGCGGGCGAAGCGTGCGGCCAACTTCGGACCAACCGCTCGGCCCATCGCAGTCGAGCCGGTGGCGGAGACGACCGGAACCAGCGGTGAATCGACGAGCTGCTGGCCGACTGTGGCGTCGCCGAGGAGCAGCGAGGAGAGGTTCGCGGGAACTTTGCCGAACTTTGCTTCGAATTTCTTTGCCGCGCGCTCGAAGATGGCCTGCGTGGCGAGCGCGGTGAGCGGCGTCTTCTCCGACGGCTTCCAGACGACGGAGTTGCCGCAGACCAGCGCCAGCGCGGCGTTCCACGACCAGACGGCGACGGGGAAGTTGAAGGCCGAGATGACGCCGATGACGCCGAGCGGGTGCCAGGACTCCATCATGCGATGGTCAGCGCGCTCCGACGGCATGGTGAGGCCGGCGAGCTGGCGCGAGAGGCCAGTCGCGAAGGTGCAGATGTCGATCATCTCCTGCACCTCGCCGGTGCCCTCGGAGAGGACCTTGCCTGCCTCGATGGTGACGAGGCGGCCGAGAGATTCGCGCTCGGCGCGCAGCTCTTCGCCGAGAAGACGGACGAGCTCGCCGCGCTGGGGAGCGGGGACGGTGCGCCACTCAAGAAATGCCTTGTGCGCGGCAGCGATGACGTCGGTCGGCGACTTCATGGTGGCGACCTGCGCGATGGTCTCGCCGGTGATGGGAGTCGTTACAGGCAGCTTGCCGCCGGTGTATGCGGAGGCGGGAACGCCAAATCGGTCGAGGAGCTGGGCTACTTCCTTCTGGATGGTCATGCAGCTTCAATGCTACTTGCTTTCTGTTATTTCTTTTGAGGGGCCCCCACCCCTCCCCCGGTGCAATTTCACAAGTTGCCTGTTTACAGTGAGATAGCCTGGTTTGATCAGGCTAAAATATTGCATTCAAAGGCTTTATGGGTAAAAATATTGATTTTGAAGGAGATGAGGCCGGACTTTTGCGCCCGGCCTTTCTTCTTTTTTCTCTCTGGTCTTATTTTACGGGATTGGATGGAACTGCTCTGCCACGTGGAAGTTGTTTATTTTGTGTTTGATGAGTGATTTTGGGGCTTGACATGAGATTTGCTGGGGTTTGTGAGGGTCGGGCATTCAGGGACTGGGTGAGGGACACCGAACGCCAAAGGACGCGGGGAAAGGCAGGTCCCCTTCGGGATGACAACAAGAAAAGCAAAGACAAAAGCAGTTCCCTTCGCTTCACTACGCGCCTATGCGACCTCTTCGCAAGTCCTATTGAGCGGCTGCGACAGAAGCGGCGGGGGGATGGTCCTTGACCGTGTAACCCTCAGGCGGGGAAAAGATAGCTGGGTCGGGATCACCCTGGTGAAGCTCCTCGATCTCGGTGGTTGTTCGGCCTTGTCTTGGGTCGTCATAGATCGACATCATGGTTATGGCAAGCTCTTTCGAAGTCCAGCTCTCGTTCATCACCTCCAATGGGAGCGCGTTTCCTTCTTCTCCTGTCGGAATTGTGTGAGTCGTTCTGATGCCGTCTGCCGAGACGCCTTGAAATGTGCGGCTACCAAGCTTTTCGGTCTGCCTTCCAGCCATCCATGTCGCCCGCCTGACGCGGTTGTTGGCAGCCGCGGCAGCCAGATCGGACTGCGATAGCTTTTCCGGCGGAATTAGATGGAAGATGTTCACAGTTCTTGGCGCGGTGTTGTCCAGTCTCCAATTCTCTGAAGTTCTTGTAGCTGGATCATGGACGTTGATCTGGTACGCCTGATGTGCGTGACCATCCTCTCCGACGTAACAGACTGTCGGTATCTCGGTCATCGTTTTACCAGAGGAGTCGCGGGCGACATGGTATCGAACGATGCCGTGAATGGAGTTTCCATCGCCGAGCTTCTGGTCGAACGTCCCTTTGACGATTGCACTGAACGGAGGTCCCTTCTGTCCGGAATCAATGGTAGTAACCGGCATGAATCCGAATCTTATGCAGGGCGATGAATCCTGTGCCTGCACGGGTAGGCCACTCAGAAGGAATGCAGAGACTGCGGCGAGTATTGCACACGTGAGCGAAGATCGCATGGTGTTCTCAGCTAGCCTCGGTCGAGATATTCGCAGCGGAGACAGGATACACAAACTTACGTGGGGCGGGTGCGAGCAGTTTCCACTCCCACCCTTCGCAAAGGCGCGAAGGATGGGGCACCCGGCTTTCGTTCCGTTCGGCTCATGATACGCTGCGATTTGATCCGACGCCTCTTTCAAGCTGCGGCAATTTTGGGGGGTCTGTTGGGCCGGGACAAAGACGATTCATGCTGAGCGCGAGTGCTCCATGTCCTGAAAGCGGGAGACGCAGCACACGAGCGCTGGTTCGACGAATTCCACAATTTCCACAGAATGCGCTTTTTTTCACAAGAAAAAGTGCTCAAAAAGCCCTTGATTCATGTGCGTTCCAGAGTACTATTCCTTTCACCGGAGGAGAGAGTAAACGAGGAGCTATCAACGAGGACTCGGAAGGGGATTCAGAGGACCCGCAAGGGAAATCAGAGGAACCGGATGGGAATTCAACCAAGTGAGCGGGCAACCGAGCGCAGGGAGATAGAACCGAGAGAGCTCTTGCAACGTGTGTGATAACGGAGGTGGACGGGAAAGGCGGGCTTCGGTTCGCAAGTACCGGGCAAGTCCGAGATGACAAGGCGTTGCGATCTGGTTCCGAACCGGATCTTCGAAAAATCGGAAGAAAGGGCGGTCTCTCGCAAGAGAGATCGCCCTTCGCTTTTGTGCTTCCCTTGTGTTGGCAGTTTACATTCCCACCCTTCGCAAGAAACGCGAAGGATGGGGCACCCATGCATTCGTGGTACTCGAAGCGAAATACAGGGATTCTTCCCGTTCGACTTCCCATTCGACTTCGCTCAGGGCAGGCTGCTAAGGGCAGGCTGCTGCGCTCAGAATGACAGCCGTGGGGGTATCGGTTAGTGGTCTGTTTGCGCCAGGACCTCGGCTAAGTGCTTCGGTCGAGCAGTGGTGTTCTGCGTGATCTGCTCGCAGCAGCTGAAGCCGTCGGAGACGATGATGGCTCCGGTGTTGTTCCGGACCGCGGGCAACAACACGCGCTCGCCCAGTGTCTGCGAGACCTCGTACTTGTCTTCCTCGAATCCAAATGGCCCGGCCATGCCGCAGCAGCCTGAGTCGAGCAGCTCGACCTCGGCGCCGGTGGCGCGGAGCAGCTTCATCTCGTCCTGCATTCCCATCGTTGCCTTGTGATGGCAGTGGCCGTGGACGACGATCTTCTGGTCGATCTTCGGCGGCTTGTAGTCCGGGGCGTAGCGCACGAGGAACTCGCTGAGCAGGAAGACCTGGCTGCTGAGCTTGGCGGCGCGCGGGTCGTTGGGAAGAAGGTTCGTCAGCTCGTCGCGGAAGACCGAGGCGCAGCTCGGCTCAAGCACGACGATGGGGGTTCCGGCGGCAAGCTGCGGCGTGAGCGCGTCGAGCACCTTGAGGAGATACTTCTTCGCCGTGTCGAGCATCCCGAAGTCATACAGCGGACGGCCGCAGCAGAGATGCTGGTTGGTCGTGGAGACACGGAAGCCCGCGCCGGTCAGGACCTGGTGTGCGGCGCGCATCGTCACCGGGTGGAAGTAGTTATTGAAAGTGTCGGCCCAGAGAAAGACCTCGGGAGCTTCTTTCGCCGTTGAGCCGCGGCGCTCGGGGTAATGGCGCGGGTCCGCGGCGACGCGGCGGTCGGGAGTGAACGCCCTGGCGAAGCGCGGGAAGGTGCGGTTGGGGTGGATGTGCAGCAGCGACTTGAGGACGCTGCGGATGACCGGCGCGTTGTTGATGAAGTTGACGAGGCCCGGAGCGTACGACGCGAGCTGTGCCCAGCGGTCGATGCGCCCGAAGGCGTAGTGCGCGAGCGGGCGCGATTTGCCTTCGTAGTGGTGGGCGAGGAACTCGGCCTTGTACGTGGCCATGTCCACGCTGACCGGGCACTCGCTCTTGCAGGCCTTGCAGGAGAGGCACAGGTCGAGCGCCTCTCGGACCTGCTCGTTCTTCCACTGGTCAGGGAGGACCTCTTCCTGCATCAGCTCCCAGAGCATGTGCGCGCGGCCGCGTGTGGAGTGCAGCTCCTCGTTGGTGGCCATGTAGCTGGGGCACATGGTTCCGGCGTCTTTTTTGCGGCAGGCTCCGACGCCGACGCAGCGCAGCGTGGCCTGCGCGAAGGAGCCGCTGTCCTCGGCGAAGGCGAAGTGCGTCTTCGGCTGCCACGGCTTGTAGTCGGCGCCGAGGCGGAGGTCTTCGTGCGGCTCATGCGCATCGATGAGCTTGTTGGGATTCATGCGGCCAGTGGGGTCCCATATGCGCTTGAAGGCACGGAACGCCTCCATCAGCTCCGGGCCGAACATCTTAGGCAGCAGCGCGCCTCGGGCCTGTCCGTCGCCGTGCTCGCCGGAGATTGAGCCGCCGTGCGCCATCGCGATGTCGGTGGCGCGGTCCATGAACTCGCGGAACTTGAGGATGCCCTCAGACGTCTCGAGATCGAAGCTGAGCCGCATGTGCACACAGCCCTGGCCGAAGTGGCCGTACATGGGGCTGTGGTAGTCGAACTCCTTCATGAGCGCGTACAGATGGCGCAGGTAGGAGCCGAGCTGCGTGGGATCGACGGCGGCGTCCTCCCAGCCCTCCCAGCCGGTCTTGCGGCCGGGGACAAAGGCTGTGGCGCCGAGGCCGGACTCGCGGACCGTCCAGACGCGGTGCGCCTCTTCGTGGTTGTAGATGCGCGGCACGGCGACGCTCTTGATGGCAAGCGCGAAGCTGCGGGCGCGGTCGTCGGCCTCCTGCTGGGTGGCTCCGCCGAACTCGACGAGGAGGAAGCCTTCGCCCTCGGGCAGCAGCGCGATGTCGTCGAGCGCCTTGTGCTTGCGGCGCAGGGAATCGAGCAGAAGGCCGTCCAGGCCCTCAAGCCCGATGGGCTTGTGCGTGAGGATGAGCGGCACGTGGTCCGCCGCGAGGAAGACGTCCGCGAAGCCTACACCGACCAGCGTGCGGAACTGCGGACTCTGGACGAGGTTGAGCGTCGCGCCGAGGATAACGGCGCAGGTGCCTTCGCTGCCCACGAGTGCGCGGGCGACGTTGAAGTGGTTCTCCGGCAGCAGCTCGTCGAGGTTGTAGCCGGAGACGCGGCGCGGAATGTTCGGAAAGCGCGCGCGGACGAGGTCGGCGTAGGTGTCGCGGATGCGCTTCAGCTCGGCGTAGATCTCGCCGACGCGGCCGCCGGCGGCGATGCGCTGCGCGAGTTCCTCGTCACTGGTGGGCCCGACGGTGAGCCGGGTTCCGTCGTAGAGCAGCAGGTCGAGCGACTGAATGTTATCGACCGTCTTGCCTCCCATCAGCGCGTGAACGCCGCAGGAGTTATTGCCGATCATGCCGCCGATGGTGCAGCGGCTGTGCGTCGCGGGGTCGGGCGCGTAGGTGAGGGCGAACTTCTCCGCCGCCTCGCGCACGCGGTCAAGCACGATGCCCGGCTGCACATGGACGGTGTGCGACGCCGGATCGACGGGGCCCATCTTGTTCATGTACTTCGAGAAATCGAGGATAACGGCGAAGTTGCAGCCCTGACCGGCGAGCGAGGTGCCGCCTCCGCGCGAGAGCAGCGGCGCTTCGTAGCGGCGGCAAATTTCAACCGTGGCGACGACGTCGTCCTCGTCGAGCGGAATGACGACGCCGATGGGAACGTGGCGGTAGTTGGAGGCGTCGGTGGCGTACAGAGCGCGGGAGCCCGCGTCAAAACGAACCTCTCCACGAACCTTCTGCCGCAGTTCCTGCTCAATCTGCGGTGCAGCGGGAAAGGTCTCGCTCGCACGAACGTGCGAGCTGGGGAGGAGAACAAAAGGCGATGTCGTCGTGGACATAGATCGAACGTACTCTCTGCAATCAAGACTACCAGTGGACGGCGAAACGCTATTTTGCGTTCGCCGTCATCTTGAAGATGGCCTGCGCGTTCGAGCTGTCGAAGCTGAGGTCGAGCGCGCGCTTGCCGTCCTTTTCAGGCAATGGAAGGCGCGTGATGAACTCATAGAACGAGCCCGGGACCTCCTTTTCAATCCTGGTACCGTCGCCGCAGCGGAAACCGCGCAGCACACGCGCGGCGTGGAAGGCTGTCTGGCGGACGCGGCCGGACTGCGAGGTTTCAACGGCTTCCTTCATGGGCTGGCCCAGCGCCTTCTGCTCGGCAGAGAGCTTGTCCACGTCAGGGACGCGGTCGGTGGCGTGGTTGAAGGCATTGCCCTCAGTGGAGATCCAGGCCATCTCAGGCGACTCGGCCAGCAGCGTCTCGTAGTCAACGATCCCAGGCTCGGCGTGTTGGCGGTCGAAGACCTTGACCAGCACCGGAAGCAGCTCCGCGCTCTCGTCGAGGCTCAGCGAGCGGTTGCTCTGAAGCTTCTCGAGCAGCGCGTTCGCCTCTGGGGTGAGCGGATCGACCGAGGTGGACGTCACGCGCTGCACAGCCTGCTGAAAGTTTGGCGAGAAGCGCTCGGGGTGCAGCTCGCTGATGAAAAATTGCGCGATGTCCTCGGGGTAATCGACCTGCGCGTGCGACCGGCCCGTCATGCGCAGCCGCTCCAGCGGGTAGACGCCGTTGAGCGCGTAGCCGAGCGGCCGCAGGATGCGCGTGATCGCCTCCTGTCCGGCGGGGAGTTCCCCCATGTGCTCCAGCGCGACCGTGCGGACGGCGCCGTGGTCGTGCATCACGGTGTTGCCCTTGCTGAGACAGTGCTCGACATAGGTCTTTGCAGCGGGCACACGCTCGAGAAGCTCCTCGAAGAGCAGCATGTTCAACGCCTGCGCGAGGACGGCGCGCGAGACCTCAGGGCCGCCGGCGGCAACCAGGTCCGGATGAACGACGAGGACCTGAAAGAGTTTGCCGGTCCGCTCCGGCCCGATGATCTTCTCAAGAAGCTTCTGCAAAATTCCTGTCTCAGACGTCATAACTTCACTCCCCTGCTGCAGTCTACAAAAGTCCAACACAAACCAATCATCATGCTCAATAAATCACGAGCATGTAAATACTAATCAACAAACCTCTGGATTGGCTTGCTCCCACCTGCGGCCTCTTCAACCGGTGTCTGAATTGCGGGATTTGGATGCTCCACGAACCAAAGACTTTACGCGCCTCATTCCGCGCAGCGCGTTACACAGATAGACGGCGTCGGCGGACTCAAGGTCAGCAATGGTCAGGACCCGCTCCTCGGCCCGAGGGTTCGTCTCCAGCACCAGCCGACGGTAGACCCCGGGCAGGACGCCCGAGGCGAGCGGAGGCGTCAGCAGCCGGCCTCCGCTCTCGAGAAAGAGATTGCTGATGGCTCCCTCGGTGAGTTCGCCGCGCTCGTTGAGGAAGATCACTTCGTCGACGCCCGCGGCCTGCGCCTCGGCAAAACTGCGGTCGTAGAGCTCGCGGTGGGTCGTCTTGTGACGCAGAAAGACGTCGTTCGAGCGCGTGTGCTTGTCTGCGATCTGCACTGTGATCGGCGCCGCGTCCGGCACGAACGCAGCGGCAGTCACGCTGAGCTCGCCCGATGCAGCGAGGCGCAGGCGAAGGCGATGGCCCTCCCCTGCAGGCAAACCGCGCGTCGTCTCGTCGATGCGGGTCTTCGCGGCGTCGCTGTCGAAGACGAAGCCGAAGTAGCGCGCGGATGCCTCCAGCCGGTCAAGATGCAGGCTGAGCAACGGGACGCCGGTGCCATCCCACCACATGGTTTCGATGAGCTGGAAGTCGTGGCGTGCACGCGTGAGGAAGCTCGCCTTCAGCAGGCACTCGCGATACTCGTCTTCGGCGGCGGAGTCGGCGACGATGCCGCCGCCTACGCCCATGTGCGCGACGCCATCCTTCAGCACGAGCGTGCGGATAGCAACGTTGAACGCTGCTGAGCCATCGGGCGCGATGTGGCCGATCGAGCCCGTGTAGACGCCGCGAGGACTGCTCTCCAGCTCGCGAATGATTTCCATCGTACGGATCTTCGGCGCGCCGGTGATCGAGCCGCTGGGGAAGAGGCTGCGGAAGATCTCGTACCAGGTGAGGCCCGGCCGCAGTGTGCCCGAGACTGTCGAGGTCATCTGCAGCAGTGTCGCGTAGCGCTCCACCGTGAAGATATCCTCAACCCGCACGCTGCCCGCCGCGCAGACGCGCCCAAGGTCGTTGCGCAGCAGATCGACGATCATGATGTGCTCGCTGCAGTTCTTCTCGTCGCTGGCCAGCCGCTGCGCCGCCAGTTCGTCGTCGTGGAGATCGAGCCCACGCGGCATCGTTCCCTTCATGGGCCGAGTCGCGATGCGGCGACCTGCCACGCTGTTGTCGATGCGAAAAAACAGCTCCGGCGAGTGCGAGAGAATGTGGTGCCCCGCGACGTTGAGCAGCGCGCTGTACGAGACCGGCTGCGCGGCCGAGAGCGCGGAAAAGGCCTGAGAGGCTGAGTGCGAAGTGTACGCCGTCACCGAATCGGTGAAGTTGACCTGGTAGGTGTCGCCGGCCTCGATGTAGCGCTTGATGCGCTCGATCTTTGGGCTGTACTCGTCCTCTGTGATGGCCAGCTCTGCGTTCGCGGCAAAGGCGGCGGGTATCGGCTCCGGCGCCGGGGCATGGGAGAGGTCAGGCGCGGGGCCTTCGAAGCGTCCGCTGGAATGATCGAAGACGAAGGGCTGTACATAGGCGCCGAACCATGCGAGCGGAAGCTGCGGCAGCAGCGGAGGTTCGTTGAAGCGTTCGAAGTGATAGCCGCACTCATAGCTGAGGTATCCGGCGACGTGAAGGCCCTGCACGAGAGCCCATTCGATACGGCGAAAGAGGTCGGGGATGTCGTCGAGGCTATGCGCAGCGAAGACTTCGACCGGGTTTACGAAGAGATAGCTGCGCTGGTTCTCCGCGTCGAAGCGCGACGTCTCGAGCAGAACAGAGCCCCGCGTTGAGGCGGCGAGCGTGCGCACCTGCTTCGGAAGCTGGGTCCAGTGATTCAAGCTGCCTCCGTTTCAGGCCGGGCGCGCGGCTAAACGTGCTCCGGCGGCGCGCTGGTCAGCGTGATCTCGACGGTCTGCGAGCCGAGTCGGGGGTGTGTCGCAGTGAGCCGCACTGTGCCTGCCTGCTCCTTCGCGCGAATCCACACCGCGGCCCTTCCACCGACGAGCGCAAAGGGGTTGTCGCCGATCAACTCGGCCGGGCCTTCGAGCTTCAGCACGATGGCATCGTTCGCGTAAGGCCGCACGGCTCCGAACTCGTCGGTCACGCGCATGACGACCCGGGTCGTATCAGCGCCATCGGCCGCGAGCGTCAGGTCATCGGCCACCAGCGCAAACTTGCGGTCGGCCCCGCTGCCGGAAAGAGACCTCGACGCAACGAGCTTGCCGTTGAGGTAGCCGTCGATGCGCAGATCGCCCCAGCCGCGGAGTATGTCTGAGTCATGCTTCGTGCGGTCGAAGATGAACGGCGGATAGGCGAGATGCTCGAACTCCGTGCGGTCGGGATCAAGCTCGACCAGCGGCAGCCACGGATTGCTCTCCAGGCTCTTTTCGCGGACGAAGAGCTTCAGGTGATCGCAGTTGGAGCAGATGACTGCCTTCGTGAAATTCGTCGACTCGTCGCTGTTGGCCCAGTGGAACGCGGGCTCGAGCACGATCTCCTTCGCGGGATCGCACTGCGACTTGTAGAACCCCGCGGCGGGCTTCAGTTCGCGGAAGATGTCGATGACGCCGTGGTAGCAGATGCGGTCGCCCGCGCCGAAGTTCGCATGCGTGTTGTAGTCGAACGCACACCAGCCGATGCCGCCTGCATACTGTGGGTCGGAGGCGAGCTGGTTGTGGATGCGCGCGTGCCGCAGCGTGTGCTCGCGCTGGCGCTCGTCGTCGTCGGTGGTCTTGGTCGGGTAGGTGTGGCCGACGAACTCCGTGTTGAGATAGCGCGGATGGTTCGGCTTCTTCAGCGGAAAACCGAAGTCGTTCATGGTGAAGACGTCTTCGAGGAACTCCGACTCTTGGAAGTAGCGGATACCACCTGTCTGCCGCGTAGGATCGAGCAGATGCGCGAGCGCGTTGGTGCGCGTGTAGAAATCGTGGTCGTCGCGCGACTCATTGATGCGCACCCCCCACAGGATGATAGAAGGATGGTTCCAGTCGCGGCGAATCATGCGGCCGACGTTGTCGATCGAGATCTGCTTCCACGGTTCCGGGCCGATGTGCTGCCAGCCGGGAATCTCCTCGAGCACCAGCAGGCCGATCTCGTCGCAGCAGTCGAGGAAGTGCCGCGACTGCGGGTAGTGCGAGGTGCGGACGATGTTGCAGTGCAGGTCCTCGCGCAGAATCTTCGCGTCCTTGCGCTGGACGCGCCCAGGCATCGCCTGGCCGACGAACGGGAAGGTCTGGTGACGGTCGAGTCCGCGCAGCTTGACGATCTTTCCGTTGAGCGAGAAGCCGTGATCGGTAAAGACAGCCTCGCGGAAGCCGATGCGCCGCGTGTCCTCATCGACGACGCGGCCTGATTCGAGCAGGCGCACGTGCACGGTGTAGAGGTGCGGGCTGTCGAGGTCCCACAACTGAATTCCTTCAAGCCCCTCGAACGATACGGTCTGCCGCGCAGGATCGGTCTTGGTTTCAGCAGAGTTATAGACGGGGGCGGAGGTCGCTGGGTTCGCTCCTGCATTCGGATCAGCCGCACCGGTGTAGCTCGCGGCGTGCGACGTCTTCGCGACGACGCGGTCGCCATCACGAAGCTCGGCTTCGATCGTCAGCCCTGCAGACGGCGCGCCCGCGAGGAAGCAATCGACATCGAGCGCGGTCTTGCCGCTGAGAACATCGCGAGTGCGCGCGAAGATGTTATCGATGTACGTCGCAGGCACGATGCGCAGCGAGACCTCGCGATAGATGCCGCCGAAGGTGAGGTAGTCGATCTGGTAGCCGAAGGGAGGAATGTCGTCACGCTCGGTGGAGTCCACCTGCACGACAAGAACGTTCTCGCCGCTGGCGCGGAGGTGCGGCGTCAGCTCGAATGAAAACGGCGTGAAGCCGCCCTTGTACTCGCCCAGCGAGACGCCGTTGATCCAGACGGTCGAGGCCGTCATCACGCCTTCGAAGTCAACAAAGACGCGCCTTCCCTGCGCCTCGGCCGGCGTCTTGAAGCGGCGGCGATAGGTCGAGACGAACTCGTAGGTCTTGTCGTCGAAGTTATGCCACGGCAGTTTGACGTTGGTGTGAGGAACGACAACGCGCTCGAAAGAGGCATCGTCGAAGTCAACCGCGTGCGCGCCCTCGACCTTCGACGGGTGATAGCGCCAGCCGCGATTGAGCGGAAGAATTGTGCGGCCAGTGGCAGAGTTCGTTGCAGCCAGGGCAGGAACGCCGGGAAGCGCGCTCGCAGCCAGAAGTGTGCTCGTCGTCTTGAGGAAGTCGCGTCGGTCCATGGATTCGATTGTTTTGATTTGAGGCGTCGTCGATCTGCTCCATCGTATTCGCAGTGCCGCAGATTTGCCACTCATTTACCATGCACCGCGTCCCTGGACGCAGCGTGCTACTGTAGTCACGCAGAGCGCTTCAAGAGCAGGAGGAGCGGTTCATCGTGCAGCGCGGCGCATTCTCGGTCAGAGGGCTCCTTCCCTTCGTCGCAGCATCGCTCCGGCTTGTCGCAATGGCCGCGCTTCTGCCACAGGAAATCGCCGCTCAGGCATTGCCCGCGGAGATCTCTACGACGCACTTCCTCATCACAGTCAACGGTCAGCCGGTTGACGTTGCGCACGCCGCGGCGAACTACTACTTCGTGAACTTCGACGTAGCGAAATCCACGCAGATCTCCATCACGGCGGAGACAGACGACTACTGGGCGCGCGGCGTTGAGGTGCAGCCCTGGCGGCTCGGCATCCGTCCGGCGCGCAAGGGGAAGACCATCACGTTCCGGCTCGATCACCCGGCCAAGCTCTCCATCACGCGGCCCGGCGACTACCTCGACGGCGCGGAGATGCTCTTCCTCTTCGCCAACAAGCCGGAGACGAACCCGCCCGCTGCCGCCGCGCCGGGGCTGCGCTACTACGGGCCGGGACTGCACCATGAGAACATCGACGCGAAGAGCGGCGACAACATCTACCTCGCCCCGGGCGCCGTCATCCTCGGCAGCCTCAACCTGTGGGGTGTCGAGAACGTCCGCGTCTTCGGTCGCGGCATCATCCTATACGACGGCCCCCAGAAACCGGACGACGACGATGGCTGGATTCACCTGCCCAACTGGCACGCCATCGTGATGGACAACGCGCACCACATCTCCATCGAGGGCATTACCTGCGTCGTGCGCAGCCGCACCTGGATGATCCAGATGAAGGACTCGCGCGACATTCTCTTCGACAACGTCAAGGTCGTCGGCGGCAGCACGAGCAACGCCAACCAGGACGGCATGGACTGGCTCGGCGGAGGCGACACCATCGTCAGCGACAGCTTCTTCCGCGCCGCCGACGACGTCTTCGCGATGCAGGGCAACTGGGAGGGCTACAGCCCCGAAGCCATGTCCATCCCCGGACACCTGGTCAGCAACATCCTCATCGAAGACAGCGTGCTCTCCACCAGCATCTCGAACGTCGTGCGCGCAGCGTGGCCGCACAAGAGCTTCGAAAGCCACACCTTTGAGATGCGCAACACAGACGTGCTCCACATGGGCCTCGGCGGCTGCGGGGTGCCGTTCGCGCTGCTGGAGATCTGGGCCGACCCCGGAGGCACAGGGCACCCCTCGGGCTTCACGTTCAACAACATCCGCATGGACGACTGGTACTCGCTGGTGCAACTCCACCAGCCTTCGCCCTCGATCAGCGACGTCTACCTCCGCGACATCTTTGCGCTCGAATCGCCCTCGCTCGTTCCGTCCGTCTTCAAGGGCAGCGTGTCAGGCGTCACCTTCGACAACGTAACGCTCGCGAACAAACTCGTCGAGAAGGCTGAGGACGTTCCGCTGGAGCTCGAGTCCGGAGCTTCGGCTCCAACCTTCAACAAAGTGAAGGGCCCGCACGCCGCCTTCATTTACTCGCGTGGGCTCATCGCTCCGCATCGCGCCGTGCACTTCGACGCAAGTACATCGCGGGCCGGCGACGCGAAGATCGTCTCCTACCTCTGGAGCTTCGGCGATGGAACGCACGCCCGCGGCAGAAGCGTAAAGCATGCATTCCCAGACGACGAAGGAACCCTCCTGGATCGCTCCGGGCGCTTCCGCGTTTTGCTTGAGACCATTGACGAGAACGGCCGCGTGAGCTGGGCCTACGAGCCCATCGTCGTCGCAGACTCGCTGCAACACGCTGCCGCAGTTGTGAAGACCGAACCCGGCCTGAGCTACAGCTACTTCGAGGGCGCACAGCTCACGCTTGCAAATCTCGTGCAGAAAAGCGAAGTCTACTTAGGCTTCAGCGATCAGTTGAGCACCACCATGCGCCACCGCGCCGGGGACTACGGTTTAGTGTTCGAGGGCTTCCTCGATGTGCCCGCCGACGGTGGGTACACCTTCACGCTGCTCTCGAACGATGCAGGCAGCATCAAGATCGACTCCGCTCCCGTCGCGACGAGCCCCGCGCCGTGGCCGCAGGTCTGCGGCTCGGAGGGCAACGCGGTTCAGCCGACAAAAGGAAGCATCGCTCTGCGTGCAGGCAAACATCGCATTCACGTTGCGATGACGCACAGCACGGGAGAGGACGGCTTCGCTGTGCTGTGGCAGGGGCCGGGGATCGAGCTCGCGCCGATTCCGGCCACCGCGCTCTCGCACAGTGCTATCCGCTAAAAGCGGTTTTCGTTGACAAATCCGCAGCAGGTTTTACTATGACGTTACGGCTGCGTTAAACCACGCCGTTTCCAGCCGCTCCAAACCCTACGCCCACAACTCAATAGCATCTTCACTTTGCTTGTCATCAGCCCGCAGCAGAGCACCCTGGTTTTTACGCCGAGGCCCTCATGTTGGACTTTCGAATCAGGCAATTGCAGTGTTTTTTGACGCTTTCGGATCTGCTTAACTACGGCAAGACGGCCCGCGCGCTTTACATGAGCCAACCGACGATCACCTTCCAGATCAAGTCGCTGGAAGAGGCTTTCGGCGTCAAGCTCTTCAAGCGCGACCGCCAGCAGGTGCGCCTCACCGACGCCGGCGTCGCCTTCCGCGAGTACGCCCAGAGCATCATGGACACCGTTGACGCGGCGCAGGACTGCCTCAGCGGCCTGCACACGCGGCTGCGCCTCCACATAAGCTGTGGCCCGGTTGGGCAGTTCATCCTTCTCCCCGCCGTCATTCGCACGCTCGCCGCCGATTATCCCGAGTTCGACCTCGAAGTCACCGAGCTGACCACCGAGCAGATGATGGCACGCCTGCCCGAGGGCAAGATCGATGCGCTCCTCATGGTCGGCTCGCTTCCCATTAAAGGCATGCGCTTCGACCCCATCTGCCAGGAGCCGCTGGTCGGCATCGTCTCGCGCCTAAGCCCGCTCGCCACGCGGCGCGCCATCTCGGTGGAGGACCTGCGCAGCACCCCCATCATCGCCTCGCGCCTCAAGGACTGCCGCTTTCATCAGCCCTTTCTGCACAACCTGCTTGCGCCCTTCGGCATCACGCCGCGCATCATCGAGTCGCCGCAGTCGTGCTCGGTGCAGTTCGCCTACGCCGCAGCAGGCGAGGGCGTTGCGATTTCCACCGCCTCCATGGCCACCTGCGGATTCCCGCACGTCACGGTCTTGCCCTTCGCCGAACGCCTCGCTGAGTTCCAGCTCGGGCTCGTCTCCATGCAGAGCAACGAGTCCCCTGCCCTCAAGGTCTTCCGCAAGGTCGTGATGAGCTGCGCACGCGCCACGCTCGCCGGTCGCGACAAATCCAGCTTCTTCCCCGCGCACGCGCCGCAACCCGCGCCGCTCCCCTTCGTCGACCGCTGCGAAGCCAGCTAGGCCGTATTCTGATCTCTTCTAGAGAGTGTCATCCTGAGCGAAGCCTCTCGCGGCCTTATCGCGAGAGGCGCAGTCGAAGGACCTGCGGTTTGCCCATGGCACCACTGATTTTCAGGGAGAAATCGCCCTACGTTCGCTGTCCGAGCTGCCCCTGCTGATTCTTCGCGTCGCCCAGCTTCACCTGCACGTCCATGCGGCGCTGCCCGCGGAAGATCGTCACCGTCACCGTATCGCCCGCGCGGTGCGAGTTCATCGCCGCCGAGAGGTCCTGCGGGCTCGCGATCTCCTGCCCATCCATCCCCACAATCAGGTCGCCGCCCAGCATCACCGGAGTGTTCCCCTGGTATGCGCGCTGCGTTCCGCCATGCAGGCCGGCCTTCTCCGCCGCGCCGCCCGGCAGCACGCGCTCGATCAGAATCCCGTAGTCGGCCGGCAGGCCAATCTGCTCCGCGATGTCCGGCCCGATCGGCAGCGTCACAACGTCGAGCGAAGGCCGCCGAACGTATCCATACTTTGCAAAGTCGTCGAGCACTGCCTTCGCGGTGTTGATCGGAATCGCAAACCCGATTCCCGAGCTCTGGTCGGCACCATTGTTGGCGATCAGCGTCGTGACCCCGATGACTTCGCCCTTCGAGTTCAGCAGCGGACCGCCCGAGTTGCCGGGATTGATAGCTGCGTCGGTCTGAATCGCGTCCTCGATTGGGTTGCCCTGTGGTCCGCGGATCGACCGGATCGCCGAGATGATGCCGCGCGTCATCGTTCCCTGCAGCCCGAATGGGTTGCCGATCGCATACACGCGCTGGCCCACCACCAGGCCGTTCGACTCGGACAGCGTCGCCGGAACCAGGTTCGGCGCCGTGATCTTCAGCAGCGCCAGGTCATGGTTCTTGTCCACGCCTAGGACCTGCGCCTTGTACGTGTGCTTGTCAGCGAGCTTCACCTCGACGCGCTGCGCGTTGTCGATGACGTGGTTGTTCGTCAGGATCAAGCCGTCCTTATTGAGGATGAACCCCGATCCCTGGCCCTGCTGCGGAACCGGCCCGTAGAAGAAGTCGAACGCCACCGCCGTCGAGGTAATGTTCACCACCGAAGGCAGCGCCTTCTTGTAGACCGCGATGTTCTGCTGCTCCTCTGTGTCGTACGCCGGGGCCGCATCGGCCTGCGTCAGCTCAAGGCTGCCCATCGGCTCGCTCAACGTCGAAGTCTTCGCACCCGACGCGCTCGAGACCCCCATCGCGTGATGCAGCCACGGGCCCGCCGATCCCGTCGCCGCCACGTGAGTCGTCACGTAGTAGAAGCCACCCAGAAGAAGCAAAACAAGCAGAACAGGACGCAGTTTCATGACGAACCTGGAACTCCTTCGCCGCCCGCAGCGTGCCGGAAAAGGCAGCGAGCGAATATCTCTCTTAATTGTATCGAGTTTGACCTGAATTCATCAGTTCGAGACTGGCCCAAATCCGGCCTCTCGGAGATGTCCGGCCTCGGCCGCAAACCGCAGCACCGGCCATAACTGCTCTATCTGCAACTCCAGGTCCTCCGCCGGCCCGTCGTTCTCCAACACAAAGTCCGAGAGCGGAATCTTCTCTTCATCGGGAATCTGCCGCGCCAGCCGCTGCCGCGCTTCGGCCTCAAACTCGGCGCGACGCTCCGGACTCAGTGCATCCCCGCCGACGCGCTGCACATAGCGCCCGACCTTCACCGCCTCCGATGCCGTCACGAGGATGATGCAATCGAACCGGCTCCGCCACGGTTCTCCCGTCTCGCCCTCGGCATCGCCATGCTTTGTCTCGAACACCAGCGCCGACTCCACTATCACCACCGCCGCCGGCTCCTTCGCACCGATCTCCCGCGCCATCTTCGCCTGCCGCGCAATCACCGCCGGATGCACAATCGCGTTCAGCTCCTCGACGCGGCCCTCCTCAAAGGAGATCCGCGCCAGCGCCTTGCGATCCAGCTCTCCGCTCTCCGCAACCACGCTCTTGCCGAAGTGCTCGACGATGGCCTTGTAGACCGCCTCGCCCGGCCGCATCATCTCACGGCCGATCTCATCGGCTGCCAGCACATGCGCCCCGCGCGCAGCAAACAGGCGAGCAGCCGTCGACTTCCCGCTGCCCAGCCCGCCCGTGAGCCCGACGCGCAGCATCCCGGCTACTTCTCCATCGCGATGCCGCGGCGCAGCTTCGCCGCCTTCACCGTGTTGTGCATCAGCATGGCAATCGTCAGCGCGCCCACGCCACCCGGAACCGGCGTGTATGCGCCCGCAATCTCAAACGCCTTCGGATGAATATCTCCCACGACCACCGAGCCGCGCTTTGCAAATGTCGCCTCACGCGCCGGATCACTGTCGAAGAACTCCTTCACCTCCGCAGCATCGGTCACGCGGTTGATCCCCACGTCGATCAGCGTCGCGCCCGGCTTCACCATCTCCGGAGTCACGAAGCCCGCGCGGCCGATCGCCGCCACGAGCAAGTCTGCCTCGCGGGTGATCTTCGGCAGATCGCGCGTCTTGCTGTGGCAGACCGTCACCGTCGCCGAAGCGTTCAGCAGCATCATCGCCGCCGGCTTGCCCACAATGTCCGACCGCCCCACGACCACCGCGTTCTGCCCTGCAATCGGCAGATTGCTTCGCTTCAGAATCTCGATGATCCCCGCCGGCGTGCATGGAGCCAGCCCCGGCTGCCCGGCCTGCAGCCTTCCCGCGTTCACCGGGTGGAAGCCGTCCACATCCTTATCGGGCGAGACAGCCTCCAGCAGCCGCTTCGTGTCCACATGCTTCGGCAGCGGAAGCTGGATGAGGATGCCGTCAATCTCCGGCCTCGCATTCAGCTCTGCCACCAGCGCCAGCATCTCGTCGGTCGTGATGCTCTCCGGCGGAGTCAGCATCTCGCTGTAGATTCCCAGCTCGCCGCAGGTCTTCACCTTGCTGCGAACGTAAATCTCCGACGCGGGAACATGCCCCACCAGAATCACAGCCAGCCCGGGAACAACTCCCTTGCCCGCCAGCTCCTTCACCTCAAGGGCCACCTCGGCCTTGATCGCCGAGGCAATCGCAACACCATCTAACAAGCGCGGAACATTCTTCATACCACTCTCAATGGTATCGTGCCGCCGCAAACCACGCTCTTTGTCTACGCCACGTCACAGCCGCGTCGCAGAGCCGTCTTGCCTTTTGCGCCCTCTGCGTTCACCTTTGCGCCCTCTGCGTTCACCTTTGCGCCCTCTGCGTTCACCTTTGCGCCCTCTGCGTTTGCCTTTGCGCCCTTTGCGTTCGCCTTTTTGCCGCACAGCAGAGGAATCTGCTGCTCTGGCCGCAACGCTCTCCAACGTAAGATAAATACATGCCCCAGCGCCCCATGACGCCGGAAGACCTTAGCCGCCTCGTCTGTCCTGTCTGCCACCAGGCTCTGCGTCTCGAGTCAGGCCACGTCGTTTGCATCGGCTGTGCGCGCCGTTATCCCATTCTCGACGGCATTCCTGTCCTCCTCGCCGAGCGAGCCAGCTAAAAACCATTCACAACAGGGAACTTGCCCCTCCCCGCTCTGCATACCTATTCTCACGGCTTCGACCCGCGTAACAGCGTCGCCGAAACTTGTATCCTCGCGCTGACTCCTGCGTCTAATGAGTGGAAGGTAATATTAATAGAAGGTTAATCGTCAGGAGGACCGGGCCATGATTCAAGCCAAGCCAATCGAGATTGAAAAGTTTCCCGAAGCAGATCTGACTGGCTTGCGCGAAGAGCTTCTGCACGCAGGACTTGACTCCTGGCAAGCCGCGGATCTCATCCTTATCTATCTTGCCGGCAAGGGCTATGGCGTCTCCAACCACGCCGCCCGCCGCACCGCCACTCGGCTCGAATCCGCTGGATACAACGTCCAGCGCATGAAGGAAGAGCTCGAGCAGATCGCTCTCGTGATGTAAGCGCGCAAACCTGCGCACCACAGTAGAGGTTGATCGGGGCACGGCATCCGCCGTGCCTTTTTGTTTTCCGTGCCCACCAGCAAAAAGCTGCCTTCCCGCAAGGCATAATCAAAGCATGCCGTCTCTCTGGTCTCCATCCACCTGGCCGCAGCGGCTCGCGGAGCTGCAGGCGCCCACCGGCGAGCTCAAGGAAGCTCCCCTGCGTCGCGACGTCCGCTCGCTCGGGATGCTGCTCGGCGAGGTCCTGCGCGAGCAGTCCGGCGACTCCCTCTTCGCCGCCGTCGAAGACCTGCGCCGCACCGCCATCGCCGGCCGCGAAGCCGCCTCCCGCGGCGACTCCACCGCCGCACGCGGCCTCCTCGACCAGGCCCTCGCCCGCGTCCACGAGCACTCCAACGACCTCACCACGGCCTACCGGCTCGCCCGCGCCTTCAGCTTCTACTTTGAGCTCATCAACCTGGCGGAGACGAACCACCGCAAGCGCCGCCGGCTCTCCACCAGGCTCAACCAGCAGGGCACGCCCCAGCGCGGAGAGCTGCGCGGAACCCTCCGCCGTCTCCGCGAGGCTGGCCTCGACGCCGCGCAGACCCGCGAGTTGCTCTCCCACATCTGCATCACGCCGGTCTTCACCGCGCACCCCACCGAGGTCGCGCGCCGCTCCGTCATGTTCAAGCGCCGCCGCATCTCGGACATCCTCGAGCAGCTCGACCGCATCCCCGTTCCCGAGCCGCAGCTCGAATCGCTCGAGCGCGAGCTCACCGCCGAGATCACCTCACTCTGGCAGACCGACGACGTCCGCAGCGCGCGCCCCACCGTCCGCGACGAGGTCCGCATGGCCCTCGACTACTACGAGACCAGCCTCTTCGACACCCTCCCCGTCCTCTACACCGAGGTAGCCGCCGCGCTGCACTCCGAATACCCGGCCGCAGGCGAAGCTGTCATTCTGAGCGGAGCGAAGAACCCCCGCATTTCGTCCGAAGCGCCACGAACCTCTCCGGAGAAGTTACAAGCCGCCACCCCCTCCATCGCCGACCTCCCGCAACTCATCTCCTTCGGTTCCTGGATCGGAGGCGACCGTGACGGCAACCCCTTCGTCACCCCGCAGACCACGCGCGAAGCGCTCGCCATGGCCCACGCGCTCCTGCTCACGCACTACCGCCGCCGCCTGCAGAATGTGTTCGAGCAGCTCGGCAGCTCCACCCAGCAGGTCCCCGTCTCCGACGAGGTCGACAAGCTCCTCAAGCACTACCTCTCGCAGCTCCGCGCCGCCGGCCAGAGCGCCCTCGAAGAGCGCTTCCACTTCGAGTACCTGCGCCTGCTCATCGCCTGCATCATGATGCGTCTCGGAGCCACGCCGCAGAGTGCCGTGCCTCTACCGCTCAATCCCGCGCTCGCACCCTACACCCGCGCCGCCGACCTGCTCAGCGATCTCACCGTCCTGCGCAACAGCCTCGTCGAAAACCGCGGCCAGCGCCTCGCCGAGCTCCTCATCGACCCGCTGCTCGTCGAAGTCCGCACCTACGGCCTCCATCTCCAGACCCTCGACATCCGGCAGCATGCGCGCGTCCACGCCACCGCCATAGACGAGATCGCCGGCTGCTCCGACCCGGCGGCAGAGCCCACCCTCCAGCTTCCACCGTCCCTCTCCCCCCAGACCGCCGAGGTCCTCGAGACCTTCCGCACCATCGCAGAGCTCAAGCTCACGTACCCTCCCGAGGCCATCCGCCAGTACATCATCAGCGGAGCCACCAGCGCCGCCGACGTCCTCAACGTCATCCGCCTCGCGCGCATCGGCGGCGTCCGCGTCGAAGGCTCCCTCGACCCCGGAGACTCCGACCCCGGCCTCATGCCCGTCCCTCTCTTCGAGTCGATCGAAGACCTGCAGAACGCACCCGACATCATGCGCGCGCTCTGGTCCAGCGAGGCCTACCAGCCCCTGCTCGCCAGCTGGCGCCACAACCAGGAGGTCATGCTCGGCTACTCCGACTCCAATAAAGACGGCGGCATGATCACCAGCACCTGGGAGATCTGGAAGGCGCACCGCGCGCTGCACGAGGTCGCGTCTGACTGCGGCGTGCACCTTCGCCTCTTCCACGGCCGCGGAGGAACCGTCGGCCGCGGCGGCGGGCCCACCCACCGCGCCATCTACGCCCAGCCCGTCGACAGCTTCACCGGCGAGCTCCGCCTCACCGAGCAGGGCGAGGTCCTCAACTGGAAATACTCCGACGTCGTCCTCGCCGAGCGCAATCTGGAGCTGATGATTGCCGCCTCACTCGACGCGCTCGCCCGCCCCGACGCCATCCTCCAGCACCAGACCAACACAGCCAACACAGCGCCTTCTACCCCCTACTCCCTACCCCCTACCCCCTGCCCTCATCTCACCGGCGAGATCACCCCCGAATGGGAATCCGCCATGGAGCAGCTCTCCACCGTCTCCTACGACTTCTACCGCAAGCACATCGTCGACAACCCCGACACCTTCACCTACTTCACGCAGGCCACTCCCGTCGCCGAGCTCGAACACGCCCGAATCGGTTCCCGCCCCGCCAAGCGCACCGGCAAGAAGACCATGGCCGACCTCCGCGCCATCCCCTGGGTCTTCGGCTGGATGCAGTCGCGCCAGCTAGTCCCCGCATGGTTCGGCGTAGGCCACGCCCTTCAGCATTTCATCCAGCACAACACCCCGGGTGCCCCATCCTTGTCGCAGCTTCACCGCGACAAGGGTGGGAAAGAATCCAGCATCCCAGCCACCGAACCGGGTTTGCAGGATTCATCCACACGAGAGATTCCCCAATCCACCAATCTCGCACTCCTCCAATCCATGGCCTGTGGCTTCCCGCTCTTCATCGACATCCTCCGCAACGTCGAGATGGCGCTCGCCAAATCCGACTTCGGCATCGCCCACCTCTACGCCTCGCTGGTCGAGGATGAAGCCCTCCGCAACCGCGTCTTCACCACCCTCGAAGCCGAGTTCGACCTCACCCGCCGCATGCTCCTCGCCATCACCAAACAAAAGACGCTGCTCGAGACCAACCCCGTCCTCGAGCGCTCGATCCGCCTGCGCAACCCCTACGTCGACCCGATGTCACTCATCCAGGTCGAGCTCATCCGACGCAAGCGAGCCGCCATAGCACAAGGCCAACCCGACTCCCCCGAACTCAACCGCGCCATCAGCGCGACGATCAATGGCATCAGCGCGGGACTCCGCAACACTGGCTGATATATTCAGCCTGACATGTCTTATACCTGTAGCGTTTGCAATGAGACCCATCCTGGTCCTCCATATGTTTGGGGACCCGGACCCGAAGCACCTGACGCGTGGAATCGCGCAACAGCATCCCGACAAGAGGACGGAGAGTTAGGCACGGACCAGTGCGTCTTCCCAGATGGTGATAAACCGAGATGCTTCGTAATTGGCCGCCTAGAAATTCCAGTTGTTGGAGAGCAGGAGCCATTCGCGTGGCTGGTTTGGGTTGAGGTTCAGGCGAGCGATTTCTTTGGCATGAGTGAAAAGTGGCATCAAGAAGGACGTGAGACCACACCACCCTACAGCGGCCTTCTGGCAAATCATCTTTCAATCTATGAGCATGAGACTCTTGGGTTGCCCATCCGCTTGCACACGAGATCGGTAGGCGAGCGACCATATATCGAGGTTATTGGCGAACATCAATTGCAATCTGAACAGCGAAATGGCATCCCCGAGTCGCGAGTTCGGGAGATTGCAGAGCGTTTGAGCCACTGACCCCAACGCAATAAATCGCGCTTATGGCCGATCGGCCTCTTCGACGCTCGCAATCATCGGAAACAGATTCTCCGTCTTCGTCATCTGAAAGAGTTGCAGAATGCGAGGACTCACTCCCGCAGCAAACAGCCGAATCCCTTTGCTCTGACACCGCACATAGTGGCTGACGATCATGCCGAGGCCGGCGGAATCCATGTACGGCACCTCGGTCAGATCGAGAATATGAACCGCCTCGCTCCCGCCGTCTGCCTCCGACTCGAAGGTGTTGCGGAGCGCAATCGGCGACAGCGAGCCGTGCATGTCGCGCGCCGTAAAAGGTCCGGACAACCGGAAGATCACCGTCCCGGGCACTTTGCCTTGGCTGCGTTCGATGGTGAACTTTGTACTCTTCCAGATTTGAGATACCGTCATATGCGGAATCGTGAACTCCTTTCAAAAGGCCTGTCAGTGCGGGAGATCAGCGTATCATCTTCCTCATTCCCATCGTCGATTCTCGCAATATGGGCGAATTCAAAATCTCGAGACCAAGCGTCATCTATCCTTGTAAGGGATGCACCCCCTCCCCACAACTGAGCCCGAGATCGACGCCTTCCTCGCGGCGTTCGAGGACTGCACGCTCCCCAAATCCCGCTGGACGCACAGCGCCCATCTCTTCACCGGAGCCTGCTACGTCCACGCCCACGGCCCGGCGCTCGCCACCGATCTCATGCGCGAGCGTATCAAGCGCTACAACCTCGCCGTCGGCGGCCAGAACACCCCCACCAGCGGATACCACGAGACCATCACCGTCGCATGGATCAAGCTCCTGGACCGCCTCCTTCGGACTGTCCGCGACTCCGCACCCATCACCCGCGCCGACTTCGCCGCGCTCGCCGTCGAACGCTACGCCCACGACCGCCACATCTTCCGCGAGTACTACGACTTCGACCTCGTACACTCCACCGAAGCCCGCGCCCGCTGGATCCCACCCAACCTCCGCGACTTCGACTGATCTCATTCCGCAAAAACACGGCTAACCGACCGCGGATCATCACGGAGTTCACGGATTTAAAACAATTGTCTCTGTTCTTATCCGTGCTTATCCGCGATCATCCGTGGTCGAACTTTATAATCCTCCTCATGGCGGCCACGCCCGAACAACAGATCAACTCCCTCCGCGACGAGCTGCGCCACCACGAGCATCTCTACTACGTCCTCGACTCGCCCTCCATCTCCGACGCTGAGTACGACGCGATGATGAACCGTCTCAAGGCGCTCGAGGCCGACCACCCCGCGCTCATCACCCCCGACTCGCCCACGCAGCGCGTCGGAGGCAAGCCCCGCGAGGGCTTCGCCAAAGTCGCGCACTCCCGCCCCATGCTCTCGCTCGACAACGCCTACAACGAGGACGAGCTCCGCGCCTGGGACAAGCGTGTTTGCGACGCCCTCCCCGCCAGCGACCCGCCGAGTTATGTCTGCGAGCTGAAACTCGACGGCCTCTCGCTCGCGCTTCACTACTCCGCAGCCGCACACGGAGCCGCCCAGCTCGAACGCGGCCTCACCCGCGGCGACGGAACCATCGGCGAGGACGTAACCACCAACGTCCGCACCATCCGTTCCGTCCCGCTCAGCATCCCCGCGACAAAACTCAAAGCCGCTCATCTGCCTGCATCGTTCGAAGTCCGCGGCGAGGTCATCCTCCCGCAGACCGCCTTCGTCAAAATGAACGAAGACCGCGTAGCCCAGGGACTCGCCCCCGCGGTCAATCCGCGCAACGCCGCCGCCGGAACCATCCGCACCCTCGAGCCCAACATCGTCGCGCAGCGCCGCCTCGACTTCTACGCCTACTTCCTCCTCCGCGACGGCGAGCCGCTCCTCCCGCTCCACTCCGAGACCCTCAAGGCCCTCGCCACGATCGGTCTCCGCGTCAACACCCACTGGCGCACCGCCAACACCATCGACGAAGTTCTCGACTTCATCGCAAACGCCGAGCCCCTCCGCGACACCCTCGGCTACGAGATCGATGGCGTCGTCATCAAGGTCGACTCCGCCGCGCAGCAGCGCCGCCTCGGCTTCACCGGCAAGGCTCCGCGCTGGGCCATCGCCTACAAGTTCCCCGCGCGCGCCGCAACCACGCGCCTCGACGACGTCCTCTTCCAGGTCGGCCGCACCGGTAAGGTCACGCCCGTCGCCGCGCTCGCGCCCATCTTCGTCGGAGGCACCACGGTCTCCCGCGCCACGCTCCACAACGCCGACGAGATCGAGCGTCTCGGCGTCCGAATCGGCGACCTCGTCGAGGTCGAGCGCGGAGGCGACGTCATCCCCAAGATCACCCGCGTCGTCGAGGAACCCAACGCAACAACCGCCCGCCACAAGATCACCTTCCCCGCCGACTGCCCGCGCTGCAAAACCCCGCTAGTCCGCGAAGAGGGCGAGGTCGACTTCCGCTGCATCAACGCCAGCTGCCCCGCGCGCCTCGAAGAAGAGCTCCGCCACTTCGCCTCGCGCTCCGTCATGAACATCGAAGGCCTCGGCGAAGTCATGGTCTCGCAACTCCTCGGCCACACCATCGCCGAGCATGAAGCCGAAGCATCCATGGGACAGAACGGCGACGCGCCTACCGAAGCTCCCACGCGCAAGGCCCTCGTTCACTCCCTCGCCGACATCTACCACCTCAAAAAAGAAGACCTCCTCCATCTCGAACGCATCGGTGAGAAGACAGCCGACTCGCTCCTCGAACAGATCGAAAACTCAAAGAAGCAGCCGCTCAACCGCGTCCTCCTCGGCCTCGGCATCCGCCACGTCGGCGAGCGCACCGCGCAGGCCCTCGCAGAGGAGTTCGGCAGCATGGACGCGCTCATCGCCGCGAGCGTTGAAGACCTCACCCGCATCAACGACGTCGGCCCCAAGGTCGCCGAGGCCATCCGCGAGTTCTTCGACAACAGGAAAAACCTCGATCTCGTCGAACGCCTCCGCAAAGCCGGACTCACCTTCACCGCGGAGAAGCGCGTCCGCGGAACCAGGCTCGAAGGCCTCACCTTCGTCCTCACCGGCACGCTCCCCACTCTCACCCGCGAGGAAGCAAAAGAAAAGATCGAAGCCGCCGGAGGCCGAGTCTCAGGCTCCGTCAGCAAGAAGACCGACTACGTAGTAGCCGGAGAAGAGGCCGGCTCCAAACTCGACAAAGCCAACGCCCTCGGGGTCAAAGTCCTCGACGAAGCCGCCCTCCTCGAACTCTTAGGCTAGAACCCCATCTCATAAATGCCTCTGGTCGGTGAAGCTTGGCACGATTACTTCCGGATTGCCGACAATACACCGGCTACGCGGTCAATGAGCGCATTGCCCTGTTCCCAACAGTTGAGAAGGACCGACGATTTACCACTGCGACTTCAGTGCTGTGGACTCCTGTCCAGCCGATGATGACCCATGGGAGTGATAAACTCCACGCCGGTGACGTTCTGCTGCGAGTCGTAAAGGAAAGACAGTTCCTGCGGTCCATCAAGGACGAAGAACCGCGTGGGCGATTCCGGGTAAAGCCGGGCGGCGGGCGATCCAGACGGAATCTCTGCCGTAAGATGGTCGTCCTCCAGAGCCACCTTGATATAGGCATAGGTTCCGACGTAAGCACCCATAATAGAGGCCGGAAGGTCCACAACAGAGTGTTCAATTGACTTGAAATCGGGAAAGTCATATACCGTTCCTGCACTGCGAATGACTTCTTCTGCGAGCTCTCCGCCTCCACCGCCGCTGGTCATTACGACAATGCCGTTGCCGTCGAGATACTCCACCATGTCGTCTTGAAAAAATGCTGACCCCTCGTGACGGATATAAGGATTTTCTTGGCTACCACCGACTTCGAAACCAAGCCCCCATCGCCTGGGTGAGGTAATGCCCTTGTCAGGCGAAACCATCATGCGTACGGTTTGCTGCTGAAGGACCTTGTGCGATTGTCCGTCGTATTCGCTCTGAACTTCCAGGAGAAATTTTGCCAAATCGGTAGCTGTGGACCAGAGCCCACCGGCAGCCAAGTTCGGTTCCACGAACTTTGATGGAGGGACTGACAGTTTTCCGTCTGCTCCATAGGCTGTGGCCGCACGCGCGCGCCATTTCAACGGAAGTGGCGCGTCGAAGGTGCTGTGCTTCATCCCGATCGGGTCGAGCACAGTTCGTTTCATGTATGGGGCGAACGATTCTCCCGTGACATCTTCGATCAGCAGGGAAAGCACGAGATAGCCACCGTTGGAATAAGCGAACTTCGTGCCTGGGACGGCCTCAACACGAACTGGCGGCGTTCTCGCGGGCTTCTCACCCTCCAGAAGTTGAAGCAGTGTGGGTATCGGTGAACTAGGGTCATAGATTTCGCCGTTATGTGTCCCGATGCCCGAAGTGTGGTTGAGAAGTTCACGGACCGTGACCTTCTGCTTCACGGTGAACTGATTGTCCGGAATCTTCCATCGTGTCAGGTACTGATTGACGTTCGCATCCAGATCGATCTTGCCCTGTTCCACAAGTTTGAGTACTCCAAAGGCCGTAACGGGTTTCGCAATGGAAGCCGCTCCGAACAATGTCTCTGTCGATACGGGCACGCCTTCAATGGAGCAAACGCAATAAGCCCGCGCCCAGTCGATCGCGCCATTTCGGATGGCAGCGATACTCACTGCGGGAACGCCGAGCGCCTTCATCTGTGAGTCCAGATTCATATCGTCAGTCTTGCCGCCGCGAATGGCGACGTACCGAGAAAGGCGACCCTGCACAGCCTGCATACGCTGTTGAGCAGACTGAGCCGTTTGACTGTGGATCTGGGGTACCAACAGAGCGCAGAGATATGCGAATAAGTACGCGTTAGTCAGATTCTTACCCTCAAAGATATTCATCGTGGACTCGACCCTCGCTCGTATTCCAAATCATTGACAAGAGTTTGCTCTCTGCCGCCAGATCATCATAATCAAGCCCGAATCGACTCACGGTTCGCGCATAATCGCCAACGCACTCATCGATGGCGTTCTTGCCGTATTACCGGCAATACGGAAGTTCACCGAGGCCAGCGAACCCGGCTTGCTGAATTATGAGATAGGTTCTAGTCAAAAAACCGAGTGCCCCATCTTCGGCGCGGCTTCATCGCGCCTAAGGTGGGCAATCGCGCGAAGCAAAGTCATGTACCCTATGTTTCGCCTTTTGGCGGAGTGGACGACGATGCAGGTTTGCCCTTCGGCGCGGGAGGCGAAGCTGGCACTACGGTCGTAGCTGCGCGGCCGAGCAGATCGTGGAAGGCTTCGGGCGTTGGATCGGGAATGGGTTTCTTTTTCATTCCCCACGCACCCGCTTAATCATCGGTTCTACGATGTAATGCGCCGCTCTCTCTGGCGTCATCATGACACCTCTACCGTCCTCGCTATACAAGCCGATTGCCCCGTCGCCGCGTTCTCCGAAAGGCAGCCTGAATGTATCGCCGTGCAACGTATGACAGCGAATGAATTGCTGACCTATTAAATGAAACACGTCGGTATACGTGATCTCGGGACGAAAGCCCATCTGTGTGATATTGATGCGAAGTTTGTTCTCAAACTCCGGATCGACGTGGACAGAGACAGAGGCGGCGATATGGAGACCGGCGTTCTCTTGGAGTTTCCGCTCGGCTTCCTTTAGCTCCAGCACCAATTGATGCCAGTATTCCAGTATCCTCGCCTGAACTCGCAAAGACGAAGCAGCGTTAGCCTGAAGACGAGCCTCCGCGACACTCTTGCCATGAATCTGCTTTTCTGCGATTTGATCTACCCAATGCGCCATTTTAGTTCCCTAGCCACTCATTTTGAGCGAAGCAGAGGACACTTTCAAGTGCTTTATTTTCATCAAGATATTCGCCTATTAGAAACTGCGATTTTCATGTCAATCCTTCACGTTCTTCCAATACCGCGTATGGGCTGGGTGGCCCACATCTGACCCTGCCACGATCGGGTGCCCCATCTTCGGCGCGGTTTCATCGCGACTAAGGTGGGCCATTTTCGCGGCAGCGAATCCTGACCCCAAAAATCCAACCATGTAGCAGGTCACCCAGTGGGCCACCACAGAAAATCTGTCAAGCCCCCAAACCACTCAACCCAAACAAAACAAACCACATCGCCGTGGCAGAGTAGTTCCCCAAACTTGCTACAATAGAAATAGAAGAAGCCCCGGCATAACCGGGGCTTTCCTGTTTTTCAACCCGCAACTGGCAACCTGCAACCAACAACTCCCAGCAACCCGTTTATTTTGAATACTTTGACAACAAGCCGTTTAGATAGAATACCTTACACTGCAAGTCCTAGGCTAAAGCCAATGCAATGAATATTTTACGCAAAAACACCCGGGAAGGGGGTATCTCCTGTTCACAGACTCGCGTCAGAAGGCATACTTCAGCGCAAACTGAATGATTCTCGGGTTGGCGGTGGTCGAGGTGATCAGTCCGAACGCCGCGCCGGCCACGCGGTTGCTGATCGGCCCGCCGAAGTTTGCCGTGTTGGTGAGGTTGAAGAACTCTGTGCGGAACCTCAAAGTGCCGGCCTCGCGGAGAGGGAAGGTCCTCTCCAGCGCGAAGTCGATGTTCCGCTGCCACGGTGCACGCAGAATTCCGACGCCGCAGTTGCCGAAGTCCGTGCCGTCGCCGATGGCCGGCGCATCGGTGAAGGCGGCAGGATTGAGGTACCCGTTGAGGCGCGAGAACAGCGAACCCGACGTGCCCGGATTGATGCCCGTGCACTCCGCGCGATTGAAGCCGGAGAGGTTCCCGTAGATGCTGCCCGCGTTGCTGTCAATCGCCGTCACTGGGGTTCCAGACTCCACCACTGTAACCGTGGAAAGCAGCCAGTTGGAGACTGCCTGGCGCACGGCCATCGGCGCGGTGGCAAGCCGTGGAGTGGTGTAGACGAGGCTGAGCACGCCGCGATGCGTACGATCAAAGTCGTCCAGCCCGCGCGCCTGGCTCTGATTGTGCTGGTCGTTGGTCAGGAAGCCAAGCTCGAAGTTCGACAGCCCGCCTGAGCCACTCGTCGTATTGAGGTTCTTCGACCACGTGTAGCTGCCGAGAAACTCGAGGCCGTGCGAGAGCCGTTTCGTCACGCTGGTCTCAAGCCCGTTGTAGCGCGTGTCAAAAGCTGTCTTGCAGGTATAGGAGCCCTGCGCGATTCCCTCGTAGGGCAGGCGCTGTACGATGTTCTCGAGCGTGTTCGTCGTCTCTCCGTTCACCGGACTCTGCGGACTTGCCAGCAGCGCCTGATTGAACTCGATGCAGCCCGGAACGTGCGTCGACTTCGCGCCGACGTAGCCGACCTCCAGGAGAAGGTTCTGCGAGATTTCGTACTGGAGGTTGAGGTTGTACTGCTGGATGTAAGGATCGTGCAGGCGCGGATCGATCGCCGCCAGCGATAGGCCTCCACCGGGGACGCGCGGCAGGAAGATGGGGAAGCTCGAGTTTGGCGGCAGCGCCGGAACATAGGGGTTCGCAAACGACGCGCCTGCGTTCTGAGCGCCCTGCAACGACTGCTTGAAGGAGAACGGAGGCTGCCCGACGGTCTGCTCGGCGAGATCGCCGGACATGCGGTCGTAGTAGATGCCGTAGCCCCCGCGAAGCACGAGCAGAGGCGAGTTCAGCACTCTGGCCGCAAAGCCGATGCGCGGCGAGATATCGCTGTAGTTCGCGGCCCAGAGCCCGTTGTGCGATGACTTGATCACGTCCTGCGGCAGCGGCCCCTTGTAGTTCGCCGGCAGGATGAAGCCGCTCAAGGAGCCGCTCTCTGGAACCGACAGCGAAGCGATAGTGGGGTCGAAGGTTGGGAGCCTGCCGTGCGTGTCCGACGGCGGGCCAAAGATCTCATAACGCAGACCGAGGTTGAGCGTTAGTCGTGGGTTCAGCCTGAAGTCGTCCTGCACGAAGCCGGCGAAGTCGGTGTAGCGCTCGTCCTTGCGGAAGATGCCCGACGAAGCGGTCGAGGCGAAGATGTTGCTGATCGTGCTGCCGTTCTGTGTGGCGTTCTGGCCGACCAGAAAGTCGGGCAGCGTCCGGAACTCCAGAAAGCCATCGCTCACAAAGGGGACGTCCACGTCGACCTCGTGGCGCTTGGCTTCGACGCCGAGGCGCAGGCTGTGCAGCCCGTGCGTGATGGACACGGTGTCCTGCCACACATAGGTGTTGGTGTTCTGGTAGTAGTGGGGCTGGCCCGCCGTACCGATGGTGAACAGACCATCGATCGTGAGGCCGGGAGTCTCGGGCAGGTCTCCGGGCGTAGCCATGCCGACATCGGAGGCGTTGATGGGCTGGGCGATCACAGCGATGCCGTCAAAGCGTATAAACCCGAAGCGTGCGACGTTCACAACGCGGGAGTTGAACACATGCGTGTCTGCGAGAACAAACATGTCGTTCTGGTCGAGTTCGTTGGTTCCCCATCCCGGCACGGTCGCGCCGAAGGGAGAAAACGGCTCGTTCGTCGTCGCACGCGAGTAGAAGAACCTGCCGGCGAGCTGGTTCTTCTCTGTCACGACGTAGTCGAGATTTCCCGTGTACTGGTCCTCGCGGTACTTAGCCGGGATCGAGAAGGTCGATTCGCCGATCGGCAAGCTCGCCGAATCGGCCGGCAGCAACGTCTGAGGGCTCGGAATCGCATACTGGCCATTTGGATACTTAAAGTTGAGAAACTTCAATGCGACCGGATTGATGTTCGATCCATCGCAGGCGATCTGCGCACCGCCGGCGAACGTCTGGTAGCCGGGATTGCCGGGATGATTTGCCGGGCAGAACTGCGCGCCGAGAGCCGCGGCGGAGCGATCGCTCCCCAGTTGCGGAAGAATCGCCGTCACCAGCGAGAGGCTTGAATCGCCGTTGCGCTGCGTCGAGCTCTGGTACGCGGCAAAGAAAAACAGCTTATCGCGCCGAATGGGCCCGCCGATCGTGAATCCAAACTGGTTCTGCTTCAGCACCGGCCTCGGCTGTCCGTTCTGCTTGGCGAAGAAGTCGTTCGCGTTCAGCACATCGTTGCGCAGATACTCCCATGCGCTGCCATGCCACCGGTTGCCGCCAGCCTTGCTGATGACGTCGACGTTGGCGCCTGCGCCTCTGCCATAGCCAGCGTCGAACCCGCTGGTCTGCACCTTGAACTGCTCGATCGTGTCCGGAGCCGGAATCGCGGTGCCTACTTCGGCCTGATATCCGGTGGCTGAGTTTTGCGACAGATTGTTGGCGTCGATGCCATTGAACTGAATGTTGTTCGACGTCGTCTTGTTCCCGTTCGCAGAGACGTTCTGGCTGTTCCTCCCCAGCGCCGCGGCATTGGCCAGCTCCACCACGACTCCGGGCGATAGCGCGATGATCTGCGTGTAGTTGCGGTTTGCAAGGGGCAGCGACTGGATCGTCTCCTCATTGACGACGCGCCCCAGCATTGAGTTCTCAAGCTGCGCCAGGTCTGGATCGCTGGTGACTTCGAGGCTCTGACTTGTCGCTCCCACAGCGAGCCTGAGCTCCGCCGTCGCCGTCTCGCTCGCGTTCACCTGCACGCCCTTCATGACCCCCACGGCGAATCCCGCAGCCTCCGCCGAGATCGAGTACGTCCCCGGCAGCAGCAGCGAGACCCGAAATACTCCCTCTACTGAGGCCATCGCGCGCCGCGCAACATGCGTCTCCTCGTTGACCACCGTCACCTGAGCCTTGGCGAGCGCCGCGCCGGAGGGATCGGTCACGGTTCCTGCAATCGCGCCGGTGCCCGGCGTCTGCGCACGGAGCGCGCTGCTCGCTATCAGCAAAACAACTGCGCGTGCAATCCAAGCGCACCGCCTAATTGAACTCTGCATGATCATGCCTCAACACTTGTGTGGATTCTGCCTTCGAGAACCAAGTATTGGCCACGCACCCTGCCGAATTTGTCACGATTGTGTCTCCATTTCGCGCAATCTTTGTCATTCGGCAGACTTTGACAAACCGCTGACAATGCTATGACAAATCGCCCTACGCGCCTTTCCTATACTCAAGCTCGTTCACCGTGCTGGAGACGTTGCCTCTCGCGCAGGTGATCGACCACAATAAGCGGCGGGAAGGCCCTCGTGCGAATCCGAATTCAACGAAAGCTCGCTCACCTCACGCAAGCTCTCGCGCTGTGCACGGGGTTCTGGGTCTCCGCCGCTGCGCAGGAGTCACCCGCCCCCGAGAACCACGCCGGCTATGTTCCGGTTATTTCGGGAGGCGCGGGCTACATCCACAACGTCAACGGCGGTGTCACCAGCCTCGTACCTGAGATCGCTCCTGTCCTTCTTGTGCCCTTTGGCTCGCACGTGCTGCTCGAATCCCGCACTGACTTCACGGGCTTCTTCCAGCGTGAGGAACAGACACACGGCCCGTTCAAGGGCAAGGTCTTCACGACCGTCGATTTCGCACAGATCGACTGGCTGGCCAACACGCACGTCACCTTCACCGCAGGAAAGTATCTGCTCCCGTTCGGCCTCTTCAATGACCGGCTCGTTCCGTTCTGGATCCGCAACCTGCAGGACGCCCCCATCACCGCCGCCATCGGTACGCGCAACAGCGGCGCTGGCGATGGCTTCATGCTGCGCGGAGTGGTCGTGCAGCGCCCCGCCTACTCCATCCAGTACACCAGCTACTTTTCCGCTCGCAGCGATATACACCAGCTTGAGGCAGCGCGCACCGCTGGCGGCGATTGGAGCATCTACTTCACCCGCGTCCGCCTCGAAGCCGGAGTCTCCTATCAGCGCTTTCTGCAGGACCGCAACATCAACAGCGTGGCGACTTACGTCACCTGGCAGCCGACATCCGTGCCACTCGATATCAAGGCCGAGGGCGACTACAGCTACAACGGCCGCGGCTACTGGATCGAATCCGCCTATCTCTTGCAGCAGGCTCCCATTCCGGCCTTCTTCCGCAAGACCCAGATCGTCGGCCGCATGCAGCAGTTCTTTCCCACGAACGGCGGAGGGAACTCCCTCCCGCGCGTGGACACACAGCGTGTCGACTTCGGCCTGAACTACTACGTGCGCGACGACCTCCGCTTGATCTCCAATTACGGTCGAAGCTTCAGCTCGCAACGCGACGCTAATGTCTGGAACTTCGGCTTTACGTACCGATTCCTATTTCCGCTGTGGCCGGGGAGGAAGAAATGAAGCGGGTCATCCTCTGTACTTTCATCGCCCTGTCTCTGGCCGGCCTTGCCGTTGCCGAGGAGAAATCAAAGACCGCGTTACCTTCAACAGCGCGCGGCCAGACCGCCACTTCGCAGACGCATAATGACCAACGCACCGGCGACGATGTCTTTAAGGCCAACTGCTCTCGCTGCCACATGCCGCCTATGGCTCTCTCTCCTCGTCTAACCGGAACAGTGATCATGCACATGCGTTCGCGCGCGCGCCTCTCGCGCCGCGACGAAGAGCTTCTGCTGAAGTACATGGCACCTTGATCTGCCAAGCAACCACAGGACAGTCGCAGAACAATCGCAGACCAACATACCCCAGGAAACGGAGACCCGAAGTGAAGAAATTTTATCGAAGCCTGCTTACATTGTTTATCGGTGGCCTTATGACACAGGCTCTCCCTCTGTGTCACGCGGAGACGCCCAACCGCACAATTGAGGTCCATGCGCACCGGTTTGCTTTTGTCCCGTCGGAGATCACGCTCAAACCCGGTGAGACGGTCACGCTGCACCTCATCTCGGACGATGTTACCCACAGCCTTTTGATTCCCGGGCTCAGGATTAACCAGGTGGTCAGCAAAGGCCATCCCGAAGACGTCATCGTTACGCCCAGCAGCACAGGCGACTTCCGCGGCGAGTGCGGCACCTTCTGCGGCGGAGGTCACGGAAAGATGCTTTTTGTGGTCCATGTTAAGGAATAGTCGATGCGCCGCTCTTTCGTTGCCGTCATCGGATGCGCCGCACTCGCCCTCGCCGGCTGCAGGGCCACTCCGCCTGGCCGTGCTGAGACTGCTGTTATGCAGTGGACCAAGCGCAACATCACGGTGAAAGGCACGCACGACAAGAACCCCATCGCTGCCACGGCCGAAAGCATCGAAGCCGGCAAGCATGCCTTTGGTTTCTACTGCGTCGTCTGCCACGGCCGCGACGCGCAGAACACCGGCGTTCCCTTTGCCGCGAGCATCTCGCCGCCCATCCCGTCGCTTGCATCGACTGAGGTCCAGCGATACACCGACGGGCAACTGAAATGGATCATCGAAAACGGCATCTCGCCCTCAGGCATGCCAGCCTCAAAAGGCATCCTCAGCGGGGACGATATGTGGGCCATCGTCGTCTACCTTCGCCATCTTCCACCCGCCGGCAGCCTCGGCGAACCACGCGCTTACTCCGGTGAGGAATATGCCAAGTAAATCGCGCACAACACAACTCGAAGCCGATGCCACCTACTCTTCCCTCCGGAGAATACAGAGCATGATGACACGCCGCACCGCAACGGAACCGCTCCTGCCAACCGCAGTCGACCCGATTCTCGCCAAGGCAGGCCTTCCGCTGCGCGCCACCTTTTTCCCGCTCGGCTTTCCTGTGGAGGTAGCCACCAACTCGCATGCAGTTCTCGCTGCGGCCAGAGAAAGCTGGGGCCGCTTCCAGAGGCGATCCGCACATACACCGCTGACAATCTGTCTCGGCGTCGCCTCCGACGCCGATGCTTCTTCCTCGCTTCCTCCTGCTCCGGTCTGCCGCGCTCGAGGCCACCTAATGTCTCACATCGCTGACGCCTACAACTTCATTCACTGCGATCTCCACACCGGCTTCTCCTTCGGATGGATCACTCCGCAGACGGCTGAGTCTCCTCTCTACCTTCGTTATCACCTCCTTGAATGTGCGGCGCTGTGCATGATCGCCGCACTGCGCGCCACACCACTGCACGCTGCCTGTGTCACTGTCTCCGGGCACGGCATGCTTTTCTGCGGCGACTCCGGAGCAGGCAAGTCCTCGCTCGCCTTTGCCGGCGCACGCTCTGGCTGGACCTTCACGAGCGATGACTCCAGCTATCTCCTCCTCGACTGCGACAGAACCATTGTGGGCAACTGTCATCAGCTCCGGCTCCGCGATTCCGGCACGCAACTCTTCCCGGAGCTGGAAGGCCGCACCGTCACGCCACGCGCGACCGGCAAGCCCTCCATCGAGATCCCA
Source organism: Edaphobacter bradus (assembly GCF_025685645.1). Classification (NCBI taxonomy): domain Bacteria; kingdom Pseudomonadati; phylum Acidobacteriota; class Terriglobia; order Terriglobales; family Acidobacteriaceae; genus Edaphobacter; species Edaphobacter bradus. The sequence goes on from NZ_JAGSYF010000002.1 coordinate 562,488, forward strand.
ACGGCAGAGCTCCCAGGGTTTCTCACCTCGGAGTCCGCAAGCATTCAATCCATCGTCTTTCTCAATCGCAGCAACGTACGGACCCCTGAACTCGTCCCGTATCCGTGGGAGAAAGCAAATGCCTGGTTCCAGCAGTTTCCTTACGACACTGCTTCAACACGCGCCGCGCAACAAGCAGCGCTCTCACATCTGCTCGAGGTTCCGATCTTTGAGCTTCGCTACACAGGTTTGGATTGGGCTATCGACCGGCTCAACACGCTCGCGCTGACAGGAAGCTAGGCCCCTAAATGAATGCGCCCGCTCGAGATATCGAGAAGATTGCGCACGTCCCGCATGAGGTGGCGGCGTTACTCTCCGCTTTGCGCCTGAGTGATCCGGACCTTGCGCCTCTCAGGCGCCTTTCCGATGACGAGTGGAAGAGCCTGCTTGCCTTCTGCGACATCGCACATCTCGCACTACCGCTGGCGCAGCTTTCGATGGATGGATTTCCGTGCTGGGTTGTCGAGCGCCTCCAAACCAACCTGGCCGACAATGCACAGCGTTTCGAGCGAATCAAGGACGTCTACCGTGAAGCGGCTGAGGCGCTGCACGGCTCAGGCGTCGAGCACATCGTCATCAAGGGCTTCACGCAGGCCCCCAACTACGTTGCGTCTCCGCGCCTCCGCTCGCAGTCCGACCTGGACCTCTTCTGCCCTCCGGGACAGGTCGCCGCCGCGCAGGCCGCGCTTGAGGCGATCGGCTACAGCTCCGCGCAGTCACCCAGGGACGGACGTGCCGATCATGTGCCTGCGCTGGTCCGCCCCGGCAAATGGGAATGGAAGGGGAATCCGTACGATCCGGAGATGCCTCTCGGAATCGATCTCCACTTCTACTTATGGAACGAGCCGGCGGCTCTCTTCTCCGTGCCGGTGAACGGCTTCTGGGAGCGGCGTGTCACACGCGCGGTCGAAGGCCTCACGTTCTCCGCGCTCCATCCCGTCGATCAGCTCGGCTATCTCGCGCTGCACATCCTTCGCAACATCCTTCGCGGAGACTGGATCATCCACCTCGTTCGTGAGCTGGCCGTCTTCCTTCACGCTCACGCGAGCGACGACGTGTTCTGGGCGAAGTGGGCCGAGATGCACGACGCCTCGCTGCGAGCCTTCGAAGGAATCGCCTTCTACTACGCGCGCGACTGGTTCGGCTGCGAGCTGCACCTTCAGGCAGAGAACGCAATCGCGAGTCTTCATCCCTCTCAGCTTCAGTGGCTCAACCGCTTCTCCAGCACGGGCCTCGAGAACATGTTCCGCCAGAATAAAGACGCTGTGTGGCTCCACATGACGTTCCTCTCATCCGCGCGGGAGAGGGGTACGATCCTCAAACGGGCTTTCTTTCCGGCTCAGATCTCCTCCGTCGACTCACCCGCCGTGCAGACCAGGAACAAGCGACGCGTCCAATCAAACGGCAACCATCGCTGGCTGCAATACATCGCCTATCTGGGCGCCCGCTCGAACACGTATGCCCGGGCCGACCTCAGCGCGCTCTGGCGCGGATTTCAGTGGTGGTTCTCACGGCACCAACTCTCTCCGCAGTTCCTGCTCTTTCTGGCTTCCTCGTTCTTCTTCAACCTTGGGCTCTCGATCTATTTCTTCCTCTTCAATCTCTTTCTCATCAGCAACGGCTACACCGAGCGGAACCTCGGTCTCATCACCAGCGCGATGGCTGCCGGCAGCCTTGCGGGAGCCATCCCTGCGGGCAGGCTCGTTCAGCGGATAGGCCTGCGTCCGGTCCTGCTCACATGCTTTTGCTCTGCCATCGCCATCAGCTCCATGCGGGCACTTCTGCTCTCGTTCACTGCACAGCTGGCTCTGGCCTTTCTCGCGGGATTCACGCTCTCGGCGTGGGCCGTCTGCCTCTCACCAGCCGTTGCACAGCTCACCAGCGAGAAGCAGCGCCCAACGGCCTTCAGTCTTCTCTTCGCTGTCGGTATCGGCCTTGGAGCCGTCGGCGGAATGGCAGGCAGTCGACTACCTGATTGGTTCACCCAGCATCACCTGTTCCTGCATTCGCGTCAGCCGGCCCAGATCGTCCTTCTCCTCTCGTGCGGTATTGTGGCACTCGGCATCTGGCCCGCGACAAGGCTTCGCTTTGTTCGCGCGACTGCCACCCAGCGATTGCGGCCTGCGCTCTCCCCGTTCCTGCTCCGCTATCTCCCGGCCATCTTTGTCTGGAGCCTCGTCACCGGCTCATTCTCTCCCCTCGCTAACGTCTACTTCGCGCGCCACCTGCACATGACGATGCATCAGATCGGCAACGCTTTCTCAATCTCACAGGTGGTGCAGATCGCCGCTGTGCTGGCCGCTCCCATTCTCTTCCGTCGCTGGGGACTTATCACGGGAATCGTCTCCACGCAGATCGCAGCTTCTCTTGTGCTCCTCATCCTAGCCTCGATCAGCCATCCACTCGCCGCGACCGCCGCTTACGCCGTGTTCTGCGCCTTTCAGTGGATGAACGAACCCTGCCTCTACAGCCTGCTTATGAACATGGTCCCCTCCGAAGAGCGAGGCGGAGCCTCAGCCTCCAACAGCCTCGCTATCTCGACCTCGCAGATTATCGCTGCAGCGCTCGCGGGACAGGCCTTCGCACGCTATGGCTACCCTTCAGTCCTGCGGGCCATCGCGCTGTTCGCGCTGCTCGCAGCCACGCTCTTCTGGAACCTGCAGAAGACGCCCCACCGGAAGTCCGTGCCGGTCCTCGACGATATTCCGGGTTGATTCACACTCCATGCAGCTAGTACGGCGAACCGGGCTCCGGATGGTAATCCTCGCCGAACTTATTTTTGTGGTCGGCCAAGGGACTCGCAGCGGCCTCCAGAACGATCTCGCCGAGGTTGACCCTGTCGCCGGAGACACGCACGGTTCGCGGAAGCTCATTCGCCGTGGGCTTCGCGCGTTCGCTCCAGACCTGCAGCCGGTAGCTTCCCGGAGGAACCCCGTGAATCACCACTTCGCCGTCTGCTCCCGAAACCACATAGAAAGGCGTGCTCAGCGACAGGACCACTGCGCCCATCTGCGGGTGAATATTGCAGAAGATGTAGGACACACCCTCGCGATCAAATCTCACGGACCGACTCGTTCCCGACTCATACAGGCCAAGATCAAAGCGCTTGCCGTTGAACAGCGAAAACACGTTGTGAAAGAAGGGATCGGCGTTGGGAAATTCAACATTGCTGCCAGTTGGAACGATCAGCAGATGCGGAGTGAATTGCTTACCTTTCTGCAGCAGCCTGTAGGGAGCGTGCGGCGGGGCCGAAATCCTGGCTGGCAGCGGCTGCATCGGCGACAACCAGACGACTACGTCCGAGGAAACTGGACCCTTGCGTGGGTCTCCGGATCGCCGCTCCTCGTGAACTACGATCTTCGCCGACACATCCGCTCCCTGCCCCAGTGCAGGAATGGCCATCGAGACGATAGAAGCGCAAACGAACCTCGAACAAAACGTCCAGCGCACAATGCTCTCCTAAAACTGATATCCCAAGGAAAATGTGTAGACATCGGCCGTGTTTCTGCTCCCGGTGATCGGCCAGGTCCATATCCTCCGATACTCCGGCGAAAGAATCAGATAAGTCTTCGGCCTGTAGATCAAGTTACCAACGACCATTCGATTCCGTGCCCGCAGCTGCGTCGCGCTCGCCGTCGCAGGCAGCACGAGAGAGTGAAAGTCACCCGCGAAGCCATTGTCCACGCCTGCGGAGGCATTCACCTCAAACAACTGCCCGATGCGGGATTTGAGCTGCGTCCACCCTCCGATGTCATTGAGGCCGCGGATGACCGCAAGACCCGATGCCGGATCGGTTCCGTATAAAACGTCTTTATAGACGCCTCCGCCAAGGCCACCGAGCGAGCGGCCACGATAGCCCTCGCCGCTCAGTTCGAACCGGTGCGGCAGTGGAATACGCCAATCCGCCGTAAAGGCCCATGCGTCGTTGTGAGGGTCACCGGAGTAGTCGCTGCTCGTTGTGATTGCGTACCTCTGCCGGCTGTAGTATCCCCCAAGCCCGACCTGCAGCCCGTCGGCCTTTGAACCATACGAGACTCGCCCTTCGTAGGCTGGCTGCCGCGCACGCTCACCCGGACTGGGGCCGCGAAAGACATCCGTTTGGCTGTACCCGGCAGCAGGCGGGTCCCACAATCCAAGCTCCAGTTGCAATTGCCTGTCCTCCGACTCCCACAACTGATGCGCGAAGCGCAACTGCGGGGCCCACGTCCATAGATTTCCTGCCCAGGCCAGTCCCGGCTCGGCAACCGTCGCGTACGACGTCGGCGAAAGCGGCGAGATCAGCGGCCCTTCCATGCCCGCCCGCAGCCAATCCCTCTTCCAGTCAAGATGAATGCTTGCCGTGCGGATGCGAACGATGCCCCCCGCAGTGCCATAGTTGCTGTAGGGAATCCCTCCGAAGAAGTCCAGGTTCAGCTCTGCTGACGTTTTCGCGCCCGCTATGCGCGGGCCGAAGGCTTCAATCCCAAGGATCGTCTGACGCAGACTTGCTCCTGCGCTTCCGCTTGAGTCAGCCGCCGGCCGAACGGCGATTGAGGGGAGATCGATGTTGTCGACTGTCCCTCGATTGACGAAGGAGTTGAACAGAACAAGGCCGCTCACTCGCACCGAATACTTCGACGCACTCTCCAGCTTCACCTGGTCATGAAGCTTTACCTGCTCCTCAAGCGTCTCGACACGCTCCTCAAGGTCATTTTTCTCGGTCTGCGGGTTCGCTGAGTCAGGGCTGCTGCTGCCACCTGACGCTTGCGCTCCGAGCTGTTGCCTCACCTGGGTGAGCTCTTCCTGCAGCTCCAGAATCTGCTTCTGGGACTGCTCCAGCTGCTGGCGCGTCGCTGCAAGAGTGGAAGAGATCGTCTCCAGCTTGTGGACCAGCTGCGCCGCGCTGCTCTCAGCGACCGAGGACGATTCACCAGCAGCCTGAGGGTCTCCCTGTCCTTGCAGCATTGTGGACATTGAACACACCAGAAGCCAAACGAAGAGTCTGCAGGTAAGGTCTCTCATCTTGTCCCTCATCGATAGGTATGCGCCTGTATTCGTTCGGTCTTTTTCTCCGGACCGTTCTCAGGCTTCCGTAAAGCACTCTTCGGCAGCACGATGGTGAAGACCGCTCCGGGGCCGCTCGCCTCACTCAGCTCAATGCTGCCGCCGTGCTCCTGTGCAATCTGCTGCGCAAGAGTAAGTCCCAGGCCAACTCCACTCTCCCGCCCCTGACTGACGAATGGCAGAAAGATGCTTTGCCGAATGGCTTCGGGAACGCCGGGGCCATTATCTGCTATCTGAATACGAATGCTCATCTCACCGACAAGTAGACTAAGAGTGACCGTGGGAGGTCCGCTGCCTCGTCTTGCCGCCTGGCACCCGTTCAACAGGATGTTGTAGACGGCTCTGCCGAGCTTCTTCGCGTCGATCCATGCCATCAGGGGAGCGAGCCCGTTCAGCACGATCTTTACGTCACGAGACGCCGGGTGGGAGCGAACCATGCTGGCCGCGCTCTCAACAACGGCGTCCAGCGATTGATATTCAGGATAGAGAGCGCGGCCCGTCTGCGTGAACAGGAGAAGCGAGTCGAGCAGGTCCGTCATGCCCTGCACCGCCATGCGTACCTCTTCCATCAGGTCGTCGCGCTCGGACTGAGGAATCTTCCCATCACTCAAAAACTCCGCGTTGGCGTACGCGGCAGAGAGATAGTGCCTGAGATCGTGCGAGATTGAGCTCGCCATTCTTCCAATGGTTGCGAGCCGCTCAGAATCGATCAGCTCAGCCTGCGTGTGACGGAGTTCGACCCGCATCCGCTCGAAGGCCCGGCTCAGCTCCCGTATCTCCTCAACGCCGCCTTCGCTCAGTTGATAGTCGAAGTTTCCTTTCGCCAGGGCTCGCGTACCTCCGAGCAACACTGCCAGCGGATGCGTCAGCGTGCGGGAGATCGAGATGAAGATACCAATTCCCACCAGGAGCGTGAGCAGCGCGAGAGTCAGCACCCACCGGTTGACCTCATGCACCAACTGGCTCGCCTGCTGGAAGGACTTCAGCACGACCAGTCTGGGCACGGCGACCGCGCCGTGTTCCGGCTGGCCGGCCGCGACGCTTGCCGATGCGACCAGATAATCCTCGCCACCCAGCCGGATCCTCCGGTCGGTATTCGTAAGCCCGGAGAGTGCTCCGGCCTGCGTGGCTAGCTGCTGTTGCAGCTCGGGCTTCAACGTACTGACAACCACTCTCCCATCGACGACAAACGCAACATCGGCGGCGGCGGCTTCGCTCACCTCGCGCGCTACCTGCGTATCGATCGCATAGCCGACCGCAACCGAGCCTAGTTGCGTGCCGCTCGCGCTGCTCCCAAACCACAAGGGCTCCAGCGCGACCTCATAAAGACGATCGCCGAGTGTCAGCAGCGCAGGCTCCGGCGCGCGCGCGGACCGTTCCAGTTGCCGCTCTACCAGCGTCCGATCGAGAGCTGGCCCGCGAGTGTAGAGAGCGATCAGCTTTCCGCCTGGATCCAGCAAGGCGAAGAGGTCACTTCCGCTGAGCTGCCAGAACTCGGTGCCGCCGTCTTCGATGGTGCGTACGTCGCCCGCAGTCATCAGGGCCTTCAGCGGAGGCAGATCGGCCAGCAGGGCAGACTCGCGCGACAGTACCTCTCTGCGCTGGTGTTGCAGATTCTGATAAGTCCTCACCGAGTGCTGCAGATCGGAGGCCAGGCTCGCAGTAATCTGCCTCTCGACGATCACGCGAATCACCAGCAGACTGACGAGACTGCAGCCAACCGAAAGAAGGATCAGCGGAACGAGCAGCGTCGTTCTCATTCGCAGCCTGTCCATCAACCTTGTCCTCTCCCGCTTCGGGTTTCGCCTGCTGTACTAGTCGCCGCGCACAAACTTGTAGCCGATGCCGTGCAGCGTACGGAAATAGATGGGCTTGGCAGGATCAGGCTCCAGCTTCTGGCGCAGCTTCATGACGTGGTTATCGACCGTCCTCGTCGTTGGGTACGAAGTATAGTGCCAGACGTCGTTCAGTAGCTCCTCGCGGGTGATGACGCGCTCAGGATTCTCCACGAAGTATTGGAGCAGCTTGATCTCATGGGCGGTCAGTGAAACCGACTCGCCGTCCTTGAACACTTCCATGCCCGAAAAATCAGCAGCGATGTTGCCAAACGTGACGCGGTCATTGACCGCCGGCCGCTGGGCTCTCCTGATGGCGGCCTGGACCCGGGCCATCAGCTCTCGCGGGCTGAATGGCTTGGTCACGTAGTCGTCCGCGCCCATCTCAAGCAGGAGTACCTTGTCCGCGACCTCCGAGACCGCGCTCAGCACCACAACCGGCATAGTCGGAGACCACTTCTTGATGCCCTTGCAGACCTCCAGCCCGGACATCGTCGGCAGCATCAGATCGAGCACGACGCCAGCAGGCTTCAAGCTCTTGCAGCTCGCCAGTCCCTGCTCGCCATCTCCGGCGAGATGGACCTCATAGCCCTCGGTCGTGAATTGACGATGCAGGGCCTTCTGAATCCTCGGGTCGTCCTCAATGACGAGAATTGTGTTCGCAGCCATGATTGCCTTCCATCCCAGGATGCCTTTACTTCATCCTGACAACTCTTCCGACACTTAACTCTATCTATCTGCGGGCTTCAGGGTACAGCTAGAGACCGCCAAAGACCACCGCATGACATCAAATAACAAAGCCGTGACAATTTGAAGACAATTTACTTGGTCGCTGGGACCCCTCTCCCATGAGTTGACGCATCTTCTCCTTTGCCCCACACTCAAGCTAAGCATTCACTCACATCTCAACCGCTCATGCCATAGCTCCCTATCGAGCTTTTGCCGAAGGAGCGGCATGAGCTCTATCGGGTAAGGTCTGCATGGACGTTTCAGCGACTGAGATACGCGAGAAGGTCTCTCCTTTTCTTGACGGCGAGAGCGCGCCCAGCTATGGGCTGCGGCAGCAGGTCCTCTCGCCACTGGAGGTTCTGGCCCAGTCGATCTCCACCATGGCTCCAAGTACGACTCCCACGCTGACGATTCCGCTCGTCTTTGCGCTGGCCGGCAACGGAACGTGGCTCGCGTATCTGATCGCCATGGCCGGGATGCTGCTGATGTCGCTCTGTATCTCCATCTTCGCGCGCGACTCCGCCTCGCCCGGCTCGCTCTATACCTACACCCGCGACACCCTGCCTCCTATCTTTGCGGCGATCGCTGCGTGGGCACTTTTCTTCGCCTACATCATGACGGCTTCGTCCGTGATTGGAGGCTTCCTCAACTCCTCCTATCTCTTCCTCGGACGGCTTGGGCCGCATGTTCCGGGCGCGCTTCTCGCCGTCGTGGCAGCAGGTGGCGCCTTCGCCATCGCTTATCGCGACGTCAAGGTCTCGGCGCAGATCATGCTGTGGATCGAGGCGACCTCGGTCTGCCTCATCGCGCTCGTGGTGGCGCTCGTGCTGTGGAAGCACGGGCTGCATCTGGACCGCGCGCAGCTTCAGTTGCAGGGCACGACAGCCTCCGGGATCCGCCTCGGCGTCATGCTGGCCATCTTCAGCTTTGTCGGCTTCGAGAGTGCGACGACTCTCGGCTCCGAGGCCCGCGAGCCGCTGCGTAATATTCCCCGCGCCGTCATCCGCAGCGCAGCTCTGGCTGGAGTCTTTTTCATCGTCTGCACCTACGGCGAAACGCTCGGCTTCCACAGCTCTCCCACCGGCCTCGGCGAGAGCAACGCTCCGATGCGATTTCTCTCGGCACAGGGAGGATTGCCCATCGCCGGGCCCATCATCGACGCAGGCGTCCTGGTCAGCATGTTCGCCGCGACGCTTGCCTGCATCATCGCCGCGGCCCGCGTGCTGATGCTGATGGCGCATCACGGCCTTGCCCACGCGAGCCTTAGCCGAACCCATTCGCGCAACGAGACTCCGGCAGCCGCCAGCCTGCTGGCAGCCGTGCTTGCCCTGCTGCCGGTCGCCTGGCTCGCGGGCCGAGGCGTCAGCGGCGCGGACATCTACGGCTGGATGGGCGCGCTCGCCGTCTTCGGCTTCCTGACGGCGTACGCCCTGGTTGCCGTAGCCGTGCCGATCCACCTGCGCCGCCATGGACGGCCCCGCTGGTGGGGCGTCGCCCTCTCCGTCGTCGCCACAGTGGCCATGCTGGCTGCGATTCTGGGGACGATCTATCCGATTCCGCCGGCTCCATACCGCTATCTGCCCTTGATCTACGCTGTTTATCTCCTGCTTGGAGTCGCCTGGTATACCGTTCTGAAACGTCGCAGGCCCGTTCCTTCTCCATCTCTTCGATGACGGGATGAATTTCCTTGCGTGGCCATGCTTACTTTGCTAACTTCGTCTAAACACTCATTTAACCGTTAGTTAACCGGATCCCCGGATAACAACTGTCAGTGTTTTCGGCTGCCACGACGCAGCAGAAGCTTCCAGCTCTTTCCGAGCAAATCACAAAACAACGTAATGCTTCTTCGGAGGTAGTGCCGTGCTGCATCTTAAAGTACGCATCTCAGTCGTTCTCTCCCTTGCGCTTCTCGCCATAATGATGGTCTTCCCGGCGCGCTTCATCGCCCAGCAGACACTGGGCGGAATTACCGGTGTCGTGACCGACGCCCAGGGCGGGGTTCTGCCGGGTGTGGTCGTCACGGTCGTGGGCGAGCAGACCGGGCTGACCCGAACCCAGACCTCCGGCAGCAACGGCTTCTACGACTTCGCCAACCTTCCCATCGGCACCTATACGCTCTCGTTCGTCAGGGATGGCTTCCAGACGCAGAGAATGTCGGCCATCCCGGTGCAGAGCGACCGCACCGGAACCATTAACGCGCAGTTGAACGTCGGCGCGGTCAACACCGTCATTAGTGTGGATGCCGTGCCCCTGTTGAACGCCGTCGATACGACCAACGGCTACGTTATGGACAAGCAGCAACTCCAGTCGATCCCGCTGCCGACGGGGAGCCCTTTCCCCGCGGCGACTCTGTCGCCGGGGCTGAGCGCGGAACTGCCTGGGGGCACCGGCGCTCTCTCAGGCCTGGGCAATCCTCCCATCTGGGCCAACGGCCAGCGCGATACCAGCAACAGCTTCTCACTCAACGGCGTGGACACCAGCAACCTCTTTAACGGCAAGAGCACCAGCCAGGTCTCCTCGGCGCGCGTCATCAACAGCACCGGAGCCTCCACCAGCACCGGCGGCGGCGGCGTGATTCAGTCGGTTGCCTCGGTCTACCTCTCCATCGGCAACGCCATCCCGACTCCCGCCACCGACACCATCCAGGAGATCCGCGTCAACGCCTCCATGTACGACGCGCAGCAAGGCTCCACCTCCGGCGCGCACATCGACATGAATACCTCTTCCGGGTCCAACTCCTACCACGGCACCCTTTATGGACAGCGCGCCACCAACTGGATCAATGCAGCGCCCTTCTTCTTTAAGAACGACCCGATCATTGCGAACAACCCCAGGCTGGTGAACCCGGCGCTGCACCGCTATCTCGCCGGAGGCACCTTCGGCGGCCCCATCATCAAGAACAAGCTCTTCGGCTTCGTGGCTTACCAGCATCTGCGGGTCGCAGACCAGGAGATCGGCGACGACTTTCTCACCGTGCCGGCTGGCCTCTCCGATACCAACCGCGACGCCGCAGGGTTCGCCGGTATCGTGAACAACAACTTCGGCTCCGGCCTCACCGCCGGGAACATCGATCGCACCGCTCTCGCCCTGTTCAACGCACCCGCGCTTCCCGGCGAACCCGGCAAATGGCTTATCCCCAACGACAGCGGAGCCGGTCTCACTCCCGCGCATCCCTTCAACGCCTTTCTTCCCGGCACAGGCACCTTCAAGGCCGACATGGCGGTAGCCAACCTCGACTACAACGCCACCAACAAAGACACCGTCTCGCTGAAGTACTACTACCAGCACGATCCCACCACCGCGCCTTACGCCTACTCCAGCGTCCCGGGCTTTACCGAGCACCTCGACTCCGGCGCGCAGGTCTTCTCCATCATCAATACCTACCTCGTCAAATCCAATCTCAGCACGACGCAGACGCTGGGCTTTATCCGCGAGAAGACCTGGGTCGACAATGAGCAGCCCTTCCTCCCTAGCGCGATTCCCGGCGGCTCGCTCGGCACGGTCTCCATCAATACGTTCGGCTCACACTACTTCCCCGGAGTCTCGATTGTGAACGTGCTCGGAGCTGCTGCGTACAACGCAGGACTTCAGAGCACCGGGATTCTGAACATCGGCCCGAACGCAGAAGGGCAGGCTCCCAACACCGGCGCATTCCAGAACCGGTGGCAGCCTTCCGCCAACGCCATCTGGACCCTGGGCAAACACACCGTCAGCTTCGGCGCCAGCTACAGCTATACGCAGCTCAACACCATCGACCACCGCACCGGCACGGGCACCGTCGCCACCGACGATCTAAGCGCCTACGCTCAGGGCTATGTGACCCCCGGCAGCTCTTCAACTGCCTTCTATGTCAGCTCCTTCCTGCAAGGCAACGCCAGCCGCTACTATCGGGCCAACCAGTTGGGAAGCTACGTCCAGGACAAGTTCCAGATCACTCCCACGCTTTCGCTGACCGCCGGTCTGCGCTACGACTGGGATGGTGGCCTCACCGAAAAATACGGCCGCATCTTCAACTTCGATCCCACTCTCTATAACTACAACGCAACGTCAGACACGATCGTCAACCCGGGCTTCATCATCGCCGGCAACAACACCAACGGAACGACCGGCGTCAGCTCGACCACATTGACCGGCCGTCAGTGGGGCTTCGGCCCCCGGCTGGGAATGGCGTGGCAGCCGCAGGAGTTCGGCGGCAAGGTCGTCGTCCGCGCGGGCCTCGGCATGTACTACGACCGCGGCGAGCTCTTCAGCTACCTCTCGCCCGGCTATGCTATCGGCACCGTCACCGGCGGACCCTTCGGCGTCAATCAGCAGCTGCCCTTCGTGACCGCGCAGAGCTGCCCGACAGCGACCCTCTACAGCTACTACATACCTACCTGCGGCGGACTGGCCCCGGGCGGCGATCCCTTCGCCCCGCCGACCGTTGCACCGACTGCCTCGACGGGCAACCTGGCCAATCCCTACACGAACGTTCTGAGCCCGGCTCCCACCAACCCCAAGTCGTCCGACCTGAGCAACTACCTGCCGAACATTGCAGGCATCAACAATGGCGGCCAGCCCATATCGCTTGGCGTCTATGACCGCACCAACAAGCTGCCCTACACCTACAACTACACGCTCGATATCCAATGGCAGCCCCGCAATGACCTGGCCATCGAGCTCGGCTACGTCGGCAACCTCGGCCGCCACCAGGTCGTCCCGGTCCCATTCAACCAACCCGGCATCGCCTCACCCACTCACGCGATCCACGGTGAAACCTACTCCTACGGCTACAACGTCCTCGGAGCCACGCTGCCCAACGGCAACCCCTATAGCGCCGACTACGAGGGCGGCAACGTCGACCACCGCGTTCCCTACATCGGCTACGCGGCGGAGTCCATCGACTACAGAGCCGCAGGCGTCGATGCCTACAATGCGCTCACGGCGCATATCGAAAAGCGCATGAGCCACGGCCTCCAGGTCGCCGCCTCCTACACCTACTCCCACGCGCTCGACGAACAGAGCGGCCTGGGCCTCTTCTACAACGGCAATAACCCGCTCAACCTTCGCGACGGCTACGCCTCGGCCGACTTCGACCGCACCCACGTCATCAACTTCAACTACGTCTACGTGCTGCCCAACTTCGTCCACGAACACAACCTCCCAAGCTACTTCGCGAATGGTTGGTCTATCGTGGGCCTTACCGTCCTGCAGAGCGGCCAGCCCTACAGCGTCATCGACTTCAGCGGCGCTATCGCCAGCATCTACTACGGCGTCAGCGACGGCATCACCAACCCCGTCGTCCCGCTGGCCCCGGGCTGCAATGCGAAGAACGCGACGACCGGACACTCCGGAGCCTTCGGACCACCCGCCCTCAAGGCCTCCTGTTTTACCGTCCCGCTGATCGGCGCGGGCGGCCTGGGCGGCGCCGTTCCTACCTCCGACCCCTATGAGACCAACTTCACCACAGGCCAGCGCAACATCTTCCGCCAGGCCTTCCAGAAGCGCGCAGATGCCTCGCTCGTCAAGATGACCAGGTTGACCGAGCGGTACAGCCTCAAGTACACCTTCGACGTCTTCAACCTGACCAACACCAGCAGCTTCGACGTGCCCGGCAATGAGGTCTCGCAAAACCAGAACTACAACGGCTTCCCGGCGGCAGGCACTCCGGTTCTGCCCACTGCCTGCGATGCTACCAACGCGGGCTTCTACAACTGCCCGTCCGGACTCGGCACTGTCACCCACACCATTGGCAGCCCGCGGCAGATTCAGATGTCCCTGCGGCTGCTCTTCTAACCCAACTTCAACCCCACCAAACGGCAAGCGACGGAGGAGCAACCCTCCCTCGCTGCGGCTCTACGCGCTTCACTTCGCTACCCACCCCAGCGGAGCTATCCGCTCCGCAACGCCTTCCCTTGATAGCCGCGATGCTTACCGAACTAGAAAAGGAGCGCCAAGAGCGCGCCGACGCCGAACAGGAATAGTAGGACGCGGACTTCCCATTGCAGGATACGCCGTTTGTACCATGGCCGACCTTCAGGGTAGTAGTAGAGCACCGGCACGTCCGGGCGGAGCACCATAAGCTGGCCCACCTTCGTCTCCTTGTAGAACCGTCGGTACCAGTAAGCCGCCCAAGCCAAATCCCACCTCGGTTCGCTGCTCCAAAATGGCGGGCTATCGATGGATTCAAACACGGCAGGGTCGAATCCGCTTCCGGGATAATCCAGAAATCGAACCTCTTCGCGCACTATTTTGTCTTCTTCGTCGTGAACCACAAAAAACACGTAGGAGATGACCGGATCAGAACTAGAGTCGTCTTTGTCCCACCAGAACCACTTTGCGGCAAGGGGCTTGATCCCCTCTTTCCGTAACTCAAGAATTGTGTTAGCCAACTTAAGATTGAAGTTCGGGCCACGCAGAGCCAGGCTGCCCGTTTCCGTGGTAACGTCGATTGCGGTGAGCTGATCGTCGATTTGAAATTCTTGCCCTTCAATGTCCTTTAGCAGTTTTCCTAACGTAATATCCTCTTCTTGCCGTTGATCCCCAGTGCCCTTGATCTGTTTCAGCGGGAGTTCCAGCGCGCTGAGTGCGAGGGAATAGGCCACGGGCCGGAATCCACGCCACTTCACACCGGGTTTTGATAAGGTTGCGCGCACCCAGGGGATTATAGAGCCGGGTAGGCAGGCAATGATAAGGTCTTGAATTTGTTCCGAGAAAACCCGACAGCCCAGAAAGCGAATTAGTCGCGCTCTGTCGCTTCCCTGACGATCAGCGCAGCGGCTTAATTTACGTCCTCGCGGGTCTTCTTTTTGGGCTTAGACGCAAGGGACTGATCTGCTTCCACAATCTGATTTAGGTGCCTATCGTGGACTGCTGTTCGTAGCCATCCCATTAATTCCGCAGATTTCCGGAACTTCTCGGCCTCTTCCGCAGAATCGAATTCGCCTAGAACGGCAGGGAATAAACACTTTGGGTCTTTGCAGCCGATGACATGAAATCTCTTCTTTCCCATTCGTCAATCATCCTACTTCGCAAGCAAACGTGCCAACCCTGTGGATTTCAAACTGCACCACTACTAGCATCGCGAACACTACTTTTTCCGCGATACTTGTTGCTTCTCCACCGGGCCTTTTTTCCCAGGTTAATTTTTCCCCAGGTCAATTTCTTCATGCAGATTCAAGGGGAGCGCACTCTCCATCGCTTGCCGTTTCTCATTTCATCTGCGGATCACGATAAGCTGAGGAATATGGACCACTCGCCCACGCAACCCGACTATCAGGCCATGCTTCAGACCGCAATCGAAGAGGCCCGCATCGGGCTCGCCGAAGGAGGCCTGCCCATCGGCGCGGCCATCTTCCGCGGCGACGGCACGCTGGTCAGCCGCGGCCACAACCGCCGCATCCAGCAGGGCGACCCCTCCATCCACGGCGAGACCGACGCCTTTCGCCGCGCCGGCCGCCAGCGCAGCTACCGCGACCTCATCATGGTCACCACGCTCTCTCCCTGCTGGTACTGCAGCGGCCTTGTGCGCCAGTTCGGCTTCAGAACGGTCGTCGTGGGCGAGTCGAAGAACTTTGCCGGAGGGGCAGATTGGCTGCGCTCGCTGGGAATCGAGGTCATCGACCTCGACTCCCCGGAGTGCATCACCATGATGTCGGGCTTCATCGCGGAGAACCCCGGCCTCTGGAACGAGGACATCGGCGTCGACGAGTAGACGCTGGCTCTGGCTAGGAGCGAAATGATTATCCCCATCGCGAATGAAAAGGTCCTGATTAGCACGTTTCTGGTAGTGGTCGACCTCGTCGGAACCTTCGTCTTCGCGCTCAGCGGAGCCATGGCGGGCGTCAAACACAGGCTCGATCTCTTCGGAGTTCTGGTGCTCTCTTTCGCCTCGGCCACCGCGGGCGGAATTACTCGCGATGTTCTCATCGGCGCGATTCCGCCCGCCTCAATTCACGACTGGCGTTACGTAGGGGTCTCCGTGCTCGCTGGCCTGGCCGCCTTCTTCTGGCATCCGGCCATCAACCGCCTGCAGAGCCTGGTCCTCTTCTTCGATGCAGTCGGCCTCGCGTTGTTCGCTGTCGCGGGCACGCTCAAGGCGCTTGCCTTTCACCTGGGCCCTGTCGCAGCCTCGCTGCTCGGCATGCTCACTGGAATCGGCGGAGGCATGGTGCGCGACATCCTCGTCTCCGAAGTCCCCGCAGTCCTCAGCGCTGAGCTCTATGCCGTCGCCGCGCTGGCTGGCGCGGCAGTTGTGGTGCTCGGCAATATGCTGCATCTTCCTTCCTCGCCTGTCGCCATCGCCGGCGCGCTCCTCTGCTTCGGACTCCGCATGGGAGCCATCAAGCGCAACTGGCGGCTGCCCATCGCCAGCCCACCTCGCCAGGCGAAGTAGCATCCACCTCGCCTCTCATTGCGCTGCGGAGACAGTCCCGCTATCCAGCACAGGCTCGTCGAGCCCGCACAGGGTGGGCCCGCTACCGCGTCGAAGACGGCTCTACCCGCTCTCTACAAGAAAGAAAGTGCCGCTCTCTCCAAAGGAGAGAGCGGCGATTGACGTGGAACTCACGAACCACATCAGAACTTCACAAGGAACGCTGCGGTCATGCGGTTCTCGCTGTTGCGAAGGTCCGGAGACCATCCGGGCACAACCGAGCCCGGCGCGCCGGTGTTTCCTCCCGGAGGCGTCACGCCTCCTGGCCCACTGAAGTACGGCACGTTCGCCGCGCGATGGTTGTACTCCAGCCGGTAGGTAAAGTACTGGCTCGGCATGTAGTCTGCCGTGAACGAAACGTCCCACGCCTTGAACGGATCGCCGGGATTCCCCGTGAAGTACGGCGTCCCCGAGGCTGCGGTTGCTCCGTTGATCGGCGGCAGCAGCACCAGGTAGCGGCCGGGGTTGTTGATACGTCCACCACCGATAGTCACAGCGTAGCGGTCGCGATCGAACCACAGGCGGTTATAGACCATGAAGCCGAGGAAGCTCTGCTTCAAACCATGCTTGCTATTGCCGAAGCAGTTTACGCCGCCGCCTTGCTCGCAGCCTATGTCGCCCGTCAGCGACATCGCCGCCTTGCTGATTTTCGACTCCGGCCGGTCGTAGTACTTGTACTCGACGCTGTCGTCGCTGTGGAAGCGTGTCCGGCCGTGGACGCCAAGCGTATCGCGTCCTACCGCATACTGGTTGCCAAGGATCGACCACTTCCCGTTCGGCCGATACAGAACCTGACCGCCGATGCCCGGCCTGCTGTTGAAGCGGCCATAAGACTGCCAGCCGTTGATGAACCACGGCTCGATCTTCAACTTCGCCGTGGGGAACCACTGCACGCGCACGCCATTGAAGAACCACGGCGTATTCGACGAAACATACGATGGCTGATAGGCCCAGTTGTCAAACTGGTAGTACGAGAATAGTCCGACGTACGACATGAAGATGCCGGCGTCGACGTTGACACCGTGCTGCACATTGAAGTGATAGCCGCCGTAGGCTTCCGACACATAGCGATAGGCATCGGAGAGATTCCATTGTCCTCGCGCAGGGCTGGCGTCGTTGCGCGGCGTCGTCTGGGAGTACAGGCCGAACTGCGTCATCAGCCGCGCGCGTACGTTGTCGTAGTGAAAGTCGCCGCCGACGCCAAATTGCGTCACATGCACTTCATTCGAGCGGAAGATCTCGCTTGAGCCGCTGATCGTGTCGTCCGTGGGATGGCGGAAGTCGTACGTGTAGTTGACGTCCGAGCGAATCTCCGGCGTGAAGAACTTCGTGGCGTAGGGTGTGTCTTTTGTGCGGGCATTGCCGTTCAGCCACGTAAAGTCGGCAAAGGCGAACGGTTCCGACTTGGGATTTTGGGGGTCCGTGATCTCTGGCTCTGCCTCTGCGAGAGAAGACGAGGCAGCGGATGCTTTTGCTGTTGTTATGTGATGCGTCTCCGGCGCGGCGGCACCGGCCTGCTTCAGTTCAAGGAGCTGCTTCTGTATCTGCTCCAACTGCTGTTGCAGCGCCTCGATCTTTTTATCCTGCGCTGTGCGCTGGTCCTCATTGTTATGCTGCGGCGCTGGGTCTGAGCTCTGTGCTCGAAGATTCATCGTAGCCAGAATCAAGGTGGCCGCGATGGCGATCCTCGTCATGGAGGTCCACTCGCGTAATACATTTTTGATTTTCACTGCACTTCTTCCTTTCTGGCATCCTGTGCGATTGGCCCCCTCGCACACCCGTGCTGACCAGCTCTTGATGCTAGCCATCACCGGATAAGGAAACCGTTAGTAATCCATAAAGAATCCATAATCGTCAGATTGCAATACCGGAAGAAAGGTGTTTCCGAAGAGTGACTTAAATGAACAAAGGAGCGAGACGCATGCCTCGCTCCTTTGCATGGATTGCTGTGCAGTTGCCTACACCGGCTTCGGGTTGCGCTCCTCAAACTGGCGCTGGTGCCAGTACGGGTAGGCGAGCTTCGGATCGCTCGCCGCATCGAGCTTCGCAATCTGCTCCGCCGTCAGCTTCCAACCCACCGCGCCGAAGTTCGCCTTCAACTGCTCCTCGTTGCGAGCGCCAATCACCAGCGTCGAAACTGACGGGCGCTGCAGCAGCCAGTTCAGCGCAATCTGCGGGATCGTCTTGCCCGTCTCCTTTGCAACCTCATCCAGCGCGTCGACGACCTTGTACACGTACTCATCATCCGGACGCGGACCGCTCTCGAAAACCACCTTCGTCTGCAGGCGGCTGTCCTTCGGCAGCGGCTGCCCGCGGCGAATCTTGCCCGTCAGTCTTCCCCACCCGAGCGGTGACCACACCAACGCGCCCACGCCCTGGTCCAGCGCCAGCGGCATCAGCTCCCACTCGTAGTCTCGCCCGATCAGCGAGTAATACACCTGGTGCCCGACATACCGCGCCCATCCGTACCGTTCGCTCACGCTGAGCGACTTCATCAGGTGCCATCCCGAGAAGTTCGAGCACGCGATGTAACGCACCTTGCCCTCGCGCACAAACTTGTCCAGCGTGTTCAGCGTCTCCTCCACCGGAGTCGTCGCATCGAACGCGTGCAAATGGTAGACATCGATATAGTCCGTGCCAAGCCGCTTCAGGCTGCCTTCGAGCGCCTGGACCAGGTGGTAGCGGCTCGATCCCACATCGTTCGGCCCCTCGCCGAAGCGGAAGGTCGCCTTGGTCGAGATCAGCACGTCCTCGCGCTTGTGATGCTTCAGCGCCTTGCCCAGCGCCGTCTCGCTGCTGCCGTTCGAGTAGACATCCGCCGTATCAAAAAAGTTCAGCCCCGCATCCATACAGATGCCCACCATGCGGTCCGCCTCTTCCTGCGAGGTCTCCGCCCACGCCTTGAAGAACTCGGTTGTAGATCCAAACGTTCCTGCGCCGAAGCAAAGCTCCGGCACCTTCATTCCCGATTTGCCAAGCTGTCTATATTCCATGGCTCATATGATGCCTCGGCTACCGGCTGCGACGCATCACAGCCATGCCAATAAAACCGATATCAAACCTATTGCTTTGGGGAAGGTATCGTCACATCCCGAATAATCTTCCAGCCCTTCGGTGTCTTCTCGAAGACCAGCATGTACGACCCGCCCGCATCGCCGCCACCTGCAGCCGTGCGCTCCAGATGAAATTTGCCGGTCGCCGTCGCAAATCGCTCATCGAGCGTCTGCACCTCGACATCGCTGTAGGTCAGGGTCCCCATCTTCTCGCGCGTGGAGAAGACGGTCCGGTATCGCTCCAGCATCCCTGCATAACCCCGGCTGATCGTCGAGCCGATGAACAAAATGTCGGGCGAGTTCTTGTAACCAGTCGCGAATGCGTCCAGGTCGCCGCGATTCCAGTCAACGGCCTGCTGGGCAAACACCGCCCTTATCGCAGATTCATCTGCGGTCATAGGACTCTTCTCCGCGAAAGCAGAACCACCCCACAAAACAATTGCAATCAAGACTGCCAAAGCCGAGCGATACATAAGATGCCTCCGCGTTACGAACCAAAACTGCAGTTTGAGAATAACGTCTTTTTCACCGGATCGAACTTCACGTCTCGGACTCCACCGGCTTGTCCACCTGCGATTGGTACACCTCTTCCACTCGCTCCACCGTGTCAATCTCGTTCACAGGCTTATCATCCCGAATCCGCACAATCCGCGGAAAGCGCAGCGCAAACCCGCTCGCATGGCGCGGGCTGCGCATGATGTTGTTGAACGCGACCTCCAGCACTCGCAGCGGCTCCACTGTACGGAAGAACCCACGGTCCTCGAGCGTGTGCTCCATCATCCACGCGCTCATCTCCGCGATCTCAACATCGGTCAGCCCGGAGTACGCCTTCCCCACATTCAGCAGCTCGCCATCTGCTCCACGCACGGCAAACGTGTAGTCACTCAGAATCCCCGCGCGCTTGCCATGCCCGAACTCCGCGCCAGTCACCACAACATCCAGCGTAGCCAGCTCGCGCTTCATCTTCATCCACGCCAGCCCGCGCCGCCCCGGCTGATACACCGACTCCGCCGCCTTCAGCATCACGCCCTCGTTCGCCCGCGCGCGAGCCTCAGCATATGCGCGGTCGATGTCCTCCGCAGACTCCACCAGTCGCGATGGAGCCAGCAGCAGCCGCTCGACACCCTCCTCCTCAGGCTCGGCAAACATGAACCCCTGCGCACTCTTCTTCCTCTCATCCACCGCCAGCGGAGACCTCACCACCTCCACCAGCTTCTCCACCACCGTCTCAAGCCGATTCCGCCGCTCCCGCAGCGGCCTCTCCAGCAGCAGCTCGTCATCCGCATACATCAGGTCGAACGCCATGAAGATCACCGGAACCTGTCGCCGCCACTCATTCGACACGCGCTTCCGCCCGATCCTCTGCCCCAGCACCGCGAAAGGCAGCGCCCGCGCCTCCTTCAAATCCCACCCAAGAATCTCTCCATCAAAAATGAGCGGCCCCACACACGCCTCACCCACCCGCGCGAACGCCTCCTCAAGGTCCGGATAACTCTCCGTCACATCCTCGCGATTCCGCGAATAAATCGCCACCCTTCCCGGCTGCTGCGGATCGCCGCAATGCACCTGCGCGCGCATGCCGTCGTACTTGTCCTCAAGAAACGCCTCAATGTGCACCGTCTGAATATCTAAAGCAACGCCATCCTCGGCGGACCCGCCCCCGACAGAAGTGTCATCCTGAGCGGAGCGAAGCGGAGTCGAAGGACCTGCGGTTGCTTTAGTCTTTGCTTTCGCTTTTTTGTTTGTCATCCCCGAAGAGGATCTGCTTTTCCCTTTCCCATCGCCACCCTCGCCCACCGAAAAACGCTCCACCGCCTCCTCCGGCGACTCCACCGGCGAGGCCAGCATGAAACCCAACGGGTGGAACAACCGCATCCGCGCATCCTGCAGCGTCCCGGCGAATGCGCGCCGAACCGCCGCACCCAAATCCGCCTCCAGCATCACCGCATTCCGCACCGCAGCTACCGGAACCTCAGCCGCAGCAGCAATCGCCTCCTCCACCAAACTCTGCTTCACGCCAATGCGCATATCGCCAATCATCAGCTTCAGCAGATACTTCGCCTCCAACGGACTAGCCCGCCGCAACAACCCCTCCACCAACCCCGCCCGAATCGCCGTAGTCTTCGCAACCGCCATCCCGGCAAACGCCTCCGCTACCGCCGCCACCGTCAATCCAGCCGAAGAACTGGGTGCCCCATATCTGGCGGCTTCATCGCCAGATGTGGGTTCTTTCCGAGTCACAGATTTCAAATTGGACAACAGATCAAACCCAGCCGCCCCCAGATCCCCATGCCGTTTATAAGCCGCAGTCAACTCAATCTGAGTAGCCCCACTCACCTCCAGCAAAGCCTTCGACAACAATGCCCCACCCGCATTCAGCTTCCGCGAATCCGCCTCGGCAAACGGAGTCCCCGCAAGATAGAGCGCGAAGAGCCCCGCATCCTCGCTCCCCGGCGAAGCCTCATGCACAGCCCTGATCGCCTCGGCGATGGCGGCACGCTTCTTCAGCCGGCCCGACTCACCCGCCAACCGCTCCGCCAGGTCCGCCAACGCCGCAAGCCGTGCCATTTCAAGCCCTCTCCCCTAAAGCTGCGCCTGAACCCGCCACAACAGGAGTAACATCAAATAAGAGTGATGCGCGCATCCGCAAACCCGGTGTCTTCCTCCCGCGTGGCCCCCACCCGTCACGACTTTGCCTAGCTGCGCCCTCACGCTTTCTACTCCCTATTCCCTATTCACTACTCCCTGCCTTACAAGGAAAAATCATGTTCGACCGCCTCGACCAACTCGAAGCCCGTTACGAAGACCTCGGCCGCCAGCTCGCCGACCCCACGCTCGTCACCGACCAGAAGAAGTTCTCCGCCACCGCCAAGGCGCACCGCGACCTCGAGCCTACCGTCGAGAAGCTCCGCGAGTACCGCGCCATCCAGCAGGGTATCGCCGACGCGCGCACAATGCTCGCCGACTCCGATCCCGACATCAAGGAGATGGCCCAGACCGAGCTCCTCACCCTCGAGCCGCGCCTCGCCGAGGTCGAAGAGGAGCTCAAGGTCATGCTCCTCCCCAAGGACCCCAACGACGACAAGAACATCATCATCGAGCTTCGCGCCGGAACCGGCGGCGACGAGGCCGCCATCTTCGTCTCCGAGATGTTCCGCATGTACCTCCGCTTCGCCGAGCAGCACAGGTGGAAGGTCGAAGTCCTCTCCACCTCCGAGACCGGAATCGGCGGCGGAATGAAGGAGGTCACAGCCATCTTCGAGGGCGACAAGGTCTACTCGCAGATGAAGTACGAGTCCGGCGTGCACCGCGTGCAGCGAGTCCCGGCGACCGAGACGCAGGGCCGCGTCCACACGTCGGCCATCACCGTCGCGGTGCTCCCCGAGGCCGAAGAGGTCGACATCAAGATCGAAGCCAAGGACCTCCGCGTCGACACCTTCTGCTCCTCCGGCCCCGGAGGCCAGTCCGTCAACACGACCTACTCCGCCGTCCGCATCACCCACATCCCCACCAACACGGTCGTAAGCTGCCAGGACGAGAAGTCGCAGATCAAGAACCGCGAGAAGGCCATGCGCGTCCTCCGCGCCCGCCTCTACGAAGTCGAAGAGGAGCGCATCCACCAGGAGCAGGCGAAGGACCGCAAGCAGCAGGTAGGCTCCGGCGACCGCTCGGAGAAGATCCGCACCTACAACTTCCCGCAGAACCGCGTCACCGACCACCGCATCGGCCTCACCACCCACCAGCTCAACATGGTCATGGAAGGCATGCTCCAACCCACCATCGACGCCCTCATAGCCCACGATGTCGCCGAAAAACTGAAGGCAGAAACCACCACTGCGTAAATCTCGCTTTGCGTCAACGTGGCCGAAAATTAAACTCGAAGGGCCTGTTTCTCGACAGCGCCCTTCGATCGCCACAAGAACTATTCAGAAAACCCCGGCATAACGTCGGTGGCGGACTACTTGTTCTGTGACTGTCCGCTTGCGGGTCCCCTCGAGGACCTCTTGCACGGCGTCTTTCGCAGCGCTGGCTTCGAGGAAGGGTTGACGCCTGTAATAACTAAAAGTGATGAAGTGTATCTGTCTGATATGCTGTGGCGTCTCAGGCCGGTTGGCATAGCTGTGCGAGCAGTGTACCTTCCCACCCTTCGCAAAAAACGCGAAGGATGGGGCACCCGAACTTTTGTGGCTGGTTGAGAGTGGAAGGGCGGGCCACCCCAGCCGGGTCCTGTTTGACCGCTTCCAAGTTCCGACCTAACATTTCCGCACAATGGCCACCCCTCCCCAACTCATCGGCAGCGCCATCTCGCATTACCGCATCGTCGAGAAGTTGGGCGGCGGTGGGATGGGAGTGGTGTACAAGGCCGAAGACACAGAACTCGGCCGGTTCGTTGCCCTCAAGTTCCTCCCCGCTGAGGTTGCCAAGGATCCGAGTGCTCTGGAACGCTTCCGCCGTGAAGCACGTGCTGCCTCGGCACTGAATCATCCGAACATCTGCACAATCCATGAGATCGGCAAGCACGAAGGTCAGCCGTTCATCGTCATGGAGTTTTTGGAAGGGCAGACCCTCAAGCACCGGATCACTGGACACCCGCTGGACACCGAGAGCTTGCTCGATATCGGCATCCAGATCGCCGATGCGCTCGACGCCGCCCACAAAAAAGGCATCGTTCATCGCGACATCAAACCCGCCAACATATTCGTTACTGAACGTGGACAAGTAAAGATGCTGGACTTCGGACTAGCCAAAGTCGTCCAGCGTAAATCCGAACCTGCAGCAGTCGGAGCCACAGCGGCAACGGCGAACGAAGAGTATTTGACCAGTCCTGCCAGCACGCTGGGGACGGTAGCTTATATGTCGCCGGAGCAAGTGCGGGGAAAGGAACTGGACACCCGCACCGACCTGTTCAGCTTCGGCGTGGTGCTGTACGAGATGGCAACTGGCATTCTGCCATTTCGTGGCGAGAGCACGGGAGTGATTTTTGAAGCCATTCTCAACCGGGCTCCCCCTCCTCCGATGCGGCTGAACCCCGATCTGCCGCCTAAGCTGGAAGAGATCATTTCCAAAGCTTTGGAGAAGGACCGTGATCTGCGGTATCAGCACGCTACTGATATTCAAACGGATTTGCAGCGGCTGAAGCGCGACACAGGATCTGTAAAGCCAGAAGTGGAAGCCAGGCCGGCTGCAGCTTCGAAGTTGTCGTATGTCCGTTTGGTGGCAGCTGCTGTCAGCATTGCGGCGATCATTCTTTTGCTGGCGTTAGGAGCACGATTCTATATTGCGCGCCCTGGGACGCGAATCAACTCCATAGCCGTTCTGCCGCTTGAAAACCTCTCACATGATCCCGAGCAGGAATATTTCGCTGATGGCATGACAGATGCACTCATCACCGACTTGTCCAAGATCGGTTCCTTGCGGGTGATTTCCCGCACCTCTGCTATGCAGTACAAGGGGGCGCACAAGACTTTGCCAGAAATTGCGAAGGAACTGAATGTCGACGCCATAGTAGAAGGATCAGTAATGCGTTCAGGCAATCGGGTACGAATAACGGCGCAGTTGATCCATGCGCCCACGGACCAGCACATGTGGGCAGAGACTTATGAACGTGACCTTGGGGATGTCCTGAAGTTGCAGAGTGAGGTCGCCCAGGACATAGCGCAACGGGTTCGCGTGCAGTTGACCCGTCAACAGCAGGCCAGACTCGGTACCGCTCGGCAAGTGAATGCGGCGGCCTATGAAGCCTATCTAAAAGGACGTTTTCAGGAGACTACAAGCTTTTCGACGCCACATACAATCAAGGATGCGCAGCGTTACTTTGAAGAGGCCATCCAGCAAGACTCGGGCTTTGCACTGGCTTACGTAGGGCTAGCAGACTGCTATCAGAGCCTAGGTGATTTTCGCTGGGTGCCTCCCCAGGATGCCTATCGGCCCGCCAAGGAGGCACTTAACAAAGCGTTGCGACTAGATGCAACACTGGGCGAGGCCCATACCACACTTGGTTGGCTGAGTTGGCGGTATGAGTGGGACTGGCCAACTGCCGAAAGAGAGTTCAATTACGCGCTTGAGCTAAACCCCAACTACGGAGATGGTCATGCTAATCTCGCAGTCTACCTGGGCTGGAGTGGCAGACGCGCTGAGGCGCTGGCTGAGGTCGCAAAAGTGCGCGAACTCAGTCCCGCTTGGGCTCCCAACATCGAGTCAGTGATCTACTATCATTTGCGTGATTACAAGGCGATGGTTGAGATTGGCCGACGGTCCGTGCCATTGAGTCCGGAGAATTGGTCAAGGCATTACTTTTTTGCCGTCGGTTACGAGGGGTCAGGTCAGCTGCCGGAAGCCATTCCTGAATATCAGAAGGCGGTCGAGTTATCGCAGGGCGACACAGACCCGAGCGCCGGATTGGCACACGCTTATGCAGCGACAAGCCAAAGGGCTAATGCGGAAAAGATACTTCGAGAATTCATACAAAAGTCGAAGACTAGCTATGTCTCGCCCTACATGATTGGAACGATCTACGCTGGACTGGGTGACAAAAACAAGGCGTTCGAATATCTGGAAAAGGCCTATCAAGAGAGATCGCCAGACATTCCTTACTTCCTAAAGGCTGATCTGAGGGTTGATTCCCTCCGCTCTGACCCACGCTTTCAAGACCTTGTGCGCCGCGTGGGACTGCCGCAATAAACTTGGGTAGCGCTTTTGCGCGATGCCGATCCTGACATTTTCCCATCCTGGGCTGGGTGGCCCATATCTAAGATCGGGTGCCCCATTCATGGCGCAGCTTCATGGCGACATGAGTGGGCTCCGTCTGCTGAAGGCAAATCCGAAATCTCCCCCACCACAAATTCCAATCGCACCGCGCCCCCACCCTCAAAGCTTTCCCCCTCTTATCCCGGTCGCTCCTATCAACGCCATCGCGAAAGACAGCAAACCTACTTACATTGCTCCTTCAATTGCGTACTACCGAAGCTGCCACCGTGGTTGGCCGTTTCAAGCGTCTTCTGCTGCTGTGCAGATGACACCACACAGGTGGCGGCTCTCATAGAGTCGCTAACAATCTCGGGATTAATCCTGTCGTGTGTCATTGGCCCAAAGCCATACCCGCCGTGGAACTGTGTGCCGAAGACCTGTGGCTGCCAGATAGAGAGCAGATACCGATCTAGCGTAGCTGCGGAAAGCCACCGGGCCTCTTTGCTGCCCTGCGCAACGGCGTCCATGGCGAGCACGTGAGCCAATAAGTAATCGTCGGGATTCTGGCCGTGCTGGAAGATCATCGCAGCATGGTAATAGTCATTCCCTGTCCGTACCTCACCAGCCGCCAGTAGGTGCTGTACGTCTTTTCTTCGTTGCGCGTCGTCTTTCGACAACTTGCCCCAGTCAATATGATCTCCTTCCCGCGCTTTTTGATCGACGGTGTACATCTCTGTCAATGCTGCATTGTCCGAGACAGACGAAGCGGAGCCGCTGGACAGATTGGCTTGGCCCGATAAGTTCGGGGCAAGCAGAACAAAGAGCAGAACGAATAAAAGGCGCATAACGCGGCCAGCATAGCACGACATCGTAGGTCGGGAACTGCTGCCTGCTCACATTGGCCGGGTGCCCCATTCATCGCGCAGCCTTTCGCGCGATGAGTGGGCTGCACTCTGCCGAAGGCAAATCCGAAATCGAAACCCGGCCACAAATCTGAAACCGCAGTCTGACCCGCCTCATCTGTAACAGAGCCGTTCCGGATCGAGATATCGCGCCTACTCGATCCCAGGAGGACACAATCCATGTCACACAGCATATCGACCTTGCTGACCCGCAATCTTCAGGAAGTCTTCGGTGAAAATGACCCCGCGCGCCGGCGCGCGGCCATCGACGAGCTCTACACCGAAGATTCCGTGTTCTACGACCCCAGCAAGGGAGTCTACCGTGGCCGCGACGAGATCGATCGCATCGCTGGCGCCATCAAGGCGACTCACCCTGACTTTCGATATCAGCCAATCGCCGAGCCCGAGGAAGTGGGCAATGGCGGACGGGTCCCATGGGTATCAGGCCGCCCTGGTGAGGCGCCAGGTTACGCCGGGACTGATTTCATCATTGCCCGCGACGGCCGAATCGCCGCCCTTTATCTCTTTTTCGACAAGCTTCCCTGAGCTGGACCCTGCTGCGCGACGCCCTATGCGGCACCTGGGCCAGCCGGGTGCCCCATTCATCGCACTATAGGCCCTTGCTCCTAAACACTGTAGGGTGAGAATATTTAGAACTTAGAATGGATGAGACCTGATTCCTGAAAGAGCGTCTCTTCTCGGCACTTGACCTGCGCGGCCATGACTGACCCGCTCTCTTCCGACACCACAGAACCGGGCCGTATCGCCCGCCATGCAATGCTGGCGAATCTAGGCTGGATACGCTGGCTCCCCGGGTTGAACACTCTGCGTCGATATCAGTCGTCCTGGCTGCGGCACGACCTTGTCGCTGGCCTCGTCATGACGACCATGCTCGTGCCAGTCGGTGTTGCGTACGCCGAGGCATCCGGGTTACCGGGTATCAACGGCCTCTATGCGACTATTGTGCCGCTACTCGCGTACGCCCTGTTCGGTCCGAGCCGCATCCTCGTTCTGGGACCTGACTCCTCGCTCGCCGCCGTGATCCTGACAGTCGTGGCGCCACTTTCGGCGGGCGACCCGCAACGTGCAGTCCCGCTGGCCGGAATGATGGCAATCGTCTCAGGCGTTGTGTGCGTCGCCGCGGGCCTTGCGCGTCTGGGTTTCGTCACCGAACTGCTCTCGAAGCCGATCCGCTACGGCTACATGAACGGCATCGCGCTGACGGTACTGCTAAGCCAGGTCCCGAAGCTCTTCGGCTTCTCTGTCAGTGCACACGGACCCATTCGCCAAACTTGGGAAATCGTCAATAAGGTGCTCGCAGGCAGCACGAACGTCGCGGCCTTGGCCATCGGCGCCAGCACGCTCGCCATCATACTGCTACTGAAGCGCTGGCCACGCGTCCCTGGCATCCTGATCGCCGTCGTCGCTGCTACTGTGGTGGTCGCGGCCTTCCACCTCGCAGTACGTGCCGGCGTGTCCGTGCTCGGTCCGCTACCGCGGGGATTGCCCTCGCCACGCCTTCCACTTGTACCAGTCGACGACATGGTACCGATCATCATGGGCGGCATCGCGGTCGCCCTCGTCTCATTCGCGGACACTAGCGTGCTTTCTCGAACCTATGCGGCGCGTCTGCATACGCCCGTCGACCCGAACCAGGAGATGGTGGGCCTCGGCGTCTCCAACCTCGCCGCGGCCTTCTTTCAGGGATTCCCCATCAGCAGCAGCTCCTCGCGCACACCGGTAGCCGAGGCGGCGGGCGCCAGGACCCAGCTTACGGGGGTCGTTGGCGCGCTCGCGATCGCGTTGCTACTGGTACTCGCGCCCGAGCTGCTCCAGGATCTACCGCACACCGCCCTGGCCGCTGTCGTCATCGCCTCGGCCATCGGCCTGGTCGAAGTGTCCGATTTGCGCCGCATCTATCGCATCCAGCGCTGGGAGTTCTGGCTTTCAATGGCCTGCTTCGCCGGTGTCGCCGTTCTTGGCGCCATTCCGGGCATTGCGGTGGCGATCGTAATTGCCGTGATTGAGTTCCTCTGGGACGGCTGGCGCCCGCATTCGGCCGTGCTCGGCCGCGTCGATCGTGTCAAGGGCTATCACGACATCACCCGGTATCCAGAGGCACGGTTGATCCCGGGGCTCGTGTTGTTCCGTTGGGATGCCCCGCTCTTCTTCGCGAACGCCCAGCTTTTCCAGGAACGAGTCCTGGATGCCGTTGCCAGCTCACCGACGCCGGCCAGCTGGCTCGTTGTCGCGGCGGAGCCGGTCACCAGCGTCGACGTCACCGCAGCCGATGCTGTCTGCGAACTCCACGACACCCTGCACGCCAACGGCATCGAGTTGTGTTTCGCTGAGATGAAGGACCCGGTGAAAGACAAGCTGAAACGTTTCGGGCTATACACGCGCTTCGGCGAACAGACCTTTTTCGCGACCCTTGACGAAGCGGTGAGCGCCTATCTCATCACCCATCCAGTCGAGTGGGTAGACTGGGAGGATCGCACGTCGTAGCGCCTAATCGACATGGGTTAGTCCTCAGAAGTCGACTCCGTTGATCGTTGCCCTCAAACCCGCAACAACCCCATATCCATCTGATAAAACCGAAAAGTCCGATCATCCCCCGCCACCGCGCTGTGCCTCTCCAGCCGGGTGCCCCATTCATCGCGCAGCCTTTCGCGCGATGAGTGGGCTCCGCTCTGCCGAAGGCAAACCTTAATCCCTAAACCATCCCAGATCCAGAATCACACGGCGCCCAAGAGTCCCAACCCCGGTCATTCTGAGCACAGCAGCCTGCCCTGAGCAGCCTGCCCTGAGCGAAGTCGAATGGGAAGTCGAACGGGAAGAATCCCCGCATTTCGCCGGCAGAGCCACAAAGTTATCGGATGCCCCATTCAAGACACGGCCACTGACCCGAGGGGTACCCAATTCATCGCGGCTTATCCCTCGAAAACGCCAGCAAAAGCCCCTGTCAAGCCCCCAATCCACTCAAACTCCACAAACCAAAGCACATCGCCGTGGCAGAGCAGGTCTCTCAACTTGCTAAAATAGAAACAGAAGCAAAAAGCCCGGCCAAAAACCGGGCTTTTTTTCTTCAACTAACAACCCGCAACCAGCAACTAACAACCGTCTTTAGAAGACTTTGCACACCACTTACATCGGATTTCCCTGATTCCCGCAGTCTGGCAATCGGATTGCACAACAAGTCCGGACCTAAAGTATCTGTTTAGAAGACTTTGCACAAAAACAGGGGGAGGGGGCACATACCTTGGCTGGCAAACAAAGGGCGAATATAATCCGGCTAGGTTCATGTCTGGCGCCCCCCAACCCGACAGGTTCGGCTTCCTCCACATCGACCTCAACAGCTTCTTCGCCTCGGTCGAGCAGCAGTTGCACCCGGAGTACCGCAACCGTCCCGTCGCCGTCGTCCCCACCATGGCCGACACCACCTGCTGCATCGCCGCCAGCTACGAGGCCAAAGCACTCGGCATCAAGACCGGCACACAGGTCGGCGAAGCAAAACAACGCTGCCCCGAGATCGTGCTCATCGAGGGCAACCACACCGAGTACGCCAAATACTCCAAAGCCATCGCCGAGGCCGTGGAGCTCTGCTGCCCCGTCGCCCACACGCCCTCCATCGACGAGATGGTCTGCGAGCTCATGGGCCGCGAGCAGGAGCCTCCGCGCGCGCGCCGCATCGCCCTTGACATCAAGCAGTCCATCTACAAAAACGTAGGCGAAGCCCTCCGCTGCTCCATCGGCATGGCCCCCAACCGCTACCTCGCCAAGATCGCCAGCGACATGCAGAAGCCCGACGGCCTCATCGGACTTCTACCATCGCAATTGCCAAGGGCAATTGCTCATCTGGAGCTTCGCGACCTGCCCGGAGTCGGCGCACGGACCGAGGTACGGCTGAACAACAAGGGCATCACCACGATGGAGCAGCTTCTCGCGCTCGACCGCAACGGCATGCACAAGCTCTGGGACAGCGTGTGGGGCGACCGGCTCTTCCACTGGCTGCGCGGCGACGACACCGGCGACGACGGCGCTCCCGTGCCAAGCGGAATCCAGAAGTCGCTCGGCCACTCGCACATCATGGCGCCGGAGTTCCGCACCGACGCGGGTGCGTGGGCCGTTGCCAACAAGCTGCTCCACAAGGCCGCCATGCGCCTCCGCATGGAGAAGTTCTACACCGGCTCCATGGCCGTGACGATCCGGTATCAACTCACCAGGCAGCAGGCCGAGCAGATGAAGTCAAAGCGGCACTTCAGCGGAATCAAGCACTCCGGCTGGGGTATGGAGGCGCGCTTCCGCGAGTGCCAGGACACCCTGACCCTGCTCGAAGTGCTGCGCGGTATCTGGGCGCGAAGGCCGCAGGGCGAGGCCTTCCAGAAGCCATTCTTCGTCGGCGTCACGCTGCGCG
Source organism: Edaphobacter bradus (assembly GCF_025685645.1). Lineage (NCBI taxonomy): Bacteria > Pseudomonadati > Acidobacteriota > Terriglobia > Terriglobales > Acidobacteriaceae > Edaphobacter > Edaphobacter bradus. The sequence continues at coordinate 593,603 of NZ_JAGSYF010000002.1, forward strand.
ACCTCATCCCGGAGAACGAGCACCAGGACGAACTCTTCCCCGACCCCAACAACCGCACCCAGCTCTCCGCCACCATGGACAAGCTGAACCTCAAGTACGGCCACACCACGCTGCACTTCGCCGGAATGCTGCCCGCGCGCGAAAGCGCCCCAACCCGCATCGCCTTCACCCAAATCCCCGTGCAGTACGGTGTGGATTACATGTAAAGCAAATAATGCTACACACTCAACAGAAGAGGATCGAACCATACATCGATATAGTCGCCCGCCTGAAGGAATCGGTAGCCCGGTGGTAGTCCAAGCAGTGGAGCAATTGAAGGATATTTCTCGTAAATATGCTTGGTGTGGATGGGTTGGAAGAAATCTCTTCGGCTAGAGAACTCCTCACCGCACCAGATGTACCATCCCGTGGTTCCGCCGGCTAATGGATGTCTTAGTCCATTTATCGGGAGAAGGCCACCCGTTGCGGTCGCGAAACCCGACATTTGTTCATTGAAGGCGCCAACGTAGCCCGTCTGATAGCGTCGGCACATTTCTTGCTGCAAGATTTCGATCTGAGTATCACTCATTGTGTTTTCGTATTTTAGAGGTGAAGAATCCAACTTCCTTCAACAGTATTATCTCTTCGTGAGAACCTCTTACGTCGGCCGTCTGGCCCCATCACCGACCGGCCTGCTGCATCTCGGCCATGCTGCGACCTTCTGGACTGCGGACTTTCGAGCGCGAGGGCACAACGGCACTCTGCTACTACGCAACGAGGACCTCGACCCGCAGCGCTCGAAACAAGAATTCGTCGATGCCATGCTCGAAGACCTAGCCTGGCTAGGCATCGAGTGGACTCCGCCGATGATCGTGCAGTCCCAGCGCCTCGCACTCTACCGCGAGGCCTTCGAAAAACTGCTCGCAACCGGCCACGCATACCCATGCACCTGTAGTCGCCGCGAGCTCGCCCAGATGATGCAGGCACCGCACGAAGACACCGACGACGAACCGGTCTACACCGGCAAATGCCGTCCAACCAGCAACGCGCCACGAACCTTGCAGTCAGGGATGAACTACCGGTTCCGCGTCCCTGATGGCGAGGCAATTCGCTTCATCGACGGCAACATGGGAGCGCAGCAGTTGACCACAGGCAAAGACTTCGGCGACTTCCTTGTCTGGCGAAAGGACGGCCTGCCCAGCTACCAGCTAGCCTGCGTCGTCGACGACGCCGCAATGCGGATCACCGAAGTCGTGCGCGGAGCCGACCTGCTGAAGTCCACCGCGCGCCAGATACTGCTGCAGCGCGCCCTCTCACTCCCTGCTGTTGCGTACTTCCACACGCGGTTGCTGGTCGATGAACACGGCACGCGGCTGGCCAAGCGGCACGGCGCGCTCGCCATCCACACGCTGCGCCAACGCGGCCTGAAGCACGACGACGTCCTCGCCATGCTTCAGGCTTGATCGCCGTTACTGATCTTCGTCGCCCGGGCCGCCCGCGTGATGGAGCGCCTCCTGAGCCTCGGCCCATGGCTTCAACTGGTACTCGCGCGGCGGAGTATCACCCGCGAGGTTGCGGACGAAGTAGTCCCACCGCCGCCGCGCCATATACTGCGAAGCTTCGGCATAGCCGTGCGCGACATTGGGAATCAGCAACAGATCGAAGTCCTTGTTGGCCTTGATGAGCGCATCCACCACCAGCAACGTGTTGTTCACCGGAACGTTGTTGTCCATCGTCCCGTGCGCCAGCAGCAGATGGCCTTTGAGGTTCTTGGCAAAGTACTGGTTCGCCTGGCTGTCGTAGTTCGTCGTTCCGTCCGGGAACCTCACCAGCAGCCCGGCCCACTTCTCCGCCCAGTCGTCCTCGTAGTCGCGCTGATCGTGATTGCCGCTCTCCGCGATGCCGACCTTGAAGAAGTCCGGATACTTGAACATCGCCGCCGCCGTCGCGTTGCCTCCGCCGGAGTGCCCGTAGATTCCCGAGCGATCCAGATCAATCCACGGATACTTCGCGGCCAGCTGCTTCATCCCCGCCACCTGGTCGGGAATCGTATTGTCGCCGAGGTTGCCGTAATAGAACTCGTGGAATGTCTTGGAGCGCCACGGCGTCCCCATGCCATCGATGCAGACAACCACGAAGCCGAGCTCCGCCAGCGACTGCATGTCTCCATGCGCCGCCGCAAAGTTCCGCCCACCGCAGGAGCCCGTCTGCGGCCCGGGATAGACGTGGTTCACGATGGGATACTTCTTCGATGCGTCGAAGTTCGTCGGCTTGAAGAGGAATCCGTACAGGTCCGTCTTGCCGTCGCGCGCCTTCACCGTAATCGGCGTCGGCGGAACCCAGCCTGTCGCTACCAGCTTCGAGATGTCCTGCTTCGCAACCTCGACCACGACCTTGCCCGTGCTGTCGCGGACTACCGTCGTCTCCGGCTGCGTCGGCGTCGATGCCGCATCGACAAAGTAGCGGCCATCGGGCGATGCGGTCACAACGTGATCGGCGTTCTCCGGCGTCAGCAGCGTCATCCCGCCGCCGTCGAAGTTGATGCTGTAGTAGTGCGCGAAGTACGGATCGCGCCCCGCCTCCTTGCCCACGGCAAGGAAATACAGCTTGCGCGAATCATCATCGGCGTACAGGACCTGCGTGACGTTGCCCTCGCCGTGCGTGATCTGGTTCTTGAGCCTGCCCGTCGTAAGGTCGTAGAGATACATCTGTCCCCAGCCGTCCTTCTCGCTGAACCACAGAAACTCGTTCGACTTCGGCAGATACTTCCAGTTGACCTTGTCGTTGCCGCTTTCAAAAAATTTCGGCGCCGTCTCGGTGTAGACGTCGCGCACATCACCGCTCGCAGCGTCGGCCACGCGGAACCACTCCTGCTTATGGTCGCGCGAGGTGGAGACGAAGGCGAGGTGCGCGCTGTCGTCGCTCCACTGCACGTCGTCCCATCCTCCGCCGCCATTGCAGCTGATGTCATCGCAGATCGTCGAGCGGTGCTGGTCCGGCTCTATCTTCAGGCGGATGACCTTCGCCGAGCCCACGTCGAGAATCACGCGCTCGATCATCGTCACGTTCGTGTCGCCGACCAGCGGATACTTCCACGCCTGCAGCTGCGGATGACCGTTCGTGACCGGTACCAGATACATCTCGCCGTCCTTGCGCTGGTCCTGCTGAAAGGTCGCAATCTTCTTGGAGTCGGGCGACCAGACGAGGATGGGATTGTCGCTCCGCTGCCAGCCTGCATTGTCGGTCGCGTAGCCAAAGTCCTTCACGCCGTCCGTCGTGAGCTGCGTCTCTTTCCCGCTCGCAAGGTCCCGCACCCACAGATTGTAGTTGCGAAGGAACGCGCTCTTCGTGCCGTCCGGCGAGACGATCGCCTCGGCGCGCGCACGGCCGAATGCCGGACGCGCTACAGGGGTTACCGACGTCGCCGCGCACTTCCCCTCGCCGCTCAGGTCGCAGCGATACTGCTTCGCCCCGGCGGAGACCAGAACAACCTCGCCATTCACGTCGAGATCGGCAAGGACGAGATGATGCGGGTCCTTCTCCCCACGCGCACCTGCGGCCGTCAACGCGGCGGCAAGCTTCGCATGATCGAAGGCCGCGCTCTTCGTCGCCTTCGCCGCATCGACCATCACATAGGTGATTCCCTCCGGACCGAGATCGCGATACCAGAAGCGGCCAGCCGAGATCCACGCCGGATGCTCGACGCCGTGAAAGACCAGTGGGTTCACGTTGTAGTTCATGAACTTCTCGGCCTGCGCATAGTCGGCCATGGTGAGCTGGCGGCCCTGCGCCGCGGCTGCAACCGTCAAACCCAATCCCAGTACCACGGCGGTCGCCGTCGTCAGACCTCGAACCAAAGACATCCCTTCAACCCTCCAAACCGATTCTCTCTTGTTGAGATTGTGCAAGCCTCGCCAGTCTACAACCACCACTGCATTGGACGGCAACGCGCACTGCAGGTCATCCGCCGCGCGCCTTCCATAACACCTGCCTCACAATCCCCATCCACACCGGCACATCGCTCGCCGCCAGTCCCATGCGCAGAACCAGCCGCCTGATCTGCGCCTCGTCACAGTTCGCTGGATGACGCCGCGTGTAGCCGGTCGCCTCCAGCATCTCCGTAAACGACGCAAGCAGCCGCTCGACCTCTCCTGCCTCGGCCGCGCGAGAGACTCCCTTCGCCCCGTGCTCACCAGGACTCCGCACAAGCTCGTACAGGCACACCGCGACGGCCTGCCCCAGGTTCATCGATGGATGACGAATCCCTTCATGCTGCTCCATCGGAATCGTCAGCAGCCAGTGGCAATGGCTCAGCTCCTCATTGCTGAGCCCTGTCTTCTCCGAGCCAAAGAGCAGAGCCACGCGCCCACTCTCGCTGGAAAGCTCAGCGCCGATCGCCTCTGCTGCCTCAGGCAGCGCATGCAGCGGATGCTCCAGCGCCCGCTCGCCGACCGCCGACGTGCCAACCACTAGCGTGCAGTCGGCAACCGCGCTCGCAACACTGTCCCATTTGCTTGCGTTCGCCACCACCGCCGAGGCATCCACCGCCGAGCGCGCCGTCTCCAGCGGGACCGTGTAATCGTTCACCACGCGCAGGTGCCGGAAGCCGAAGTCATGCATGGCCCGCGCCACCGCACCGATATTGTTCGGATTCCGCGCACGAACCAGCACAACAACGAGGCGGTCGGATTGTTCCACGTGGAGCACTCAGGGCTATTGTAGGACCCGCCTGCGCCTCACTGACCGCGAGCTGGGAAATGCGCCAAAAGCAAAGCGGCCGACAGAGACTCTGTACGGCCGCCTTGCGCTCTTGCGAAGCAAAGTCAGGACAGCACTCTTACCGCCTTTGGTGATCGTTCTGGTTTTCGTGACTGACCTGCTGGTTCATCTGTGGCTGCCGGTCAACATGCTGCATCGGCTGGCTCATCTGTGGCTGACGGTCAACACGCTGCATCGGCTGGCTCATCTGCGGCTGCCGGTCAACACGCTGCATCGGCTGGCTCATCTGTGGCTGACGGTCAACACGCTGCATCGGCTGGCTCATCTGTGGCTGACGGTCAACACGCTGCATCGGCTGGCTCATCTGCGGCTGACGGTCAACACGCTGCTGCGGCTGGTTCATCTGCGGCTGACGGTCAACACGCTGCTGCGGCTGGCTCATCTGCGGCTGCCGGTCAACGCGCTGCATCGGCTGGCTCATCTGCGGTTGCCGATCAGCATGTTGCACCTGCTGGTTCACCTGTGGCTGCCGGTCAGCACGCTGCTGCGGCTGGTTCGTCTGCGGCTGCCGGTCAAAACGCTGTTGCTGGTTCGCGCTGCGCTCATTCACCGTACGCATCGCCATCGTTTGGGGACGTCCTCCGTTCGCCGACGCGAGTTGTCCGCGATCCGCGCGCATCGCCTGCTCATGGGCCATCTGGTTCGACGTCGGCTGGAAGTGCTGCTCGCGAACCGCGGCCCTCTCATGCTCGTTCGGGCGAGCCTGAAGACCGCCCTGTCCGCCGTTGTAGCTCACGCGGTTGTAGTTGTTGACGATGACGGTCTTGTTGTAGACGTTCGTCACCTGGTTGACGTTAATGTTGTTCACCGTGCGGTTGTAGTTGAAGACGCCGTGGTTCCAGTAGCCGCCCTCATAGCCTTCGCCGCCATAGCCGAAGCCGTAGTTCACGCCGCCGTAGAAGCCGATATGCGGACCCCAGTAGCCGGGGTGGAAGAAATACGACCCGTCGTCCCACCCCCAGTAAGGCGGCGTCCACAGCATGCCGACGGGAGCCAGAACCCACACGCCGGGAACCCAGTAATAGCCATCAGGACCGTACGCCCAGTAGCCAGGCGTCCAGATATAACCCGGGCCAGGGTTGAGAGGTTGCGTGTAGACAGGCAGTACCGGCGGAGGCGTGCCCACCGAGACGCCAATCGAAACATCGACGGCCGCAAAGGAAGCCGCTGGGACAAACGCCAGCGTCGCCGCTGCCACAGTCACTACTGCAATTTTCTGAATTGATTTGAGAGATCGCATTCCTTTACCTCGGGGAGGAGAGCAGCGCCAAAAGGAAAGGCGCTGCCAGATTTTGGAGCGAGCCGCGTACAGCCCGCCCAGGTTGACCACGCACATACAGACCCATCTTCGGTAGGGAAGTTTTCGCGGACAAGGAAAATCCCGCTAACCCTCTGCAACAAAAGTCGCATTGGCCAGGCAACCTCTCCGCTTCATTCCCACCAGGGCAGCCTGGGCCAGGACGCATCTACTACACTCATACTTTACTGAGTTTGTTCTCCGGTGTCCGATAACTTCTCTCAACTCGTCAAGCAGCAGGCCGATATCGTGCGCATCATCGGCGAGTACGTGAAGCTGCGCAAGACCGGCGCGCAGAACCACACCGGCCTCTGTCCCTTTCACAAGGAGAAGACCGGCTCCTTCTCGGTCAACGCCGCCCACGGCTACTTCTACTGCTTCGGCTGCCACGAGAAGGGCGACGTCTTCACCTTCGTCATGAAGATGGAGCACGTCAGCTTCCCCGAGGCCGTGCGTTCCGTCGCGACCAAGATGGGGATTCCACTTCCGAAGCGCGAGTTCTCCTCGCCCGAAGAGGCGCGCGAGGCCGGACTCCGTAAGCAGCTCCTCGACATCCACGAAGCGGCGACGCAGTACTTCGAGGCGCAGCTCAAGAGCCCCGAGGCCGCCCGCGCCCGTGAGTACCTCAGCGGCCGTGGCGTCACCGCCGAGACCATCGCGAAGTTCCGCATCGGCTACGCGCCCGACGACTACAACGATATGCGCGAGCGGCTGAAGCCCCACTTCAACGAAGAGACGATGCGAGCCAGCGGGCTCTTCGCCGCCAAGGAGCAGGCCGACGGATCGCAGGGGCAGATGTACGCGAAGTTCCGCAAGCGCATCACCTTCCCCATCGCGAACGAGCAGGGCCGGACCATCGCCTTCACCGCGCGCGCTCTCGATGCCGTCGACGACAAGGGCCGCCCTCTGCCCAAGTACATGAACTCGCCCGAGACCCCGCTCTACTCCAAGGGCCAGGTGCTCTTCAATCTCGACAAGGCCAAGGCAGACATCCGCTCCAACGACTTTGCGCTTCTCGTCGAAGGGCAGATGGACTGCATCTCCGTCTACATGGCGGGAATCCGCAATGTCGTCGCCACCTCGGGCACGGCCTTCACCGAGATGCAGGTGCGGCTGCTCAGCCGCTTCACCAAGCGCGTCCTGGTCAACTTTGATCCCGACACCGCAGGCGCCAACGCCGCCGAGAAGTCCATCGCCCTGCTCACCGAAGAGGACTTCGAGGTCAAGGTCGTCGCGCTCGAAGACGGCCTCGACCCCGACCGCTTCATCCGCGAACAGGGGGTGCAGGCCTACATGGCGGCGCTGCGGACAGCCAAGCGCCACGCCGACTACCTCATCGACCGCGCCCGCCAGCAGTTCCCCGGCCGCACCGCCGAGGCCAAGGTGAAGGCGATGAACTTCCTCCTCCCGCACATCCGCCGCATGCCCAACCGCATCCAGCGCGACGAGTTCGCCGCCGACGCCGCGCAGAAGCTCGGCATCGACTCCGTGATCCTTCGCCAGGAGCTGAAGCAGGCCGCCGCGCAGCGCGTCGAGAGTGTCCGCTCACACTCCACCGACCCCGCCAGCGAGACCGAGCGCGTCCTGCTCCGCGCGCTCGTGCTCCCCGAGAGCGACCCCGCGCGCACGCTCGCGGCCGACCAGCTCTCCCAGCACTCCGACTGGTTCGAGGGCATGCCCGCGGCTCCGCTGCTCGAAGCCCTGGCCAATGCGCCCGTTCCGCCCAATCCTCTCGACGCCGCCCCCGACCAGGAGACCCGCGCCCTGCTGGCTCGCGCCTTGATGCACAGCGACGACCCTGGCTCTGCCAACCACTCCATCGCGCAGCTCGTCGCCAACGCCCTGCACACACTCGAGCGCCGCCACATCGAGAGCCGCCAGCGCAACATCCGCACCTCCATCGCCGAAGCCGACCGCCGCGGCGACCAGGAGATGGTCACGCGCCTCATGAACGAGCGCCTCGCACTCGACCGCAGACTCCGCGAACTCTAGCCGCCCGAGTTCGTGATCCGCTCACAGTGCTGTCATCCCGGCTTGTTACAATCGCCTTAGTCAGCTGACCAGACGCCGTGAGTGGACGCGGCTTAGGCAAGCGAAAACTGCGGAGGATACGGCCATCGACAAAGGTACCAAGCGCCGTCTCGCCCTCGGCTTTCTCTCCAACTGGATCAGCAAGCTCGCATACACCATCGTTCAACTGGTGCAGGTTCCCGTCTTTCTGCACTTCTGGAGCGTGCCTCTCTATGGCGAGTGGCTGATCGTGAGCGCCGTCCCGACGTATCTCGGCGTCAGCAGCGTCGGCTTCGGCAGCGTCGCCGGCAACGAGATGAGCATGATGACGGCTCGCGACGACCGCGAGGGTGCTCTACGCGTCTTCCAGAGCTGTTGGTGGCTCATCACCGTCATTTGCTCGCTTTGCATGCTTCTGCTCGGCATCGCGGTCTATTTCCTTCCCGCGGCGAAGTACCTGAAACTGCACACGATCGGCTCCACAGACACCAAGTGGATCATCTTCTACTTAGGCTGCTCCGTTCTGCTGGCGCAGCTCGAGACGCTGCTGCAGTCGGCCTACCGCTGCATCGGACGCTACCCCTACGGCTCGTTCATCAAGAGCTGCGCCTCATTGGCAGCCTTCACTATCATGCTGGTTCCCGTATGCCTTGGTGGTGGAGCGCGCATCACCGCCCTCGTGTTTGCGCTGGCCAATGGAGCCTTCACCTTTGTCCTTTGCCTGATGGTCCGTCGAGATATCCCCTGGATACGCTTCGGGTGGTCCCACGCGAGCTTCGCCGAGATTCGTCGCCTCGCTGCTCCCGCACTCGCCTTCATGGCCTTCCCCATCGGCAACGCCCTCAACCTGCAGGGAACCCTGCTGGCCGTGGGGTACGCGCTTGGCCCCACCTCGGTCGTTATCTTCGGCACCGCCCGGACCGTCTCGCGCGTCGCCCTGCAGATGGTCCAGATGGTCAATGCCACCTTCTGGCCCGAGATGTCGAACGCCTTCGGCGCCAACGATATTCCTCTCATCCGCAGGCTTCACCGTCTCGCCTGCCAGATGGCGCTCATCATCGCCGTCATCGTCGTCGCGGCGATGCTCCTCGCCGGACCATGGTTCCTCCACCGTTGGACCGGTGGTCACGTCCCGCCCAGCCGGACGCTCCTCAGCGTGCTTCTGCTTGTCGTCGTTTTCTACGCGCTCTGGTCCACGAGCTCCACGCTGGTCTCGGCCATCAACCAGCACCAGAGGCTGGCGGCACGCTACCTCGTCGCCACCAGCATCACCGTCGTGCTCACCTATCTGATGGCGAAACGCTACGGCCTCTATGGGGCGGCGGGCTCCCTGCTTGTGTCTGAGTTGATCATGACCGTCTACGTCCTGCCCGAATCGCTTAAGATTGCGCACGACACCTTCGAGGGCTTCTTCGCCAGCATGCTCAGCTACCCGCAATCCTTGCGCCCCGCTGCACTACTTGCTCGTCTGCGGCGCACTACTCCCACCTTCGAGCCGCCCGAAGAGACCGTCTAGTCTCCTGTCCCAGAAATTAATGACCGAACCTGGGCACCGGTCCGTCTCCTGCTCATCGGCTCCATCCTTTTCAGCAACTTACAGCAAACTTCTCCTGTCACATCACCTCTCGGATCAGCATCGCTGGGACAAGCGCTGGTCGCGTATCCTTGCGGCGCATTTTTGATCCTGCGGCGACGGGAAAGATCGAAAAGGGCCAAGACGAATCCAATGCGGTCGAGCGGCGCTGCCCACACACCCCTACGACAACAAGGTTGTTTATTCATCTTCTCCTTCGTGGAAAATATCTACACTGGCGGTTGCCGCGGGCGGGCTGTTTAGCCCTCCCATTACCAACACTCCTCGATCGCCGCGTAGGACCAAGACGGCGTGACCACCGCGGGAAACACTCATTGAGCCGGCCTGTGTCCAGGTCCGTGACTTTGGGTCATAGAGGTCAGCGCTGGACACGGGCGTATCCAGAGCCGTGAAGCCGCCCGGCACGAGCACCCGGCCGTCCGGTAGAAGAACCCCGGCAAACTCGACCTCATCGCGCGGAGATGTCATGCTCGCGGTCGTAGCCCACTGTCCGGTATCTGGGTCGAAGATCTCTGCAGCGGCGGTCGCATCCGGCACTGAGTCCACCGCAGCTCCAGCGACCAGGATTCGGCCGTCACGGAGACGCACCGCTGCCTCGTCCGCACGGCCAATGTTCATGCTTCCTGTCAGTGTCCACATCTCGGTAGCTGAATCGAAGATCTCGGCAGTTGCGGTCGGTATGGGGCCGGCGTTTGTGTAACCGCCAATGACCAGGATACGGCGATTGTCATCACCATCATTGCCTTCATCACGACCTTCACCACGGAGCACGACGGTCGCGAACTCGGCGCGCTCAACGTTCATGCTGGATGTGCGCGTCCAGGTTCCGCTGGCTTCACCGTAGATTTCGGCGGACTTAAGTACACCTGACTTACCGAAGCCACCAGCAACCAGGACCTTGTGACCCGGCAGCAACTCTGCTGTGAAGTCCTCGGCACGCGCGTCATTCATCGAGCCTGTTAACGACCACATATTGGTGGAGGGGTCGTAGATCTCGGCGCTGCTAAGGGGATTGAAGCCTACAGTGTAACCGCCAATAACCAGCACACGGCCGTCTTCAAGCCTCACGGCGACATGCGCGGCGCGGGCCACATGCATGGCGGCGGCCAGCTTCCAGGAACCTGTGTGTCTGTCGTAAATCTCGCTATCGGCGAAGAAGGAAGGATTGCTAGTTCCGTCGAAGCCGCCGGCCACGAGGATATTGCCATCCTTGAGTTCCGTTGCCACAAAAAATGCGCGTGCCTTGTTCATGGGATTCGCTTGCTCCCAAGAGCTTCTTGTCGATTTCGCCCAGGCTGGCGGCACAAGAACATAGGGTGCCACACCGAGCAAAACCGAAACGGCGATGAATACCACGACGAATTTCTTAGTCATATGCACCTCCTGGTTTTGAACCGGAAAGGACGACGGAGCTATGGTCTTTACTTGTGTTCCTGCAATGCCGGAGCACAAGCCGAGACTCCACAAGACTTCGATCAGATTGAGTTGGGCCGAACTCCCGTCGGACTTCTTTGGGGCGTGCTGTTGCGAGAACAGTCCTTCGGCAGGAGAGGGGCCAATTCTCCTCCCTGAGCCGGGTGCCCTGTCAAGCGGATCACACGGTGTGGGACCGACTGTGCTCGTACTTGAGCGGTGAATCTGCCAGCGCTTACTTATGGAGCCGAGGGGCACGGAAGGGTTGTTCTGGCCCCTAAGAGCATTAGCTTCCTCGGGATCGCGAAGGCAAACAACACCACCTGCCGCCACTAAACTAAAATCAATTAGCTTGATCCTTGCTTACAGCATCACTCCATCTAAGCCATTTATTTTGTGCATGTTTTTAGCCGCGACTCGCATCAATTCCCCTGAAAAATGACCCGTTACAAGACCACCGACCCCGGATACCGCAACAAACACGGCCAGATCGTCATCTCCCGGACGGGCTTTCCCTCCGAGAGCTTCCCTGGTCAGACCATCTACCACCTTCGCTGCAGCCACTGCGGGCACGATTACGGCTCCAACGGCACGGACATCCACCTTCGCCGCTGCCCGAGCCATCAGGGAGGAGCCCGCGGCGAACCGCTTCGTACACCCCCGCCGAATCTTTTTGCTTCAGAAAACGTCTAAATAGTGTGGTATCCTGTGATTCGCTGGGGACGTGTGCCTTCGAATGCCCTGACCTCCGATAGGTCATCGGGCTTGCCAACGCGGTTCCAACCGCAACTTGCTCCCTGCCCATTACCGCAACAACCCAGGGATTCGTCCGCCCGGATACTACTGTGGACACTCAGGCGGGCATCCCATGAAAAGAATCTTTTGCAGGAGCGCGCACTGCCGTGGCTGAAGAAATCGACAAGTACGAAGAAGACATAGACAAGATCATTGAGACCGGGAAGGAAAAGGGTTATCTGACCTACGGCGAGGTCAACGACCTGCTGCCGGGCGATATCACCACCCCCGACGATCTCGACGACCTTCTCACCACCATTAACACCCAGGGGATCGACGTCCTCTCGGGCGACAAGTACGCCGACCGGGAGAAGTACGAACCCGAGGCCGGCGAAGAGTCTGAGGACGTTGAGCTCGACCTCTCGCCCGGAACCCTTGAGAAGACCAACGACCCCGTCCGCATGTATCTGCGCGAGATGGGAACCGTCCCGCTGCTCACCCGCGAGGGCGAGGTCGAGATCGCCAAGCGCATCGAGCGCGGCCAGATGCGCGTCATGAAGGCCATCTCCCGCTCGCCGATCGTCATCCGCGAGATCGTGGGGCTGGGCGAAGACCTGCGCCGCGGCGTCCGCAACATCAAAGAGGTCGTCACCTTCGACGAGGAGGAGCTGACCGAAGAGATCCTGCAGGCGCGCGTCAAGGCCACCGTGGGCCGCATCGACGTCCTTCTCAAGCACCAGAAGAAGATTCACATGCTCGAGGAGAAGCTCGCCGCCGTCCCCGGCAAGGACGCCAAGGCCAAGGCGAAGGAGACGCGCAAGCTGCGCTGGCTCATCGGCCGCGAGCACGTCTACATCAACCGCATCGTCCGCGAGCTCAAGTACACCAACGCCGAGAAGAAGCGCCTGCTCGACAAGGTCAACAAGACCGTCGACTCCATGCGAACCCTCGAGCGCCAGATCAAGACCCTCGAGACCAAGTTCGAGGCCTCCAAGTCCGAAGAGCTGCGCAAGGAGTACAAGCGCCAGCAGAAGAACTGCCGCACCGACCTCGAGCGACTCGAGCAGGACGCCGGAATCACCATCGCCGACCTCAAGCGCACCCAGCGCGAGATGATCCAGGGCGACATGGACGCCGAGCGCGCCAAGCGCGAGCTCATCGAGGCCAACCTTCGCCTCGTCGTCTCCATCGCGAAGAAGTACACCAACCGCGGCCTGCAGTTCCTCGACCTGATTCAGGAGGGCAACATCGGCCTCATGAAGGCGGTCGACAAGTTCGAGTACCGTCGCGGCTACAAGTTCTCGACCTACGCCACCTGGTGGATCCGGCAGGCCATCACCCGCGCCATCGCGGACCAGGCCCGCACCATCCGTATCCCGGTCCACATGATCGAGACCATCAACAAGCTCATCCGCACGTCGCGTCAGCTCGTGCAGGAGCTTGGCCGCGAAGCGTCCTCGGAAGAGATCGCCCGCCGCATGGACATCCCCGTCGCGAAGGTCCGCAAGGTCCTCAAGATCGCGCAGGAGCCCATCTCGCTCGAGACCCCCATCGGAGAAGAGGAAGACTCGCACCTCGGAGACTTCATCGAAGACCGCATGGCCGTCTCGCCGTCCGACGCGGTCATCAGCGTCAACCTCAAGGAGTACACCTCGCAGGTCCTCCGCACCCTGACGCCGCGCGAAGAGCGCGTCATCAAGATGCGCTTCGGCCTCGAAGACGGCTCCGAACACACGCTCGAAGAGGTAGGCCAGTCCTTCCAGGTCACCCGCGAGCGCATCCGCCAGATCGAAGCCAAAGCCCTCCGCAAGCTGCGCCACCCAAGCCGCTCACGCAAGCTGAAGGCGTTTGTCGACGGAGTCAAAGAGGTCTAACCCAACATCAACTCAGCAACACCAAGAGGCCGCGAGCAATCGCGGCCTCTTGGTCTTTTCTTCCCCGCCAGCTATAAATCAAGCAGTATTTGTCCAATCTAGACAAATCTCATCAGCAGCGAATCAAGAAACCTGTAGTTACTCATAGCCTTTGGGTGTATTTTGATATTCGTAATCCAACAAACATATGACTTGTCCGACTTGTACTAAAGAGTTATCTGCCCGCGGTTTTTTCTGTAAGTTCTGCGGAAGTCAGGCGCGATGCATGAGCTGTCAGGCTGTTCTCGAGCCCGATTCAGTTGCTTGTGTTGAGTGCGGAACACGAATTGGTGTAAGCGCAGACGGCGCGCGACCAGTTTCACCCTTGGCGCAAGGCTCGAATACATTGAACTATCGGGAAGACAGAAATAACCGAGAATTCAGCGCCAACCTGAGCGATATCGCCATAAATGGACTCGGCGAAGTTCTAGGCGGTTTTTTTGCTCATAGGGCTGCTACCCAAAAAGTTAGCTCTTCAAATCGACAAATTGCTAGAGACCCTGAGTACCTTGACAGCAGAACACTGCCCGCAAATGGGACCGCTGCGCAGCAAGATGCTGATATAGTTCACGATTTACCTCCCGTCAGTCCCCCAACCGGGCAGCCAAACGGTGAAAAGGACCGTATTGCGAGGATTCTGTCCATAAAAGGCGACTCGTTGGAGTTGATCGACAATCGTCTTAAGGCGATTAATTTTTCTGACTTTGCAAAGCGGCTAACTTATTTGGCCTTGTACGCACGTGAAATTGAAGGGCGAACCTCAACTCGAGAAGCCGAAGTAAAACAGCTGCTCAAGTCGGCAAAGGTCTGGGATCGAGCAGGGAACGTGAGTAAATGGCTCGGTAAGCGAATAGGAATCACGAGTGATGGTGAAGAGAGCATAAAACTCACCGCGCCAGGTCGGGAAGAAGCGACCAAGTTTCTTGGTGAAACCCTTGATTCCAACATCGAAGATAAATGGAATCCCGATAGATATACCCCGAAACCCCGAGGCGCACGCAAGAAGAAAAAGGCCTAATGCCGCTCACGTCGAAACAGCTCATCGCAGAACTAGAAAAAAATGTTGACCCCGCTTTTGCCGAAGCAATCGTCGAGAGCTACGTCGAGATGCAACAGCGCTATTTGGCCGGAGATTGGCAACCTACCGAACTCGACGGAGGCAGACTTTGTGAGGCTGTTGCCAGAGCTTGCTATCAGCTCGATACCGGTACAGTCACTCATAGCCAATTACCGAAGGACTTGTGCGAAAAAATTGAAGACGAAAAAGCACTCCGACCGCATGCGTTAATCCATGCGGATCGCATCTTCATCTGTCGAGCAATTTCACTTGTCTACAAGTTTCGATCTTCGCGGGGCTCGGTACACATTTCACCACACTACAAAGCCGATTACATGGATTCAATGCTCACAGTCCATGTATCAAAATGGATATTTGCAGAATTCCTGCGCATCGCTTGGAAGAAAGACAAGGCTGTAATAGCGGAAACCATCGCACAGATTGTTCAGCTTGAGTATTCTCTAATCCACGAATTAGAGGGGGTCCCGCTCGTTCTTGACCACACAGTGAGCGCCCCGGTCGAAATTCTCTTACTACTCAATCATGCGACTGCACATAAACTGAACCGAGACGAATTGGCCAAACAGGCTAAAAATAGCGGCGCCAAAGCTTTCACAGTCGCACTGTCAAGACTTCTTTCAACGAACGAGATTAGGGCCGCCAGCACTGCAGGAGAAGTAGCTCTAACACCCAAAGGTCAGAAGCGAGTCATAGAACAAATCATTCCAAAACTGAAAACCTGAGGCATTTGACGATCGCCGGGTGCCCCATTCATGACGCAGCCTCATCGCGGCATGAGTGGGATCATTCGAGCTTCAGCTCGAACTGCCTTTCCAACGCTCCCGCAGCCTGAAGGACGGGTGGCCCACATCTGAGCAAACCACGACACATCGGGTGCCCCATATCTGGCGGTCTCATCGCCAGATGCGGGCATCGCGCGACAGCGCGACCTGCACCATTACCTAAGTCGTGAGTGATTCCCTAACCCGATACAAAGGTCAATTCACATGAGATGGCTCAATCGGCTCGTGCTCTCCTGCCTCAAACGCCGATTCTCTTCGTATGTCGATGCTTCCGGTCAGATAGGCTCCGTCCTCAACGGAGATGCGCGATACCACGACATCTCCCGATAAGGAACCCTGACTGCGAATATCGAGATGATCGCCTGCATTGCAGTTGCCCAGCAGCTCGCCGAGAACGACGATATCCTGCGCTGAGATATTTGCGGAAACTCGACCGTTTCGGCCCACCGTCACGCGATCGCCCGGTAGATCGATGGAGCCTTCCACGTTCCCTTCGATAAGGACAGATCCTGAGCCGCTAATCTCCCCTTTGATGATCAGTGATTTGCCGATCGTACTCTGAGGGCCCACCGAAGAGGTGGAAGACGCTGATCTAGCGGCGTTTGAAGCCCAACCCTGGCGAGTTGGATCTGAAACTGAAGATGGTCCGGCATCGAAACCCTGATCTACCATGGGATGTCTATTCTCCTTTGTGGGCACTGGAACACCCTGCTTCGGTCCAAGTTAGGGGAGAGTGCGGCAACACCGATATAGCATCTTTGGGTGAGAGCCGAAAGGACGGGTGCCGGGTGCCCATTCATGGCGCGGCCTCACCGCACCATGAGTGGGATCATTCGAGCGAAGCTCGAACTGCCTCTCCAACGCTCCCGTAGCCTGAAGTGAATCAGGCCACCTTACCTCCAACCGGTGACTCCTTCGAATCCGCAATCCTCGCAAACGCGCTGTTGATCGTCTCCTGCGTGTTTCTCGATGGGATATGGAGCGTGCGGGTGGTCTTCGATGCCATCTGGCAGAGCTGGTACCTATTCGCAATCGTCTCTTTTGCGCGAAAAATGGCTTCCGAACGCATACATGCCTCCCGTTCCGTTACGGCGCATCAGATTGTGTCGTCGATTTGCGTCATCGATCTGAAGTCGCAGATGAACTGCAGCGTCTGGAGCAACTCGCAGGCGAGCGCCCGCAAGTCTGTAGTCATTCGAGTCTATACCTCCTGAGGGCGGGTGGCCCATACATAAAGCTCATCGCATGAGTGGGTCATTCGCGCGAATGCGCGACCCCCTCCGCCCCTGCCCCCGTCAATCGGACTGATCTTCAGCCGAATCGCATGGGCCAGCTTTCTCTGTCGCCTGTCAGTCGGCATGAGGGTGATCCTGAGGTTAATATCGATATGAAGACCATAGGCTGGCCGATATCAATTGCGAACAGCTCGCAACTCCCATCGGTGTTGACGCGAGAACACGCTTGATAAAAGCAAAGGATGCCGTCAACATGCCGACACAAAGTCCTCCTGACCGCCGCTTTCAATGGCCCCTGCAACGAGTGGTTCTCGAAGGCTATTCTGTTCGTCTCACTCCCGTTGACTACTCACATCTCGAACAGCTTTCTGTTTGGTCTGCAGAGGAGGATATCTGGCGGTACATGACCTTTGCACACCTTGCATCGAAAGACGAATTGCAGGCTTGGATAGGAACCGCTATGGATGCCAATGAGCGCGGCGCGGAGATGAACTTCGCAATCATCGATGAAGCGAGTCAGTCCGCAGTCGGTACAACGAGCTTTTACCGGGTCGTGCCAGAACATAAGAGGCTCGAACTGGGAAAGACCTGGCTGGGAGCAGCTTACCGGCGGACACACATCAACACAGCGGCAAAGTATTTAATGCTCAATCACGCTTTTGAAACGCTTCTGGCAAACAGAGTCGAACTGAATACGGATGCAAGAAATGTACGATCGCAACGTGCCATGGAACGGCTCGGCGCTGTCCGCGACGGAGTCCTGCGCTGCCACACGGTGATGCGTGATGGCTTCGTTCGCGACACTGTGAATTACTCCTTTACGATGAACGACTGGCCTGCCACAAAGATCCGGCTCCAAAATCTCCTGCAAACTCGCCTGCCTGGGACGGGTGGGCCAAATCTGACCGAACCACGATAGCGGTGCCCCATGTCTGGCGGTTTCGAACCGTCGCTCCTTCATCCACAAAATATCTGCCCCAAAACCCCAGCAAAACACGCTGTCAAGCCCCAAAACCGCACAACTCCATCAAAACAAAAGCGATCTCGGTTGCCGATTCATTCCCCTCCACCCGCTATACTTAAAAAGTAAGTAGAAAACCAGATGACCCCGGAAAGCTCTCCGGGGCCATCTTCTTTGTCCTCAAGACTTTAGAGCCACACATCATGAAAAATCAATACTTTAGCCCCGAAGTCCAAGCCTAAGTTGTCCAGAATGAAGATTTTGCACAAAAACGCAGGGGAGGGGGGACCTCACTCCATCGTCATCACCACCCGGAACCGGGCCTTCCCGCTCATCATCCGGTCGTACGCCTCCTTGTACTGAGCAAACTTGTAGACCTCGTTCATCGAGCGCACTCCCTCGAGCACGCTGAAGTTCAGCGTATCCTCCGAGTCGATCGACGTCCCCGAGTACCACCCATGAACGTTCTGCGAGTTGAGGAGCATCTGGATCGCCGGCACCTCCACCTTCGGCACCGCGCCCACAAGCATGAACGTCCCCTTCACCCCCAGCCCGCCCATCGCCGCCGCCATCGCACCTGCATCTGTAACCGTGGCGAGCACAACCTTCGCTCCCCCCAGTTTCTGCAGCTCCGCCGACGGGTCCTGCGTCTGGCTATCGACATACACGTTCGCGCCCAGCTTCTTCGCCAGCTCGGCCTTGTCCACGCCGCGCGCAATCGCCACCGTCCTGAACCCCATCTTCGCTGCATACTGCACGCCCAGATGTCCCAGTCCGCCCAGCCCCAGCACCGCAACCACATCGCCCGGCCGAGCGCCCGCATTCCTCAGGCAATTGAACGTCGTCACCCCCGCGCACATCAACGGAGCGGCCTCCACGGCGCTCAATCCCTCCGGCACCTCCGCCAGCCCTATCGCCGGCGCCACCACGTACTCCGCATAACCCCCATCGAAACTCACGCCCGTCGCCTGCAGGTCATTCGTGCAAGCGAAGAAGTTTCCACGCCGGCAGTTATGGCAGTACCCGCAGTTTCCGCCGTGCCATCCGATGCCGACACGCTGCCCGACCTTCCATCCCTTCGCGCCCTCGCCCAGCTTGTCCACGACGCCGACGATCTCGTGCCCCGGCACCCGCGGATACTGGATCCCCGGAAACAACCCCTCCTTGGTCACCGAATCGCTGTGGCAGATCCCGCACGCCTGCACCTTCACCCGAACCTTTCCCGGCCCCGGCTCCGGAATCTCCCGCTCCACCAACTCCCACTCGCCACCCGCCTTGGGAACCTGCACAGCACGCATCTTCGCCATAAGCATCTCCTTTTTGCACCATTCGAAATTTGACCAAATCGAAATGCCGCGCACCCAGGGAATCAGCGATTTGGCGCGGCGTTGAGAAGAATATCGTGTAGCGCTGCTGAGTATATCCTTCAAGGGCTGGGGTGGCCCACATCTGACGCTAACGATAATCTGGGTGCCCCATCTTTGCTACGGTTTTATCGTCGCCAACCATCAAACGCTGAGCACTGGGTACGGTGAGTCGCGGACCATGGCGTAGGTCAGGTCCCGCATGCGGCCATGAGCACCGGGCCGAGGGCTTCTTCCGATCATGAGCACATCGGCATCCGACTGCCGGGCGGCCTCAAGCAGGGCCTCCTTGACGGAGCCGATTGCAATCCGAACCGGAGCATCCGAGCCAACAGTCCGCTGAAGATCGGCTATGCGGCGGCTCGCCCGCTGCCTTTCGGCAGAGTCTGCCTGCTCTTCAATATCCAGTTGAACCGGCAGGTTCGGATTTCCAGCCTGCACCGCATGAATAATCGTGAGCTTGCTGCGCGCTTCCGCCGCTGCGCGGCTGGCAAAGCGAAGCATTTTTTCCGAATGGGGGCCCAGGCCAATCGCGCACACCCATTCCCGATGTTCCAAAGGCCTTGGAGCAATCGTCTGAGCATGCCTGCTCGTCATGACCGGGCAGTCCGCGTCATTGAGCACTTTGGCTGTCGTTGAGCCGAGCAGCATTTGTCTGAAAAGGCCGGCGTGCGTGGGCATGATGATGACATCGAATTTGCCCTCTCTCGCAACTTGCGCGATCTGTGTCGCTGCATCTCCTGAAGCCAGGATTCTCGGACACTGGTCGACGGGAAACTCCGCGGTGAGAAATGAATCGAGTCTTTCCCTGCCAACTTCCATATGCTCCTCTGCAATCTCGACAGGTGCCCGTAAGTACAGTTCGAGGCCGTTGTAGCTCGCAGGATCAACGACATGAACCAGCGACACTTTGGCGCCAAACATAGCCGCTCCTCTTTTGACATAAGGAGCCATGGCAACGCAGGAGGGCGAGAAGTTCACCGGAAAGAGGATGTTTTCAATCAACGCCATACGGCTGAGGAGTATACAGACCTGTCGCGGGGCTTGTCAGGCATCGAGCAGACTCAGATCGCGTAGAGTGCGATGTCAACCGAATGACGCGGCAGCCTCTTTTTCTCCCAGCCGTGATTCTCATCTGCGATGATTGAAGAAAGCCTCACCGAGGAGTCCACATCGTCGCATGACCGAATCTCAGCCGGAGCTCTCCCCACTCCATAGCTGGCTGCGCCGCCTCTGGCCTTGCTATTGCCTGCTCGTAGCACTCGCCACGTTCGGCTACGCGCTCTGGGACCCCTACCAGATCGACGGCGACGGTGTCGCGTACATGGACATCGCCGACCTTATGCGCGGGCACCAGTGGGCCGGCATCGTCAACGGCTACTGGCACCCGCTCTATCCCGCCACACTCGCCCTTGGGCAGCGCCTCTTCCACACCACGCGCTACACCGAACTCCACGCCTACTACCTTATTAACTTTGGCATCTTCCTGATCGAGATGCTCGCCGTCGTCGCTTTCACTGACGCCGTCATCCTTCTGCGCGATCGCCGCGCCACCGCAATCTCTCCCGCAAACAAGGCCTCCTTCCTGCTAGACCGCTATGCGCTGCGCTACCTCGGCCTCGCGGTGCTGGTCGTCGCCTCGCAGCGTGAACTGAGCCTGGGCAAAGTCCGCCCCGACGCGCTGCTGCAGGCGCTGCTGCTCTTCGGCCTCGCTGCCCTGCTACGCCATCTCGCCACGGAGCGCCTGCACTATGCCGCACTGATGGGCGTCGCGTTCGGACTCGCCTACCTCACCAAGTCCTTCGCCTTTTTCTTCAGCCTGCTTGCCATCCTGGCTCTCTTCGTCTTCCGCGCGCTCTGGCAGCGTCACTCTCCCGTACGGGCCGCGGCCGCTGGAGCTCTGGCCTTCGTTTGCTTCGGCATTGTGGCTGGACCCTACGTCGCCGCGCTCTCCCACCAGAAGGGCCGCTTCGACTTCGGAGACTCCGGAACGCTCAACTACGCCTGGTACGTCGGCGGAACCGAGAAGATGCACCTCCAGAACGGTCAGCCCCAGCTCTATGGCTCGGCTGAGGTGCATCTCAAGCATCCGGAAAAGGTGCTGATGACCTCGCCCCTCGTCCTCAGCTACAAGCAGATGCCCTGGGGGACCTACCCCGACTGGTTCGACACCACCTACTGGAATGACCAGATCAAGACCCGTTTCAACCCCCGCGGCGAACTGCGCTCCGTCACGCGCAACACAGAGCTCACGGTCCGCTACCTGCTCAACCATCCCGAGCTGCTCGCCGTCTTCGCGGTGCTCCTGCTGCTGGGGGCCCGCCCCGACCTCTGCCGCCGCCTCTCCGGGAACGGATTCTGGATTGTGCCGCTCGCCCTCGGGATCGCCGTCTGGGTCATCTACGGCATGGTCAACGTCGAGGAGCGCTACGTGACCGTCGGCTACCTCGCCGTTGCGCTTCCCCTCTTCGCCTCGTTGCGGCCCGCCCGCTCCGAACGTGGTCCTGCGCTCTCGGGCACCGTCGCCGCCCTCGCCCTGCTCACAGCGCTGACGGCTGTTGGTGAATCCACACGCATCGTGCTCGACTTCCGCCGTCACCTCTCCGGAGCCAAATCGCCCGGCGGATGGTACGACCCCGACATCTTCGGCGCCGCCCGCGGCCTCAACGCCCTCGGCGTCGGCTCCGGAGACGCCATCGCCTGCATCGGAACCCGAGCCTGCATGTACGACATCTACTGGGCCCGCCTCGCCGGCGTCCGTATCCTCACCGAGATCTACCAGCCCGAACCGCATCTCTACGCCTCGCTGGCGGCTGTCCCCAACCGTGACCAGGCCATCGAGACCCTCCGCCAACAGGGAGCCAAAGTTCTCATCGGCTACTTCGACCCCGGCACCATGACGGGAGCCACACCCCTCACCGCCGGTTGGCGCGAGCTGGGCAACACGCCCTATTACGCCCTTCCCCTCAACCTCGATACCCAGGCCGCCGAGCAACCCACGGCTGTCGCTGGCCGCTGAAGACCCTATGAGCGATCTCACCGTCACCATCCTGATGCCCTGCCTCAACGAGGCAGAGACCCTCGCGTTCTGCGTCCGCCAAGCCGTCGCTGCGCTGCGCGACAACAATGTTGACGGCGAGGTCCTCATCGCCGACAACGGAAGCACCGACGGTTCCCAGCAGATCGCCCGCTCCGAGGGAGCCCGCGTCATCGACGTCCCCATCCGCGGCTATGGCGCCGCGCTCATGACCGGCATCGCCAACGCACGCGGCAAATACGTCCTCATGGCCGACGCGGACGCCAGCTACGACTTCGGCCATCTTCCGCGCTTCCTCGCCAAGCTCAACGAAGGCCACGACCTCGTCATGGGCAACCGCTTCAAGGGCGAGATCAAGCCAGGAGCCATGCCGCCACTGCACAAGTACCTCGGCAACCCAGTCCTCAGCTTCATCGGCCGCCTCTTCTTCGGTATCCCCGTCGGCGACTTTCACTGCGGAATCCGCGCCATGCGCCGCGACGCCATCGTCGGCCTCGACCTCCACACGACCGGCATGGAGTACGCAAGCGAGATGGTCGTCCGCTCCTCACTCGCCGGCCTTCGCATCACCGAGGTCCCCACCACGCTCTCGCCCGACGGCCGCACCCGCGCTCCACACCTCCGCACCTGGCGCGACGGCTGGCGTCACCTGCGCTTCCTTCTGCTCTACAGCCCGCGCTGGCTCTTCCTTCTGCCCGGAATCGTTACCTTTTTCATCGGCCTCGTGATCTCCCTGTGGCTCATCCCCGGCCCGCAGACCATCGGCCGCTGGACCTTCGACGTCGACACCCTCACCTACGCGCTCGGCCTCGTCCTCATCGGGGCGCACATCTCCGTCTTCGCCGTCAGCGCCAAGGTCTTCGGCACGCAGGAGGGCTTCCTTCCTCCCAATCCGAAGTTCGAGCGTATCTTTCAGTACGTAAATCTCGAAAAGGGCCTTCTCTTCGGCTGCGCCCTTCTGCTGCTGGGAGCAGGGATCTTCGGCTACGCGCTGCACGTCTGGCACGCCGCTAGCTTCGGCAACCTCTCGCCGCAGCGCATGCTGAGGCTCACGTTGCCCTCGGCCACCTGCTTCATGCTGGGAGTCGAAGCCATCTTCGGCAGCTTCTTCCTCAGCCTGCTGGGGATGAAGCGGCGCTAACACACACGGCATACGGCGCCAAGGCGAGGCAAGCCGCCAAGCGCTGCACTTTGATCAACCAGTTTGCTGCTATCCGTGAACAGAAGCACTCGCCTTGCGAAGCCCGCGGAGGGATGTGTGAGTGGTTGAAACAGGCGGTCTTGAAAACCGCTTTGCCTGAGTTCCTTAACGCGGGATCAATCACTTAGCGTAATGGTATGTGTTCGTATTCGGGTGCCATTTGGCAGTTCGGCACTCGAATGTGCAACCAATATGCAACTGCTTTTTGGGGTTCATTGGGTTCTCTCCTCTCTCTCTGCAGGCGACATGCATGGCATCAAGAATCCCCCGTTTACGTACTGTTATCGAGCTCACTGGTTTGTCGCGGAGCTCGATCTATCTTCAGATCGCGCGGGGCACCTTTCCCAAACAAGTTTCGCTCGGTGCGAGAGCCGTAGGATGGCGTGAATCTGACATACAAAGCTGGCTTGAAAGACTAACGGAAAAGACGTGACCGAGACACTTCAGCTTTGCGTGAGGTCCTCGAGACGTACTAGACTCTAAATAAGGAAGAGTGGCCGAGTGGTTGATGGCTCCAGTCTTGAAAACTGGCGTACTCGAAAGGGTATCGGGGGTTCGAATCCCTCCTCTTCCGCCACCTTTGCCCGATCAGTGGCGGCTTCCCAAGGCAACATGGGGGCCTGACTCTTTCACTAACAGTTCAGTTGTAAAGTGCAAGAATCTGAATATGACGACAGAAGAACGTGAAGTTCTGGACTCGTTTCTCCAGGATCTGGCCGCCGCATTGCCGCTATGGAGTCTGCGCTTACCGTCTTGATGTAGTGGTTCTGGGTTGTCACCACTGTGCTGTGACGCAGAATGCCTTGAATGATTGAATCATCTACACCTAGCCTATTCAGATTCGATGCCAAGCCGCGCCGGAAACCATGCCAGCCCTTCCAAGTGATACCTGCTTTATGAAGCACTTCTCTCATAACGCGCTGGTATAGGCCATCTAGGTCGAGTGGTCTGCCTAAGCTGTTGACAAAGATCGGGCCAGCGAAAGGATTCCCGCACATCTTTCGGTGCGCTGCCAGCCTGTCAGCGACTTGTGGAATGACGGAACGGGAGCTTTTGATCTCTCGGTTTTTGGTTCGCCAATGACGTTCCGCCAAATCGAACGCGTTACGTACAAAAGCCCCAATGAGTTGTGATCGGCGGCTGGCGTGTGCTGTCCGATCTGATAACCCCAAAAGCCGTCGGGGCGGTCGCTGATCAGCGGCCGCCCCTTTACGAACCCTCCGCTAGCCGGTGGAGTCTGAGTTCGTATTGCGTCATTTGCTCCCGGTGGCTGTTTCGCGTACCACCCCAAACAACCGTAGCGGCTACAACCCGACGGTGCTGAGACTTCTGGACGAAGGCCAGGATCACACAACGCACTTCAAACTCAGGTTCGAACGACTGTTCGCCCGCTATTTCGTCTTGTCTCCTTCAAAATTTCATACAAGCAATCCGCACTTTCTTAGTGCATTGATGAAATCAGTACTCCGTTCGGAGAAAGTTCAATCGCAATACCCTCTGCCTCAGCGTGAATCATCCCTTCACCGAAGAGTTGTGAACTTGTTGGATGACCGGCGAGGTCGGTCTCTGCGGCGCTTACGTGCAAGACAGTACCTTCTTTACCCCGGTGAATTGCGATCAGGATACGCTGTGGTTCCTCGGTGCGTACGTAAACAATCGAATCAAACGACGTGTAAAGAATCTGCATGCTACCGGTGAGGAGCGCTGGAGTTTTTTTACGCAGCGAGAGGAGATTGCGCGTCCAATCGAACATTTCAGCTTGAGTTGGGGTGCGTGTGGATGACTGAAATGCATCGTTCTTGTCGTTGGGAAAGCCGCCTGGAAAGTCGCGGCGATTGTCGGGGTCTTGGGACCCCTGCATGTAGATCTCATCGCCGGAATACAAGTGCGGCATACCGCGCACGGTGAGCAGAAAAGCCATCGCGAGTTTATTGGCTGCGAGGCTTCCACCCGGTTCGCTGGCAAACCGAATGAGGTCGTGGTTGTCGATAAATGGTGTCAGGCGCTCGGGATGCGGATAGAGCGCGTCCTGGCGCAATACCTTCGCCAACTCCTCCATGGAAGTGCTGCCGGTGAAGGCATTGCGGATGGCGTAATGCAGTGGGAAGTCGAGCGGCGACCAGAGGCCGGTATCGACGCCGATGCGGGTGACTCCGCCTGCGAAGGAGGAGACGATCTGCGGATCGGGGTTGGAGGCCTCGCCGACGGCAGTGAGGCTGGGATAGAGAGCGTGGAGCTGGGAATGAAACTGGTTCCAGAACTCGCGGCCGACATAAGGGAAGGTGTCGATTCGCAGGCCATCGAGGCTCGCTTCTTCGGTCCACCAGATGGCGTTCTGGATGAGGTATTTTGCCACGGAAGGATTTTCCTGGTTGTTGTCGGGCAGAGCATTGGCGAACCAGCCTTCGGTGATGTCTCGCTTGTCGCGCCATGGAGCGTATGGATTGGTGAGTGGCTGGAAGTCCATGATGGCCGCGGTATGGTTGGCTCTGGTGCCGTGAAACCAGGTTGGTTCGGGTGAGTCGTCGACCCAGGGATGGCGTGGGCCGACGTGGTTTGGCACGGTGTCGAGCACAAGCTTCATGCCGCGTTCGTGAAGGGCTTTGCTGAGGGCTTTCAGATCGTCGAGCGAACCGTAGTGCTCATCGACGGCGTACATATCGGTGGCGTGATAGCCGTGATAGGCCTCGGGGCTGTGGTTCTGATAGATGGGCGTGATCCATATGGTGGTGATGCCGAGCGTTTGGAGATAGTCGAGGTGATCGATGATGCCGCGCAGATCGCCTCCATGCCAGCCACGAGGATTGGCGCGTTCTGCTTTGGCGGCTGCACTGTCGGCGGAGTCCTTTGCATCAGGACCGTCGTTTGCGTGGTCTCCATCGGCGAAGCGGTCGGTCATGATGAGATACATGACGTCGCGTGAGGAGAAGCCAGCGTTGCCGTCGCCGGTCGTGCGGCGCGCTTCAAATTTGAAGGGCACTTGTGCCCTGCCCTGTTGATTCTCCGCTTTGAGCGTGATCTCGCCGGCGGTTGTTGCATCTTTGCTTAGCCATAGCTCGGCCCAGTGCCCGTTTTCCGAGATCGACGTGTGTTCGATCGGCAATCCGCCCACGGTGAAGCGCGCGCCAGAGAGATGCTCACCGTTTACAAGCAGCATGGGAGCGGGCATGTTGATCCACCAGTTGGGTGGATCGACCTTGTCGATGCGCGGAGCCTGCGCGTTGAGCAGCAGGCAGCAGAAGAGAAGTGAGGCAGCAGCGGTGGTAGTTAAGCGATGAAGCATAATTGAGGGGCTCCGAAATTGTTACAAGAGAAAGGCGCCGCTGTTGTTGCTGCGGCGCCCATGCCGGTTAGCCGGCTTCTTAGAAGAGTATGCGAATGGCCATCTGCATCTGACGCTCAGAGGCCTGACGCGTTGCAGTGACACGACCGAAGTTTCCATCCGTGATGTTGCCGTCAGGGTTGGTGAACTGTGGCGTGTTGGTTAAGTTGAAGATCTCGGCACGCAGCTCGCTCTTGAAACGCTCGGTGATGCTGAATGTCTTGAAGAGTGAGAGATCGCCGCTGGCTATTCCGGGGCCGAAGAACTGGTTACGTCCCGAGTTCCCCTGGCGCCCTACTGGAGCGACCTTGCTGAAAGCGGCGGGGTTCAGGTAGTAGCCGGAGATGCTGTGGAAGTAGATCGGCTGGACTCCAGTGAGGTCGGCGCGGATACTGGTGCCGCCACCGTAGACCGGGAAGGTAACGCTGAAGGGCGTACCCGTCTCCGCAGTCACGATGGTGTTGAACTGCCATCCGCCGATGACGTAGTCGACGCCGCGGCTTACGTCGCCGGCGAACCTCTGGCCGCGGCCGAACGGCAGGTTATACAGCGCGCTGGCAACGAAGACGTGCCGCTGATCCAGGGTGCTGTTGCCCTTGTTCAGACGGTGATCGTAGAAGTATAGATCGCTGACGGCGTAGAAGCCGAGGTAGCCATTACTATTGTCGATGTTGTGCGCCCACGTGTATGAGCTGGTCATCGTTAGGCCCTTGGAGGCGCGGTAGTTCAACTGTGCCTGCAGGCTGTCGTAGTGGCTGACGCCGTCGTTCAGACGGTAGACCACCTGGCCGAGCGTCGGGAATGCCGTAGGCGTAGTGGCCGACGTAGAGAAGGGTTTGCTGTTGTAGTTGTAGCCCGTGGCCAAGTGCGTGGAGATGTTGCCGACGTACCCGATGGTCATTACCAGCTTCGTGGTCAGCTCCCGCTGAATCTGAAGGTCGTACTGCTGGACGGTGGGGAGCTTCTCCGTCAGGTTGACCGCGAAGACGTTGGCCCCGGGGAGCTGCGAGGTGGTGGGCAGGGGCAAAGCATTGGTAGCCTGCGTGCTGTTCAACGATCCGTTCAGCGCATTCTGGCCGGTGAAGGCGATGCGATAGCCTTTTGTGGCAAAGTAGGCTGTGCTGCCGCCAAAGGGCACCTGCTGTCCGAGCTGATTGTCGATGCCGCCACGGTCGAGGAAATAGAAGATGCCGTAGCCGCCACGTAGCACGGTCTTGCCCTTATCATCGAGTTGGTAGGCGAAGCCGATACGCGGGGCCAAGCTGTTGAAGCGGTTGTTGATGATGGAGCGTCCTATCCCGTTCTGTCCGGCGATGAACTCCGTCGGGTTGTTGCTGGGGCTGTTGGGATTAAGGGCGGCCTGCCGGTTGTGCATCTCAAAGGGATTGGTGATGATGTCCCAGCGGATGCCGAGGTTCAGGGTCAGACGGTGGCTGACCTTCCAGTCGTCCTGTCCGAAGATGCCCACCTCGTAGTTGCGTGTGCCGTAGAAGCCACTCTGCGCCCCGATGCTATAGTTGTCGGCGAAGCCTGCGAGTACCTCGGAGGGGTCGTAGCCGGTGAAGTCGCCATTGCTCAACTGGAAGTACCCTTTACCGGCGATAGGACGGAAGTAGGCTACCTCACGACGGATCACGTTGCCTCCGAACTTAAAGACATGGCTCTTGAAGTTGTAGGTGACTGCGTCGTTGATCTGATAGGTGTTCTCAGGCACCTTGTAGGTGCCGTAGTCACCAGTGTACTCAAGCTGGCTGCCGTTGCCGCCGATGAGTGCTCCGCCGCCCAACTGAGGGTTGCGATTGGCGTTCACGATGCCGAGGTTGGCCGAGATCGGCACATTGGTGAAGACAGGCACGTTGGCGAAGGTGTAGCGGTTATAGCCTGCGCGGAACTCGTTGACGACGTTGGGGCCAAAGGTGTGGGTTTCGCCCAGGGCATAACCGCGAGCGTGCACGTAGTTGGCGCCGGAGGCGAAGCCAGCGGGCAGGGCCGGGAACTCAGAGGTGCGGCTAAAGTTGCTGTTGTCATAGCTGAAGCGCGCGAAGAAACGATCGTTGTTCCCGATGTTGTAGTCGAGGCGGCCGTCGATGGTGTTGGTGTGGCGCGTGTCAACACGAATGGTGCGGTAGTTGTTCTGGGCGCCGTTCGTCGTACCGGGAATGTTCGGCAGCGGATAGGCGTTGAGGTAGTTCACGGCGGCTGTGTTGCGACGGCCTGCCGGAATGATGTTCCCTGCGAACTGCTGGCACGTGGTTGGATCGTAGATGCCGCCGTTGACCACAACGGTCTTCACGCCTGGGATGCCGCAGACGGAAGGTGCCTGCGTTGCACCAGTGCCGAGTAGTTCGCTGAAGTTGCCCTGGCGCATCAGTGCTGTCGGTACCGTGACGATCTGGGGGTTCAGCGGAGTGCTTTCGCGCACGCCGGAGTAGTCACCGAAGAGGAAGAGCTTGTCCTTGTTCGAGTTGAACTTGCCGGGCCAATACACCGGACCTCCAAGCGTGCCACCGAAGGTGTTGCGCTTGAAGGGACGCGGGGGCGTCGGCGCTGCACCGAGGAACTGGTAGTTGGGGCTGGCGTCAAAGAGACTGGACCGGGCGAACCAGTAGGCTGATCCGTGATAGGCGTTCGAGCCAGACTTGATGGAGGTCTGAACAATGGATCCGCCGGCGCGGCCGAACTCGGCCGGGGCGGTGCTGGTGTTTACGCGGAACTCTTCCGTGGCTTCAACGTTGGGGAAGAATTCGAGGGTATTAACGAGGCCTTCGTTGTTGTCGATGCCGTCGAGGAGGAAGTTGTTGGCCTGAGGGCGGAGCCCGTTGGTGGAGAGTGAGCCGCCACCAGAGGAGCTGTTGCGGAAGGTTTCGGCGTCGCCATTTACACCGGAGGCGCTGTTGCCGTAGTTGCCGCGGGTGACGCCGGGAGTCAGCAGGGCCAGCTGGGTAAAGTTACGTCCATTCAGCGGAAGCTCGGTCACCTGCCGGCCGGCGATGACTTCGCCAACGGAGGAGGTGCCGAGGTCGATAATCGGTGCGGCACTGCTGACTTCGACGGTCTCGCTGGAGCCGCCGATGTTCAATTTGAAGGTGATGGTCTGGGTCTGGGAGACCTGAAGCTCGAAGTTTTGGATCGTCGTCTGGAATCCGCTCATCGTGGCAGTGATCTTGTATAGGCCGCGCGGCAATGCGGAGAAGTTGAAGTTACCGCCGCTATCGGTCGTGGTGGTTTGCGTAGCTGCCGTCTGTGTGTTCTCTACGGTGACGGTCGCACTGGGGATGATGGCCTCGGTGGCGTCCTCAACGACTCCGGTCACACGGCCGGTATCGGTCTGCGCCTGCAGCGAAACATTGGCAAAGCCTGGCAAGAGTGCCGAGAGGGCAACCAGCAAGTAAGGGCGAAAGCTCCTGAACTTTAGTTTCATCGGTAGTACCTCCAAAAGCCGCAGCCGGTCGACTTCTGTCAGAGAGTTGAGCAATCAAACAACTTGCCAACACGAGGCAACACAATATGGGATGGGCGGAGGAATCCGAGCGTAAGTGAGTCCGCGACTGCGAGATAGCATTTAGGAAAGCGACTAGTAGCCCGCAATGAGTGATATCAAACACGCAGGTAACTCCATTTCGGGGCTTTCTAGAACACTCCCAACGATTGAATATTAGAAGTTGGCGGAGCGCGTTTGGTTACCTGTCTTTGGGCTTTTTCAAGAGTGACTCCCCAAAAACGCACCGGAACGAAGACCGGGCAGTTGGCTGTTGGTATTCGATGGTTTCATGATTAGTAACACCGGGGAAACGCGATCTCAAGGCATTCTTGGCGCAAAATCCCACTGTAGCGCCACGCTCAAAAAGCCTGCGCCTGCACCATGAGCACTCCGGTGTAGGTGGCTGCAGGAAGCTGGGGGAGACTGGTGAGGTCGATCTCAAGGCTCAGGTTGTCTGTATGGCTGCCAAAGATGCCAAGAGGGACACTTGTTGTGGAGAGCTGGAGGCTGGCACCTGCTCCGCCAAGCGGATTGCTCTGAGTGAAGGCTGTGAAGCTCGTTGGAATTCCTGTTGTGTCTTTGCCGAGAACGTTAGAGGATGGGATGTTCACGACCGGCGAACTACCGGAGAGCGCTGCTGTGGAGCTTGTGAAGTAAGCGTAGACATTGACGGTGGAGTTAAAGGCAATGAACCATGAGGTCGACACGGCAATGGGACTTGAACCTTGTGCCACTCCACCCGACACGAGTGAAAAGTTCACAGCTGAGGGTGAGGCGGAGAGCGAAAGCAAGCCGGTGAAGAGTGGGCGTGGCTTCACAGCGCTGACGCGCGTCACCTGGGCCGGGGCAGGAAGCACCAGCAGTGCGGAACTCAGCAACGCGATTCGCCAGTATTGTGCCACCGCTTTAGCGCCTCGCCGATGTGATTCGCTCGACCAGGATGACAGTTTCGGCCTGATCGCTCGTATTACTCTTTACTTCAGACGGCGCTGAGACGACACGATACAGGCCGCCACCTAGAAACTGATCGACCAGCACAGTAAGAGGATGTTCGTGCGGTTTGCGCTCCCGCACGTAGAAGTACCCGCGAGAGTCGGTGTACACGGGCAGCTGATCGATCAGCAACGCTGCCCCCATCACCGGCTGTCCAGAAGAGTCGAGAACTCTGCCGCGAATCACCATGCCGCCGATGACGTGATGTTCCAGTGCGCCGGACGTAGCTCCTACTTCACGTGATACCGTGCCCTCTGCCTCCGTTGTGTAGAGCAGGCGGCCATCTGGCCCGACGAAGGTGCCTCCGTTGAGTGTCAGCCTGCCGAAGAGATGAATCTGAGCGTTCACGATGAGGGCCTCTTCAAACGGCGCGTCGATCCTCGCGGGCACGTAGTAGGTCTGGTAGTCCGCGCTGAGCGTTGCGAAGTTGGAGAGGAACGAACCTCCGAAGCCGAATGTGTTGTGCCCGTCTGAAGTATTGACCATCTGCGAGATGCTCCAGCGAGGCGTGAGTGTCTCTTGAAGGTTGGTGATGAGCGAGTCGGTCTTCTGTGAGTTGTCTGACTTGCTCGTCAGATAGGTGGCCTGGGCATGGACTCGTGAGCCTATGGCGCGGCCTGCTGAGTAGGCCGTCGCTACATTGCCGGTGTTGTTGTATGTCGATTGGAAGATCATCGCCGACAGTCCAAACCCCGCAACCTCCAGATTCCCCGAGGCCTGGTTCACTGAGCTGCGTACATTATTCGGCGACTGATAGACGGGAGTGAGATAGTTCTGGCGGCCTGCGCTGAGGCTCATCCACTTCGCTGGCCGAATGGTGAGGAGCACATTGTCTCTGTCGGGTTCGGCCGTGAGCGGGACGGCGACATTCGCCCTGCGAAACTTACCTCCTGACTCGATGTACGCGGCCTTCAGGTCGTAGAGCGGGTGGGTGATCGCCAGGCTCGATGCAAGGTAGAGTTGGCCGGAGCCCACGCCTCCTGATATGGCGAATTTCACTCCGTCTTCTGAATCGTAGGCAAAGCTATGAATGATGGTGACCAGCGGAGAGATGATGATGCGGGTCGATGCGGTCCACTGCGGGGCGACTTTGCCTGTCGCAAAGAGAATGGCGGCGGGGGTCTCGGCCTTTGTACCGGCGAAGAAAGGGCTGTTGAAGTTTGTCGAGGTCTCTCCTACGAAGGTGTAAACGCCTGCGCTGTCCACTTTGGTGCGCATGCCGAGGCCCACTGCAGTGAGGTAGTGCCCGCCTTCGAAGACATCGGTTGGCAGATCGAAGGGGATGGTGTCGGTGCCCAGAATGAAAGATGCTCGTTCCGTGCTCTTTACGAACTGCGCTCCGCTGTAGAACTGGCCGTTGATCATTCCAGCACCGGCTGCGGCGCTGTAGCCTTTTCCGTGAACCGTCACCGTGCCCCCCTGCGACTGATAGAGCGTTGAGGTGCCACCGCTCAGTTCGACGACCTGCGCCCGAAGGCAGGTTTCGGCGGTCGCCATGATGAATATGGCGACCGCGAACCTCAGTCTCGCCTCGATGTGTTTCGCGAGGTTCATTAGTTCAACGACGCGACGACGGGACGCTTCAAGTTGAAGTGCTCAAACCGGAAATCGATCTGGGTTGGTGGGACGCTCTCTTTCCAGTCCATCTCGATGTGTCTGGACCCTCCGGGCAGCAGCGGAAAGCCGGAAAGTTCTCCGGAGGCATGGTCGCCCGTGGCGCGAACCGACTGGACTCGCGTGAGAGCGGCACTGTCGTTCTCGATCTCACAAGTCAGTCTTCGCGTCTCAATGTTGTACGAGAGTTCTTTCACCTGGACGCCGGACTCGACCATGGGTTGCTTCTGGTAGAGGTAGACGGTGTGAGGAAGCATCAGGCGTACGTCCAGACCATCGCTATGCTGCGGCGAAGAGAACGTCGCATACAAGGTGAACCAGGCCGGCAGCTTGTCTGCCGTTGCCTTGTAGAAGACGTAGTACGTCTGTTTGGGCTGCAGACGCACACTCATCGAAGACAGATCCACGTGGATGTTGCTGTCGAGGTCGCGAAAGATTCCTTTGCCCTCTGGCGTGATGCTGAAGCTTTTTGGCTCCAGCACCACGACCATGGGCGAGGTGGTGTTGTTGGTCAGCGCCACTTTGCCATCGGCCTTGCCCTTGTATTCCACGATGACCGGTTGAACGCTCTGTGCAAGCAGACTTCCGCTGAGCAACAAGACGGCGGGAATAAGCCGTAGAAGCATAAGCACACCTCCTTGAACCATCCGGAAGACGGATAATCCTGCTGACGCAACCCTCGCTAGAGGGCCTGCGCCTGAAGGGTTAGCGTGCCTGTGTATGTTGCCGACGGAAGCTGCGGTAACGACGCGAGGTTGATCTCCAGGTTGAGGTTATCGGTCCGCGACGAGGCGCGATTGGCTGAGCTGAGCGACTGGGTGAAGAGAGTCAGGCCAGCTCCTGCCGTACCGAGGGCTGCAGTCTGCGTGAACGAAGTGAAGGCAGTCGGAGTTCCTGTTGTGACCTGTCCAAGTACCGCGGATGTAGGGATATTCGAGACAGGAGGCCCAGCAAAGGTAAGTGCAGCCGATGTGCTGGAAAAATAAGCATCCAGTACAACATTCGCCCGGCCGGAACCAAGGACCCATGTGGTCGTAATGGCAACTGGTGAGCTGCCTGCGGCTATTCCGCCCGCGACGAGGGCAAAGTTGACAGCGCTGGGAGTTGCGGAGATCGTCAGGCTTTCGCCTAGGGTTGCTGTCAGAGAGACGCTGGCAGTGCTGGAATTCAGTTGAGAAAACGCGGCAGGTGAAATGAGCAGAAGAACTGCAAGCGTACAGAGACTTCTGAGAAAGAGATTGTTATTGCGGCTCGGCATAGGGGAGACTCTCCGGGACTTCTCAGTTCGGCTTTCGTCCAACGGCTACGCGTCCTGGCGAGCAAACGAGATAGCACGCCGTTTCCGACGCAGGTTTCAGGAAGCGATTGACGATCTGACAGGGGGGGCGAAAAATAGGCATAACCTTGCCATCCTTCAATCGAGGCTATTTACGCGGTTGATGCTAGCCCTGGGTTGTGCCGCCCGATATACAACGTTCGTGTTACTGGGTGCCGTTTTGGGACAGGGTTATCATCGGGAACGCCTGCTGCACTGTGGAGGCGAAATGCGGGTGGTTTCTCGACGACCGAAGCTTTATTGGCGATTGCGGGTGGGTCTGTTCCTGATGCTGATCTTTGACGGGACAGAGCGATGGATTCAGGCGCAGGCCATCGAGGACAAACCGGTTGTTGAGCAACTCAGTTCTCCCCAATTTGGCTTCTATGCGAAGCTCGTGAACTGCAATGGCATCTTCATCCGCGGAGCGGCCGCAGTGCAGGATCGAGCGCTGCTTGCTACGTGCGACAGAGTGCAGCGAATGCTCGCCAGGACGGACGTTACGCGGCAGAATCTAATGCAGCGAGGGGTCGAGCTGCATCTCGTCGGTGCAGGGCAGAATATGTCCTCTCTGCCAGAGTACGTAGGAAAATATGCCGAAGGTGTAGCAAGGAGCCCCCAAAGTCCCGTGGGGATCTACGGCGCCTGCAATGAGGTGGCGTCGGACAGCGATCTGGATCGATGCACGCACGAGTTTGCTTTGAGCATCGCGCAGTATGGCTTCGACGCGAAGATCAGGAAGCACATCGAAGCTCAGTTTCGGAACGCCATCATCACGGGGCTTTGGGGCGGAGCCGCCGCAGCGACCAATCCGCAGGAGTATTGGGCGCAGCTCTCGATGTGGTATTTCGGAGGTCACGGTGAGTTTGCTCGCGCAGCGAATCGCTTTCCAGAGCCGGGACCGCAGGGGTTACGCCAATATGATCCAGGCGGGTACGCTCTCTTGCAGCACATCTATAGCGGGATGGAGCGGCCTGCCGCGATTGAGGCTATTCGTGCGCGTAGTGTGTCTAAGCTCGCTCTGTCAGGAACCAGCCACGAGACCGCCGAGCTTCAACTGGTGAATAACAGCGGACAAACACTCAGAATCTTCTGGATTGATACAGAAGGCCATACAAGGCCCATGGGGCAACTTGGACCATACAACCGCATGATCGAGGACACGTTTCTTTCGCACGTTTGGATGGTCGAAGACCAGCGCGGAGTGGAACTGGATCGCTTCGTTGTAGAGGACTTCGTCAGCGAATATATCGCTGCTGATTGAATAAGAAGGCCGGAGCCGACGAACGGACTTGAGCCGTTGACCTGCTGATTACGAATTCACCCCGCTCCCTCACGGTCGAGCTTCGTAGACGAGATTGAACGGCATTTCGCTTGCGCGGCGGAACTGGCTGAAACCCCCACTCGTCACGACCTCGCGCATCCGCGCCATTCTTGCTCCTACTTGGGAGCGAATTCTCTCGCACCTGATTGAATATGACCTTTCCCAACTCAATAGGATGTGCTGAGCTACCCATACCCCCAACTCACCCGACACGAAACTGCGAACCCGTTCGTAGTTTCCAGGAAGAAAGCATGAGTCGATGCTGGCACTGTAGCGAATAATGTAGCGAGTGCCGGTTTAGAGGGCTTTGCTCAGGTGGCTTCGAGAGAATGGTGCGGCACTGATCTATAGCGATTGGAGTTACTCGTCTTCCTAAGGAGACCCGTGAGTTATAGTGCGATGAGTCCGCAATAGACACTCAACCCGTACAGTTCGCCCACGATGGTGCCGAACTTCTTGAGTTGTGTGCGCGGTTCAGATTGCAACTCCCTAATTGTTGGCTCTATCGGAGGGATAACTAGAATGTGGGAGGCAGATGATTTCAATGAATTGGCAGCTCAGGCGATTGCAGGCCACCGGTGGTCCGAGGCCCTCGAGCTGTTGGAGAACGCACTGGCCGATATGCCTGCAGGCTGGACAGCGGCTCGGGAAGGCGAGGATGTCCTCCAGTTCGCATTTTGGGATCAGGAGGAGTTTTTCGCATATACAGGGAAGCGGGCATCGGAACACGGAAGAACCCTCGTATGGATAGCGCCCTCCTACTCTAAGGCATGGTGGCAACTGGCTGTGGTTTGTGCTGAGGAGCAGCGTCTCGATAACGCTCTGGTATGCGTGGAAAGCGGGATTTCAATCGAACCAGATCATCCACGTCTGTGGAGCGAAAAGGGGTTCATCCTCAACCGTCTGAAACGGCATAGCGAAGCATTGAGGTGCTACGAAGAGGCCACGCTTGTCCGTGCTTGGGCTCCGGCGTCGCAAATCTCACGGGCATTTCGCGGGCAAGGTTCGGCGTTGATCGACCTCGGTCGTCTGGATGATGCTGAGACCGCCTACCGGCGCTCATTGGATCTGGAACCGACCAACAGAAGTGCACCGCATGAACTTGAGTACATTCAGCACATGCGTCAGGAACGGGCCGAGCGAAAGGAGAAACTTCCATGGTTTCTGGACTCGCTGGCTCACCCGCCTACCGACCCTCTCACGATACAGCTTCTGGCTCTTGTCGAGGATCTCGAATCGATCCCTGGCCCAAAAACCCTGGGATCTGAGAATTACTCCAAGGTTGCCGACGCATTCATCCATCATGGATGGATAGGATTCGAAGAAGCATTTGATGCGTCGTGCCACGAACGCGTCCTGACTATGCGGACGTAAAGCGCGACCTGCTTAGGGAATCCATTTCCAACCGGAGAACCCACACGAACATGGCGAGGGTCATGTCAGGAAAAGCTACGATAGAAGAAGTGCTGGATGAAGTGCGGCGGAAAAAGACCTCGAATTAGTTCCGGGTGGTTGGTCGGCAAACAGAAAGTAGTCCATTCGCTGAGGTTCACTTTCGAATAGACCGTGATCCGGGAACTATGATCACCGGACGAGCTGGCGGGCCACCTCTAAAGTACGGCGACTTCCCGTCAGTGGGGTTGATAAAACTGCGGTATCAGGCGGGCTCCGCAGGGTGCTTCGCTGGCGCGAGCGCGATCAAGGCCGCGCCGATAACGATGAGAACAGCCACACCAATCAGTTCTCCGCGTGAAATCATGTTGCGCAGTGCCTGCGTGCCCATCACGGCGGCGTGAGCGAAGCTGGACCATGCGGTGAAGGCGATCACGCTGCGACTCGCCAACGGGTTGCGGATTGCCAGAAGCAAGAAAACGCCGAGCGTGACGTAAAGGCTGAGCATCATCGACAACGCGGGCTCTTGCCGCAGGAACACCGCCAAGGGGTAAAACAAAGCCAAGAAGAGCAATCCCACCAGCGCCAACACGATCTTCAAAGCCATTTCTCGATTCATGTGTGCCCTCCGAATACCGTCCAAGCCCGCTTGTCTCCGATTTCGAGCAAGCCGGAACGGGGTGAACAATGTGATAGAGAGTGTAGCCCGGCGTTCCATCGTGAGTCGGACCTTTTCGAAGATGGGGTCGCTACACAAAACGTAAAAATCGTACGCTAGCAGATCGCAGAATAGGACGGCGTTTTCGCCGCGAGAAGGGATCTGCGTGGCATGGGGCTGCTGTGATGCGCGACAGCTGAAGGAGCTGGAGCAGGAGAACGCGAAGTTGAAGTGGCTGGTGTCGGGCAGACCACCTACGGCCGCAGATTAGGTAGTTGCCGGTGGAAATTACTCCTGTGTTGCGTATCAACATGCTGCTCTTTGCAGAGCCCTGTGTACAACGCTTTACACTGCTTTGGCTATTGCGTCCCCACAAGTTATTGACTTCTGGAGCGTTCTAATCTACCTGTATACAAAACCAGGGGGCCAAAGTGGTTTGTGCTTTCGCTTAGGGAGGAGAGTTTGGCGGCTTTGAGGAGCAGGGTTTCGAGTTTGGGTAAATAGGTTTTTGAGCAGCTGAGATCCGGCGAACAGGGCAGCAGACAAGTCCTCTCGAACAGCACCAAACTTGTTGACGTACGTGATTGTCTGACCTTCACTCCATGCTTGCCGACGCCTGCATGTCTTTGTGCTCTTGGTCGTGGCGTGCCGAGTTCTTTTTGCGGGTGAGATTCCATTTATTCAACTGATGCCACAAGGCGCCTATCTTGATCGAAACGCCCTGCTGCATCAGCCGTTGCTGTAACTCGGCCAGGGTCAAGTCGGGTTCCGCTGCGATCCACGCGCGCAGCACGGATTCCATCTCCGCCACTCGCGAGCGGCGATAGCCGCCGATTGGAAAGCTGCTGCGTTCTCCCGTCTGTTCAACCCGCGCCCGCACATGGTAGACCCAGATGCGACTCACCTCGAACCGCCGGGCAATCTCCGTGGGCCGGTCTCCGCGATCCAGCGCCCGCAACACCCGGTCGCGCAAATCCTGCGAATAAGCCTGCATCGGCACCTGCCTCTTACGGCAAGAGCATGATCGCACAAAATGTAAATACTTCAAGTGAAACATTTAAAGAATATGGCTTTACGACTATTGGCACTGCGATTGCTAAGTCCTTCACATAAATTACTGCGCGGAAAGGACAGAGGTACAAGTCATGCAGTTGTGTGGCAAGTTTTGTCTGGCCAAGATGTGCCTATACCTCCTGAATGTTGGAACTTCCATTCTGCTCGTGCCTATTCCATCACTGGCACAAAATACAGCAACGGCAACGCAGACGTTGCAAGCCACCATCGTCCCGTTGGGCGGGCTTTTCACTCAAGCCTCACAGATTTCGCTTACGAAGACCGGCACTACCTTCAATGCCTTTTCCGGCACCATGACCCTTAACTATCGGGCACGCACCAGTCAAGGTATGGGTCAAGGGATTATTACGGTAAAGGCCACGGTTGACTTTATGCCAGCTGGGGGGCCGTCCATCTCTACACCGCCCAGTGCGGGAGATAAGTTCACCTACACCTGCAGCGGGGCGAGTTTAGGTACTTCCTGCTCTGGTACCCAGACGGTGAGCACTACTACAGCAACGTCTGTTGTTTCGCTAGGCGCTTCGGCGTGTACAGGCGGCGGAGCACCTTGCAGTACCGCCGACCCGAACTCGGCGAACGTAACTTTCATTCTTACAGATGACCCCAAGTATAAGACGGGGTCCTATTCGGCAACCTTAACCTGGACAATCAGCGCGAGTTGAAAACTATGAGAAGCATTATACGAACCATACCGTTTCTGGCGCTCGCCGTACTACTGACGGCATCGCGAGCGCACGCACAATCTGGCGCTCCCACTGGGACTACTACCGTCAGCGTTACGATAGGGCCTCAGGCGGCCCTGACTATCACCAACGGCAGCACACCCCTGACGGCGGGTGGTTCCAACTTTAGCCAATTCACCGGTAGTACTGGCCTGACCTACTTTGTCCGCACGACCGCGACTGGCGGAGGCGGCACGATTACCTTGAAAGTCACCACCGACTTCAGTCCGGCCGGCGGCCCCTCGGTGGGTTCCCCACCCACGGTCGGCGACACGCTCACCTACACGTGTACGGTGGCCAGTCCGGGAACGGCTTGCACCGGTACTCAGACCGCTTCTACGAGCAGCCAGACGAACTTGGCCACCTTTGGGACGGATGTTCATACGGGCACTGGGGGAAGCACCGCCTCAGTCGCCTGGATCTTGAGTAACGACCCAATCTACAAGACGGGAACCTATAGCGCAACCGTGACTTTCACGATTAGTGCATCGTGACAACTTTAACCTCAGCGAAAGCTGCGAACAAAGGAAGGAATAAAGCCATGAAGAAACTTCTGATGCTTGTGCCGATCATGCTGCTCGCGTCGTCAGTGAGCTACGCGCAGAGCGCGACGGCGACCGCGAATCTCTCCGTGAATGTGGGAGCGGAGGCGGCCATCGTTGTCAACTCCAGTCCTGCTTTCACGTCAAGTGGGATATTCGGGAACTACACATCTACCACCGCGCTCACTTACTATGTCCGGACCATCACTGCAGGAACCATTACCGTGCAAATTACGACCGATTTCAGCACGGGTGGCGTGGGTGGCGGCCCTTCGGTTGCCAATCCACCCACTTCCGGTGATGCTCTGACCTATACCTGCACTGCTGCGGCTCCGGTTACCGGATCGGCAACAGCCTGTGCTACGGCGCAGACTGCTTCCACGGGGAGTGCCACGAGCGTAGTGACCTTTGGAGCCACGACTCAATCCGCCAAGACAGGGAACAGCGCTTCGACGTCCTGGTCTCTGACCAACGACCCCTCTTACAAGGCCGGATCGTACAGTGCAGTCGCCACTTACACGATCAGTGCTACATAACGGGTTGCACCGCAGGTAGGGAGCTCCTGGCACTGCCTCCACGGAGCCACGGGCTGCCCCTACCTTTGGTAGCGAAGAAATAAAGAAGGGAGGCCGGTATGCGTAAATGCATCTTGTTTGCTGCAAGGGGTGTGTTCATGTTGACTGCCGGGACGGCGTGGTCGCAAAAGCCTGCGGCGTCCAAGCGCCAACCCATCCCGGCCTTAGCGTCTGTGAGCCATCCCCTGGATAGCGGTTTTAGCGCGGTCAGCCAATTGCGGGCCACGCCAAACACTATTCCATTTACGGCGAATAACCCTGGAGGCACAATCGCGGGTGGCTCGGTTGCCACGCTCACGTGGAATATCACTCACGGAAAGAACGGGCAGACCTGGACCTTAATGGTCGGCGCAAGCTCGTCGAGCTTCAGCGGCTGCACCACCGTGCCAGAATCCGCTGTCAGCCTCAGGTGCATTTCGGCATCGGTTGATGGCGGGGGGCAATCTAGCGCCGGCTGCACCGTAAGCAATTTCACTACCCTCTCCAACACGCTCCCGGGTCAGTCAGTGGCAAGC
Source organism: Edaphobacter bradus (assembly GCF_025685645.1). Taxonomy (NCBI): domain Bacteria; kingdom Pseudomonadati; phylum Acidobacteriota; class Terriglobia; order Terriglobales; family Acidobacteriaceae; genus Edaphobacter; species Edaphobacter bradus. The sequence goes on from NZ_JAGSYF010000002.1 coordinate 634,508, forward strand.
GGCAATGAGGGAAATTCCAGTTCGCACAACTTCACCGTGGTGCTTAGCTACCAGTTGACAGACTCATGGAGGTTCATAGCAAATACATGTCCGCTCATCGTTTCGTACACCGTAAATGCGCAGTAATTATTTTTTTGGCCTTTTGTGGGCTCGGTCTCGCCCTGCCCGTAAGGGCGCAAATGGGCCTCGGCTTGGTGCCCATGAGGACTGAATTGAAAATCGCGCCCGGTCAACAGGTCTCCGGCGCACTTAAACTCAGCAGCGAATCGGGCGCGAAGGTCCGCATTCGGGCCGAGGTTGACGACTTCTATATCGACGCCACGGACACACCACAGTTTGAGCGCGACATTCCACACGAGGCCGCTTACTCCTGCAAGAACTGGCTAAGCCTGAACCCCATGGAGATCGAGCTCGACAAAGGGGGATCGCTGTTGGTGCGTTACACCATCCGGGTGCCGACAGACACGCCAGAAGGCAGCTACAACTGCGCCGCCGGTTTTACCACGCTGCGCCCAGCCGACGAGACAGCGGCACAGGGGATGGGAATGCATATGGAGGTGCGCATCGTGACAGCTTTTTACATCCAGGTCGGCGCTCCTCCCATTCTCGGCAGCCTCAAGGAGATCACGCTCGAGGCGATACCCCCGTCGGCGCCCGCAGAAGGCCCCCCCGCTCAAGCCATCAAAGACACCAATGATCCCAAGGGCAGCTGGCAGGCGGTGGTGGTGCTTGAGAATTCGGGTCGAATGTACTTCCGGCCCACCGGCAAGCTCGATGTGGTGGATGCGGAAGGCAAGACTGTGGAGACGGCTGATTTCCCGTCTATGGCGGTTCTGAGAGAGCGCAGCCAGCGCGTGATTTTCCCGCTCAAGACGTACCTGCGAGCCGGGCATTACAAGTTGCGAGTGAACGTGGACATCGGAACGGGTGAGATCCAGGAAGGGACGGCGGATGTGGCGATGGACGCCGCGCCTCCGGCATCACCAGCCAAGCCAGCGTCCAAGTAAGAGTTTTGTTTTACGGAATACGCGATACCGTTTCACCGAGAAGGGATAGGTAGACACGCCAGAGATTCGAAGCAACTGGCGAGAGCAATTGCAAGGTGTTCACCGATTTGGGAAGCGATCTAGCGAAAGACATTCGGGAAGCAGAAACGAGTGCGGATGGTGAATGATGCCGATGAAAAGAGTTGATCGTCTGGCATGCATCGCCCGTTGTCCATCGATCCTGATGTTTCTGGCGGTATCTATGTTCCACTGTAGTGAAATTCGGGCACAGGAGTCCGCCGGACAGGCGGAGGTGGCCATACAGGGCTACTATCTGACCGGAAGCGGGCAGCCACTGACCGAGACCTCCGGGATAGCCGAGAACTCCACCCAGTTCATCAAAGGCCTTGGCCTGATTACCACCAATGTCGAAGGGTACGGCGGCGACGGCTTTCGCGCTGGCAGCCTCTTCATGGGGCTGCAAGGGGCTCCCATCTGGGGCTGGCACTGGGACTTTCTAGGCGGCGACTTCCACTTCTCTTCGTATCTGGTGGAGAACCCCTTCTCCAACGTCTACACGCCCGAAATCGCTGGCCGCGGAGTGCAAATCGCCATGCGGCGCACCGACCGAACGTATCAGTTCTTCGCGGGTGAGGACACTGTGCTCGAAGGCCCGCGCATTCCCTTCCGTTTCATACTGCCGCAGCGGGTCATCGGTGCTTCCATGCAGCAGAAGGTTGGAACGAGGTTGGCATTCGGCGTGCGCTTCCTGAACTTGGAGACCAACCCGAGCGCGCTAATCAAAGACCCCACCTACTTCTCTCCAGGCCACAGCTTCCAGAGTTCCAACAGCGTTACTGTTCAGTCGACCTACCGCTTTAGCGAGCACCTGAAATTCTATGGCGAAGCAGGTTACGGCAGAGCTTCGAGCTTCACGCCGTCGCTGGTGGGGCAGCAGCCGTTTTCGCTCCTGATTGGTCCCTCGTGGGAGACCAGCAAGTTCAGTATCCGCGCCAATTATGTGCGTCAAAGCACTTCGTACATGCCGCTGCTTGGCTACTTCGCAGGCGATCGCAAAGGTCCATATGTGGAAGGGCACTATCGGCCGCTTGGAAGGGTGGAACTCTACGGCTCCGCCAGCGCTTACGCCAACAATCTGGAGAACAACCCCCACGTGCCTAGTTTCACCAGTTCCGGGTATACAGCAGGCGCTTCTTTTACGCTGCCCTGGAAATTCAGCGCCGGCGCCTCTCTCACCTCTCTACGTCTAACGGAACTCGACCCTTCGCAGCCGATTGCGCTCCCATCAAATAACCTCCAGATCAGCTTGACCGTCAGTCGCCCCCTCCGACGTCACAACCTGCGGTTCTCCCTGATCGACATGAAGCTCAATACCAACTCCCTGCCGCAGTCGCAACGCTTCGAGGAGATAGAGGACACGTTCACCTGGAAACATCTGGTGCTGGGCGGGGCCACCCGACTGCAAAGCTCGCAATCATCGACGCAAAACTTAAATACTCTCTTCTTTCGCGGATCGATCCAGGCCAACATCAAGAAGATCTCTGTTTACGGGTATGTGGAAAAGGGCAACGACCTGGTCAACCAAAGTGTGTTTAGCACGAACTCGGTCAGCAGCACCGTGGTAGGACTAAGCGCCCCGCTCTTCAATGGTTGGTCTCTCCATTTTGAGGCCTTCAAGAACCAACTCCTAACGTCCCTGAATCCCGCGAACATCTTCCTTTTTGGCAACAGCGACCAGGGCCTGAACACCCAGTTGGCGGACTTTAATCAACGGAGCATCTATTTCAGGATCAGCAAGCGCTACTCCTGGGGGAAAGCACTGGACCAGGGGAGCACCATGCAGCAGTATGCCGCTGCGCAAGCGCCCCTGGTGGGCAGTATCCAGGGTTTCGTGATGGAAGCAGCGCTGGCCGGAGCGCGTCCGGCCCCAAATGTCACTATCATCCTCGACCATAACCGTACCGCGGTCAGCGACACCACGGGTCGCTATGCGTTTGCCGACGTTCCCGAGGGGCTGCATCAGGTGGAACTGAACATGGAAGAACTCCCGGCCGATTACGCGCCGGGCCCTGCCGATGTCGCGCATGTGAGCGTGGTGCCGCGCACTATTGCTCGCACCGATTTCGACGTACTGCGCCTGGCGAATCTCACCGGGAAGATTGTGGCACCCAAGGATGTGCAAATTGGGAACGTAGTGCTCCGTCTCGTGGGTACGAAGCTTTACACCACGCCCTATGGGGACGGCACTTTCTCCTTTTACAACCTGGGCGAGGGACGGTACGAGGTGGAGATCGATGTGCAGACGCTTCCCGAAGGTTACATATTGGCCTCCCCCGCGCGCATGGCGGTGGTCGCATCAAGTACTGGCCCGGCATCGACAATAGGATTCGAGTTAAAGATCAAGCCCCAGGCGCAGAAGCCGGTCCGGGAGATATTGAAACAGGAGATTCACGTAAACACACCCGGCAGCAGCACCCCCCGTCACTAAGGTGACGTATTGAGCGGCTGGAGCAAGTAGGCGGTTGAGGAATTGAAACATCGGCAATGGTCGATTTTGTCCCTTCAGCCGACGATGAACAGATTGGGAATGGAATAGGGCGATGACAACGGGACGACATATCGGCAGGCAGGAGGTGGACAGGGGGGCTTGGAGTCGCAGTGTGGCTCGTGGACCGCGCAAAAACAGCGTGCTCGCCGTCCTTGTCGCCGTGGCTTTCCTGGCGAGTGGCATCCTTCTCTTCGCGCAGAATACGAAGACCGGCACCGCGAGCCTCGGAGTGCAGGTGGCCCCGGCAGTTCAGTTGACCACGAATGGCACCACTAGTGTCTCTCTGTGGATCCGGCTCGCGACAGGAGGAACGGGGAGCCTCTGGGGGGATAGTACCAATACCTGCACCTCGCCTATCACCGGCGCAACAACCTATAGCACTTCCGGAGAGTACAACAACATCCCTCTCTCCAGCATTCCTTTCACATCTTCGAACAACTACGTTTGTGCCTACAACCCCACCGCCGCGATTCCATCGGCTTATGTGGTGTGGCCGCATACACCCGCCTCCCTGAAGTTCAGTACCCAGCCCACCAACACAACATCGGCCGCCCCCATCTCCCCGGCGGTGACAGTGCAGGTGCTGGACAGTAATGGCCTTTTAGACACCGGCAGCACAGCTTCGGTAACCATAAGCATTACGAGCGGCACAGGGACATCGGGTGCGACTCTCAGCGGAACGTTGACGCAATCGGCCGTCAATGGCGTTGCTACGTTTAATAATCTATCGATCAATAAGGCGGGAACCGCTTACACCCTGACGGCCAGCAGCAGCCCGTTAACTGGAGCTACTAGCAGCGCGTTTAACATCTCGGCGGGCGCTGCGACGAAGCTGGCGTACACAACGGTACCGAGCACAGGGACGGCGGGGACAGCGTTCAGCGTGACGGTACAGTCGCAGGATGCCGGCGGCAACCCGGTCAGTCCCACCAGCAACACGACGATTACGCTGAGCAAGGCATCGGGCGGCGGCACGTTGAGCGGGACCCTCACAGGCTCGATTCCCACAAGCGGCAACAGCGTGACAATCTCAACACCGGTCTATTCGAAGTCGGACACGATGACGTTGACCGCCACCGCAACCGCAGGGGAGACGAGTCTGACACCCGTCACGAGTGGCAATATCGTGTTCTCTGCGGGTGCGGCGACGCAGTTGGCCTTCACCACGCAGCCATCGACGACAACGGCAGGAAGCGCGGTCAGCCCAGCAGTCACCATACAGGTGCGGGACGTCAACGGCAACCTCGTGACCACCAACAGCTCGAATGTCACAATAGCGATCAGCAGTGGCGGCGTTCTCAGCGGCGGGTCAACGTTGACGGTGGCGGCGTCAGGGGGAGTGGCGACGTTCTCGAATCTGGTGCCAACCAGGAGCGGGTCGTTCACGTTGTCGGCCACAGACGGATCCCTTACGGGCACCACCAGCAGTAGCTTCACGGTGAACGCCGCGGCGGCGAACAAACTCGTCTGGGGTCAACAGCCGCCCAGCTCTATTACTCGCGGCACGACCATCTCGCCGGCAATGACAGTATTCGTCGAGGACCAATATGGCAATTTGACGTCGAGCGCCAGCAACGTTGTGTTGACGTTCAATGTCAACTTCAACCCGCCTGGAAGCGACGCATTCAAGACAGGCTCTACGACCTCCGTTGGGGTGATAAGTGGTACCGCGACGTTCAGCAATATTGCCATCAGCGGGAATAAGACAGGTAGCGGAAGTACCTTCACTGCAACCCTCAGTGGCATCGCTAACCCAACCGTCGTTAGCAGCACGTTCGCCGTCCAGTAGCGGGTAGTGCATACATCGACGGTTCAAGTTGTGCTATCGAGCGTAAGGCGGCTTTGGCCTTGCACGAATTTCGAGATCTTCAGGGCGCGTCACCACCTGTGTCCCGCACTTGAGCTTAAGGAAAATCAAAACTTAATTTGAGGTTGAGGCGAAGAGCGTGGAATGGGTGACAGCCCGAGCTATTGCTCTGTCCAGTCAGCGGCGAGAAAACGTCCGCTGGCCTTGCGGTGGGATACTCCCGTGTCAGATAGTCGCACAGCTGGTCGTCTTGCAATCAGGTGCATGCGCTCGCCTTGCGAATCCAGAAGCGGGTTGATGCCGTATTCCCACTCAATTGAGTATGCCCAACTGAGGTGCCGAGGCCGCGGACGGCGTTGCTGCAGGAGCAGGTGGGCTAGTGCCCTTCTGCTCCTGTAGTGTTTGCGATTATTGTGACCTGCTGCGAGTTGAAAACTAGAAGCTATACTTCAATGCAAACTGGAGTTGGCGCTCTCCCTGCGCGTTGTTGACCAGACCGAAGGTGGAACCGATGCTGGAGTTCGGCGCCACAAGGATTGGGTTGTTCAGAGCGTTGATAGCTTCGGCGCGGAACTGCAGACTCTGGTGCTCGACGATCTGGAAGGTCTTGGCAACGCTGAAATCAACTCCCTGCAGGCCGGGGCCGCGGAAGCTGCCGACTTGGCAGTTGCCGAAGGTCCCGAGACCAGGTTGCGATACAGAACCCGAATCGAACCAGAAGTAACCCGGGTTGTTTGGATCGGTCGACCTCTTGTATGGAGTCTCCTTCGGGTGGCCTGTGCAGTTAGCCCTGGGAAATCCGGTGATGACTCCAGAGTTGTTTGCCGCCTGGGCAGTGATGGGGAATCCGGTGTGAAGCTGGAGGATGGAGTTCACCTGCCAGCCGCCGATGATCGTATCGGTAACGCGACCCACGTTGGAGGCAAACATACGACCTCGTCCGAAGGGCAGGTCGTAGGTGACGAAGCCGTTGAAGCTGCTGACTACGTCCTGGTCACATCTGCCGTAGTCCCTTTCCGGGTGGTACGTGTCCTGGAAGAAGAAGTGGTTGTTGCCGGCCTGCGTCAGGGCAGGGTTGGTGTCGCCATATTGCGCATAGAATCCAGAGGAGTTGCCGAGGCACTTGGAAAAAGTATAGTTGGCCTGAAATTCCAACCCATGGCTCAGACGTTGCTGGAAGCTGGCCTGAAGAGAGTTGTAGTTGGAGTAGCCAGTCGATGCGGTCAAACGAGCCTGACCGATTAGACCCTGCAGTGTGGGACTGAGATAGGGACTGGGAGCAATGGCACCACCTGGCAGCAGAACCTTCTGATTGATGAGCGCGATCGTCATGAGATGGTCTGTCTTCTGGCCGACGTAGCTGATCTGGAAAGTTGACGCGTTGCCGAACTGGCGCTGTACCGTAAAGTTGTACTGCTGTGAAACCGCGGGCCGGATGTTGTGGGGATCGAATGCGTGAATGCCGGTACCCGAGAAGCAGAGCGGCGAAACCGCGACGGCAGCGGCGGCCGTGCATCCCGAGGACGGGAAGGTCGAGAAGCCCTGATCGAGGGTACTCCCGGGAAGAGCGACTGAGGCTCCGTTATAGGTCACGTTGTGGGGAATCGCGAAGGGCGGATTCTGAAACAGGAGGTTGCCTGTCCCAGTGCTCTCGAGAAAGTTGGACATGCCCCACGCCAGCCGGACTACGGTGGCCTTGGCGAATCTCGGCTGCCAGGAGACGCCAATACGTGGCTGGTAGTTGGTGGGACCGTTGTACTGACTGTAGAGAGCCTTCGAGTTACCGTTCTGGCCTGCGAGCATGACGGTCCCGGTGAAGAGGCCGTAGTTTGTCGCCTGGTTGTGCGATTCGGCTCGCGGTGTCACGACTTCGTAGCGAAGGCCGAGGTTAAGCGTTACGTTGGGTGAGATGCGCCAATCATCCTGTCCAAAGGCCGCGACCAGGCTGTTGCGCAGGCTGCGGCCACTGCCTGATCCAAGACCGACGTTTTGAGGAAGGCCTAGCAGGAAGTCAGCTTCGGCCATGCCGATGGGGCTGATCGTTTTGGCGGGGTTGGTTGGATCTGGAACAACGATGGATGGATTACTGGTGAAAGAGCCGTCGTAGAAGAACTGTCCGGCAAGTCCGGAGTTGCCGACGTAGAGAACGTTCGCACGGTAGTTGTAGTACTCGAAGCCCACGTTGATATTGTGTTTTTCGTGCACGATCGTCAAGGTGTCTTCAATCTGCGCAACCGTGTCGTGGAAGATGGAGATGAGGTTATTGCTGCCTAGCTCCGGGCCGTTGCTGTTCCCGCCTTGGAACATCTGCATTGGAAGGAAGGTCTGATTCGGTGCAGTACCGGCGATGCCGAAGACCTGCGGAAGGTTCTGACCGGTGGGATTTACGTAGCCTTCCGTTACGGGAAAGTAGCTGGCTCCTATACGAAAGGCGTTGAGCAAGGAGGGGCTAAAGGTATGCGAGTAGTCAAGGACGCCGTTATAGAGGGGAAACTCGTTGTCCGAGTTACCTAACAGCTGCTGGCTGTTGGTGGTGGGGTTGACGATGTGCTGCTGAGAATAGCGGCCGTAGATGTGATCCTGCTCAGAGGCCACCCAGTCGATCTTGATGTCGCCCTGATCGCTGTTGGTGTAAGAGTGTTTGAGGTTGATCTGGTTGCCGGTGATAAAGCTATTCGTCGGACCAGGGTAAAGGTTGGAGGTGAGGATCTTCGAAGCGGCCGAGCTGAAAAGAGTAGAAGGGATCTTGTTGTTCAGGAAGGGTTGCCGGCCGCCGGGCGTTGACGCAGAGAACGGATTGTAGAGTTGAGTACCTAGGTTATTGCAGAGGCCGCTCGCGTTGAAGCCTGCCTTGCAGAGCTCGCCGAAGTCGCCCGCCCGTTCACGCACAGTGAAGACCGTAAAGGGAACCGACGTCGCAGGCTGATCAAATCGTGAACCCTGATAGTCGGCAAAGAAGAATAGCTTGTCCTTGAGGATTGGACCGCCAATGCTTCCACCAAACTCGTTCCAGCGAAGGAGCGGCTTGAGGCCGGTGCCATCGGAATTGTTTTGGCCGGGAACGTGAGGTTGTCCCTTGGTGAAGCCGTTCTTCCAGGTATTTGCATTTAGCGCATCGTTGCGAATGAACCAAAAAACATTTCCGTGAAACTGGTTGGTTCCGGACTTCAGGGTCACGCTGACAATGCCACCCAGATAGTTGCCGTAGGAGGCTGGTGCGTTTTGTGAGATGAGATTGAACTCCTGAATGGCATCAACGCTTGGCGCATAGGCCACGTCGTTGTTGTCGATCTGGTTGTTGTCAATGCCATCGATGATGTAGTTGTTTGTCTGCTCGCGGTTGCCATTGATGTAGGGACGGCCAACCTGAAAGCTTGCCTGCGCATTAGTGAAAGCGCCAGGGTTGAGGCTGACTGCGCCCGGCGAAAGCAGAGTGAGCTGGTTATAGTTGCGGGTCGCCAGGGGAAGCGTGACGTTAGCTCTGGCGTCCAACACCGTGCCCATAAAGGTCTGATCCGTCTGCAGCAAGGGCGCAGCGGCTGATACCTCAATAACTTGCGTGGTATCGCCGACGGTCATCTTGAAATCCACGCGCGCCGTCTGGTCCATGATGAGGTCAAAGGTTGGGTAAACTTGCGTGGTGAACCCAGCAGCGACGACCTTCAACTCGTAATTGCCAACCGGAAGTGGAGACAAATAGTAAACGCCGGCTGCGTTGGTCTTGGTTGGGTAAACGATGCCTCGCGACGTCTCGCGTGCTGTTACATCCGCGCCGGATATTATGGCGCCCGATGCGTCGGCCACAGTACCTGTGATTTTGGAACTAACATCCTGCGCAAAGGCTAACGAGCTGCTTATGAGAAATACGAACAAACTGTATAGGACAATGCGTCCTCTCATTGGTGCACCTCCATTTGAATTTGTCTTACGGGCCCTCCTTCACTCGACTGGTTTTCCAGACCCACAACGGCTGACGCAGAATGCCAATGTGTCTCCGCCGTTGTCATCGCCTGCATTCCTGAGGTTGACCACTGTATAGACAGCTGGACTCTAATGGCAAGCGATGGGAAGGCCGGGCACTTCTGGCAACACGATGTGGCAATACATGGTTTACAACTTATTGATTCCAAAGTGCTGGCGATGGCGGCAGTCTTGAGCGAACTCACCTCTGCCCCAGCGCAACGTTTTCCGCATGCAACCGCCCGACGTCAAACCTGGAGGCCCGGCGAGTTTTGTACGTTGCCAAAAGGAGCTGGATATGTCACGAGGCAAGAAGCATCATGCGGAGCAGGTGGAACCTGCTGCGGCAGACTAGTACTTGGGCAGCTGCGAAGTGTCCCATCCTCCGCCGACCGCTTTCACCAGCAGGACGCTGGCATCCATTCGGCGTCGCTGAATGTCGATATCGTTGCGTTCATTAGCCAGGGCAGTAGTTTGAGCAGTAATCACCTGAAGGTAGTTATCGACTCCACCCTCATATCGATTCGTGAAAAGTTGAAGTGATTCCTGCGCTGACGCAGTAGCCTGGTGTTGCTCCTGTGCTTCGTTCTCGAGGATGCGCAGCGCTGCCAGATTGTCTTCCACTTCCTGAAATGCAGTAAGCGTCGTCTGACGATACGTCGCCACTGTACCGTCATAATTTGCAGTTGCTGCCTCGGACGTTGCCCGGCGACGGCCAGCGTCAAAGAGAGTCTGTGACAGCTGCGGACCGACGGCCCACATCCGGCTCGGCCAGGTCAACCAGTTCGCCGCCGACGTCCCCTCGAACCCGCCCGTCGCGCCAATCGTCAGCGTTGGGAAAAATGCGGCGCGCGCAATGCCGATCTGGTCGTTGGCTTCCGCCACGCGGCGTTCGCCTGCAGCGATATCGGGGCGACGCTCGAGCAGGCTCGAAGGCACACCTACAGGAATGACTGGCAGCTGGAGCTTTACTTGCGGTGACGGCGGCAAGCTGAACTGAGCCGGCGGTTCTCCGATCAACGTGGCAATGGCGTGTTCAAACTGCGCGCGAATTACTGTGATGTCGGTGTCCTGCACCTGTGCTGCTTCCAGTTGCGTCTTAGCCTGAGCAACGTCCGACCTGGGGGCCGCCCCACCGTCGAAGCGATTCTGCGTCAACTTGAGTGCGTCGGTGTACGCCTTCACTGTGTCGTCCAGGAGTTGTTTCTGGGCGTCGGCGCTTCGCAGTTCGAAGTAGTCTACCGCCAACTCCGCGTGCAAACTCAGGCTGGCAGTCTGTAGATCGGCCGCGGTTGCTTGTGCTTCCTCACGCGATGCGCTGATCGTGCGGCGCACGCGTCCCCATAGATCCACCTCATAAGAAAGATCGAATGGTAGGATAAAGTCGCCCGTGCCATTGTTCGCCTGTGAAGGAGGAAAGTAAGGCCGGTTTGCAGATTCCCGCTTGCCGACGATGCTCGGCGAAGTGGATATTGTCGGCGCCAGTGACGCCCGATTAAAGCGTATCGCTGCGCGCGCCTGACGCAACCGATCTTCAGCCACCTTCAGGTTCTGGTTGGAAGACGTTACTTGATCCTCAAGTGCGTTGAGCTGCGGGTCACCAAAAATCTCCCACCAATTTCCGCGAATCGTCTGATCGCCCGGTTGCGCTGGCTTCCAGGCGCCGCTCTCCTTGAACGAGTCAGGCGGCTGCTCTTTGAAGTCCGGAGCCATAGGTACCGTCGGTTTCACGTACTTTGGACCTACCATGCACCCCGCGAGAAGCAAGCTCATCAAGAACAACGGAACTGGAATGAAACGCGTTTTCACTTGGAGCCTTCCGTCTGCGGCGCATTCACTCGAACAGGAGTTCCAGCCGTGAGGGAGTCTGATGGATTGACGATGACTCGATCCGTGGGCTGAAGGCCGGTGATCACCTCCACAGTAGATCCATAGTCGCGGCCGATCGTAATCGGGATCAACTCAGCATGGCCGTTGCGAACCACACCCACTCGCAGCCCCTCTGAGCGGAAGAGCAAGGTGTTGGCCGGAATCACAAGTGACTGAGCTGCGCTTTGCGCGCCGTCAGGGACCTTCAGATGCACAAAAACATACGCACCGGTCCTGATACGGCCCTGAGGGTTGTCGACGTCGACCTCGACGTTCAATGTTCGCGAGGCAAGATCAATCGAATCGGAATCGCGCACAATGGTGCCTTGAAAAGTCTCTCCGGGAAACTCATCGAGTGTCAGCGCGGCCTTGGCGCCAGTTTGGGCGGCCTTCGAGTCCACTTCCGGCACAGCAACATAGACGCGCAGCTTATTTACTGCCGCCATATGGAACAGCTCTTGCGGCACGCCGCCAGCTCCAGCATTGATCAGCGCGCCGATGTCCGTGTTTCTCGCCGTAATCACACCGGCAAAAGGAGCGTAGATCTTCTCGAAGGATTGCAGTTGCTCCAGGCGGTGAACGTTCGCCGTCATGGAATCGACTGCTGCTTGTCTGGCGCTCAGATCGCTGACCGCTTGATCGGTCTCCTGCTTGGAGACGCTGTTCGTCTTGAGCAGGTTCTGCCAGCGAGCCGCTGTAATCGAGGCCAGCTGTTCGTTTGCCTGTGCGCTCTTCAAATCTGCACGAGCCTGCTCCAACTGCCGATCGATTTCAGGCGTATCGATCTCCGCGAGAAGCTGACCCTGTTTAACGTGTGCTCCGATATCGACGTACCAGCGTTTGAGATAGCCGTTGGTCCGCGCATAGATGGGCGTATCGTTGAACGCTTGCGTGTTGCCCGGCAATACTATCTCCTGCGAAGCAGCGCCCGACTTTGGCTGAACGACCGTCACCGTCGCAACCGCCGCGCGCTCCGTCGTGCGGCCTAGGTTGCTTTCAGCCAGGACCCGCTGGTGAATACCTGTGTAGATAACGACACCAAGCAGCAGGGCGGCCACCGCCAGTCCAATGAACAGCCGTGGCGATAGCGGTTCTTGCGCCGACGGAGCAGCGGGTTGCACTCCGCTTTGGGAAACTTCATCCGGATTCGTCTCGGTGGGGTTCATTTCTTGTCTCCATTCGTTCTGCGCCGCGACTATGCGTGAATTGGTTCTTTGCTGTGCTCCGTTGCAGGCTGTGCATCAGCTGATGCGGATCGCCCGTGCAGGAGAGCAAAAACTGAAGGCACAAAGACCAGCGTGGCCACTGTGGCGCAGAGCAGGCCACCGATCACGGCGCGGCCCAGGGGCGCGTTTTGCTCGCCTCCATCTCCCAGACCAAGCGCCATTGGGATCATGCCAATGATCATTGCCAGGGCCGTCATGATGACGGGACGAAAGCGCGTCGCTCCCGCTTCTATGGCCGCCATCATTGCATCACCGTGGTGAAGCAGCCGCTCCTTCGCGAAGGAAACAACGAGAATGCTGTTGGCCGTGGCTACGCCCATGCACATGATCGCCCCCATCAATGCGGGAACGCTCAGCGTCGTGTGCGTTATAAAGAGGAATAGGACAATTCCAGCCAGCGCTGCAGGCAGAGCCGTAATGATGATGAATGGATCGAGCCAGGACTGGAAGTTCACCACAATCAGCAGGTACACCAGGATGATCGCAAAGCCCAGCCCGCCGATCAGTCCCGTATAAGAAGTACGCATCGTGCCATACTGGCCGCGCAGTTTAACGAAGCTCCCGCGCGGAAGCAATTTACGGTTGGCATCAACGATGCGGTTCACGTCGCGGCCCACCGCGCCCAGATCCCGGTCCTGCACTGCGGCATAAACATCGACAACGCGGCGGATATTGTAGTGATTGATGGAGGCCAGCTCGCTGGTTCGCTGAATTGAGGCTACGTCTGCCAGTATTCCCGGCTTCTTCTGGCTCGCGCTGCTCAGCGGAATGTTTGCGAGATCCTGACCAGACTGGATGTCGTATTGAGGCGTCTGCGTCACCAGGTTGTACGAGACGCCGTTCTTCGGGTTCAGATAGAACTGCGGCGTAACCTGAAAGCTTCCACTCAGCGAGATCAACATGCTGTTAGCGACGTCGCGCTCCGTATATCCCGCTTGCAACGCCTTGGTTCGGTCTACCACCACATGAAGCTTGGGATAGTCGGATTGCTGCTGGATACGAAGATCGGCAATGCCGCGGACATGACTTAGTTCGCCAAGCATCTTGTCGGCGACGCGCTGATTCCCGGCAATATCAGGACCGTCGATCTGTATGTCGATCGGCGCCGGGAGACCGAAGTTGAGCGTCTGGGTGACGATGTCGGCCGGCAGGAAATAGAACGTGACGCCGGGAAACTCGCGGGGAAGCTTATCGCGCAGCGTACTTACGTAGTCTGCGGTCCGGTGGTGTTTCTCTTTAAGCGAAACGAGGATATCTGCATCGGCTGCACCCGTGAGACCCGAGCGACTGTAGATGTAGTTAATGTTGCTGTAAGGCAGGCCAATGTTGTCGAGAACGTTGTCCATCTCGGCGGATGGAATCGTCTCGCGAATGCTGCCTTCGACCTGATCCGCCAGGCGCGCGGTATCCTCGATCCGAGTTCCTGTCTTCGCACGCATATGCAGGATGAACTGCCCGCTGTCGGTGTCGGGAAAGAAGTCCTGCCCAAGGAACGGAATCAGCGCAAAGGCCAGAAGGCAGACGACAAGGAACGCTGGAACAAAGAAGACTCGAACGGAGACAAGCCGAGCGAGCAAGGAAGAATATGACGAGCGGACTTTCTCAAATAGACGCTCGAAACCTCTTTGGAAGCGAGCGAACGGGCTACGGGAATTCGCATCCCGGTGCTTGTGCGTCTTCAAAAGGTACATTGCCAGCGTAGGCACCAGGGTGCGCGACAGAATGTAGGAGGCGAGCATGGCGAAGATGACCGCCTCAGCGAGAGGAACAAACAGATAGCGCGCTACGCCGCTGAGGAAGAACATCGGCAGAAAGACGATGCAGATGCAGAACGTTGAAACCAGGGCAGGAACAGCAATCTGCGCCGCGCCGTCGAGGATGCCGTCGTGCAGCTCGGCACCCTCCTCGAGGTATCGTTCGATGTTTTCAATTGTGACAGTTGCGTCGTCCACGAGAATGCCAACGGCCAGCGCCAGTCCACCGAGCGTCATAATGTTGATGGTTTCGTGCAGAAAGCTCAAAACCATGACCGACGTCAAAATCGAGAGTGGAATGGAGATCGCAATGATTACCGTGCTGCGCCAGCTTCCCAGAAAGATAAGAATCATCAAGCCGGTGAGCGCAGCAGCAATTACCGCTTCTCGAATCACACCGTTGATGGCGCCACGCACGAAGATCGATTGATCGGAAAGAGGCTGGATCTTCAACTCGGGGGGAAGCGTCTGAGCCACGCGTGGAAGAATCTGCCGGACACCATTGACAACATCGATCGTAGAGGCATCTCCGGCCTTGAGCACTGTTACCAGGGCGCCGCGATTTCCATCCTGGCGGACCACATTCGTCTGCGGCGCGAAGCCGTCGCTAACCGTCGCTACATCGCGAAGGTAGATGACCGAGCCTCCGACGGTCTTGATCGGAAGATCATTGAACTCCGGAACAGCTTTTAGATCGGCATTCAGATCGACGTCGTACTCAAATTCCCCCATTTTGGCCGTTCCGCCCGGCAGGATGAAGTTCTGGCTTCCCAGCGCCGTGAGCACATCGGCCGGCGAGAGCCCCTTGGCCTGCAACAGGCGCGGGTTGAGATAGACCATGACCTGTCGCTGCTTGCCGCCATAAGGATACGGAACCGAAGCACCAGGAACGGTTACAAGCTGGGTACGCAGAAAGTTCAGCGCAATGTCGTTCAGCTGCGGCTCGGTCAGGCCCTTTCCTGAAAGGCCAAGCTGCAGAATGGGAACAGTTGACGCGTTGTAATTGACGATGAGAGGAGGTAGAGAGCCGGGAGGCAATTGGCGAAGGATCGTCTGCGAGACCGCTGTAATCTGCGCGTTCGCCCGATCAATACTGGCGGTCGGCTGCAGATAAATTTTTACGATCGCAGTTCCGTTTACTGTTGTGGATTCGATGTGCTCGATATTGTCGACCGTCGTCGTAAGAACGCGCTCATAGACTGTGGTAATCCGCCCCTCTGTCTCCTCCGGACTTAGCCCTGTGTAAGTCCAGGCCACAGCGACGACGGGAATATTGATGCTCGGAAAGATGTCCGTGGGGGTCCTTAGGATCACCACCGGGCTCAGAATCAGAATGAGGAGCGCCAGAACGATAAACGTATAAGGCCTGTTCAGCGCGATTCTGATGATCCACATTGCGTATCCCCTTGAAGGTCAGCCTAGACACATAGTTTCTGACCCGAGCTAGAAACTAGACGTATAGTATAGAAATTGACCCCACTGGTTTGATCCTGAAGGCGGCGCGGAAGATTCAAAAATTTGCGCACGGGCTCGCAGGTGCCCGCAATCATGAAAACCTCGACTTGCCGCGTAGCGTGTCGCTCCGTCCGCGTTACCCAAAATAGATGCTGATAACGAGCTAAGAGATTGATACAACGTTACACGCGTTAATGCAGCGCGGAATATAATCTCGGGCATGAAAGGGTTTCCATTCATGAGCTTGGTGGGGAGTAGCAACAGATGTTCTTGGGGGGAAAGAAATGGGCGCGTCTGAAACGCGGCACAGCTCAGGCGCAATGAAGCTGGCTGAGGCCGGCCAGATGCCGATGGCCGAGTCAAAGAATCGCGGTCGTCAGCGCAGTGAGGAGTCGAAGGAAGCCATTTTGACGGCAACTCTTTGTCTGCTGAAGGAAAAGCCATTACGCGACATCACGATCGAAGAGATCGCACGAAAAGCGGGTGTCGGCAAGGCAACAATTTATAAATGGTGGCCGAGTAAGGCCTACGTTGCCCTCGATGCGTTCTTGAGAAAGATGAACCGAATGGTGCCAACCCCGGATACTGGATCGGCAGAGAGTGATTTTAGAGAGCAGCTTCACTCCTTGATTACTTTCTTTACCAGCCTGACTGGACGCGTTTTTGGCCAGTTCCTGGCGGAAGGACAGAGCGATAAGGAATTTGCGTCTCTGTTTCGCGAGCGCTTCCTGAAACCAAGACGTGAGGCGGTCGGAGCCATTTTTGATCGTGGCGTGAAGCGAGGGGAGATCGATCGTTCTTTGGATCGAGAACTCGTCCTTGACTTGATCTATGGTCCAGCAATTCTACGTCTGATGGCTGGCCATGCGCCTCTCGACCGCGAAGTGGCAGAAGCAATCATCTCAACGTTATTTCGAGGTCTGGGAAATAAATCCTTCAAACCAGATCGGAATTCGTCCAAGTAGACACTTCTGACGATTGTCTTCAAGGTCGCGCCCGACGTTGATTATTTACGGCAAGCCGGTCGGCCGGCGCCGATCTGGCAGAGTTGCTACCCAGAAGAAACTCCCTTAGCAAACTTATCTCCGAGCGCGCGAACGGCTCAAGAACTTATCGATTTCGTCGGCGATCTCTTCCACATGGGTCTCGAGCGCGAAATGTCCGGTGTCCAACAGCTTCACAGCCGCGTTCGGGTTATCGCGACGGTACGCTTCTGCTCCTGCAGGAAGAAAGAACGGGTCATTCTTGCCCCAGATCGCCAGAACTGGTGGCTTTGATTCACGGAAGTATTTCTGAAAGGCTGGGTAGAGCGCGACGTTCGAGGCGTAATCCAGGAAGATATCGAGTTGAATCTCTTTGACATTTGGACGCTCCAGCAAAGCCGCGTCGAGCGTATAGGACTCGGGAGCCACCACCGATGGATCGGCCACCCCATGCGTGTACTGCCACTTGGTGGCCTCGAAGGTCAAAAAATTCCGGAGGCCGTCACGATTCTCCTGCGTTGGCTCCTTCCAGTATTTCTGGATCGGACTCCAGCCGTCGCTCAGTCCCACTTCGTAGGCATTACCGTTCTGCGAGATGATGGCCGTCACGCGCTCAGGGTGCGCCACCGCGAGGCGGTAGCCTGTTGGCGCGCCATAGTCAAAGACGTAGATGGCATACCGCTTCAGGCCCAGAGCGTCAACAAACGCCTCCACGGTCTTTGCAAAGGAATCGAAGGTATAGCTGTATTTGCGTTCTACGGGGACCTCAGTAAAGCCAAAGCCGGGAAGGTCGGGAGCGATGACACGGTACCGAGAAGCGAGAATGGGCATCAACTCGCGGAACATGTGCGAAGAGGTTGGAAAGCCGTGTAAAAGCAGGAGGACTGGAGCCTCTTTGGGACCAGCCTCCCGATAGAACACCTTGAGACCGTCCGCCTCAATCGTTTTGTGGAAGACGCGTACGTTCCGATTTTCGGACGCAACTGAAGTAGCAATTTTAGACATGTCAGCCTCCTTAGGAAGATTGCTTCTGAATCAGGCTAAGAAATTCGTTGCGGGTCTCAGGGTTGCGAAAACTTCCCTTCATGCAGGACGTCATGGTTGATGATTCTTGCTTTTGTACGCCGCGCATCATCATGCAGAGGTGGCGCGCCTCGATGACGACCGCCACTCCCGCCGGGTTGATCGCCTGCTCGATGGCTTCCGCGATTTCTGTGGTTAAGCGCTCTTGCACCTGGAGCCGTCGGGAATACACGTCTACCACACGCGCGACTTTGCTGAGTCCAATGACTTTGCCTTGGGGTAAATATGGAACGTGTGCTGTGCCAAAGAACGGAAGGAGATGGTGCTCGCAGAGGCTATACAACTCAATATCTTTAACCAAAACCATCTCGTCATACTCAACATCGAACAATGCGCCCCGCAAGAGCTCAGCGGGGTTCTTGTGGTATCCGCTGGTAAGGGACTTCAACGAGCGTTCCACTCTATCCGGCGTATCCACCAACCCATCGCGCGCCGGATCTTCCCCCAGCCGATCGATCAATTCCCAGACCAGTGATTGCAATCCGCCCTCCCGATCGAGATGGCGCGCAGTCAATTCCGGTTCCATGGCTTCAGTAGATGCCTGCATCTTCAACCTCCATTCAATGCATCGCGGCCAGCCTCTGTGAGTCGCCCTAGGACAAATGCCGCGAGGCCGTAACAATCTCTCGTAGCGCTATATCCAGGAAGCCGACTGTCACACTAGAACAGATTCGTGTAACCTGTATATGGATGCAAGAAAGTTACAGCTTTTAAAGGAGTGGCCAATGAAGACCGGAGTACCGCAAACGGAGTACGTTGCTTCTCCTCCCGAGTCTGTGGGCGATCATCCAGCCCTCAACTTCATCAATACCCTTCGTATGATGGGGAGTGAACTGACCGACAGTTGGCAAAGCGATGAAGACGTTTCCGCATGGATTGTCCGGGAGGGATTGCGCGATACTCCACCATCAGCAACATGGCCAGACGGCGTTCTCCTTCGAAAGGCACGCAGCTTAAGAGAGATCGCCCGGAAAGCAGTGGAGGCGAGAAAAGCAAAGAAGACGCTCCGGCTGGACGAGCTCAATGGTTTTCTTGAACACTCAGACAGTCATTGCGTTCTCAGCGCAAAGTCGCGAGGAGATCTTCACTTCGAGCGCGTGTACCGCCAGAAGACGGTTGAACAGTACCTGGCACCGGTTGCTGAGTCGGTAGCGGAACTGCTGTCTCATGCAGACTTTGATTTGGTTCGTCACTGCGAAGGCGGACAATGCGTGCTGTGGTTTTACGACCGTACCAAGGCTCACCGGAGACGCTGGTGCAGCCCACAGTCCTGCGGCAACAGGGCGAAAGTGGCGGCATTTCGAGCGCGTGCCCGGCGATCATGATGTTGCGTCGCGAATTGCGGTCTTACTTCCGTATCCACGCCTCTGTGCAAGGCCAGCTTCTTCTCAATCAACCATGGGAAGCAACCGGCAAAAAAGTACCTGAATCAAAGAACTGAATCCCACTCGCCAGGCTTCCCGGCAGGAATCGCAGGACCTTGAAAAGGTACCAGGCTCCAAATGGAACTTTTAAGAATCCCTGCAGGCGTTGGAAGAATCTGGCGACGAAGTCAAACTGCTGCGGCCCAGCAGCCGCACCAGTGGGCCCGGAGTGCATGGTGTCGCCTTTCTCCTTAAGCAGTGATTTGATCTCGTGTACGCTACAGCGTCGCCTATTGTAACCAGACACATCAGCTCGGCCTGCAGGAAGCGGGGAGCAGGTTCTTCAGCAGTTGCAGTTGGCAGGAATGGCAGGATACCCAACTCTGCAGAGACTAAAGTGTAACTATTTAAGAATCCTTTCATAGGTTACAGAATCTGTTTTAGTCGTAACGGTAAACACAGGATTTTAGTGGTTGCCGAAACACAGGGGCTGATCCAAAACGAATCGGTCACCTGATACGACAGTTCCCCGGAAAGGAATTCAATATGCCTCAACTCGCTCAAGTAAGTGAGTCCAACATAACGAAAATCGAAAAGGTACTCTACACCGCAAAAGTCCACACAGCGGGTGGTCGCGAAGGAACATCGCGCACCTCGGATGGCCACCTCGACGTGAAGCTTTCGCGCCCCGGTACTGGCACCGGCACCAACCCCGAGCAGCTCTTCGCCGCCGGTTGGTCCGCCTGCTTTCTGTCATCGCTCAATCTCGTGGCTGCCGCAAAGAAAATCAAGCTGCCCGCTGATGTAGCCCTCGACGCCGAAGTAGACCTGGGCACAACCAGCGGTGATTACTTTCTTGAGGCTCGCCTCAGCGTTAGCCTGCCTGGATTAGACCGCGAACTCGCCCAGGCCCTCGTGGACGGCGCGGAGCAGGTATGTCCGTATTCCAAGGCCACACGCGGCAACATCAACGTCAAGGTCAACCTGGTCTAAGCCTCACCTTTCACGGACGTGATCTGCCCATATCACCGGGCAGGCTTATTCCCGATCTGAAGTGAGACACCACGCAGGGCTCGATTTCAGCCACTGCGAGAAACAATGAGGAGTAAATATGGCAAACAAAAAGACAGTCATCGTAACCGGTGCCTCGCAAGGCATCGGAGCAGCCGTTGTCCAGGCGTTTCTGGATCGCGGCTATAACGTCGTAGCAACCTCGCGCAGCGTTTCCAAGGCCGGCTTCGCGCCGTCGCCAAACCTCGCACTCGTCGACGGAGACATCGGTCAGGCAGCGACGGCGGAGAAGATCGCACAAACCGCGATCAGTAAGTTCGGCTCGATCGACCATGTCGTCAACAATGCGGGTATCTTCATAGCCAAGCCCTTCACGGACTACACCCCCGACGAGTTCCGCAGCCTCGTCTCCACCAACCTCGACGGGTTCATCTTCATCACCCAGCTCGCAGTCAAGCAGCTCCTGTCGCAGGGCACCGGCGGCAGCGTGACTACTATCACGGCGTCGTTGATCGACAACCCCATTGCGGGCCTTCCAGCATCGCTTTCGATGATCACCAAGGGCGGACTTAATGCGATTACCATTGGCCTCGCAAGCGAATACGCGAAGAACAACATCCGCTTCAACGCGGTCGCGCCTGGCATTGTCGACACCCCTATGCACAAGGACAACCCGAAGGACTTCTTGAAAACCCTTTCACCCATGGGCACGATCTCCGACTCCAAGGACATCGCGGAGGCTGTCGTTTATCTGACGGAAGCTCGCAACGTCACCGGGGAGGTGCTGCACGTGGACGGCGGTGCGCACGTAGGCCGGTGGTAAGCACTAAGGGTTCGCAGCCGGGCGGTGCAGATCGCCGGCTGCAGGACCTTGGCATTCAACTCCCAGCCCCGCCGACGCCGTTTGGCACTTACGTCGAGACTGTACAGACGGGTAATCTGTTCTTCTTAAGCGGGATGCTCCCGGTTGTGGATCACAAGCCGAAGTACCTTGGCCGGCTTGGAAAAGAGCTCGACGCCGAGGCCGGACGTGATGCTGTCTACACTGCGGCCTTGAACGCCCTCGCTGCCGCAAAGGAACACCTCGGCTCACTCGACAGAGTCACTCGCGTCGTCCGGCTGGGAGTATTCATCGCAACCCACGGCGACTTCTTCGATCAGCCCAGGGTCGCAGACGCTGCGTCGGACCTGTTTCGAGATGTCTTTGGCATCGAGAAGACATCGGTGCGGGTAATACTCGGCGTTGCCAGTCTTCCCCTCGGGATGCCTGTAGCGGTCGAGGTCCTGTTCGAGGTCAAATGACAGTAGTAAAGAGCAGGCAGAGGCCAATGCGTCTCTGCCTGTTGCTTCTGGAGGGCAATTATGGGGCAGCAACCCGTTAGCTCGTCACCACAGTGGAACAAGACTCGCGTCTCTTCTCGGCTGGGAATCGAGTACCCAATCATTCAAGGCCCTCTTGGTGGCCTGTCGACGCAGAGATTGACAGCGAACGTCTCGAATTTTGGAGGACTCGGTTCCTTCGGAGCGCATGGCTTGAGCCCTTCCGCAATCAAAGATGTAATCGCTGAAATCCGCTCACTGACTTCGAAACCATTCGCGATGAACTTATGGGTCTCGATGGAGGACGAAGGCGCGCGTACTTCTGGCAGCGAAGCGTTTTCACGAAGCCTCGCGGCCATCGCCCCACACATCCAAGCCCTGGGCGGCACGCTCCCGACATACACGCCCTACGTTCCGGTCAAATTTGAAGACCAGGTGCGGGTCTTGCTCGATGCAAAAGTACCCGTGTTCAGCTTCATCGTTGGAATCCCACCGAAAGAGGTCCTCGACGAATGCCGCGCGCAAGGCATCGTGACGATCGGAACGGCAACAACGCCGGACGAAGCTATCGCTATTGAACAGGCGGGGGGCGATGTGATCGTCGCTTCAGGCTTTGAGGCAGGCGGACATCGCGGTTCTTTCCTGCTTCGCTCCGAAGATTCGCTCACCGGAACGTTCTCGCTCCTACCTCAAGTCGTAGACGCCGTTTCGGTCCCCGTGGTTGCCGCCGGAGGTATCGCCGATGCTCGCGGAATCGTCGCAGCCTTTGCTCTGGGAGCCGAGGGAGTACAAATCGGCACGGCTTTTCTGGCTTGTGAAGAATCCGGTGCGAGCGTGCATCATCGCAACGCTCTCCTCAGTGGCCAAGCGAAGCAAACCGCACTTACGCGTGGATTCACGGGGAGACTTGCCCGTGGAATCAAAAATCGGCTTCTCGATGAACTCAATCGCAAGGACACCGAGATCCTTCCCTACCCGCTTCAACGCGCACTCGTCCGGCACCTGTCGATACCGGCTGAGAAAGCGGGGAGGACCGATCTTCTCCCTCTGTGGGCAGGACAGAGCGCCAACCTGTCGCGGTGTACAGATGCGCATGCGCTACTCAACTCGCTTGTGAGGGAGGTTTCGGAGATCGGCAGTGCTGTTCAGAACTGGAGCGCTCATCGTCAGCCAGTGGACACGCAGCGGTAATCCGAGCAATCGGACGTCTGAGGAGACCCCCTAGGCGGCATGATACCTGTAGATCTAAAGCAGGATGACCTGGAAGCATTGGCGGCGCACCTCCGCCAACTGCACTGATCTTCAACTGTCAAGAGGTCGCAACCTCGATCGCTTCGAGAGTTCCTTCAGCGTCTCCTTGCTCAAGGATTTTTCGTGCAACAGGAGCTCGGCCGCACGGACGCGAGGAGTTCCGTGAAACCAACGTTGCACGATGTTGTCCTTGAGTAAGTTGGCCAGTGCCAGAAGACACATTCCCTGGTGGTGCGCCATCCAGGACCGTACCAGCTCCGGTTGCTTTCCCTGGGAATAGTCGGCTGCCTCATAGAAACCGTAGTTACCCATCCAATTCATTTCGTCCATTCGCCGAAGGTTCGCAATGGCCTCTTTGCGAAGGACGGAAAGAACGAGAAAGGTGGAGTAGGGTGAGATGACAGGCCCATCTTCCGCTCCATACTTCAGAGCCAGCGCCGGAATGCCCCACGCCTGATAGGCATACCTTCCGTGAGGATCTCTCTTGGCGAAGCCCGACTCTGAGATGCCCCATGGAATGTTACGCACGTGCTCACGCTGAATACGAACGGCAGACTCGAGCGAACTCGAAATGAGGGTGTCGGGAAAGGTGCGCATCCACAGGGCAGGCATCATGTACTCGAACATAGTCCCGGTCCATGAGAGAAGGGCGGGATGTCCGTAGACGAGGACATGAGAGCGATCAAGCCGGAACCACGATTTCTGAGGGATATCTCCGCGGGCGACAGCGAGAAAGGAGGCGATGCGCGCCTCGGAGGCGAGGAGGTCGTAGCATGCCGAATGCAACTCGCCGGCGACTCCGTCGTAGCCGATGGAGAGAAGCTGGCGCGACTCTACAAAGAGGAAGCTGTACTGCATGGCGTCGGCGTGACGCTCTGCTTCGGACGCGATTTTGGCGATGTCCGCCTTCAATTGCTTCAGGCGTTGCGCGGCTTCAGGCAGCAAAGACCGTAAGGATGCAGCGGAGGCCGCGAGTGGAGAGTCGGGTGGCAGGGAAGGAAGCGCCACTGCAATTCTCGAATCCAAGTCGATCGCGCAGTCTGCGGCCTGCTGCAAGGTAGGGACGTACCTGTTCTCGACTTCTCTGAGCTCGGGCAGTGCAAAGAGGGCCTCAAATTGAGGGAGAAGCCACGGCATATAGTTCTGCACGAAGATAGACAACGCGAGCTGGCGGCGTGATAGTTCGTGCACAAGCCAATCTCCACGGCCTGTGCCAGACAGATCGTCCTCTATCGGGATGGAGAGGGCCGGTGCGGCCGTCTGCTGCAGAAGGGAACGCACCTGGGCCCGTATCGCTGTGGCGTCGGAATCTTCTGGATGTGGCGGGGCGTCGGTGCTTTCGGCTGCCGGGATCGTAGAGCTGGGTAGCATCTGCTTCAGGTTCGAAAACAGTTCGACATTCAGGAGCGGACGCTTGAGTAGATCGAGCGCGCCTGTGTGCAGGGTATAGAGAGATGCCGTCAGATTGCCGCTGTCGACGGTGGAGACGATCAATGGGGCGATTGGCTGCAGCGTTTCGATGTCGTACCAGTTGTAGATATGCCCACGCTGCTTCTCGAGATGGTCGTATGTATTGAGGGTGCCGAGGGTGGCCTTGGCGAACTCGGGGAGCGTCAGGAAGCCGAGTTCATACGCCGCCTGCCGTGCATTCAGGAGCATCCCCAGGTTTGTGGGGGACAACTTTCGTATTTGAAGCGCGCCCTTTTCTTCCACGTTATCCGGAATGAGCCAGTGGTTTCTTTCGTCGCCAAACTCATGGAAATAACGCCAGATAGAAAGCGCTTGCTGCTGCAGGAATAGTCTGTCTTTTGGCGCGAGCGGCCCTTCCTGTTGGCCTGGGGGCGAGTTGAGCCAGATCGCGACGAGAGGTGCAATCGCCCAAAGCAGCAAAATAGGACCTGCCGCGAACAAGGACTGGATCTGAGTGACTGCGAGGGCAAGCGCGATAACAAGAGCCACGATCGATGAGAGTTGCAGATAGACATCCAATGAATTTTTAGAGCCACCGAACTCAACCTGTGCCGCTGTCTCCCATTCGAGGAGACGTTTGCCCGATACCAGACTGCGACTCAGCGACCGGATGATCGCATCGAGCGAGAGGAACATGTGGTGGGGCAAAAAGGTGAGGTTGAGAATCGCAAATCCGAATGACGATGCAAATGTGGAAATAGCTTCGCGCGCTCCAACGAAACTTAGCTTCAACAAAGCGCGGCCCAAATTGAAGGCCAGTTGAACAAAGCCTGGGAGAAGCAGAAGGACGAGAGCGGCCACGGTCCAATAGAGCGCTCCACCCGGGAGGACGAACCAGCCAAGCAAGAACAAGAGAAAGGTGATTGGCTCGACCAGGCTGCGCCGCAGATTGTCCAGAATCTTCCAGCGTGAGATGGTGTTGATCGGGTTCGCAACAAGTTTTCCGGACTCGTCCGGCACACGGCTGAAAAGCCAGCGTGCGATCTGCCAGTCTCCGCGGACCCAGCGGTGCTTTCGGCGAGTGTGAGCGGAATAGTGCGACGGGTAGTCGTCGATGATTTCGATATCGGTGACGAGACCGGCGCGAGCGTAGGAGCCTTCGATGAGGTCGTGAGAGAGAAGGGCATTTCGGGGAAAGCGGCGGTCCAACACCTCGTGCAGGATGCTGACCTCGTAGATTCCTTTGCCGGCAAAGATTCCTTCTCCGAATAGGTCTTGATAGACATCGGAGACAGCGCGGGTGTAAATATCAAAGCCGGTCTCGCCGGAGTAGAGAGATGCCAGGCGGGAGCGCGATGCGGAGGAGACGCTGACGCCTACGCGAGGCTGCAGTATGCCGTACCCCGCGGTCACAAGTCGCGACTTCGGATCGATGATGGCTTGATTCAGAGGATGCGCCATCGTGCCGATCATGCGTGCGGCCGTTCCTCGCGGAAGTTGAGTGTCGGAGTCCAACGTAATGACGTAACGAACGCGTTCTAAAGTCTCCAGTGGACCCGCTTTTAGTGGGAAGCTGTCGTACTCTTGCAATAGGAATCTGTTGAGATCGAGGAGTTTGCCACGCTTGCGCTCCCATCCCATCCAAACCCCTTGACGGGCGTTGAATACACGATGGCGGTGCAAGAGGAAAAAGGAGCCGCCCTTCTCGCGACCGTACTTTGCATTCAAGTCAACGACGCACTGCGCAGCTAATGCTGCCAGCGGATTGGAATCCTCGTCTAGTGGCCGGGCCTTGGCATCGGGCAGGTCGGTTAATAGTCCAAAGTGAATATTCGGATCCTGATTCGAGAGGTAGCGAGCTTCCAACTCGTCGAATAGTTCGCGAACCTGTGTCTCGTTGAATAAAAGAGTAGGGACGACAACCAGGCCGATCCTGTCTTCAGGAACGCCCTTGGAAAAGTCGAGTTTCGGAAGCGAATGGGCCTTCACCAAGGCGGTGACTGCGTTGTTCACCAGATCGACTGCGCCCTGGCTTGCGGGCACGAGCGCAAGCAGCAGCGCACCCATCACTGGCCAGAATGCGTTATGCGGCACCAGAGGCGCGATAAGGGCGACGATGAGAAGGCAGGAAAGCGTAAAGATGCCGAGGATGTAGATGTCCTCTTTCCAGCTGAGCAGAAAGGTGCCTAGCCGTTCGATGGCTGGGGGAAGATAACCGATTCGTTGGCCGAGCAGAGGCAGGCCTTCGGCAAAGAGGTAATAGCCGATATGCCTGGTTCGGCAGGCGCGGCGGGGATCCGAGTCGGGAGTTTGCGCGGACTGGCGCGCTAGGTCGAGAGCAAGCTGAGCGGTTTCGACCTCGCTTGCATCGGCGTGCCGCGCCAGCTCCGCGACCCGCATGTGGTATGTGTGGCGGGTCTCGTCCTCCATCTGTGCGAAGACGCCGGCCGGGTCTTCTCGAAGGATGGCGTCAAATTCGATCAGCGGTTCAAGCACATTGCGCCATTCGAACTGGTTCAACCGTCGCATGCTGTGGAGAATTGCGGAAAAGGGTGATCTCTCAATAGGCGGTAGTTCGCCCGCTCTGAAGGCTTCCTCGGCACGATCCAGGATGTATTCCAGCTGTGCCAGCTTGAGCGCCTGTGGCAGGACCGTCACCTCCTCGAGCAGGAGTGCGTCGCGCTGTTGCGCCTGCCGGACATAGACGGTGAGAGATTCAGGCGACCATATTCCCTGAGCTGCGGAGAGATATCCCTCCGCCAGGTTAACCGCTCTTGGTAACTCTTTATCGCCCTCTACGAGTACATGAGGGAGTGAGGCGAACCTGGTAATCGTGTCATCTCCAGCGATTAACGCCGACTCCAACATGCGCGTGCTTTCCAGCAGTTCAAGCTGCGGAGTCAGCTCCTGTCCCGAAGCCGTTTTGCGGCAGGCGCGCAGGATTTCTGTGAGTCGCGTTTGGAGCCGCACGAGTCGCGCCGGCAAGCCTCCCGCCTTCGGACTGGCGGGCATCATCTTCCATTGTCTGCTGAGCGCCTCGGCCCGCTGCTTCAACTCCGCGTCCGATACTGGTGGCTTCTCGGGCAAACCAGCAGTCGGCAAGTCCAGCGTTGGCGCAGTCGGTGGCAACGCGTGTTCTGAAGTGACTGGTTCTCCTGAAAACGGTGCCATGATGCCTTTCTTAACATTGTTCGCCGCCGAGGCAGGGGATGCGGTTCGCTTAACTGATTGGTCCTGTTGGGTAAGATGCCGGGAAGAGCTTACCTGTAGCTTGCGGCCTGCATCTCAAACATGCTGGCGTAGAGTCCTTTTCTGGCCATCAATTGCTGATGACTGCCTTCTTCAATCAAGCGGCCGCCGGACAGTACCACGATGCGATCGGCCATGCGCACGGTAGAAAATCGGTGCGAAATCAACAGGGCCATCTTGCCTTCGGTCAATTCGGCGAATCGTTCAAAGACTTCAAGCTCACTGCGCGCATCAAGGGCTGCAGTTGGCTCGTCCAGAATGAGCAGCTGGGCGTCGCGAAGATAGGCGCGGGCAAGGGCCATCTTCTGCCACTCTCCGCCGGAGAGTTCGACACCGCCCTCGAAGCGGCGGCCAAGCATCTGGTCGTAGCCACCGGCAAGCTTGCTCACGACCGTATCAGCAAGGCTCTTTTGAGCGGCGAGTTCAATCTCGTCCTGCTGATGCTGCTGATCGACACGGCCTACGGCAATATTTTCACGCGCAGTCATCTCGAAACGCATGAAGTCCTGAAAGATGACGCCAATTTGCCGGTGAAGATCTTCAAGTGAATATTCGCGCAGGTCGACTCCGTCCAACAGGATTTGTCCTTCCGTGGGGTCGTAGAGCCGCGTGATCAGCTTGACCACAGTCGTTTTGCCCTGGCCATTTTCTCCTATCAGAGCGATCCTTTCTCCTGGCGAAAGTGTGAGAAAGAAGTTCTTTAAAACTCTCCGCTCGGTCCCGGGATAGGCAAAGGAAACATTGCGAAACTCGAAGCCATGTTGAATCGGCTTCGGTGCAGGCAATCCATTGGGTTTGGATTGCACGGTCGGCTCCATCTCGAAGAAAGCAATCAAGTCGGTGAGGAAGAGGGCTTGATCGGCGATACCGGAAGCGGTGGAGAAGACTTGCTGCAGATTGGAGCTTGCCTGCTGAATTGCAGCAGTCAAGAAAGTAAACTGCCCAATGTCGTAAGCCCCTCCGAGCGTTCGCCAGATAACGTACACATAGGCTCCGTAGTACCCCAATG
Organism: Edaphobacter bradus; assembly: GCF_025685645.1. Taxonomy (NCBI): domain Bacteria; kingdom Pseudomonadati; phylum Acidobacteriota; class Terriglobia; order Terriglobales; family Acidobacteriaceae; genus Edaphobacter; species Edaphobacter bradus. Next base: position 662,814 of record NZ_JAGSYF010000002.1, read on the forward strand.
TTCCGAGGATGCCGAGCAGTCCGCCGACAAATAGCTTCGATCGTGAAAGGGCAACGTCTTCGTTGTAGATCTGGTTCGCAAGAGCCTGAAATCTGCCGGTGAAGAATTTGTTGAGCCCAAAAAGCTTTACCTCTTTGGCGCCTTCGCGACTTCCGGCCACTTGGCGAAGGTAGTCCATCTGCCGCTTAGCTGGGGTCTGGCGAAAGTTTTTGGCGTAGCCCAGAAATGCATAATGGGTTTCGCCAAGGAACGACGGAAGGACGCCAATGGCAAGCAACAGGATCAGCCACGGGGAGGCCCACGCCAGGGCTGCAGAAAACACCAGGGTGGTTATGACCTGTTGAATCAAACGCCCCATCTGCTGGATCATCGCCAGACGGTCGGTCGCTTGCACTCGCGCCCGCTCGAGGCGGTCATAGAAAAGAGGGTTTTCATAAGTTGTCAGGTCAAGCCGAGCAGCCTGCTCCATGACGCGAACACTGACGTGCTGGGTGTAACGATTCGCGAGGAGCGAATCCGAATAGTCGATGGCCCGCGTGATCAGCCCTAGAAAGATATTGAGGGCGACCTCAGTTGCGACTAAGCCCCAGAAATGGGAGGGCAGAGGACCGCCGCGCAAGACCCCCGCGATGCCGGTAATGATGTACTGAGCAACCTTGGCGACTGCGAAGGGAAGTACTGCAAGGATGACTCGCAGTCCAAGCCCCCACGATACGACGACCGGTCCCGACTCCCAGAGGATGCGGAGGACCATAGGCACATTTCGAAGTGCGAGCAGCCTGTCACGCCATGGAGTCCCAGCATTCAAGTCTTTCAAAGCGCTCCTAAGCCCTTGGGAGATTCGCAATCGCGATATTTATCAGACGCAGGTATGTCCCCCAGGGCAGCGGCCAACTCACCTTCCCAGAGCTGCCAGACAGATATCACCCTAGTCCGGCTGCGACACGAACAGGGCGGCAAAAGCAGCCATAAAACACCGTCCCGCAACTACATCGCTTGCGGCTGTGTCGCTAGTCAATTGATGAGGAGTTGTTCCGAAGAGATGCCCGCCGCCCTGCAGCCGACCCGGGTGCTGTAGGACGGTCATCCTTGCCTCTTCAGCTCTCGTAAGGTGATCGTGTCCGGTTCAAATTTTTCATGTGGTGCCGGGAGAACGGATAGATAACCGCCCGCTTGTGGCAAAATCCATAAAATCAACGAGTTTGCCCTTGCGAAGGGGTGTGGGATGGTTGAAACAGACGGTCTTCTAGAGAGACTGCCACAGAGTTACTTATATGTCGGCGGCGCGTCCTGGGCCTCGAGCGGAGCGCCTTCTTGCTCCCATACGTAGGATGGTGTTTGCAGGAGGCGCACGCAGCGATTCCAGCGAAGGATCGCATCGTCGTTTCCCGGAGCACGGAGTTTTTCAGCCTCTCCAAACGCGCGCAGGGCTTCCTCGAAGAGCGGCAGGAGCATATGAGGTGGCTGTCCGGCGCGGAGTTGCGCCTTCCCCCGCCGTTCGTACAGGATGCCCGCGTAGTAGAGACGTTCGTAACGATCAGTGAGCTGCTGGAAGGTTTTTTCCGCTTCCAGGTAACGATCAGACCCACTGCCGTTGAACTGATCCGTAAGGGCAAGCCCCAGCAAACGCAATGCAAGTTGATGCCGCGGATCGATGGCCAGGATATCGCGACAGATCGACTCTGCCTCTTCCGGTTCGTTGAGGCAACGGTAGAGTTCTGCCTTTGAAACAGCCTCGGCGATCCCCGCGGTTGAAATGTGCTTCAGCTCGTATTTCATGGTCTTTTCCTCTACGCCTAAACTTTCTTAGCGCCGCGTATCTTACGGACCAGCATCAGCAGCGGATCATAGAACTCATCCACCACGCGCTCCTTCAGCGGGATGATGGCATTGTCCGTGATATGGATATCTTCAGGGCACACCTCGGTGCAGCATTTCGTGATGTTGCAAAGCCCAATACCGAGGTTCTCCTTCAACACGCGTGTTCGGGAGACGCCGTCGAGCGGGTGCATTTCGAGCGAGGCCGTACGCACGAAGAACCGTGGCCCTCCGAACTGCTCCTGCTTGCCGTGCTCGCGCAGTACGTGGCAGACGTTCTGGCAAAGGAAGCACTCAATGCACTTGCGAAATTCCTGCACGCGGTCCACGTCGCGCTGATACATCTTCCACGCGACGCCTGGGCGTGGGCTGAAGGGTGGGATTTTCTTGTTGACGGTAAAGTTCCAGGAGACGTCGGTGACGAGGTCCTTGATCACTGGAAAGGCCTTCATGGGGAAGATGGTGATGGGCTGATCGAGAGGGAGAGAGTCCATGCGCGTTTTGCAGGTGAGCCGCGGCCGGCCATTAACCTCGGCCGAGCACGAGCCACATTTGCCCGCCTTGCAATTCCACCGCACGGCCAGGTCGGGTGCCTGGTGCGACTGAACGGAGTGCAGGGCGTCGAGCACGACCATTCCAGGGACAAGAGGTACACGATAGTCCGCGGGCGCTCCACCTTTGCTGTCGCCCCGGAAGACCCGCAACGTCGCTTCTGCGAATGAGCCCTGAGCCATCGTCAGCCTCCGCTACTTTGGTGCGCTCTCTTCTGCAAACAGTTGCTTCAGATCATCGGGCATCTCAAGGACAGGGCTTTCGACGAGGGTCATCGTGCCAGCCTTCTTGACCACGACATTATGCTTCTTTCCCCATGCATCGTCCAGAGCCGGGTAGTCAATGCGGCTGTGCGCACCACGGCTCTCCCGGCGCGCAAGCGCGCTTCGGGTCACTGCTTCAGCGACGGTCAACATGCTGTGCAGATCCCACGCGAGGTGCCATCCCGGATTGAAGAGCCGCGAGCCTTCAACGCGCACTCGAGCTGCGCGCTCGCTCAGTTTCTCGAGCTGTGACAAAGCCTGGCGGAGATCTTCTTCGTTGCGAAAGATGCCGACGAGGCTCTGCATGGCGCCCTGCAGGTCTTCGTGAATGGCGTAGGGGCTGTCGCCATCAGGCCGCTCGAAGGGCGTTAGCATACTACGTTCCGCTTCCTGGATTTGCGAGGAATCGATCGTGGGCGCTGCACATCGCCTGGCCTGCTCTGCGGCCGCCAATCCCGCTCGCCGGCCAAACACCAGCAGATCGGAGAGTGAGTTGCCGCCGAGCCGGTTTGCTCCGTGGAGCCCGACCGCTGCTTCTCCCGCCGCGAACAGCCCCGGGATCGATGCCTGTGCAGTCTCTGCGTCCACACGGATGCCCCCCATCATGTAGTGACACGTCGGGCCGACCTCCATGGGGCCCTTCGTGATGTCCACATCCGCCAGCTCGAGAAACTGGTGATACATGCTGGGTAGCTTGCGCTTTACGTAGTCGGCCGGCTTGTGAGAGATATCGAGGAATGCGCCTCCATGCTCGGTTCCGCGGCCCTCACGCACCTCGGTGTAGATGGAGCGCGCAACCACGTCGCGAGTAGAGAGCTCAAGTTTCTTTGGGTCGTAGCGCTCCATGAAGCGCTCGCCGTCCTTGTTGCGAAGGATCCCTCCCTCGCCGCGCACGGCTTCAGTCACCAGAATGCCTTGCACTCCCGGTGGCCATACCATGCCGGTGGGATGAAACTGCACGAACTCCATGTCCATCAACTCGGCGCCCGCGTCATAGGCGAGCGCCATGCCATCGCCTGTGTACTCCCAGGAGTTCGACGTGATCTTCCAGGCCTTGCCGATGCCTCCAGTGCAGATGACCACAGACTTGGCTTTGAAGATGACGAAGCGGCCCTGCTCACGCCAGTAGCCGAAGGCCCCGGCGATACGGTCGCCGTCTTTGAGCAGCCGCGTGATCGTGCACTCCATATATACGTCGATGCCCAGGTGCACGCCGCGATCCTGTAAGGTGCGGATCATCTCCAGTCCAGTGCGATCACCGACATGGCACAGCCGCTTAAACGTATGGCCGCCGAAGGCTCGTTGCAGGATCTCGCCATTCTCGGTGCGGTCGAATAGCGCTCCCCACTGCTCCAGCTCGCGCACCCGTTCAGGGGCTTCCGTAGCGTGGAGCTGGGCCATGCGCCAGTTGTTCAGAAACTTCCCGCCACGCAACGTGTCGCGGAAGTGCGTGCGCCAGTCGTCCGCCTCATCAACGTTCGCCATCGCCGCGGCGATACCGCCTTCGGCCATAACCGTGTGCGCTTTGCCGAGCAGAGACTTGCACACAACGCCGACACTCACACCCTGGGCCAAGGCTTCGATTGCGGCTCGAAGACCCGCCCCGCCGGCGCCGATGATGAGTACGTCGTGCTCGTGGGTTTCGTAGTTGGAGTTCATAGCAGCCGGAAGTCCCTCAGGACACCCGCAGACACCACACGCACGTAGAGATCGGCCAGACCCACGGAGAAAAGACTCATCCATGCAAAGAGCATGTGGCGTTCATTCAACCAACTGAGCCATCGCCAGGTAGTGTGTCGCGGGCCGCCGAATGCCGTGCAGGAGAAGCAATCGAGCTTTCCTCCCGCCAGGTGACGCAGGGAGTGGCAAGAAAAAGTGTAGAGAGTCAGCAGAGAGATATTTGCCAGGAGGACGAGTGAACCCACGCCAACGCCAAATCCGTTCTGGAAAAAGAAACCGCGAATTGCATCTCGCCAGAGGAAGAAGAGATACACAATTGCGAGATAAAGGAACCAGCGATGGAGATTTTGAAGAATGAAAGGAAAGGAGGTTTCACCACGGTACGCACCCTTCCTTCCTTCGCCGACCGCGCAACCCGGCGGATCCAGAAAGAAAGCCCGATAGTACGCCTTTCGATAGTAGTAGCAGGTCGCGCGGAAGCCGAGCGGCCCGATCAGAACCAGAAGGGCAGGAGAAAGCCGCCACCAATGGTGCTCAGGATCGATCAGCGGAGAATAAAACGGAGAGAGGTAAGGCCCCCACTCGTAGAACCTCCCTTCGAAGGCTCGAAAGGTGGCGTAGACGGTGAACAGGCCTAGAACTGCGACCACCGGCAAAATTTCAACCCACCACGCATCCTGTCGGAGTGTGCTGCCGAAACCGCTGGCCCGATTAGCAGAAGATCTAGCCATGGGTGCCTCACGTCGGACATAGACTAGCCGCAAAACAAACTTTTGCAAATCAGAATTTTCACGTGATTCGAGCGGCGAAGCGAATCAGGAGAGCCCATGAATGGCCTCCTGGGCGGCTGCTGCAGCGATCATACTTGCACATTCAGCCGCGAGTTCTGCTGCCCCCGCGGAGAGCCAAATGTAAAGCGTTATCAGCTGTGACTGGGCACACAGTTTTCGGGGCCTTGTTTGGGCGATCCCGTTTGACATCTGTTTTCTGGCGGGAGCATAGTGTCCGGCAGCTTAGAACGTTGGCCCAACATATCCCGTTGCTGAGAAATCGTTTACTCAGGAGGCTCGACGTATATGCATCTCTCAAAGACAAGGGACAGCCATTTATTTTCTCCGCGCGCGCTTGTGCGTCTCTGCCTGGCGCTGGGCGCACTTCTCGTTAGCTCCCAACTAGTACAGGCGCAGTTCCGCGCCTCAATTCAGGGCACCGTCCTGGATCCTGATGGCGCAGTGATCCCCGGCGCCACTATCACGCTCAAAGACAACGACACGAATAACACTCGGACAACGACCTCAAACAGCGCGGGCGTGTACAACTTCGGCGCCCTGGGGCCCGATCACTACACCCTCTCTGCCTCAGCCACCGGCTTTCAGGACAAGGCCATCCAGAATCTGACCATCACCCCTGAGCAAGCCAACTCGATCAACCTGCAGCTCGATCCCGGCGCGGCAGCCACCACGATCAACGTGGCTGCCGAGTCAATTCCCGCGCTCGACACAGAGACAGCAAATATCGGCGGCACTGTCACCAGCAACGATATTGAACACCTGCCCTCAGTCAATCGCGATGTCTTCACGCTGACCCAGTTGGTACCTGGTGTTGTCAGCGACGGATCGCAAGCTGCTGGTGGCGGTGTCTATAACACCCCCGGCAATCAGGGCCCGGGCGGTTCCGGCGCAGGAGGTCAGCCCCCGACGGAAAACGGTCCCCAGGCCAACTCCAACGGCCAGCAGTACGAGGCCAACAGCATTTCGATCGACGGAATCAGCACGGTCAGCGCGGTGTGGGGCGGTACTACGGTCATCACGCCTAACCAGGACTCGATCAGCAACGTAAGAATCGTCACGAACGATTACGACGCTGAGAACGGCCGTTTCAGCGGTGCGCAGACGATGGTCACTTCGAAGAGCGGGACCAATCAACTCCATGGGAGTCTCTTCTTTGCGCTTCACAGGCCAGGTCTGAACGCTTACCAGCGGTTTACCGGAGTGGGTAAACCAATCAAAGATACGGCTCGCTTCAACCAGTATGGCGGCAGCATCGGCGGCCCCATCCTGAAGAACAGGATCTTTGCCTTCTTTGCGTATGAGACAACGCCGAATAGCTCGACCACCATAAGCACAGGTTGGTACGAAACGCCGGCCTTCGACGGTCTGGCCCGCACCGGCAGCATCGCCTCGCAGTTCCTGACCTTTCCGGGATCAGCTGTCAGGACCACTGGAATCATTACCGCCGGTGAGACATGCGGCAACATCGGTCTTGTGGAAGGCGTCAACTGCCGTACCATTGCCGGCCAGGGGCTGAACATCGGCTCTCCGCTCACGTCTCCTCTGGGAACACAGGATCCGACGGCAACAGGCACCTCCCCGAATCCAGGAGTGGGGAGTGGTCTGTCGAATGTGGCGGACATTGCTGACTACGGCGTCGCCTTCCCCTCCTCCTCCAATTACAAGCAATACAACGGCCGCATGGATGCAGACGCCACCAAGAAAGACCACCTCTCCTTCACCATCTACTGGGTTCCGTTTTCGAACACGTTCTACAACGGCGGCGCCCGTGACTACAACCTGTTCACTCACAATCAGACGAACGACGCCTTTGCTGTGATCTGGAATCGCGTCATCTCCGCAACCTTCCTCAACGAAGCGCGCGCGAACGCTGCCGGTTGGCGCTGGAATGAGATCGCAGACAACCCCACGCAGCCGGTTGGATTGCCGCAGGCCACAATCAACCAGATCGGCTCGATTACGCTCAATCAGTTCGGCACCAACCTGGGGAGCGTTCTGAATCAGTGGACGTACACTTACAAGGATGTCGCTACCAAGGTCTTCGGCCCCCACACCATCAAGTTCGGTGGGGAGTTCACCAATCTGCGTTACCTCAACAATCCCATCGGGCGGCCGTTCTATAACTTCTACAACGTCTGGGATTTTCTCAACGATGCTCCGCAGTTAGAGCAAGGCAACTTCAACACGGTAACCGGGTTTCCCGGAGGAAACCGGCAAGACGACCGTGAGAACATATATGGATTTTTCGTTCAGGATTCCTGGAAGGCCCTGCCAAACCTGACGATCTTTGCCGGACTGCGGTACTCGTATTTTGGCGCCCTCCATAACAAGCAGAACACCCTGAGCGTCGCCCGGTTAGGTGGAGGCACAAACCTCTTTACGGGCATTCATATGAAGCAAGGCGGAGATTTGTGGAATCCGCAGAAACTCAACTTTGGACCGCAGGTAGGTTTCAACTGGAGCCCGACGCAGCTCAACGGGAAGCTCGTGCTGCGCGGCGGATATGGGCTGAACTACAACCAGCAAGAGATCGCCATCTCGGCGAATGCGGGTTTCAATCCGCCATCGCAGGGCTTCTATAGCTTTTCGTTCGCCAGTCCTACCAACCCCGGTCCGAATGGTGGAAAGATTCTCTATGGAATTTCGAGCAACCCGCATTCCTTGAATGGTTTCGCGTCGAATCCTAACACCATTACCACCTACAACTCGGCGTTCCTTCCGACAACGGGCAGTGCGAGTGTCACTAGCTTCGGTGATCCTGTCGGCGGACTTCCCACCGCGTATAGCCACCACTATTCCCTGGAGGTCCAGTACGACCTGGGCCACCAGCTCGTCGCCTCGGTGGGTTACCAGGGCAGTTCGTCGCGCTATCTGATTACGCAGGTGAATCAAAATGCCGCCGGCCTGGTGGAAGGCGTGCCGTTGAACCCGCTTATTACGAACCTGGACCACTACGGGAACGACGGTACTTCCAATAACAATCAGTTCCTCGCGGAATTGAGGCACTCGTTTTCGCATCGCTTCTCCGTCGACGCGCAGTTCTTCTGGGCGAAGAGCATAGATAACGGTTCGGGCCCCTTTGAAGAAGACCCTTACTATCCCTACAATCCCACCTTTTCCCGTGGGCGCTCCGACTACAACATTGGCAAGTCCTTCAAGCTCTTTGGCCTGTGGCAGCCGGTGATCTTCCGTGGAGATAAGGCATGGCTTGAAAAGATCCTTGGCACCTGGACGCTCAGCGGAATCCTGAACCTTCACACGGGTTTTCCATGGTCACCTACCTACGGGATAACGCAATCACTGTATTGTCAACTTTGCGGTTACTTCAACGTGCGCGGCCGTTATCTTGGCGGAGCAGGAAACTCGCACAGCAACGATGCCTTCAAGAAGGGAAGCAACTTCGCCGGGATTCTGACGGGAGAACAGAAAACGCAAGCAGCTGTCAACGGCAATTCCACGGTTGTCGCCTATTCCAACAAGTACTTCTCCGTGCCGAATTTTCAATCGGCTGTAACGTGGGCAAGCCCCACTGGCTTCCCGGCGCCAAATATGGCACTGCCTCCGCTACCAGGTTCGTCGCGCAACTCCTTCGATGGTCCGAATTACAGGAATCTTGATCTCTCGCTGACCAAGGGATTCGGGTTTCCGAATACTCGCGTTCTTGGTGAGAATGCGAAGTTCGAAATCCGTGCTGATTTCTTGAACCTGTTCAACCTTCTGAACCTCAATCCACAAAGCGTCTCGAACAACATCAACGCCGCAAACTTCGGGATGGATACTACTGCCCTCGGGGCAAGAACCATCAGCTTCCAGCTCCGCTTCAGCTTCTAAGCTGATGCCGGGCTGCCTGTGGCCAAAGAGGGTGCCCGAATGAGCACCCTCTTTTTTCAAAGACCAGTCAAGATGAGATCGAACGAAGCGGGAAGAAGATGATGCGTATCCTCAGGAGCCCGAGCCTTTGTGCCGCTGGACTTCTCCTTGTCACCGGTCTCGGCGCGCCCTCACACGCCAACGCCCAGCAACCTGAACAGATCACCATCGACGCCCGCGCTACTGCCACACCTTTCCCTCACTTCTGGGACCAGATGTTCGGCTCCGGCCGTGCGGCGCTGGCCCTGCGCCAGAGCTACCAGAACGACCTCACCGCAGTGAAAGCAATCACGGACCTGCACTACCTTCGCTTCCACGCCATCCTGCACGATGAGCTCGGCGTCTACAACGAAGACGAGCACGGCAATCCCGTCTACAACTTCGTTTATGTCGATCAGATTTACGACAGCCTGCTTGCTCAGGGCGTGCGTCCGGTCGTCGAGATCAGCTTCATGCCCAGGAAGCTCGCCTTCAACCCCGATGCTCTTCATCCCTTCTGGTACAAGCAGAACGTCTCGCCGCCCAAGAGCATGGAGCGCTGGGATGACCTGATCCGTGCGCTCGCGCAAAACCTCGTCGGTCGCTACGGCATTGAGGAAGTCGCGCAATGGTACTTCGAGGTCTGGAACGAGCCCAACATCGATTTCTGGGGTGGGATTCCGCGTCAGGAATCCTACTTCGACCTCTACGCCCACACCGCGCGCGCGCTGAAATCCGTCAGCCCTCGCCTGCGCGTTGGCGGCCCAGCGACCGCTGCGGCTACCTGGGTCCCTGAGTTCCTCAGCTTCGCCGCGACGAGCCACGTCCCCGTCGACTTCGTCTCCTCGCACGCCTACGATGACGAGCCCGTAGAACGCCTCCTCGGCACCAACGAGGTCATTCCGCAGGAAGACCGCACCTGTGCCGCTGTCGCCAAGGTGCGCCGTCAGATTGATGCCTCGCCAATGCCGCATCTTCCGCTGCTCTGGACCGAGTGGAACGTTCCCGGTATGAACCAGCTGCGCGACACGCCATACGTCGGCCCAGCGCTCGCTGAGGCCATTCGCACCTGCGACGGCCATGTCGACTATCTCTCGTTCTGGACCTTCTCCGATGTCTTCGAAGAGGGCGGTCCGGCGCCACGGTCATTTCAAGGTCAGTTTGGCCTTCGCGCTACCGGAGGCATCAACAAGGCGAGCTTCTATGACTACGCGCTGCTCCATCAGCTCGGGACCGAGCGCATCGCGAACCCCTCGCACAACGCAATCGTCACCCGCCTGCCGGACGGCTCTCTCGCGATCGCGGTGTGGAACCTCGCCGCGGTCGACCAGCCCGCTGCGCCGCGACGCATCACGCTGCAAATCAACGGTCTCGCAAAAGACGCGCCCGTCTCTCTTCAGCGCGTCGACGAGGACCACAGCAACGTACTCAAACCGTACGCAGCGATGGGAAGCCCAGTGTATCCATCCCCTGCCCAGGTTAAGCAGCTGAATCGCGAAACCGCCCTGCCTCCACCCGAACGCCACGTCCTGCAAGACAGCACTCTCACCCTGGACCTGAATCCGAATACGCTCGTCCTGCTCAATGTAGGCGTAAGCAAAGCCCGGTGACGACGCTCACGCAGTCTCAGGCCGAAATCGATTCGCGCCGCGCGCTTTGGCCTTAGCTGCCTCTTCTTCGCGGTTCCTTGGAGGTGCATGCGTCTCAAGCGCGGCGAGTAGCTGCGTGGAGACAGCAGCTACTCCATCCACTGCAGCCTGAAACGCCGCCTCGTTAGCCTTTGACGGTTTGTTGAAGCCGCTGATCTTTCTGACGAACTGAAGAGAGGCGTTGCGAACCTCAGCGTCGGTGACGGGAGGATCGAAGTTGAAAAGCATTTTGATGTTTCGGCACATTTCTCAAAAACCTCAACAGCTCATTTTGCGACGACGGGTTTACCTTTTTCGTTGACTGTGATGTGGGACATCGGTGTTGCATGGTCATGGGTGAACAGAACAAGCCACTTCTCGGGAATAGCTCGCTGATAGAAACGCTTGCGCTGCGAGATGGACTCCAGCGGGTCGAGGTCGTAGCCCATCACCCAGGTGGGGTCGAGGTGCGCGCTGGTGGGGATAAGGTCGGAGATGTAGCAGGCGTGCTCGGTGGCTCCCCCGTGCGATTTCGACTCAATGTGGACGGCCATGAGCTGGCGGGTGTGACCGGGGAAGAGCTCGACCGAGATGCCGGGCACGATCTGCGGATTGGCGCGGATACCGTCCGTGGAGAGCAGCGTCATCTGACCGGATTCGACGAGCGGGTCGTAGTTGGGCGAGAGATAGGCGACGCGGTCGCGATCAAGCTGCAGGTGCCCATGCTCGACTTCGCCGCGGTGCGCGAAGTAGCGCGCGTTCGGGAACGTCGGTGTGACGCGGCCGTCTGAGTGGAGTGTCGTGTTCCAGCCGCAGTGGTCGAAGTGGAGATGAGTGTTGATGACGATGTCGACCTCTTCCGGGCGGACGCCGGCGGCGGCAAGGGATCGCGGCAGCAGTTCCTGGTTGCAGTGGATCTCGCGCATCTTCTCGTTCTGCTTGTTGCCGATGCCGGTCTCGATGACAACGGTGTGCTGGCCCGTCCGGACAACGACAGTATTCAACCCGAGGAGGATGCGGTTCTGGTCGTCGGCGGGAGCGCGCTTCTCCCAGAGTGGCTTGGGGACGACGCCGAACATGGCTCCGCCGTCGAGCCGGTAGGTCCCGTCCGTGCAGACGGTGAGCTCGAAGTCTCCAACACGGGTGCGGGCGCGTACGAGATCTGACGCGGCAAGGGGTACGGCAACAACAGACATGGCAGTCTCCGCACCCAATCGTATTGGATGGAGGTGGAGACGGCCAAGCCGAGGTTCAGGCTCGCGGTGCCTGCGCAGCGGCGGCCATCAGCTCAGCGGATACAGGCGACGCGGCGGGGACGGAGGCTACAGGCTTTGGGGATGACTCCGCAGCACGCTGCTTGTTCTGGAAGCACTGGCGGCAGAGTACAGGGCGCCCCTGCGTTGGCCTAAAGGGGACAGTGGTCTCAATGCCGCACTCGGAGCAGTGGGTGCGGGTCTCAGTGCGTGAGATCCCCGCCGCGGCTGGGCCGGATCCGGCACGCAGCCCGGCGCGCCTGCTCTTGCACGGCTTGCAGCGCTTGGGGTCGTTCTTGAACTGCTTGTCGAAGAAGAAGAGTTGTTCGCCGGCAGTGAAGATGAACTCACAGCCACAGTCTGCACATGTCAGTAGCCGATCTACGAATTCCATAGCCGCGTCTCCCGTGATGCGGAAAGCAAGGCTGAAGGCTCGTGACCCTGAGGAAAGGAGAAAGTCTTCCGAGCAATCAACCTGGATGGGGTCTTGGTACTTCTCGACTTCTCGGTTGCTGGGGCCCGGGATCCGCGAATGCGCGGAGTGGTTCAGAGCGGGCCGGTACTCCGGCGCCGGTTTCAGTTGTTGCCAGCCTCGGCGGGAGTCCTTGGCTGGTGAGGGAAGGCCGTCTCCAATTCTCGGAAAACGCGGAGACGGCCGACACAGTGGGAGCCTGTTTTAGTCCTGCTCCTTACGGACCTTCTTGCGATTACGCTTGCGAGCGAGCGCTTCTTTCACGCGCTTCTTTTCGCCGGGCTTGAGGTAGAAAGAGTGGCGCTTGACCTCCTTGATGATGTCCTCGGTCTGCACCTTGCGCTTGAAACGGCGCAGGGCATTCTCAAGGGGTTCGCCCTCTTGTACACGTACTTCTGCCACGAAAAATACACCTCCAAACGGTCCCGATGGGGTACATCTCAGGATACCCTGTTTTCGGTCGTTCCTGTTCCATAAATCATTGAAGAAACGCGCGTCAAGGGCGTCTTTTGGAAATTCGGCCTCCCTTGCCCGAGGACTAGCACCCGGGTACTCCAGACCCTCCGGATGAAGAATGGCACGCAAGTTGCTCACATTTAGCCGCTTGGGTGCAAGTGGAGCCGCATTGCCTCTCGGCCTACGGGCTGCAGAGTAGAATCGCCAGCATGATTCGGAGTTACCAAGGAGTTGTTCCGGTAATACCGGCCAGTTGCTACGTCGACCCCTCGGCACAGGTAATCGGTGATGTCACTCTGGGTGACCATGCCAGCGTTTGGATGAACGCCGTCGTGCGGGGAGACGTGAACTCGATCCGCATCGGCGCAGAGAGCAATGTGCAGGACTGCGCGGTGCTCCACGGGATGCGGTACAAGTACCCGGTGATCGTCGGCGAGATGGTGACAATCGGCCACAACGCCACAGTGCACGGATGCGTGATCGAGGACGCAGTGCTGGTAGGGATCGGCGCGGTGATCCTGAACAATGCGCGTATCGGCGAGGGGTCGATCATCGCCGCCGGTGCAGTAATTCCGGAACAGACAGCAATTCCGCCGAACTCACTAGTGGCAGGCGTTCCGGGCAAGGTGAAGAAGACGCTCGGCGAAGAAGACCGGAAGTTGATTCTGATGTACGCGCAGAATTATCTGGACTACACGAAGATCTATCTGGCGGAGGCGGTCAGGCTCGCTGCGAAAGTGAACGGCTGACCGGCTCGATCTGGGCGGTTCCGATGCGATGACGCGGCGAAGGCCTGAGAATTCGGCCGGATTCGCTACACTGGAAAGAATGGCTATTTTGAAGGCAGTGCGGGGCACGCGGGATCTCCTGCCGCCCGAGACGGAGTTGTGGAACAAGGTGGAGGCCGCGGCGCGGAGCGTCTTTGCGCGGTATGGGTTTGGCGAGATTCGCACGCCGGTCTTTGAGACGACCGAGCTGTTCGCACGCGGGGTGGGCGAGGAGACGGACATCGTCTCCAAGGAGATGTACACGTGGGAGGACCGCGGCCGCGCCGAGAGCGACCGCGGCCAGAGCCTGACGCTCCGACCAGAAAATACGGCGGGCGTCGTGCGCGCCTACATCGAGCACAAGATGGGCGAGACCGGCTCGCTGCAGAAGCTCTTCTACATCGGCCCGCAGTTCCGTCGCGAGAGGCCGCAGCGCGGGCGGTACAGGCAGTTCTGGCAGATCGGCGCGGAGGTGATCGGGCCGGCGTCGTCGGGCTCCGAGAGCCCGGTGCGCGACGCCGAGGTGCTGGAGATGCTCGCCACGCTGCTGGATGAGCTGGGAATCAAGGGCTGGCGGCTGGCGCTGAACTCGGTGGGGTCGACGGCTGATAGACAGCGGTATAGCGTGGCTCTGCGCGAGGCGCTGGCTCCGGTGAAGCATCGGATGTGCGAGGACAATCAGCGGCGGGCGGAGACGAATCCACTGCGCGTGCTGGACTCGAAGGACGAGGGCGACCAGGAGATCATCAACGGACTGCCGAAGATTGCGGACTATCTCGGTGAGGATTCGCGGGAGCACTTCGCGCAGGTGAAGGCGGCGCTCGACGCGTGTGGCGTCCCCTACGTGGTCGATCCGCGGCTGGTGCGCGGGCTGGACTACTACACGCGGACAACCTTCGAGTTCACGGTGCCCGACGGCAGCGGGCTGGGAACGCAGAATGCTCTGCTCGGCGGAGGCCGGTATGACGGGCTCTCGGAGATGCTGGGCGGACCGAAGGCCCCTGGGATTGGTTTCGCTATCGGCGAAGACCGCCTGATCCTGACGCTGCACGCTCAGGCTACCAAGGCGCACTCGAAGAAGCTGGACGCGTATATCGCTCCGATGGGCGTGGAGCGGAATGCCGCGGCGCTGGAGCTGGCTCGCGAACTGCGTCGCGCAGGGCTGGCGGTTGAGGTAGGCGATGGGAGCTTTCGGTTGAAGAAGTCGTTTGACGCGGCGGATAAGGTGGCTCGGAAGATTGTGATTCTTGGCGAGGACGAAGTTGCGTCGGGTATCGCGACCGTAAAGGACTTTGCCTCGGGTGAGCAGACGAAAGTAGCACGGGCCAAGCTGGCGGTACTTTTGAAGGGTTAGTCCGTACGGCTGTAAGGATAGCTGCACGGAAATTCGTACAATAGGAAGCATTGTGACACTAGACTTTTTAGGTGGTTTAGAGCGGACGCACACGTGTGGCGTGTTGCGCGTGGATAACGCTGGGCAAGACGTGGTGCTGATGGGCTGGGTGAACCGGCGGCGCGACCACGGCAACCTGATCTTTCTCGACGTGCGGGACCGGACAGGCATCACGCAGGTGGTGCTGGATAAGGAAGTCTCGAACGCTGCGCATGAGAAGGCTGAGGCGGCGCGGTCCGAGTACGTCGTCGCCGTGAAGGGCCGCGTACGGCGGCGCGGCACGGGGCTTGAGAACCCGAACATGGCGACCGGCGCAATCGAAGTGGTCGCGCGTGAGATGCTGCTGCTGAACGAAGCGAAGACGCCTCCCTTCTCGCCCGCCGAGGACGCGATTGCAAACGAAGAGGTGCGGCTGAAGTACCGCTATCTCGACCTGCGGCGCAGCGAGATGCAGGACAACTTCGCGCTGCGGCACAGAGTGGCGCAGGCGATTCGCGGATATCTGTCGGACAACGGCTTCCTCGAGATCGAGACGCCGTTCATGACGCGCTCGACGCCGGAGGGCGCGCGTGATTACCTCGTTCCGAGCCGCGTGCATCCAGGCCACTTCTACGCGCTGCCGCAGTCGCCGCAGATCTTCAAACAGATCCTGATGATCTCCGGCTTCGACCGCTACTTTCAAGTCGCGCGCTGCTTCCGCGACGAGGACCTGCGCGCCGACCGTCAGCCCGAGTTCACCCAAATCGACCTGGAGATGACCTTCCCCACGCAGGATGCGGTCTTTCGCGTGGTCGAGGGCTTCCTCACGGCTGCGTTCCGCACAGCCGGGATCGAGCTGACGGCGCCGTTCGTGCAGATGACCTATGACGAGGCGATCCACCGCTACGGCATCGACAAGCCGGACATGCGGCTTCCCGCGCTGACCGAGCTGACCGATGAGCTGACGCCGGAGCTGCGCGAGCAGTTGAAGATCGAGCAGAAGCTGCCAGTGCTGGGCTTCGTGATTCCGAAGGCCGGCGGCCTAAGCGGAACGCAGCGGCGCGCGCTGGTCGATGACATCCGCAAGGAGTTCGGCGACTGCGGGCTCGACTCGCTCGATGTGGCGCGGCTGAAGACGAACCCTGCCTTCGCGCCGTTGGCCGATGTGATTGAGTCAAGGCTGGCGGCTGAGCCCACGCTCGAGAACGGAGTGGCTGACGACGACCTCATCATCGTCATCACGCCGAAGCTGGGGACGCCGGAGAAGTGGAACTACGATCCGCAGTGGATCTACAAGCGCGTCGGCGCGTTGCGGCTCACTCTCGCGCAGAAGTTCGCCGACCAGCACGGCCGCTTCACCAAGACCGGCACCGAGGCCGACTACAGGTTCCTGTGGGTCACCGACTTCCCCATGTACGAGTGGGACGAGGAGACGAGGACCTGGGTCGCCGCGCACCATCCCTTCACCTCGCCGCACGAAGACGACATCAAGTCCGGCAAGCTGACGAACGATAAGGGCGCGGTGCGCGCGCTGGCCTACGACATCGTGCTCAACGGCACGGAGCTGGGCTCGGGGTCGATCCGTATCCACCGGCAGGACGTGCAGGCGGAGATCTTCCGCTCGCTCGGCATGTCAGACGCCGAGGCGAAGGAGCGCTTCGGCTTCTTCCTCGACGCGCTGGAGTACGGCACGCCCCCGCATGGCGGTATCGCGCTGGGGCTGGATCGCATCGTAATGATCCTCGCGGGCGCACAGAGCCTGCGCGAGGTCATCGCCTTCCCGAAGACCGCCAAGGCGATCGACCTGATGGTGGATGCGCCTACTCCGGTGAGCGAGCAGCAGATGAAGGAGCTGCATTTGAAGATCGTTTCGCGAAGCTAGGATTGAGATATCCGCTCTTTTAGTTGCGACGATTGACCGGACCCAGCGATCTGACGCAGGGTTGGTGCGCAGTACGTTGCCGTGGATGATGACAACTCTGTCGTCGCTGTTGCATGATGTTGCGGGCAACTCGGAGGCGGCTCATCTAAATGTGTAAGTCAGAGAAGATGGTGGGGATTTCACGCAGAGGGTTTCTTCAGGCGGGTTCTCTGGCGGCTGCGGCGGTTGCCAGCAATGGGTTGTTGGGCCGCGTGGCGTGGGGTGCGGAGGCCCCTGGGGCGGCTCCGCTTGCAGAGTTTGGCTACGGCGATGTGATCCTCGCGAGCGATCTGCACGAGTCGCAGCTGTGGACCACCCATGATGTGCTGATGGCGCTGAGCGAGGACAGCCTGCTGAAGCCTTTCCGGCAGATGTCCGGGATGCCCGCGCCGGGCGAGGACCTTGGAGGGTGGTACCAATACAATCCCGACTACGACCATCTCAAGAACTTTGACGCCGGTTTCGCTCCGGGGTGCACCTTTGGGCAATGGGTGTCGGCGCTGGCGCGCGTCTATGCCATTACCGGAGACGAGACGACGCGCGAAAAGGTTCTGCGGCTGAACCGGCTGTATGCGCAGACCATCGCGGGGGACTTCTACGAGAAGAGCCGCTTTCCGGCATACACCTATGACAAGCTGTTGCTTGGACTGCTCGATTCGCACACGTACGTGAAGGACCCGCAGGCGCTGGCGATTCTGGAGCAGACAACGAACACGGCGCTGCCGCACCTGCCGGGGCATGCTGTGGAACATGACGTTATGTGGCGGCCGGATAAGGATCCGCATGACGTCTCGTGGACCTGGGACGAGTCCTACACCAATCCGGAGAACATGTTTCTGGCTTACCAGCGCGGCGCGGGCCGGCGGTATTACGACCTGGGACTTGCGTACCTCCATGACAAGATCTGGTTCGATCCACTCTCACGCAATGAGAACGTGCTGAATGGCAGGCACGCGTACAGTTATGTGAACTCCCTGAACTCGGCCATGATGGCGTACATGGTGGCGGGAAGCGAGAAGCATCTGCGCGCAGCTAAGAATGCCTTTGCCATGGTGCAGGAGCAGAGCTTTGCGACGGGCGGGTGGGGTCCGGATGAGCTGCTGCGCGCGCCGGGCAGCAGCGATGTCTACGACAGCCTGACCAAAACCCACCACAGCTTTGAGACTCCGTGCGGCTCGTATGCTCACTTCAAGCTGACGCGGTATCTGCTGCGCGTGACCCGCGATGCCCGCTACGGCGACAGCATGGAGCGCATGATGTACAACACCGTGCTGGGCGCGAAGCCACTACAGGAGAACGGGGAGAACTTCTACTACGCCGACTGCAACTTCAACGGGAAGCGGGTCTATAAAGAAGCCCACTGGGCATGCTGCTCGGGCACGCTCCCGCAGGTGGCGGCGGACTACCGGATCAATACGTATTTTCGCGGGCCGCAGGCTGTGTATGCGAATCTTTACCTGCCTTCGACGCTGCGATGGACTGAGAACGGAGTCGCACTCTCGCTGACGCAGGAGGGCGAGTATCCCTACGAGGACCATGTCGCTTTCACGGTGACGAGTTCTCTGCCCACGGAGCTGACAATCAACTTCCGCATTCCGTCATGGGCGGAGGGAGCGTCGGTTTTTGTGAACGGAAAGCAGCAGAAGGGGTTGGCGGTCCCAGGACAGTTTGCCGCGATACGGCGCGAGTGGAAGACCGGAGACCGCGTGGAGCTGGAGCTTCCGCTGAAGGTCAGGCTCGAGACGATCGATTCGCAGCACCCGGATACGGTCGCGCTGCTGCGCGGACCGCTGGTGCTGATGGCGGTGAAACAGAAGCAGGAGGGTCCGGTACCCAGGGTGACGCGGGAACAACTGCTGGCGGCGAAGCGGGTGAGCGAACGGCAGTGGCAGGTGAGCTCGGCGAATGGGCCGGTGACGATGCTGCCGTTCACGTCGATGGGTGACCTGCCCTATACGACGTATGTGAAGGTGGGCTGAGCGGACGCGTGCCTCTTCGATGATGGCTCTCTAATTCGACGGTTCTCTAGTTCGGCGATGACTTTCTAATTCATCCAGCGCTTGTCGTTGGGGTCGCGGCGCAGCTCGTCGGGATCATGTAGCGGCCGTCCTTGTCGAAATGGACCTCGCGGTTCTGCTTCCGCATGTAGACCTCGAACTTGCGCATCGTAATGATTCTCGCGGGCGCACAGAGCCTGCGCGAGGTCATCGCCTTCCCGAAGACCGCCAAGGCGATCGACCTGATGGTGGATGCGCCTACTCTGGTGAGCGAGCAGCAGATGAAGGAGCTGCATCTGAAGATCGTGAGCCGGGGCTAGGGATTCCGGCGTCGACTCGAAGCTGACCTAAAATCGATAGCCGAGAGAGAACTGAAGCTGACGGCCCGCAAGAGCTGCGGTTGGTTGCCCAAAGCGCGGCGAGCTAAGGGTCCCTATATAGCTGGTGTAGTTGGTACGGTTGAGGACGTTGAAGGCGGAGACACCGGCGGAGAGGACTCTGGCTTTGTCGTCCCTGGCTTTGGTGAGAAAGAAGTCGTGGCTGTAGAGCAGATCAAGCGAAGCGACTCCGCCGCTCTCGAGTGTGTTGCGGCCGACGCCAGTGGGACGCGCGTTGCCGAGGCCGGTATGAAAGTAGTCGTCGCCGGTGGTTTCGGTGTAAGGAAGTCCTGAGTACAGTGTGGCGTTGACGCCCAGCGAGAGCCAGTGGTCGGGATTGATGTTGCCCATCAGGTTGAAGCGCTGAAGACGGTCCTGATCGGAGCGGCCCCACTCGTCATTTGGATGGTACTGGTCCTGGGGAAAGATTTTGATGCCGCCTGTGTTGCCTTCGAAGCGCGAGAGCGTGTACTGGGCCTGCCCTGAGAACCAACGTCCAGCCTGACCGCGGAACGAGAGGTCGAGTGCGTTCAAAAGCGTGCGGCCTCCAGACTCGATCTGCTGGATCTGACCGTAGCTCGGGTTGGGGCGCGGATAATCGGCGGTGAGGCTGGCATTTGGCGGAAGGATGGGAGCGTTCGCGTCGCGGGAGCGAAAGCTCTTGATCTGGACCTGTCCCCGATAGGCAGCGGTCAGGGTGATGGACTTATGCAACTGCCGCTCCACGCCGAAGCTGTACTGAATCGCATACGGAGTTCGTACGTGAGGATCAAAACGGACCAGGTTCGTCGGAAGGTTGCTGCCGCTCGCCCCCGAGGAGGAAGGGAACGAGGGGTTTTGAATTTGCACGGAGTGAAGCACTACGCCGTCATGAAGCTTGACTATGGAGGGAAAATCGCCGCCAGTGCGGTCGTAGAAGACTCCAGTGCCCACGCGGACGATTGTTTTTCCCGTGCCGGGCGCGTATGCAAGTGAGACTCGCGGCGCGAGATTGTTGTTGTCCGGGATGAAGGTCTGCCAGTCGTAACGAAGTCCCAGTGAGAGCTGCAGTCTTGGACTGAGCTTCACCTGGTCATGAATGAAAGAGCTGAACTCATTGATCCAATACAAGCCGCGTCCTACTCCCTGCTGTGCGGTAAAGACGTAAGGGGCGTTGCCGGCGTAGCTCGCCAGAGAAGAGAACTTGAAGGTGCCGAGACGATTGCTGTGGTCGTCGACGGCGCGGCGGCTGAACTGGGGCAACTGGACGCCTGCACGGATATAGTGCTTCCCGTGACTCCAGGTAACGACTTCGTTGACGTGGATTGTGTTCTCCGTTTTGGCGACGTCAGCCTGCGCTCCGCCGCCGATGAAAGAGCCGCTGACCTGGATGGATTGCGCGTCGGTCACGCTCTTAGTGACGTCCTCATCCTTCTCAAAGGTGATTTGAAGCTGATTGATGAGATTGGGCGTAATGATGATGCGGTCGTTGATGATGGCGTCGTCTTCGCGGGAGATCTGGTTGTAGCCAGCCTCCGGGAGAGTGATGCCGCCCACGCCCTGGTTGGTGTAGTAGCTGCCTTCGACGTTGTAGCCCAGCGATAGCCGGTGGTTGGCCGAGAAGTCGTGGGTGACGCGCATGGAGGCCTGATAGTCGCGGTTGGTGGTGAGCACGTTCTCGATGACAGGGCCGTTGGGGCTGATGGCGTCGACGACCACGCCGATGTTGCGTGGGCGGAACGTGCCGGAGGAGATGAAGCTGGTGTGGCCGCCGTGTCCGACGGGCCCGGCGACGTGGCCCTCGAAGATGCGGTGGGACTTAGGCGGCTTGACAGTTGCGGGGTAGTACTTCGCGTTGAAGATGGAGTCGCGGAAGGTGAAGTTGGCTTCGCCGTGGAAGATGGGGGAGCCGGGCTTGGTGATGATCTCGATGCGTCCTCGGCTGGGGCGGGAAAATTCGGCCGAATAGGGATCGTTGTTGACGCGAACTTCCTGGATAGCTGAGACCGAGACACCTGCGTTCTTCATCTCGACGCCGTCGACGATGATGGTGGTGCCCCCGGAGGAGCCGGCGGAGGCGTCGAGGAACGGCGTGAGAGCTGCGATGTAGTCCTGGTCGAAGACCGGCAGCTTGCGAAGTTCGTCTCCCGTGGTGGTGATTGTGTCTCGATTCGCAGAGGCGTCTGTGGAAAGCGACTGGTCGGCCCCCACGGTCATCTCCTGCGAGACGGCTTCGGCGCTGAGCGCGACTTGGATTCCGGAGACGTTGCCGGTGACGTGAAGTGGGAGAGTTCGCGAGGCGAATCCAGAATAGGCAGGAACTACGAGGGAGAAGTTGCCGCCAGGAACCCTGAGAAGGCCGAAATCTCCTTTCGGATCCGTCTGGGAGTGGCTGACGAGCGCTCCATCAGATGTCTCTAGCTGAACCGTTGCTCCGGAGATTCCGGCGCCAGTAGGGTCCAGAACAGATCCACGTACAGAAAAAGCAGTCTGGGCTAAGCCCCACTGGGCTCCGCCGAGGACCACAAGCGTCATGCAGCGAAGCCTCAAGCTCATATACGAATGCTAGCGATCGAGCATTAAGTAAGGCTGAAGAAGCGAAAGGCCCGGACCATCTTGCGCAATATGCCCGAGTGAAGAAGACGCATGGAGGATGCACTCCTGGCCGATTAGCAATGCCGGAAGATGCACGAGTTGCATCTGAAGACTGTGGTGCGGAGTAAGCGTACGGCGAAGGAAGTCGGGTAAATTGTTCGCGCTTGATGAGACTGTTGTGTTTTTGGGGGATTAGGATGTTGTCGGGTGCTCGCGCGAAATGGGCCCGTCGCGCATGGGCTAAAACCGGTGGAGGGACCGATGATAACTGACGAACAGCGAAGGCTGAACGAGGATGCTGCGAAGCTGGTTCCCTGGAAGAA
The DNA here is from genome assembly GCF_025685645.1 of Edaphobacter bradus. NCBI lineage: Bacteria > Pseudomonadati > Acidobacteriota > Terriglobia > Terriglobales > Acidobacteriaceae > Edaphobacter > Edaphobacter bradus. The sequence goes on from NZ_JAGSYF010000002.1 coordinate 684,907, forward strand.
GTGGGGACCTTACCTGAGTGAGCGGCAGTGGGGAACGGTGCGGGAGGACTACAGCGCGGATGGGAATGCGTGGAACTACTTCACGCACGACCAGGCGAGGTCGCGAGCGTATCGGTGGGGTGAGGACGGCATTGCCGGAGTGTGCGACAACCATCAGGTGATGTGCTTTGCGATTGCCCTGTGGAACGGCAAGGACCCGATTCTGAAGGAACGGATGTTCGGGCTGACGAACAGCGAGGGCAACCACGGCGAGGATGTGAAGGAGTACTACTTCTACCTGGACAGCACCCCGACGCACTCCTACATGAAGTATCTGTACAAGTATCCGCAGGCGGCTTACCCGTACAACGACCTGGTTCAGACGAACAGGCAGCGCGGGAAGGGAGAGCTGGAGTACGAGTTGCTGGACACGGGCATCTTCAACGAAGACCGCTACTTCGATGTGTTTGTGGAGTATGCCAAGGCGGGCGTGGAGGACATGGGAGTCAGGATCAGCGTGGTGAACCGAGGGCCGGAACCGGCGACATTGCATCTGCTGCCGACGCTGTGGTTTCGCAACACCTGGATGGGGTCGAATGCGGGGAGCAAGCCGGGACTGAAGGGGAAGAAGGGAGATGGGTTTAGTGTGATCTTGGCGCATCTGACCGACCCGCTGTTCCAGGAGTCGCTGGCGGATTACTGCCTGTACTGCGAGGGCGATGCGCCGCTGCTGTTTACGGAGAATGAGACCAATAATATGAAGCTGTTCGGTACGCAGAACGCTTCGCCGTATGTGAAGGATGCGTTCCACAACTTTCTAGTGCATGGGCAGGCCGATGCGGTGAATCCGGCGATGGAAGGGACAAAGGCTGCTCCGCACTACACGCTGAACGTTGGAGCAGGCGAGACCAGGGTCGTGCGGTTGCGGATGGTGCGGGCGAGTGAGAAGACGGAGGCGAAGCCGTTTGCAAACTTCGACTCGGTATTTGCGGATCGGTTGAAGGAGGCGGACGCATTCTACGCGAGCATTACCCCGGCCGCGGTGAAGGCGGATCCGGATCGTGCGCTCGTGATGCGACAGGCGCTGGCGGGGATGTTGTGGAGCAAGCAGTACTTCTACTATGACCTGAATGTGTGGCTGAGAGAGCACAAGGTTGGGCCATGGAGCTCTCCGGAGGTTCGCGAGAGCGTGCGCAATGGCGAGTGGTTCCACATGTACAACGACGACATCGTCTCGATGCCGGATAAGTGGGAGTATCCGTGGTATGCGGCGTGGGACCTGGCGTTTCACATGCTTGCATTCCAAGTGGTGGATCCGGAATTTGCGAAGGAACAGCTGAGGCTGATTCTGCGGAACGACTATATGCACCCGAACGGACAGATGCCGGCGTATGAGTGGAATTTCAGCGATACGAATCCGCCTGTGCATGCGTACGCGACGATGCAGATATACATGAGCGACAAGGAGCGGAACGACGGCAAAGGGGACCTGGAGTTTCTTACGTATGCGTTCTCGAAGCTACTAGTGAACTTCACGTGGTGGCTGAACCGGAAGGATCGCTCGGGGAACAATCTGTTTGAGGGCGGGTTCCTTGGGCTGGACAATATCGGCGTGTTCGACCGGAGCGCGCCGATTCCGGGTGGGGGGCATCTGGAACAGGCGGATGGGACAGCGTGGATGGTGTTCTTTAGCCAGCAGATGCTGAGGATTGCGGTGGAGCTGGCGCTGCACTACCCGATTTTCGAGGAGTTCGTTTCGAAATTCTTCGAGCACACGATGTGGATTGCTGGGGCGATGGACCGGATGGGCAAACAGCAAGACGCGATGTGGGACGATGAGGATGGCTTCTTCTACGATGTGCTGCGGCTGCCGGATGGACAGTCGTTCCGATTGAAAGTGCGGTCGATGGTGGGACTGCTGCCGCTGACGGCAGTGGCGATCTTCGAGGAAGACCTGCGGGAGAAGCTGCCAACCTTCGTTAAGCGGGCGAACGAGTTTATGGAGCGGCATCCTGAGCTGGCGGCAAACCTGCATATGCCCGGCGCGCCGGGATTGGCGGGGAGACGGATGCTGGCGACGGTGAATGAAGACAAGCTGCGCCGCATATTGACGAAGATGCTGGATGAGAACGAATTCTTCGGGCCGTATGGGATACGGGCGCTGTCGCGCTACCACGCGGAGCATCCGTTTGTGTTCTCCATTGCGGGCCAGGAGTCGAGGGTTTCGTACCTGCCGGGGGATTCGGATAGCGGGATGTTTGGGGGGAACTCGAACTGGAGGGGGCCGGTGTGGATGCCGGTGAACTTCCTGCTGTATGTGGCGCTGATGCGACTGGGCGCGTACTACGGCAACTCATTCACGGTGGAGTGCCCGACAGGTTCAGGAAAGCAGATGAATCTGTTTCAGGTGGCGAAGGAGCTGGGAGAGAGGCTGATTGGGACCTTTGCGAGAGATGGCGAAGGCAGGCGGCCGGTGTTCGGAGGCGCGGAGAAGTTCCAGACGAATCCGTACTGGCGCGATAATGTCCTTTTTTATGAGTATTTCCAGGGCGACAATGGGGCGGGAATCGGCGCGAGCCATCAGACGGGATGGACCGGATGCATTGCGCGGGTCATTCAGGGAAATGGGGTGTATGACGAGAAGTATCTCGGCGAACGTGATATCGAACGGCTGGCGATAAGGATAGGGCAGGGCCTCGAGGAGAAGACGGCTGCCGCGATGACGAAGTAGCTTCGTTGTGGATTGCGCCGTAGGGGCGCGGTTAGTTTATCCAGCGCATGTCAGGCGGCCGGTTGCTGGCTGCCTCTTCAGCGATGCCTCTCTAGTTCGGCGATGACTTTCTAATTCATCCAGCGCTTGTCGTTGGGGTCGCGGCGCAGCTCATCGGGGTCAACATAGCGGCCGTCCTTGTCGAAATGGACCTCGCGGTTCTGCTTCCGCATGTAGACCTCGAACTTGCGGGCTGCACGGCGGCGCTTCCAGCGGTAGTAACCGTTGCGAATACCGAAGAAGCGCTCCGAGACACCGAATGCAAAGCCGCGACGTGGAGCGAACCGCACGAAGAGGAAGCCGCAGAAGCCTCCCGAAAGCTGCATCAGCGCGCCGAAGCTGTTCGCCTGTTTGAGCAGCGTAGCGACCGCGATGAGAATGTAGATCGCGACCAGGTACTTCGCCTTGACGCGGATCAGAAACCAGAGGTAGAACTCCTGGTCGCCGAAGAGCATCGCAATGGCGACGAGCAGGCCGAATACGCCGGTCCAGGCGCTGCCCGCGACGACATCCGGCCGCATGCCGAAGATGTGGGTAAAGGAGACAGCCGTGGCGATGGCCGCTCCGCCGATGACTGAGCTCCAGTAGAGCTCGGCGAGCCAGCGGCTGCCATAAGCGCCCTCGAGCAGAGCGCCGGTGAACCACAGCGTAAGCATGCTGAAGACGATAGAGAGGATACCCTGATCGATCACAGAGTAGGTGGCGAGCTGCCACACCTCTCCGTGCACGACAGCCAGCGGCTCCAGGATGAGGTGGCGCAGGAGCATGCTGCCAATGGACGACGACACCCACGCCACGATGGCCAGCGCGAAGAAGACTCCGACGTTGAGCAGAACGAGCCTGCGCGTAGCGCCACTGAAGGGCGGTAAGGACAACGTGGTGGGACTGGACCGCGGCATCGTCTACCTCTATTTCACCACAGCGCCGGGAGGAGTGCTCAGGAGCGGGGTGGTGTCTGCAGTTGGCCGAAGTCCCGCGACGGGCGTGAGGGCATGGGCGTGACCGCGGGGCTGCGGTGGCCGGCCGCGTCGACACTGCGTACACCGAAGATTACGTTGTCTTTAGAGACGGGCAGCTTGATGCTGGTTCCCCGTCCCGCGCTCACAAAGGTCGTCCAGGTAGGGGAGTCGGTCGAGCGCCAGACGACCTCGTAGCTAGCTCCCGCGGGCATGCCAGCCGGCGCGCTCCAGGTGAGCTCGGTGTCGTTATCGAGCGCACTGGTCAGCACGCGGATATCCTGCGGCTTACCAGGAGCCGAGGCGAGCGTGGCAAGCGTCGCGGCGTTCATGCGCGCTACGCTCGCGACGTAGTTGAAGTCGACGTACTGCAGCAGGTCGCCATACTGGATACCGTCTTCGACGCGGACGTTCTGGTGCTGGTGGTTGAAGTTCTCGCGCCACTCGGTGAAGCGGACTGCGGCGAAGCCCTCGGCGTTGAAGCTGGTGTGGTCGCCTCCGCGAAGGAAGCGGTCGCGCCGGAAGATGAGCACCGGGTGAAACGCCGGCTCAAGCCTGATCGCGTTGCTGCGCGGGCGGCCGGGAGGCGTTCCGGCGTCAAGGCGGTGCTGCGTCGGAGCGAAGTACGTCGTGCTGACATCGGCGACGGCGCGGGCGAGCTCGCGCGAGGGCGAGTCGCTCTCAGCGCCGAGGCTGATGAGAGCGCGCGTCTGCTCTGGCGTAGCGGCAGCGGGAATCCCCTCGGAGAAGACGCGGACGGCGGACTTGTCCTGACCGGTTGCGCCGGGCGTAATGTCGCCTCCGACGATGTCGTTGTTCAAAACAGCCTCGAGCTGCCAGCCCTCGGACTTTGCAAGCTTTGCAAGATGGCGGCTGCCGTTGAGGCCTTGCTCCTCACCCGCGACCGCGACGAAGACGATGCTCGAGGGAAACTTCAGCTTCGAGAGGACACGCGCGCATTCAAGCGAGACGGCGACTCCGCTTGCGTCGTCGTTGGCGCCTGGAGCGGGATCGTGTGTGTTCAACGTGTCCGAATTGCGCGAGTCATAGTGGCCTGTGACGAGCACCATGCGCGCGGCCTGCGCGGGATCGCTGCCGCGAAGGATGGCGTAAACATTCGTGAGCTTCGTTGGCTTGAGAATGCGCGAGGCCGGGCCGGTCTGCGGCGGCTCGATGAACTCGTCACGCTTGACCTCAAGGCAGTTGCCGCAGTCGGCGGAGATACGCTCGAACTCGGACTCGATCCAGTCGGCGGCGGCGGTGACGCCTGTGCCAGGGTTGAGGTCGGTCTCCATGCTGGAGAGCGTGCTGCGGTTGTTGAAGCTGACGAGCTTCTCGATCGTGCCCCGAACGCCATCGGGCGAGACCTGGCGCAACGCCGCTGCGATGGCCGGATCGGCGGGCGCGGGCGCGACAGGAGCTCCTGCCTGCGCAAAGAGAACTGGTAAGCCGAACAGCATGGCAGCAGCAACCGGCAGGCAGCGGCCACCAAAAGAGCGAAGCTTCGTTTTCACCAAAGTCCTTCCTTTCTCGAAATCTACGGGCCACTGCCATCGTAACCTTGACGCGGAGCCGCCAGAACGCTAAAAAAATAGCGGACAGTTTGATGGCGCTTTCTCCTCTCATCCGGGAGGCGGTGCCGGACCCGAAGCCTAGAGGGGGGCGATCATGGCAGTTGTATGTCCGGAGTGCGATAACCCGATCGATGTCGACACCGACCAGGTGGAAGAGGGCGAGACCCTGCAGTGCGAGGAGTGCGGCGTAGATCTGGAGGTCGTCTCGATCGACCCGCTGGAGCTGGCTCCGATCGATGAGGCAGGCTACGACGACGAGGATACACCTCGCATGCGCGAGGAGGACGACGAGTAGCATTCGTCCGTCCAAATCCAAGTTGCACCTAAGTTGTAGCCACGTCTAAGCAGCTGCGCCTCAAGGAGTAGCCGTATACTTGACCGTATGAAAGCGTCCTCCTCTCTGCTTCGCTCTCTTGCCTGCAACGTGATTCTGGTTGGCTCCCCGCTGGCGGTGATCGCCGTCGCAGCGCACCCCGCTCCTGCGTTTGCGCAACACGGCCCCACGCAGCGCGTCGTTCAGGGCAAGGTGCTGGACAAGGCGAACGCCGGAGTGAACGGCGCGATCGTTTACCTGAAGGACACGCACTCCCTCGCGGTGAAGAGCTACATCTCCGATGACGTGGGCGGATACCGGTTCGGCCAGCTCGCCCAAAACACCGACTACGAGCTGTGGGCAGAGGCCAACGGCAAGAAGAGCCCGGTCAAGACGATCAGCTCGTTCGACAGCAAGAACGAGTTCGTTATCAACCTGAAGATCGATACCGGCAAGTAGGGGCTCGACTTGAGAACGTAGTTTGATTCGTTAGATCGCCGGACGTACTTACAAGCGAAAACGGGGACCGCTAATGCGGTCCCCGTTCCCGTTTGAGGTTGGTTGAGGGCTAGAATGTGAAGTTGACCTTCAGGCGGATGGAGCGACCCGCCTGCCAGCCGCTCGGCAAGCCGTACTGATTGCTGAGCACCAGAGGTCCACGATTGACTTTGCTGGAAGCAAGCCCATTGCCGTTGTTGGCAATCGTCTTCCAGTCATACCCGTTCTCGAGGATGCCATAGTTCGGGTTGCCGGCCGTCGACCCTGCAGGCAGGATGTAGTTGGCGCTGCTGCCACCGCTCGCGTTTGCGCGGGACTGGTAGACGGTTGCCGCCTTCTGGTTGAGGAGATTGGTAAACTGCGCCTCGAAGCCGAGCCTCCATGCCTCATGGGCGTCGCTGACGCGGTACGAGTCAGTGAGGGACAGATCCGACTGGGTGTACCACGGGGTACGGCGGGTGTAGGTTTTGCCGAAGACCCAGTTGCCGGTCGGTACGTCGCGGGTTATATCAATCCACTTGCCACGGCCCTCGACGTAGACGGGGTAGCTGCCGGCGGAGCCGTTGACGTCGGCGAAGGTACTGATAGGAGTACCCGAAGACGCCTGCTGGAAGAGACCGATGCTGGGCTCATTGCGCTTCCAGGTGCTGAACCGGTAGTAAGCAATGCCCTTGAAGGAGTTGGGACGATCCGTAGCCAGCAGACCATCGGAGGGCTTGCCATAGGCATCGAACTGGAACTGGGGTTCGTCGAAGGAACGGTTGTTGTTGGGATTGGCACGGGCACCGCCTCCGTCGGCGATATCGGTGCTGGTAAGACCGCTGTAGTTGCCGCGCAGACGGCTGTAGGTGTAGGCAAACTGACCGAACCAGTGCCGGGTGGCCGTCCTAGTCAAGCGGAACTCGACCGCGTCGTAGTTGCGCGCCGCCTTGGGCTGCAGCTTACAGGTGGGGCAGTTCGTGGTGGCTCCGCCGGCATCTGTACCGAAGCCGGGGTTGGCAATGATGAACGCCTCGCCGTCGGGTCCGATGTAGCCTACGTCTTCGATTACCCTATCGAGACGGCGGCGGGTGAAGCGGGACTCAACGGCCCAGTCGCGGCTGATCTGATAGGCGACCCCGGCAACTGCCTCGTGCTCCTTGTAGGGCTTGATGTTGGGGTCGACCGCGGCTCCCTGCGAAGGATCGTTCGATGGGATACGGAAGTCCTGGTTTTCGATGAAGCGCAGCCCTGACGGAGTCGAGCCGCCAGCGAAGTTCGCTTGAACAGCGGCCCCGCCCGTGGGGCAATAGTGCCCGGTTGCGTCCTTGACGGGCTTGACCTTGGAGAAGTCCGGCGTGTCGAGTGCGTAGACGCAATCGTGCCAGTAGTTGCCGCCGAAGGATCCGATGGCGAGGTTGAGCTTCATGACGTCGTAGAAGGCGGCGTAGCTCGCGTTGAGCTTGAGCTTGCCGTTCTGGAAGACATCCCAGGCGCCACCGATACGGGGAGCGATCTTGCTGCCCCAGCCGAAGTCGATGCCGGAGGGAAACTTGTTGTAGGAGGGCAGTTTCTCGTGCTCGAAGCGCACGCCTACGTTTGCCGTGAAGCCCTTCAAGACCTGCCAGGAGTCCTGGATGTAGAAGGCGTGGTTGTTGCTGCTCGCCTTTCCGGTGATCTCATTGCCATCGCGAATGTTGACATAGCCCCAGTTTCCCTGGCAGCCGCTGGAATTGCCGCCTGGAGTCCCATAGTTCGTAGTGTTCTGGGCAACAATGGTTGCGCAGTTCGCTGCACCCAGGGACGTACCCGGAGCGTAGGTATTTCCATAGGTGAGTCGGACGAGATCGTTGGTGAAGATCTGATTGACGTTCTCGTAGAAATGGCCGAACTGATAGCCACCCTTGAGGTTATGAGTACCGAAGAAGCCCTTCTTGAAGTAGGCGAGATCCTCATTGAACGTGGTGCGGGAGTTCGCGTTGTACTGATAACCCAGGTTCGTGCTGATGTTGTAGTTACCGCTCGACCTCACAGCATTCGGGTTCGCCGTACCGAGAGTTTGGGTCGACGTGACATCAAGAGGGGTTTGGGATGCCAAGGCGTTACCCACCCAGAGATAACGATCTCCCTGTGGAAGTCCGCGGTCGGCATAGTTCTGGAAGAAGTTGCCGAACCGCGTGGTCGAAACCAGATTGGAGGTGAGGGTGATGTCAGCTCCAGCCGTATAGATAACGTTGGGCGAGACTGAGCCGATGGCGCCCTGGTAAGAGTCAACCGGGTTTGCTGTCGCGGAATTGTACTGGCCGTAGATCGAGTCGGCAGTGGGGAAGTTACTGCCGGCCACCAAGTTACTGCCGGTCGTACGGTCAAAGGCGTATTGCCATCCACCGTAGAGGCGGATCTTTTCTGTGACCTTCAGGTCGACGCGGGCGGCGGTGAAGTAGGTCTGTTCGCTGTAGTTGAACTGGCGTATGCCTGGGCAACCGACCGCGGCGCAGTTGGGGTTTGTGAAGTTAACGATACGGCGCTGGGTCTGAACCAGGGGCGCGGAGGAAATCCACAGCCAGAGGCGGTCCTTCTTCAGATATCCACCTGCGTCGAAGCCAGGTTGAATGTACCGGAAGTGGTCTTTTTGGGGGGTATAGAACTGAGCAGCGTAATCGGAACGGGGAGCAACACCATTGCAATTCTTACTCGTTGTTCCAGCGGGGCAGTAAGTACCCAGCGGATCGGAGCGGAGAGTTACGCCCTGGTGGCTAGCGACGTTGTCGTACTGACTCAGAGGAGTTGTCGCATAGCTGGAGTCCATGGGGTCGCCCTCATAGTACATCCACACATTGCCATGCCAGGTGTTGCCGCCGCGCTTGCCGATAACGTTGACAACGCCGCCAAGCGCGCCGCCGTTCTCGGCCTCGATGCCGCCGGTCTTGACCTGAACTTCCTGGACGAACTCGAAGGGAACGTTTGCGGCCGACTTGCCGGTGACCATGCTGCCGGTCTCCATGCCGTTGACGAGGTAGGAATTCTCAGCCGTTGCGCCACCGTCGATCTGGAAGCCTCCCTGCAGCGGCTCGTTGCGTGCACCGGGGGCGAAGGCAATTACGGACTGGTAAGAACGGCCGCGGGGAGCGTAGTCGATCTCGTCTTTGCTGACGGTCGTCTGCTGACGCGACGAGGTCACGTCGATCACAGGCGTTTCGGCGCTGACTTCGACGACGGTCTGCTCGGAGCCGACCGAGAGATTTAGGTCCACGGTCGGGATACGGCCCGTCTGGAGGACGAGGCCCTCGCGCTTAAGCTCGGCGAATCCTGCCGCGGTGGCCAGAACGTTGTAGGTTCCCGGTGGAAGGTTATCGAAGCGATAGTAACCGGACTTGTCAGTGGAGATCGTCTTGATGCCGATGAGCTTATCGCCGCTGACGGTGACCGTGGCGCTGGCGATTGCAGCACCGGTCTTGTCCCTCACGGTGCCTTCGATTGAAGCGGTGGTTTCCTGCGCGTACGCAGCAGGTAGAAGGGCGAAAACGACTAGCAGAAGCGTCAGTGCGGAAGCAGCGCGGCGCGCCATCCGCACGATGGGAAGCATCATCTGTGGTACCTCTCAGAAAACAGGTTCCGGCCGAGATAGCTCCAAGCCGGAGGTGTTCCCCGTCCAATGTCCTTGGCCCATACTTTGCGAGCCGCAGTACATCGTGCGGGTTTGATACGCAGACACACGCGCGTGCTCTCGGGCACACTGCTGCTATGTCCGCTCATGCAGGAACGTTCGCTGGAACGCCCGCAGACAATTCAAGATATGCAGGTGAAACTACAGGGGCAAACAGAAAAGGTCAACAAGAATTTTCAATTAAATCCATTCTTGCGTTACTCTCTGCGCCCACCCCCGCCCACCAGCACCGGAACACCTCGTCCAGCTCCGCCCTAATTCTCCACGCGGTCGCCGTGGCTGGGAGGCTGGCTGGTGACGATAATCCGCACCAGTGAGGCGCTTCGGTTGATGGCCTGGTGCGCCTGGCCGGGCGAGACCTCGATTCCCTCCCCTGCGCGCAGGGTGAACTCATGGCGCTCGATCTCCATCGTGAACTCGCCTTCAAGCACAAAGAAGAACTGGCGCGCGCAGACGTGGTGGTGGCGCACCTCGCTGGTCCCGGGAGGCATGCTCTCTTCAATAATGCTGAGCTCGGGCGTGCGGACCAGGTACCAGCCGTCGCAGTTGTTGCCCCACGTGTAGTGCTCAGCGTTGGCAGCGGAGATAGGTTTGGAAGGCATGAACAAAAGGGTATAGGGAGTGGGGAATAGGGAGTAGTGAACAGATGTGAGTTTGGTCGAGTTTCGCTACTCCCTACTCCCTATCCCCTACTCCCTGCTTTCTTCACAGCGGTATATTCCCGTGCTTCCTCGGCGGATTCTTCTCCCGCTTGGTCGCCAGCATGTCGAGTGCGGTGTTGAGGCGGCGGCGCGTCTCGCTCGGGCGAATCACCGCATCGACGTAGCCGCGCTCGGCGGCGACATACGGGTTGGCGAAGCGCTCGCGGAACTCCTCGACCTTTTCCTTGCGGGCCTCGGCGAGGACTTCAAGCTTCTGCTCCTCGCTGAGCGAGACGCCCTGCGGCATCACGGCCTCGGCGCGGCGGAGGATCGCGTCGAGCTCGCGCTTGTAGACGATGTTGACCGCTCCCTCCGGCCCCATGACGGCGATCTCAGCCGTCGGCCACGCGAGGTTGACGTCGGTGCGCAGATGCTTGGAGCTCATGACGCAGTAGGCCCCGCCATAGGCCTTGCGCGTGATCACCGTGAGCTTCGGGACCGTCGCCTCCGCAAACGCATACAGCAACTTCGCGCCATGGCGGATGATGCCGCCGTGCTCCTGCCGCGTGCCGGGCATGAAGCCGGGAACGTCCTCGAAGGTAAGCAGCGGAATGTTGAAGGCATCGCAGAACCGCACAAACCGCGCCCCTTTGACCGAGGCGTCGATGTCGAGGACTCCTGCGAGCACGGCTGGCTGATTGGCGACGATGCCCACAGGACGGCCGTTCATGCGCGCGAAGCCGACGACGAGATTGCGCGCGAAGTGCTCGTGAACCTGGAAGAAGTAGCCCTCACCGCTCTCATCGCGGTCGACAATGCGCGTGATGACGTCCACCATGTCGTAGGGCTGGTTGCTCTCATCGGGGATGATCGTGTCCAGCGCGGCGTCGGCGCGGTCAGCCGGATCGTCGGTATGCTTGCGCGGCGGGTCGTCGAGGTTGTTCGACGGAATAAAGCTGACCAGCTCGCGGATCGTGGCGAGACAGTGCTGGTCGTCGTGCGCCATGAAGTGCGCAACGCCGGAGACCTCGTTGTGCGTCACCGCGCCGCCCAGCGCGTCCTTTGTCACGTCCTCGTGGAGAACGGTCTTGATGACGTCCGGCCCGGTGACGAACATATAGCTGGTGCGCTCGGTCATCAGGGTAAAGTCCGTAATTGCGGGCGAGTACACCGCGCCGCCTGCGCACGGCCCGAGAATCGCGGAGATCTGCGGCACCACTCCGCTCGAGAGCGTGTTGCGCAGAAAGATATCCGTGTAGCCCGCGAGCGAGACGACGCCTTCCTGAATCCGCGCACCGCCCGAGTCGTTCAGCCCGATGACCGGCGCGCCCACCTTCATGGCCATGTCCATAATCTTGACGATCTTGGCCGCGTTCGCCTCCGAGAGCGACCCGCCGAAGACTGTGAAGTCCTGCGCGAAGACGAAGACCACGCGGCCGTGGATGCGCCCGTGCCCGGTGATGAAACCGTCGCCGGGAACGCGCTGCTCGGCCATTCCAAAATCCGTTGCCCGATGGGTGACGAACTTGTCAGTCTCCTCGAAGCTGCCTTCGTCGAGCAGCAGGTCGATGCGCTCCCGCGCGGACAGCTTGCCGGCGGCGGCCTCACGTGCGCGGCGCTCCGGGCCTCCTCCCTCTTCGGCGATGGCATGGCGGGCAGCCAGCTCGGCAAGTCGGGTCATGTGCGGCGTAGCCTTTTGGTCGTGAGACACAGGATGCTCAGTAGCTGCCATAGGCAGCGATTTTAGCAGCGGAGCTGTTCATCGGTCTTTCGACTCACCGCTTGAAACAGCGTCCAACTGACCCGCTGACTCGCCGACCCGGCGCTCATCCGCGCCCTGTCCACATAGCTCCTGAGTCAGCCTCATCCGCGTCTCCACGTCTTCGGCGCCACTCGTCAGCCTAAGCAGCCGCGGACGATGAACTTGCGGCGCCCACCGCGTGCGGCTTGGCGCCCTTGATCAAAGGTAAATATCCCCGCAAGACTAGTGGCGAAAGAATAATTAGTAACGTCTCCCTTTGAATCAGGGGGGAGCCAGGCCTGGCTGTTCTTATGATCTGTTGGACTGTAAAACAAACGTTTGTTTCAAAGGGTTTTATGTTGACAGGCCGCTTGACCAGTTGATATAAGTCCACCGTTGAAGATTCCCTGCGGAAAAGTACCAGGTTGAGTACTGGCCCTCAGACAGGACACAAGGCCGGTCACGCTGGTCGTGTGTCCTTCGCACAGTCTCTCAAAAATTACGAGGTCATCGAAATGCATCTACCTGTCTCTAGAGACGCTTGCTCTGCCCGCACTGGATTTGGCGTCAAACTCCAGCCCGTCCGCAAGGGCCCAGGCGGCATTCGCCATACGCTGATTGCCCTTTCGGCCATTCTCTTCCTGCAAGTCGGATGCAGCGGCGGCAAATCCTCTGTCCAATCCCCGGCGCCACCCCCTGCACCATCCCCTGCACAGATGACCATGTTGCACGCCAGCGGCCGTTCAATCGTGAACGCAAACGGACAGGTTGTTCCCTTGACGGGGGTGAACCTCGGGGGCTGGTTCATCATGGAGAAATGGATGTGCCCGCTCGACAGCGGCTCGCTGCCGGACACCTACAGCGTGATTCAGGAGCTCGATAACCGCTTCGGCGTCGCCACCGAGCAGAGTCTCATCACGACGTATCAACAGAACTGGATCACGACAACCGATCTCGACAACATCAAGAACGCCGGCTTCAACGTCGTTCGCGTTCCGGTTTGGTGGGGTCAGTTTTATCCGATCAATAACGTCTCCAACGCCAGTTGGCGCTCCGATGCCTTCACCGAGCTCGACTGGCTCGTCACTAACGCCACGTCGCGCGGACTCTACGTCATTATCGACATGCACGGCGTCGTTGGCAGCCAGAGCACCTCTGGCGATACCGGCCAGCAGAACACCAACCAATACTGGACGAACAGCGACGACCAGGGAAACACCGCCTACATGTGGTCGCAGATTGCGAACCACTACAAGGGCAATCTAACCATCGCCGGCTACGACCTGATGAACGAGCCGACCGGCGCCCCGAGCGATCAGGACGTCATCAACGCCTACAACAACCTATACAAAAGCGTTCGCTCCGCCGACCCCGACCACATGATCTTCATGGAAGGCACGTGGGGAAGCTGGAATTGGAACATGCTCCCAAACCCTTCGCAGTACGGCTGGACGAATGTCGTGTATGAGATGCACGAGTACCAGTTCAACGGCTCGCAGTCGAAGGTGGAACAGGGCTCGACCAATCAGGTGAACGACTTCAACAATCATGCCAACTACAACGTCCCGGGCTACATCGGCGAGTTCAACGACTTCGGCTACGGCTCAGGCACGTGGAACTTCTCCGTAAGCGCGTACAACAAGGGTGGCCTGAGCTGGACGATGTGGGCGTATAAAGCCACACATGGGCTGAACCCGGATAGCTGGGGCTTTTACGATCCCACCTACTGGCCGACGACACCAAACATCTCGACGGACTCGGCCTCGACCATCACCGCCGACTGGCAGCAATGGAAGACAACAAACTCATTCGGCCTGAACACATCTCTTGGACTCAGCGGAAATTGAGAACAGCGCGACCGTCGATAACGGCTCCTGGTTCAACATCGTCAACCAAAACAGCGGAGCCTGCGTGGATGCCGCCGGATGGGGCACGACCGACGACATCAGAACCGCAAAGCCACCCATGAGGAAATCGTGGGTGGCTTCGCTTTGCAACGACGAGCTAGAGCGGGTTAGTTTGGCTGGGCGAGGCGAAGCTGGCCCAGGTGGTAGGCAGCGTGGGTGGTGCGGGAGATGAGGACTGCGAGGCGGTTGCGAAGCGGTTCCTTGGCGAAGTCCTCTTCGGAGACCGCAGCGTGGCGTTCGAGCCATTCTTCGGGCTTGAGCTTTGTAAGGGCGGCGGTGAGTTTCTCGTTTACCTCGTGCCAGGCTTTTTTAAGCTCGGGTGCGGAGATCGGGTCGGGCCGGCTGCGGTCGGAATTTTCCAGGAACGCCTCATCGAGCTCGGGGTGGAGGCGGTCGCCGACGCGGAGCAGGGGGATGAGCCTGTCGCTGGTTGCGGTGAGGTGGCCGAGCAGATAGTAGGCACGATTCCTGCCCGGCGCGATCTCGCGCTGAAGGTCCTCGGCGGTAAGAGAGTCGAAGGTTTTGGTGGCTCGCTCAATTGCCTGCTTCCACGAGTTGAGGACGGTGTCGATGAAAAGAGTGTTCTGGGACATGAGCGCCTTTCGCGTGTTGTTGATGGTTCGGGTCAGCGGCCGCAGGTGAGTTAGACCGAGACGAGGCCGCCGTCGACGGGAAGATCGATGCCGGAGATATAGCTGCTCTCTTTAGATGCGAGGAAAACGGCGGCAGAGGCGACCTCCTCGGGGTTGCCGATGCGGCCGAGAGGGATCTGGGTCTTGAAGTTCTCGCGCAGGGCGTCGGCGGCTTCTTTGGTGGGGAACTGGCTATCGAGGATAGGCGTTTCGATGGGGCCCGGGCTGATGACGTTGGCGCGGATGCCCCGAGAGCCGAACTCGGCCGCCCAGGTGCGGACGAAGGAGCGAAGCGCGGCCTTGGTGGCGGAGTAGGTGCTGTAGATGGGGATTCCCTTCTGCCAGGCGCCGGAGCCATTGAGGATGATGGAGGCGCCGTCGTTGAGGAAGGGGATGGCCTTCTGGACGGTGAAGTAGGCACCGCGGGCGTTGATGTCGAATGTTTTGTCGAAGTGCTCGGGGGTGACGTCGGTGGTCTTGAGGGGCTCGACTATGCCGGCGTTGGCGAAGATGATGTCGATCTTGCCCTTGGTTTCGGCGACAAGCTTATAGAGGCGGTCGAGGTCGTCGAGGTTGGAAACGTCGCCCTGAAAGGCGGTGACGCTTTTGCCGATTTCCGCGACGGCTTTATCGAGCTCTGGCTTGCGGCGTCCGGTGATGAAGACGTAGGCTCCCTCCTGGACGAAACGCTTTGCGGTGGCGAGGCCAATTCCACTGTTGCCCCCGGTGATTACGGCTACTTTTCCTGTGAGTGCGGCCACGACGTCCTCTCCTTCAACGATTGATATTTCGACAATCATCGAATTGGATGAGAGAGTGTCGATTCGGATACAGGTATTTTCGTCGAAAATCGAGGCAATGGGTGTAGCTCTTGCGGTAGGGATTTTCGGGCGCGTCAGGCGGGCGACACACACCTCACCACCACAATCGGGTGCCCCATATCTGGCGGCCTTATCGCCAGATGTGGGCAATCGCGCAAAGCGCGATCCGTCGTGCTTAAGGGCACGGCTTCAGCCGTGCCGCAAATGACGAAGTAGGAAAGCGGCTTTAGCCGCTGAGGCATGATGGCGCCAACGCGGAGGCCAGGGGCACCCGCGCAATTTATTGATATTAGAATCTCTGCGACCATGTTAGGATTCCGGCTGGGTGGCCCACATTTGACAACGCAACATGGGTGCCCCATATCTGGCGGTCTTATCGCCAGATGTGGGCCAATCGCGCGACAGCGCGATCCATCTCCAATCCGCGATCCTTTCCAATCAAAGTCGAGTCATCTGCACTGGACCAGGTTCGTCCAGAAGGTAATGACGGTAACTGGACCAGCGCCACTCATCAGCTCGTTCGACCAGACCTCGCTTGATCGGGTTGCGGTGCATATACTTCAGTTTCTCGACGCGCTTATTGTGGGTAAAAGCATTGCAGTCGTAATTGCGCTTCTGCCAGAACGGTCTGGGAGCCAAACGCCTGGAGACTGAGATTTTGAGAGCTTGCAGTACCTTCGAGAGTGGAACTTCATGATCGGATGGTTCACTGACCAGAAGATGCATATGCTCTGGCATCACTACGTAGCCGAGAACCCTCGAAGCGGTAGTCGCGGCGAGTGAGTTCGAGGGAATCAAGGAAAGTGTCTTTGGAGTACGGAGTCGTGAAGTAAGGTTCCCGGCGGTAACAACTGAAAGTGATAAAGTCATCGTCGCCTTCATGTAGTCAGATGGGGCCACCCAGTCCCTAGCAATCCCTGCGGCGACTTCGCGATATTCTGGTATCCAGAATCCGCCTGCCAAATTCCGAATCTTGAACATGGACAGATTTCGCCGGGCAAGCCAGTTAAACTACCTGAAGTTGTGTGCCAAACGCTATGCCTGCCTCAGTGATTACATCGTCAGCTTCCAGCGCATACCCCATAAGCGAGTCGGCGGCGACGAGAATACCGCACCACTCCTGCGAAGATGACGTTTCCACCCAGGCTCCGGAGTCTCCTTGAGTGGGAACCGTCGCCAGTACAGTCCGTAGCCGTGGATTTAAGATTCCCCCGGATGAAGGCGGGCGCACCTCGAAAAGGTTCTCAAAACACACATTGCTGTTCCCCGGACAATACGTAATCACCACCCCGCCGACTTCAAACGTGTTGACGCCCGACACTCCGCCCCGCATGACAATGCTTTGACGGGATACGATTTGCGCTGCTTTGCCAGTCACAGTGTTGGCCACGGTCGCGTTTCCAACATCGATAAGAGCCAAATCGAGTCGATTCGCTCCCGTACACGCCGGAGAACACGATTGCCCTGGTGCGAGCTGATTCGGTGCATGCGAGTGGCGACAGGTGCCGATATGAGTTCCTGAGACCGTTACGCTGGTTCCTTTCGAGGCGACGTGACCGCAGGTTGCGGCATAAATATCGACCGTGTTGAGATCACGAAGGAACCCGCCTATTGTTCCTGGCACCCCGTTCGCGAGGCAGGGATCGCCTGAGGATGCCGCAAGCCTGCCCAGAGGGCGTGTTTCGACCAATGCGAAGAAATTCTGGGATGCGGTAAGGGTAACCAGTCGCGCTCGCGCGTCAGCCAACTCCGTACCCGCAGGTTTGGCAATGACCTTAACCATAAACGGGAACGAAGATGTCGGAATGGGCTTATGGTAGTCCTCCATCAAGTTTCGGATGAAGTTCTCTACTCGGCCAGCTTTGTCAGTCCAGCCGAAATCGATTGTGTCCCCTTCGACGCCTTGCGAGCGAGCTAATTCTTCCCGCAGAAACACCGGCCATAGCGACCAATGCAACACGAACGCGTCGGCACGCAATCCGGTGCGTGCCAGGCGATACGCCGCAAGCCAGATGGGATTGACGTCAAGCACGACGCCTTGGGTCGCTGGATTGGCGGCTGCTTCGGTAGCGAATGCTGCCAGTCCCTCAATCCTATCGACATACTGCCGCAATTGATGCATGAGGCACTCACCCTTGGGTAGGGCCGGCTGGTGGTGCAACTGGTGTTGGCGGTGGGGCAGCTGCAAAAGTCGCTGGTGCGGCTGCAGCCGGCTTCTCCTCCGGCACTATTATCCAGGCGAAAAGAGCTGCTATTCCTTGGCCTACAATCGCTACCCAGCCGATAAAGCAACTGCCAAGTAACGGAGCAGCGATTGGATATGCAAGTGCCAGAAATGCCACCGGGGAAGCAATCAGCTGGGCATTGCGAACCACCCCGGGGGGTGCCTTGAACCAGAAATAGGCGAACGTGCCTAGAAGGAAGGCCACGATAAGCCCGAGTGCGATCCATGGAGCGACGTGCGCATCGGGCTTGGAGGAGATCACTCCACCGACAACGCTGGTATAAATGGCGACAATCTCTGCCGGAACATACTTAACCAGTCTTCCTCTGAAGCTGTCGGGGGGCTCTGTCGATCCGGCGGCTATACCCGGACGTTTCGGTATGACAAAGCGGCTCATAGCTCACATACCTCCGTTTTGCTGACCCTAAAAGTACGGTTCGCGTTGTAGTCGCTAACTGTAGCATAATGGGAGCCTTGTGAAAGAAAAAATTCTCTCTGCGGCTGAGGAATGCCGCGAACCCGGATGGCGGGGTGGCCCACCCTACCACTCTCAACCAACCACAAAAAACTCGGGTGCCCCATCCTTCGCGGCGTCATCGCGAAGGGTGGGAAAGCAGGATACATCCAAACCCGAACCCGGACTGAGTGGCGCACATCTGACTGACAGCCACAATTGGGTGGGCTGGGTGGCCCACATCTGACAACACAAAATGGGTGCCCCATATCTGGCAGTCTTATCGCCAGATGTGGGCCATCGTGCGAGAGCGCGACCCGCTTTCCACACCCTGCCCTTGACGGCCCTGCTATCCTTAAATCAGGAGAAGGAGAGTCCGGCAGGGGTCGGACTCTCCTTTTTGTATGAAGAATAGCCTAGACTAACTCTTGTTCCATGAAGACTTTGCATATAGCCAGAC
This sequence comes from Edaphobacter bradus, assembly GCF_025685645.1. Lineage (NCBI taxonomy): Bacteria > Pseudomonadati > Acidobacteriota > Terriglobia > Terriglobales > Acidobacteriaceae > Edaphobacter > Edaphobacter bradus. Next base: position 703,523 of record NZ_JAGSYF010000002.1, read on the forward strand.
CCGAATTCCTTGACTTTCAAAGGCTTGGCACGCAAATTGCGTGTGAAGTCCAAAGCTAAAGCATCTGCTTTGAATATTTTGCACAAAAATGACGGGGAGGGGGGGGCCAGTGCAGCGAGCATCGAAAGGGACACGAAATCCAGACCCGGGTTGCAGCTTACAGTTCGCTCGGCGCACACGCGCGGCTGACGACAACCTTCTTATGATCCGGTCCGAGTAGGTCCGCATGAACCTTCGCCAGGCCCTCGATCTCGCCAGTACCCAGCTCGCAGGCCGTCGCCCTGCCGTCGACCGGCAGCAGCGCGCCTCGCGCGACGCCGAGCTGCTGTTGCTGCACGCCCTGAAGATCTCGCGCGCCACGCTCCTCGCCCACCCCGACCGTCAGCTCTCCACCGAAGAGCTGGCCCAGTATCAGCAGAGCATCCAACGCAGGAAGCAGAATGAGCCGGTGCAGTACATCACCGGCCAGCAGCAGTTCTTCGGGCTTGACCTGCACGTCACCGGCGCTGTGCTGGTCCCGCGGCCCGAGACGGAGCACCTCGTCGAGGCCGTCCTCCTGCATATGCCGAGCGACCGCCCCGTCACCATCGCCGACGTCGGAACCGGCTCGGGAGCCATAGCGCTCGCGCTCGCCGCACAGCTGCCCCACGCGCAACTGACCGCGCTCGACAGCTCCCCGGCGGCACTCGACATCGCGCGCATCAACGCGAAGACCAACCACCTCGAAGACCGCATCCGCTTCCTCGAGTCCGACCTTCTGTCCGCGCTGCCTGCGGACGCCAGCTTCGACGCCATCGTCAGCAACCCGCCCTACATTCCCAACGCCGACCGCGCCACGCTCGACCCCGAGGTCCGCGACTTCGAGCCCGCAACCGCGCTCTTCGCCGGCGAGGATGGCCTCGACGTCTACCGCCGCCTCATCCCCCAGGCCCACGCCGCGCTCCGCCCCAGCGGCCTGCTGGCGATGGAGATAGGTCACGGCCAGCGCAACGCCATAGCAGCCCTGCTCGCAGACTGGCACGGGGTCACCTTCGTCAACGACCTACAGGGCATCCCCCGAGTAGCCCTCGCCCGCCGCCCCTCCTGAACCGCAACACAATCGCGGTTCGGACACCGCCGGGTGCCCCTATCGCCTCTGCGACCTTCGCGTAACCTTTGCGTTTGCCTTTGCCTTTCTGGTTGTCATTCCGCAGCGCAGCGGAAGAATCTGCTGTTTGCCCGTAGCGCTACGACGAACCACCAACAATCCCGGTGCCCATACTCCGCAGCCTCAAAAAAGAAATGCGGCCCGCAGGCCGCATCTCCAGCATTCACAAAGACGAACCGGCTACCAGAGTCCCCACGCGCGGCTGATGTAGTCGCTAAGCGTCATCGTGATGAGGATCAGGAAGGTGAAGAACCCCGCCGCGACCGTCATCTTGATCAGCTTCGACTGAAAGAACACGTGCATGAAAAACAAGATGACGACCACCGCCTTGGTGCAAGCGATGGCCAGCGCGATCATGGGATTGAGAATCCCGAGGTTGATGAACGCCGCCCAGACGGTGATGCCGGTAAAGACAAGCAGCGTGCCAAAGACGATGCCATACGTCCTCGGCGTGACGATGTGATGTTCGGCGTGCTCCGGGTTGGTCACGTTCGCTGGATCGTGGAAGTGCTGCTCAGTCATGTTTGCTCTTTCTCCTCGCAGCCATCGCATCTGGCTGCACGCCGGGAGGCGCTAAACGGGGTGTCGGTTGATCAGGTACAGCAGCGGGAAAAGGAAGATCCACACAATATCGACGAAGTGCCAGTACAACGCGAAGTTTTCTATCGGAGCCACGTACCCCGCGGTAAAGTCACCCCGCTGCGACCGTGGGATCAACCATAGCAGCAACCCAACGCCGATGATCATGTGCAGCGCGTGCATTCCGGTCATCGCGAAGTACAGCGAGAAGAACACCTGCGTCTTCTGCGCCATATCCGGAGGCAGCGGCTCTTCAACAAGCTTGCCCGTCTTCACGTCCCTTGGAGGATTGACGAACTCCGAGATGTCGAAGTGCTCGCCAGGAATGTGGTGCTTCTCCCACTTCTCCTTGTACTCGAAGTACTTCACGCCAAGGAAGACCACGCCGAAGAGTGTTGTCAGAACCAGGAAGAGCACCAACAGGCTCTTCTTCTTCATTTCGGCTGCCCACACTGCAAGCGCCATGAAAAAGCCTGACGTGATCAGCACTGCCGTGTTGGCCGTGCCCAGCGGTATGCTCAGCTGGTTCGACGCCGCTACGAAGGCCGGGTTGTACCAGTTGCGGTACAACAAGTACGAAAAGAACAGCCCACCGAAGAACATGATCTCCGTCAGCAGGAAGAGCCACATGCCGAATGTGCCGGCCTCGCGCTGCTGCTCCTCCGTCTCGAAATGATGACGGTGCTGCGGCAGCGAGACGTGTTCGTGCTCGTCGACGGCGGCGGGAGGTTGCATTGCTACTACAGTAGTCGCGTTATCCAACGGTCGTCACCTCATTTTGGGTCTTGTTGGCCAGCCACTCGTAGTCGTAAGCCTCGTAATCCACGACCGGCGTCTCGATGAAGTTCTCGGTCAGCGGCGGAGACTGAATCTGCCACTCGAGCCCGGTGGCCTGCCACGGGTTGTTGCCTGCAATAGCGCCATACTTCAGCGACCAGCCCAGATACAGCAGCGGAAGCAGGTAGCCCACGCCCAGCACTGTCGCGCCAGCCGTCGACAGCACATTCAGCACCTGGAACTCCGGCGGGTACGCATGGTAGCGGCGCGGCATGCCAAGGTAACCCAGGACAAACTGCGGCAGGAAGGTCAGGTTGAAGCCGATGAACGTCGTCACCGCGGCCAGCTTCGACAGCGACTCCGGATACATCCGGCCCGTCATCTTCGGCCACCAGAAGTGGATCCCCGCCAGGAACGCCATGAGCATACCGCCCACCATCACAAAGTGGAAGTGCGCCACGATGAAGTACGTCTCAGTCAGGTGAATGTCCATGCCCAGCGAGCCAAGGAAGACGCCTGTCATGCCGCCGATGGTGAACAGCCCGAGGAAGCCGAACGCATACAGCATCGGCGTCTCAAAGGTGACGGAGCCCTTCTGCATCGTGAAGGACCAGTTGAAGACCTTGATCGCCGAAGGGACGGCCACCAGCATCGTCAGCAGCGAGAACACCAGCGCCGAGTAGTTCGAGACGCCCATGATGAACATGTGGTGCGCCCAGACGAAGAACGCAAACAGCGCAATGGCCACCGAGGAGAATGCGACCGCTGTATAGCCAAACACGCGCTTCCTGCTGAAGGTCGAGATGACCTCCGAGATCACGCCCATGCCCGGAAGAATCATGATGTAGACCGCGGGATGCGAGTAGAACCAGAAGAGGTGCTGGAAGAGCAGAGGGTCGCCGCCCTTGGTCGGGTCGAAGACGCCGATGCCGATTGTGCGCTCAAGCACCACAAGGACCAGGGTGATGGCCAGGACCGGAGTTCCGAGCACCATCAGGATCGAGGCCGCGTAGTTGGACCACACAAACAGCGGCAGGCGGAACCACGTCATGCCAGGCGCGCGCATCCTGTGAATCGTCACGATGAAGTTGAGACCCGTGAAGATGGAGGAGAACCCGATGATGAAGACTCCCAGCCCGGCAGTGACCACGTGCGTGTTCAGGTAGTGCGTCGAGAGCGGAGTCGTGAAGGTCCAGCCTGTGTCGACGCCGCCGAGAACGAGTGCGGCCAGCGTAAAGAGACCGCCGATCCAATACAGGTACCAGCTCAACAGGTTAATCTTCGGGAAGGCCAGGTCCTTTGCGCCGATCATGATGGGCAGCACAAAGTTGCCGATCGTCGCCGGAACCGATGGCACCAGGAATAGGAAGATCATCACGATGCCGTGCATCGAGAAGAGCTTGTTGTAGGTGTCCGACGCCACCAGGTCAGGCTGAGGGGTCAGCAGCTCCAGACGAATCAGGCCCGCGAACGCGCCACCGATAAAGAAGAAGAACGTGATCGAGATCAGGTACAGGATCGCGATGCGCTTGTGGTCGCCAGTCAGCAGCCAGCTCAGCATGCCGTCCTCAGCGTTGATGTAGTTCCGCTTCGGCAGGGTAGCTGTGGTCTGGTCGGGCAGGTTGACGATGGTTGAACTGGTTGCGCTCATGGTTTCACCACCCCTGGCGTTATCGGCGCCGCTTGGTTGGACTCCGACGTGGTCAGCGTCTGCTGTACGCGGTAGTTGGTTTGCAGGGTTTTGATGTACTCCACCAGATCGATCAGGCCCTCTTCACTGATCTGCCCCTGGTAGGTGGGCATAATGGGCGCGAAGCCCGCAGTCACGTGCTGCGACGGGTTCAGAATCGCATCGCGCAGATACGCGTCGTTGACCAGGACCTCAGAGCCGTTTGTCAGCTGCAGCTTCGAGCCGAAGACGCCCGCAAGGTTCGGCCCGCGAGCCGCGGCGCTGCCCGAGTGGCAGGCGTTGCAGCCCATGCTGGCGAACAGTCGCTCGCCGTTCTGCGCCAGCGACATGCCGCTGGTCGAATTCTCGGTCCACTTCTTGTAGTCATCCGGTGTCAGCACCGTCACCTCGCCGATCATGCCCGAGTGCTTGGTGCCGCAGTATTGCGTGCAGAAGATGTGGTACGTGCCCGGAGTGGTCGCGTTGAACCACACCGTCGAGTAGCGTCCCGGAATCACCTCACGCTTCACGCGGAAGTCGGGGATCGAGAAGCTGTGGAAGACGTCCTGCGAGATCATCGTCAGCTGGATCGGCTGCCCCATGGGAACGTGCAGCGCGTTGATCTCGTGCTGCCCGCCGGGATGCTCGGCCTTCCACATCCACTGTTTGCCGACGATGTAGATGTTCATCGCGTTGGTCGGCGGATTATAGATACGGAAGTAGAGAAGCGCGCCCCACACGAAGCAGATGAGGAACAGGGCCAGCGGGATGATGGTCCACGTCGCCTCGAGCAGCGTCGAGCCTTCGATCTGCTCGGCCACCGGGCTCTTCTCCTGGCGGTAGCGAATCGCAAAGCCGAAGACCAGCCCGCCCACCAGCACCAGGCCGATCACCGTGATCAGGAGCAGGAAGAAGTACAGCGCATCCGTTTGAGGCGCAATCGTCGACGCCTCGCGCGGAAACAGCGCCGAGCTCGTGAGCCACTTCATCAGAAATTGCCACAGTACGGGACTGATATGCATCGTTACCCTTTATCCATTCTCTTTCTTCGTCAAATCGTGGTCGCGCCCAAGCTTCAAATCCTTGCGGAACATCAGGAACATGAATCCGCCCAGACCTGCCACCGTGACCATTCCGCCAAGCTGCACCACGCGCGCGACGATCAGCGAGTGCTTGTTGGTCTGCGGGTCATAGTGATAGCAGTAGGTCAGGATGTTCGCGACCGGAGAACCAATCTTGTTGCCCGAGGCCTCGACGAGCCCCAGCAGCATATCCTTGGGCGAGTACTCCACGCCGAGGTAGTACTGTGCAAGCTTGCCGGTGGGTGTAACCAGTTCAATCGAACTGGCGTGCGCAAACTGTGTCAGCTTGCCGTCCGGGCCCGGTACGCGAACGTAGCCGAATCCGACTGCGTCGGTCACCGCGTCGATCGCCGGACGCTGCCCGGTGAGGAAGTGCCAGCCTGCCGCCGTCTCAGGATGCCCATAACGCTTCAGGTAGTACGCCTTCTTCTTTGCGCCGTCGGCAGGTGTATCGCCCGGGTCGATGCTGATCACGATCACGTCGAAGTCTTTGCCCGGCGTGAGATGCACCATCTCCAACGCGCCCGAGAGACCGTCCATTTCCTCGGAGCACAGCATCGGACAGCTGTAGTACACCAGCGTCAGAATTGCAGGGCGCTTGCCGAAGTAGTCTCCTAGACTAACCTGCTTGCCCGTCTCATCGATAAACTGCGAATCCAGCGGAAGCTGCTGGTTCAGGTGTTGCGAGACGCCTACCTTCTGCAGAATCTGAGGCAACTGATCGCCCGAGTTCTCGCCGCTCTGCTTGTCGCCATAGCTCGAAACCTGAGCAGACAGCGGCGCAACGGCTAGCGCGCAGACCAAAGCCGCCGCTTGCCAACCACCCCGAATTGTCCGCCAGATCTTCATATCGACTCCTGAAACAAGCCTCTCCTTAATTCTTTACTTCTCTTTCGCTCCGGTCAGCTCGGCATGTGCGCCCTCTGCCCGGTAGAAGTCCATCTTCTGCTCGCGCGCTTCAATCGTCTGCAGCTCGTAGCCAGTGCGGGCGAATCCATCCGTCAACGGAGCCTGAACCACAGGGGCCGCGTCGCCGGCCATCAGCGGCTCGGTTGTGGCATGTGCGTTCACCGGAAGCCCGCGCTTCGCGATCAACTCCATCGCACGCTCGATCGGGATGTGGATGCCCTTTTCGTTCTCCGACCTGCTGTAGTAGTTCAGAAACAGGTCTTCGCGCGCGTGCAGATCGGCCGTCGCCTGGTTGCCGTCGTCAAGGTCCAGCCGCGGCGCCGGAAAGGTCTTCGTAATCTGCTGCAATTCACGCTGCTGCAACTCGGGGTTGGACGCGAGGTCTTCGCGCTTGCCGCCCGTCTTAGCCGCACCAGCGAACGACGAAAGCTCGTGCCACTTATCCGATGGCCCGTCCGACTTGACGAGCTGATAGTTAATCAGCTTGCCCAACAGGAAGCAGACCAGGAAAAAGACCACCAGCGAACCTACCAGTCCGGAAAGGAACACCACGATGCCGTTTACATTGACGTCGGTAATCTCATAGCCCGGCGAGTCCGGGTTAGCCGGGCTTTCGTCAGCGCCATGCGCCCCGTGCTTGTTCAGATCGTACTCGTTAGTGGGCATGTTCAGGCTCCAGAATCTCTTCGAGATGCGGATCGTTCGTGTTCATCAGCGGACGCGACTTGAGCTGCGTCAGGAAGTAGGCTCCCCAGGCCGAGAGCACCGCCACCGGAACCGTGATGTAGGCAAGGATCCCGAGGTTGTTGGTAATGTGCAGGTTGCCGGCCGCGTCGGCGAAGTTCGGCTCGATCAGCCAGAACATATCCAGGCAGCGCGCGAAGAGCATGAACGACGTCAGCCAGATCATCTTCTTCTTGTTGCGCTTCAGATCGCGCGACAGTAACAGGCAGAAGGGAATCAGCCAGTGGCAGATGAAGTCCAGCGAACAGATGGTCCACCAGCCGCCGTGGATGCGCGCGAGATACCAGGGAATCTCGTCCGGGATGTTGCCCGACCAGATGATCAGGAACTCCGCGAAGCAGAGATAGATGTTCAGCATCACAAACGCGAAAGTAAACTTGCCGAGGTCGTGCTGCTCGGTGACGCGCAGCAGCGTCTTCATCGGCTCGTAGCGCGAGAGCAGGATCACAGTCAGGATCCCCAGCGCCAGCACCTGATAGCCCTCACCGACCAGGAACTGCAGCCCATAGATCGACGAGTACCAAGTTACGTCCAGCGACTTTATCCAGAGGATCGCGCCATCGGTCATCAGGATCACGAAGATCAGGATGCCGATGCCCGACAGGTTCTCAAACTTGACGCGCCAGCGATCGAAGCTCGTCTGCGTGCCGGCCGCCGGGTCGGCGTCGCGCTGCAGCGACCACTTGTTCAGGAGCGTCATGAAGGTCAGCAGGACCGCGAAGATGAACACCGACTGGACGATTGCCGGACCGGGGCTCAGCATCGCGTGCTTGGCATTGGCCGTGAGCTGCTGCTCCTTGCTCATGATACCGTGCGCGAAAGCCCACGCGGTCGCCTGCGCATTGGGGTACGCCGCCCACTGGTAGAGGTGCTTCATAAGCACCAGCACCGGGACCAGCATCGCAGCCACCAGCCAGAGTGTGCGCGACATGGCCTCGAGCGGCCGCCGCAGCACCAGGCCCCACTTGCCGCCGGAGACATACTGCAGCATCAGCATCGCAAGGCCGCCGCCCGCAAAGCCGAAGCAGATCATGTAGCCCAGCAGGTAGGCACGCAGCAGGTGGGTGCGCCCGCCCGAAACGAAGAGGAAGGGAATCGACAGCACCACGCCTGCGACGGCAACCATCAGCAGCCGGGTCCGCCATGCCGAGATCACCTCGGGCGGCGCAAGCGAGTCGGGAAGCGGACGGGGACCGTATTGATCGTGGTGCCCTGCGTCTCCGTGATGTTCGTGTCCAAGTGACATGCGTTTCAAGCCTTCATTCGGAAGCTTCCGAGGTTATTGCTGCTGTGCTGCTGCGGCCGGAGTCTTGGCTGCGGCCGGCGCCGCTCCCTTGCCCGACGCTCCGGCGCCCGGGGAGGGAAGGACCAGGGGTTGACCGTCGGGCGTGCCCGTCACTGCGGTTGCAGGAACGGTCCACTCCCCGGCGAAGGACTCAGGCAGACCCTCGCGGTCGGCGATATTCTTCATCGACTCGACGTGAGCTCCCGGCGCGACGTCCGCTTCGGTTGCATTCTGGCTCAACTGCAGCGCCTTGATGTACGCGACGATGGCCCAGCGGTCTGCGGGGGCCACCTGCGCCGAGTAGTCAGGCATCGCACCGTAGCCATTGCTGATGACGTTGAAGAAGTGCCCCAGCGGAGCGGCCTCAAGCCGTGCCGTGTGAAAATTTCCCGCCTGCGCGTAGCCACGCTCGACAATCATTCCCGCGCCGTTGCCCACGCGCGAGTGACAAGGCGTGCAGTACACGTTGTACCGCTCCTGCCCCCGCTGGAGCACCTGCAGCGTCACCGGGAAGGGCATCTCGTTGCCCTCCTTGCCGTCGACCAAACCGGTGTAGAAGTACGAGTTCTCGTGGAGCTGGTTGCGAGCCACGGTGTTGGCCACCTGCGGACGCACCGAGCGGCCGTCAGCGTAAAAGGAGGTGCCGCGCTGCGGGAAGAACTTCGGCTGGTCGTGCATGTCCTGCCGGCATCCGGCGAGAACCAAAGTCGCCGCCATCGCACCAAATCCCGCGAGTTTGTTGAGTTTCAGCACGCTACTCCCTACTCCCTGTTCCCTATTCTCTGCACTTCGCATTAGTGGTCGACCTCCACCACTGAGACCGCCTCGAACTGCTCAAGAAACGCCCTCGTCCCAGTAGGCGAAAACTGCGGGTCCGTCGCCTCCAGGCAGAGGAAGAACTTGTCCGACGTCGCGCCGTTGCGGAAGTTGGGCGCGTTGAAGACCGGATGATAGAGCTGCGGAAGCCCGTTCAACGCGATCATCCCGAAGCAAGCCGAAAGCCCCGCAAACAGAATCGTCCACTCGTACGCCGGAATGATGAACGCCGGCCACGAGAACAGCGGACGCCCCGCGATATTCAGCGGATAGGACCACACCGAGATCCATGTCTCCATCAGGAACGCCGTCGTCACGCCCATCAACCCGCCCAGCAGGCAGACCAGAGGCACGCGGTTTTTGTGGAAGTGCAACGCCTCGGCTGCCTCTTCCACCGGATAAGGCGTGTAGCACTCCATGCGCCGGTATCCTGCGCGGCGAGCCTCTTCGGTCGCATGCACCAGCTCGCTCGGAGTATTGAACTCCGCCAGCATTCCGTAGATTCCCTCTCTCGGCGGCATTAGGTCAGCTCCTCGCTTACGGTCTCAGCATTTGCTCCGCGACGCGTGATCTTGGTATGCGGCAGCATCATCCGGATCTCCGACATCGGAATCATGGGAAGGAACCGGACAAACAGGAGGAACAGGAAGGTAAACAGACCCCACGTTCCAATGAAGATCATGTAGTCCCACTTCGTCGCCGTGTAGGTTCCCCAGCTCGACGGCAGGTACTCGCGATAGAGGCTGGTCACAACGATGACGAATCGCTCAAACCACATGCCCGTGTTTACGACGAACGACAGGAAGAACAGGTATCCCACATTCACGCGCAGCTTGCGCGACCACAGCGTGGTCAGCGGGATCGCGATATTGGTCAGGATCAGGATCCAGTACGCCCAGCCCATCGGCCCGAACATACGGTTCCACATCATGAAGAACTCCCAGTGGCTGGCCGAGTACCAGCTCATGAAGACCTCCATGCCGTACCCGTAGGCCACGATCGAGCCCGTCGCCAGCATGACCTTCGCCATGTTGTCCAGGTGGCGCAGCGTCACCAGGTCTTCCAGGTGGTAGAACTTGCGGATCGGAATCGCCAGCGTCAGAACCATCGCGAAGCCGGAGTACACAGCGCCGGCGACGAAGTAGGGCGGAAAGATCGTCGTGTGCCACCCTGCAAGCGCCGCCACAGCGAAGTCGAAGCTGATGACCGTATGTACAGAGAGCACCAGCGGCGTCGAAAGGCCCGCCAGCAGTAGGGAAGCCGTCTCAAACCGGATCCAGTGCCGCGTCGATCCGCGCCAGCCCAGCGAGAGCAGGCCGTAGAAGTACTTGGCGAACGGCATCTTCGCGCGGTCGCGCAGCGTCCCGAAGTCCGGGATCATGCCCATATACCAGAAGACAATCGAGATCGTCGCGTAGGTCGAGACCGCGAAAACGTCCCACGCCAGCGGCGAGCGGAACTGCGGCCAGACGTTCATCGTGTTCGGGTAAGGGAACAGCCAGTAGCTCACCCACGGGCGGCCGACGTGGATCAGCGGGAACATGCCGGCGCAGACCACGGCGAAGATCGTCATCGCTTCGGCGAAGCGGTTGATCGAGTTGCGCCACGTCTGCTTGAACAGCAGGAGAATGGCCGAGATCAGCGTACCGGCGTGGCCGATACCGATCCACCACACAAAGTTGATGATTGCGAATCCCCAGGCGCCCGGCATCGTGACGCCCCAGATTCCGACGCCCTTCAAAAACAGCCACGTGCACCCGATCACCACGCCCTGCGCGATGCCGGCCGCCACGATCAGGCCAAAGAACCAGCCCAGCGGAGTGTTCGACGTCAGCACCAGGCCGGCGAGTTTCTGCGTCACCGACTTGAAGGTATGCCCCGGCGTGATGACCGCGTACTCGCCTGTACGCGGGTCAATCATCGGGTCATTGATGGGAGTTTTGGTCGCCATTTATGCCAGCTCCGGGTTCGGGTTGATGACGCCAGCCGTGTAGGTTGTGCGTGGACGATAGTTCAGGTCGGTCAGCACCTGGTAGTCGCGCTCGGTCTCCTTGCGCTTCGATACCTTGCTGCCCTTGTCGTTGATGTTGCCGAAGACGATGGCGTCGGTCGGGCAGGCCTGCTGGCACGCCGTCACGATCTCGCCGTCGCGAACCTCGCGGTTCTCCTTGTCGGCGGTGATCTTGGCCGCTTCGATGCGCTGCACGCAGTAGGTGCACTTCTCCATCACGCCGCGCGAGCGGACCGTGACGTCGGGGTTGCGCATGAACTTGAGGCTCTCGGTGTCGAAGTCCGAGTACAGCAGGAAGTTGAACCTGCGGACCTTGTACGGGCAGTTGTTCGAGCAGTACCTCGTGCCCACGCAGCGGTTGTAGACCATCGAGTTCAGGCCCTCCGGCGTATGCACCGTCGCACCCACCGGGCAGACCTGCTCGCAGCCCGCGTTCTCGCAGTGCTGACAGGCCATTGGCTGGAAGTGCGCCTTCGGAGCATGCAGATCGCCCTCGAAGTAGGTGTCGATGCGCAGCCACTGCATGTTGCGGCCAACCTTCACCTGCTCGCGCCCGACGACGGGGATGTTGTTCTCCGCGTAGCAGCTTACGATGCAGGCGTTGCAGCCGACGCAGGAGTTCATATCGATCGACATACCCCACGCGTTCTGTACCTTCAGGGTCGAAGGATCGGTCTTCTTGTAGCTCCATGCGTCAGGGAAGAAGCTCTCGTCGTGCTTCGGAGCCTCGCCCTGCGGACCGTAGCCAACCTTGTTGACCAGCGTGCCGCTGGCGCCGTCCTCGGCGAACTTCGGGTTCTTCTTCGCCTCTTCGACCGTGGCGTAGCGGATGATCGACCGCTCCATTGCCTCATGTCCGGCCAGCGAGTAGGTCCCTTCCGTGTCAGAGAGCGGCTTTTCGAGATCGTGCTGTGCGAATGCGCCACGATGCTCGACGTTGTGGACCTTGGTGACGCAGAGGTCGTAGGTGCCCGAGACCTTCGTCGCCGTCACTCCCGCAGCCGAGAGCAGCGCGCCCGAGGTGCGCAGCTTGTAGGCATCGAAGCCGACGCCCGAGCCCACACGGCCCGCCTCGCGACGGCCAAAGCCGAGATGCACAGTAATCGCGCCGTCAGGATGACCCGGAACCATCAAGACCGGAGCCACGACCTTGCGGCCGTCGAGGTTCAGCTCAACCAGCTCGGTCTCCTCGACCTTCAGGTCTGCCATCGTGCCCATGCTCATCAGCGCAGCGTTGTCCCAGCTCAGGTTCGTGACCTGCTTGGGAAGCTCCTGCAGCCAGCCGACGTTGGAGTAACGCCCGTCATACAGCGACGGGTCAGGGCGGAACGAGACCTCATAGCCGCTCGCCGAGGAAGGCACGCTGGCCGGCAGTGAAGTGACCCTCGCCGGAACTCCAGCCTTCGCCGTAAATGCCGTGTCCGCAACCCAGCCATCGTGCAGCGCCTTGCGCCAGCCTGCGGCAAAGTCGCCCTTGATGTAGGTCTTCGCGTTGGCCATCACCGCGTCGTAGGCCGAGGCCTGCGGGTTGTCCAGAAGCGACTGGAAGACGTCATGCACAGTCTTGCCGCCATACAGCGGATCGATCATCGGCTGGATGATCGTGATCGTGCCGTCGTAGGCACGCGCATCCGACCAGCTCTCGAGGTAGTGCGCCTTATTGACGTGCCACGTCGCGATCGCGCCCGTCTCATCCACGTGCGAGCCGAGATGCACTGTCACCGGAACCTTGTCGAATGCGCTCTCAAAGCCGAGGTCCCCCGGCGCCGAGTAGATCGGGTTGACGCCCAGAATCACAAGCCACTGCACCTTGCCCGCGTTCATGTCGGCCACCAGGGCCTTCAGGTCGGCACCCTGCTCGGTCGGCAGCGGATTCACCGTCTCGGTGTAGACGACCGTCTTGCCCACTGCGCCGATCAGTGTGTTCAGCGCATAAGCCGCGGCGTGCACCGAAGCCGGAGCCTGCTCACCCGGAATCACAACAGCTCGGCCCGGATTCTTCTTGAGGTCCGCAAGCAGCGCATTGAAGAACTTCTGCTGGTCCGCTGTCAGGCCCTGCGGAGCTGTCCCGAAGACCAGGGCATCGGCAAACTGCGCTAACTGGCTTGGTTTCAACGCCAGCCTGTGCTCGGCGCGGAAACCCGTGACCGTCGGCATCGTCTCGACGACGTACAGCCGGTTCATCGTCTTGTCTTCTTCGTAGCGATGCCGCTCAGCGTAAGCCGCAGCCAGGGGCAGGAAGCCCGGATGCGCGATGCCGCCGAGGAAATCTGCGTCGAGCGAGAGGATCACATCAGCTTCCTCAAGCTTGTACCGCGCGTCGGTGTAGCCGCCGAAGGCCAACTTGGAGGCCGTACGCGAAGAGTCCTGGTTTACCGGCTCCCACTGCACCAGCTTCGCCTGCGGGAACTTAGCCTGCACCTGCTTCCACTGTGCGGCTGCCGTGGGAGAGGTAATGGTCTCGCTCAGGAAGTACACGCCCTGCCCATTGCCGGTCTTCTTCACGGCAGTGGCAAAGGTGTTCTGGAAGTCTGCCCAGCTCGAGCGCTCCCCACGATTCCGCACAGCGGGCGAGCGATCCGGATCGTACAGATCAAGCAGCGTGGCCTGCGTGAAGGCGTCCGACTTGCCCTTCGAGACCGGGTGCTCCGGGTTGCCGTCCACCTTGATCGGACGGAACGAGTCCGACTTTACCAGCACCGGAATCGCGCCCGTCGGGAACGGGTGCGCCGTCGCGAAGTGCATCGGCTTGCCGAGGACCAAGTCCTCCGGCTGCTTCACATAGGGATAGATCGGCTCGTCGGGCTGCTTGGTGCAACCGGCAAGTCCGGCCAGAGCCATCGACGCGCCCATCACCTTCAGGAAGCCGCGCCGGCTCACCGCGTCGACCCACTCGGTCGACTGCCGCGGGAACTCCTGCTGCATCATCTCCTGGAAAGCGGGAGTCTCAGCCAAATCATCCAGACTCTTCCAGAACCGCCGACCTGTCTTGCCGTTCAGCTTTTCCTGGACCTCGGCGAGGGTCATCCTCGCCTTCGCCGGGGCAATCTCGGTCACGACCTGAGCTTCCATCTTTGCGGGTGTCTCGGCCATCGTCTGCTCTGTTCCAATCCCAGTCGTATTCATTCCGGTCGTCTTCATCGGTGGCACGTCTCGCAGCTGGACAGCTCGTTCGGGGTGCGGATGTGATACTGCGCCGTCAGGTACTTGCCCAGATCCATCTGATTGGTGAACTTCGTGTAGCTCGCCGGAACCGCGATCGCCGCTGCGGGAGCATCGCTCACAGCCTGCGCTCCACCCGCCGCCGGACCGGCCTGCAGCGCCGCCAGCTCAGGCCCGCCCTTGCTCGGGTCAGTCGTCGTGCAGCTCACAGCTCCAGCCGTCGGTCCGGCCTTACCGGTCGAGCCGCACCACACCGGCTTGTCGCTCGAAGGACCAGCCCATGCCATGTTGTAGATCTCGGAGGTCGGCCTCAGGTTCGCCGCGGGATTGCGATGGCAGTTCAGACACCACTCCATCTGCAAGGTGTTTTCCTGGTACATCAGCGGCATCTCGTCCACTCTGCCGTGGCAGCTGGCGCAGCCGATGCCCTTGTTCACGTGAATCTCGTGATTGAAGTAGACGAAGTCCGGAAGGTCGTGCACCCGAATCCACTGGATCGACGCGCCCGTAGCCCAGCTCTGCCGGACCGGCTCCAGGTAATCGGCGTTGGTCCAGATCTGCGCGTGACAGTTAATACAGGTCTTCGTCGGAGGAATGCCCGCATACGAGCTCTTCTCGACAGACGTGTGACAGTACTGACACTGCAGCCCAAGGCCTTCGACGTGGTGCTTGTGGCTGAAAGGAATCGGCTGGTCCGGCCGCTGGCCCTGCTTGGTCACCCACGGCGACCGTTGCAACTGGTCCAGCGTTACACCGAGCGCGATGACGATCAGGCCCGTCAAGACAAGGCTCATCCTGGCCAGCGCGTTCGAACTGCGGTCAAAAACTTGCGCCATGAGTGCTTTCCTGCTTCCTCTTCTTTTACCTGGCTTGTAGCCGGTGAGGTGAAATTCAGATCGTGCTACTTAGGCTATAGTCTTGCCGAAACTGTATCGGGAGGGCGATTCCATTCCGGCGGGGTTACTTCTGCGGTCAACGCTGCGTCAAATAAAACTTCCTTCTCTCAGGAATTCCGAGTATAGCAGTCGGAAAACACTCCTCGAAAGAGGTCGTGCGATACTCGCAACTGTTTTTGCGCCTGAAAATCGATTATCGAAACACGCGAAAACATTAGCTGCACAATATCTCGTATCTGCCTGCCTTCAGGAGCTCGACCACTACAACATATCCACCCTGCCAGATGGGTATCGCACTTGTAAATGCGAACCGTTTAAGTCCGAGTTTCCACCTCGGAGACATTCGCAGCAGATGCCCGCCTCTGCTACCGTCATCCACATGCCTCGTCCCATCGCCCGCCCGCGCGCCCCGCAGTACGATGCCGCCCTCGCACTCACCGAACTCTCCGCCGCCGACCCAAAACTCGGTAAGCTCATCCAGCGCGCCGGCCCTTTCACCATGCGGCTTTCGAGCACACTCTCGCCCTTTGAGGCGCTGGTCGAGTCCATCATCTATCAGCAGCTCCACGGCAAGGCCGCCGCCACCATCCATCGCCGCCTCGTTGAGAGCTTCCACCCCACTCACGGCAAGGGGCACTTCGACGCGCAGCATCTTCTCGACGCTCCCAACGAGCAGCTCCGCGCCGCCGGACTCTCGCACAACAAGAGCCTCGCGCTCCGCGATCTCGCCGCCAAGACCCTCGACGGAACGGTGCCCACACTCGCGCGCATCCGCCGCATGTCCGACGAGGACATCATCGAGCACCTCACCCAGGTGCGCGGCATCGGCCGCTGGACCGTTGAGATGCTGCTCATCTTCCGCCTCGGCCGCCCCGACATCTTTCCCGTCGCCGACTACGGCGTCCGCAAAGGCTTCGCGCTCACCTTCCTCAGCCTCAAGCCCACCCAGAAGGTCACACCCGATCTTCTTCCCAAACCCGACGTGATGCACAAGCGAGCAAGACGCTGGGAGCCCTGGCGCTCCGTCGCAAGCTGGTACCTCTGGCGAGCCTGCGACCTCGCCAACGGCAAATATAAACAACCGGAGTGAAGCTGCCATAAAGCGCCAAAACGCCGCCGTATCTATTCAGCTACCTTTACGCGTAAATTGCTTGCCCAGCAAAATCGATGGCTAGTACAGTGATGCCGTTACACTTGTCCCGGGCCCTTCCTTTCCATTTTCAAAAAAATCTCCTCTAAGGGAGTCCCCTTTGCGCATTCCTGCTCTCTGCTCCGCGCTTGCCGTATCTCTTCTGCTTAGTGGTTGTTCGCTCAACAACACCGCGACGACCTCCACCCCTGCCACAGGCCGCAGCATCCACGGCAACGTCCACGGGGGACAGCAGCCCATTTCCGGCTCTCACGTCTACCTGTTCCGGTCCGATACTACCGCCTACGGGAACGCCTCGGTCAGCCTCCTCAACAGCTCTGCCGCCGGAGCCGCAACTGACTCCATCGGCACCTACGTCACCACCGACGCAAACGGCAACTTCAGCATCACTGGCGACTACACCTGCACGGCCGGCGACCAGGCCTACCTGTATGCGCTCGGCGGTAACCCCGGCGCTGGCCCCAACTCCGCCGCCGGACTGATGGCGGTCCTCGGCACCTGCCCCGCTTCAGGCAACTTCTCAGGTTCGGTTCCCTTTGTCTCTATCAACGAAGTCACCACAGTCGCGGCCGCCTATGCGTTTCTCGGATTCGCCAGCGACCCCACTCACGTCGCCAGCTCCGGAACGCCGCTCGCCAAAACCGGAATCGCCAACGCCTTTGCAACCGCCTCGAACCTTGCGAACATCGCCACCGGCACAGCCTACACCACGACGCCCGGAGGCAACGGAAGCGTTCCCCAGGCCGACATCAATACTCTGGCAAACATTCTCTCTGCTTGCATCAACTCCACCGGCCCCTCCAGCACTGCATGCAGCTCACTCTTCAACTACGCTCCCAGCGGTGGCAACCCTTCGACAACGCCGACGGATACAGCGATGGCAGCCATCAATATCGCGCACAACCCGCTGACCAATGTCGCCAATCTCTACAGCCTCGTACCTCCTTCGCCCCCCTTCAATCCCAGCCTCACCTCCGCTCCCAGCGATTTCATCGTTTCGATCGCCTTCAACGGCGGCGGAATCAATGGCGCGCAGCATCTCGCCATCGACGGCTCGGGCAACATCTGGACCACCAACAACACTCCGTCGCTCTCCAAATTCAGCCCGCTTGGCGTCGCACTATCTCCCGCAGGCGGCTACACCGACTCCAGTCTCAATAGCCCGACCGGCATCGCCATTGATACCTCCGGCAACGTCTGGGCCGCCAACAATGGAGGCAACACCATTAGCGGCTTCACCAACTCCGGGACCTTCATTACCGGAGCTTCAAGCTCCAGCCCCACACTCAACACCCCGAGCCTCCTTGCTTTCGACCCCACTGGCCGTTTCTGGGTCCCAACACTGAACGGCTCGGTCACGAGCCTTGTCCAGTTCTCTTCCGCCGGTGCCTACAACGCAGCCTATACAGGAGGCGGCCTTAATCATGGAAGCCTCAGCCCCATCGCCTTTGATCCCGCAGGCAACGCCTGGGTCGGCAACGCGGGCACAACTGGCTTTAGCGTGTTCTCGTCCGCCGGAGTCGCCAGCCCCTCTTCGCCCATTTCCGCGGGTGGAGTCTCCAGCCCGGTCGGTATGGC
The DNA here is from genome assembly GCF_025685645.1 of Edaphobacter bradus. Lineage (NCBI taxonomy): Bacteria > Pseudomonadati > Acidobacteriota > Terriglobia > Terriglobales > Acidobacteriaceae > Edaphobacter > Edaphobacter bradus. The sequence continues at coordinate 721,328 of NZ_JAGSYF010000002.1, forward strand.
CTTTGACTCTTCCTCCAACCTTTGGTTCCTCAACTCCGATGGGTCTTTCGGAGCGATTACCAGCGCCGGGACCGCTGTCCCAGGCTCACCGGTCAACACAGGCTCCACTGCCGGAATTGCGATGGCAATCGACGGCAAGAGCCACGCCTGGTTTATGACCAGCACCACCAGCGGTTCCACAACAACCTACACCCTGCAAAGCTACAAGATTTCCAGTGGAAGCATCACATACGCCGGCGGCACTACCTTTTCCTTCCCGGGAGCCCCGCTTGACCTTGCATTTGATGGCTCCGGCAACATTTGGCTCCTCGGTTCGAATAAGCTCATCCAGCTCATCGGCGTGACGAAGCCAGTCGTCACACCGCTCTCTTACGCCGTCGCCAACAACTCCCTCGGCACCCGACCCTGATCTTCAGAGGGCGCGCCTGATCACAAACAGGCGCGCCACTATCTCCAGCTCGCGACGCTCACTCACTGCACTCGTCTTCCTGCTGATTACGGTCCCCATCGGTATAGCCGTCCGCTACGCCCCGCTCCATCTGCCGTGGTTCTTCTCGAAGTATCTCGGCTCCTTCCTCTGGGCGGTCGCGCTCTACTGGTTCATCGCAGCACTCTTACCAACGCTCTTTCCGAAAGCACTCGCGGCCATCTCAACCGCAAGCGCACTTGCCGTCGAATTCTCCCGCCTCGTGCCCCAGTCCACCATCGACGCCTTCCGACTTACCCTCGCCGGTCGACTCATCCTCGGCCGCTTCTTCTCCTTCAAAGACATCGCCACCTACCTGCTCGCCATCGCTCTCAGCACTCTCCTCGATCTCCGTCTCCATCCCGGCCGCCGGCGTCCCGGGGAAAGCCCCGGAGACACCTCCGGAGGCAAACCGTTGGCGCTGCAATGAATCTAAGCCATCAGGGTCCCGCAACCTCACATCCCCCATTCGTCGCGTTGCTGCATTACCGCGTCCAGCCTATCCTCTATCGCGAGGAGTCTAAGAACACTGAAGAACTCTGAGAGCACCATGGCTAAGTCCCGAGCCCACGCGAAGCCCCAGCCGCAACCGCAGTCCGAGCGCTTCGTCTGTGTCCACGGCCACTTCTACCAGCCGCCCCGCGAGAACCCCTGGCTCGAGACCGTCGAGGTGCAGGACTCCGCCGCGCCCTATCACGACTGGAACGACCGCATCACCGCCGAGTGCTACGCCCCCAACGGGGCCTCGCGCATTACTGACAGCGACAACCTCATCATCCGCATCGTCAACAACTACGCGCGGATGAGCTACAACTTCGGCCCCACGCTGCTGAGCTGGCTCAACGACAACGCCCCCCGCACCTACCGGATGATCCTCGACGCCGACCAGGTCTCCGCAGAGCGATACGGAGGACACGGCTCTGCCATGGCGCAGGGCTACAACCACATCATCATGCCGCTGGCCAATGAGCGCGACGCACGCACGCAGATCCGCTGGGGCATCGCCGACTTCAAGTTCCGCTTTGGCCGCAAGCCCGAGGGCATGTGGCTGGCCGAGACCGCCGTCAACCGCAAGGTTCTCGACCTCCTCGCGCAGGAGGGAATCAAGTTCACCATCCTCGCTCCGCACCAGTGCGCGCGCATCCGGCCCATCCCCGCGCCTGCCCCGGGAGTCGCATCGCCGAAGATGGGAGACACAACCGCAACTCCGCCCGCCGTCGGCGAGATCGGCCACATCTCCGCCGGAACCGCCTGGATCGAAACCCCTGACGCCACCGTCGACACCACGCGCCCCTACCTCGTCCCGCTCGACGAAGGCCGCAGCATCGCCGTCTACTTCTACGATGGCCCCGGCTCCCGCGCCATCGCCTTCGAGGGCCTGCTCAACTCGGGCGTGGATTTCGCCACGCGCCTCACCTCCACCTTCACTCCGGACGGAGCTCACCGCGCCCAGCTCTCGCACGTCGCAACCGACGGCGAAAGCTACGGCCACCACCACCGGCACGGCGAGATGGCGCTCTCTTACGCCATGCGCCACATCGAGGAGAACCACCTCGCGCGGCTCACCAACTACGGCCAGTTCCTCGCGAAGTTCCCCCCCGAGTGGCAGGCCGAAATCGTCGAGGACACCTCGTGGAGCTGCTTCCACGGCGTTGAGCGCTGGCGCTCCGACTGCGGCTGCAACAGCGGCAAGCCCGGCTGGAACCAGCAGTGGCGCGCCCCGCTCCGCCAGGCCCTTGACACGCTCCGCGACGCGGTCACGCCGCTCGCCGAAAAGCTCTCCGCCGAGCTCTTCCGGGACCTCTGGGCTGCACGCGACGCCTACATCCAGGTCATCCTCGACCGCTCCCAGCCCAGTGTCGACAGATTCTTCACCACGCACCAGCGCCACGAGCTCTCGCAGGAAGAGCGCATCACCGCGCTCGAACTCATGGAGCTCGAACGCCACACCCAGCTCATGTACACCTCCTGCGGCTGGTTCTTCGACGAGATCTCCGGCATCGAGACCGCACAGGTCATCGCCTACGCCGGCCGCGTCCTCCAGCTCGCCGAGCGTCTCTTCGGCGAACCCGGAGCCGACCTCGAGGACCAGTTCCTCGCCATCCTCTCCGAGGGCAAGAGCAACATCTCCGAGATCGGCGACGGCGCCGAAGTCTACCGCCGCTACGTCACAGGAATGAAGATCGGCCTCGATCAGGTCGGCGCGCACTACGCCATCAGCTCCATCTTCCGGCCCTACCCTGAAGACGGCGAGATCTTCTGCTTCGATGTCCACCGCGAGAGCCACGAGGTCTTCAGCTCCGGCCGCGGACGCGTCGCCCTCGGCCGCGCACGCATCCGTTCGCGCGTCACCGAGGAAGAAGAGGAGATCAGCTTCGCCGTCCTTCACCTCGGCGACCAGAACCTCTCCGCCGCCGTCCGCCGTTTCAACCCCGCCGCCGAGCAGGAGCTCGCCGCCTTCGCCACCTTCTCGGCCGACGTCCGCTCCGCCACCCGCCGCGCGAACCTCCCCGAGGTCATCCGCCTCATCGACCGCTTCTTCGGCCCGCGCCGGGCCACGGACCACGACAACGGCCTCCACGGAACCACCGGCTACTCGCTCACCTCGCTCTTCACCGACGAGCAGCACCGCATCGTCCAGATCATCCTCAACCAGACCCTCGCCGAGACCGAGGACTCACTGCGCAAGATCTACGAGGACCACGCCTCGCTGCTCGACTTCCTCACCGAGACCGGCATGACGCCGCCGCCCGCGCTCGCCATCGCGGCCAACTACGCCATTAATTCCAGCCTGCGCCACGCCCTCGACGCCGAGCCCTTCAACGCCGATCTCATCGCTGATCTGGTCGCCCGCGCTGAGCACAACCAGATCGAGCTCAACGCGCAGCAGTTCAGCTACATCGGCGGCCAGCGCATGAAGCGCGCGATGATTCGGCTTGAGGCCGCGGCCTCCGGGGACAACACAATGAGCAGCGCGCTCGACGAGGCCGTCGTCATCGCCACCACGCTGCGAGCGTTGCCCTTCGAGGTCAACTTCTGGCAGGCCCAGAACATCTGGAACGACCTTCTCCGCCGCGGCGGAGCCAACTACTGGACCGACGAATGGAAAGAGGGCTTCAAGAAACTGGGCGAAGCAATGAGCATCAAGGTCGACCAGCTCGTCACCGAACAGGGCGTCCGCACGTTCTGACCGTACGGCGCGGCGCTGGTAGAACTCAAGTGTTGACCGCACGTTGTTGTCTTTCCTCAGTCAGCGGCGCCGTCACCGTAACCACCAGAACAGCAACCAGCAGCACAAAGAAAACAAGGTGCCCCATAAACATAAGCACCGGCATACAGAAGCACGCTCCCACGCAAAGATAAGCCCGCCGCGTTCCCGTCTCCAGCATCGCCATCACCGGGATCAGCAGCAGCGTGAAGTCATGCAGGTTCACGTTCAGGCTCACGATCAGGGTAAGCGCGATCATCGGCGGAAACAGGCTGCGAGCATCGCTGCAATTGCGTAACCGCCAAGCCACCGCCAGCAGAAGAATCGCGGACAGCGCCACGGCCAACTCCACGGTCGTCTTCGCGTTCATCCCCAACAGGTCAAGCAACCCACGCAGATTCGGCCGGGCCCATGATGTCGCACCGATCTCCTCCCCCGCGGCCGAGCCTGCATAACGCATCAGGTCCACCATCTCATGCCAGCCCCGCATACCGGTGATAGCCAGGCTGAGAAGCACGCACGCCACGCACGCAGCGAGCAAGCCCCAGGCAAAACGCGCACCTCGCTTCAACACAAGGATCACGGCAAGGGGAAGCACAAGCTGCGGCTTGAACAAGGCGCACCCCAGCAGCGCTCCGCCGAGCCCGTCCTTCCTGCGCTCCACCGCCACAAGTGCGCCGGAAAACAGCAGCAGCAACAGAACCGAATCCTGTCCCTGCACAATGGCCAACGCAACAGGAAAGAGCGCCAGCGCAAGCAGAGCGATGTCCCGTCGCCGGGCATAAAACACCTCACCCAGCGAGCGGCACGACCCAACAAGCATTGCAAGGCACATCAGCCTCCACACCCACAGCGCAAGCCGAAACGGCAGCAGGGCCAGCGGAGCGAAGATCAAAGCCTCATAAGCAAGGTGAAGAAATGGCAGCGGCGCCGGCATGCCAAGAACTCTGCGCTGAAACTCAGCCTGCGTCGCCAGATCGAAGAGCTGCCGCCGATGTCCCTCGACGATCAGCCCACCCGCCGCGTACAGCGCCGAAAAGTCCAGCGTCGCCGTGTGCGAGAAGACAAGCAGCGCAAACCAGCAGAACCCCGCCACAATCCCAAGCAGCAGGACCGCCTCAGAGGACAGGGCTAACTCGCCTTCGCGATTTTCCGGCGACCTCATTCGCCCATCGCCTCAGCTCCTCCAGTGCAGCGTCACCGGCCCGGTCAACGGATGCTCGCCAGTCCCCTTCATCCTCGCCTGCTTCAGCGCGAAGTACCACTTCGCCGGCTTGTCCGCGTCGTCGATCAACATCAGCCCCGGATGAAACCGCAGCCCCTCGGCTTGCTCGATCATCGTCTGCTGGTCCTGCCGGACAAAACGCGCGCCGAAAAACGTAGCGATGGAAGTTACAAATGGCACGCGATAGAAGATGTTCCACGCCGCAATCACATCGATCCTGCACGTCGAAGGCGTCACCGGAGTCACCGTCGTCAGGCTGGCGAACCACTTGCTTCCCGCCCGGATCGTCTCATAACGCCGGTTCGGCAACACAAAGTCGATCGTCGTTGTAATCGGCTCGCCGTACACGCCCAGCAGCTTGTACGGCGCCGAGTTCGCGCTCGGAGCGTGCGACGACATCCTGAACCCCTGCGGGATCGGCTCGAAGGTCTTCTCCTTCTCGTGGATGCTCGCCTTGCTCCGCCACCACCACGCCTGATGCACAAACGGTCCATGCGCCGGGTCCATCAGCCCGATGATCCCGTGGTCCACGTTGCACGGCAGGTCAGCCACCAGGTGCGCGCTGCGATACTTCTCCGAGAACTTAGGCAACTCCGGCACCGGAGGCAGCGCCTCGCCCGCGCGTCCCGTGCCCGGCTCAGGCAGGTACACCCACGCATACCCATCGCGCTCCTCGCACGGATACGCGCCCGCGTAGATCTTCCCCGGCTCCAGCGACTCGTGTTTCGTGAGCGAAGGAATCTCCCTGCACTGCCCGGAGCACGGCTCAAACTTCCAGCCGTGATACTTGCACTGCACGGTCTCGCCGTCGAACCACCCCGCCGACAGCGGAATCCCACGATGCGGACAGAGATCACGCATCGCAAACAGCTTCCCATCGTTCTTCCTGCCCAGCACCAGAGGAACGCCCAGCAGCAACGCGCGCGTCATCTTCCCCCTTCGCAGCCCGCTCACACGCAGCGCCGGGTACCAGTCCCCAAAGATCAGCTCCGCCGGAGGCCCGGCAACACCATTCACTTGAACCAGATCACGCATCATCAGTCAGCCTGAGTCTACGACAAACCTGCTCCGCCGCCACACCAACTCAACCACAGATCGACACGGAGACACACGGATAAAGAAAAAGGCCCAACACCGAGTTGCCTTTGATCCGTGCCTATCCGCGTCAATCCGCGGTCGCGCAATACACTGGTCACGTGCCTCTGACGCTCACCCCGACGCGCCGCAACCGCCTCATCCTCTTCGCCCTCTGGCTCTTCTTCTACTGCAGCTTCGCGCTGCTCACGCCGCCGCTGCTCGACGACGCCGATTCCGTCCACGCCGAGGTCTCCCGCGAGATGCTCCTCCGCCACGACTGGACCACCCTCTACGCCAACGGCATCCGCTACCTCGAGAAGGCCCCGCTCCTCTACTGGAGCATGGCCGCAAGCTTCAAACTGTTCGGCACCGAGACCGCCGCAGCGCGACTCCCACTCGCCCTCACCGTCCTCGCGCTCGCGTTCGCGGTGGAACTCTTCGCCCACCGGGCCTTCGGCAGCCCTGAGCAATCCGGCAGTCCTGAGCAACCGACCTCCGGCCACCGCGCTGGCCTCTACGCCGGCCTCATCCTCCTCTCCAGCTTCGGAATCTTCATCTTCACCCGCATCGCCATCCCCGACGCAATGGTGTGCCTCTGGCTCACCCTCGCCCTCCTCTGCTACTGGCTTACAGAACAGCAAGACCAGCCACAAAACCAGGTACCCTCCAGCGCGCCACAAAACCGGGTGCCCCAGGTCTCGCCTCTGAGACCTGGGTTTCGCAGAATATCCGGCGACTCCACCGCTCCCCCCAACCGCCTCCTCTGCTTCGCCTTTGCCGCCTGCTGCGCCCTCAACGTTCTCACCAAGGGGCTCATCGGCATCGTCTTCCCCATCGCCATCGTCGCCGCGCACCTTCTCCTCATCCGCGGCCTGCGCGGAGCGTTCGCACGCCTCCTCAGCTTCCATCCCGTCACCAGCACCGCCATCTTCTTAGCCATCGCCGCGCCGTGGCACTACCTCATCGGCCTCGCCAACCCCACGCAGGGAAGCCCCGGAAGCATCACCTTCTCCCACGGCCACTGGAACGTCCCACTCCCCAGCGACGGAAACGTCCACGGCTGGTTCTGGTTCTACTTCGTCAACGAACACCTCCTCCGCTACCTCAACCTCCGCGTCCCCCGCGACTACGACACCGTCCCGCTGCTCCTCTTCTGGGGACTCCTCCTCGTCTGGCTCATGCCCTGGAGCGCCTTTGTCTTCCACGCTGTCGGACGGGTTCCCTGGCGCAAGGGCTTCATGCGCGTCTCCCTTGATCCGCAGCAATCGACTCTCCTGCTTCTCGGCATATGGGCCGCCGTCCCGTTGCTCTTTTTCTCGCTCTCCACCCGCCAGGAGTACTACGTCCTCCCCGCGCTCCCCGCGCTCATCCTGCTCATCGCCGCGTGGCTCAACGACGAGGCCGACGAAGCCGAATCCTTCTCCGTCCCCAACCCTCTCACCGCCTCCGGGCAGCGCATCGCCGTCGTCATGCTCGTCTTCGGCTCCGTCGCCGCGCTCGCCGCCGGATTCTTCGTCATCCACACGCAACCCCCCAGCCCCAACACCGACCTCGCCAGCCTCCTCAAGCAGAACCCCGGCGACTACGCGCTCTCCTTCGGCCATTTCCTAGACCTCAACGCCCAGGCCATGGGAGCCTTTCGCACTCCACTCGTCCTCACCGCCATCGGGCTCTTTGGCGGAACGCTTGCCGCCTGGCTCCTGCGCCGCGACTACCGTCCCCACGCCGCCAACCTCGCCCTCGCCGCCGGAGCCTTCGTCTTCCTGCTCGCCGCGCACCTCGGCCTGCGGACCTTCTCCCCCGTCCTCACCTCAAAGCAGCTCGCCGACGCCATCGCGCCCGAGATCAAGCGCGGCGACGTCATCGTCATCCACGGCGAGTACGAGGCCGCCAGCACCCTCGGCTTCTACCTCCGCCGCAACGACATCCACATCTACGAGGGCCGCTCGTCCAACCTCTGGTACGGCAGCTACTTCCCCGACGCCCCGCCTATCTTCGAGGACACCTTCTCCCTCTCGCTCAAATGGACCGACGACACCCGCCGCGTCTTCCTCTGGCAGGACCTGAGCGAACCGCTCCCCAAACTCCCCGGCAAGACATACTTCATCGCGCAGAGCGGAGGCAAAGAGATTCTCAGCAACCAACCCAACCCCTACTGACGTACACCACAAATGCAGGAGGCCGCCCGCAAAGGTGGCCTCCTGTCTGCCGAAGCTCCCCAGCCGGAGCTGTTTAGCTCCGGTTGCGAGTCATCCAGGTTGCATTACGCGCAGAAGCGCCGGCGCAGAACGCCAGCAACTCCAACCAGACCGGTCCCCATGAGAGCCAGGCTCGAAGGCTCCGGCACCGGCGAATCATTGTCACTGATGAACTTGTAGTTCACATCCACTCCAGCAACAAAGCCAGGTTGCCCCTCAGTCGGCGTATACAGCGCGAAGTTGTTGCCCTCGGGTCCCACCTCTGGAATGCTGATGCTATTTTCGTAAAACCCCTCAGGAGGTCCGGAGGTATCCCCAAGGCTGTCAAAGCCGTCGAGGTTGTCGGAATAAAACACCAGGGTCCCGTTGGAGGCATTGAACCGGATCAAATCCAGAAAGCCCTCGCCCTCGGTCAAAAGGACGTCTCCGGAAACCAGGCTCGGCGGATTCAACAGACTGTAGGTCAGCACATTTGCGAGACCACCCGGTCCCGGATCATTCTGCAATGTGCCGTTCAGCCCAGTGCTGAATTTGTCTGAGTTCGTGAAAAGACCATTACCCTGCTCGTCGACGGTGATACTGACCGAAAAGGGCGTTTGCTGCGCAAATGCGGTGATAGAGAACAAGACAGGCGCAAAAAAGGCAATCAACTTTCTCATGGGCTGAAAGGCTCCGATAGCAGGAATTGAAGGTACACGAGGCACCCTAGACGAGTTCAAAGCACTTCAGCTGCCATATCTAAGTGTTGGAATAGAAAGAACTTCGCCCTCAATCAACATTGAAGCTGCAATATTTTGCATCGATAATGAGAAGTCTTGCGGATGGAGCCAAGACAAAGAGATCCCCGTCGACCAACCCAATTCAGCTGAAAGCAGGTACCTGGATTCGTCGGCTCCTCACCGCCCACGCAGCCTGTCCACGCTCACCGTGCAGTTGATGCATTCGCTCCGCCTCACGCCCTCGATCTGCGACACCTGTGCCGCGATCTCCCTCGCCTCCGGCCCGCGATGCTCCGACTCCAGATACGCCCGGTACTGCTGCAGCGCTGCCAGAACATAGGGGTGCGTCGGCGACGTACGCGCCTTCATGATCCGGATGCCCTCAAGCATCTCCTCCTCCGGGCCCTCCTTCATCCCTGCCTTCCACTCTGCGTAACCCAGCGCCAGGTGCGCCTGCCCCACCGGCAGCGAGTCGGCGTCAAAAGCCTTGTGTGCCAGCAGTAGAGCCTCCCTTGCGTGTTCCAGCGAGCCGACGCAGCTGTCGTACCCGCACTCCGCATAGACCAGCGAGGACAACGTCGCAACCATCTCCTCCGCATCAGGATCCTTCTGCGCCACCATCTCGCTATAGGCCGCCGCGAGATCCTGAGCCGCGTCCTTATACCTGTGCCGGCCAAGCTCCACCTCCGCCAGATGCGCCTTGCCCCGCGCAATCTCCAGCCTGTCGCCCAGCGCCTCACGCACCGTCAGCGAACGCCTGCGGCAACGCTCCGCCTCGACGTAGTTGCCCTCGATCAGAAACAGCGATCCCAGGTTGTCCAACACCACCGCGTAGTCCAACCTGGCCCCCGCCGCATCCAGTAGCCGCAGCCCCTGGTTGTACGCGTCCTCCGACCTCACAACGTCCATCTCGTCCTCGTAGTCCGAGGCAAGACGGGCCCACAACCTGCCCAGCTTCAGCGGAGCCATACCCGCCCTCGCCGCCGCATCAATCGCCTCCACCTCCGCGGCTACCCGCTCCGGAAGCGTCACAGGCGACTGCGAAACCGCCGTCTGCGCCTCAACCCCATACGCCGCACCACCATACGACGCGGCGCAAACCAAAGCGCCCACGAGCCACGCCACAATCTGTGAACCGATAGACGGAAGACTTAACGCAGGACGCGCCATAAATCACCTCCGGCAGAGCCAGGTGACCCATGTCCTAGTACGCAGCCCAGATTGTCTCGTTTGCTCGTTTGTGACGAAACGTCAGAAAATAGCGGATGAGTCGCGCTTCAGAGCAATTTACGCCGCGCTGCGATCAACCCGCAACTCAGGCAACACGACCAGGACCTTAGCGCACACGCAGGCCATACACGCTCACGGTGCAGTTGGCACACGTGTACTGCTGTGCCGTATTCATCCTCTTTTCTTCCTCAGCAACCTCTTTTGCCTCCACCGTGCGGTGCGTCTCATTCAGATACTTGCTGTACTGCCTCATCGCTCCAAGCACATACGGATGCCCTGGCGTCATCCATCTCCGGAGAATCCGAATTCCCTCGCGCATCTCCGCATCCGGATCATCCTTCATTCCTGCCTTCCACTCCGCGTAGCCCAGCGCCATCCGGGCTTCGCCAAGCGGCAACGAATCAGCCTCGGGCGCACTCAGAGCCAGCGACTTCGCCTCCCGCCCTCGGTCCACCGCGTAAGCGCACTGCCCACGCATGCAACTGGAGTACGTAAGTGTAATCAGCGTCGCGACAAGTTCGCTGCTATTGGAGTCCTTCAGTGCAACCATGGAGTCGTAGGCTTCTTCCGCCGTCTGCCGCGCCTCTTTGTACTTGTGTTCGGCGAGATACACCTCCGCCAGAAGCTCCTTGCCTCGCGCAATCTCGAGCTTGTCCCCCATCGCTTCGCGGGCCGCCAGCGCACGCTTTCGGCACCTCATCGCCTCGTCGTTCCTGTGCGTGAGCAGATACAACGAGCCGAGATTGCCCAGCGCCACCACATAGTCCTTCGCTCCGGCCGGCAGGTGCTCAAAGAGCTGCAGCGCATGGTTATACGCGGCCTCCGCCTTCTCAAACTCCGCCTCATCTTCATAGTCCGAGGCTAGATGTCCCCATAGCCTCCCGAGGTTAAGCGGATCGAGCCCTGACCGCTCGCCAGCCCGTATCAGCTGATTCTCACGCGCAACTCTCTGTTCCAGCGTCAGCGACCCAAGCCCGCCTGACTGAAAGGCATCCGCGCGACATGTAAGCCACAACAAGAGTGCGAAGCACCCCAGACTCTGCAACCTACTGGAACGTAACCTGGACGAGGACGCCATAAAGCACCTCCAGATGGCAGCTCATACAACGAGTGATGCCTTCTGTTACGCACTCATGAGACGAATTCCCCGAGTTTGTGACGAACTGCAATTAAAATTAAATTGTTGCGAACTGCTTCAGGCCTTCACACCAACCTCAGCCCTCGCTCGCAACTCTGCTGAGCTGCCCGTCCTTGAGCCGGAACCGCTCGCCGCGCCACACCACCGTGTCGCCCGCGAAGCTCCACAGCCAGAACGCGAGCCCGAAGCAGTCCCGCACCGGCAGAAGCCACAGATCGCGCAGCACTTGCGCATCCCGCAGCACGCCCACGCCGACGCTCAACGCCACCGCCACTCGCGCCAGAGCCACCACGCTCAACAGCGTAAAGCTCCACAGCGCAAACCCGCTCGCCACGCACGTCATCATCGCCCACGGCAGTGCGTAAGTGATGCCAAGCCCTAGATATCCCACCTTCCGCGAGTCCCGCGTCGACCGCGCCCACCGCAGCTGATGGTCCGCAAACCCTCGATACGCATACGCCGGCACCGTCGTCTCCACCACCTCCGGAGCCAGTTCCACGCGATACCCCGCCGCCGCAATTCGCGCACCCATCTCGTAGTCGTCGGCCAGCCACTCCACCAGAGGCTCGAGGCCCCCGGCCTTCGCCAGCGACTCCCGCCGCATCGCCAGCGTCGACCCTAGGCCGAAGCGGATTCCCTTCTCCAGCCACCGCGCCGCCAGCACGCCCGGAAAGAAATCCGTCGCGATCCCCAGCGCCTCCAGCTTCGTCCACAGCGTCGCGCCACGATCTGCCGTCATCCCGCGGTACGGAGCCGTCACCATCCCCACCTTCGCGTCGCTGAAGCCCGCCATCACTCGCGTCAGATAATGCGGCCCCACCCGAATATCGCTGTCGTTGATCAGCACAAACTCAAAGCTCGCCTCGCGCAGCATCTGCACCAGGTTGCTCACCTTGCCGCTCGTCCCCAGCCGTTCGCTGCACTCCACCAGCTTGATCGCGCACTCAGGAAACTCCTCCCGCAGCCGCTCAATCTCCGCGACGGCTGGATCATCCAGGCTGCTCACCCCAAACACAATCTCGAACCGCCCCGCATACCTCTGCCTGCAGTGGCTCTCCAGCCCCTCGAACATCCGGTGATCGACACCCTTCACCGGCTTCAGGATCGAAACATCCGGCGCAAACCCCGCATTGACATCACGCGCGCGCCACGCACGATTGAAATCCCGCGCTCCCCAAAGAGCGAGCACAAGGTAGGCCCCGCCAGCCAGCGCCAGCAGCGCCGTCACCCCTTCAACAACAACAGCCACCATCCTTCCAGTCTATCGCCTCTGCGTCTTTGAGATTCATCTTCGCGCTCCTCCCAACCGGAGCACAAACAGCGCTGAACGCAAAGAACGCCACGCAAGCACGCCACGGCCGCGAAGGTAGCCGTGGCGTGCTTTGCGTCTTCCTCAGCGCCCTTTGCGTTCGCCTTTTTCTCCCTGCGAATCTTCTATCAGAGAATCACTCATACCGCAGCGCATCAATCGGGTTCAGGTTCGCCGCCTTCCACGCCGGGTATATCCCGAACACCAGTCCGATCGTGCACGAGCAGAGGAACGCCGCAATCACCCACCACGGCGACACCAATGACGACAGGATGTACCTCAGCCCCAACGCCAGCGCACCACCAAGCAGAATCCCGATGATCCCCCCCAGCGCGCACAGCGCCACGGCCTCCAGCGTGAACTGCGCCAGAATCACCTTCTTAGTCGCGCCGATCGCCTTCCTCACGCCGATCTCACGGGTTCGCTCTGTCACGCTCACCAGCATGATGTTCATCACGCCCACGCCGCCCACCATCAGCCCCACGGCCGAGAGCCCAAACATCAGCAGAAACAAGCTTCCCGTAATCTGCTGCCACAGCCGCGTCAGCGAGTCCGAGCCAAAGATCGCAAAGTTGTCCTCCGCCTCATTCCGGACCTTCCGCCTCCGCCGCAGCAGCTCTGTAATCTCATCAATCACCGTGGCCTTGTTCTTCTGATCGTCAAACTTCACGCTGACCCAGTAATCCAGCACCTCGGGATGCAGCTTGTGAAACGTCGTAACCGGAAAGTACGCAAAGTTGTCGTCAGGATTCTTTCCGCCGCCAAACGGAGCCCTCCTCTTCTCCAGCGTCCCGACAACCGTAAAGGTCCTGCCGTCAACCGTTATCTCCTTGCCGATCGGGTTCTCCTGACCGCCGAAGAGGTCATCGGCCGTATCGTGCCCCAGCACCACAACGTCGGTCGCACGCTCCTCATCCTGCTCGGTGAAGTACCGCCCTTGATGAATGTCAAAGTCATACACCGTTGTCACCGAAGGCGTATCGCCCTCGAGCGAGACATTCTCCGACTTCCGCGTTCCGTACTTCGCCGTCACCGAACCTTGGCCCCACTGCTGGTTCCGGTATTGCAATCCAGGAGACACCGCGACCACATGAGGAAGCTGCGCGATCGCCAGCGCATCGTCCATAGTCAGCTGCTTGCGCGTCAGCATCTCAGTCGTCGGCCGCACCCCAATCACCGGGAACCGAAACACCCACAGCACGTTGGTCCCCATCGTCGCCACCCACGCGGAGACGTTCGAGTTCAGCCCATTAATCACCGACGAGATCGCAATCACCGTCACCACGCCGATCACAATCCCCAGAATTGTCAGCCCCGACCGCAGCTTGTTGGCGCGCAGTTGGTCCAACGCCATCTTCACCGCTTCCTTCTGATCGCCAGCATTCATCGCCTCACCATCCAATTCCTAGTCTGCTGTAGTGCACCATGCAATCAAAAAAATATTTGCTACTGACAGCACAAACGCTGATATCGACGGAATTTTGTTTCGATCAAGAAATACCGCAATAAAACTCACGCCGATTGCCAGAAAGGAAGCTTTAAAACATCTCCAGACTGGGCGAGAAAACCAATCCGGAAAATTTGGATAATTTAGTCCCGCCTGCAGACCCTTTATCGCCACGAATACGAACGTAGTCAGTGAAACGATTGATATGGCAAGCGATGTAAACCCCAACAAGCTATATTTCCGCATATGCCTTCAAATCTCAGAACGTAAAGCCACAATCGGGTCCAAATCCGCGGCCTTCCGCGCAGGATACACGCCAAAGAAAATCCCAACACTCGCCGCAACCACCAGTCCCGCAAAGATACTCCAGACCGCAATCGTCGACGGGAACCCGAGCAGCACCGTCACAACCTGCGCCACGACCATGCCGCCGATGACGCCAATTGCGCCGCCCGCCAGCGCCATCGTGCCCGACTCAATCAGAAACTGAATCAGAATGTCTCCGCGCCGCGCTCCCAGCGCCTTTCTCACGCCGATCTCGCGCGTCCGCTCCGTCACGCTCACCAGCATGATGTTCATGATGACGATTCCGCCCACCACAAGCGAGATCGCCGCAATCGCCACGGCCACAGCCTCAAACCCCGAACTGATGTTCTTCCACAGCCCCACAAACGTGTCGCTCGTCTCCAGCGTAAAGCTGTCCTCCTGCCCCGGAGCGTCGTGTCGGATCGCGCGCATCAGCACCCTCCCCTCATCGGTCGCGCTCTCCAGCGCGCCTTCGCCGCCACCCGCCTTCGCATAAATCGTCACCGACTTCGCCGTGCCATACGTCTTCTGGAATGCCGAGAGCGGCACCGCCACCCAGTTATCCTGGCTCTGCCCCAGCGTCTTGCCCTGCTTCTCGCCAAGGCCGATCACCGTGTAAGGCGAGCCGTCCACCCGAATCTCCTTGCCGATCGGGTCGTCGCCCTTCATCAGGTTCTCCTGAATGTCCGACCCGATGATCGCCACGTGCGACGCATGTTCATCGTCGGTTGGTGTGAAGCCGCGCCCCTGCACGACGTTCAGGTTCTGCATCTCGGGCATCGCATAGGTCTGGCCGCGTATCACCGTATCTGTGCTCGACTGCGTCCCGAAGACGATCTTGCCCAAGGTCGTCTGCTGCGCGCCCACCTGCGAGCAGTGCTTGCAGTTGTCCGCCAGGTACCTGTAATCGTCCAGCAGAATGTTCTTCCGCTTCAGGCACTTCACATACTCGTTGTAGTTGGTGAGGATCTGCGGCTGCTTGCTGATAGTGAACACATCCGCGCCGTACTTGTTCACCTTGCTGGCGACATACACATTGGCCCCGTTCACCAGCGTCACGACCGCAATGACGCTGGCCACCCCAATCACCACGCCCAGCAGCGTGAGGATCGTGCGCAACTTATTCGCCCATAGCGACTGCAGGGCAATCATCAAGGCTTCTTTGAATTCCATAGCGCTCTCTCGGAGCGTCCAGTCTACAGCCGCCCACAAGCATCTACGCACGCAACTCACCCCAAAGTTCCCTGTTTCAAGGCTGAACGAAGCCGAAGAACCTGTATTTCGCCTCGTGGCACCACAATTTAGCCTGCTGAAGGAGTGCACTGCCCCTGTTAGCACCAACTGACCTCAACTTCCGGATTGACCGTCACCCTCCTAGAACTCCGAAGTCCAAAATTCCGCCCGCAGTGTTCGATGAGTGGTTTGGCGATTTACCACTCACCGCGTAGGTCCTAGTGAGTCGTCTGGCAAAGATCACTTGCCCAACAGGGCGGTGAGACACCGAGAAGGTTCCAGAGACAATCCGCATTCCTCCTGCCCCTGATGCCAGCGCCAAACCCTTGCCGGCTCGCCCACCTGCGCAGAGTATCAATCAGCGCTGGTGTCAGAGTTCAGAGATCAGGGAACAGAAATCAAGAATCGCCAAATTCACACTTGACATTACCCAGGTTATCCACAACTATATGGTTGTGGATAACCTGGGTACAACATTTGCGGCTTTGTCTGATCCAACCCGCCGGGCAATGATCGAACGACTCTCCCATGGGCCTGCCTCTGTGCATGGATTGACGGAACCGTTTGCACTCTCGCAGCAGATGATTTCAAAACACATTGCCTACCTGGTGCGGGCGCGGATTGTAATCAAGACGAAGCGTGGACGAGAGAGTGTGTGCACGCTTAGGCCAGAGGCGATTAAGACGGTCAGCGACTGGGCGATTAGCTATCGCCGATTCTGGGAAGAGAGTTTCGACAAACTGGATGTCGTTGTAAATCAAATGAAGAAAGAGGAGGCCAGAGATGACAGAAAACACGGTTAGCGAAATTGAGCGGATGGTCGTTACAAGAGTTTTTGATGCCCCACGCGAGTTGGTTTGGAAGGCGTGGACAGACCCGAAGTACGTGATGCAGTGGTGGGGACCGAAGGGCTTTACTGCGCCCGTTTGCGAGATGGATTTTCGCGTTGGAGGAAAATTCCTCTGCTGCATGAAGTCGCCGGATGGGCAGGAGTTCTGGAATGCGGTTGAATACCACGAGATTGTTCCATACGAGAAGATCGTTTCCTTGATGTACTTTTCCGACTCGAAGGGAAACAAGATCGAGCCTGCGCAATTAGGAATAGAACATGAGGCTATAGACGGTGCGTACGACGTGACCATCTTTGAGGATCTCGGAAACGGCCAGACGAAACTTACCTTCATTGGAAATGAACCCATGGAGAGCGCGAAAAATAGCGGTCAAATGGAGGGCTGGAACCAGATACTCGATAAACTTGCTGCGGTTATTGCGGAGCTGGTGCAGGCGAAATAGGAAGTTGCCGTTTTGACAATCGTCATGCGCGAGATACAGCTGAGGCTGGCGGCGAAGGCTTGGTTAGAACAGGCTTCTCGCCGCTCGGCCGAATAGTCGCCTTTCCGCATAAGTGACCCTTGGCTCAACTGTTGACTTCTGGCCTTAGCACTCATTGAGAATAATTTAGGCGCCGAAAGGCCGATTAGTAATGATAAAGCGCTTGTGTTGACCAGTTGCCGAGCGGCTCAGGCATCGCTCCTCGCCTCAAAATAAAACCCTCAAAACCCCCGCAAAATCGCATGTCAAGCCCCAATACCACCCATCTCAAACAAACGAAGCAACTTACAGCTGGCAGAGCAGTTTCCTCAATTCGCTACAATAGAAATAGAAACGGAAAATGCCCGGACCGAATCCGGGCATTTCACCGTTAACACGTTTATTTTCAATATTTTGACCCTTAAGCCCTTTAGATGGAAGAATTTGCACTCAAAGTCCGAACCTAAATCACCTGTAATGAAGACTTTGCTCCAAACAAGGGGGACGGGGTACCCCCTCCCTAGAACGACAACCGGGCCCCAAACTGGAACTGCCGCGGATCACTCGCAGCCGTCTCCTGTCCTGCCGCGGTATACAGCAGGTTCACGTCCAGCGTGTTGTTCTTGTTGATCAGGTTGAAGACGTCCGCCGTAAGCTGCAGCGAGGTCTCGTGCGCGAAGGTGAACGCCTTGGCCAGCCGCAGGTCCGTGAAGACCGTATAGGGCTTCGTCGCCACATTGCGGCTGAGGTTGCCGTTGAAGTAGCTGCTCCCCGCTGCCGCTCCTGCCGGCGCGTCGATGTAGCACGGAAGGTTGAACGCCCCCGTCGGCGAGTACTTCGAGAGCACTGGAGCCGTTCCGCAGCCCGTCACACCGCTCGTCGGCGAGACCGCGTTCGGCCGGTCCGTCAGCGGGTTGAAGTCGAAGTTCGCGTCCGTGCCCGTCAGGATGTTGAACGGCCTTCCTGACGACACCTCAAAGATCGGAGCCACCGTCACATTCGAGAACACCGCCGGCACAAAACCCGTGCCGCCCAGCCGTCCCGAGTTGTACACGCCCGAGATCACCACCCGGTGCCTCTGGTCGAAGGTCGAGTTGCTGCGCTCCGCGTTCGGGTTGAAGTTGTTCTGCGGAGAGTCCGAGGTCGAGACGACGTCGGTCGAGTCATCGATCGCGTGCGACCAGGTGTAGCTCACCAGAAACTCATACTGCGTCGAGAAGCGCTTCCTCAGGTTTACGCTCAGGCCGTTGTAGCTCGAGGTCCCCGTCGTCAGGTTGGGAGACATATCGCCGAACGGAACCGGCACGCCGACGCCCAGGCCTTCGCTCGCCGCAATCTGGCTGGCCAGCGCAACGCACTGCCCCGCACCCACGCTCACCAGGAACGGCGCCAGCGACTCGTTCAGCCCCGACTTGCGGAAGAAGTTCAGCAGCGGAGGCGCGACATACGGCCCGCCCGGCCCAAGTCCGCATGGCACGGTGCCGCTCGCTGTCGCCACCGTCAGTGGATTCGATGTCGGCCCTGCGACCGCCGTCACCGGAGTTCCGGGCAACACTGATGCCGTGCCCGCCTTCACCGCCGCCACCGCCGCGCGCCAGTTCGCCACCAGCAACGATGGATTCACCGGGTTCACGTTCACCGGCCGGTTCAGGTGCCGTCCGCCGGTCGAGTTGTACGCCACATTCAGCGAGAGGTCGTGACCCAGATCCTGCTCGATGCCGAACGAGATCTGCTGCACATACGGCGTCTGATAGTGCAGGTCCGCGGGCAGGCCTGAGGGCAGAATCGCCAGCGGGAATCCGCTCGCAAGGAAGTTCTGGTTCACGAAGACCGAAGCCGTGTTGTTCGGATCGAAGCGCTGCTCTCCAGGAAGATAGTTCAGCCCTGGAACGGGCAGGCAGTTGTGATTCGATAGCGAGCCCTGGAACGTATTCGTCGCGTTCAGGTTCAGCGGGCTGATTGTGCTCGCCGCCGTGCACGGCGCTCCGCCAGCGAGGATCGTCAGAGGCACCGTCGTCGAGTTGAAGACGCTCGACTGCGCTTCCAGATTGCCCGGCGCGCGGTCGTAGAACAGTCCGTAGTTCCCCCGCACCACCGTCGTGCCGTCGCCGCGAACGTCGTACGCTACGCCGATGCGCGGAGCGAAGTTCGTGTCCTGCAGCCGAATCCCCTGGCGGACCCCGAAAGCCCGCTCAGCCGCGTAGGTGTTGGCGTTCAGCGCACCCTGCGTCGGGAAGGCCTCGACGTCGTAGCGCAGGCCTGCGTTCAGCGTGAGACGGCTTGTCATGCGCCAACTGTCCTCGAGAAACGCTCCCAGCACCTTGAGGTCGTATTTGAACGTCGTCCGCCCGATGCCCTGCGCGAACGACTGCGGAATCCCCAGGCCGTACGCCTGAATCGGCGAGAAGCCCGGAAGCCCCGCCAGTTGTGGTGAGATGTCCGTCGCGCCCAGCCCGGCGAAGGTGTAATCGCCTCCGCCGTAGAGCTGTCCCTGCTTGAGGTTGATCGGAATATAGCGCAGATCGATTCCCGTCTTGAAGGTGTGGTGGCCTCGCGTATAGGTGAAGTTGTCCTCGAACTGCGACTGGTTCTCGATGCGATCAACTACCGAGAACGGCGTCTTGCCGAAGTAGGCAAAGCCGGGAATGTTCACCGCTACGCCGCTGCCGCCTGTCGAACTCGTCGGAGCAAACCGGATCGGATGCCGCGCATACTGCACGCGCAGCTCATTCACCTTGTTCGCGCCGATCAGGTACGTGTAGTGACCGGCGATAGCGAAGTCGTGGAACGTTTGAGTCGCCGTGCGCGAGAAGGAGTTCTCGCCGAGGTTCTGGTTCGCCGCATTCTCCTGAATTCCGGTGATGTAGCTCGGGCTAATGCCCGCCGTCACAAAGATCTGCTGATTGCTCGTCAGCTTGTGATCGAGCCGCAGTGAGTACACCTCTGTCTTCTCCGTCACCGGAAAGTTGCCTATCAGGCTGTTCAGCGGAACATACGAACCCGGAGTCGCCTGGCCCGACGTTACGAAGTTGGCCCCCCCGATCACCGGCGCGAGGAACGCAGGATTCTTGCCCGTAAGCGCAAGCGACGAGCTCGAGCCGACCAGCGCCACGTATTGCCGGATCCCCGGGGTCGCCGCAGGCGCGGCCGAGAGAAACGCCTTCTGCTCCGGTGTCCCCTGAATCGTCAGCGCACCCGCAGGAGCGCCGTAGAATTTGCTGACGTCGATGTTCGTCAGGCCGAAGTTGTTGCGTCCGATGTCGGAGAAGCCCGACTCCTGCCGCCGCGTGATCTCGGCCGAGAAGAAGTAGAACGTCTTGTCCGGAACGATCGCGCCGCCCACGGTGCCACCTGCCTGCACGCGAGTATATGCAGGCTGATTGACCGTCGAGAACGGGTTGGTCGCCT
Source organism: Edaphobacter bradus (assembly GCF_025685645.1). Classification (NCBI taxonomy): domain Bacteria; kingdom Pseudomonadati; phylum Acidobacteriota; class Terriglobia; order Terriglobales; family Acidobacteriaceae; genus Edaphobacter; species Edaphobacter bradus. The sequence continues at coordinate 741,603 of NZ_JAGSYF010000002.1, forward strand.
GAATGTAGCGGTTGCGCAGGAAGCCATACGCGCTCGCGTGCGTCGCATTTGTGCCCGACTTGGTCACGATATTCACCACACCGCCCGACGCGCGCCCGTACTCGGCTGCGAAGCCGTTGGTGACGATCTGGAACTCCTGCACCGCGTCCTGCGAGACCGTCGCACGCGTTCCACCGGAGATGTAGTCACCTGCATCGGCGCCATCGACGTTGATGGAGTTCGAGCGGGCGCGCACGCCGCCGAAGTTCAGCCCGCTGGTCGGGATCGCTCCGACTGCAGGCGCTGCATCGCGAGCGATCTGCGAGTTCGTCAGGGTGAAGTTGATGTAGCTGCGACCGTTGATGGGAAGGTTATTGATGCGGACCTGGTCGACGGTCGTGGACTGCGAGCTGCGCTGCGTCTCAATGATGTCGGCACCTGCGTCCACGTTCACCGTCTCGCTGCCGCTGATGGAGAGGTTCAGCGCCAGCTCGGCCTGCTCGCCCACGGTGAGCACGACGTGGTTCCCGGTCAGCTTCGCGAACCCAGCCGCGGTCGCCGTCACGGTGTAGGTTCCCGGAGGCAGTAGCAGCAGCAGGTAGTTGCCCTGACCGTTGGTCGTCGTCGTGCGCACGTAGCCCCTGGAGTCGTCAGTAATCGTGACGGTCGCGCCCGGAACCACAGCTCCCGAAGGATCGTGGACCGCGCCGCTGAGCTGCGCCGAGTCTACGTTCTGGGCCGACGCCGCCTGCAGATCGAACAACAGTGCAAGCGACAGAGCTGTGGCCAGCGAAAGAAGAGAGAGCCGCAAACGACGTTTCATCATAGACAAGACCCCTTGTAAGCACCCATGACTGCGAACGTTTCGCAGCGGCAGAAAAGCAAATCTTTGCGACGCGATGTTCTACATGAATGGGCATTCACTAGGCAAGAGGTTCGTACTAATCTGTGCCTGCTTCGGCACTTCGTCCGCCCCCGCCAGCCTCCACCTGCCGCCGGCCGTAAGGACACAGCTTTAGCAGAGGACACTGGCTGCACTTCGGTCCGTCGAAGGTGCAGAGCGTCTGGCCCAGCTTCTTGACCAGCGCGTGGTGCTCGTCGAGCATCTCGGCGGTCCACGTCTCGGGGACCAGGCGCATCAGGCGCTCCTCCGTCGTCGCCGCATCGGCGCGCGGTGTCAGGCTGAGCCGCTGAACGACGCGCAGGTGGTTCGCGTCGATCGGCAGCGCGCGCCGGCGCAGCGTGCTGAAGTTGACCACCGCCGCGCTGATCTGCGGGCCGACGCCGGGGAACTGCTCCAGCCACGCGCGGATCTTGTCCGTGCGGTAGCGCGCGAGGAAGTCCAGCGTCAGCTCGCCGACGCGGGCCGTGATCGCCTCAAGCGCCGCCTTGAGCTGCAGCGCCTTCTGCTCCGGAAAGGTGACGTTGGAGATGGCCTGCTCGATCTCCGGCAACGGAGCGTCGCGCAGGTTCTCCCACGAGCCGAAGCGCTCGCGCAGATGGCGGACGACCGCGTAGGTCAGCTCCGTCTTCGTCCGCGTGGCCAGCAGCGAGTAGATGAACTGCGAGAGCGGGTCCGACGACTCGCGCGCCGGAGGCTGGCCGAAGTGCCCCAGCAGAAGCCGGTGGATGTGCGGGAGGCGGTCGTCGTAGCCTTTCTGCGGTCCGGTCTGCTCGGTGAAGAGTGAGTCGTTCATCGTCGTTGCTATTGTCAGGGATTCCGCGTCACACCGAGCCGTGAGCCCTCGGGGGTCTGCAGACCCCAGGCCATGCGCGGCGTGTTGTGCGCGAGGCCGATGCGGCCGTCCGGGCCGAGCAGGATGATTCCGCCGTGGCCCTGGAGGCGGTCGTAGAGGTAGTCGATCGCAGCCTCCGCGGCCTCCTGCGGCGACGAGCCTGCGGCCACGCGGTCGACGGCCCACTTGCCCAGGACGAGCTTCATGATCGGCTCGCCCCAGCCGGTGAGCGAGACCGCCGCTGAAAGATTGTCGGCGTAGCAGCCGCAGCCGATCAGCGAGGAGTCCCCGACGCGGCCGGGGGCCTTTGACAGCGTTCCTCCGGTGCTGGTCCCGGCGGCGAGGTTGCCGTGCTGGTCGAGCGCGACCGCCCCGACGGTGTCGTGCGAGTGCGCCGTCGGGTCAGGAACCATCTCGGACGGCTCCCCCTTCTCCTTGTCCAGCGTGGGCGGCCCGGAGAACGTGGTGTCCTTCGCGCCCTCGAGCTCGGCCTTCTGGAAGGCCATCAGCCGCTCACGCTCGCGCGGGACGATGAGCTCCGTGTTGTCGACGAGCGTCATGCCGTGCTGCGTTGCGAACCGCTCCGCGCCCGTCCCGACGAAGTAGACGTGCGGGCTGTAGTCGAGCACCAGTCGCGCCGCGTGGATGGGGTTGCGCAGCCGCTCGACGCAGGCGACTCCGCCGGTGCGAAGGTTGGCACCGTTCATCAGCAGGGCGTCGAGCTGCACGCGTCCATCGCGGGTAAGGAATGAGCCGCGCCCCGCGTCGAAGGTCTCGTCGTCTTCCATGACGGCGACGGCGGTCTCGACCGCGTCGACGGCGCTCGCTCCCCGCTCGAGGAGGCGGTAGCCGGCGGCGAGGGCGTTGGCGATGCCGGCCTCGTGGGCGGCGATGGCGTCGTCGGGCATGGCCCAGGCTCCGCCGTGGATCAGCAGTGTCGGTTGCGGCTTCATCTCTCTGAGCATTGTATGGAAGCGGGGTCGAGCGATGCCCCCCTCTCCCCCGTTTTTGTGCAAAATCTTGAATCAAATAGGCTTAGGCTTGGACTTGCGGCGTAAAGTATTCCATTAGAAGGGCCTAGGATTCAAAGTCTTCACAACAAATGGGTTGCGGGTTAAAGAGTGAAGCCCCGGCTGGCCGGGGCTCTGATCTACTTCTATTTTAGCAACTCGCCGGAACTAGTTTGCCACCTGGAAGTTGCTTTGTTCTATGGACTTAGATGATTTTGGGGCTTGACATGCGATTTTGGCCGGATTTGAGCGATCATCGATAGCTATTCTCTTAGATCTATGAATTTGTGGCGCGTTAGACGGCAGAAAAGCAATAGATCAGTCGCTTCGTCCTTCGGACTTCGCTCCGGCCTTCGGCAGAGTGGAACCCACTCATGACGCGAAAAAGCCGCGTCATGAATGGGGCACCCGGCACCCGGCTAGCTCAACCGCCAAGCGTTTTTGTCAAGCAGCTCTCTCTCGATGAATGGCCAATCGAGTTCGTAGGCCGAAAGTTCGCCCGAGAGGCTAACGAGGGAATCGTCGGTAAACCAACGTTCCTCCCCGTCGTGACGCACAAGGCAGACGTAGCGGCCGCGGATCAGTTTTGCTACTTCGGAGGGTGCGACGAAGATGGTAATGAACAGGTCTTCCATGGGCGTAGGTAATACTCCTCTGCGGGTAGATATGTGAGTATGCAATCTCACTCACCGGGATCACCGGTGAGGTTGAGGGTGAGGTTGGCGGCGACTTCTGGGCGAGAGCGGGGGGCTTTTTTGAAGGTGACCTCGCGGACGTGCAGGGGGCGTTCGAGGCGCTGGGTTCCTTCGAGCAGGCCCTTGATGGTTAGGAGTTGGAGGCGGGGGTATTTGGTGCCGTCTGAGGAAGTGTAGAAGCCGGCTTCAGCGGCGCGCTTGCGCATGGGCTTCGTCGGTTCGGCTAAAGAGATAAACGCGCCGATGTCGGCACTTTCCGCAGCGAGTGTACCCGCTAAATCGCGCAACTCGGAGTCTTCTACGCTCTGGCCTCCCTTTACGGAGAAAATGATCTGCTTCGTTTTTCCGGTGTTGTCGTCGTGGAAGTTCTTTCGCCCGTCTACTCCGCGATCCGCTCCTCTTTTGTCACTGTCCGCCACTCTTGCACCGACTAGTCCTAGAGCCCACGCTTGGAACTGAAACTTGTTCTCAGAGGCGAGTTGTTGGGCACCGGCGACGTCGGTGGGCTCGCCGATGACTTCGTAGGTCTTGCGGATTTCGGGGGTGAAGGAGTCGTCGAGACGGGTCTTGATGAGGCCTACTGCGAGATGGGTGATGTCGATGCCGATCCAGCGGCGGTTGAGTTTTTGCGCGACCTGCACGGTGGTTCCGCAACCGCAGAAGGGATCGAGCACTACGTCGCCTTCTTGAGAGCTGCTGTTTAATATGCGTTCGAGTAAGCCCTCGGGCTTTTGAGTGTCATACCCGAGTTTTTCGGCCTCGTGGCCAAGCCATTTCACATCAGCATCAATACTTTCTTCTGTTCCGAAAAGCGTTCCCTCGGTGTATGGCTGGCATGCCCAAATATCTTGATACGGAATCCCTGACCCGAGGTATTGCTTGTATTTCGGCTGTCCCATCCCATTTCTCGGGATGTAGATCATGCCCGCGTCATTGAGAAAGTCAAGCTTGCGTTGTGTGGTCCACTCTGCCGCTTCCTCCGGAAGCAGAGGCTTGAGACTTAGAGGAATAGCCCAATGACGACCGACCGTCGTGGGATCGAAGCCGTTCCAGGGTTTACCGCTGTCCTTTGTCCTTACTCCTGGTCCTGTCAGCATATTCGTCCGGAATGGGCCGCCCTCATCTTCATTCGTGAACCATTCGCGTACGTAACCGCGAGAGACTGGCCTCACGCCTGGACGGAAGTAGGAGGCGTCCGATTTCGCGTAGAAAAGGATCGTGTCGTGGATAGGGCCGAATTGCCTGCTTAGCTTGTTGTGTCCGCTGCTCCGTCTCCAAATAATCTCGCTCCGGAAATTTTCGGCTCCGAAGCAGCCATCCAGCAGGAGTTTGAGGTAGTGGCTTGCGGTGGGGTCGCAGTGGAGGTAGATGGAGCCGGTTTCCTTGAGGACGCGGCGTAGCTCGACGAGGCGCGGCGCCATCATGGCGAGGTAGGCGAGCATGTCGGAGCCCCCGAGGAGGGTTCGGAAGGCTCGCATGGCGTCGGCTACGCGACCGCCTTGTTCGATGACCTCTTCGTAGGAGCGGGCCGCTTCTTCGTTCCACTCCCAGGTGTCCTTGAAGGCGGTGATCTGTGAGGCGGAACGGGTGCCGTCCTTTTCGGCGAAGAGGACGTTGTAGTCCTGGCTTGAGTTGAAGGGCGGGTCGAGGTAGATGAGGTCGACGGATTGGTCGGGGATGTATTGGAGGACCTGGAGGTTGTCGCCGTAGTAAAGCTTGTTCTTGGGGTGATTCGCTGTTGGGGGCATCCGGGTTGAGATTAGCATGGCGGGCATCCGTGATTCCCACCCTTCGCGATGAAGCTGCGAAGGATGGGGCACCCGAGCGTGGGTGGCCCTCCAGGCGAACAGCAGATTCCTCGGCTTCGCTCGGAATGACAACCAAAAATGATGGTCGGAATGACAACCAAAAAGGTTAGAGGTTTTGTGGCTGGGAGGTGTGGTTCTTTCCCACCCATGCCGCGATGAGGCGGCGGCATGAATGGGGGCGCCCGAGCGGGAGTCGCAGCTATGGGAACAACAGATTAGAGGGCCGAGCAAACGACAGCTGGTGGCCATCCGGATCGAGCATGTGGAAATAGCGCTCTCCCCAGGACGCATCCCGCGGGATTTCAGGATCAAATCCTTTCTCCCGCAGATGTGTCCAGAACTCATCCACATCGGTCACGTGGAAGATCATGCGGCCCCACCGCGGCACACTGTCACCTTGCTCGAGGTTCAGAATTGCAGATTCTGAATCGCTCGCTCGCAGTGAGGAGAAACTCGCCTGTTCTCCGCCGTAAAGCAGCTCCATGCCGAGCACGTTTCGGTAAAACTGCACGGAGGCCTTCATGTTCACAACCCGAAGAGTAATCGCAGAGATCTTCTCAATCGCCAGCGCCATACGCCAGCAGTGTACGCGGAATGTACTTTCCCGAGGCAAAGACACCACTTGCGTCGAATCGACCGCTCCATGTTGAACCTGCTCCAGCGGTGGGTCTAGAATCGCTGAACCATTCAAAGACCGTGGGAGGTTGCTATGCCCCACTATGAGTTCTTCTGCAAAGCCTGCAATAAGACATTCGAAAAGGTTCTGACCCTCGCAGAGCATGACGCGGAAAAGACCGCCTGCCCGTGCTGCGGAAGTCACGAGGTAGAACAGAGCTGGTCTGCCTTCTCTGCCATCACCTCGAAGAAGAGCTGAACACAGCGGCACGAGGAGGCGCCTATGCACTTCAACAAATTCTCCTTTGGCACCCTTCAGATCGATGGCAGCGCATACACGCAGGACGTGGTGATCGACCGCGGAGAGATCCGCAAACGCAAGAAAGCGCCTTCCAAGCAATTCCGCGATGAGTTTGGGCATACGCCTCTCTCCATCGGGGAAAAGATCCCCTGGAAATGCGAGCGGCTGGTGATCGGCACCGGAGCGTACGGCAATCTGCCTGTCATGAAGGAAGTGAAGGCTGAAGCGAAACGCCGTCATGTCGAATTGATCATCGTCCCGACCAGTGAGGCGCTCGGGCTCATGGAAAAGGATTCCAGGGCAAACGCCATTCTCCACGTGACTTGTTAGGAGATTTGTGCCTGACAGACACGTGCCGGAGGATAGCTGGCAAAGGAGTGTGATCCATGCAGGACTTACGAAATCTTCTGGAGAAGGCGCAGCAGCGAGGCGTGGCGGTTGGCCACTTCAACATCGCCGATTTCGTTCTATTGAAGGCAGTCTTTGCCTCCGCTCGAGAAGTGCAGGTCCCGGTGATTGTTGGCGCCTCTGAGGGTGAGCGCCAATTCATGGGAGACCGTCAGCTCGCGGCACTTGTGCGAAGCATGCGCGAGGAGTCTGATTTCCCCATCTTCCTCAATGCGGATCACACGCACTCGCTGAAAAAAGCAGAGGAGGCCGCCAGGGCTGGATTTGATGCCATCGTGTTCGATCTTTCCGCACTTCCCTTTGAGCAGAATGTGCAGCAGACAAAACAGGCGGTCGAGGCGCTCAAGGCAATCAACCCTTCCATCCTCGTCGAGGGAGAGATTGGCGACATCGGAACCGGCTCTGAGATCAAGGAGGTCGCTCCTGACTTGTCGAAAGGCCTCACCAGTCCGGAAGAAGCGAGACAGTACGTCGAAGCCACTGGAATCGATATCCTGGCTCCCGCGGTCGGCAACATGCACGGAATGCTCAAAAGTATGGTCAAAGGACAGACGAAAAAGCGCCTGGACATCGAGCGAATCTCGCAGATCAAGAGTGCCGCCAAGGTTTTCCTGACGCTGCATGGCGGCTCAGGAACCGATGACGAAGACCTGCGCAAGGCGATCGCCGCCGGAATCAACATCGTCCACATGAATACCGAACTGCGGGTGGCCTGGAGGAGCGGCCTGACAGCAAGCCTTGCAGCTCACCCGGACGAAGTTGTCCCATACAAGATTCTTCCACCTGTCGTTGCCTCCGTGCAGAATGTAGCCAGCTCGCGGCTGCGGCTCTTCAATGGTCAGTAGATGAGTTGATCGCTCACACCATTGCTGATTGACGAGCCTGCGTAACCTCTGCGAGACTCCCGCGTATGCGTTATAGCGGGAAGGTGGAATACGCCCGGGCGCGGAAGATGCGAGAGGCGAATACGCGTCTGTACCGGCTGGCGCACTGGCCCATATGGATCTGGGTGTTTTTTCTGGCGCCGGGACCGCTGACCTTCACTCTGTTTGCGCATGGATTTGGGTGGGGCAATCTGGCGTGGCTGATGGCAGTGGTGGCCGGGACGGGAGTGGCGGGTCTGCGCGAGCGGTTGCCGGGTGTCGAGCCACGACCGTATATCCTGCGCTTTGACGAGGACAAGCCCAACCCGCTCTATCGGCGCGTGTGCTACACGTTCGCGTGGAACGCGGTCATCAGCTTTGGACTGCTGAACCTGTGCGGGCTGATAATCGCGGCGGCGACCGGCGTCTGGTACATGAAGCAGATCTACGGCTATGGCTACCTGCCGTTGTGCGGAGTGATTTTGCTGCTCGGCGCCGCGGGCAGGTTGCCGCGCGTTGGCCTCTCGACCGGTGGTGAGGGCACGGACCGGAGGTGCTTCTACGGTTCGGTGTGGGCTGTGACCGTGGCGCAGACGCTGCTACTGGGGGTGTGGAAGGCGCTGCCGCAGATGGGGACCCTGGTGAAGCTCGGTGTCTATGTGGGTGCGCTGCTTCTGATGGGGCTGGCGGCGTATCGCGGCGTGCTGCCGCGGACCCGGCCTATTGTGATGGTCGCGGACTGAAATATGGGCGACTGCGTTGTTGCCTAAAATAAGGCGAGGGATGGCGATGGCGACACTTGGCAACACTGACAAACAGGCGGCCTTGAAGCTGCGTGCGGCGCAACGCGCTCTGGAGCTGGTCGAATCCGGAATGACGGTTGGGTTGGGCTCCGGATCGACGGCGACGATTTGGATCAAGCTGCTTGGAGAAAAAGTGCGCGACCATGGCCTGAAGATTCGGGCGATCGCAAGCTCGGAAGACAGCGAGCGCCTGGGGAAGAGCTATGGAATCCCCTTCGTCAATTTTGATGAGTGCCGTAGCCTCGACCTCACGATCGACGGAGCCGACGAAGTTGCTCCCGGGCTCGCGCTGATCAAGGGCGGCGGTGGAAAACTTCTGCGTGAAAAGATCGTCGCCAGCGCATCGAAGCGGTTCGTCGTCGTCGCCGACGAGTCGAAACAGGTCGAGAAGCTGGGCCGCTTTCCCTTGCCCGTTGAAGTGATTCCCATGGCGACTCCGTTGGTGAGCGACTCGCTTCGAGAGCTAGGCTTCACGCCAACGATTCGAGTGAATCGGGATGGGACACGCTACATCACGGACGAAGGGAATCTGATTCTCGACTGCTCCGGCCTGTTGATTGAAGACCCAAGCGGCATCGCGGCGAAGATCGATTCCATGGTTGGAGTCGTGGAACATGGCCTCTTCCTGGACATGGCCGATCTTGCCCTGATTGCGGGTGAGCAGCAGGTCATCGAGCGTTCTTCCTGAATGCAATGACTGAGCAACCCGAGAGGGGTTAGGCGGCATTTATCGACCAGGCGGATGATTTTCGGCCTGAGGCAGTCTGCGATGCGGCACAGCCTCAGCAGGGGAGGCATGCGATGGCGAAGACTGTGGCTGACGTGGTCGTGGAGAGCCTGAAGAATGCCGGCGTGAAGCGGGTCTATGGGTTGCCCGGAGACTCGCTGAATGGGTTTACCGACGCTCTGCGGCGGGATGGCACGATCGAGTGGGCGCATGTGCGCAACGAAGAGGGTGCGGCGTTTGCCGCAGGCGCGGAGGCCCACCTGACGGGCGAGCTGGCAGTGTGCGCGGCGAGCTGCGGGCCGGGCAATCTGCACCTGATCAACGGGTTGTTTGATTGCCATCGCTCGCGCGTGCCGGTGCTGGCGCTGGCGGCGCATATTCCGAGCGTGGAGATTGGCAGCAACTACTTTCAGGAGACGCATCCACAGAACTTATTCAAGGAATGCAGCGACTACTGCGAGATGGTGGGGATTGCCGAGCAGATGCCGCGAGCGCTCGAGATTGCGATGCGCACGGCGATTACGAACTCGGGCGTGGCAGTGCTGGTGATTCCGGGAGATGTCTTTCTGCATGATGCTGTAAACACGACTGCAGTTCTGCCGATGAAGCGGCCCGCGACGGTGATGAGGCCGGGGGATGCGGAGCTCCGCGAGGCGGCGCAGATTCTCAACGCAGGAAAGCGGGTCACGATTCTTGCCGGAGCTGGGTGCAAGGGCGCGCATGATGAGCTGATCGCGGTGGCCGATGCGCTGAAGGCCCCTGTGGTTCATGCGATGCGCGGCAAGGAGTTCATCGAGTTCGACAATCCCTTCGACGTGGGGATGACGGGATTGCTGGGCTTCAGCTCCGGCTACCACGCGATGGAGGAGTGCGATGCGCTGCTGATGCTGGGGACGGACTTTCCGTACCAGCAGTTCTATCCCGGGAAGGCGAAGATCATCCAGGTCGACCTCCGCGGCAGCCAGATTGGCAGGCGCGCGAAGGTAAACCTGGGACTCGTCGGTACAGTCAAGGACACGCTCGAGGCTCTGCTGCCGCTGCTGAACCCGAAGACCGACCGGAGCCATCTCGACCAGCACCTGAAGGACTACAAGAAGGTCCGTGAGGGACTTGACGATCTGGCCGGGCCGGACAACAACAAGACCCCGATCCATCCGCAGTATGTGGCGCGTGTTCTGGACAAGCTGGCGAGCGAGGACGCAATCTTCACCTGCGATGTGGGGACGCCGACGGTGTGGGCGGCACGCTATCTGAGGATGAACGGCAAACGCAGGCTGCTGGGCTCGTTCACGCATGGGTCGATGGCGAACGCGGTGCCGCAGGCGATCGGCGCGCAGACCTCGCACCGGAACAGGCAGGTGATTACGCTCTCAGGCGATGGCGGACTCGCGATGATGCTGGGCGACCTGCTGACGCTGCGGCAACTGAAGCTGCCGGTCAAGATCGTGTGCTTCAACAATGGCACGCTGGCGTTTGTGGAACTGGAGATGAAGGCGGCGGGAATCGTGAACTTCGGAACCGAGCTGGATAACCCGAACTTCACCGAGATTGCGAAGGCAACCGGGATGCACGGCGCTCGCGTGGAGTACCCCAACGACTTGGAGGGCGCGCTGCAAGCGGCGCTGGCCTACCCCGGACCCGCGCTGGTGGAGGTGATGGTGAACCGGCAGGAGCTCTCGATGCCTCCGACGATTACGTTCGAGCAGGCGAAGGGATTTTCGCTGTGGGCAGCGCGCACGGTGCTGAGCGGACGCGGCGACGAGGTGATCGATCTGGCGAAGTCGAATGTGCTGCAGCGGATTCTGTCGTGATCTTTTGTCGTGATCCGGCGGGCGCGTTACTGCACGTCAAGCCGGAAGAGGACGAGGAGTGTTCCGAGCAGGCCGACCACGCCGATAAGGCCCAGCCCAATCTTCTCGGCCTGAGTCATACTCCTCTCCGCGGCCTTTGGCGAGCAGTACCAGAAACCCAGGTAGCTGGCCAATCCTGCGTAGAGAACGCCGAGATCCTGGAGCGTCTGCATGGCTTAGAGAGTATCCCAGCTTCGCCCAGAAGTGACTGACAGACTGCGATGATTCGATGGGGGGTATCTTAGCGGATGCTGACCTGAGCGTGCTGCTCGGCCTGCGCGGCGAGCCTCTTCATGCGCTCGGTCTCGAGGTACGTATACCGGATGCGGTGAATGACCGTGATGGTGGAGAAGACGGCAAGCACCCACAGCGCGGCGGCCATGACTCCCCAGCGGTTGAAGAGCGCTCCGAGGATGACACAGACGATGCGCTCCGGCCGTTCCATGAAGCCGACCTTGCAGGTTCCGATCAGCGCCTCGGCGCGGGCACGCGTGTAGCTGACCATCAGGCAGGCCGTCATGACGAAGGCCACCAGCCCGACATAGAAGAGGCGGTTTCCGCGCGCGTAGTAGACCAGTAGACCGAAGAAGATGGCGACGTCGGAGTAGCGGTCGATTACGGAATCGAAGAAGGCACCGAAGATGGAGACCTGGTTGGTCTGGCGCGCGACGCGGCCGTCCACCATGTCGAAGATGCCCGCCCCGATGATGGTGAGCCCGGCGTAGAGGAACATCCGGTTGGAGTTCGCGCCCTTGCCGTAGCCGAAGAAGATGGCCGCGATGATGTTGATGATGAGGCCGATGAAGGTGAGGGTGTTCGGCGAGATGCGGGATAGAGCGAGACCGTTGACGATCTTCTGCAGCAGCCAACCGCTGCCCTTGCCGAATGCGCTTGTCCAAGTCAACTTTGCCTAAACCCTCTGGCAGCCCCGCGTGGGGACTGCAAGCAAACACTACACCGATTCGTCATGAATGGTCACGAGCTTGAGGATCTCGAGCTCGCGCTTGCCGTTGGGCGTGACCACCGTTGTCGTGTCGCCAACCTTCTTGCCGAGGATGGCGCGGCCTATCGGGGAAGTGGTGGAGATGAGCCCCTTAGAGACGTCGGACTCCTCGCTTGTGACGAGCTTGTACTCGATCTCCTCGTTCTTATGGGCGTCGAAGACCGTGACGGTGGCTCCGAAGCCGACCTTGTCATGGGGGATGTTGACGAGGTTGACCATCGCCAACTCGCCCATGCGCTTCTTGAGCTGGCCGAGGCGCGCGTTAACGAAGACCTGGCGCTGCTTGGCCATGTGGTACTCGGCGTTCTCACTGAGGTCGCCGAGGGCGACAGCTTTCTTAATCTCGGCTGGAAGCTCGGTGGTCAGCTCATACTCAAGCTGCTTGATCTCCTCTTCGAGCCGTTTCATGATTTGTTCGGGCATTCTGCCTTCCGGATCGCGCCGGGCTGTGCGGACAATAGTTCTACCGCGTGCCGCCATGGGCGCGTGTGGGTGTAGCCACCATTATACGATGCGGCAGCAGGGCCGATGGCTCCATCAACGGGCCGAGGAGGCCCTGGCATCAAGGAAAGCCTGTAGAATCAACACCGCGGCGACCTGGTCGATGATCCCTTTGCGCTCGTCGCGCCCGGCCTGGCCGCGGGAGACCCCGGCGTCGTCGAGGTGGCGGTGGGCCTGCGTGGTCGTCAGGCGCTCGTCCCACAGGTGGATGGGCAGAGCAGGCTGGCCAGGCGTCTCTCCTGTCGTTTCTCCCTTTGGGGTGAGATGGTCGGCGAGGGCCTGGGCGAAGGCCTGCGCCTTGGCCGCCTGGGGGCTCTGGTCGCCGGACATGTACAGCGGATTGCCCACAACTACTTCGGTGATCGCGTGCTTCCGGATGAGGCGGGCGACGGACTTGAGATCAGCGCGCAATGTGGCGCGGTGGAGCGTCAGAAGCGGCTGCGCGGTGTAGCCGAGAGGATCCGAGAGCGCGATGCCGATGCGGCGGTCGCCGACGTCGAGGGCCATAATGCGCGGGGTGGCAACGGGATGCTGTGCGGGATCTTCCACAGGTTTGAGTATAGGGGGCAGCAGAGTAGGGACCTGTAGCCTTGGGCCTCTGAGCCTACCCTAAAATGGAGCGACGGCGGGCGCGATGGCCAGCCCGCGGCGGAGGCGAATGTTAAAGTTTCTCGGGACCCTGCTTGTAGTTCTGCTGTTGCTGGCCGGCTTCGCCTTCTGGCTTGTGCACACGCCGTTCGGGCCAGCAAAAGAGACCTTCGTCGAGATCGCCCCGCATACGGGAACGCAGGCGATCGGCGAGCAGCTCGAGCAGGCGGGAGTCATCCGCAGCCGGTACGGCTTCGCGGTGCTGCGGGCGGTCGCGGCCGTGCGCGGAGGCCGCAGCCTCAAGGCGGGCGAGTACCGCTTCGACCATCCCGCGCCCATGACCGAGGTCTACGACAGGATCGCGCGCGGGGATGTCTACACGATCAGCCTGACCATCCCCGAGGGCTACAACATCTTCGACATCGCCGAAGCCGTAGAGGCGGCGGGACTCGGCAAGCGCGACGACTTTCTCGCGGCCGAGCGGCAGCACACTGAGCTGATCGCGGAGTGGACGGCGGGCCGAACGCCGGAGTCGTTGGAGGGCTATCTCTTCCCCGACACCTACCGCTTTCCGCACCACACGACACCGGTGCAGATGCTGACCGCGATGGTGCGGCGATTCCGGCAGGTTGCGGGGCAACTGGGCGTCATGCAGGACGTGCCGCGCGTGGTGACGATGGCATCGCTGGTCGAGAAAGAGGTGCGGCAGGACGCCGAGCGGCCACTCGTCGCCGGAGTCTTCGTGAACAGGCTGGCGAAGGGAATGACGCTGGCCACGGATCCAACGGTGATCTACGCCGCGCTGCTCGAGAACCGCTGGCGCGGGACGATCTACGCCTCGGACCTGAAGTCTCCGTCGCCGTATAACACCTATGCGCACACGGGACTGCCTCCGGGACCGATCTGCAATCCGGGAGTTGCGGCGCTGAAGGCTGCGCTATCGCCCGCGAAGACCGATTACCTTTACTTTGTCAGCGATGCGGCGGGCCACAGCCGGTTCGCGGCCAACCTGAAGGAGCACAATGAGAACGTCGCGGCCTACAGGAAGGCCGAGGGCCGGTAGGGTTCGAGTCCGGGTAACGGTCGCCCAGGAGGGGGTCACGGGAAGAAATTCCGCACCCACGTTCTCCCCTCGATCATCTAAGACGTCATAACACTGACATTCCGAGACAGATATACTTGAAGTTCGTGCTCATGAAGAAAAAGTGGAGTGGTGTGGCCGCTGGACTGCTGTGCCTGACTCCGGCGCTGACGGGTTGCCTGAGCCATACGCGCATCGTGCCGAAGACCCGCGTCGCCGACGTCGTGATCAGTACCTCGCTGGACCACATGGCGGACCAGCTCAGCCGTCGCTACGCCGATCTCCACACCTTTAACGCCTCAGTGGAGATGTCTGGAATCACCGGCGGCAACCTTGAGGGCAAGGAGACGCAGTCCCTCAGCTTCGCCGGGTACATCCTGATGCGGAAGCCGGAGTACCTGCGTGTGCTGCTGCTGGTCCCGCTGGTCCGGACGCAGGCGCTGGACATGGTGAGCGACGGGGACAACTTCAAGCTGCTGGTTCCGTCGCGGCATAAGGCGTACGTGGGGAACAACACGGCCTCGACGCACTCGAAGAACGGACTGGAGAACCTGCGGCCGGACGTCTTCTTCGACTCGATGTTCATCCAGGGGCCGGGCAAAGACGAGATCATCTCGATGACGACCGACATCCGGATCATCGAGAACGAGAAGAAGAAGAAGGACCTGATCGAGGAGCCCGCCTACGCGCTGCAGATTCTGGCCAAACCCGAGGGCCAGACCGTGCGGACGCTGCGCGTGATTCACATCAACTCGACCGACCTGCTGCCTTACCAGCAGGACATCTACGACAAAAACGGCCAGGTGGTCACCAAGGCCTACTACAGCAAATACCAGTTCTACGGCGAAACTCCCTTCCCGACGAGCATCAGGATCGAGCGCCCGAAGGACCACTACAGCCTGACTGTGGCGATCACAAAGCTGACGCTGAACGGGCACTTCGACGACGACCAGTTCGAGCTGAAGATTCCGGAAAATATTGCGATCGAGACGATGAAGTAGCGCAATTCCTGAAGAACCGCCCGGGCAGCAGGAATCCCCAAATCCCCCAATAAAATCGACCGTTCTCGGAGTCATACGCGAAAACCTTGCCGCTGTGGTGAGAGTATCGCCGTTTCCTCCCCTCCCGCGCCTTCGCATCTGCTTTATTACGTGCGATTTAAGCGTCGGGAGCAGTGTATTGGGGTACTATGATGCCAATCACGATCACGCGGAGGAGTCTTCATCGTGGGCCATCCTGAAAGCTCTGTATGTTGTGAGACATTCATGCTTTGGCACCTGGTCCCGACCGCGACGGAGAGGCGGGCATGAGCTGGCGTCAGTCGCCGCCTTTGCCTGCTGGTCGCTGTTTCTCGGTGCGGTACAAAGCGCTCGCTCTCAAAATTCCGTCGTTGTAACCGTGAACGGCACAGTGTTCGATCCTTCCGGCGCCGTTCTTACGAGCGCGACTCTACATCTTCGAGGCGCCGCAGGGGAACAAACGACTAACACGGATAGCCGAGGTCATTTCTCGCTGAGTACCCAACCTGGAAACTATGATCTGCTCGTGGAGGCGCCCGGCTTCCGGCCCTACCTGCGAACCAACCTGACCGTCTCGCCCGGACATCCGGTCCCATTGAAGATAACCCTGCAAATCGCCACCGTAGCCGAGGAAGTTGACGTTCCGAGTGAAAGCGGCCTAGGCACAGACGCCGGCTCGAACAAGAGTGCTCTTGTCTTCAGCGGACAACAGTTGGACACCTTCTCCGACGATCCAGCGGCGATGCAGCAGCAATTGCAGGCGCTCGCCGGGAGCAGCCCCGACCTGCCGCCGCAGCTTTACGTCGACGGCTTCTCCAACGGCACCATGCCGCCCAAGCAGAGCATCCGCGAAGTCCACATCAACCAGAATCCCTTTTCAACGCAGAGCGACCGGTTCGGGCTCGGCCGCATTGAGATATTCACCAAGCCCGGCTCTTCCAAGCTGCACGGAAGCCTGGAAGTGCTCTACGGCAACAGCACGCTCAATGCACGCAATCCTTACACCGGCCCGCAGCCTCCGTACAACAATGACTACTTGGTAGCCAGCCTGAATGGTCCGCTGGGGAAGAAGAGCTCATTCTACCTCTCGGGAGAGCGCAGCGACCTGTCGCAGAATGAGATTGTCAACGCCGTAACGCTGGACGCGAACCTGAACCGGATGACAGTGTCGCAGCCGGTCGCCAATGAGGCGGTCGCGCAAACCTACTCCGTGCGCCTTGACCATCAGCTCGGCACTAACGATACGCTGGTCGGGCGCTATACCTTCTCGAACACCACGCAGCCGGCAGCGGGCGTGGGCCTGCTGGTCCTGCCCAGCCAGGCCTACTCAAACCACAGCCGGACGCAAACGCTTCAACTCACGGAGACACACATCTTCAGCCCCAAGCTGGTGCTGGACTCCGGGCTCCAGTACATCCGCACGCGTCAGCGGCAGGACTCAGTGTCGAATGATCCGACGCTCATCGTGCAGGGCTCGTTTTCCAGCGGCGGCAGCCCCAATCAGGCATTGCACGACAACCAGGACCCACTGGAATTGCAGGAGTACTTCACGCTCGACGAAGGCAGGCACCTGGTCCGCGCCGGCGTGCGCTATCGCCTCCTGCGTGAGGCCAACCTGGCGACCGCGGGATATAACGGCGAGTTCATCTTTTCCAGCATCGATACGTATCGCAACACCTTGCTGGATTTGCAGCAGGGTCTTAGTCCTTCAGACATCCGCGCGAAAGGCGATGGGGCTTCGCAGTTCACGCTGAACGTCGGAACCCCAAGTGCCTCGCTGATCACGGGCGACCTGGGCGTGTATGCGGAAGATGAGTGGAAAGCAACACACGATCTCAGCTTGAACTACGGTCTGCGCCTGGAAAGCCAGTCGGGCATCCCCGACCACCTCGATATTGGCCCGCGGGTCGGTTTCGGCTATGCGATCAAGCGGAAGAACGCGAAGCAGCCGGTTCTTGTGCTGCGGGGAGGCTTTGGAATCTTTTACAAGCGGTTTGCCTCCGGCGACCTGCTCACCTCGGTTCGCGAGAACGGCGTCACCGAGCAGGTGTACATCGTCAACAATCCGGACTTCTATCCCACCATTCCTGCGCAGTCGAGCTTCGACGCCGGCACAACGCCATCGGTCTATCGTCTCAGTCCACGGCTGCACTCGCCTGTGCAATTGCAGGGCATGATTATGGCGGAGCACACCTTCGGCAAGTTCGGCAGCCTTGCAGTCAGTTACTATCCGCGCCGGCAGTACCACGAACTGGAATCGCTGAACGTGAACGCTCCATTTTCCGGCACCGGGGTTCGTCCGTACGGCGGGACGCAGAACATCTACCAGTTCTCGTCAGACGGAATCAGCCGCGGACACGACGTGAACATCAATGGGAATTTTCACCCCGCGAAGTGGATCGATGCATTTGTGTTCTTCTCAATAGACCACGACAAGACTGATGTCGGCGGAGCGCAGAGCTTCGCGTCGAACTCTTACAACGTCGGCGCCGATTTCGGAGATTATGCAGGTTTTTCGCCGCGGAAGTTTTTTTGCGGAGTGAACGTGCGTCCTCCGGGCTGGGACACGTGGATTAACCTCTTCTTTGTGGCGCGCTCGCATGCCGACTTCAACATCACAACTGGCCGGGACAACAACGGAGATTCCATCTACAACGACCGGCCAGCATTTGCCACTGACCTTACTCGCCCTTCGGTCGTGCGTACGGCGTTTGGCAACTTCGACACCGATCCCCTTCCGAGCCAGACCATCATCCCGATGAACTATGGCCGCGCGCCCAGCTTCACCTATCTGATGATGTCTGTGCATAAGGACTTTCACCTTGGTCCCCGTCCCGCCGCAGGTGCTGGAGGTAAGGTCGAGCCTCGGCCCTACCGCCTGCAGTTTGGATTGACTGCCGACAACCTTCTGAATACCAACAATCCCGGACCACCGGTGGGTGTGCTTACCTCACCACTTTTCGGCAAGTCCATCTCACTCAACGCACCATTCACAGGCAATACCGCGGCCAATCGTGCCTTGACGTTGCGTACGGCCTTTTTCTTCTAAGCAACCTCTCGGCATACTGCTAAGGTCGGATCGCGCTCCGGGTCCAGCGACCAAGGCGTAGGAAGCAGGCGGCGGGAGGCGTATTAATAGATGGGGGAGGCCTCAGCATGAGCGTCGATCGGGTCAAAGTGACGGTGGGGGTCTGCGGCGGAATCGCCGCCTACAAGGCCGTGGAGGTCGTGCGCCAACTGCAGGATGCGGGCTTCGACCCGCACGTGGTCATGACGCGCGCCGCCGAAGAGTTTGTGCAGCCGCTGACCTTCGCCGCCATCACGGGCCACAAGGTCATCAGCAGCCTGTGGAGCGAGGACGCGGGCGCGAGCGGCGGCGAGCTGTCGGGCATCGAACATATCAACGAGGCCCAGACGACCGCGGCGCTCGTCGTCGTTCCCGCGACTGCCGATATCGTGGCGAAGTTCGCGCACGGCATCGCGGACGACTTTCTCTCGACCATGTATCTCGCGACGACAGCTCCGGTCATCCTCGCTCCGGCGATGAACGTGGTGATGTGGCAGCACGCGGCCGTGCAGGCGAACCTGGCGACGCTGCGCGAGCGCGGCACAACCATCGTCGAGCCGGGTAGCGGTTATCTGGCCTGCGGGATGGTCGGCGGCGGAAGATTGGCCGAGGAGTCTCAAATTGTAGCGGCGGTCGGCGAGGTGCTCTCGAAGACTCCAGCGACAAAGGACCTCGCTGGCGAGACAGTTCTTGTGACAGCGGGAGGCACTCGCGAGCCGATCGATCCTGTGCGATTTATCGGCAACCGCTCGAGCGGCAAGATGGGCTACACCATCGCCGAGGCGGCGCAGCGGCGCGGAGCGCGGGTGATCCTGGTGAGCGCGCCCTCGGCGTTAGAGGCTCCTGCCGGGGTCTGCGAGCTGGTGCGCGTGGTGACGTCGGAGGAGATGGAGACTGCCGTGATGCAGCGGCTGGGCGAGGCGAGCCTCGTCGTGATGGCCGCCGCGGTGAGCGACTATCGCATGGCCGAGGTTGCCACGCAGAAGCTGAAGCGCGAGGGCCCGAGAACGCTGAAGCTGGAGCCGACGGCGGACATTCTGCAGGAGATCGTCGCGCGCAGACGGCCGGGCACGCTGGTGATCGGCTTCGCCGCCGAGACCGAGGACGTGCTGGTCAACGGGCGCGCAAAGCTGAAGCGCAAGGGGGCCGATGCGCTGGTGGTGAACGACGTCTCAGGCTCCGAGACCGGCTTCGACTCCGACCAGAACGCAGGCACGTTCCTCACAGCAGAGACGGCA
Source organism: Edaphobacter bradus (assembly GCF_025685645.1). Classification (NCBI taxonomy): domain Bacteria; kingdom Pseudomonadati; phylum Acidobacteriota; class Terriglobia; order Terriglobales; family Acidobacteriaceae; genus Edaphobacter; species Edaphobacter bradus. Next base: position 760,895 of record NZ_JAGSYF010000002.1, read on the forward strand.
GTGGCGCTGCCGGTAATGACTAAGGCGCAGATGGCCGAGCGCATCCTGGACGAGGTCGTGCGCCTGCGAGCGGCACGCGAGCAGGGAATCGGACTTAGGGCGTAGCGCCCTTCGCTGTTTGCCTTTGCCCGGACGATAGCGGCCTTCTGCGCTGTGCAGCGGCGGCCCGTTTTAATTGCAAGTCGCTAATCTAACCAATCACTTTCATCGGTAAGATAGCGACGCTGCGGCACAAGTGCACTGCCAATCCAAACTGACCCATTACCCAGGGCGTGTTTCCATCCGCGACCCCGGCTTTCACGCATATACTTGTGCGGCAGCGGGCTCACTACAACAAAGAAGGGCTACAACCTCGTGCTCGGCAACGGCACAGTCGATGGAGTGAACTACCTGCTGGCTCCCAACATACCAGTCGCCGGAATCCCACAGACACCAACCAACCCGTAGCTGTTGCAGCGAGGAAACCGCTGTTTCCGGGTGCCCCATCCATGCGCGCTGTTTGCGCATGGGTGGGGAAGTACGCCGCGGCCCGGAGGAACACCGGGGCGTGTTCCATCGGTAGTGGGTCAGTTTCACATTATGAGATGGAGTTTCGTAACCGGCACGATTGTTTCCGGCTTGCCCGTGATCCGCCCGGATCGCCTGTGTTTGCCGAAGAACCCTCGAACTGCCAGAAGCAAACTACTCGCATCAACATCGACGTCGACTCTGATATCTTGCCGATGTCTGGGAGGTGGGCGGTTGGAAGATCAAGTCCTGGCAATGCTCCGCGACCAGCTCGCTGACATCATTTCAGGGGCGGTTTTCCTGTTTATCGGGTTGGCGGCCTGGTCCATTGCTGCAATTCGCCGACGGAGCGGCGTACGCATCTTTGTCTGGCTGGGAATCTGGAGCGCGATGTACGGCGCGATGCAACTGAGTGAATCGCCGGCTGTCCTGGCGGCCTCGCCGCGCTGGCTTCAGATCAGCGCTCCGTATGCCAACACTTCGATGACTTACCTGATCGTAGTTGTTGCTTTGCTCTCCTTTTTGGAACTGAGCCTCGGCAGACTGCGGCTCCTCATTCAGGCAGCTGCTTCCGTCGGGCTGGTGATCGCTATCGCCGCCATTGGCTTCTTTGTTTTCACGGGCTCGAACGGCAACTTGATGCCTTACCATCACCTGCTCGCGACCTGCATGCTCCTTGTCCTGACGACTGTCGTCGCAGTGCCAGGATTATCTAGGAAGTACCTCGTTCTGCCCGACCGCGGCGTTCTGGCCATCGGCATGCTCGTTTTTGCCATTGAGGCCCTGTTTGCTAACCTGGCGCATCTCCTCAGTTTCGAGATCCCTCACATTTTGGGCCACATTCTGGACCACCTCGGTTTCGCAATTCTTCTGTTCGCGTTTGGATACGTTGCTCTGCAACTGGTTTTTGCGAGCGAGCGCCGCTTGCTCTCGGTTGAAAACGAACTCGCTATTGCGCGCGAGATACAGACCTCGATTCTTCCGAGGTGCGTTCCCGAAATTAGCAACCTTTCTATCAGCGCTGCTTACTGTCCTATGACTGCGGTCGCTGGAGATTTCTACGAGTTCATTCCTGTCGATCAGAAGCGGGTTGGCGTCCTGGTGGCTGATGTTTCCGGCCACGGCGTGCCAGCGGCGCTTATCGCGTCCATGATCAAGGTGGCCATGCAATCGGTCATCCCCTGCGCACACGACCCGCGAGCAGTACTGAGCGGGTTGAACCATGTCCTTTCCGCGCAACTGCGCCGTCAGTTTATCTCGGTGGCCTACTTGTGGATTGATCCCGAGAATTGCAAGGCATTGTATTCAGCGGCGGGGCACCCGCCACTTCTCCGCTGGCGGGAAGGTAAGCTGGAACGCATCGAAAGCAATGGCCTGTTGTTTGGAGTCCTCCCGGATCCCGACTATCCCGTTTGTGACCTGCCGATCCACTCAGGTGACCGCTTCTTGCTTTACACCGATGGCGTGATTGAACCTGAGAATGCCAGCGGCGATTCCTTTGGCGACCGGAAGCTTGAACAAGTCGTTCGCAACAATGCGTCGCGCCCGCCTTCTGAGCTATCGGATCAACTGCTCTCTGAGATACGCCTATGGCAACCTGCCTCGCTGGCCCAGCAGGATGACATCACCCTTATCGTCATCGATGTGGTTTAGTCATCGCGAATGCCAACGGGAAGCGGCACAAAAGGCAGTTAGGCTACTGTCTCTACTCTTGCCAGGCCTCCAGCTTGATGTCGTCGTAATAGACCGAACCGCGGTAATAGTTGTTGTGAGGATCGCCAAACATGAAGAAGTCTGGAATTCCCTCGCCTGCCTCATACACGGAGCGCACTGGTATTGTCCCCACATACGTCTGCTGTCCGCCCCACTTGAAGTCGCCGGAGGTGGTTAGCACAAAGGCATTTTCATTGCGCTCGATGCAGGCTGAATACCAGGTATTGTCCTTGTACGCGTCCACCGCGCGAATGGCGCCCGAGGACTGAAGAGCACCGTTGGACCAGGAGAGAAAAGGACGGCCTGTGCTGTCGTCGTCGTTACCATTCTTGTCTATGCCAAACATCATGATCGGGTGCTGACCGTCAGCTACCCAGTCTTTGCCCTCCCAGATATTGGTCCAGGCTTCCTTGTTGTTGTCCGAATCGATCGTGACCTTGCGATGGTGATGAATCCAAAGATTGTTGTGCGGCCTTGGAGTCGCGTCCAGAATGGTGAGCCAGTAAAAACCATTCTCGAGCGTCGCATCTCCGTTTAACCAGGGCTGGTCGGTTTCGCCTCCGGCATAGCCATTCAGACTGGTTGCCCCAGGCTTGCCGTCTCCAAAGGAAGCAAAGCCCACCTTCAGGCAAACCCGGTACTTCTTTGGCAGTGCGGTCGTCGGACGAACAACTGTTCCATCGGTGTGCCTGGGGGATGAAATCTTAAGCACATGATTATTGGGGTCGGCCGGATCCGGAACTACCTCAAAAAGGTCACTGAATTTCGTGAGATTAGAGCGGCTGTATGCTGCAACACTCAGCCAATCGCCCTTTCCAAAAGGTCCCTCGGCGCGAAATGCCACCGGCGGCGTTACTCCCAGGCGCTTGAAATGTGCGCCACCATCGGAGAACTCGTCCGTATCTTGATAAGTATCAGCTACCCAGCGAGGCGAACCCGTTTTGAACAGGGGTGCATGATCTTCGAAATTCTCTTCGTAGAGGACCTTCCAGGAGCCGTGACGCACACCGGTCGCGTCGCTCCGAGGAGCGGTAGCTTGTGAATTCAATTCAGCAACTAACAGAAACAGCGACGCACAAAAGAACCATCGAATAACAGCAAATGGCATTCCTACCCCCGGGTGTGTTTAGGTGCTGGTCGGATAAGATTACATGCCGGAGGCCTTCTGCCCTGTGCAGCGGCGGCCCGTTTTAATTGCAAGTCGCTAATCTAACCAATCACTTTCATCGGTAAGATAGCGACGCTGTGGCACAAGTGCACTGCCAATCCAAACTGACCCACTACCCAGGGCGTGTTTCCATCCATGACCCCGGCTTTCACGCATATACTTGTGCGGCAGCCGTTTGTGTGCGCAAGGAGCACGCCCGATGGAAACCAGTGAAGCGCTTCTGGCCCAGCAGCAGGTGGTCCGCCTGCAGGCCCTTCTCGAGGCAAGCCGTCAGATTCACTCGACGATTCAGCTCGAGGAAGTCCTGCACATCGTGCTGGAGATCGTCGTGCGCGAGCTTGAGCTTACCGGCGCCTTCTTCACCACCTTCCCCGACACCTATGGCGACGTGCCTTTGGCCCTGCAGGCCGCGATCAGCTCGGACACGGCACCGCAAGCGGACGACGTCGAGGCCGAGCGATGCCTCCGCTTCTCCCTGCGCGACAAGACCGGCCACCTCTTCACCGACCTGGTCGTTCTGGTACCCGAGGGCCGCGTGCTCGACCTCGACGAGACTGACTTTCTCGAATCCCTCGCCGTGCAGGCCGCCGTGGCGATCGAGAACGCGCGCTTCCACGAGCGCACGCTGCAGTGGCAGCGCGTCGAAAGCGACCTGGCCTCGGCGCGGCAGGTGCAACTCAGCCTGGTTCCGCAGCGAATGCCCGAGATCCCGCAATATCGCCTCGCCGCGCGCTCTTCCGCCTGCTACGAGGTTGGGGGAGACTACCTCGACCTCGTCGAGATGCCCTCGGGCGAGGTCGTCATCGTCGTGGGAGACGTCGCCGGCAAGGGGCTGGCGTCGGCGCTCGTGGGAGCGTCCTTCCGCTCCGCCTTCCGCGCGATGGTGCACGCCAAACTCAGCCTCTACGACATCGCCACCAAGATGAACCTGCTGCACTACGGCGAGGGCGACGAGTCGCGACGCCGCTATGTCACGGCGTTTCTGCTACGTCTGGACCCTGCGACCCACACCCTTGAGGTCCTCAACGCGGGGCACAATCCGGCCTTCCTGCAGGCCGCCGACGGAACCTTCCGGAAGATCGCCGCCTCCGGAACGCCGATCGGGATGTTGCCCTTCTCCAGCTATGTACCGGAAGAGTTCACTCTTAGCCCCGGTACGAGGCTTTTGGTCTACACTGACGGCATGACCGAGGTCTTCCACGGTGAAGACGAGTTCGGAGAGGCGCGGCTGATGCAGGCCTTTCTCGGCTGCAAGGAACCGACCCCGGAGCGCACCCTGTCTACAATTTGGAACACTTTAGAGGGATTTTCTGGCGGCGGCGAGCAGTCAGATGATATGACTGCGCTGGTACTGTTCCGCAACCCATAACGGAGACGGCCCCCAAATGGAAGAACACCGCAGCAGCATCGAGCTCCGCCTCCCCTCCCGGCTCGGCTTTGAGAAAGTTGCCATGAACACCGCCGCGAGCGTCGCCCACCTGATGGGCTTCGGCGAAGAACGCATCGAAGACCTCAAGACGGCCGTCGCCGAAGCCTGCATCAATGCCATGGAGCACGGCAACAAGCTCGATGAGGCCCTGGTCGTCGGCGTCATCATGTCGATGAGCACGGACGCTCTGGAGGTCAAGATTCTCGACACAGGCGAAGGGCCGCAGAAAAAGGCCATCCCGCCCGACATCGACAAGAAGATGCACGAGGAAGAAGAACCCCGCGGCATGGGAATGTTTTTGATTGAATCGCTGGTCGATGAGGTCGAATGGGTCAGCGCGCCGCCGCAGGGCAGCTACGCCCGCATGGTCATCCGGCTTCATCCGTCGAAGCAATAAAAAGCGTCCGAGAGGAAGGGAAGAGTAGAGATGCAGGAGAAAATTACGCAGGTGAAGATGGAAGAGGTGCAGTGCAGTTCCGGAGTCACCGCCACGGTCCTCCGCTTCTCGGGAGACATCACCAGCGCGTCAAAGGCCGCCGTGCTCGGAACCTATCAGGGAATGGCCGAAGGAACAAAGAACATCCTCCTCGACTTCTCCAACGTCGAGTACCTGAACTCCAGCGGAATCGCCCTGATCATCCAGATGATGATCGCAGCGGGCAAGAGCGGCCAGTCCATCCAGACCTTCGGCCTCTCGCCGCACTTCCAAAAGGTCTTCGCCATGGTGGGAATCACCAAGTACACCAAGCTGCATCCAGACGAAAAATCGGCCTGTGCCGCATTCTCGGCCTAGTCAAGAATCGATTGTGCATGTCGCGAGGGCCGTCATAGATGAAGATCCTGCATCGTGACGTTATCCCGGGTCTCAGAATCGTGTCCTGTCCCGGGTTCCTCTCGCTCAATCTCCGCCAGGTACGCCGAAGCCTTCCGGAACGACATGTGCTTATACTGACTTATCCGCTGTGCGCATTCGCAACCGAATCCAAGACGTCCCGCCTGGACCAGCAGCTGACGCTGTTGTGCATTCGGTTTCTCCCGACTCCCATGCTGCCAAATCCCTTCAAATCCAACTCAGAACGTTCTTCGGGGGCTATGACAACGGACGGACATTCCCGTACGACTTGCTGAAGAAATACCCGCAGAGCAGGGCGGCACGGTTGCCAATTCATGGTGAGGCATCCCTCTCCATTGCTTATGTATACCTGCTTACCCCGATCATCTGGCTTGAGCAACGGACGGATGTGACGGGAAATGTCTTGCGCGACCGCCTGAGCAGGTTCGATCACCAACCACTCGACAATTTTAGGCTTAGGCCCATATAAAAACACTTCGACAATTCGGACCCTTATCGAAGCAATTTCGGGCGCTTCGAACATGAGTACATCCGGCTCTTGTATGTCAGCCCGGCCCCTCCCACGTTGCACGAACAGACGAACGAAAACCCGATCAGCGCAACCCGCTATGACCCAATTCAGGCGAGGGGACCTTCCACGCCAAAGCAGATAACCGTTCAAGGCAAGAACAACGGGCACGCCGAACCAAGCCGCCGCGCGTACCGAAACAATCAGGCTCGCGATAACGGCAATCAGCAGGCCCGGCACACTTGCGATGCAAATGAGGGTCGGTAAGGACCAACCCCAGCAGGCCCGCGCCCCCGTCGAGGCGATGCTGCGAGTTACTTCCGGTGAGTCGTATCGGACGAGTTTCATTACCCTATGGGCTCCTCCGCTAGAATCCGCCTGCCGGGTGCCCCATTCATGCCGCAGCCTCATCGCGGCATGAATGGGAAAGCGCAATCTCCCAGCCAACTCCCTATCCTTTCCTTTCAACCGAAGCTGGGCTTTGAGCCCCAGCCTCTAATGCGCCACCATCTCCGTACTTGACCGGGCATCCTGCCGCGGCTGCCCGTCGCGCTGGATTCGCAGCACGAGAATGTCGTCCTCCTGGCCGAAGTCCTGCGCGATCTTCGCGATCTCCGCCGCGGTAATGGGCTGGCGAAGCAGCTCGTTGACGCGCTCAAAACCGAAGAGCTGCCCCTGCGCATCCTGCGCCTCGGCGATACCGTCCGACATCAGGATCAGCGAATCCCCCTCCTCCAGCCGGAACGAGACCACCGGGAACTCCATCTCCGGCACGATGCCGAGCGGCAGCGCTCCCTCCATCTCGACCTCCTTGTCGTTGAGGTACGGCGGAAGCTGCCCTGCGTTGGCCAGATGGACCATGCCATCCGGCATAATCCGCAGGACGACACACGTTGCGCTCGAGTGCTCGCGCTCGCAGAGCTGGTCGTTCACCTGACTGAGAATGCGCTGCGGGTCCGAGCTGTTCTGCGCCGCCGTGCGTATGGATCCCACAATCAGCGCGACCAGCATGCCCGCCTGCATCCCCTTGCCCGTAACGTCTCCCACGACGATGAGCGCCGTGCCGGGCTCCTCGCCAGGAAGAATCTGGAAGAAGTCGCCGCCGACCTCGCGCGCCGGCCGGTACTCGCTCTCGATGCTGAGCCCCTTGATCTGCGGAAGCATCTCCGGGATGAGCACCTGCTGGACGTGCCGCGCCTGCTCGATCTCCAGCTTCCAGTGCTCCTTCCTGGCCTGCGACTCGATGAACCTCCTGAGCAGCATCACCGTGATCAGCAGGAGCGAGAGGATCGTGGCAACCGTTCCCAGCGAGATGGCGAACCCAAACAGAGAGGTTGTCGTGCGCACGTGAATCAGGCGCAGCTCATGCTGGTAGTTGGCGACGACGACCAGCAGGATGGCGACACCGGCCATCCATCCCTCGGCCCTCTGCCGCCTGAATCCCCGGTAAGCCACCGCGAAGAGCACCACGCCGAGACCCAGCTTGATGGCAAGCAGCAGCGGCACAAGGTATCCCGCCGCCTCTACGGGAACATGCTGTCCGTAAAGCGGCGGCCGGAGCATCGCCGTGCCCACGGCCAGCAGCGCGACCTGCGTCCAGACAATGGCGTGCAGCCGCCCCATCTGCCACAGCCGGAACCAGTAAGCCCAGAACAGCACCCAGAGACCGATCCGCAGCGGCGTGAGGATGACATCGTTGAGGATGACTCCCGACGTCTGGCCAATCCACGGGATAAAGTTCACCGAGAGGACAACTCCGTTGCCCAGCAGCGTGACGAAGCACACCGCCGAGAGCCAGAGATAGGCGTCCTCCTGCGGGTCCAGCCAGAAGAGCGCCAGCCCCATCACCAGCGCCATGATCAGGATGAGGCCCTCAAGAAACCCGCTGCCTACGCCGTGCGCGATATCGTCCCAGTCGAGCTGGACCTGCGTGGCGATGACCGTGGCGTAGCCCAGGACAGGAGGCCCGTGCAGCCCTCCGGCGTCCGGACTGTTAAACGGAGTGGCCGAGTCCATCCACATGCGGATGGCGATCGTAGCCTTTCCATTGCGCAGTCCCTTGGGCAGACGAAACGCCTGCGGCAGCGTGCTGTATGCGGTGACGTTCTTCTCCGCAAATGTTCCGAACTCGCCGATCTGCAGGCCGTTGACGAAGACCTGATAGGCATCGTCCGCGTTGTCAGGCATCTTCAGAGCGAGCGACCGGGTGGCGCCCTCCACGTCGACCTGCAGCCGATACCACGCATATCCGGCGTGATGGGGGTACCCCCGCGACGTCCAGCCCGGAATGTATCCGCTGGTGCCAAGGCTGGCATCAGCCGTGCCCGGGGGCGGAGTAAGGTCCATGTCGGCCCAGCCGGAGTCGTCATACGCCGGTTCCGCCCACGCCATGTCGTCGCCGGTGTGGAACTTCCACGGGCCCATCAACTCCACCGCAGACTCGCCCAGCTTCACACGAATCGCATTGTCAGCCGGAGCTCTCCCGGCCGTCTGGGCTTTCGCCGCCACTGCGGGCTTCTCCGGAGCAGCCTCCGCGCGCAACGCACCTGGAACTCCGCACAGCAGCGGAAACAACGCCACGATCCAACCGATGCGACGCATAGGGCTCACTTCCAAAGGCAGCGTTGCGGATAACGATAACAAAGAGTACACCCGGCCCATCGTCCTCGCGCAAGAGAGTGCACAGGCGTGTTTCGCCTGAGCTACCCGTTAGGGAATCGAGCGTCCACCCAGGTTAAACAGGGAATCCGCACCCGCAGGCGCGGATTCCCTTGTGGAGAAACCAGGCAGATACGGCCTTAGAAGCGGGTCCGGATGGCCGAGAGAACAGAGCCTCTCTGCTGCCGGATCGCCAGAAGGCCAAACATCGCTATGATGCCAGTCGAGAACAACAGCACCGTGCCGGGCTCGGGCACGTTGGCAATCGCTTCGCCAGTGCCGAAGGCGTCCGGAGCAGGCCCTGTCTCGGTGATGAAGAAGAACGTGTCGGGCGCGATTCCGCTTCCACCAAAGAAGTCCAGAACATAGTGCGTGCCGTCGGGCGAGAGGAAGCAGTCCGCCCCGCCGAAGACACTGCCCGGGACAGCGGTGTCGCAGGTCGCAGGCTGGCCGCCCAAGCCGGGGCCGTTGGTGAAGATCATGTTCAAGCTGGTGAAGGTGAAGCTCGTGTCGTTCAGTCCTGTGAAGCAGCCGGTGATTCCGGCGTCCGACAGGAAGTCGGGACAGGCGCCGAAGGTGACCGGGAACGTGTTTCCTGTGATGTCCGAATAGTTCAACTGCGATGGGGGGTCCAAAACGCCCATGTGGAAGTCGACAACGTCGGCTTTGGCAAGGCCCGAGAAACCAAGAGCCAGAATTGCTACGAATAAATAGCGAAATACTTTCATCTCTACATGTCCTCCGAGGAAGGGCCCGACCGCCCAGTTAGCCCTGTACCTGAGTTAGGTGAACCGATGTTTAACCTTTTCCTGCACGTTCCATGCCGAAGCAAAACGCGAGGGTCAGCCCATTTTCTGCGGCTTATCTGCCTAAACAGAAGGCCCATGTGCAAGAACTTGCACTTCAGGAGAGAACCATCTGGGTTTTTGCCCTGTCTTTAGGGCAAAGGCCGACTGAACTCCCGAGTCATTGCACAGAAAGCGTTGCTCCTCAGTTGTCATTCCACGGGGGCGACAGGCCAACCAACTCAACCTCTGTCATTTCGACCGGAGCAGCGGGGTCCCAGCGAGCATTCTTGCTCGCTGGGGTGCAGCAGTGCCAGCCTCATCGCACAGCGGAGCGGAGAAACCCGCTTCTCTACCGAGACAGCACGGGTGGGACGTAAAGACTCAGGCCAGCGCCTCAGCGGCCTCCAAGGAGCCGCACACCTTCAGGACGCCATCCACCTTCGTCATCTCCAGCAGCGCGGAGACGCGGTCGTTCACCCCGGTAAGAAAGAGCTTTCGGCCATCCTTCTGCGAGCTGACGTAGTAATTCATTACGACTCCGAGCCCGGCCGAATCCATGAAGGGAACGCCGGTGAGGTCCATGATCAGGCACTCCGGCTTGACCTTCCGAAGCTCGTCCTGCAACCCGAAGATATTGGCCAGCGTAAGCGGACCAGCAAGCTTCAGAATCGCCGTGCCCGGCTTCGTGCCTTCAGAGGTGGAGTACGAGAATCCTGTGTCAGACATACGCGCGAGTATAAGAGTCCGCTCCGCCGAGCTTTGTTACGGCAGTATGAATTGTCGCGGCACAGGTAAAACTGCATTCAAGCACCGCCCTGATGACCGAAATGTCTTAGTCCTTCCAAGGACGTATCGGTGCTGGCCTGCCGCTAAATGGGGGCCGCGTTAGACGCCGAACTGCCGCAGATGATGGTCGACGTGTTTGTACATGAGGATGGCCCACTGCTGCGGTTTGAGCGGACCAAAGAAAGGGTGTGGGTGATGGGAGCAGCATGTTGCGCCCTTGGTGGCGAAGCTATCGATAGCTGCGATGAGCTGGGCGCGTTCGCGCTCGAGGTCGCACTGTGTGGGGTCCGCCGAGAAGAGCTCCGGTGAGGAGGGTGAGTTGCGGCGCATGGGCTTGTCGTCACCGAAGACCAGCGGCTTGATAAGCAGGCCGATGACGTTGGCGGGAAAGGATGCACGTTTGGGGTTGATCACGCCCATCGCCATCTGCATGCCAGAGGTACAGTGCGCGAGCGTCTGGGCGAGGGTCATATTGCCCCACTGCCGCTCACTCTCAGGATGGAGGCGCATGATGCGCTGCTTTATGTCTTCTACCAGGGTGGGGTCAAAGAGATCTTTCATAGTCGTTGCTCTCAAGCTTGGGTGGATTATCGTGGGTCGCTTCCAACAGCTTTCTATCACGCGGGGAGGAGGGCTTGCTTTTTAACGTTTCGGACATTGCTTTACTTTCCGATGCAGAATCTGCTGAAGATCAGGTTCAGGATATCGTCCGTCGTCGTCGCTCCCGTCAGCGCATCCAGCGAGCGCAGCGCCTCATACAGATCGAGCAGCACCATCTCATGAGGAATCCCCGAACTGGCAGCCTCGCGCGCCAGCGCCAGCGCGGCCAGCGACGACGAGATCGCCTGCTGCTGGCGAAGGTTCGTCACCAACGCGCTCTCTGAGGCCGGCGCGCCGCTGCTGACCAGCCGCAGAATCGCCTCCCGCAGCGCTCGAATCCCTTCGCCCGTCAGCGCGGAGGTTCGGATGACCTCATGCTCCCGCGAAGCCCCGCCCGGCGAAATGCCCGGAGAAATGTTCGACGCAACTCTCGCGCTGCCGCCGTCCAGATCGCACTTGTTCAGCGCAATCAGCATCGGCCGCGTGACGAGCGCCGCAATCGTCGCCTCGTCCTCAGGATGCGGCGGCGCCGTCGCATCGACGACGAGCAGCACCAGGTCAGCATCCGCCATCGCCTCGCGCGACTTCGCGATCCCGATGGACTCAGCCTCATCGGTGGCAGGCCGCAGCCCAGCCGTATCGACCAGGTCGACAGGAATGCCGTTCAGCGAGACCCGCTCCGTCACAAGATCGCGCGTCGTCCCCGGAGTCGCCGTGACGATGGCGCGGTCACGCTCCACCAGCCGGTTGAACAGCGACGACTTGCCCGCGTTTGGCCTCCCCACAATCGCCATCGTGAAACCATCGCGCACCACACGCCCGTATCCGAACGTGCTCTCCAGCGCAGCCAGCGGCTCGTGCATCTCATCGATGCGTGCAAGAATCTTCGGCGTAGGCAGCACGTCGATGTCGTCCTCGGCGAAGTCAACGCCGGCCTCGAGCGTTCCGATGAGCGCGATCAGCGAGTCCTTCGTCGGCGCAATCCTGCGCGAGAGCGCGCCTCCAAGCTGCTGCGCCGCCACACGCGCCTGATGCAGCGTGGAGGACTCAATCAGGTCGTGGACGGCCTCGGCCTGCGTGAGATCAAGCCGCCCCGCCAGAAACGCGCGCTGCGTGAACTCGCCCGGAGCGGCCAGCCGCGCCCCGCCCTCGAGCGCCCGGCGCACAAGATACTCCAGCAGCACCGGCGAGCCGTGCGCCGCGATCTCGACGACGTCCTCCGTCGTGTACGAGTGCGGGGCCGCGAAGAACGTGACGACGGCCTCGTCGAGCACCTCACCCGTCGCCCCATCCAGCACCTCGGCAAACCGCGCCTGCGATGGCGCGAGAGGATGACGCAGACGAAGCATGGGTTCTGCAATCGCTCGCGCCTCGGCGCCCGAAAGTCGCACAATGCCGATGCCGCCGCGGCCGGGCGGAGTTGAGACAGCGACGATCGTGTCGTCAGACGGAATGGCGGGCGCAGAGGCCATCAATGGGAGTATCGCAGACCTAAGGGCCGCGTCACGACCTGCCTCAACCTTTCGATGGATGCCGCTTTATCCACCCATCGCGTAGCATTACGCCGACGCAAAAAGCGCCACCGGCCACTACCCTCGAAAGGAACCCGCACGCATGCCCCACATCAATCTCCCCGCCGATCTCCCCGGCATCCGCGGCGCGATGGCCTTCCGCCCTGAGACCGCCCGCCCCCTCAACGATCTCGTCGACGTCCTCCTCCACGCCCCCAACTCCCTCACCTCCGGCGAGCGCGAGCTCATCGCAACCTACGTCTCCTCGCAGAACGACTGCTACTACTGCCAGACCATCCACGGCGCCGTAGCCGCCGCTTGCCTCGACGGCAACGAAGCCCTCGTCAAACAAGTCAAGGCCGACTTCCTCCACGCCGACATCTCGCCGAAGCTCAAAGCGCTCCTCAACATCGCCGGCAAAGTACAAAAAGGCGGCAAGCAGGTCACCTCATCCGACATCGAGCAGGCGCGCGCCGAGGGCGCAACCGATACCGAGATCCACGACGCCGTCCTCATCGCCGCCGCCTTCTGCAGTTCAACCGCTACGTCGACGGCCTCGACACCTGGCAGCCCCGCGACGAGGACATGTACCGCGAGCGCGGCAAGCGCGTCGCCCGCGACGGCTACGTCGCCATCAGCCGCGAGTACATCCCCGAACCCGCCACCCGCTAACCCCAAGGAGAAACACCGTGCCCCACATTGCTCTTCCAGAAGGTCTGCCCGGAATCACAAGCGGCTTCGCCTTCCGCCCCGAGACCGCAAAGCCCATGCGCGAACTCGCCCACGTCCTGCTCCACGGCCCCAGCACCCTCACCCCCGCCGAACGCGAGCTCATCGCAACTTACGTCTCCAGCCGTAACGACTGCTTCTTCTGCCAGACCAGTCACGGAGCAGCAGCAGCCGCGCATCTCGGCAACGACTGGACGCTCGTCAACGAAGTCCGCGTCAACTTCGAGCAGGCCAACGTCTCGCCCAAACTCAAAGCCCTCCTCGCCATCGCCGGAAAAGTCCAGCAGGGAGGCAAGTGCGTCACGGAAGCCGACATCGCGCGAGCCCGCGCCGAGGGCGCAACCGACCTCGAGCTTCACGACACCGTCCTCATCGCCGCCGCCTTCAGCATGTACAACCGCTACGTCGACGGCCTCGCCACATGGCAGCCGCAGGACACCGCCATGTACGACGCCATGGGCCAGCACCTCGCCGAGCACGGCTACATCACGCCGTCCGAGAAGCGCTGACCCGCATCACAACGAACCTCCCGGCGACCGCGAGACTCCCCAGAGCGCCTTCGCCTCTTCGGCGATCACGTCCGGCATTTCCTCCGGGAAGAAAAGCTTCGCTCCCTCGACACGCCGCACGCCGCGCGAGCCCGGCAGCGTACGGTCCAGCCACTCAGCCCATTCGACGCCGAAGAAGATATCGTCCGTCGCCCACACGATGTGAACGGGCTTCCGGAACTCCTTCAGCTGCGAGCGAATCGGCACCAGCAAGTTCGGCTCAAGCGCAAGCAAGAAGCGGCTGAACTGCTCCTTGCGGGCCGGCGATGAAACCAGTGGCCCAAAATAGCAGTCGATAGCCTCATCGGTGAGCTGCGCCGGATGCGTGTAGGCAATCCCGAGACCCTTGTCGGTCCGCGCGAAGTTCTTATCGGCCACCTGCGGCGCGATAAACTTGTCGGCCGCCCCCGGCTGATGCCCAAGTTGAATGACGGGCAGGAACGCCGGAGGCGGGCTGTTCTCATCCACGTCGCAGTTGGTCAGCAACAGCGACCGCACGCGCGAGCCATGCCGCGCCACGAACAGTTGCGCGGTCAGCCCTCCCGAATCGTTCGCCACTAGGTCGACCTCGTCGATCTTGAGGTGGTCGAGCAGCGCCGCCAGCATGTCAGCCTGTGCCGGGATCGAGATGTCGGCATTTTCTGGAACCTCGGAGTAGCCAAGGCCCATGAAGTCCGCCGCAATGCAGCGCCGGTATGGCGACAAACGCTCCAGCGCGCCGCGCCACTGGTAGCCGTTCAGCGGAAAGCCGTGCAGAAACAGCGCCACTGGACCCTTGCCGCGCTCGACATAGGCGATGCGCCCCATCGACAGGTCGGCAAAACGCCGCATGCGGTGGAACTCCCTCAGGTCAATCGTTCCGCCGGTAATCTTCGACTTGGGAGCGGCGACCACTGCGCCTCCGCCGCTCAACCCAGTCGCCACCTCCGAGAGCAGGCTCGCCCCCGCCACGCCAAACGTTCCTCGTAAAAACTCTCGTCGCATCATGTCTTCTCCATTCCTTCATCGCACTTGCAGCCGAACCAACGGCTACAAACACGATTCTCCTTAGGCCCGCGCGCCGCGTCGCACACAGGCCGCTGGAGAAGAGCACAATCTGCTGAAAAAATCTTCTGAAACTATTCAGCTACGTCGAGGACCATGCGTTCGGCGAAGATCCGCCTCATCTGCAGGGGAGAGAATCCTGTCGCGCGCTGCATATGCCGGGCAAGGTGGCTCTGGTGCGTAAAGCCCGCGGCCAGCGCGATCTCGGCAATCGTCTGTCCTTCGCCCATCAGCAGCGACTTCGCGTGCTCCACCCGGCGCTCAATCACATACTGGTGCACGGCAACGCCAACCGACGCGCGAAAGCCTGCGCGGAAATGCGAGACGCTAATCTCCGCCACCGCGGCCAGGCGCGATAGAGAGAGCGCCTCGGCAAGATGCGCCTCGATAAATTCAAGTGTGCGCTTCAGTCTTCGGCCATCAAGACCGCCGTATCGCCGCTCCTCGACTGCTATCGAGCTATGCCCCGCAACCAATCGCGCAGCAGCCGACTGAGCCAACCCATCGAGAAACAGCTCTCCCGAAGGCGATCCCATCTCCAGCTCGCTCTTCATCGCCCAGGCGATGCTCTCCAGCTGGCGGTCGCGCACCATGAAGCGATTGCGCAGCTCCACGCCGTGCACGCCGAAGGCATTGTCCTCAGCGACTGTCTCCAGCATAGCCGGGGGCAGGCTCATCATAAGGGCCTTGTCGTTCTCATCATGCATCCGCCACAGTGCCGGAACCCCGGCAGGGATGATATCGATATCGCCGTGCACCCCCGAGCCCGTGTGGCTCACGCCCGCGCGACTGCACGACATCCGCGCCGCCCGGCCTATGTGGATCGAGATCAGCGCATTGGGAAACTCCGGCATCTCGAGCACGCCGCTCGAGTCGCTGCGCAGCTGCACGCCAAACCCATCCGCCGTCCGCTGATACGCATGGATGTGCCCCTGCGACTGCTCGCTCAATCGACTCATCAGACCTACCTCCCAGCACACCTGCGGCAGTTCCTGAAGCTATTTCAGCCAGATGCGGCAGACCCGCGCCGGTTGCACCGTTTCGTCACAAATCCGCTACGTTGTGACGGGTGGCGGAGGCTGAACCACTCTCGTCGTCGGAGCTGGATGTGGGCCATTGCCTCCCCCACGCAGGCCGGCAAGAATCTGCGTAAGGAAGTCGCTCGCCGCGCCGGGATTGCTCGGCAGAAACAGCGTATTCGTCCCCGCACGAGTTCCCACATCCTTCAGGGTGTCGAAGTACTGCGTCAGCAGCACCAGCGCCATCACATCCTCGGCCGTCGCGCCCGGTACCGCCTCGCGGAAGTGCTCGATCGACGACCGCAGCCCGTCGATGATCGCCTGCCGCTCCGCCGCGATGCCCTGTCCCTGCAACGCCTTCGAGGCAGCCTCGGCCTCGGCCTGCTTCACCTTCAGGATCTTGTCTGCCTCGCCGCGGGCCTGCGCCGCCACCTGCGCGCGCTGTGCTGCGTTGATGTCGTTCATGGCGGTCTTCACCTTCACATCCGGGATGATGTCCGTCACCAGCGCCGTCAGAATGTTGAATCCAAACCCCGACATAATCGAGTCCAGCTCCGTCTTCACCGCGACCGAGATGCCCGACTGCTGCTCGAACGTCTGATCGAGAGTAAGTTTGGGAACATGCCCCAGGATCGAGTTGAAGACGAACGACTCGATCTGCTTCTGCGGGCTCGACAGCCTGTAGAACGCGTCGAA
This sequence comes from Edaphobacter bradus, assembly GCF_025685645.1. Lineage (NCBI taxonomy): Bacteria > Pseudomonadati > Acidobacteriota > Terriglobia > Terriglobales > Acidobacteriaceae > Edaphobacter > Edaphobacter bradus. The sequence goes on from NZ_JAGSYF010000002.1 coordinate 777,452, forward strand.
GATCTTGTCGTCCAGCACCTGGTACTGCACGCTCACCGGAATCTGAACAAAGACGTTGTCGTGCGTCTTCGTCTCCACCGAAAACTGCACCTGCTTGACCATCAGATCGACGACAAAAGCGCGCTCCGCAAAGGGAACGAGCACATGCAGCCCGGGCCGCAGAATGCGGTTGAACTTGCCGAACCGCTCCACCACTCCAGCCGTCGCCGTGCGGACCGTGAACAGCGTCTTCAGCACCGCCACCAGAATCACAATCGCGAAGATGAAAACTACCATCAGCAGAAAAGTGTTCAGAGCATCCATAAATCGGCACCTCAACCGGTGCAGAGAGCATACATGAGGCGCTTTAAGCCACTTCCGCCGCCGAGCGCGGCGGCTACGTCACCTGTTGTGCCCACGAAGTCGGAAGTCCACCCGCACCAGCGTCGCCACATCGACCGGCCGGCCGTTCAGCAGATACGGCCTGTAGCGCCACTTCAGCACCGCCTCTTCAGCCGCCGAGCGCAGATGACGGTCCCCGTCGATTACGCGCACGTGGTCCACCATTCCAATCTTCGAGATCACCGCCTCCATCACCACTCGCCCCTCGATGCCCTCGGCCTTCGCCGTCACCGGATACGCCGGAACACGTGACGCCACCAGGTGCCTCGCCATCACCGAGGGTGCCACCTTGATCACGCTCGCGTCCTCAACCGCTCCCACCCCCACCGGTGCGCTCGCCACTTCGGTCACTCTTCTGTGGCCCGCATCCGTCTCGCGGCCCTCCCGGTCCCTTGGCTCGACCCGCGCCGCGGTTCCAGTCTTCGGCGCAGCGACAGCTTTCCCGATCCCGCTGCTCGTTCGACGGCTCTGGCTCGCGTTCGCAGCATCGGTAGCGTTCGCAGCATCTATAGTTGGAGCCACAGCGGGAGCGTTGTGCGGCACGTCTTGCGCCGGATGTGAAGGCGCCACAGATGGCGCAGGCGCCGCAGGCGCGGCCCCGCTTCCCGTCGTCGCATCCTTCCGGGTGTCGTTCTGGGTATCGTCCCGACGCCCGGTCGCTTCACGCTTCAGGACGCCCAGTCGCCTGATCACTCCGTCAAACTGCGCATGCAGCGCCGGACGATATCGCTCCATCACGGCACGGCCAGCATTGGAGCGCGCAAAGAAGATCCCTCCTCCGGCCAGCGCCAGCAGCATCACCGCTGCCACGACGCGGCGCCCGGCAGTTCCACCATTCTCCTGCGCATAACCTGCCAGCGGAACCGGGATAGACGGGTCGTCATCCTCCTCCAGCACCGCGACCCCGCGATGCAATAGCGTACCCGCCGGCCGAGGTGCGAAGACTTCTCGCTCGCGATCATTCCTTCTCTGTTCCGTCTGCTCCGTCTGACCAAGCGGCGGCACTCGCGGCGACGCCAGCGAACGCGGTGGCCTGAGCGCTGAAGTGACCTTCACGGACTCCGGCAAAGGCTCGGTGACCGCGATCTCTTCCAGCCTGCGCAGTTCTACCGGCTCCGCGCCTCGTTGTTCCGGAGCTTTCGGAGACTCCACTTCTTCCCTCTGCCGATCAATCGGCTTGCCTATCTGCTCCTTGCCTATTTGCTCATCGATGGCCGCAAGTTGCTCCCTCAGCTCCGTAGTCGTTCGCTCCAGCCGCGATAACACCTCTCCAATCGATCGTCGTGCTGCCGACACATCTTCGCTGGCCGCCAGCCTCGCTCGCGTGCCCTCGCGCACCGTACCGGGCGTCTCTTCCCGCCCCGGTTTCTCCGGAAGCACGACCACCGCCGCACCCGGTCCGCCAGTTCTTTGGCTGCTGCTCTGCGCACCCAGCAGAGCAGCAGCGGGCTCCGACATCGCATGGGGCAACTCAGCCGGCTGGGCCACGTCCACGCCTGCCAGCATCTGTTTCAGTTCCTCGGCCCTTGCCCTCTCCTCCGGTCGCAGCGACGCCACCCCGGCTCCCGCCGCACCTTCTACGATCACCTCCAGCATCTCGTCGTCGCCTAACTCACCACTCTCGCGGGCGCTCAACCGGCCTACCAACGCCCAGAAATCCATCGCGAAGTGCCTGTCTTCCTTGACGCTCGCAATCAAATCACCAAGGTTCTCCAGCGTACCGAAGGGAACTCGATGCATGTCGCACAACGAACGAACCTGCTTGACCGCGTGAACGTTCCTTTCAACCTTATCTGCCTCGACCGTATTCATCCTCATCTCGCTTCCCACCGCGTTACACACTTCACCTTCCCCGATTGGATGCCATCCTCGGCGCCCGGGCTGTCACTTCTCTCGCGAAATCCCGCATCTCGCTAAACATCAGAGACATACGGCAACAACCCGGCCCTCCCTTCGCGGCCACTCACCGTTTTGTGGAGATTACAATCGATGGTCACCGGGGCACAGCCGGGTCATCAACCGTTTCAAAACAAACTGTCTCGCAAACGCTACACTTGAGAGCGACATGAACCTTGCACAGCTCAACGAACACTTCGCCATCCCCGGTGTGCTCAGCTTCGACAAGCACAACGGCCTCGTCCGCGCCAACGTCACCTCACCCGCGGCCTCGGCCACCATCTACCTGCAGGGAGCGCACATCACGCACTGGCAGCCCACAGGCCAGCAGCCCGCGCTCTTCCTCAGCCGCAAGAGCGACTTCGTCCCCGGTAAGCCCATCCGCGGCGGCGTGCCTATCGCCTTCCCCTGGTTCGCCACCGACTCCAACCCCAACCGCTACCAGGGCAAGCCCGGCCCCTCGCACGGCTTCGCGCGCATCCAGGACTGGACGCTGGCCTTCGCCGCACTCTCGGGCGACGACCTCCACCTCACCTTCACGCTCGGCCCCAGCGATCTCAGCCGCGAGATGGGCTTCGACGGCTTCAAACTCGCCTTCCAGCTCACCATCGGGCCGTCGCTCACCATGGCGCTGACCGTCGCGAACGAGAGCGACAAGCCGCTCCACTTCGAAGAGGCGCTCCACACCTACTTCGCCGTCGTCGATGTCCACGAGGCCACCGTCACCGGCCTTGGGCCTACGCCCTTCATCGACAAGACCGACAACTTCCGCGTGAAGCCCGCCGCGAACGCGCCCTTCACCCCAACGGCCTTCACCGACCGCATCTACGAGAACACCACCGCCACGTGCGTCATCCGCGACGTACCCGGCAGGCGCAGCATCACCGTCGCCAAGACCAACTCCAACACCACCGTCGTCTTCAACCCCTGGAAAGAGATGGCCGATATGGGCCCCGACGAGTGGCACGAGATGCTCTGCGTCGAAACCGTCAACGCCGCCGCAAACGCCATCACGCTCGCGCCGGGCACCACTCACACCATGCAGGCCCACATCACGATTCAAAAAGCCGGCTAACGAGCCACAATCGCTCGGGTACCCCATCCTTGTCGCGGTCTCATCGCGACAAGGATGGGAAGGCACAATCTCCTCAACCGCCCCTACTTACTAGCCTCCACAGGTGCGCTCTTCAGCGTCACCTCACCATTTACCGTCTTCGGATCGACCATTAGCACCTTTAACCGCTCCGCAATCTCCGGCGTCACATCCTTCTGGTAGCGCCCGCCCAGATACTGCGCGAAGAACTCCTCCATCTTCGTCACCATCGCAAGATTGTTGATGGGCCGCGCAAAGCCGTGGCCCTCATCCGGCGCGACCAGGTATTCCACCGGCTTGCCGTTGTCCCGCACCGCCGCCACAATCTGGTTGCTCTCGCGGATATTCACCCGCGGATCGTTCTTGCCCTGCACCACCACCAGCGGAGTCACAATCGACTTCGCCTTCGTCAGCGGAGACTCCGCAACCAGCAGCGCCTTGCCCTCCGGAGTCGTCGGATCGGCCATACGCGTGTACATCTGCTTTCGCCCCGCCTCCCAGTACGGCGGTATCGCATCGAGCAGCGTAATCAGATTCGACGGAGCCACAATCGCAAACGCCGCCGCGTACACATCCGGCGTAAACGCCACTCCCGCAAGCGTCGCATAGCCTCCGTACGAGCCCCCCGCAATCCCCACGCGCTTCGGGTCTGCGGTCCCATCGGCGATCAGCGCCTTTGCGCCCCACGTCAGGTCGTCCTGCATCTTGCGGCCCCACTCGCCGTTGCCCGCGTTGAGAAACTTCTTGCCGTAGCCGGTCGACGCGCGGAAGTTCGGCTGCAGCACCGCATATCCGCGGTTCGACAGGAACTGCGCGAACGTGTCGTAGCGATACGAGTCACGCCCCCACGGCCCGCCATGCGGCAACACAATCAGGGGCAGGTTCTTCGTCGGCAATCCCTTCGGCAGCGTCAGGTACGCCGGAATCTCCAGCCCGTCGGAAGACTTGTAGCTATACGGCTTGCGCTCCGAGAGCGACGCGCGCGGCAGCTCTTCGCGGATGCGGTACTGCAGCGCCAGGGTCTTTGCCTTGCGGTCCCACACATACGTCTCGCCCGGCTCCGTATCGCTGTACGCATTCACAATCCAGACGCTCTCGTCCTTGGACCTCGCACCGAGGCCGATCTCCTTGCCCGGCAGCTTCCCTTGCAGCCAGTGGTACTCCTTCTCGAACTCCTTGTCGCGGAAGTACTGACGGTAGCGAGCGTCCTCGTACTGCGTAAACAGAATGCGGTAGTCCACCTCCGACGTCGTCACGCCATCAAGATCGACGCGCCCCTCCGGATCGCTCTCCACCTTCGCCGTCGCGCCCGTCGCAGGATCGATCGTCTCCAGCTCCGTCAGGTTCAGCTCGCCCTTGTTCGTAACCAGATAGGCCAGCTTGTTGTCCGGGGTAAAGCCCGTCACGTGGCACTGCTCCAGCACCGAGCAGCTATACACCTGCTTGAACCCCTCCGGAGTCACGCTCAGAATCTCCGTGTCGCCGGCCTTGTTCGTGCGCGCCGCCATGCGCAGATTGCCGTCATGGTCGAAGTCCCACCCGGCGATCTGCTCGGTGTTCTTGTGCACCAGCGTCTTCTCGCCCGTCGAGATATGTAACTCATACAGATCGTGCCAGCGCGGATCGCGATCATTCAGCCCGATGTACAGAATGTCCGGCTTCGTCTTTGGAGCGGCGACGAGCTGCGTGCGGACGCCCTTCAGGTTCGTCAGCGCGCGCGTCACCGGAACGCCCGTCTTCTCATCCGCCGCCGCTGTGGGGTCAATGGCATAGACGTTGAAGTTCTCATCGCCCGCGTTGTCCTGCGCGTAGAGCACATACTTCGAGTCGCGCGACCAGAAATACCCTCCCACTGGCCGCGTAGCCTCCGCGCTCAGCGGACGAGCCTTGTCGAACGGCTCGCTCGCCTTCTTCACCCAGATATTGCGAACTCCCTTGTATGGCTTGAGAAACGAGATCCACTGCCCATCGGGCGAGATCTGCGCCCCGGCAATCTGAATCTCTCCAAAGAAAAGCTGGCGGTCGATAATAGGCGGCTGCTGCGCCTGCGCGGTCGATGCAAGAGTCATGCTGACAAGGATAAGGGCCAGAGCGGAAAAGACAAATCTCTTCAAGTCGTCCTCCGGAACTGAATATTGGAATGCGTACTGAAGATACTCCCGTAACCCCGTCAACGCATTACGATTCGTCACAGAGTCAGCAACCAAACTTCATACGCGCGCTTGTTTCCTCTGCGGCTGAAGCGGTCGAAGAAGATTCCTGCCATCGCAGGCCTCCCATAAGAATGCCGCAAAGAAGACCAGGATCGCGCAGGTATAGAGCGGCGGATACCAATAGATCATCGGCAACGCATATAAAACCGCGACACAGGCAGCTATCAGCCGCTGCGTTCGATTGTGCAGGCCCACCTCAATCAGCCAGTTCACAGCGACGAGAAGCGGCAATACCAGCAGTATCAGATCGTGGAGATGGGTGTGATACGCAATCAGCAACACGGCCGTCATCAGCAGCGCATAGGTCAGCTTCGTGATCGGCTGGCTGCGATACAAAATCCACGCGGTCGAAGCAGCAACACCCGCCGTAAGAGCGCCCACGACCAGGACGACGGAACCATCGGAGAGAAGCGCACCTGAAACTGCATGCAACAGGCCGTAGACACTCGCCATCGCGGTTGGATCAACTGCCTTCACGTTCGCAAGGACTCGCGGATACGCGAGCGCCGTCTTCCAGCCCACGACAGCAATCGAGAGCAGTACAAGGCTGAGACAGGCCACGCTAAATCCCGCGAAGACGCGAACCCGCTCCTTTGATGCAAGCACAAGGATCAGGATCGCCGGAAGAGCGAGATGTGGTTTGTACAAGGCAAGGCCCAAAACAGCTCCCGCGAAAAACTCCCTCCCGCGTACCAGGCAGACGAAGGCCGCCGTACAGAGAAACTGCGACAGGACCGAATCCTGCCCCTGCGCCTCAGCCATCTGCAGCGGAACAAACGCTCCGAGCGCCAGAAGTACAAGTTCGAAGTGAACCTCGAGGCGCGGCAGAAAGGGACGAAGAAGCAACATCGTAGAAAAGAAGAGGACAACATTGCAGACCCACCATATCCAGTTCGCCGTCGCATAGGAAAACAACGACAGCGCCGCAAAGAGCAGTGCCTCATACGGTGCATGGACGTAGGGAAGAAACCCGATCTGGTCGGGGCGCATCGTCCGCTCGCGCTCAACCTGAAGCTGCAGAGCGGGATCGTAAAGGCGGCTGCCATTTCCTTCCCGCACAATGACTCCCCCTGCGTACAGGTCGGCAAAATCACGCATGATGCGGGAGTTCCTGCTCTGCAGCTGCCAGGTCGGGATGAACTGGAGAACGATGCTCCCAATGATCGCAACGAGGACCAACCCACGCTTACCGCGCGCACGTTTGCCGATGCGCTCAGCCTCGCGCATTGGAGTGACCCTGTCCTCGGCGTCGTACTGGGTCATGGCTTGGCAGCCATCTTACGCCGCCCTCCCCGCGTTATCGTCAAAAAAATCGCATTTCCCTGGAGGGCCGCGCTTCTGCAAACTCAGCGTTTGCATTGCCGCCCGATTCCGATACCCTCAAATTGTCATGCTGATCCTGGCCTCATCCTCACCGCGCCGCCGCGAACTTCTCTCCCAGGCCGGCCTCGACTTCACCGTTGAGCACGCCGACATCAGCGAAGAGCCGCAGCCCAACGAGCCTCCCGCCAAGTACGTCCAGCGCCTCGCCGTCGAAAAGGCGCAGGCCGTCTGGGACCGCCGCAAGGCCGCCGACTCCTCCGACGACCCCATCACCGTCCTCGGAGCCGACACCGTCGTCGTCCTCGACGGCCACATCCTCGGCAAGCCCGCCGACCCCTCCGAGGCGCGCCACATGCTCGAGCGCCTCGCCGGCCGCACCCACCAGGTCCTCACCGGAGTCGCCGCCATCAACCACAGAGCCATCGTCTCCGACGTCGAGGTTACCCAGGTCTTCTTCGACCTCATCGACGAGGACGAGCTCGTCCACTACCTCGCCAGCGGCGAGCCGCTCGACAAGGCCGGGGCCTACGGAATCCAAGGCTACGCCGCCCGCTGGATCCCCCGCATCGAGGGCTGCTACTTCAACGTCATGGGCCTGCCCCTCTCCCGAACCATCGCCCTCCTCGCCAAAGCCGAGGAAGGCCCCAGCGAGGCCCGCCCGCCGCTATGACCAAATCGGCTCCGCTCATCTTATTTCTGTGTTTCGAGATCGGTCGCTGCTAAACTGCTGCGACCAGGGATGCGTCAACCGGCGACAGGCAACTCGCGTCGAGAACTGCTGCTCTATGGCGCGGCGACTGTGTCGCTGCTTCTTTCCTGTATCCTCTGGTCTCCAAGAAAGCAGCAGTGGGTCGATGAGATCTTCACCCGGACCGAAGCAAGCGATCCATCCTTTACGCACCTGTTCCATGCCTTGCGTCACATGGGCACAGCAGAGATGCCGCTGTTCTACCTGACAGCCTGGCCTTGGGCGCACATCTTCGGCCACAGCGACCTGTCGCTTCGACTCTATTCCTCTGTTGCGATGTGCGCGGCAATGCTCGTTCTGGCTACGACGCTGCGCCAGTGCTGGCCGTCCAGACCAGTTGCGATCGGCGTCCTCACGGTTTGGTGTGGCTCCGCCTTTATCTCAATGCAAAACGTGGAGGGCCGTTGTTATGGCTTGTACATACTTGTTGCAGCCTTGGCGGTTGCCGCGTACCTGCGCGCGGCCCTGCCCGCCTCACCAAGTAGGTTAGCGCTGTTCTTATTGACTGCGTCTCAGGCGGCGCTTGTACTCACGCATATTCTCGCCATAATCTATGGCGCCGTGATGCTTGTGGCGCTCGTTCTATTCGATGCCTTCCGTCGGCGACTACGGCCTCTGGTCTATCTCTGCCACGCCAGCGGATGGCTCATGCTACTGCTCTGGATTCCTGCGATACACGCAGCAATCGAGGTCGGTCGCCCCCGCAGTTGGATTTCTTTACCTACGTTGATCGATGTTGTCATCTTTTATACGTTTGGCATGTTCGAGGTTCCTGCGGAGCACATTCTGTCTGCGTCTCCAACAATCTTTGGGGCTGCGGAAATTATCGTTTTCGTCTGCATTCTCGCCGTGCAGATTGCCGCGCTTGTGACTCGCCTTCGCTTGGAGAACGACGCGCAACGTGCACTGCTGATTCTCGGATCTCTCTTTCTGGTCACTCCGTTAGCCTTCGTCGCGATTTCTTATGCAGGAAGCCCTATTTTTATCTATCGATATATGTTGCCAAGCCTTATCGGATTGGCGATCTTGCTCACATCTCTCTCATTTCGATTCCTCAAAGGCAGGTACATTCTCCTGGTATGCGCGGCTCTCCTGACTCTTCCGGTAATATCGGCTTACATAGCGCCCGAAAAACGACTTGATGTGCCTCACGTTGAAGAAGCAGCCGGCAACAACCTTCCGATCGTCGCTGCGGACCAGCACGACTTCTTTGTATTGCTGCGCTATTCCAGCATTCGTCAACGTTACGTCTACCTTCTCGATGGGGAAACAGCTTTGCATGGTCAGCGGTCAGCGGTTGGCGATTTTCATCTGACGCGCGCGTATCGAAGTCAGGGTTATTACGCCTCCAACATCCTCGATCAAACAAATTTTCTTTGCTCACACTCGGATTTTCTTGTGCTCGACAGCCCCGACAGTACATGGTTCGATCAAACCGTATCTTCCTCAACGAAGTTCTCGTGGAAAGTAATCGCGGAGATTAGCACGAAGCGCCGTCTGATCGCCGTCCGTCGCATCACACCTCTCCCGTTCTGCAGCTAGAAACATGCCGCCTGCCAATGATTCGAGCACGGATTTCATGAAGCAGATTGTGACAACTAAGTGGCCCGAGTACCTCACGCTAACGGCCTACACGGCTCTCGTCGCCTTTACTATCCCGCACTACGAACCCTGGGCTGACGAAGCGCAGGCGTGGCAACTCGCCCGCACCATCGCCCTCCTCGCCAAAGCCGAGGAAGGCCCCAGCGAGGCCCGCCCGCCACTCTAGATCATCCTCTGCGATACTTTCCTGTTGACTTACAGCGAAACACGCCGCCTATACTTTAGTTCCCAATCAAGCGAGGCGCAGCGATGAGCGATGTTCAAGTCGGTCAGCCGGAGACCTCTGCTCCCTCTCGGGAGCGCACTGTCGCCTCCATAGCGAAATGTTGGCCCGAGTGCCTCACGCTCGCCGCCTATGCGGACCTCGTCGCCGTCGCCATCGCGCACCACGAGCCCTGGGCCGACGAAGCGCAGGCGTGGCAGGTCACACGCAGCGTGCCACTTACCACGCTCTTTCACACGTACCTGCGCTACGAGGGCCACCCTGGCCTCTGGCATCTGCTGCTCTCGGGCCTCATTCATCTCGGCGTCAGCTACACCGGAATGCACTGGGTCTGCGGAGCCATCGCACTCCTCGGAGTCTGGCTGCTCGTCTTCCGCGCCCCGTTCCCGCGCTACGTCCGGCTCGCCCTACCGTTTACTTACTTTCTTGCGTATCAGTACTCTGTCGTCGCCCGTGGCTACGTTCTCGTCCCCCTCCTGATGTTTGCCCTCGCGATCGTCTGGCGGCGAAGCCCCATCTTCCTGGCGCTGCTGCTCGGTCTGCTCGGTAACATCGCGCTCCATGTCGCTGTCCTCTCCGGAGGATTTGCCCTGGTCTACATCCTCGAACTGCGCCGCGAAGGAAGGCTCCAACCGCGCAAGCCTCTGCTGATTGCAGCCGCCGTTCTCCTCGCCCTCTACGCCTTCGCGATCTACACCGCGCTGCCTCCCCACGACGTCTTCTTATTTCGCGACGAGCAAAACGACACCCTCCCGAACAGGCTGTTGATCGAGGTAGCCCGCGGCATTCTGGGATTGTTCCTCGGAATCATCCAACCCGGCATCCTCTCCATTCCTTTCTGGATCCTCATCGTGCGCCGCTTTCGCCAGCAGGGACAGCTCTTCTATCTCCTCCCCTTCGCGGCCTTTGAGATCTTTGCGACGCACTATATGTCCTTCTGGCACGCCGGTCTGCTCGTCCCCACCTTCATCGCACTCTTCTGGATAGCCCGTCAGAGCACCCGCGCCTGCTCACCACCGCCCCGATGGGAGGCGCTGGCCACACGAACCATCCTGCTCTACGCCATCGCCGTTCAGCTCGCATGGACGGCATACGCCGTAGCGTATGACTACGGACACCCATACTCTCCCGACCTCGCCGCCGCGCAGTATCTCGCCCCGAGGGTCAAGGCCGGAGACAGGATCGCCGTCACCTACATCCGCTCCAGAACCAAACAGCCCTTGTTCGACGTCGGCCTCGAACCCTACTTCCCGCAAAACATCTTTATGAACCAGAAAGAGGCCTTCTGGCTCTACAGCACGCGGAACCAGACGGAAGCCGCCTTCCCCGCAGCCTTGAACGAACACCCTCCTCTCGTCGTCGCGGAGTTTGAGCAGTACGGCAGCCTGCCTTCCTACGAAGCGTCTCTCCCTCTGTCGGGCCCCAAGGTCGACCTGCTTCACAACAACGGCTACGTCCTCACCCACGCCTTCTGCGGCGCTCAACCCTATCGCTTCGTCATCCAGGGAGAGATGTGCCACCTCATCTTCGAGAGGAAGCCCTAGCGGATGCAACAGGAGACGGAACCGAACCCAGTCCATCGCAGGAAGCTGCCGTCGCATTGGCCGGAGTGGTTGACGCTCGCGGCCTACGCCGCCCTCGTCGGCTCCACCATCCCGTACCACGAGCCCTGGGTCGACGAAGCGCAGGCCTGGCAGCTAGCCCGGAGCCTCCCGCTCACCACGCTCTTCAAAACCTACCTGCGCTACGAGGGCCACCCCGGCCTCTGGCATCTGCTGCTCTCGGGCCTCGTTCATCTTGGCGTCAGCTACACCGGCATGCACTGGGTCGCGGGAGCCATCGCACTCGCCGGAGTCTCGCTGCTCATCTTCCGCGCGCCCTTCCCGCGTCTCTTCCGCCTCACCCTGCCCTTCACATTCTTCCTCGCGTACCAGTACGCGGTCGTCGCCCGAGGCTACGTTCTCGCCCCGCTGCTGATGTTTGCCCTCGCAATCGTCTGGCGCCGAAGCCCTCTCCTCGTGGCGCTGCTGCTTGGCCTGCTCGGCAACATCGCCGTTCACCTGATCGGCATCTCCGGCGGACTCGCCCTGGCCTACGTGCTCGAACGCTGGCGCGCCGACAGGCTCCAGCCGCGCCGCCCCGTGTGGACCGCAGCCGCCCTGCTCCTCGCCTTCTTCGGCTTCGCCGTCTGGACCATCTGGCCTCCCCACGACCTCTACTTCGTCAGGCTCTGGGGAGGCGGCGGGCTCGCGAACTCCATCATCCCCTACCTTGTCGCGGCGCTCTACTCTCTCGCCTTCGGCCTCACCCAGCCCGTGTTTCTGGCGTTCTTCTTCTGGGGAGGAGTCCTCTGGTGGCTCGAACGCCATCATCGACTCGTGTATCTCCTTCCCGTCGCGGCCCTCGCCTGCCTCTCGGGATACGCCTTCTCCTTCTGGCACGCCGGCCTCATCGTCCCCACGCTCATCGCCATCTTCTGGATCATCGCCGAGGACCCTGCCCTCCTCTCCACGCCTCCGCTCTCGCGCAAACGAAGGATCGTGCTGACCGCCGGACTGCTCTGCTTCATCGCCATCCAGATCGGTTGGACCGCCTATGCCGTCGCCTGGGACTTCACCCGGCCCTACTCGCCCGACCTCGCCACCGCAAAGTTCCTCACCCCATACGTCGAGGCAGGCGAGCCGATCGGCCTCACCTACGCGGGAGACGAGGACCGTGTAGCCTTCGTCTCCGTCGGCCTCGCGCCCTACTTCTCGAAGAGCATCTTCTTCAACCACCCAAGGCCCTACTGGTGGTGGAGCACGCACGAGCGGCAGCCCAACGCCTTCGAAGACCTCCTGCGCCAGCACCCGCCCATGATCGTCGTCGAATCCCTCGGAGCCCACGCCTCCGATCCGCCACAAATCTCCTCAGACCCCAAAATCCAGCGCCTGCAAGGCTCCGGCTACACGCTCACCCACATCTTCTGCGGAGCCATGCCGCAGCGCTTCGGCTCACGCGAAGAGATCTGCCACGTGATCTACGAATCGAAGGTGAAATGACCGAAGAATAAAAAGCCAACTATGACGCTAACGAAGCGGATACCAACACTCGACGGCTGGCGCGGCATCGCAATCCTGATCGTGGTGGTTGACCATCTGACCATTACGCATCACGGCAGCCTCGCTGAGAAAATTCATTGGATAGGCCCGCACGGCGTCACATTGTTCTTCGTGCTAAGCGGCTTCTGTCAACCAACAACCTTCAAGGAAGCAGAGAGGTAATCCTTATGGCTGCGTGTTCTGCATGTGGAGCTGTACTGGATGAGGCAGCAGCAAGCTGCCCCAGATGTGAGCTTGAAGAGCCTCGCTATCCCAGGTGGCTCCGATTCTCTCTTATGCTGATTCTCTTCGTAGCATGGATTGTTTGGTTGCTGTGGCTCGGGGGCATCGCCTAACCAGGCGAGATAGGTCCGGGGCCCCCACCCGCCAATCTCGAACCTGTCTCCCAGCAAACCGATGCCGCAGCGCTTCGGCTCACGCGAAGAGATCTGCCACCTGATCTACGAGTCAAAGGCGAAATGACCGAGGAATGAAAAGCCAACTATGGCGCTAACAAAGCGGATACCAACACTCGACGGCTGGCGCGGCGTCGCAATCCTCATGGTCATAGTCACACACCTGCAAAGCGGTTTGCTGGGCCATGTGTGGCGCTACAAGTGGATGGATCTCGGCCAGCACGGCGTCAGCATGTTCTTCGTGCTAAGTGGATTCCTGATCACGTCCAGGCTTCTCGCTGAAGAGAAGATCGGTCTTCGACGCTTTTATCTTCGGCGCGTCTTCCGCCTGATGCCCTGTGCGTGGGCCTATCTTGCCTTCGTCGCGCTCTTCGGACTTGCCTTCAAACTCCATATCATCGGCGAGGACGTCTGGGCGTGCCTGTTCTTCTTCCGCAACTATCTCCCCGAGCAGAGTGCGAACGCGATGACCTCACATTTCTGGTCGTTGTCGATCGAAGAACAGTTCTATCTTGTATGGCCTTTCCTGCTCTTCCTCGCAGGCAAACGAAAAGCCTTCTGGATAGGACTCAGTGTCGCCCTTGCCTGCGCGGCCTATCGCTTCCACCACTGGGATCATCTCTCAGGTGGCATCTACAACCTGCACACTGAAGTCAGGATCGATGCGCTCATGGCGGGCTGCCTGTTCGCGATCCTCAATAGCCACGAGCCTTTCAGGAGACAACTCCAACAAAACGTCGGCATCCCGTTGGCATCTTCCCTTCTCGCGACCTGCCTCTGCATCTATAACTATCAAACTTTTGTTCCTCTCACGGAATCCGCGTTCATAGGTCTTGCGATCACATGCACGTCACTCGCTCCCTCCTCGCTAGCCGGAAGAGTGCTCGAATACAAGCACCTCAAATTCCTGGGAGTGCTTTCGTACAGCCTGTACGTCTGGCAGGAATTCTTCCTCGTGCCCCACTGGGGGCCCATTGGCATCGCTATACTGCCACTGATCGCAATCGCAAGCTTTTCCCTAATCGAGCGACCTGGAATCGCGCTCGGCAGATGGCTCGAAGCTCGTCTCCGCAGCGCTCACGAAACGACTGAGACCAATCTGAAATCTGACCCCCAGGAAGTCGAACCCGCCTGACCCGCTACTCCACGGCCGCAATCATCGCCGCCAGCGCGGCCGCGAAAAACATGGTTTTCTCTTTTTAATTTGGACGGAGCGTGCTAATTTGGTGGCCTCCCCGGAAAGCCAGGAAGGCTCTATGTTGAGCTGCACGCTTCTTGCATGAAGCGCATCCCCACCCTCGACGGGTGGCGCGGCATCGCGATCCTGATGGTGCTGATCACTCATCTACAAATGAGCTTACTGCGCCATGCCTGGCATTTTGCGTGGATGGATCTGGGACAGCACGGTGTCACGATCTTCTTTGTACTAAGTGGGTATTTAATCACCACGCGGCTCCAGGCAGAGAAAGAGGTTGATCATCTCAGATCCTTCTACCTGCGTCGATTCTTCAGACTGATGCCGTGCGCATGGCTGTATCTATTGGCGGTAGCTTTTTTTGGCTTATTGATCCATCAGCGAATGGTTACGCGGGATTTTTGGGGTTGCCTCTTTTTCTATAGGAACTACGGGGCTTTCGAAGGTGTACCCGTTCTCACGTGCCATTTCTGGTCGCTTTCAATCGAAGAACAGTTCTATTTGCTCTGGCCGCTATTCTTGATCGTGCTCGGTGCGCGAAAATCCTTGGTCTTTGCCATTGCTGCGTCACTGGGCTGCGCAGCCTGGCGCCTGTGGCACTGGAGCTCCTACGATTCAGGTTACAACTTCCTCCGCACAGAAGCGCGAGTCGATGCGCTGCTCGTCGGCTGCTCGCTCGCGCTTCTCATCCAGTCAGCTGAAGTCCGCGCCTTCTTTCAAAGATTCGCGAGGCCGGTCGTCGCTCTGGGATTAGCTTCTCTGTGTCTCCACATTTACAAGTTCCAGACTCTTCTGCCGCTTTCTGAGTCGGTCACGATTGCTGCCCTCATTGGGACAACTTCCGTCTCCGCCGAGAATTCCCTGATGTCAAGATTTCTGGAATATAAACATCTCCGGTTTTTGGGCCTCTGCTCCTACAGCGTTTATGTTTGGCAACAGGTCTTTCTCATGCCACGCTGGGGCGTCCTCGCTCCGATCGTCGCGTCGTTCTTGCCGCTGATTGCAGTGCTGAGTTACGCACTCATAGAAAGGCCCTGTGTCGAACTCGGACGAAAGCTCGAAAAGCGCCTTCGTAATTATCAGCCGTACGTGAACGCCTAAAGGGGACAAACTCCATGATGGCGGGGATCGCATCCGAACCGATCTCGAGTCTGACCCCAGCAAGCCGAACCCACCTGACCCGCTAATCCACCGCCGCGATCATCGCCGCCAGCAGAGCCGTCCGCGGCGCCAGGTGCTCGACCACCACATTCTCATGCACCGCATGAGCCCCTTCGCCCACCGCGCCCATGCCGTCGAGCGTCGGAACTCCCAGCGCAGCCGTGAAGTTGCCATCCGAGCCGCCGCCGGTCGACGCCTCGTCCAGCGCAAAGCCCAGCTCGCCCGCGAGTCCCCGCGCCTGGCCGAACAGCGCAACCGTCCCGGCCTTGCGCTCCATCGGCGGACGGTTGACCCCGCCCGTGACCTCAAGCCTGCACGCCCGGTCCGTCGCCTTCAGCCTCCGGAAGAGCCTGTCGACGCGCGCCGCATCGCCCGCCTTCGCGATCCGCACATCGACCTCCGTAAACGCCTCCGCCGCGATCACATTCGACCGCGTGCCTCCGCCGATCACTCCGCAGTTCACCGTGATCTGCCGCTTCAGGTCCGTGAACCCGGCGATCGTCTCGATCACCCGCGCCAGCTCCAGCACCGCCGAGTGGCCCTTCTCGAAGTCGACGCCCGCGTGCGCGCTGACGCCCTTCACCCGGACCACATACTGCCCCACGCCCTTGCGCGCCGTCTTGTAGGCCAGCCCCTGCGCCGGTTCCAGCACAAACACAGCCGCCGAACTCTTCGCCAGCCGCTCCGTAATCGGCCGCGAAACAGGGCTGCCGACCTCCTCCTCGCTGTTCAGCAGCAGCGTCACCGGACGGTCCAGCCCAAGCTCCTTCAACACCTTCACCGCCGTCAGCGCCATCACCACCCCGGCCTTCATGTCCAGCACGCCGGGCCCGAACCACCGGCCGTCCTTCTCCTGCCACGGCATCGTCTTCAGCGTGCCCATCGACCACACCGTGTCCAGATGCCCCAGCAACAGCAGAGGCTTGCGCCGCGACCGCGCCGGTCCGAACCGCAGCTCCAGCACGTCGCCAAACTGCTTCTGGCTATGCCTCCGCGCCGTGCCGCCCAGCTCGCCAGCCCACCCCTCTACCATCTCCACGGCTGCGTTAACTGCCGCCCTGTCTTCACTTGGCGACTCCTGAAGAACCAGCTCCCGAAGACGCTCATGAAACCACCTATTGCTCAATTCGACACTGGCTGCAATCTCGCTTGTGCTCATCTATACCCTTGAAATCAGATGTCTTAGCCCGGAATTTCCGGGGAGACTCCGCCACAAAAGTGTGGCTTTTTTACCACATGGACAGGTGGCAATCCCCTTGTAGGCTTTTGGAAAGAATTGTAGTGGAGAATGTGTTCCGTGGTATCGGAAGCTCACTTTGAGCGAACAATCCGGTCTGCGGTGGAGTTCAGCGGCGTCGGTTTGCACAGCGGCGCACCGGTCTCCATGCGCCTTGTCCCTGCGCCCGCGGGCTCGGGGATCGTCTTCCGCAGGATCGATCTCGACAACTTCGAGATTCCCGCAACCGGCCGCAACGTCGCCAAGGTCAGCTACGCCACCAGCCTCATGCGCGGCAGCGTGCTCATCTCCACCACCGAGCATCTGCTCTCCGCGCTGATCGGCACCGGCATCGACAACGTCATCGTCGAGATCAACAACCTCGAGGTCCCCATCCTCGACGGCAGCGCGCTGCCCTACGTCCGCGCCTTCGAATCCATCGGCGTTAAGCAGCAGCGTCGCAAGCGCGAGTACATGCGCATCCTCAAAGAAGTCGAGGTCCGCGACGGTGGAAAGTTCATCGGCGTCTATCCCGGCCGCGGATACCAGATCGACTACACCATCGAGTTTCCCGCGCCTATCGGCCACGAGCGCTTCACCGGCGACCTCGCAACCGGCGACTACGAGAAACTCATCGCCCCCGCGCGCACCTTCGGCTTCAAGGAAGACGAGGCGATGCTGCGCGATATGGGGCTCATCCGCGGCGTCTCCAACGAGAGCGCCATCATCCTCACGCGCAAGGGAGTCGAAAACGGCCCCCTCCGCTTCCGCGACGAATTCGTCCGCCACAAGGTGCTGGACCTGATCGGCGACCTCGCCCTGGCGGGCCGCAGAATCGAAGGCCACGTCGTCGCCGAGCGCGCCGGCCACGCCATGCACACCGCCCTGGTGCAGCGCCTCCTCAGCGACCGCTCCGCCTGGGAGTTCGCCCACGGCTACGACGAAGTCCCCGTGCCCCAGAGAACCTCCGCAGTCCTCCACCCAGCCACAGCCTAGTCCCCACAAAAGCCTCCGCGACCTTCGCGCCAACTTCGCGACCTTTGCGTTTGCCGTTGCCTTTCTTGTCATCCACGAAGAGCCTGCCCTGAGCGAAGTCGAACGGGGGATCTGCTTCTATCTCCGCCTCGCCATTTAGACTCAGCCACAGGGCCACATCACTTTAATGAATCAAAAGACAGCAGCAATCGCACTAGGCTCAAACCTCACCTCTCCCTTCGGCAACCCCGCCGCAAACCTGCGCGAAGCAACCCGGAGACTCGCATCGCTGGGCGAGGTGAAGGCCGTGTCCTCGTTCTACGAAACCGATCCCGTCGGCTATCTCGACCAGCCCTGCTTCATCAACGCAGCCGCGCTTCTCGAGACCACGCTCGAGCCAGTACAACTCATCCGCGAACTGCTCGCTGTGGAGCGCGCCATGGGACGCGACCGCACCGGCGCAGTCGCCAAGGGCCCCAGAGTCATCGACCTCGACCTCCTGCTCTACGGCGTCCGAGTCATCTCCACCCCCGAGTTGACCCTGCCCCATCCCGCGATGCACGAGCGCCGCTTCGTCCTCGAGCCTCTCGCCGAGATCGCACCCACGATGATGCACCCGGTACTTCGGTTTACAGTGCAGGAGTTGCTACAACGACTGAAATAACGGCCTGCTGACTTCAGCGCGATGTATCCGCACAGTCATCCCGCCGAAGCCCCCCGATTGGCTTAGATGAGCATAGATGGGCTTAGACTGGAATCAAGGGTGTAGGCCTTTGATTCCCGCCGATTCGCCGAGAAACAGTAGCCTGGAGACCGCCGGACTGACCGTGCGCGGGCTCATCCTGCGTGACAGCCTATCCTTCCTGGTCCTGACGCTCTCCACCGCCGCGCTCTTCGGCGTAACACTCTTTCTCTTCCGCTCCTTCCAGACCCACCGCGAGGACCTCGCCGTGCGCTGGTCCGAGCGAGGACGCGCCGCCATCCAGCAGGGAAGACCCGACCTCGCCGTCTCCGCGCTGCGAGTCGCGCTCGGCTACAAGCCCGATGAGCCTTCGTACCAGTTGCTGCTGGCCGAGGCGCTCGCCGAGTCAGGCCGCATCGACGAAGCCACCAACTACTTCCTCAACCTGCGCGAGTCGCGTCCGGGCGACGGCTTCATCAACCTCGAACTGGCGCGACTCGCACGCAAGCGCGGAAACGCCCAGGAGGCCATCGACGACTACCGCGCCGCCATCTTCGGCGACTGGCACGGCGACGGCCTCGAGCGGCGCCGCTCCGTGCGCCTCGAACTCGCTGACTACTTCGCCGAGCGGCACGACTTCGCCGCTGCGCGCGCCGAACTGCTCGTCGCAGCGGGCAACGCACCCGACACCGCCGAACTCAACCTCCTCTTCGGCGACCAGCTGCTGGCCGCAGGCGACCCCCACGACGCACTCGTCTACTACGAGAAGGCCGTCGCCGACGACCCCCACAACGCGGCCGCGCTCGAGAAGGCGGGACGCGAGGCCTACACGCAGGGAGACTACGCCAAAGCGCACGATCTGCTCACGCGTGCCCTCGAATGCATGCCCGCAAAACCCATGGTCTGGAACGAGCTGGACGTGCAGAGGAAGCGGGAAAACCGCGACGAGCTCGCCGCTCTCGCCCGCAACGCCCAGCGCCTGCCTGAGCTTTCGCTCTCGCGCGAGCTTCCCACAAAGGACCGCGCCGATCATCTTCAACGAGCAGAGATGATCGCGCGCGCGAGGCTGAACGAGTGCGCAGCGAAGCAGTCCTCGCCACGCAACGCGTCCATCTCCACCGCCGCAGCGGCCGACCCCCTGGAGGACCTCCTTATCCGATGGAAGGCAGCCGCCGGAGCCAGCCGTATGGCGCTCACTGGCAACGCCACCGCGCAGGACACCATGGCGCAGCTCATCTTCGATACCGAGAGCGTGACCTCGCAGGTCTGCGGCGCACCCACCGGCGACGACGCCCTGCTGCTGATGCTGGGACGGCCGCGAACTCCCGCCCGCAAGAATGGAGAGCCCGAATAGCTATGGCAGATCACACGACGGCCACGGCAACCGCAGCGCAGCCGAAACAGGACCTGGCGAGCCTGCTGCCCATCCGCGAAGAGAGGCTCTTCCTTCTTCTCTCCATCTTTATCGGAGTCATCTCCGGCCTGCTCGTCGTCTCCTTTCGCATGGCGATCGAGTGGCTGACCGTGCTGCTGCAGGGCTCCGCGCCCGGGCCGCACCAGATGAGGCTGATCCTAGCCCCCGCCTCTGCCGGAGTCGTCATCGCGCTGTTCACCCGCTACCTCTTCCCGAACGTCCGCGGCAGCGGAGTCAACCAGACCAAGGCCGCCCTCTACATCCACAACGGATACATCTCCGCACGCACGATGATCGGCAAGTTCCTGCTCTCTTCGCTGGCCATCGGCAGTGGACACTCGCTCGGCCCCGAGGACCCGTCGCTGCAGGTCGGCGCCGGAGTCGCCTCGCTGCTCAGCCGACACTTCGGCCTCTCGCGCGAGAGGCTGCGGCTCTTTGCTCCGGTAGGCGCAGCGGCCGGTCTTGCGGCAGCGTTCAACGCTCCCATCTCCGCCATCCTCTTCGTCATCGAAGAGGTCATCGGCCAATGGTCGGCCGCGGTGCTCGGCTCCATCGTGCTCGCCGCCGTCTCCAGCGTCTTCGTCGCGCGCTGGTTCTGGGGAGCACAGCCGTTGTTCCGCATTCCCGTGGTGAACCTCCGAAACCCGCAGGAGCTTCTGGCCTACGCGGTGCTCGGAGTCGTCGGAGGCGCGGCCTCGCTCTTCTTCACGAAATTGCTCTGCTGGCTACGCCCCACCCTGCGAGCGCAACCCGCGTGGTTCCAGATGATGCAGCCCGCGCTGGCCGGAATCCTCGTCGGCGGAATCGGTTACTTCGGGCTCCCGCAGGTCATGGGCGCCGGATACGAGGCCATCGACCAGGCCATGCACGCGCAGTTCGCCCTCAAGATCCTGCTGCTGCTCGCGCTCTTCAAGATCATCGCGACCACCCTCTCGTTCTCGAGCGGTACCCCCGGCGGAATGTTCGCCCCCACGCTCTTCATCGGGGCGATGCTCGGGGCCTCGGTCGGCTCCTTCGAGAAGATATTCTTCCCCCACCTCACTGGCTCCATCGGCTCCTACGCTCTGGTCGGAATGGGAGTCCTCTTCGCGGCCTTCCTGCGCGCTCCGCTCACCTCCGTCTTCATGGTGCTCGAGGTCAGCCAGAACTACACCATCATCCTGCCCGTCATTCTCGCCAACACCATCGCGTACCTCATCTCGCGAAGCCTGCAGCCCGTCCCCGTCTTTGAGGTCCTCACCCACCAGGACGGACTCATTCTTCCGTCAATGGAAGAGAGGAGGGAAGAGACCGACCTGCGCATCGAGGACGCCCTGCAACCCGTCTCCGTCCCCATCCTTCCTGGTGCGGAGACGCTCTGGAACCTCAAGCACGAACTGGCACAACAGAAAGTAGCCACCGGCGCTCCGGCCGTGCTGGTGCAGTGCGGCGACGGCCGCTGGTACTCCGCGACACACGACGAACTGAAGGCAATCTCCGCCGAGGCGAAAACCCACAACGATCCCACGGCGCACGTCCCATTGCAACAGCGCCTCGGCGACGAGCGCACGCCGCTCATCTTCCCCGATCAGCCACTGGCAAACACGCTCCCGCACTTCAGCCGCTGGCCTCTGCTTCCGGTCGCAAACCGCGCCGTGCGAGGCGCACTCGAAGGCATGCTCACCCTCGACGATGTCCTGAAATGCTTCCAGAAGGGAGAGCAGAAGAGCAACCGCATGCCCATCAGCCACATCTCCAAAGATGCGTTTTGACGAGGATTACTGGCCTCCTCCAATCTTCCCCAATCCAATTCCAATGACGTAGGTCACGACTCCTTCGACCGCTCCGACAAAAGTCATCTCAAGACCACTGCTCCACCAGGAGCGGATGGTCATGAGGGACTTTGCTGCTCCTACTGCAAAATGTGCGATCAGCGAGACGATTGCGGCGGCAATCACCGCTGGTATACCCGCCATAAAGAAGAACGGAATGATCGGGATCAAGGCCCCAATGGCTGTGGATATGGCTCCTGAGACGGCGGAGACCATCGGTTTACTCAACCCTTCTTCCGTCGTGTTGAGACGCTCCCGGGCGAGTGCCTTGATGAGTTGTTCCTTGTCCTTTGCGATTTGATCGACGAAGCGTTCCGCGTCTTCTTCCGGCAAGCCTCGGATTTGATAGCTGAGGGAAAGGACTTCACGCGCTTCGGCTTCGTTGTCCTCGACGGCCTCGCGCTCCCTTGCAAACTCGGCCTCGAAGATCTCTCGCTCGCTTTTTGCGGCGAGATACGCTCCTGACCCCATCGATAACGCACTGGCAACCATACCGGCCAAGCCTGCAATGAGAACAAAGTGGCTATTGCCCAGTGTCGCTCCCGAGACGCCGGAGACAATGCCGAAGATCGACCCAAGGCCATCGTTGATGCCGTAGATTGCGTCTCCAACCCAGCCTGCCGCTTGCGCATGACCCTTGTCGCGGGCGGCCAGCAGATCATCGAGCGCCTCCTGCGCCTGCTCGGGAGGCATTACAGGCAGAGGGCGGCGCGAACGGATCAGGTTGCCTAGCGTCTGATAGTGTTCCCGTTCGTCGGCAATCACCTCCTCCAGAATTGCAACACTGGGTGGGTCGCCCAGGGCTTTCAGCTGCTTTCCATACTTGGCGATGTCTCGGCCTTCGTCGATCTCGAGTCGGCGCAGGGCCAGATCAGTCCCTCCCACTCGATTTGCCAACGAGTCGGCCTGACCCGACCGGTCGCGAGTGTACTGGGGTGCTGGGGCGCCCAGCTCCTGGATGCGTCCAGCCCACAGATCGGCATGATGCTTCTCCGCAGCGGCTAGACCTCGCAAAGCGTTCCTGCGTTGCGGATCGACTTCGCCTTTGGCGAAGGCCGTGTAGGTATAGTGACCCTCCATCTCGGCTTGCCAGTTAGCCTCCAGGGCAGCCAGCAGCTTCTTATTGTCGGAGTTTGTCATCACTTGTGCCTCCTCGAAGGGCTTGCCGGTATCTTACAAATTTTGCCCCAGGCGGAATGGGGCCAGCTGGATGGAGGCAGCTAGAACTTCACAAAAGAATGCATCCTCTGTCAGACCATCTTTCAGTTGCCGGGGTATAGAATTGCCCACCCCGGGAACAACCACTTAATTCTCAATGAAAGATGAGGTCTATTTCATGATCGGAGAAAAGATCGGCGAAACCACAGGCAAAAGATTAGTCAGGCGCGTTCTTTCCGTCGACCCACCTACTGCAGAAGTCTCGTTTGAAGACAGCGGCCAGTTGCTCGGCGTTTCCACCACAGGGATTGGCTCCTATACGTCGTCCGTCCGTCCGGATGGCTCCCTCTTTGGCCACGGCCAGGGAATGAACACGACCTCGGATGGCGAGGCCGTCACCTGGACGGGAACGGGCGTGGGCCATTTCGGCCCCGGTGGAACAGTGAGCTACCGTGGCATGCTATTTTTCCGGACAACGTCCCAGAGGCTTGCCCGTCTCAACAACGCCTGCGGGGCTTTCGAATACGAGGTAGACACCACTGGCGCCACAGTCTCAAAGATCTGGGAGTGGAAGTAGGGCCAGAGTTGTCAGGGCTGCACCGATTCCTGCGGTAAATCGTAGGTTCGAATGCAAAAGGTCCGCCCATCTCATTAACGGGAACATCAGACCACGGCCGCTTATGGCGCGGCCGCGGTTCCCGTACAACAGTCACGGGACCTTTACCAGAGATTCCGGCTCTCAGCGCAACCTGTTTTGGCGGTTCTACTTCTTCTGGTGACTGGCCTGGTAGTGCTGCTGGAGCAGGTCTTCGCCAAAGTCGCCGGTGAAGTCGCGCCACACGGAGTGGATGTGGTTGGCGTTGTCCTGCGTGTCGTCTAATTCAATGAGGAAAGAGGGTGTCTGAACGCGGTAATAGTGCTGGTCGCCTCGATTGATGCCCCCGGACCAGGCGAAGTAGATATTTCTGCCGGCCTTGTTGATCTGCGATACCCGGCCATCGGCAAGCTCATCGGGCACGTTGCGGGCGTATTCTTCCATGAGGGCCATGAGCGCGTCGAATTGGTTGGCGTTCATCCTGGAAGCGGAGAGGCCAGACGGCTGGCCCTGAATCGCCGCCTTCCGGCTGGCCGCGGTCAGAATGTCCGCATAGGCGGTTGGGTCCACGATCGCGACTTTCTGCTGCTGTTCATCGAGGGTACGGATCAGCTCGATGCCAAGATCATCCTCCCCGGCCAGGGTGCGCAGGCCCTTCCGCGACCCTTGCCGCACTTCGGCAGGGTTGGCGCCGAAGAAGCTCGGACCATCGATAGCCTTACCATTCACTACGGTGTAGTTCTGGCTGAGGTGGTGGCCCTCGACCCGGTAGCCCCACATGCCGCTGTCGGAGGGAGTGCCGAACACCGAGAAATAGTACTTTTCCGGGTTGCGATGCTCGCCGCTGTCGCTCTCTATGATCCTGAGCACATCTTCCAGGCTCATGATCGTCACGGCCTTGATGTAGCCAGTCTGGCTCAGCCCGGCCGCCAGCAACGCGCTGGCGAGGTGCTTCTGATAGGGTGTCATCTCAATCAGTGGCAGGCCCTTGCGCTCCTTCGGGATGAAGTGCCAATTCATGCGCTCGCCGGAATCGAACGGCAATGTCGCTTTGCCGCGCTGATTGGCATTGAGCGCGGCGAGAAAGCGGTTAGCGCAATCGGTCATGAGCGATGCTGCATGGACGCGGTGCGGATGGATCTGATCAGCGCGGCTATCGACCCAGCCAAGCACACCGGCTCCTGCGAGCGCGGCGGACGAACAGAGGAACGATCGGCGTTTCATCGACATGAATTCCCCCTTCATGCACGCGTGGCCCATCCATGTCGCAGTCTTACCGCGACATGGATGGGAGCGTAAACCGCCGGACACCTCACCGCAACCTTTGCACTCCTCGCGTAGCCTTAGCCACCTTTGCGTTCGCCTTTGCCGTTTACCCGCAAAGCCCACCATTCAGATAGAACTTCACCGGCTGCCGGTTCGCCCCGCGATAGCTCGTCTGCACCACGATGCCGGCGACGCTCCCGCCTGCCGGAATGACCTCATTCGCACCCGTGTTCGTCATCTCGACCGTGTCGCCGCTCTGGAGGAACCGCGCGTTGCGGGCCTCCTCGACCTGCTGCGTGCCGCCATACTCCCAGAGCAGCGTCCAGCCGGCGATCGGCCTGCCCGAGAGGTTCTCGATCTCGATCACTCCCGTCGCGCCATAGCCAGTATCGGCAACATTGCGATAGCTGACGTGACACGCAGCCGGGCTTCCCGCATTCGCAACTCCGTGCGCAGGCGCCTCGTACGCCGCCTGACGCACGACGCCCCCACCCACGCGCTCTCCATAAGCAGGTTGCGGTGCGGCATACGCAGGCTGCGGTGCAGCATAAGCCGGCTGGTACGCCACCTGAGTCTGGCTCTGCACCCGCAAAACTGCAGGCGTCAAAGGCCGCGGCGAAAGGGCAGGGGACTCAAGCCCCGCCAGAAGCTGCATCTTCAGCGGATTCGCCGCAACCAGGCTGTAGTCCGAGCTCAGCAGACCGTTCGCGTCCTCTCCATTCAGCGCCCACGAGCTCCAGCTCAGCTCAGGGTTCCTCCCCAGAAACGCGACCAGCGCCCCGAACCACTGTCCCTCCGAACCCGGCGCGCTGCCGCTGATGTCCTCCGTCCTGTTCGTCGTCCCGAACTCGCCCAGCCACACCGGAGCGATACCCTCCCGGCTCACATACGCCCAGTGCCTGTCCCACACGTTCTCCAGGCTCGCCGGGGTCGTCTCCGCGTTGAACCACTTCTGCTGGTACTCGTTCGGCCCATAGCTGTGCGCCGAATAGACCAGCTGCCTCGGGACCGCCAGCCGCACCGGCGCGCGCCGGACGCCCTCAAGGTTTCCGCCCCACCAGTAGAAGTCGTTGTTGTACGCATCGACGCCTTCGACAAACACGATCAGCCGCGGATTCACCCGCAGCACCGCATCGCCGCCGCGCTCTGCCGCCAGCCGCCAGTCACGCTCGCCCCCGCAGCCCCAGCACGCTCCGCCCGAGTTCGCATTGTGCGGCTCGTTCCGCAGATCGACGCCAATCACCGTCGAGTTGCCCAGATAGCGTCGCGCCAGCCGCTGCCAGTCCGCGATCCACGCCTGCTCCGGATACTCCGCCGTATACCAGAGCCCGCTCGCCTCCGCGCTGTCGCCGGCCTCCGAGCGGTGATTGTCCAGAATCACTTTCAGTCCGAGCTTCCCGGCCTCTTCAACGATCCGGTCCAGGATCTCAAGCGAGGTCAAACCGCGAAGGTCCATGTTGATTGGCCCGTGATCGTTCTCAAAGCTGATTGCCTCGGGGACCACAGGGCTCTCCACCATCTGGCTGGAGAAGGGAATCCGCACCGTGTTGAAGCCGTTCTCGCGGATCGTGCGCAGGATGGCGCGGTAGTCCTGCTGGGTCAGCCCGCCCGGGACCTGGCGCACCGTCTCAAGCCCATACCAGTTGATGCCCTGAATGCGCACCGTCCGGTTCTGCTGGTCGAGGATGAGGTTTCCGCTCGTATGCCAGTACCCGCTGTCCGGAGCGCGAACCGCCGCCTCAACGACGTGGGCATGCCCGGGAACCGCGTGGCTTGCAACCCGAACCGTTGTAGCCGGCGAAACTTGAAACGCAGAAACAACCACCGCAAAGAAGTGAAGGAGAAAGGAATAAATACTGCTCACAGGATGCTCCATTTCCGCCGATTGTCAGTTGGGCTTTCGAATCACGTCATGTTGTTCGCTCGAAAGCCGCTCCATCGGCCACTGGCTCAGCCACGTCCCTCCAAATGGTCATCTACCTTACTACCGAGGTAACTAGGCTGCCCGATTAAGAGGTAATCACCGCCTTATTACTTTGACAACAGAATTTAGGCAAAAATTTGCCTAATCAAAATCAATTCGGGAAGACACTCGCCTCGAAAACACAGTCTTTTGACAACACACACAGATGATTTTCTTGGGAAACGACTGGGGCAATCCGCTAAAAACGCAAGATACCAAAGGATTTCGCGGAAGATTCGATGCTCTCGACCTGGGAGAAATTGTTACAAGATGTTAATTACTATGGTAATAATCAGGAAAAATAAGCTTTCAAAGAAATAGGCCTTGCATTAAGTCAGGTGATGCATTGCGCGAGCCCGACCTGCAACCTCAAGCTCGCGCAAGTTGTAACCTCTACGACCAACTACGAGGCGCGACGGCGACGCGCAACCTTGACCACACCGGAGAGTCCCGTAAGAAGAAACACAACCGTACTCGGCTCAGGCGTCGGCGTGGGCGTCCCGCCGCCGCCACCCGGAGGAGGCTGATCTCCTCCACCACCTGGCGGTACATTCGGGGGCGTCTTGCCGCCCGGGGGGAAACCGCTGCCGCCAATCGGAGGCGCAGAAGGGAAGCCGGGATACGACGGCGACACGCCGCCAGGAAACACCGGGGGCGGATACGACTGAAGGAGGCCGCCGTCGTTGCCCTGAGCCAGATCAATCGGCTCCGCAGTATCCTGCGCAAAGATGAAGTCCGGCATGGCTACAGGCTCAAGATCTCCGCCATCAGGCTCGTCCAGCGGAAGGTCACCGCAGGAGAGTGTGAACTTCTTCAGCATCTCGGACCGCGACATCCTCGGGCGCAGATGACGCGCCGGCAGAACTTTGGGCTTTGCAGGCGTCGTCGTCGGCTTCTTCAATGCAGCAATCTTGCGGTGGGCATAGCGGTGCATCCGGCGATGAGCCGCGGCTGCCCGTTTCACGGTGGGCGAGTGCTTCAGCGAGTTCTTATAGTCAGTCAGCCACTTCTCACAGTCCGTCGAGGCGTGTACGCCCTTCGCGGCGGTGATGCTAACCAGAAAGAGAACCAAGACATAAGCCAAGCGACGCATGCAGTGTACCCAGGGTCCTGAGCGGGGTGAGCCCGCTCGTAATTCAAACTATGCCCTGAATACAGCAATTCGGTGGCCACTTTTAGAAGCCGCTTAGGGCAACTCCATTTCCCCTAAAGTGCTGCAAAATTGTGCAATCTCGCAAAACAAGGGGAAAGGGTTTTCCACGTTGCGTGTGTAATGAAATGCACAGTTGCAGTCTTAGTTAACCCCTCCGCCGGCTCGCAATAAGGCGGTCAATTCAGGCGCGTCGCGCCGCCATCTTACGGCCCTTCGTCGAATGGCTGGTGGATGCCGGCCAGACTGGCGGGGCCTCAGGAGCTTTGGGCGCCTCAGGAACTTCAGCACGCGGAGCAGCCTCGGGAATCGGCGCCTTCTCAGCTAACGGCTCCAGATAACGCTTCCACGCATCCGACTCTGCAACCTGCTTCAGGATCAGATTGCGGTCCTTCAACTGCGAGAGGAGATACCGGGCCAGCAACGGTGCCATCACGGCTCTGCGCAGCTCCGGGCGGGCCTCAAACCTCACCAGGTCCCGCACCCGCGTGCCGTCATCGACCGCTGTGAAGTGGTGCTCATGTTCCAGTCTTCCGAATACGCCGCTCTCAAGGACCTCAAGAAAGTAAGCGAAGGGCCGTAACACCTCGATGCGGGTCACATAGTTGAGTTCGATCCGCAACAAGCGCCCCGGCCACCGCAGCTTATCTCCCGGCTTCAGCCCACCCGTTCCCGCCTCGCGCTGCGTGCCTGTCAGGTCCGCGTGAAACCCTGCGCTCGTTGCGAGCCGGTAGCATCGCTCTACCGGTGCATCCACCCAGATCGACAGTTGAATCGTCTTCATAGCCCCTACCCATCCGGAACCGAGGTGCTGTCAAAGATCCATCAAAACCAATCCATTAGGCAAGCAAAAGAACTTTTCCTATCCCGCCATTCTCCGCGGCGGCCTGCGCGCTCGCAGCCTCGCTCAGCGGAACCCTGCGGCCAATCGGGAGCGCCAACCGCCCAGCCGCAACCGCCTCGGCCACCGCCAGCATCGAAGCAGGGTCCGGCGCTGAAGAAACCATCTCAACCTTCACCGTCGGGTAAAGCTTCGCGTTCTCCGGAGGCCCGACGACGGTCGCAAACACCCCGCCCGGCCTCACCTTTCCAAGCATACTCTCTGCAACTTGGCCTCCAACCGTATCGGCCACAGCATCGACTATCCCCAGCCGCCGCATGTCGGCCTCGTCATCCAGCGCCAGGACCTCATCGGCTCCCAGCAACGCAGCCTCTCTGGCCCGCGCCCCGCGGACCGCGGCAATCACCGCAGCCCCGGCCTGCTTCGCGTAAAACACCGCAACGCGGCCCACGTATCCCAGCGCCCCGGTCACTACCAGCCTCTGGCCAGCCTGAACCTTCGCTCCCCGCGAGATAATCTGCTCGCCCGTATTGCTGATGACCGCCAGAGCAGCGGCGTCCACCAGGTCCAGATTCGCCGGAGCCTTCGCCACACCCTCGATACCGGCGGCAATCAGCTCCGCGTAGCACGCGCCTGCACGGCCAAAGACCTTGTCCCCGACAGCGAACCCCGTCACTCCCGGCCCCACAGCGCTCACCACGCCGGAGAAGTCATAGCCCAGAATCACCGGAAACTCCAGCGGCATAAACGCCTTCATGGCTCCGCTGCGCAGCTTGTAATCAATAGGATTGATGCCCGCGGCAGCGGTCTGCACGAGCACCTGCCCCGCCCCCGCCACCGGATCGGCCCACTCCTCCAACTTCAGTTTTTCCGGACCACCATACTCCCGCAGAACAACAGCCTTCAAAGTTGCACCTCAGTTTTCTAGATGCTAAGTCAGATGCGGAAAGCCGCAGATCCGCCACCCGCCACACAGAAAAATTCAAGAAGCAGCTCTCTCCCACGCCTGCGTTTGCCAAAACGTCTTGACAAAGCAAAGTCTATATATATAGATTTCTGACCGTGGCACACACGATTCGCTTATCGGCTCAGACTAGAATCTTGTTGTCCGCACTTTTGGAGCGCGCCAGCCAATGGCGTTATGGGTACGACCTGAGCAGAGAAACCGGCTTGAAAGCCGGAACCCTATACCCCATCCTCATGCGTCTCAGCGATGCCGAGTGGCTGGAGACGCGATGGGAGGAATCGAGCGTACCCGGCCGGCCGCCCCGGCATATGTATCGCCTGACACAGGACGGTCGATCGGGGGCCCGCGCCGCAACGAAAGACGCGTCCGTGCCTGCACGTCTGACGCGTCCGATCTGCAACGAGGTCTGACGACGTGCCCGAGACTCTTCTCACACGGATACGCACAAAAGCTCAGTCGTGGTTGAAGCGGGCCATGAATGCGCTTCCGAAGGAACAGCGGGAGTGGGGACGTGCAGTGGTCTCGGAGCTCGACGGAATAAGTGGCTTTTGGCCACGCTTGGAATGGATCGTAGGAGGGATGACGGCTATGTCGAACGCAACCCTACGCAACATAGTGACTGGTGCCTGGCGCAAACATCCTGGCCAGGAACCGCCTTACACAACAGCAGTGGGGATTGGATTCATTCTGCTGTTGATACCTTTCTATTTTGTTTGCGCATGCCTGCTCAATCAGTGGGGCATCGGTTGGTTCTTTACGCCAATCGAGCATTGGCTCTCACGCCCCGGACAGGCCGCAGCATTCAACATCATCTCGCCCATCGTGCTGCTGGGCACACTGGCTTCCTGTGTCCTGTTGAATCTGGCGGCCTTGGTAAGCGTCGGCCGGGAGGAAGAGGCGGGTGAGCGGATCAGGGTAGTTAAGCTGAGGGTGAGATCCTGGAACCTGGCTGCAATTGGACTCGGCCTCGTGCTCACAGGACTCCTGCTAGGGTACGCGTTTATTGAGAACTTCGGAGCCAGCGGCCATCTGGGATGATGGAGTCCAACAGCTGCGGTTAGCAAGAACCTGGCCTTACTCCTTCGCGCACACTTGCGGCTCTTTTCCCTCACCCAGATACCGCGTCCACTCCCCGTTCTCGGCGACCTGCCGCAGCAGCGTCTGCCTGTCCCGAAGCATCTCCGTAATGCGAGGCACAAAATATTGGCGGCCCACCCACCGTCCCAGCCGACCCAGCGGTAGCGAGAACCGCACCGACTCGGTCATGAGGACCTGCCCACTGATCTCCGTGAAGTGATGTTCATGCTGAAACCGCTTGAAGCGGCCCCGCGTCATCGTCGCCAGCAGCAGAGTCAGCGGCTCATAGCGCGTGATGACGCTCTCGTGCACCACCGGCAGCCCGAACTTCCACCCAACCCACACGATGCGATCGCCCTCCACGACCTGGCCCGAGCTGCGCGTCGAGCTGGAATCAAGAATGCGCAGCCGCACCGTCCGACGTACCAGCTCAAGATCGGCCGCCAGCAGAAAACACCGCTCCAGCGGAGCCCTGATATGAACACAATCCCGCACAACAAACACGCGGCGGCAATCCCCCTTGCTTTCACGAAGGACACATCTCTACTCTTCTGTTGCCCCACTCTCGCACACAAGCGGCAGGATTTGCTATCTAAATTTCAGCCTCGAAAACTGCCTTGCTTAAGGGCGCGGCTTTAGCCGCTGAGGTACGTTTCGATTACTGAAGGTAGCGCCGCCACCGATCCGACTCCGCAACTTGTTTGATCATTGCATTTCGCTCAACAAGAAAGTCGTGCATGTAATTCCGCAAAACCAACCACTCCGCCAATCTTCCGAGCAAGCCCAAAGGAGCCGCAAACTCCAGCACATCCCGCATCACTGTCTCGCCATCCGACTCAGCAAAGTGATGCTCATGACGAAAGCTCCTAAAGATTCCCGCCGTCATCTCGTCACAGAAGAATGACGGAGGCTCATAGCTCACAATTTTGCTCGTGTGACGCACCCGAAGACCAAAGTGCCGCCCCTCCCACGTCACCGACTCACCCGCGCCAATCAGCCCATGCGTCACTCCAGCAATAGCGCGTTCCCGTGTTCGTGCCGTAGTGTTCATGACCAGATCGATATTTAGCGAGAGCAGAAAGCACCGCAGCGCAGGCGCAGCGATCCGCGTCTCCAGCCGGATCGTCTGCATCGCTACAGCGCCACTCCACGGCTCTCAACCAATCCCTTAGCCCGCTCCAAAAACGCTGTCAGCGCCACACTCCCCTCATCTCCCTTACCCCGAGTCCTCACGCTCACCGCCTCGCTCGCCGCTTCCTTGTCCCCCATCACCAGCACGAACGGAACCTTCTGCAGCGTGAACTCGCGAATCTTCGCATTCATCTTCTCGTTGCGGGCATCGAGCTCCACGCGCAAGCCAGCAGCCTCAAGCTGCTTCTTAACCCGCGAAGCATACTCAAGGTGCTTCTCCGAGATCGGCACCAGCCCCACCTGCACCGGAGCCAGCCACAGCGGAAACGCCCCCGCGTAATGTTCAATCAGCACGCCAAAAAATCTCTCCACGCTGCCGAACAGCGCGCGATGCACCATCACCGGCTGATGCCTCTCGCCGTCCTCGCCCGTGTACTCCAGCTCGAACCGCGCCGGCAGATTGAAGTCGAACTGCACCGTCGAGAGCTGCCATAGCCGCCCCAGCACATCCACCAGCTTGATGTCGATCTTCGGCCCGTAGAACGCAGCCTCGCCCGGAATCTCCTTATACGGAATCCCCTTCGCCGTCAGCACCTTCTTCAGCGACCCCGCCGCAAACTCCCAGTTCTCATCCGAGCCCACATAGCTCTTTCTTTCCTTCGGGTCCCACGTCGAAAGCTCGATCTTGAACTCAGCGAACCCGAAGGTCTTCAACACGCTCTCGGCAAACTCCACACAATCCGCGATCTCGCCTTCAATCTGCTCCGGCGTGCAGAAGATATGCGCGTCGTCCTGCGTAAAGCCGCGCACGCGCAGCAGTCCGTGCATCGTGCCCGACCGCTCATAGCGGTACACATTCCCCAGCTCCGCATACCTAGCCGGCAGGTCGCGATAGCTCTTCGGCGAGTTCTTATAAATAAGGATGTGGCCCGGGCAGTTCATCGGCTTCAGCCTGTACTCCGCGTCGTCCAGCTCCATCGGCGGATACATATTCTGCGAGTAGAACCCCTCATGCCCCGAGATCTTCCACAGCTCGCGACGCATGATGTGCGGCGTGAAGACCATCTCGTAGCCGCGCCGGATGCACTCATCGCGCATCCAGTCCTCCATCGTCTTACGGATCAGCCCGCCCTTCGGATGCCAGAAGATAAGCCCCGCTCCCGCGACCTCCTGGATGCTGAACAGATCAAGCTGCTTGCCCAGCACGCGATGGTCGCGCGCCTTGATCTCCTCCAGCCGCTTGAAGTGCGCGGCCATATCCTTGTCATTGAAGAACGCCGTGCCATACACGCGCTGCAGCTGAGGATTCTTCTCGTCGCCCAGCCAGTACGCCCCGGCGATCGACGTCACCTTGAACGCCTTCACCCTTCCCGTCGAAGGCACATGCGGCCCGCGGCAGAAGTCCGTGAAGCCGCCGTTGCGATACAGCGAGATCTCATCGCCCGGCTTCGTGAACTTCTCAATGAAGTGAACCTTCATGAACTCGCCCTGCGCCGAGTAGTCCGTCAAGCCCTTCTCGCGCGACTCCTCCACGCGCACGAACCTC
Organism: Edaphobacter bradus; assembly: GCF_025685645.1. Taxonomy (NCBI): domain Bacteria; kingdom Pseudomonadati; phylum Acidobacteriota; class Terriglobia; order Terriglobales; family Acidobacteriaceae; genus Edaphobacter; species Edaphobacter bradus. The sequence goes on from NZ_JAGSYF010000002.1 coordinate 810,575, forward strand.
TCGTCGCGCGCCACCACCTCGGCCATGCGAGCCTCAATCGCCGCGAGGTCGCTCTCGGTAAAGGGAGTCTCGCGATAAACGTCGTAGAAGAACCCCGAGTCCGTCGCCGGCCCATGCCCCAGCTTCGTCTCCGGAAACAGCTCCAGAATCGCCGTCGCCATCACATGCGCCGCCGAGTGCCTGACCACCTTCAGCGAGGCCTCGTCGGTCTCCTTCAGCAGCTCCAGCGCAACGTCCTCCGTCAGCGGAGCCGCCAGGTCCACCAGGCTCTCGCCTGACTCTGCCGCCCCATACATCGCAGCCTCCGACCCCTGCTCCTCAGCCACAGAACTGGGTGCCCCATCCTTCGCAGTCTCATCGCGAAGGGTGGGATTCGTCAGCGTCTTCACTCTCGCCACCACTACCGCAGCGGCCAGCCGCGGCGAGATGCTCATCGCAATGTCATAAGGAGTCGTCCCGCGCGCAACCTCGCGCACGGAGCCATCAGGAAGCTGAATCTTGATCTGCTGTTCACTCATAAGGGCCTATCGCTCTAAGCATATTTCCTTTGCTCTCACTGCACCAACTTTCTGCCCCGCGTTCGCATCCAAAACAAGAGCACCCAGGCCTGTTCCTCACCCTTCGGCATAGCGAAGATCACAGATGGGCCATCACGCCAGTTAACCGACACACCGTATCAACGAGGCTCCATGCAGGTTCTTTGCAAACCGTCCGATAGCTCCGCCGACCTTTACTGCCCGATCTGCGGCCGCGGCTTTCTGCTCTACTGGGAACGCTCCAGCCGCGATCAGCAGGAAGTGACCCTCCCCGAGATTCAGCAGACCGTTCGCGACCATCACTCCGGCGACGGTCACCCTGAGGCCGCCTTCAACATTCCCAGCTGGCCCGGCCTGCCGCAGTTCTCCGCCGCCGCGCTCCTCGGAGGAGCTACCTTCTAACCTCTCCGTATTACCACTCGGAGAACCGCGCTCTTCTCAGACAGCGCCAGAAGATTTAGTTTGGTGCGCACGGTGGAAAGTAGGCCAGCCCTGCTAATGGGTGTGTTCACGTTTCCCGCGATGGCGTGTTCGGATTGTCGAAAACAGCGTGAGACAACATGCGCAGCAAACTGTCTGGAACACCGGAGGGTGTTGGTCATGGCAGAGAGCCGTATGGCGTATTTCTCCCGATCTCTTATGGCGTGGATCGAAATTGGGATCGAAACTCAAATGGCGATTCGAAGATGTCCCAATCATTTTCAGAGACCGAGAACCTAGCTGCCACGACCGGGAATCGCCTTCCTTCGGATGCCAAAATCTTGATGTTGTCCGGCGCAATGGCCTTACCAAGGAGAACCTCTAGATGCCGGATTTCATCGGGAGTAGGTGACACCATCTCAAGACCGTGAAAAGCGCGCGGAACAGCCAAGTAATCCACGCCCAGAAAGGCAACATCAAGGTTGGTGCGGAAGCATGGTGATTTTTCCGTCGCAGGTGCCTTCGGACTACGAATCAGGAGTTGCCCATATTTCCTTTACCCGCCCCACACCAACTCTTCTTGCCTCTGCGGCCTTTGCGAAACCTTCGCGGCCTTTGCGAAACCTTCGCGGCCTTTGCGAAACCTTCGCGCCCTTTGCGTTCGCAGTTGCCTTTGTTGTTTTTCTGGCTGTCATTCCGTAGCGCATCAGCCTGCCCTGAGCGAAGCCGAAGGGGAAGGAATCCGCTTTGACCGTACGTTTACATATCCCCACGAACTGTCACTTCTGTTGTATTGGCTTTTTTCGATCAAACGTTTTACTTTGGAACATCCTCATGCGGCGGCAGCCCTCCCATCCATGAGCAACTTCCGATGACGAAAGGCCGGGCCCCCGCGGTTCGCGACAACAATCCGTAATGCAGGTTCTCCTCAAGAAGGCCGATTCGACCCACGATATTCAGTGCAGCATCTGTAACCAGGGCTTCCGCCTCTATTGGGAGCGCACCTCGCCCGCCGAGCGCGCCACCATGCGCGCCATCGTCGGGGCCGAGCTCCGCCATCAGCACACCACCGACCAGACAGCATCGGCCCACCCCGACGCTCCTTTCAACATGCCAGACTGGGCCGGCCCGCCTCAATATTCAGGCGCCGCCCTGCTCGGGGGCCATACCGGCCTCCACCGCACAGTCCGCAGCAGCCGCTAGCGTCGGCAATCACTTCGAGTACAGAGAACACTACACAACCCGCTCTTCTTCCTTAGCTCGGGCCGTCCTACGACGGCCCGTTCTTTTTGTGCCGAACTCCCGGCAGGTCCAATCCACCGGCACGTAAAAAAGGGACCGCACCTCATGAGAGGACACGATCCCACAGGACAGGAAAAACGTTTTGGTGACTTACGCCGTCTTGATGGCGGCAGTTTCGGCTTCAACGTGCTGAGCCGGCATATGTTTCTTTAACCAGACATTGGCCCTCCACCGCCCAAAAAAGGGTGCCGCGGCGATAAGAAAAGCCGATACAGCCAAAGCAAGTCGCATTCTCACATCTCCTCTCTCCCCGAAGGTTGCTGCTGCCTTCAGGGCCGCGGGGCGCGGAGGTCTCTTTCTTCGGCCCCGCTCAGCCAGCGTCTCCCCACTATGCGACCAGCAAACGAGCCTCAACATCCCACCTTCTGGTCACCGCTCCAACGTTTGCGTTATATGCCCATCCCACCTTCGTGGGATAGTGCCGAAACCGTCACCCCGGAACCTTCTCGGCTACCCCCTCAAACTCCCGCCACCGCGCCACGCGCCCTTTGCGTAACTTTGCGCCTGCGTTCGGTGCCTTTGCTGTTGCCCTTGTCTTTCTGGTTGTCATCCCCGAAGAGCCTGCTCTGAGCGAAGTCGAACGGGGACCTGCTTTTGCCGTGCCGGACACCCCACACCCGCACCATCTCAGAAGCACTAGAATAACCCCATGTCCTACTCCGCGGCGGTCGATCACCTCTACGCCCTGGGCCACGAGCTAGCCCCAACCTCGCCCTCTACCCCCCGCCGCAAGTTCGACCTCGAGCACATGCGCATCCTCGCCCACGCGCTCGGCGATCCGCAGGCCACCTTCCCCTCCGTCCTGATCGCCGGAACCAACGGCAAGGGCTCGACCTCCGCCTCGCTGGCCAGCATCCTCACCGCCGCCGGCTACCGTACCGCGCTCTACACCTCCCCTCACCTCTCCCGCGTCAACGAGCGCATCCAGGTCAGCGGCACCTCCATCTCCGACGACGACTTCGCCCGCCTCTACTTCCGCGTCGACGACACCGCCCAGCGCCTCGTCCGCGAAGCCGCGCTGCCCCAACACCCCAGCTTCTTCGAGACCCTCACCGCCCTCGCCTTCGCTTATTTCGCGGAGCAACAAATCGACATCGCCATCCTCGAAGTCGGCATGGGAGGCCGCCTCGACGCCACCAACATCGTCGAGCCGCTGTTGTCGATCATCACCGACATCTCCCTCGACCACCAGGACTACCTCGGCCACACCATCGCCGAGATCGCCCGCGAGAAAGCTGGAATCCTGCGCCCCCGCGGAACCCTCATCACCATCCCCCAGCACCCCGAGGCCAACCAGGCCATCGGCGAAGTCGCCGCCACGCTCGACCTCCACGCCATCAGCGCCGCCCCCTACGTCCCCCACACTCCCATTGCCACCGATCAGGAAGATAAGAGTGTCCTGAGCGAAGCTCGGGTGCCCCATCCTTCGCAGCTTCACCGCGAAGGGTGGGAATCACAGACCCTCCCCCGCAACCGCTACTCCCTCACGCTCGCCGGCCAACCCCTCGAGATCGACTCTCCCCTTCTCGGCCAGCACCAGCAGCGCAACATCGCCCTCGCCATTGCCGCTGCAGAAGAATTACGTAACCCAATGAGTTACAAATCGTTAATAAGCAACAGTAATAGTTACAAAATCACCAACCAACAGATAGAAGAAGGTATCCGCAACACGCGCTGGCCTGGCCGTCTGGAGCTCATCCGCCTCCCCGAAGGCCCTGCGCTCATTCTCGACGTCGCCCACAACCCCGCCGGCGCCTGGACGCTCCGCGCCGCCATCTCCCAGCTCCCCGAGGAGCAGCCCCGCACCCTCCTCTTCTCCTGCCTGCGCGACAAAGACATCCGCGAGATGACCCAGATCCTCCTGCCGCTCTTCGACTCCAGCGCCGACCGCCCCCCCTCAAGATGGAAGGACCACGTCCTCTTCGCCCCCATCCACAACCCGCGCGCCGCCTCGCTCGACGATCTCCTCGCCGCCGCTCGCTCCCTCGACGTCCCCGCCACCGCCACCGCCAGCATCGAAGCCGCCCTCGCCGAGGCCCGCCGCCTCACTCCGCCGAACGGCCTGATCCTCGCCACCGGCTCCATCTACCTCGTCGGCGAACTTCGCCAGCTCGTCCTCAATGAGGTCCTCCATACCGCATGACCCCACAGGATCCTGTCATTTCGACCGAAGCGCAGCGGAGTGAACCCTCATCCGCGCCTATCCGTGAAAATCCGCGGTCGCCCCTGTTCCGCTGGCTCACCTACCTTGTCCTGATGCCGCTGATCGCCCTCTCGACGACCTTCTTCGGCTGCATCTCGCTCCTCTGCGGTCTATGGGACAAGTCCGGCCGCCAGCAGCACGGGATCGCGCACCTCTGGGCGCGCTCGCTGCTCATCCTCAGCCTCTCGCCGATCCGGCTCATCGGGGCCGAAAAGCTCCATCTCCAGGAGACCGCCGTCTACGCGGCCAACCACCTCAGCTACTACGACACCCCGGTCCTCTTCGCCAAGCTTCCCTTCCAGTTCCGCATCCTCGCCAAGCAGAGCCTCTGGAAGATCCCCTTCATCGGCTGGTACCTCCGCCACTCCGGCCAGGTTCCGGTCGATCAGTCCAGCGCGCGCAACGCCGTCGCCAGCCTCAACCGCGGAGTCCAGACCCTCAGGCACGGCCTCCCGCTGGTCATCTTCCCCGAAGGCGGCCGCACCCCGGACGGCGAGGCCAAGCCCTTCGTCTCCGGAGCGGCCTACATGGCCATCAAGGCCCAGGTTCCCATCTACCCCATCACGCTCGTCGGAACCTATGAGCTGCTCCCCATGCACACCTACCACCTCAACCCGCGCCCTCTGGCCATCATCATCGGCGACCCCATCCCCACCACCGGCCTCATCACCCGCGACGCCGACGCACTCACCCAGCGAGTCTTCGACACAATCACCGCTACCTACTTCGAGCACAGCACGAAGTAAGCACCGCCTCAGCCCACGGGCGCGTACATCATGTTGGCAGGCACTCCATACGCGCATGCACATGTCATGGGTAGGCTATGCAAGGCAACTTTTCGATCTTCCTGCCGGCCGTCATTGGGCTGGCAGTACTGCTCGTCTTCGCCTTGCTTCACCTCGACCGATCGAAGGCCATCGATCCCTCCCGGAAAGCTCCTCACTGAGGAAGATCTGCTACAGCAAACGAGGTCTCACCACTGAAAGGGCCCGACAGAAAGCCCTCGTGTACACTGTCTTCGTTTTTCAAGGCTTGCGACCGGACCACCCCTGAGGCCACCATGCTCAACGCGCAGACGTGCAGGGTATTCACCGCAGCATCTCTCCTCCTACTCGCTTCATCGCCCGCAAGATCACAGGACACACAGCTCTGCCTCTTCAACGGAGCAGGCAACATGAGCGCACCAATCCCACCCGCCGTTATCTTGTCGGCTCCGCACGGTCCACCTTTCAGAGCCATCGTAGAAACAACCTTCGACCAGAGACTCTCTGACGGAAACTCCATTCACGGCACTGTTCGGTACCACATCGCCCGCGACTCCTCCGGGAAGACCCTGCTCGAGACGCCTTTCGGCTGCTACATCGGAGACGACGGCCATCGCCATCAACAGATTCAGGTCACTGTGACTGATCCTTCAGGACAGACCACGACGCGCTGGCAAACGAACAACACGGCACTCAACATCGCAACCATCTCTCACATCACCCATTCCGATCCGCCAGAGGAGGTCAAGGCAGAGGTGAAGGCCGCAGCAGCAGCAAACGCCGACAGGATTCGGAGAGAAGTAGAAGTGGTGCAGTCCCAGACTCGCCGCGAGAGCCTCGGAAGCAGCGCCTTCCAGGGCGTCTCTGCCACTGGCACAAGAACAGTCCGAACGATTCCGGCAGGCGATGAAGGAAACACTCAGCCAATCGAGATCATCAACGAGACCTGGACATCAGGAGACCTCGGTATCACCATGAAGGCCATGAGCGATGATCCCCGGCGAGGCGGCACAACCACTGAAGTCGAAGAGATTCATCTCGGCGAACCCGACCCCGCCACGTTCTCTCCGCCACCGGGCTACACCATCAAAGAACTCACGATCAAAGAACTGAGGCCCGCCGCAACCGCAGCTCTCGTCGCCGCTCCCTAGGCATGTGCTTTCGAAATCTCGTCCGCAGCGCGGACGCATATCGGTGTTAATTTCCGTCGTCCCGGTTGCCTCACAGCAATGATCTAGAATGGCCGACCATGCTTGAGGAGAAGTACACGGCAGTTCAATTGGAAGAAGGGCGTGCCCCGGCATTGTTCAATGCGGCTGCGCTGCTGGTTTCGTTATTAGCCGGAGCCGTCGTATTTCTCCCTTTCGCACTGAACACGTCCCCCTTGGACACAGTGATGCTGAGGGTTCCAGGCAATCAAGGTAACTGGTCGCACGCGCTCGTAGGAGCACCTTTCTTTCTTGCATTTCCCATGATTTGGCTACGCCTGCGCTCGTTCCTTTCAAAGCAACTGTCCACCTCTGCAGGACGACGCTTTAGCTGGGTTGCCGTGGGCCTTTCAATCTGCGGGACGATCCTGGTTGAGGTGCCATTCCTGTTGCACCGCGCTGGAACAAGTGAATGGCAACGCCTCGCAATCATCGGTACGGGCTTTGGCATCGAGATCGCCAGCGCGATTCTTTTGTTCCGGCACCGAAGCGACATATTTCCTACCCGCGCCTGCTATGTCGGTCTCAACACCGCTTACCTTGCCAACGCGGCGCTCTGCCTGATTGTTTATAGCGCGGCGCAGGGCCCCATCCGTTCAAGGTCCGGCTGGCTGGTAACGATGGTGATCGTGTGGCCCATGGCTCTGGAACTTGCCCGGATATTCATCCAGACTTCCAGAACGCAAACCGCGCAAAACAATTTTCCCCTCTAGTGCCTTACACAGCGCGTCTTCGACATCATCACCGACACATACTTCCAACACACGCAGTGATAGCTTATCTCCTAGTCACTACTCGCAGCTTGTTACTTCCATTCTTCAGGCGCTTGACCCGAAGAATGGAAGAACCCGCAATCTTGCTGGCCCGGCCTAACGATTAATCAGATCAAGGATAGACTCCGCGTCCTCAAACACGGTCGATACCGTGAGAGCATGGAACTTTTCAGCCTCCGCCGCACGCGCGGCCTCCGCCTGCTGCACCCGCTTCTCAGCATCCACACCCAGGATCAGCCGCACGGGGACGTCGTCGCTGTTTGCCAGTTGTACAGTCAGCTCGGCGATTTTGCGCGGGTTGCCCTCCTCCCGTCCCTCGATGGTCCGTAGAAGTTTGAAAATCTGTCCAACGGAAGCCTCGTACTCGGGCAGAAACTCAGGGATGTTCTGGCCTGCTCGCCGTGCCCAGTTCGTCCGGATGCCGCCCGGCTCCAGTGTGCACACCTTGACACCAAACGGCGCAACCTCCATCGCCAGTGCGTCGCTGAACCCGCCGACAGCCCACTTTGCAGCGTGGTACGGCGTATTTCCTCCGTAGGCGAGACGCCCCCCGATCGATGAGATCTGGAAGATATGGCCGCTCTTCTGCTTTCGCATTATAGGAATCGCAGCCCGGGTCGTGTACACGACGCCGTAGAAGCAGGTGTCCACCACGGCCTTGAAGTCCTCCGCGCTCATCTGCTCAAACGGTCCCAGCTGACCATACCCCGCGTTGTTCACCAGCACATCCAGCCGGCCAAACGTATCCACGGCCAGCTTCACCGCAGCCTTTGCGGCCTCCTCATCGCGCACCTCGAGCCTCACCGGCTTCACGCGCTCCCCAAACTGAGCCACCAGCGGAGCAAGCTCCTCAGTCCGCCGCGCGCCGGCCACAACGCTGTCGCCCGCAGCCAGCGCGGCTTCGGCGATATCGCGCCCTAAACCGTTTCCACTTCCCGTAATCAACCAAACCTTCGCCATGACCAAATCCTCCTGCAGATAGGATTCATAAATGAGCAAGTGGTTGCTCATTTATTCTCGACCGGCAAAAATCTCTACCTCAGGGCCCGCCACACCATCGCAAATACCCGCTCCGTCAACTCGTTACGCCGCTTCGGGTGCTTTGTAATGAAGTCTATCGTCGCCTCCTGCATCGCCAATATCGTCGCCGCGGCGAACCCCGCAGGCAGACCCTTCAGCGCCCCGCGCCCGTCCAACTCGCTCAGCGTCGCATCGATCAGCTCCCGGTGCTCCGAGGTTCTCGCTCGCGTCTCCGACGTGATCAGGTCCGACACATTCAACAGCACCGAGACCTTCCGCTTAGCCGGAAACTCGATCGCCCAGTCGAGAAAGCTCGACCACACATGCCATGCACGGCGTTCAGGCCCCGCCTTCTGCGGAAAATCTGCGTTGATCCTGCTGTACACCTCACTCTTCAGCTCCAGATAAAGCTCGTTCAGCAGCTCTTCTTTATTCGCGAAGTAAGTAAACAGCGTGCCTTCGGCAAGTCCTGCCGCCTTTGCGATCTTCGCCGTAGACGCGCCCAGTCCGCCCTCAGCGATCTCCTTCACAGCCGCCCGAAGAATCGCGGCGCGTTTTTCAGGACTCCTCAGTCGTGCCATGCTCAGCCAGACTAACAGCAGCCCCCTCTCCGCTCGCCCCCATACCTCAGAAGAACTTCAAGCTCTTCTACAGCTACAACCTCCACGATAAAATCCCACATGTCCCATCTCCCGAAAGTTGAGCTGCACCTCCACCTCGACTGCTCTCTGAGCTTCGAAGCAGTCTCCCGCCTCGATCCCTCGATCTCCCGCGCCGAGTTCGAAACCGGCTTTATCGCCCCGCGCCGCTGCACCAGTCTGGCCGACTTCCTCACCCGCGCGCCGCGAGGCTTTCGCCTCATGCAGAGCGAAGCCGCCCTCGAGCTCGTCACCGAGGACATCTTCCAGCAGCTCGCCGCCGATGGAGTCATCTACGCCGAGATCCGCTTCGCGCCCCTGCTCCATCTCGAGAAAGGCCTCACCCCCGCCGCGGTGGTGGCCGCCGTCGATCGCGCGACCGAGCGCTGCATCGCCGCTACCGGTGTTGAGGCCCGCCTGATCCTCTGCACCCTGCGGCACTTCACCCCCGAGCAGTCCCTGCTCACCGCGCAGCTCGTCCGCCGCTTCCAGGGCAGTCGGGTCGTCGCCCTCGACATCGCCGGCGACGAGGCCGGCTTTCCCATTGACGCGCACATCCCGGCGTTTCGCTATGCACTCGAACACAACCTCCATCGCACCGCGCACGCTGGCGAGGCACGCGGACCCGACAGCGTATGGGAGACCCTCCGCGCCTTTCAGCCCACCCGCATCGGCCACGGCGTCCGCAGCATCGAGGACGCGTCCCTGGTTGAGCACCTCCGCCGCGAGCGCATCCACCTCGAAGTCTGCCCCTCCAGCAACGTCCAGACCTGCGCCTCTCCCTCCTACGAAGAGCACGCCGTGGATCAGCTCTTCCGCGCCGGAGTCTCCCTCGGCATCAACACCGACTGCCGCACGATCACCAACATCACGCTGGAGGAGGAGTACGCCCAGCTCCGGGAGCACTTCCAATGGACGCCGGACCATCTCTTCACCTGCAATCGCAACGCTCTGAACGCTGCCTTCGTCGAAGACCCCGAGCGGCAGCGGCTTCTGTCACGGCTCGCTTCCGCCTGAGGCAGAACCGCCGTATCATCCAATCAGAATGAAGCCGCGCATCGCCATCCCCATCCCTACCAGCCTCAACCTTGACTACAACGGAAGGTCCTGGCCCCAGTACGCCGAGGCCGTCACCCGTGCCGGTGGCGAGCCGGTCGAGATTCCCCTGAACGCCACCCCGCGCGAGACCGCCGACCTTATTAACACCTGCCAGGGAGTCCTTCTCCCCGGCTCCCCGGCCGACGTCAATCCGCAGAAGTATGGGCAGGACCAGATCCCCGAGTGCAACCCCGCCGACCCGGCCCGCGAGAACGTCGACGAGCTGCTCCTGCAGGACGCCCACAACCTCTACAAGCCCATCCTCGCCATCTGCTTCGGGATCCAGTCGCTGAACGTCTGGCGCGGCGGGACCCTCGTCCAGCACCTGACTCCGATGCCGGTGAACCACCCCGCCGGGAAGACCGTCGCGGTGGCCCACTCCGCCGCCATCGCCCCTGACTCCACCCTCGGCAGCATTGTTCCCCCAGCAGAGGCCCCGGTCGAGGACGGCTTTCTCCGGCTTCCCATCAACTCCAGCCACCACCAGGCCATCGGAATCCCCGGCGACGGGCTCCGCGTCACCGCCCGCTGCCCCCAGGACGCCGTGATCGAGGCGGTCGAAGGCGGCCAGGACCCGCACCACCCCGGCGCCCACTTCGTCCTCGGAGTCCAGTGGCACCCAGAGCGCAGCTACGAGATCAGCCCGGCCTCCCGCGCCATCTTCGAGCGCTTCATCGCCGAAGCCGCCGCCTGGAAGCCGCGCCCCATCCACACCTCCGTCGCCAGCTAGCCCGACCGCGGATCAACACGGATCAACACGGATAAGACTTGTCTGAATGTTCCACGTGGAACACTGGCGCGCATCGGACGGTACAGAACCACGCCCTTCGTTTCGGGAGCAGCACAGTTGCTCAGATGTTCCACGTGGAACATTCACGGTTCTGGCCTCTAATCCGCGCTTCTCCGCGTCGATCCGCGGTCGCCCGTTCTGCGATACTTAGTTTCGGCATGGCAGCTCTGTCCGAATCCACGATCTCCACCCTCCTGGCCCCGTATCTCGATCCACCGCCTGCACTTCTCCCGCAACTCTCGGCCTACCTCGACCTCCTGCTCAAGTGGAACGCCCGGACGAACCTCACGGCGATCCGTTCCCCCGAGGAGATTGTCCGGCGCCACTTCGGCGAGAGCCTCTTCGCGGCGCGGAACCTTGGCGACCCCGATACCTTGCTCGATCTCGGCTCCGGGGCCGGATTTCCCGGGCTTCCCATCGCTCTGCTGCGGCCGGAGATCTGCGTAACGCTGGCGGAGTCCCAGAACAAGAAGGCTACGTTTCTCCGAGAGGCCGTCCGTACCCTTGCACTGCCGAACGTCGAGGTCTGGGCTGCCCGCGCCGAGTCCCTTCCCGCAGAGCGCCGCTTCCACACTGTAACCCTGCGGGCCGTAGACGACATGGCCGCCGCAATAGCTGCCGCCGAGCCCCGCGCCACCCACCAGATTGTGCTGCTCGCCGGAGCTCAGCCAGTCCTGCCCGCAGGCCTCAGCGCAGGGCCGTCCATCCCAGTCCCCAACACGGATTCGGCCGTCCTTCTCCGTGTCACTCGCTCCTGAATGTTCCACGTGGAACATTTGCGCGGCGGAAGCCCGGCACGCACACCCGTAACCTGTGCTCCGCCGCGGGTTCCGTTTTGGAATAGCCACACCTTTGTTTCTTTTTTGCCACAAAATTCCTGTTGTTGCGCCGATGAACCTTTGATATAAACAGCTACACCCTTAGTGATAGGGGTCCTCCCCAAGAAGTTGCAGCCGAAGTCTATTTAACCAAGGAACTACGCCGCTTTTGGGAGAACTTATGAAGTCCTATACCGAGGAGAACGGGTCCATTTCAGAGAACAACAGCCAACTCGTTCTCACCTACCCGCCTTTGCTCCACAAGATGCTTGACTATCGTGTGACCGAGATTGTGATGGGAACCCTCATCTTCGGGGCCATCGTTTTGTTAAAGCTGCACCGATAGGCTTTAGCACCGATCTGTACCGATTTCACCGATTAGAAAATGGCAGGGATTCTCCTGGCTATTGGCCTGGCCGCACTAAGCGAGTTCATCCAGATCTCACTGGCATTTGATCGGGGGCATCGGTGTGAATCGGTATCGGGCCTCAGCAGAAATGTTCCACGTGGAACAAAAGTTTTCCACACGGCCCATCGCGCAACTCCTGTAGATATTGCGTCGCTTCCCGTCTTCCACAGGTTCTCCACAACCGCACGGGTTCTCCACAAATCTCTTGCATTGCCTCAGGACTCGGGTCTCTATACCCTTCAACTAAGCCGATGATCACGATTCACCCAGCCAACAAAAAACCCCGCCCGGTGCAAACGACGGAGCAGCCTAGCGCGGTGGCTCTCGCAGATGAAACCCCGAAGGATGAGACCCCGAAGGCGATCCCTTCCAGGGTGATTGCGGTCGTAAACCAGAAGGGCGGCGTCGGCAAGACCACTACAGCCATCAACCTCGCCGCTTCGCTCGCGCTCGAAGGACTCGCCACGCTGCTGATCGACTGCGACCCCCAGGCCAATACCACCGGAGGCCTCGGCTTTGGCCGCGAGGACGGCCGCGCCAGCGTCTATGACCTGATGATGGGCCACGTCCCGGCCGATAAGATCATTCTTCCCACGGAGATCGAGAACCTGTCGCTGGTCCCCGGCAGCAAGAATCTGATTGGCGCCAATATTGAGCTGGTCGGGCTGGAGCGCCGCGAGTACCGGCTGCGTGAGGCCATTGAGCCAGTCCGAGCCAACTACCCCTTTATTCTGCTCGACTGCCCGCCGGCTCTCGACCTGCTGACCCTGAACTCCCTGGTGGCCTCGGATGGGCTGCTGGTTCCCATGCAGGCGGAGTACTTTGCGCTGGAGGGGATCTCGGAGCTGATGAGCACGCTCGACCGCGTCTCGCAGGCGTTCAATCCGACGCTCGCGCTCGAAGGCGTTCTGCTGACGATGTACGACGACCGGACGAACCTCTCCCAACAGGTCTCCGACAACCTGCGGTCGTTCTTTAATGACAAGCTGCTCAAGACGACGATCCCGCGCAACATCCGGCTGGCGGAGGCTCCGAGCCACGGCAAGCCGGTCGCGCTGTACGATCCGCGATCGCGCGGGGCCGAGGCTTACCACGAGCTGGCCCAGGAGATTCTGACGCGAAACAACGTTGAGAGCCCCGAGGCCGTCAAGCGCAAGGCCGAAGCGGAGGCCGAAGAGGCTGCAGCGAAGGTTACGAAGAAGGATAAGAAGGTCCGGTTCTGGCCGTATACGAAGTAATTCGGACAAGCTGCTCGTTTTCGAATCGCTTTCTACAAGTAATTGATCAACACAGAGATAGAGATACAGATGCCAACAGCTACTCAGGACCCTAAACGCCGCGCCCTTGGAAAGGGCCTGGAATCCCTTCTACCGCAGCGTCCCGTCAATATTGCTGCCTCTGCCGCCGCTCCTGTGGAGGTTGCGGGCAAGCCGCTGGAGATTGGGCTGGACCATATTGAGCGCAACCCGTGGCAGACGCGCAGCCGCTTCGATGAGGTACAACTGGCGGAGCTGGCGGCGTCGATTACGGCGACGGGAGTTGTGCAGCCTATTCTTGTCAGGCCGCTCATAGGAGGAAAGTATCAGCTCATCGCCGGTGAGCGACGCCTGCTGGCCTCGCGCAAGGCGGGAAAGACGACGATTCCGGCGATTGTGCGACAGGTTCCGGACGAGCAGGTCCTGGAGATGACGATCGTCGAGAACCTGCAGCGGACGGACCTGAACCCGATGGAGCAGTCGCGGGCGTATCAGCGGCTAAGCGAGGTCTTCCACCTGACGCAGGAGCAGATGGCGACGCGCACAGGCAAGGATCGGGCCTCGGTGGCGAACTTCCTTCGTCTGCTGCGGCTTCCGGAGGGCGTGCAGACCAAGGTGGAGACGGGCGAGTTGAGCTTTGGCCATGCGAGGGCGCTGCTGGCGCTGGACTCGCCGGAGCTGATCACGTCGGCGGCGCAGAAGGTGCTGGCGCTGTCGCTTTCGGTGCGGCAGACGGAGAGCTATGTGCAGGGGCTGATCAATCCGGAGGCCAAGGAGAAGAAGGCCGACAAGGCGGCGCAGCAGCCGGAGGACCCCAATGTTCGCGAGGCGCAGGATACGCTGCGGCGGCGGCTGGGACTGAAGGTGAGGATCGAAGACAAGAAGGGCAAGGGCAAGGTGATTATCGAGTACTCGGGGCTTGAGGACTTTGATGCGATCATGACTGCGCTCGGCGGGTGAACGTGCGATGCCCCTCCCATGCCGCGATGAAGCTGCGGCATGGATGGGGCACCCCGGCGAAGAAACTCGTTCCCCTAGAGATCAACTTGCAAAGGATGTGAGAGATCTTCGCAAGACTACAAACACACCGAATACCCAAATCCAAAAGCTGATCCAGCAAAACAAACAGCAGTGGCCTGAGATGAATAAGACTCAATGAGTCTAGGAGCAAAGCATGACGAACTCTGAGTTTGTAAATGCTCTAAAGGTCCAAACCAGCGATGCCGCCGTATTCGGAACCGTGGCAAATCTTGAGCGTCCACCTGGCAGAAAGCCTCGAGAACGAGATGTGACGCTTTCGAAGTGGTACGGGAACCTTACCAGTTCAGATAAGGCGTTCGTCAATACGGTCATACGTGAAGCAGCAGAGTTGGCGGTGTTCAGTTTCTTATGTGTTCTAGATGGTGTTTCCGCGATAGAGGACGGCCCTGAAAAGGGAGATTTGCGTCTCATTTACACGAAGAATGGTATCGAACTCTTATTGAACGGCTCATCGCAAGAGTTCTTGCACGATTCATACAATGCACTGTGTCAAGCATCTGATCCGATTGCTCCAGAACGACCGGAAGTACGGGTGTATGAGGTAGACTCTGCCCAGCATCTTAGAGAGAAGCAAACGTCAGCCGACGGAATGGATCTACATTCAGTATTGCCGATTACCAGCAAAACTCCTGTTCCTGAGGCTCCCTCTATTGCGTTACCCAAAAATGAACACCGCAAACTGTAGGAAGCACATGGGACTCGGTAGCCATGGCTGGGTGGCCCATATCTAAACCCGGGTGGACTGGGTGGCGATGCTTGAGTTCTTCAGATATCAGGTGATTTTTTTATTTATGTAACTAATTTAGTTACATATTTTTCTTGTGCTGCGGCGCAAGGTGGAGGAGATCAGGTATCTTCTCTTTCCTGGGGCGAGCATCGTTGTGCGGCGCAGTATGGGCGAGTGCGGCTGCTCCCCTTACAGAATCGTCAATCGTGCGTCTCCCAACTGCGAATTGGGTGTTCATAGATTTCCATATTGACGCGCTTGCCGCGAAACTTTACGCCCTCCATAGTGAGCCGAAGGCGTTGTTCGGCTGCAGCTTCACCTTTCAGCTTGATCTCGCCGCCGGCACCGACGATGCGCTGCCAGGGCAGTCCGTGGAGAGGAGCATTGCGTAGCAACCGTGCGACCGCTCGGTGGTACAAGGGATAGCCCGCGGCAGCAGCGACTTTGCCATAGGTTGAAACTCTGCCCTTGGGGACAGAACGAATGATGCGCCGAAAGGCGTCGTCGCGCTGCTCATTTTTGCGAAGACCGTCTTTCAGGATCCTTCGCTTGAGATTTTGCGGAACCATCGGGGAGCGCATGAGCAGAACTGTATCAAAGGCTGGTGCCGCTCCCAATTTGTAACCGAGTTGTTATAAATCTCCTCATGCTGGGCTACCTTCTAAATCCAGACGTAAAGCGCTTGTTTGGGATGAAGGACGGCGAAACCGAGGACTGGTGGACGTTCTGAAACGACCTACATGCTCAGGTGCGGAGTGACAACCTCAAAGGCAACAGCAGTCCCCTTCGGGATGACAACTAGAACAGTAACCGTGAAGTAAGGTCCCCGGCGGTAACAACTGAAAGTGATAAAGTGATCGTCGCCTTCATGTTGATAACGACTTAGGCCCGACGGCATGGATGAATCTTATCGAGAGTCGGAACAGAAGAGGAAAAAGCGTATCGCGCTTTTGCGCGATTGGCCCACATCTGGCGAAAAACGCCAGATATGGGGCACCCAATTGGTGGCTCAGTCAGATGTCGGCAACCCAGTCCGACAGTGGTGGGCTGCATAATAGACGCTAAGTAATTCACAAGTAGAGGCAACTGGCAAATGGCTACGCTGATTCAGCGCATCAAACGGTATCGATTGTTGGCGATATTGTTAGTAATTGTCTTCCTTACTATTAAGGGATGTGAATTGTTCCCCGAAGCCACATTCACGTTGGCAAACGATTCGAGACTGCCGAAATGGGTTACACTCCCACCGGAACTTACACGCGCCAATGCTTCGCTCACTATGAACTATTACGCTGTGCCATGGAGAACTGCGCAATTTATATTCCGAGATAAGAATGGACATATTCTGAAGAAAGAAAATGGCAAGATGAGATGCAGAGCGCCTTTCGAGCTAGAAAATCCCCCACAAGGATTTCCCTCTGGTTACCCGGCTTATGAAGCGATAACTGTCCACGGCATAACAGAAATCATCGAACATAGAAAGATGGAGCCAATCTTTTATGTAACCGATGATCCTGCCGTTTGGAAACAATATGAATCGATTGGGTGTTAGCTGCTGCAGGCCGTACTGTCCTTCGGTACTAACCGTGTAAGCGATTTTTCCAACGGCGATTTTATGGCTGGACTGTACAGCGAATCTACGAAGCACGTTGGCTCTAGGGCAGGCGCGGCTATTCCGCTTGAGCTCGGCGGCGGGTACGGCAACGGCAACTGCGAACGCGAAGGACGCTAAGGTTGCGCGAAGGACGCACCGGCAGTTGCGAGGGTCTGCGAGCAGTGGATTGAGCGAGACACTAGAATTGATGCATTGCGTTATTTGCTAGAGAGGATTTTGCGCGTCTGGCGCAGACATGAGACCTTCCGCTTTCGTATTCCGCTATCGCCTTCTTGTTCATGCTGTGATCTTTCTGCTTGCCTTTACCGTGCCGTGGGATAGGTGGCTGCGGCTCGATCTCGACGCGAATGGCTCGACGTGGCTTCTGCTCTCGACGTGGACGGCGCGTAATCACTGGCTCTCGTTCTCTGCGGCGACGGTTGCGTTTCTGGTCTTCGGGGCGGGGTGCGCGCTGGCGGCGGCGCTGCTTCGCACGTGGGCCGCAGCTTATATCGGATACGCCACAGTGCAGTCGCCCTTGCTGCACGGCGACCGCGTGGTGGCGGCCGGGCCATACCGGTATCTGCGGAATCCGCTTTATCTCGGCACCATCGTGCACACGTTTGGCCTTGCGCTGCTGATGCCTCCGAGCGGCGCGATCTTCGCTCTGGTGTTCGTCACAGGCCTCGAGCTTGTGCTCATTGCCTGCGAGGAGCCATTTCTGACGGCGAAGCTTGGCGATGCGTATACGGCCTATCGGGCGCGGGTTCCACGGATTGTTCCGGCGCTCACGCCACGGGTTCCGCAGTCGGAGATGCAAGCGCACTGGAAGACGGCCTTCCCCGCCGAGATCTACTACTGGGGCTTCTTTCTTACGTGGCTGGTTGTCGGATGGAAGTACAACGCCTCGCTGATGACGCAGGGAGTGTTGATCTCGCTGGGGGTCGCGCTGGTGGTTCGGGCGCTTCTGCCTCGGCAGGCGGAAAAGGCTTAACAAGCGATCGGCACCCGGCGACGGCCGGAGAAGAAAGCGTACCTCAGCGGCTAAAGCCGCCTTCTTGTTGCGACAGGTACGGCACGGCTGAAGCCGTGCCCTTAAGCAAAACGAAATGCGTGGCGGTGGACTCCCTACTTCCCACCCTTGTCGCGGTGAGGCTGCGACAAGGATGGGGCACCCGAGCTTTGTGTGCGCTCTGGAAGAGAAGAGCAGATTCCTCCACCCCGCTTCGCTCCGGTCGGAATGACAAACGGAAAAAGTGGTCGGAATGACTACTGGAAAGAGTAGTTGGACAAAAAGAGCCCGCTGCCCCCTGGGAGGGACAACGGGCTGAGGTTTGACTTCATGCACTCACACACTCTGGTGCTGGCAGCCTGAGGCTGCACGCATAAACGAATGGGGAGGGCCCTACGCCGCACGGCGCTTGCCCGCTGCCGGCGGCGTTTGTGTGACTACTTCTTCGCCGGAGCGATGGTGTCCTTGGCAACCTTGGCGACGCGGAACTTCACCACGGTCTTGGCCTTGATCTTGATGGTCTCGCCGGTCTGCGGGTTGCGGCCGAGACGAGCCTTGCGCTCCGCCTTCACCAGCTTGCCGATTCCAGGAATGGTGAACTCGCCGTTCTTCTTGGTCTCCTTCACTGCGGTCTCGGCCAGCAGATCGAGGAACGCGGTGGTCTGCTTGTTGGTGAGTTCGAGCTTCTCCGCCATGTGACGGACGAGGGCTGTCTTGGTCAATCCCTTTGCCATGTGTGTTACTCCTTCTTACGTAATCAAAGTGTGATGCATCGGACTTGCTCGCCTTGGCCCGTAAAGCAACATCTTCGCTGCCGCATGGTGGAACTCTGCGAAATCGTCAATGTTCATGCGGGTGCGGGGAACCGTACCGCATTTCACCTTCATCCTTTCTACACGCTTTGTCAATCAGATTTCACCAGTTTCCACAGGTTTTTTCGTTTTTTTCTTGGTTTTAGGGGGTTTTAGAGGTTTTTAGGGGCATTTTGGAGCCTATGGAAGAACAATCGGGCGACTGAGGATTGACAAAGCAGAAGGGCAACGGCGAACGCAGAGAGCGCGAAGGTAGACGCAGAGGACGCGAAGGATCCTGCGATGAGCCTGCGAAGGATGGAGCGCCGGAGCTGGGTGGCCCTCCAGGCGAACAGCAGATTCCTCGGCTTCGCTCGGAATGACAAGCAAAAAAGCGAAGGATCCTGCGGATAGACTCTTTCTCTGTGTTCTTCCGTGATGATCGGTGGTCGATTACGTGGTCGATTAAAAGAGCGGTTTTCGCGGCTTGGGGATGAGCGGAGCGTTGAGGAGCTCGACCATGGGGGCCGCAGCTTTGAAGCGCACGATGACCTCTTTGAGGAAGGTGGGCTGCGTTGCGGCCTCGGCTGGGAGATTGGCGAGGACTCCCCACTGACGGCAGCGGATGAGGTCGATCGCGGGGTCGTCGGGGGCGAAGCCTTTGGGCGGGCGGGTGAGTGGCAGGCCTTCGAAGGGCTGCATGAGCGAGCGGAGCTTTTTGTTGGCGAGGATCTTGCGGAATTCGGCGTGGTGGTCGACGAGGTAGCGGCGGATGGCGAGGAGCTGTTCGCGCTCGGGCATGTAGACGCCAGCGGCTATGACGACCTCGGTGGCTCCGACGTGGAGGTAGAAGCCTCCTCCGGAGGTCTTCTCGAGGCCGGTGCGCGCCCACCAGGCTCCCTGGTGCGTTTTGTAGGGGTGCTTGTCGGGGCTGAAGCGGGTGTCGCGGTAGATACGGAACAGGGCCTTCTGCGGGGGGCGGACGTTGTCGGGCGCGAAGGCGAGCATCGCCTCATTGACGGCGGCGACGAGCGCGAGCATGGGGGCCTTGACCTCGCGCTCGTAGATGGGCTTGCGCTCGTTGAACCAGGCGCGATCGTTGTGGCGCTTGAGGCCGCGGAGGAACTTGAGGGCTTCGGGGGAGAAGTGGGTGGGCATTCCTCTTAATGATGCACCGGGGTTGAGGCGGGTGCGGAGAAAAGAATGGCCCAGACCGATTTCGGCGCGCTTTGCTCCTGGCCACTATCGAGTTCATAACGTTCGAGAATTGTCTCAACCACTCTCTGCGAGACAGTTCGCCACCGGCTGGAGCGATTTATTGGAATAAATCCACGCGAACTCAGTTAGCACCTGCAGAAGACGCTGTGACGCCACCTGTTGGACGAACAGACCTCATCGTTCCAGGAATTTAACCCACTGGCTGGGGTCCCGGCGCAACATCACTGCAAAAACGGAGAGGAAACGCATGAAGACGGAAATCCGACCATCCACCTTGTCATCTGAGCCTGGTTCTCTGTCGTTGACAGAGGACGCTAACGAAAAGTTTGGCCGCGTTGTGCGGCGACGGTCGTTCCTGAAAGGGATGGGTATGGCCACCGCAGCAGTACCGGCTGCCGTGCTGTTACCGGCTGGGGCGCTCTTCACCGAAGCCAAGGCTCATGCGTCAGAACCCCAGCACGGGGGCAAACTTTCGCGGGGAGATGCAGCTATCCTCCGGTTTCTAGCCGCGGTAGAGCTGATCGAGAGTGATCTTTGGGTACAGTACAACGAGCTCGGAGGAGTCAACGGAGGCAATCCAGCATACATCGCGGCTCTTCAGAATCTCGATGGCGATATGCCTCAATACATCAGCGACAACACAGACGATGAGTTGAGTCACGCCGCGTTCCTTAACGCTTACTTGGAGTCTAAGGGCGAGGAGCAGGTCAATCTCGATCAGTTCAGGACTTTGCCAAGCAGCCAGGCGACCGGGGCAAAACAAATCGGGCGGCTCACCAACCTGCTGAATCTCAATGTGGATCTGAGTTGGTACACGCGCTACCGCAGCAAAGAGAATCCAGATCTCGGCGCGACTTTCAAAGGGCCGTTCTCCATTACGAACGAGCCCGCAATTCCCCTGAATGACACTGACACTCCTCCCAACACTGCACAGCCTGCTCCTCCAGTAACTCCAGCGGCCCGCCGGATGCAAGCGATCGCCAACACGGCGGGGTTTCATTTTGCGTTTATCGAGCAGGGTGGATCGAGCCTTTATACAACGATGGCGCTCAAAGCCAGCGATCTTGAGGTCCTGCGAATCGTGGTCAGCATCGGCGGTGTCGAAGTAGACCACTTCTCGCTCTGGCACGACAAGGCCGGCAACGCGGTGGCGCAACCTCTAGCTGGGCTCGTCGATCCGGAGACCGGGCTAACCTTCCCGGACCTGAATGCACCGGCAACGGAACTAACCAAGACGAATCTGATCCTGCCTGAACCGTGTGACTTCCTCAAACAAGAGAAGCTGCCCCCTTGCTCAGTCATCCGACCGTCCCTGACAGAGAATGGGGGCGCGGTGGCAACGATCAAGGCTTTCACAGATGATCTGCTCTTCGCTGGCCAGTCCAATGAATTCTTTCATTTGGTAAGGCAACTAGCCAGCGAGGCGGATGCGGCACAACGTGAATTGTGAGGGTAATTCCTTCGACCGAACCACGACGACCCGACGCCATCGTGCAGCTCCTGGCGAAGATTCTTCGATCGCACTTAGTCTGCTGACAAGTTAGCGACGACCGGCTTATACCTCCTCTACTCTCTTCCGCCCCCGCTGTAGCTTTCTGTGTTTCAGCGGGAATAAATGAACCCATCGCCAGTTATCTGAGTGGGCACAGTCTCGGAGCTTCAGAATTTCGCTGAGTGTTCTGCCACTCGAGTCCGCATTCCTGCCCACGTAAGAGAAGGGAGATCTATGAAAATGGCACGAGTCTTGTGTGCACTTGCGCTTTTTGCCGGCCTCACTACCCTCCTGATGGAGGGTAGTGAAGCGAGAGCTGAAAGCGATCAGGATCGAGGAGATCGATCCTCCGATCAGGCAGTCAACCCGGTTGTCCAGTGGAACAAAAACCTCCTGGTCATCGTTCGTACTCGGGGAGCACAGCCTCCAACCGTCCACGCGACGCGCAGTT
Organism: Edaphobacter bradus; assembly: GCF_025685645.1. Taxonomy (NCBI): domain Bacteria; kingdom Pseudomonadati; phylum Acidobacteriota; class Terriglobia; order Terriglobales; family Acidobacteriaceae; genus Edaphobacter; species Edaphobacter bradus. The sequence continues at coordinate 832,136 of NZ_JAGSYF010000002.1, forward strand.
TCGCGATCATGCATGCTGCGATCTATGACGCGGTCAATGTTATTGACAGAAGTCACAAGCCGTATCTCATCCGTTTAGCACGCCCGCAACGAGATGCTTCCCTCGAAGCAGCAGCAGACGCTGCGGCGCACGAAGTGCTGGTTGCGCTGTATCCGGCATTCAAGGCCACACTCGATGCCGAACTTCAGCAATCATTGGCGCAGATTCCGGATGGACAGGACAAAGCTGTAGGCATTGACATAGGGCAGACAGTGGCGGACCAAATCCTGGCCTTACGAAGCACGGACGGCGCGAATTCCAATCCGATTCCCTATGATTTTGGAAACGCCCCGGGAGACTACCAGTCGACACCGCCAAATTTCCCTCCACAACCGCAATTCACGCATTGGTCTCACGTGACCCCTTTTGCCCTTGAGCATGCGAACCAGTTTCGCCCTGGTCCGCCTCCGGCGCTGATCAGCGATAGCTACAGCGATGCTTTCAATCAGGTCAAATCGTTAGGAATGTTCGACAGCACGACGGCGACGGCTGACGAAATGTTAATTGGCCAATTCTGGAATGGGGCCATTCAGAACTATTGGAATGAGATCACGCAGACGGCCTCGGTGGCGCATGGCTTGACGACGGCTGAGAGTGCCCGCCTGTTTGCCTTGCTGAACCTTAGCCTCGCTGATAGTGTGATCGCTTTCTACGACGCCAAATACACGTACAATTTCTGGCGTCCGGTAACCGCCATTCGTGCTGCCGATACCGACAACAATCCAGAGACGGTAGTTGACACGACGTGGCTGCCGGAAGGCGGCAAGAACACCGCCCCGGATCCGTCCTACCCAGGTGCGCACGCTACGATCAGTGCTGCCGGGGCAGAGGTGCTGGACTCCTTCTTCAAGAGGGACGATTTCGATCTCAACGTGACGTCAGAGGTTCTACCTGGGGTAGAACGTTCATTCACGAGCTTCTCCGCGGCGTTCGACGAAGCATCCTTCAGCCGTGTTTTGGCGGGACAACATTTCAGCTTTGACGAGAACGCTGGCGGTCGATTGGGTCGTGAGGTCGCCAATTTTGTCGTCGACAACTTCTTAACCAGTCGAGAAAGAGAGGGAGAGGACGACAGGTAGCTCCTGTTATGTCCTCAGCTACGGGCTCTCGAATCGCGCAACGCGTCAGACCTGGAACATACCATCTGACGCGTTGCTCAGAGAATGTGAGTTGGGCTTTGCCTACCCGACCTCGAGCAGCAACCTGTTCAGCCAACACAAGCGCGTTTGTGAGGACTGATGTGACTGTATGCTTGTGCGCATGCAGAAAAGATCTGATACGCGCACATCAACTTCGCCTAGACAAACGATTGTATTGGTTCTGGCTGGCCTTTTACTTTGCGTGCTCACCATTCAGCTGGTCCATGTTGCACGACTCTTTTCCGCTAACTGGGACGAGGCGCACCACCTCTATGACGGCTACGCGATCCTGACCAGGCACGACTACCGGGCGAACGCCGAGGTGCCACCGCTTGTGAAGGTGATGGCCGCCCTGCCCCTTCTACACTTACATCCTTCGTTGCCGGGGCAATTGAGCACTTCCCAAACGCAGAACGCATTTCTGGCTGGCCGGGCCTTTGTTTTCGGCAATGGCGGCGACCGTCTGCTCTTTCCGGCCCGCATGGCCTGTATGCTGTTTAGCCTAACGACAGCGCTGCTTACCTATGCAGCAGGGCGGACCTTCTTTGGTGCACTAGCTGGCCTCTGCGCATTGTTTCTGTTCGTCTTTGATCCCAACGTCCTTGCGCACGGCACCCTGATCTCCACAGATATGGGTAGTGCCTGCTTCATCCTGGCCGGTGTGTATGCCTTCTATCGCTTCGCAATCCAGCCGGGTTGGAAGTGGCTGCTCGCTGCGGGTCTTCTCGCGGGACTTGCCATGGTTGCGAAGTTCACCGGAATCCTGATCGCGCCCATGCTGCTCGTGATTGCGGTGGCGGAGGGCATCCGCAAGCGCAGCGCTGTTGTGCTTGGAAAATTGTTGGCCGCTTCCATCGCGATTCTGGTCTGCGCTTGCCTCGTCATTTGGATGTTCTACGGGTTTCGCTACGCGCCGGCTACTGTGGGTCTGGACCTCTCTCCCTCATTGGCGCCCTATCTTGCATCAATGCCGCACAAAAGCGATGGGGCAAAGCTTGCTCTTCTCGCTCGCTTCCATCTGTTACCGCAGGCCTACCTCTGGGGACTGGCAAATACCAAACACACGGAATGGGAGTACACAAGCTACTTCCTGGGACGCGTTTACAGGCATGGTCCCTGGCAATACTTCCCCTTGGCCTTTCTGATTAAATCCACTCTTCCGCTGCTGATCCTGCTACTTCTTGCTCCGTTGGCGCTGCGCAGCTCCAAGCAGGGATACGGCCGGGAGCTGATCTTTTTGCTGGTTCCGGTGGGCGTCTACTTTGCCGTCATTACAACGTCACACTTCGACATAGGTGCCAGGCACCTGATGCCCGTGTATCCATTTCTCTACATCATCGCGGGAGCCGCAGCCGCCATGCTGCTGCGCCGAGGATCCGGATGGGCTGCGCTGGCCACGGTCTTGGTTATGTGGCAGATCGTGACCACTATGCGGATCGCTCCGAACTACATGGCCTATGGCAACGAGGCATGGGGTGGTCCGCTCCAGGTACGTCGCTACCTAAGCGACGCCAACGTTGACTGGGGCCAGCAGCTCAAGACCGTGAAGCAGTATCTGGATCAGAATCACATCTCAAACTGCTGGTTCGCCTACTTCCCAGACGGCGCAGTGCAGCCGATAGACTACGGCATACATTGCAAACGTCTGCCCACGCCCAGCGCCCTATGGTGGCTCAACTTGCCCATGACCGTCCCGCCCCAGATCGAGGGCACCGTGCTGATTAGCGAAAGCGTTCTCGATGGCGTGGAGTCCGGCGATGGAGCTCTTAATCCCTACGACGCGTTCCATAAGCTGCACCCTGTCGCTATCCTTCAAGACGGCGTATACGTTTATCGCGGAACCTTTTCTGTCCCGCTCGCCTCAGCCTTGGTAGATGTTCGCCGCTCCAGAGAACTGGCGCACGCCGGGCAAATAGACCAAGCATTACAACTCGCGCAACAAGCTGCCACGCTCGCACCGGACTCACCCAGGGTACAACTCCAGCTAGCCGATGTACTGGCTATGCAGCAACAATGGCGTGAAGCAGCAGATCACTACCACCTTGCGCAAGTGGCCCTGATGCACCAACGGCCAGATCTGCAGGCGGAAGAGCTCGGTCCACCAATTGAGCTTGGGCTGAAAAACACCCTCTCAAGTCGCTGACAAGTCAGTCCTGAGCAGCGAACAGTCGCGCGGGCGTGGGTCAGTAATGACAAGTCGGCTTGTGGGAAGTAATCTTCGAAGCTCAAATCAAGTTCCTGTTAGCGCCGTTATCGGTTGCCGGTATGCTTAAAAATATGCGCCGCTTTCTGCCTGGCCTTCTGGTTTTGTGTGGGGTTTTGTTTGGTGCGGCTTCTGGCGCTTCGGCGATTGAGGTGAAAGTTACGCCGCAGGCGCTGGAGCGCACTCTGAAGACGCAGCTCTTCAACGGGCCGGATGGACGCTACTATCTGCGCGGCAAGGCTGGTTCTTCGTGCTACGTGTATGCCGATGATCCGCACGTCACGTTCAAGGACGATCGCGTGGTGGTGCATGTGCACACGAAGTCGAAGCTGGGGACCTCGGTGCATGGCGCATGCATTGGACTCACGCTCAACAGTGATGTGGACGTCTCGCTGGTTCCCGATGCCGAGGGAGAGACGATTGGCTTTCGCGATGCTCGCATTGAGAAGCTCAGCGACTCGCACGAGCTGAATTTTCTGCTGATGCCGTTCCTGAGCCACAAGCTTCCGCAGCAGATGAAGGTGAACGCGGCGGACCTGATGCGGCAGCTGCTCAATCGCTCGACTGAAGCGACCGGATACGCTCTCTCGCTCACTGCGCTCAAGATCCATTCCCTGCTGGTGCAAGGGGCGCTCCTTGTGCTGGATGTGGATGCGGGGATGAGTGTGAGTTAGCCGGTATCGATCTTGAGAAGGACGTCGAAGGCGTCCGGGTTCTCGGTTGCGGTGTAGCCGAGTGTGTAGGTTGGGCAAAAGAGGTACACTGGAGGAGCAGGCGGCCGGATGATCGCTGCCGCTCGGGTCCGCGAGGACGTTGGGCGGGGGAGGAAAGTCCGAACTCCGCAGGGCAGTGTGCCGGATAACGTCCGGGACTGATGCTTGAAGGCATCAGGACGGCCAGTGCCACAGAGAACATACCGCCTCCGCAGCGCAAGCGGCGAAGGTAAGGGTGAAAAGGTGCGGTAAGAGCGCACCGCGCGGTCAGTAATGAACGCGGCAGGGTAAACCCCACACGGAGCAAGACCAAATAGGCAGGGATGCTGCCGCTACTCTCCAGGCGGCAGCGGCGTATCGGCCCGATGCGCCCAGGCGGAGAGATCGGCAGCTAATCCAGAAACTTCGTTTCTGCTTAGTTGCTATAGCCGAAACCTGCGGGTAGGTTGCTGGAGCGGCGCAGTAATGCGTCGCCTAGAGGAATGATCGTCTAGAACAGAATTCGGCTTACGAGCCGTCTGCATGATGTGGCCCCGGAGATCGCGAAATCGGTCCCGGGGCCATCAACATTTTTCTTGAAATTCGACAATGCCGCCCTGAAACTGAACTGGCGTCACCACCGCGTCACAGAGGAGTACCGATGCCGCGCTACCATGTCGTACTTGTCACACTGATACTCCTTCTGCTAACAGCCTGCAGCAACAACACAACACCGCCCGCGCCTGTATTCAGCAGCACGCCGGTTACGCAGGCTGTTGAGGGGTCGCCTTACGCCTACCAGCTCGCGGCAAGCGGCACCGCGGTTACGTTCTCCTTGACCAACGCCCCGAGCGGCGCGACGCTCAGCGGGAATACGGTCTCGTGGACACCCACGGCGCAACAATCCCGGGTCCTGAACAACTTCAACGTAACTGCGACCGCGTCAGGCGGAGCATCGGCGACACAGTCCTGGGCGGTGACGCCATCCGGTACCATCCGCATCAGCCGTATCGATACGTTGTGGAATGAAAGCGGCTCAACAACTGCTCCTTTCGACTGGAGTCGCCCGGACCCTTACCCTGTTGCAGCGCTCGTGCCGCAACAGGATGGCTCCTTCCAGTCACTCTCTGGAACCGCCGGTGCGAATGGGGCCTTTGAGATTCCCAATGTCCCCGCCGGATACTACTGGTTGAGGCTTGGACTGCGCGATACGTACTGGACCAGCAGCAGCACCTTCGATGTGGGCAGCGACTTCTTTTTTCCAGTCACCAACGGCGCTGCTCCAACCACTTCGACGACCTACATCAATTTCAATTTCACGTCTCTGGAGGCGACAGCTACGAGAGGGCTGTTGCAGGTCGATACTCCCGAATTGGGCGCGCTGCACTATTTGGCTTCGACGAATGCGGGTTCCACCACATTCTTCGGAGGATTTGGGATTGGCAGTAACCTCGATTTTTCCGTGATAAAGAATGCGTTCGTAAGGCAGTACGAACCGGCTGCGTTTGGGTCTGTGAACGGATACGTACTGGGCCCCGCACTTACGCTCTCGAACCTGTCCTTGACGACCGGCGGAACCAACACGATCAGTGGAGCGCTGGATCATCCAGTTCCGGCATCGATCAACCTCAGCGTCAAAGGTTCCGCGTGGGCGCCCCTGTTTGACCACATTGCGCCAACCGCGCCAACCGCTGTGGGAGGCGCCTTCTACCTCTCCGTACTACCCTATATCTCCGCCGACGGCCCAAACGTGTCGCTCTCAAACCCGATCGATCTCATTTGGACCAAGGAGAACAGCACCTCTATCTTCAGCTTACGCTCCTGCGCCACGAATCCGCCTTTCTTCACGAATCCGCCTTTGACAACCGATGTGGAAGCCGGGACTGTCCAATACAGTGATCCATTCCCCATCACCTGGAGACGCACCTTCCGCGTTTGCCACAGTGGTTCGGTGGACGTTCCGGTGCCCGGAGGCACAACCCAGAACATCAATTTGACCAATAGCCAGACCACCTCACTGCCAACCGCGACAGTCAAACCGCTGATCTCAGCGGTGCAGAACCCGAAGATCAACGGCGCCGACCTCTTCGCGGCCGCAACAATCAACGGCACGACTGTGACGCTCACTTGGGACCCGCCCGCGATTGGCGCACCGTACGGTTATAGCGTTGACATCCTGAGCCCAGCAACATTGGTGGGCGGCGGCACAGTCGGATATTTTTCCTCAACAACGTTGAGCACGGCAAAGACCTCGATGACAATACCGCCCAATCTGCTGGCGTCCGGGAAGACTTACTTGTTCACCATTACGGCGCTGGCCGACGGAAAGGCCAACATGGAAACAAGCCCGCACCGCTCCTCGCTTCCCGTTGGCAGTGCTGACGTGATATCGGCCCCGATAACCACAGCCGCAAACTAGAGGATGATCGCCTAGAACAGAATTAGGCTTACAAGCCGTCTGCCTGATGTGGCCCCGGAGATCGCAAAAACGGTCCCCGGGTCATCAAATTTTTGATGGCTAGCGATATGCATATCCAGTTACCGCGACACTAACTGTTTTTGTGCGGAAGAGAGGTTACGGAGAAGAGCGATCAAATCAGGAACATCTGCTCTCGGGCCGAAGAGATCCACCGACCAGAGGTCATCCTTGGAAGAACATGAAACCTGCCACGCGGGGAGCTTACCGAGGTTAGGGGAAATGCACGAATAATGGGCGGCAATATCTGAATCCAGCGGTAGTGACTCTAACCTGAAGTCTGTTCCCAATTTCGAAGCCAGAGTCTGAAGATTTTCCGTCATCACTTGTACGTTTTGATGATGAAGACGTTGATGATAATCAAGTGACGGATCTCTGCGGATGGAAATGAATTCAGGAGGTTTCGCGGCTCCAAATCGAGCTCGATCAAGTGTTAGCGAAATCGCTCGTTGACCTGCGGGCTCTTCTGCCTCCTTCCACATCCACGGCACTTTTATGTTGAATCCGTCGTATGTAACAGTCGATCGATGCACGATGCTCCAAGCGCAAGTCTCCAAAACGGTCCCAAGAGATTCATAACCCCAACTCGCTATAAGAACGAGGCAAAGAATGATCCATATGGGCTTTGTAGGAAGCTTGATATCCCGGTTCCACCAGCGATCTCTATTTCCGAGAATCATGCAGACAGAGTACAAGCGGGCTTACGTGTCGCCTAGAGGAATGATCGCCTAGACAAGACAAATGCGGATTTTGGCTGGGATAGAGGGTTCGTTCCCACCCTTCGCAAAAGCGCGAAGGATGGGGCACCCGAGCGGTTGTGACTCTGAGAAAAGCCTATTGAACGAGTTCCATGACTACGTCGATATCGAGATGCCGCGTGGTGCCGGGGACATCGAGCGATCCGAGGACGAGCGGTTTGCCTGGGGTCAGGAACGATGTGCCTTCGAGTGCGGTCTGGCGTACTACAGGGTCCTGCGGGCCCATGCCCGACTTCTCTTCGTCGACACTTAATTGCTCCACCTTTGTCCGCAGCCTGACTCCGTTAGCGAACTCATCCAGCGTCGCGTCGAAGTTCATTCCGATATCAAGATAGGTGAACTGCTGCTGCACCTGGGAGCTGCCCGTGCTGTAAGACCCTGTCACGACCGGCACCTTGGCGCCTTGTTTGAGCTGTGTCCTCAGTCCGGTGACGACGACCATGGAGTAGTGTTGCGATCCGACGCGCTTGCCGCCGTCTATGTCGGTGATGGTGTAGGTGAGGCGATACGTCATCTTCGACTGCGACCACTTCTTGGGCTGGTCGAGGTCGTTGAGGATCTTTCGCGCGAGCACGAGCTGGTCGGGCGTGCTTTCCACGATGATGGCGTTCCCCGACGGCACGAGAGTCATCTTGTCGCGCGGGTCGAGCAGGTTACGGAGCGCGGTGAGGAGTTCGTTGGCCTCCTGCGGCTGGCTGACGTTGGTGAGGGTGAAGGTCTGGACCGAGGTTGGGACCGGCTTCGCGGCGGCAGGCTCAGGGTTTGGTTTTGCGGCGGCAGGCTCAGTCTGCGCCCATGTAGTCGAGGCACCCAAGACCAGGGCCAAGGTCACGCTAAAGATTCCGCTGGCAAGCTTCATATTTCGTTTCCCTTTCGTGCAATTCGATGTCATTCGTTATCCGCCGTCTTTGGTGGTTCAAAGAATCGCTGAAATTCTTCTTCCTCCTGCGCGTCCCGTGCGGCTCGCAGAGCTGGGTTCAAAGAGGCGAGTTCTACGGCGGCGCCTTTGTGCACGATGCGCAGCAGGAGCCTCTCCTGCTGGGTAAGAGGCAGCGGCGGAGGCGGCTGGCTGGCGGCACGCGTCTCGTCAAGAGCAACGGAGTCCATGTTGCGAGCGGTGGTTGCTCTCCGCGGATTTGTCGCTCTCGCTGATCGCAGGATTGCCGCTGGTTGAGGAGGTTGTGTCGTCTTCACGACCAGTTCCGGGGGCGCTGGAGGCAGCGACCCTGCGGGGGAGCGATCTAACTTTGAGGATGCGGGAGCGTGTCCGTGCGGGTGGAGCGCGGGGAGCATTATGACGATGCCGATCATGCTTGCAAGAGCGACGCCACATAGTGCAACCGGACGAGCCGGGATACCTGGCCGCATCGGTATCAACCGGTCCATCGGTATCAATTGGTCGGGGGCTGATCGAGACTGAGCCGGTGCGTGAGCCTGTAGAGCCTCCATGATGCGGCGCTCCATTCCGGGAGACGCATGGGCGGCACATAAGCCCGCGAGCACCTTTTCAATTGTTTCTTCGGAGTTGCTCATCGCTTGCTCTCTCCTTTCTCGAGCCTCTCGCGTAGCCGCGCTCTTGCGCGGAAGAGCAGCGCTCGAATGGCAGACTCGCTTCGTCCCAAAATCTTTGACATCTCAGCCACGCTCAACTCGTCGAGCGAGGAGAGCAGCAGAACGTGGCGCTCTGCTTTGGGCAGTCGTTCCAACTCACGCAGAACGGCGTTCATTCGCTGGGCCTCGTTGAGGGCCTCGTCGGCCGGGACGCTTGTGGCGGCGAGAGTCTGGGCGAAGCTCTCATCCATCTGCTCGGGCCGGATGCGGCGGCGGCGATCGATGGCGAGATTCCATGTGATGCGGACGAGCCACACGCGTATGTCACGCACCGCGGGCAGAGAGCGGCGATGCTCGAGGACGCGAACGAAGGCGTCCTGGACTACGTCCTCGGCCTCGGCCCGGCTGCGCAGAACGGAGTGGGCTACGCGGAATAGCAGCGTGGAATAGGTCTCCACAAGAGCCGTAAGGTCGATCTCCGATCCTACGTTCTCTATGGAAGACAACACCAGACTGCATTCCTCGATCGATGCCATAAGTCCCATCTATCCTGACAGACGTGCGAGGGGAGGATTCGCTCGGGAATAATTATTGAAGGGCAGTTTTGTCTTCATGGAGCTAGCAGAATCGCAATGCCGCAAGGGTCGAGATGCGTTCATGACGCAATCACCGGGGCTTCAACCAACCGTAGAACGTACAGGGTCGCACCCACAATCTGGAAGGTTTCAGGATGATGATTGAAATGACTTAACATGATGACCCATCTTGGACCGTGCCGACGGACGTCGCGGACGATCTCGCCAGCAAGTCTTCGTTCAATGTAGCCAAGCTGGCACCCGTCATCTGTGCAGATCGCGAGGGCATTGGGATCGTAGGGATTGTCTGGTTCGTGGATGAGCGTTAACATATCGCCCACTTTGCAATCTTCCAAGATTCGCCTTCGCCGAGTACCGTCTTCGTTCTTGTGCGAAACGCCTGCGATTTTCGTATGGAAACTTTTATCCGTTGGACCATACTTTTTCTCGAGCGCTTCTTTGAACGCTAGGTCATGCGCATGCTGGCGCTCGATCATCTCCTGCGCTACCTTGTCCCAATCAATTGCATTACCGACCAATTGCTTCGCGGGGGGTGGCGGGTCAGGCGTGATTCGCGCTTCCTCCGTGCTGTTCGGCAACGTTGAGCCCGGGGAACGGCCCAACCGAGAAAGAAACGCGACGCATACGACGGCAGCCAAAGAGACCGCAAGAAGGAATAATCCAGTACTTTCCATCGTGCCTTCCTGATTGTCCGGGGAGGTCTACGAAATTAACACGACAACACAAAAAATCACTAGGAGAAAATGAGCGAGACAGCCTACTCCCCTGCTACTCCTGCATCGGACATCGTCGATGTCATCGGACCGCCTGAGCTAAAGGCGCCGGGCCACGACAATGCTTCGCGTACGCTCTTCCGCGTGTCTTCACCGGGCTAGGCAGCTTTTGCTTTTGTGGCTGGTGTTTTCTTAACTGGCTAGAATAGTGGTAGGACCCCATGAGCGAGACAACCTACTCCCCTTCACCTGCACAGGACATTGTTGATGTTATCGGGCCGTCTGAGCCGAAGGCTCAGGGTACTGAAGCTACGCGCACTTTGTTTCGCGTGCTTGCGGCGGTGAGCTTCTGCCACCTTTTGAACGACCTGGTGCAGTCGCTGCTGCCTTCGATCTATCCGATTCTGAAGAGCTCGTTTCATCTCGACTTCACGCACCTCGGGCTGCTGACGCTGACCTACCAGAGTGTTGCGTCGCTGCTGCAGCCGCTCATCGGGCGGTACACAGATGGCAAACCTGTTCCTTACTCGCTCTCGATCGGGATGAGCTTTTCGCTTGTCGGGCTTGTGCTGCTGGCGTTCGCTCCTACGTTCACGTGGCTGCTCATCGCATCGTGCTTCGTCGGCATTGGCTCGGCGATCTTTCACCCGGAGAGCTCGCGCATTGCGCGGATGGCCTCAGGGGGAAAGCATGGGTTTGCGCAGTCGTTCTTCCAGGTGGGAGGCAATACCGGCGGAGCGATCGGGCCGCTGCTCGCGGCGCTGATCGTGCTTCCGCGCGGACAACGCGGGATGGCGTGGTTTACGATTCCGACGCTGGTCGGCATTATGGTGCTGCTGCGCGTGGGCCGCTGGTATAAGACGCGCAATACGGCTGCGAAGAGCCATGCGAGTTTGCAGGGCCACAGCCATCTCTCGCTCTCGCGGTTTCAGGTTGGTTCGGCGATCGCTGTGCTGATGGCGCTGATCTTCTCGAAGTTTTTCTACCTGGCGAGCCTGACCAGCTACTACACGTTTTATCTGATCACGCGCTTCCATGTTTCGGTGCGCGAGTCGCAGATTCTGCTGTTTGTCTTTCTTGCGGCAGTGGCGGCAGGAACGCTTATCGGCGGCTCGGCGGGCGATCGCTATGGACGCAAGCTTGTTATCTGGATCTCGATCCTGGGAGTGCTGCCGTTCTCGCTGGTGCTTCCGTATGCGAGTCTCCCGTTGACGGCGATACTGTCGGTCATCATCGGCTTCATCCTGTCGTCGGCCTTCTCGGCGATTCTGGTGTACGCGCAGGAGCTGCTGCCGGGCCGCGTGGGGATGATCTCCGGGCTGTTCTTCGGAGTAGCGTTCGGCATGGGCGGCATCGGGGCCGCGGCGCTGGGCAAGCTTGCGGATTCAACGAGCATCCTCTTCGTGTATCACGTGTGTTCGTACCTGCCGGCGATTGGATTGTTGACTGGATTCCTGCCTAACCTTGAGCCGCATGGCGCGAGGCAGGCGGTTACAATCTCCGAAGCATGATTGCTTATCTTCGCGGACGGGTTCTTTCGAAGGCTCCGAATCAGGTTGTTGTGGATTGTGGCGGCGTTGGGTACGACGTCGCTATCAGCGTCTCTACGTTCTCGGAGCTGCCGGGCGAGGGCGCGGAGGCTGCGCTGCACATTCATACGCATGTGCGCGAAGACCAGATTGCGTTGTTTGGCTTTGCGGAGATGCAGGAGAAGCGGCTGTTCGAGCGGCTGCTGACGATCTCAGGAATCGGGCCGAAGCTGGCGATTACGGTGTTGAGCGGGATCTCGGCGGAGAGGCTGGTGGTGGCGATTCGCGGGGGCGATCATGCAACGCTGACGAAGATTCCGGGCATCGGGAAGAAGACGGCCGAGCGCGTGGTGCTCGAGTTGAAGGACAAGCTCGAAGATATGGCTGTGCCGGTGGCCGCGGGTGGCGGCGGGTATCACACGCCGTTGGGCGATGATGCTCTGTCGGCGCTGGTGAACCTGGGTTATGCGCGGCCGGTGGCACAGAAGGCGGTCGAGAGCGCCATTGAGAAGGACCCGGAGGCTGCGAAGGACTTTGAGACGCTGTTCCGGGCTGCGATGGCGGCGATTCGTTAGAGGCGGGTTGGCGTAAAAGGTGGCGTTTGGCGGCTTGCTTTCCCACCCATCGCGGTGAAGCTGCGCTGGATGGGGCACCTGAGCGTGGGTGGCCCTCCAGGCGAACAGCAGATTCCTCGGCTTCGCTCGGAATGACAAGCAAAAATGATGGTCGGAATGACAAGCAAAAAGGCGAGTGGCTTTGTGGTTGGGAGGGTTGCGGTAGCCTTCAGCGACGGCGGAAGGTGCTGCGGATGGCCTTTGTGCGGTCGGCGGTGGTGGGTTGCTCGGTTGGCACTTCGCCCTCGGGGTAGAGGACGACGAAGCGGCGCATGCCCTCGCCGGAGGAGGCCGTCTTGAGGCCTGAGGAGGCCAGCTCGAGGTGCAGGATGCGGCGCTCGCGCGAGTTCATGGGCGCGAAGCTGAAGGGCTGGCCGGTGCGGCGGACGCGGTCGATGGCAGCCTCGGCAGCCATGCGCAGCTCCTGGTGGCGGAGGACCTTGAAGTTGTCGGCGTCGAAGGAGATGCGGTCGTGCTCGTCGTGCTCGTAGCGGAGGATCTTGGCGGCGATGTGCTCGATGGCGAAGAGAAGCTCCCCATTGTGGGCGAGCAGCAGAGAGACGTCAGGGCCGGAGAGTTCGACTGAGATTTCGGGGGTGGGAGCAGGAGATGCCGTAACGGCGGGGTCGCTGGAATGGGGTTGCACTTCCACTGTGACCGGCGACCCGGGCTGCACATGGCCGTCGCTGACAAGGATGTTGAACCTCAGATTCAGACGGCCTGAGGAGGTGAGGGTCTGGAGGAAGTCAGCTACCTTCTTCTTTCTTGCTTCTGAGTCTTCCATGAGAGTGCCTCAAGTATACGGATTTAAGCGGGAGAGTGTTTCGACCGAGACAAACGGCGGAGCCCTGTGGCGTTGCTTTGCGATGATGGTCAGCGTTTGCCTCAGTGTCGGCTAAACCGTACCCTTAAGCAAGGCGATCCGCGATTTCTACCAAGTCAGCGAGCTGACTGGGGACCCGGATTTTTGCGCGAATGATCCCACATCTCAGAGGCGAGATGTGGGGTGCCCGGCGAAGCGTCCGTAACGTTGCACAAAGGCGTTAACGCGAGCGAGTACAGGGACAGGGAAATCCTATGACCTCAATTCGAGGAGGAGAGATGCAGCCGGAGCATGCAGACGGTGCCGACGCACTCGATCAAGCTACCTCTGCGTTTCTCAGCGTGCGGTCACGGCTGTTCGGCATCGCCTACCGCATGCTGGGTACTGCCGCGGAGGCGGAGGACATCGTGCAAGAGGCCTGGCTGCGCTGGCAATCGACCGACCGCAGCGTCGTTCGGGATGCGACGGCATTTCTTGTAACGACGACGGTGCGGCTGGCGATTAATCTCGCGCAGTCTGCCCGCTCTCGCCGCGAGACCTATATTGGCCCGTGGCTGCCGGAGCCGGTCGACACCACCGCCGACCCTACCCTGGGAGCAGACCGCAGTGAAGCATTGGAGCTGGCGGTGCTGACCTTGCTCGAGAAGCTCTCGCCCAATGAACGCGCCGCCTATGTTCTTCGCGAGGCCTTTGATTACTCCTTCCGTGATATCGCTGACATCCTTCAACTGACGGAGGCGAATACGCGCCAGTTGGCCACTCGCGCGCGCAAACACATTGCCGACGGGCGGCGAACGCAGGTGAGCCCCGTTGAACAACGGCGCTTTCTTGAGGCCTTTCTTGTAGCAGCACAAAACGGAGACCTCACCGGTCTGAAGAAGATCTTTGCCGAGGACGTTGTTTCCATCACCGATGGTGGCGGAGTGATAGGAGCGGCACGTGTTCCTGTTCTTGGGCTGGAGCGCGTAGCGAAGTTCGTTGCCGGCTTCCCTTCGCGTTTCTGGGAGAATACGACTCTTTCGTGGACACAGGTGAATGGGAAGCCTTCCGCGCTCATCATGCGCGACGGGGTTATCGTTGTGCTCGCCACTGTAGATGCCTCGCCGCAAGGCATCGGCCAGATCCTGTGGGTCATGAATCCGGCAAAGCTTGTTAGGATTTCACGATCACTCGAAGCTTCAAACCAGCATCTATAGTCACAGAAGCCGCATTGCGGCAAATAGTTTGCGCATTTATCTCCGGCATTCAGAGAATTCCTGTCACAAAACGCTCCTCTGCCAGGTCCTTGCTAACACATGAGCCCGCTGCAGCATCAGCAGCGCTTCGGGCTAATGGAGAAAGGAGTCATCTATTGAAAACAATCGTGATGCTGCTGTGCGTTCTGTCGGGCACGCTGATGGCGCAGCCGGAGGCAAAGGTCACTCCGCTGATGTCGAAAGACTTGGCGGACTCTCCGGGCAAAGAAGCAGTGATGATCATGGTGGAATATCCTCCTGGCAGTGAAGACCCCATTCATCGGCACAATGCTTCCGCATTTGTCTACGTGCTCGAGGGTTCCATTGTGATGCAGGTCAAAGGTGGACAGCCTGTCACTCTGACACCTGGACAGACCTTCTATGAGGGACCTGACGACGTTCACATCGTTGGCCGTAATGCGAGCAACACCAAACCGGCCAAATTCATCGTATTCCTTGTCAAAAACAAGGGCGCGCCTATTCTGACTCCGGTGAAGTAGTTCGACGGCAGACCAGGTATCCACCATCTCGAAAGATCAAACACTCCTCTCCGAGAGGGAGGTTTTTAAGACGTGCTCGATTGAGAGCATGAAGAAAGGATCAGTCATGAAAATCGTAGTCATTGGCGGTAGCGGACTCATTGGAAAGAGGGTTGTCAACAAACTTCTCGAGCAGGGGCACGAAGCGGTAGCGGCGTCCCCCAGTTCGGGCGTGAACACACTAACCGGCGAAGGGCTGGCCGAGGCGCTGAAGGGCGCATCGGTAGTTGTCGACGTGTCGAATGCGCCGTCGTGGGAAGACGCGGAGGTGATGAATTTCTTCGAGACCTCGACTCGTAATCTGCTCGCTCAAGAGGCGGCTGCGGGCGTGAAACATCACGTTGCATTGTCCGTGGTAGGAACAGAACGTCTGCTGGAGAGCGGCTACTTCCGCGCAAAGATCGCCCAGGAGAATCTGATCAAGGCTTCCAAGATCCCTTATTCGATCGTGCGCGCGACGCAGTTCTATGAATTCGTCAAGGGCATTGCCGATTTCTCCATGAAGGGCGATGAGGTACACCTGCCACCTGCGCTTATCCAACCGATGGCCGCTGACGATGTTGCCAGTGCGGTAGCCCGGGTTGCCGTCGGCCCACCGGCGAATGGCATCGTGGAGGTAGGAGGGCCGGAGAAGTTTCGTATGGATGAGCTTATCCGGCGAGGTCTGGCCGCAAGCAAGGATCCGCGCAAAGTTGTCGCTGACCCTGAAGCGCGGTACTACGGCATAAAGGTGACCGAAAGCGCGCTCATTCCCGAAGGCAACGCAAAGCTCGGAACGATTCGGTTTGACGAGTGGCTTGCCAAGAGTGCCTGAACAGGGTTAGCTCATCTTTCGGCAACAAGGAACAGGGCTCCGATGAGGAGCCCTGTCGTGTGTTGCGTTGTGATGATGGTCAGCGTTTTCCTTGAATCGTGGCTGGCGAAGCCTTGCCTGTTCCGGCCTTGCGGCGGGCGCGCTTTTCGGCGATCTCGCGCATCTCCCGGCCGAGCGAGGTGCGGTTCATGACCATCTGCGAGGCGATGCTGATGAGATTTCCGACGGCCCAGTAGAGGCCGAGTCCCGAGCCGTAGTTCCAGACGAAGTAGCCGGTGACGGCGGGCATGGTGAAGGCCATCATCTTCTGCTGCTGGGGATCGACTCCGGGCGACGGAGTGTAGAGCTGCATAAGGATCTGGCTGACCACCATGACGATGGGAAGAATGTGCCAGGGGTCGGGAGACTGCAGGTCAGGCAGCCAGAGCCAGTGCGCGTTGCGAAGCTCGACGACACGCGGAAGCATGGTGAAGAAGGCCCAGAGCAACGGCAGCGTAATGAGCGTGGGAATGCAGCCGCCGAACATGTTGACCCCATGGTCCTTCTGGAGCTTCATGATCTCCATGTTCATCTCGTTGCGCTTGGGGTCGGTGGCCTTGAGGTGCTTGTACTTATTCTTGATGGCGTCCATCTGGGGCTGGATGCGCTGCATCTTGAGGCCGTTCTGCATGGTCTTGATGCGGAAGGGCAGCATGAGGATATTCACGATGACGGTGAGGATGATGATGGCCCATCCCCAGGAGCCGCTCCAGCTGGCGACGATGTGGTTGTGGATGAACTGGAGGGCGAGGAAGAGATACTTGCCGATGGCTCCCCAGAATCCGAACTCGAGCAGAGGCTCAAGCGAGACTTTGCGGCCGCTGGTGGGCGTGGCGTAGATATGCTTGAGGACGCTGATGGCCTTGGGGCCGACGAAGACGCGCGCCTGCGTGTGGCCGCTGAGATCGCCGAGCGCGGCGCCGAGGATGGGAACATCGATCGACCCCTTGGCGGGCGAGCCGGAGCCGAAGCCGGTGCGGCGGATGGTCTTGGCTACGTCGAGCTGATTGTTCAGCGTGGCGACGGTGGCGTTGGCGGGAGCGTCAGGGAGGAAGACGGCGGCGAAGAAGGAGTCGCTGACGCCTGCCCAGTCGAAGGGCCCGTTGACGGTTTCGCCACCGGAGACCTTCTTGGCGGCGATGTGCTCGTCCTTCGCGTTGCGGGAGTAGTCGACCTGCGCGCTGGAGTAGGTCTGGGCGTTGTACTGGTCGCCGAAGCCTCCGGGCCAGGAGATGAGGGCGCGGATGGGCTGGCCGTTGCGGAGAACCTGCACGTCGGCGTGGATGACGTAGGTCTCGTCGAAGGTAAAGGTCTTGCGGACCTCGAGCGAGCCGTCAGAGTATGTGAACGTGAGCGAGCCGGGCGCGGCGAGCTTGCCGGTGGCCGAGGGGACGTAGAGCGCCTTGCCGAGCGTCTCGGTGAGGCCGGAGTCGTAGGTGTAGAGCGAGAGCGGATAGCCGAACTTCTCTGCGGCCTGGCCGTGCACGAGGTTCAGCGGGTTGCCGTCGACGTCCTTGAACTGCTTAAGAATCCAGCTTGTGACCTGGCCGCCGCGGTTGGAGAAGGTGATGCGATAGAGCTCGTTCTCGACAACGGTGGCGGACTCAGCCTGGGCTTGAACGACGGGGACGGATGGATTGGCAGCAGAGACGGGCGCGGCCGTTGCCGTCGTGGGAGCGGCCGATGGAGCGGCGACGCTCTGCGTAGCGGCAGGAGCGTTGGGCGAAACGGTGGGCTGCGTGTTCTTCGCGCGGAAGTACTGCAGACCGAAGAAGACGCCGATCATGACGACGATCATGACGAGGAACGACCGGCTGTCCTGCGTGCCGCCCGACTGATTGGGGTTTTTGAACTCTGCCAAGGGTGGGAATCCTATCTTTAGTGAGACGCGCCCGCGCGGGGCGTAGACGTACATCTCCAATGGTAAATGGTCTGACGGATGGGGTGGGGCCGGGGACGCGCTGGGACCACCCGAAAAGCCTGGCGACCGCGGATCGACACAGAAAAGCACGGATCGAAAGCGAGTTATCTTTGGTGTGAGAGTCACTTAGCAACCGCACTCACAATCCATCCATTTCTAAAGCATTTATCCGTGTTCCTCCGCGTCGATCCGTGGTCGGGTTTTTCTGGGTGCGGATCGGGGCTAAGTCTTTTTGATCTCGGGGACTGGGTCAAAGCCGCCCTTGGCAAAGGGGTGGCAGCGTGCGAGGCGGCGCAGGGTGAGCCAGGAGCCGCGCAAGAGTCCGAAGCGGCTGAGCGCGACGTAGGCGTACTCGGAGCAGGTGGGGCGGTAGAGGCACTGCGACGGGCTGATGGCGTGGAGGATCGGCGAGAGGATGGTTTTGTAAGTCCAGTAGGCGGCGCGGATGGCCAGGGACGGGTTGGGGTCGGAGGGAGGCAAAGGCTTAATACCGATTTATACCGATTGGATGGATCGGGCAAGATGTTGGCGGGCAACAGAAAGGCAAAGGCGAAGGCGAACGCAAAGGACGCTAAGGTTACGCGAAGGGCTGCGAAGAAACGGCGATGGGTCTGGCGGTTTGCTTCCCTCCCTTGTCGCGATGAGACTGCGACAAGGATGGGGCTCCCGAGTGGTTGTGGCGAACAGGACAACGGTAAGGGCAACGGCAAAGACGTCTGTCTCGATCCGTGATCATCCGCGTTGATCTGTGGTCGATTTTTCGGCGGCCTTCTGGATGGTGCGGAAGATGCCGGCGATCTCGCGGTCGAGTGCGGCGAAGTCGAGGTCGATGACGCTGCGGCGTGGGTGGAGCACGACGTCGACTGGCGCGGTGAGCGCGGGGAGGTTTCTGCGGACGGCCTCGCGCATGCGCCGCTTGATGCGGTTACGGTCGACCGCATTGCCCATCACCTTGCCGACCGTGAGGCCGATGCGTGGCGTGGTGAGCTGTACGTCATCGGAGGCGCGCAGGGTGAAGAAATAGCTCATCTGTTTCGCGAACTGCTTGCGGCTGGATTTGTAGACGCGCTGGTAGTCAGCGTGTTTGCGGAGCCGGAAGATGGAGCTGCGGGAGGGAGCGGTCATTCTCTGCCAGCTCTATCGTACCCTTCACGGAGGATGGGTGCGGGCATCCTGCAAATCTACCTTAGCGACGATGAGGCCGTCGCGAAGGAGGGAGCATCCGTTGTAGCTGGACGAACATTGTGCTTTCCCACCCTTGTCGCGATGAGACTGCGACAAGGATGGGGCACCCGGGCATCCTGCGAAGCCCGTCTTAGCGACGATGAAGCAGTCGCGAAGATGGGCACCCGTTCTTGACGGGTGGACATGGTGCTCAGATTGATGCGGAGGTGTCAGAAGAGGAGAGAAGCGGCGTGGCGGCGAGCTCTTCCAGAAGGTCGATGAGCTGAGTGCGACCGCGTTCGCTGATCATGAGGATCTCGACTCCGAGCCGTTGATCCTGAGCAATCCAGCGAACGACGCACTGCGCGCGGAAGGTAAGATGGTTCACCTCGAAACGAAGATCGAACTGATCGCCGACAGCGAGGCTCAACTCTGTGTTGGGACGGATGAGGCAGCCCTCGAGACAGAGATTGATGAGCTTGCCGGTGATCTGCCAGTTGTGGATGCGGAACTGGATCGGACCACGGCAAGAGTAACGTCGAGACCTTCGGGCTTCGGCAGAGTCGGTCATGGCGCGGGCGGAGGTTCAGCTTGAACACTGCGGTCATCGTTTGACGATAGAGCGCACTCCTGTTTTGTTCTTATCGGCGGAGTGGGGCAGAACCTTAGAGTTGCGGGATACGAAGGCATCACGCCAATTTACGTGAGGGCACAACACATGAGGCACGAAGGGCCCGCCTCCATCCCCTCGGCGGGCCCTCGCGTGAGTCGTGCTATCTCTTGTCGGACGGAGCAGCTTGGCCACTCTGGTCTGAGCGTTGACTCGGGGCGTTGTAGCTGCCTGAATCGGGCTTGCTGCCTTGCTGGGTCTGCTGCTGACCCGACTGGCTGCGCTGCGGATTGGAAGGCATTCCCTGCTTGCTCGGTGGTTGCTGCTTGTTGGGCTGATCCATGATCTATTTCTCCTGGGTTTGCCGACAAGGCACTTCGTTCGCTTTCGCGATGCCGACAGAAGAGTAGGAGAGCAAGAGCATGATGGATGGTTGCCCTTGCACGACGGCGAGGAAGTGCCGTAAGTGACGGTGTTTTGGAGCAAGTGGCGGAAAACACTGCGTCAGATTTTTTGCAAAAAAAGAAGATGGGGCAGCAACGCGAAAAGAGCCACTCCAAAGAGTGGCTCCTTTGAAAACGTTTCGAAAAAAGGTTTGGGAGAATTTCTCCCCCATGGAATCTTGAGGGTTAGTCGCGGAAACCAGCGCTGACAGCGATCTTGTGACGGCCCTTGGCGCGGCGGCGGCTGAGAACGGCGGCGCCAGCCTTGGACTTCATGCGGCTGAGGAAGCCGTGGGTCTTCGAGCGGCGGCGGCGGTTGGGTTGAAATGTACGCTTCGGCATGAAACTAACTCCTGAGGGCAGGAGTGTTCCTGCCGGATCTTTTTAGCTATTGCAGCAATTACTGATTGTACCTGATCGGACGGGATTTTCACAGGGAGAACGCGGGGCGACCGCGGATGGGCACGGAAAAGCGCGGAATCAAAGACGGAACGCAGAACGGAAGTCTCTCTCCAAACAACGCTACGTATCGATTTAGGAATGGATACAGAATTAGCGGGCCAACTTTTTAGATTGGCGTATTTGCTTAAATCCGTGTTCCTTTGCGCGCATCCGTGGTCGCTCTTTGGGGTCGTCAGATTGGTGTTCCCGCCGGTCCGGTGCGGCATCGCGATTGGCTGGAAATTCTTCTTGGCGGGTAACACAAGAACCGGTTTAGGAATAGAGGCTAACGCTAGTCATCGCACGATTTCTTGTGTGCGGAAATGACACGATTTGGACATCTTCACCGAGAATGGTGCAACTATTTTTTTTCAAAGATTCCGCTTGAAAAGGGCGTGGAAATCCGTGCTACTATCGAGTCCGTTTAGTAAGACTTTTTTCTGCACTACCAGGTGTTCCGCACTCTGCCTTTACTTGTTTTATTAATCCACTCCGCACTCCGATGACCTCGGTATCAAGCGGCGGGAATTCTGGCAAATACGGACACGTCACGACCTGCCTGATACTGGTGGGAGGGACGTCTGTTTTGCCGCTCTGACTTTTTATGGTTTCCAGGAGCTTCAACGTGCGTGCATCCGGGTTTGGAACAGGGAAGAAAATAAAAGGAAAAAAGAATGTCATTCGTTCCTACGGCAACTGCCGTACTGAATTACTGGGTCCGCATTCTCGCTGCTCTTGAAAAGAAGATCAATCGTCAGTCATACGAAACATGGCTGAAGCCGACGCGATTTTCTCATCTTGAGGGTAAGAAGCTCTTTGTGCGGGTTCCCTCTTCCGACTTTCAACATATTGGTGACCGCTATGCGGACCTGATCCAGGAGGCGATCGAGAATCTGGGTCTCGATATTGAGTCGGTTGCGTTTACAGCGCCTGATCCGGAGGCGAGGCAGCCGAAGGTCCGTGAGGACGGCGGGTTTGCGGCTGTGCCGAGCCACAGCCAGAGCGCTCCGCGGCAGAACCGACCGGGCACGCTAACGACGGGCGCGACGGCGGCGCCCGGGCCGGAGCAGTCACGGTTTGACTGGAATACGGCGGCGAATCTGAATCCGAAATATGTCTTCGACGCGTTTGTGATCGGGAGCGGCAACCAGTTCGCTTCCGCGGCGGCGCAGGCCGTCGCCGAAAGGCCGTCGAAGGCGTACAACCCGCTGTTTCTGTACGGCGGCGTTGGGATGGGCAAGACGCACCTGATGCAGGCGATCGGTCACGACGTGAAGCGCAGGCAGCCGCATGCGTCGATCTGCTATGTGAGCGGCGAGAAGTTCACCAACGAGATGATCGACTGCGTGCGGTACCAGAAGATGACGAGCTTCCGAGACAAGTTCCGCAACGTGGATGTGCTGCTGATCGACGACATCCAATTCCTCGCAGGCAAGGAGCGCACGCAGGAGGAGTTCTTCCATACGTTCAACGCGCTGCATGAGTCGATGAAGCAGATTGTGATTGCGAGCGACCGGCCACCGAAGGAGCTCGCGGACTTCGAGGACCGTCTGCGGTCGCGGTTTGAGTGGGGGCTGATCGCGGACATTCAGCCGCCTGATCTTGAGACGAAGGTCGCGATCCTGCAGAAGAAGGCGGAGAACGAGCAGACTCAGCTTCCGACGGACGTGGCGATGTTCATCGCGTCGAATGTGCGGACGAACGTGCGCGAGCTTGAGGGCGCGCTGGTGCGGCTGATCGCGTGGTGCTCGATGCACGGCGTGGAGATTTCGCTCGCGGTCGCGCAGCAGTGCCTGAAGCAGTTCATCGATACGCAGGTGCGGAAGATCACGATCGAGACGATTCAACGCACGGTGGCCGAGCAGTTCGGGATGCGCGTGGCTGAGCTGAAGCAGAAGAACAACTCGCGGCAGGTTGTGGTTCCGCGGCAGATTGCGATGTATCTGGCGAAGCAGCTCACGGAGGCTTCGCTGCCGGAGATCGGAAGGCAGTTCGGAGGCAAGCACCATACGACGGTGATGCACTCGATTGCGAAGATCGATGAGCAGCGGCGGACGGATAAGGATCTGAACCGGACCGTGAATAAGCTGATGGAGACGTTGAGTTAGGAAGTTAGCCGGTCAGCAGCTAGTGTTAGCGGAAGGGCCAACTCGTGGAGTTGGTCCTTTTTGCGTTTGGGCGTTGGAGTGGAACTCCTTGGGTATGATTGCGTATCTATCGTCGCGGAGGTCCACCAATGAGGAGGCGCACGAAAATCATTCTCGCGGTGCCACTGGTTCTCATTTCCCTACTTGCGGTCGGTGCACTCGATTACTCCGTGGACCAACGGCGAATCAAGGCTGAGGAGAAAGCTATCTACTCTGCGCAGCTCCCGCTTTATTCGAGTTTCCTGAAACCGGGGATGCAGCGTATCGATGTCGAACACGAACTTCGCAGTCGCTCCATTTCGTTCAGGCCGAATTACGAGTATGGTCAGTATCCTAAAGATGAGTTCATTCTTCTTAAAAGAATCGGTTCGCCCGTTTGGTATTGCAGTTACGAAGACATCACCCTTCAGCTCGAATTCAATTCCAGCTTCAATCCTGCGCATCCGGAGGACGACCCTCTAACCGGAATCAGCGAGTATCGCGTGCTCATTGATTGTCTTTAGAAGTGGCGCTCTTCGATAGAGCGCGAAGGACGCCACGACGGCATAAGTGATGGGGAACGGACTGACTTTGTTACAAATTTTCTTGTTTTCTCGACGAGCGCGGGATAAAGAAGGGGTATGACCTCCATTTTGCGTTCTTTCCTGATGGCTGTTGTGTGTCTGCTGGGGATGGTGATGCCGCTGGGAGCGGCGGCGCAGGCTCCGGTGAGGCTGGTCGTGACGCATGCGTACCTGTTTACGATGGCGCCTTCGCAGCGGGAGCCGTTCACCGGATACATCGCGGTAGGGGCCGATGGCAGGATCGCTGCGGTGGGCAAGGGTGAGCCTCCTGCTTCCCTGAAGACGACGACGGTGCTGGATGCGAAGGGACACTGGGTGATCCCGGGGTTCATCTCGGCGCATAGCCACCTGTGGCAGGCGGCGTATCGCGGGCTGGCGGCGGACAAGACGCTGCTGGGATGGATCGACGAGTTGTATGGCAGACAGGTCGTGCATGCCACAGATGAGGACCTGTACTGGTTCACGCTGGAGGGCGGACTCGATCATCTGCTGCACGGGGTGACGGCGGCCTACAACTTCAACTACAGCGGGCACACGCGGGCGGGGAAAGAGCTGTTTAGCGAGCAGGTGTTTCGCGGAGAGATGGAGTCGGGGATTCGCTTTGTGCATGGATGGGAGCCAGGGAAAGTGAGTGAGACCCACACGCTGGAAGTGGCGCGGGAGCAATTGAAGACGTTTCTGGACTGGACGGCGACACAAACGGCAATGAACAAAGAGCCGCAGGCGCGCGACAGGCTGCTCTCGGTGATGATCAATGGCGGGACCGCGTTCGATGGCACTGCGAAGCAGGCGGTGATGGAGGCCGCGCTGATGAAGGAGTTCAACCTTGGGAACCAGAGCCACTATCTGGAACAGCCGGAGACGCAGGTGGAGGACCGTGAAAAGATCTGGCCATGGTTCACGGACGCAGGCCTCGTGAACAACAGGATGATCTTCGGGCACTTCATCCACACGGACGCGGCGATTGTGGCGACCACAGCGAAGGCGGGCGCGGCGATGGCGTGGAATCCGCTGTCGAACGGCCGGCTGGCATCGGGCGTTGCGGATATTCCTGCGTACCTGAAGGCCGGGGTGCGCGTGGGGATGGGGGTGGATGGCGAGGCGAGCGCAGATCTGGCGGACCCGTTCGAGAATATGCGCACGGGGCTGTATGCGATTCGCGACAAGTATGAGAACGCGGGCGTGATGAGCCCGTATGACGTTCTGCGGCTGCATACGATGGGCAGCGCGGATGTCCTGGGAGTCGCGGACAAATTGGGGAGTCTTGAGATGGGCAAGATGGGGGATTTTCTGGTGATCGACCCCGGCGAACTGGGGCACGTCTTCGATCCGTATGCGACGCTGGTGTTTGTGACGAGCCAGCCGGATATCGAGCGCGTGTATGTGGGGGGCGAGTTGGTGGTGGAGCGCGGCAAGCTGGTGAAGCAGGATCTCGGCAGGGTGGAGCGCGAGGTGAAGGAGCGGGTGGCGGCTCGGAGTGTGAAATAGACCGCGATGGGCGCGCTCCGCAGAGGTCCTGATTCCCACCCTTCGCGATGAAGCTGCGAAGGATGGGGCACCAGAGCGTGGGTGGCCCTCCAGACGAACAGCAGATTCCTCGGCTTCGCTCGGAATGACAACCAGAAGGGCAACGGCGAAGGCGAGGACAACGGGACTGGTTTCCAGTTCGGCCTGGAGTCAGTAGGAGATGTAGACGCCTTTGCGGATCCATTGGGGGGAGTTGATCTGCTGGAACATGAAGGCGGCTACGTCTGCGCGGGAGATGTGGGTGGCGTTGAGGGGAAGGGCGTCGCCGTCGACGCAGCAACGGCCGCGGAGCGGTCCGTTGGTGAGCATGGGGGGCATGACCATTGTCCAGTCGAGGCCGCTAGTGGAGAGCGCCTTGTACTGGAAGACCTGCGAGGCAACGGGCCACTTGAGCACCGTCTTGTAGATGATCTTCTGGACGATCCAGCGGCGCCAGGCGGGCTGGAAGTCGAGCGAGTCGGGGAGGGCCCCGGCGGAGCCGAGCACGATGATGCGGCGAACGGGCTTGTGAGTCGTGGCGGTCTCCTGCATGGCCTGGACGATGAGGGGAACGGCGCGCTCGAGCACGTCCTCGCGGCGGAGCGAGCGCGCTCCGAGGGTGGAGAAGACGACGTCGGCGGCACGGACGGTGTCGGCGACGGCCAGGGGATCGAAGACGCTGCCGTGTACGACGCAGACGTGGCCGGCGAAGTAGGGAAACTCACGGCTGCGGACAAGCACAGTCACGTGGTGGCCTCCCTTGACGCAGCGTCTGGTGAGGAGACTTCCGGTGGCGCCGCTTGCTCCGAAGATAGCGACTCGCATAGGGGACTCCGCCGTTTGGGTTTCGGACTAATTATCCTCCGGGATTGGAGCGAGATGTGGGAAAAGTGGGCGGGCAAAGTCACTGATTTCATTTTGTTTGGGGAGCATTCCCACGGGACGCACGCAGTCTTCCCGGTGCAGTGTGGATGTGGGCTGTGAAGAAGTGGGATAAACGAGGGCGCAATGCGTAGGGTGGTCCCGGCGATCCGAAGTTTGCGAGATGGAGGGACGAGTTTTCTAAAACCGGGACGGTGGGTAAATTCATGCAGCGAAAGAAGATGGGAAGGTTATCCACTTTTCAGCAGCGAACGGTTAAGGCTACGGGGAATCTATAGAGTTTGAGTACTTAACTAGTCTTTAAAACTCATCGCGTCCCGTCTTGACATTGGTGGTGGTCCGGTCTGGGTTTTGGGCGGCCGGGGCGATTGTGCCTTTCCACCCATGCCGCGATGAGGAGGCGGCGTGAAGGGGGCACCCGAGCAGGAGTGGCGGCCTTGGGGAAACAGCAGAGTCCTCCGCTGCGCTTCGGAATGCCAACCAAAACGACATCGGGAGGGAGAGCCACACAATGGACGTGCTTTCCACAAAGATTTGTGTCGCATGGGGGACGGGTGTGACCCTAGAATCAAGCAGGCGAGTGATGCCGGCGCAGAGGAGCCTGGTTGTGCTCTGCACGCAGAGCACGATTCGGTGTACAGTTTGGCCAGCAACCCCGAATGCCAACGACGGAGAGAACCACAGTGACGACGACCGCTACCCAGGAGTCCGAGATGACCGCAACCGCCCCCACGGGCAACCTCGAGATCACCGTTTCACGCGCGGAGCTTCTGCGCGAGCTGACGGCGGCGCAGTCGGTGGTGGAGAGAAAGACGACGATTCCGATTCTGTCGAACTTTCTGTTTGAGGCGACGCAGAGCGAGAGCGGCGACCGGCTGGCGATTACGGCGACCGATCTGGACCAGAGCATGCGGACGAGTTGCGCGGCGAAGGTGAAGAAGCCGGGCGCGTGCACGATTCCGGCTCGCAAGCTGTACGACTACATCAAGCTGCTGCCCGAGGGCGAGATCTCCATCAAGCTGATGGACAACCACTGGGTGCAGATTCGCGCGGGGCGCTCGAACACGAAGATGGTGGGGATGGCGCGAGCGAACTTCCCGCAGGTCCCGGAGTTTCCGGCGTCGGGCGCGGTGAAGATCTCGGTGGCCGCGCTGAAGGACATGATTGCGAAGACGATCTTCGCAATCTCAAACGAAGAGAGCCGCTACACGCTGAACGGCGCGCTGCTGGTGCTGAAGGCGGAGTCGATGGCGATGGTGGCGACCGATGGCCACAGGCTGGCGCACATCGAAAAGCTGGGAGAGACGCTGGAGGGCGTGAGCGGCGAGAAGAAGACGCTGATTCCGCGAAAGGCGCTGAGCGAGCTGGCGGGGCTGCTGTCGAATACGGAGGCCGAGACGCTGGAGTTCGGCGAGGACGAGCAGACGCTGTACTTCCGTGTGGGCGGACGTGTGCTGACGAGCCGCAAGCTGACGGGGCAGTTCCCGAACTACGAGGCCGTGCTTCCGCGGGACAACAACAAGTTTGTGATCGTGCGCTCGGAGGACCTGATGGGTTCGATCCAGCGCGTGGCGCAGTTTGCCGATGAGCGCTCGGGCGCGATCAAGATGCGGCTGGAGCAGAATGAGCTGAAGCTGTCGTCGTCGTCGTCGGAGGCGGGCGAGTCGGAGGACTCGATTGAGACTCCGTATAACTACGATCCTCTGGTGGTGGGGTTCAACAGCCAGTACCTGCTGGACTTTCTGAAGGCGACAGGAAACACCGGCGAGGTCAGGCTGGAGTTCAAGGACGCGCAGAGCGCAGGACAGATGCGGCCCGAGGATGGGAATGAGGATGTGAAGTACCGGTACATCCTGATGCCGATGCGGATCTGAGTGCTGCGCGTAGGACCACAAAGAAGCGCCTTCGGCGCGAGAGACAATGCAAAGGCCTGGCTTAATGATGCCGGGCCTTTTCGTGGTTGGTTGTGTTTTCTCTTCGATTCACTTCTCATTCATTCTCCATTAACTCCTTCCAGTTAGCGTTGACGTATCCGACAACCGACACGATACCCAGTCTGGGTCTTCATCATTTTTAGGAGTGGTCGGAACTCCCTTAACTCCCGAGGCTACCTCACACAATGAGAACTCAATCGTTCTGTCACCGCGCCCTTGTGGCCGTGGTCTGCATTCTGGCCGGCCTGATCCCCGCGCACGCTCAGATCAATACCTCGAGCCTCACAGGTCTCGTTGTCGATCCCAGCGGAGCCGACATCGCGCACGCCACCGTCACAGTCACAAATAAAGAGACCGGTCTGACCCGCACGGACGAGACAGATGGCGCCGGCTACTATAACTTCCCATCACTTCCAATCGGTCTTTATACCGTCTCCGTTAAAGGCGCCGGCTTCGCAGGCATGAGCGAGGAGGTCCAACTGGACGGCGCCCGGAAGGGCCGCCGCGACTTTACGCTGCGGGTCGGCTCTTCGCAGGAGACGGTCAGTGTGAGCGCCGACGGCAGCACGCTTTCGCCAGACGACGCCTCCATCAGCACGGTGATCACCAGCGACGTCATCCAGCAGACGCCGCTCTATCAGCGCAACTGGGACGACCTTCTTCGCACGGTTCCCGGTGTGCAGATCAATCGCTTCACGCAGCAGAGCGGCGCCACCAGCGCTGGACGCACCGGCAGCTTTAATGTCCACGGCGTCCATTCGCTTCAGAACAACTTCATCCTCGATGGCATCGATAACAACACCATCTCGGAGAACGTTCAGGAGCTGAGCACGCAGGCCGCGCATCCCTCGGTTGACACAATCCAGCAGTTCACAATTGTCACGAATCCCTACTCGTCCGAGTATGGCCGCGCGCCCGGAGCTGCTCTCTCAGTCAACACGAAGGGCGGCAGCAACGACTTTCATTTCCTTGCGTTTGAATATCTGAGAAACGACTTCTTCGACGCGACGGACTACTTCACCAAACGCCAAAAAGTCCGCAAGGCGCAAAACAATCAGCATCAGTTCGGCGGAAGCGTCAGCGGACCCATCATCCACGATCACCTGTTCGCGTTCTTCAACTACGAAGGCACCCGCATCAAGCAAGGCGTCTCGCGCACCTCGACCGTGCCTCTGCCGAATGAGCGCATCGGCGACTTCAGTCCCGCTACCGCGGCTTTACTCGGCCTGAAACCATATCCCACTATCTACGACCCCCAGACGAACCAACCCTTCGCCAACAATAAGATTCCCTTTGCGCGGCTCGACAAGGCCGTCCAGGGGATCATCGCCCTCTTTCCGCAGCCTAACAAGCCGGGCCAGCTCAATAATTACTTCCGCAACGCCGGCCTGAGCGACAACAACGACAGCTACGACGGCCGCGTTGACTGGATCGCCTCCAAAGCCGACACAGTTTTCGTCCGCTACAGCTACATCAACCGCTCCCGCTTCATCCCCGGCAACTACGGAGGCATCGCCGACGGCACCACGACCTCGGCGTTCGGCCGCCAGAAGATTTACTCCCACAGCGCAGCCATCGGCTGGACCCACATCTTCACTCCCAACGTTCTCAACGAGTTTCATCTGGGCTTCATCCGAAATCGCTCGCTTGCCCAGCAGGATCCGTTCGGCCTGAATGCTGCGGACGAGTTTGTTCCCGGTATCCCCAACAACCCAGCTGTCGCCGGTGGCGTGCCGTTGACACAGTTCTCCAACTTCACCTTCATCGGCTCGCCCGACTTCCTTCCCAAATCGCAGACGCCGCAGCAGGTCCAGACGGTCGACACGGTCTCACTGGCGCTGGGCAAGCACACGCTCAAGCTGGGCGGCACGGTCTACGCTCCTATGCGCAACATCTTCCAGGATGAGCCCGGCGCTCGGGGCGATCTCAACTTCACCGGCATCTTCAGCTGCCAACGCGGTGGCGCGAACAATCAGTGCGTTGCAGGTGGCCTCTCTTACGCGGACGGACTGCTCGGTCTCGCTCAGTCGACGCAGCTGACCAATGTCCACTTCGTGGACCAGCGGCTCTGGATGGTCTCGGGCTTCGCTCAGGACGATTGGAAGCTGCTGCCGAACCTTACCGTCAACCTTGGGCTCCGCTACGACTTCGCCAGCCCGGCCCTGGAAGGCAAGAACCAGCAGGCCAACTTCGACCCCAATGCCAACGGGGGAGCAGGCGGGCTGGTCTTAGCCAAGAGCGGGTCTCTGAAGGACCGCGCGCTGATCAACCCGAACTACAAGAACTTCGGCCCACGCTTCGGCATCTCCTACTCTCCCGATGCGAAGACTGTCATTCGGGCCGGCTACGGCTATTACTACTCAATGTTTGAGCGTTTCGGCAGCGAGAACCAGCTTGCGCTCAACCCACCCTTCCTCATCAACAAGACGCCGGCGGTTGCCTCGAACTCCACGACTCCGGCTCTGATTGCCCAGAACGGCTTTCCCTCAAACTTTCTGGATCCGTCGACGATCGACCTGACGCATCTTCAGTCCTTCCATCTCCGCACCATGAACCCACATGCGCCTGCTCCAAACGTGCAGCAGTGGAGCTTCGGGGTGCAGCGGGAGCTTCCGGCAAAACTGACTGCCGAGATCAACTACGTCGGCACGAAGTCCACCCATCTCGACGTCATCCGAGATCTCAACCAGCCCAGCATCGCCGCCCCTGGCGCACCGAGCAAGGTTCCTTTCGCTAACTTCGGCTACATCGAATACACCAACTCGATCGGATTCGGAAACTACAACGGCCTTGAGGCGACGCTAACCCGTCGCTTCAGCAATGGCTTCAGCTTCCGCACGGCTTACACCTACTCCCACAGCCTTGACAACACTCCGCAGGAGCTCGAGAGCAACTCAGGAGCGCCGCCGGACGGCAGGAACTACGGCGCCTGGTACAGCAACAGCGACTTCGATATCCCGAATCGCTTCTCCGCCAACTACCTCTACGAACTTCCGTTCGGCAAGGGCAAGACCTTCGCCAGCCACGGAGTTCTCAGCGCCATCCTCGGTGGCTTCCGTACCTCGGGCGTCCACACGTTCTACAGCGGCCATCCCTTCACCATCAACGGAGGCGGTACGCTCGCTACCGCGCTGGATCCCTACGGTCAGGCGACTGCGACTTTGAACGTAATCGGCAAACCCACGCTCGTTCACAGTCCGGACTGCTGGTACTTCGCTTCGAAGAATGGAGCCTGCGCCACGCTTGCCCCGAACGCCACGAATGCGTTTTCGCTCCCCGCCCCCGGCGTCATTGGGAACAGCGGTCGCAACACGCTCCGTGGTCCGCACACGAACGTCTTCGATGCGGCGCTGCTGCGCGAGTTCCCCATCCGCGAAAAGGCCAACGTCGAGTTCCGTTGGGAGGTCTTCAACGTCGGCAATACACCTCTCTTTGGCCAACCGAACAACAACTTCTCCAGCGGTGCGGCCGGCCAGATCACGACCCTTTCGGGTGACCCGCGCGTGATGCAGCTCGCCCTCCGCCTCTCCTACTAACAGTTCCACTAACCGAGGCTGGATGCTGCGTTCCTCAGCAGTGTCCAGCCTTTTCTCTTGCTACTTCGCTTCCTGATGCAACGTCATGGCAAGCTGCTATCAAGGCAAAGAGCCACCCATATTTCAATGGGTGGCTCTCAAAAATCGTCTGGGGATGCGGACGATCAAGGCTGCGAGGAAAGCTGGAACGACTGCGCTGCCGTGCCGTTGCAGTCGTAGATCTGCAATTGCACGCCATTCGCGGTTGAGGCTCCGGGCACGTCGAGACACCTTCCGCTGCCCACGCCAACAAACTTATACCTGCCGTTGCCAAGCGAGACCGGCATCCATTGCTGGTTTGAACCTCCTCCGTAGCTCCACAGCTGCAGCAAGCTGCCATTCGATGTTCCCCGGTTTGTGACGTCCCATACCTCACCGGGGGCGTTCCGGTTCACAATGCTGTAGATTCCGTTTCCCTGCGACTGGAATTGCCACTCCTGGTTGTACTGCTGGTTGCCGCAGCTCCACTGTTGCACGATGGTTCCATTCGTGGTGCCCCAGCCTGCGGCATCGACACACGATCCGCTGTTCTGGTTCACGACGTTGAACCAGGAGCTGGTGCTCACACTTGCTCCGTTCACATTTCCGCTGAGGCCGATGGATGTATTCAACGTAAAGCTATTCGTCGTGGCCCACTGCTGCCAATCTGCAGCAATCGTCGACGACGAGTCGCTGGAGATGTTTGGCGTTGGCGGCCAGTAGCTCGGATCGTAAAAACCCCAGCTGTCCGGATTCAGTCCATGGGTCGCCTTGTACGCCCACATTGTCCAGCTCAGGCCGGCCTGGTTCCACGCATTCACGGAAAATTGCCATGCGGCCGGGTAGCCAAAATCGTTGAACTCGCCGATATAGCCGGGAACGTTATAGCTGGCGTGGTTATTGAAGTCATTCACCTGGTTCGTCGCGCCCTGCTCTACTTGCGCTTGCGATCCGTTGAACTTGTACTCGTGCATTTCGTAGACGACATTCGTCCACCCGTTCTGGGAGGGGTCGGGCAACATGCTCCAGTTCCAGTTACCGAATGCTCCTTCCATGAAGATGATGTGCGAAGGGTCTGCAGAGCGGACACTCTGGTACAGGCTGTTGTAGGCATTGATGACTGCACTGTTGTTGGGCGCACCTGTTGGCTCGTTGATCAGGTCATAGCCGGCAACCGTTGGATTCCCCTTATAGTGACTCGCAATCTGCCACCACATCCAGGCAGTGTTTCCCTGGTCGTTGCCGTTCGTCCAATACTGATTCTGATTTGCCTGGCCGGTATCGTCGGATGTGCTCTGCCCGCCGACCACTCCGTGCATATCGATGATCACGTAGAGTCCGCGCGCGCCTGCGGCGTTGACGAGCCAGTCGAGCATATCGAAGGCATCCGACCGCCAGCCTGAGTTAGAGACGTTATTCAGGAGGTAGAACTGTCCCCACCACACCGGGACCCGCACGACGTTGAATCCAGCGTTCTTGATGTTGTCCAGGTCCGTGGTCGTGATCCAGTTCTGCTGGTATGTCTTGATCAGGCTCTGCTCAGTTGCCACGCCAAAGCGGTTGTCGAGCTCCTGCATCACGCTAAATGTATCGGGAAGCGAGCCGCTATCGAGCGGGCACATCCACTTTTCCATGATGAACCATCCGCCCAGATTCACTCCCATCAGAGGAACCTTCTGGCCGCTTGCATTCACAATGGAGCGGCCGCTGGTTTGCAGCATACTGAGCTGCGCGGATGCCTTGTCAGCACCCATTGCTGTCAGCGCCAGGACTGCAGCAAGAGTGAGGAGCATTCGACGTAGTGGCCGAAGGCTGTCTTGCCCCTTCGGGGTGTGGACGGTTTGAGTGTTGTGAATGGCTCGGGGGCGAACACAGTTGATACCTGTGCAGTCGATGCGTAGATGCATGTGGGCGACCTCAAAATAGAAGTTTGTGTCAGTGCGAACACCACTGGGACACGCGAGGGGTTATGCGTGCCTTCGTGTGGTGTCTGGAAGGCCCGTTTGCACCCACATACCTGTCCGCTGCCACTGCAAACGCAAATCCGGGAGCGAAGATCTACTCCTGATCTTCAGCGTCGCATCTTCTACCACCCATTCTAGACGGCTGTCAAACAATATTTTGTCTCCTCCCCAATAGACAAACGATTGTTCCTCTTTGCGCCGCCACCCAGGACTGATAAGCACCGCTGGGATCACTGCCACGGAAACGTCAGGCGAGGATTCCTTCGAGGGTGTAGCGAATCCCTCTGGGTCGTTCTGGCACCCGAAAAATTACAGCGTTTCGACAATTCTGTGACAACGCTCATCTGCGAAAAATCTAGACTGCTCCCCGGCGATGGGACCGCATGTCTCTGATCACGTGGAGTGGTGTCCGCGTCGCCGAGGAGGACAGATATGGAACCAAGCCGCACACTCTCCCCACGAGTCCATGTGCTGGGCCTGCTGCTATGGATCGTGGCCGCCGCCGATGGTAGCGCGCTCGCCGCAAAGAGCTCGTTCATCGGGAGCCTCAACACCGTAACCACTCTTAGCACGACCGTGCCGGCCAATGGCGACGTTAACCCGTATGGGGTTGCCATGGTTCCAGTAAGCAAGGGAAGCCTGGTTCAGGGACGGTTCCTCATCAGCAACTTCAACAACGGCTCGAACCTGCAGGGGACTGGCACAACGATTGTGCAGATTGCTCCCGACGGGACGTTCAGTCTCTTCGCCAAGATCGATGCGAGCAAGGTGTCGTGCCCCGGAGGCGTTGGGCTGACGACGGCGCTGGTGGCGCTGCGCAGCGGGTTCGTGATCGTCGGAAGTTTGCCTACGACCGATGGCACTTCGGCAACCATCGGGAGCGGCTGTCTTCTTGTGCTGGATAGCACGGGCAACGTGGTTGAGACATT
The DNA here is from genome assembly GCF_025685645.1 of Edaphobacter bradus. Lineage (NCBI taxonomy): Bacteria > Pseudomonadati > Acidobacteriota > Terriglobia > Terriglobales > Acidobacteriaceae > Edaphobacter > Edaphobacter bradus. The sequence continues at coordinate 865,954 of NZ_JAGSYF010000002.1, forward strand.
TTCAGGGAACCACATTAATGGTCCGTGGGACATGACGGCTGTGGATGGCGGAGACCTCGTGGCATTGTTCGTGACCAACGTGCTGAATGGCACGGTGGCAGCAAATGGCAAGGTTGTTGATGGCGGGACGGTCGTCCGCCTGCTGCTCAGCATCTCCGAAGGAGAGGCGCCGGAGCTGCTCGATAGCACCGTCGTCGCCGACAAGTTCCCTGAGCGCACCGATCCGGCAGCGCTGGTGATTGGCCCGACGGGGGTCGCGTTTGATGGCGACACAGGGATTCTGTACGTCGCGGACAGTCTGGATAATCGGATTGCGGCGGTTCCCGATGCGTTGTCTCGGAGCAGTGCCTCCAATCGCGGCCAAACGGTGTCTCAGGGCAGGGCGCTCAACGACCCGCTGGGACTTGCGTTCACGCCGAACCATCACCTTGTGGCCGCGAACGGCAATGACGGCAACCTCGTTGAAGTCGATCCGCAAAACGGCATCCAGGTTGCAGTCGTACTCGTCGATAACACCGGAGGCCCACCGCCGGGAGCAGGCGCGCTGTTTGGTCTGGCTGCGGACTCTGATGGCGTCTATTTTGTGGATGACGCCTCGAACACGTTTAACCTGCTTCACTGATCCTGAGTGCGAGGCTTAACACCGATCAGCTCCGATTAAGAAGAGACAAGTAACGAAACAAGCACAGTCTTGCGGCCGAAGCCATTCGTGTCGCAGATTGTGCTTGCCGAAGTTAATCAGGATTGTGTGGGCTAGCGTACAGCGGGAGGCTGCCGCGCGGAATATTCTGTTTTCTTCCCTTCGTGTGCACTCCGGATGCGGACTCCATGCAGGGCGGTTCCCCTTTATCCATCGCCTCTGAAAGGAATTCATTTATGGAATCTCCATGGAAGCGATTTGGCAGCAGTCACTACCTTGGCCGCATCTTCATTGTCCTGACCCTGCTTTGTGTCGCCGCATTGCAGCCTGCCTCTGGCCAAAGTTGCACGATTATTAAGGATCTAGGCACTCTCCCCGGCGGCCGATCGAGCTTAGCTCATGGCATCAACGACCGCGGCCAGGTGGTCGGCGAAGCGACCACATCGAGCAGCACCTTCTCATTCCATGCATTTTTATTTGACAACGGCGCGATAAGAGACCTTGGCACTCTCCCCGGTGGCCAATTCAGCATCGCTTATGGCATCAACGACCACGGCCAGGCGGTTGGCTTTTCGAATACAGTGAGCGCATTCGCTCATGCGTTTTTGTTTGAAAACGGGGCGATGGCCGACCTTGGCACTCTCCCCGGTGACAGCTCCAGCCAGGCTTTGGGCATCAACAACCGCGGCCAGGTGGTCGGCTTTTCGAGCAGCGCGAGCGGGGTGTCCCATGCTTTCTTGTTCGACAACGGGGTGATGAAAGACCTCGGCACACTCCCCGGTATCAACTCCAGCCAAGCTACCGGCATCAACAACCGCGGCCAGGTGGTCGGCTTTTCGAACACGGGTAGCGCAATCGCCCATGCTTTTTTGTTTGACAACGGGGTGATGAAAGATCTTGGCACTCTCCCGGGTGGCAACTTCGGCCAAGCTACCGGCATCAACGACCGCGGCCAGGTAGTCGGCGCCTCGAACACCGCTAACGGGGGGGCGTCCCACGCTTTTCTATTTGACAACGGGGTGATGAAAGATCTCGGCACACTCCCGGGTGGCAACTTCAGCCAAGCTACCGGTATCAACGCCCGCGGCCAGGTGGTCGGCTTTTCGAACATCGCGAGCGGGGGCTCGTTCCATGCTTTCCTGTTTGACAACGGGGCGATGGTCGACCTTGGCCCTCTCCCTGGTGGCACATTCAAGCTAGCGAACGGCATCAACATTCGCGGTCAGGTGGCCGGTGACCTGGTCACTGCGAGCGGGTCTGGTCACGCTGCCATCTGCACACTTACCCCTTGAAAAGTCATCACGATGGAAGGGGGACACTGCCGCCTCTCCAGCGGTGGGGCCGGCCGCACCCTCGTCTGTGGTTACCGAAGTTCGTCAGGGTTGTGTGGGCTGGCGTACATCCGGAGGCTGCGGTCCGGAATACTCTGTTCTTCCCTTCGTGGCGCATTCCGGAACGCGAAGACCTATCGACCGTTGCTGGAAATGTGATGCGACGCAGGGCGGCTCCCCTTTACCCATCGCCTTTACTCTTGAAAGGAGTTCATCATGGAATCCCCATCGAAGCGCTTTAGCAGCGGCCACTACCTTGGCCGCATCCTCGTCGTTTTCGCCCTGCTTTGTGTTGCCGCATTGCAGACAGCCGCCGGCCAAAGTTTCACCATCAAGGATATAGGCACTCTCCCCCATGGCTTCTTCAGCGTCGCCAGGGGCATCAACGATAGCGGCCAAGTGGTCGGAGAGTCGGAGACTAACGGGTTATTTCAACCACATGCTTTCTTGTTTGAAGACGGACCGATGGTCGACCTCGGGCTTCTCCCAGGTGCTGACTTCAGCCAGGCGAATGCCATCAACAACCGCGGCGAGGTGGTCGGCTTTTCGGGCGCCACGGCTTTATTCGAAGATCCAGTTTTGATTGACCATGGAGTGATGATCAATCTCGGTACCCCCGGTGAGAACAACGCTACCGCTACCGGCATCAACGACCGCGGCGAGGTGGTCGGCTTTTCGCCCACCGCGAGCGGGAAGACGCATGCTTTTTTGTTTAGGGATGGGGCGATGGTCGACCTCGGGACTCTCCCCGGTGGCAGCTTCAGCTTCGCTACTGGCATCAACGATCGCGGCCAGGTGGTCGGCTATGCGGACACCGCGAGCGGGAAGACGCATGCGTTTTTGTTTGAAAACGGGGTGATGGTCGACCTCGGGACTCTCCCCGGCGGCAACGTCAGCGGCGCGACCGGTATCAACAACCGCGGCAAGGTGGTCGGCTTTTCGTCCACCGGGAGCGGGGAGACGCATGCCTTTTTGTTTGAANACTGGCATCAACGATCGCGGCCAGGTGGTCGGCTATGCGGACACCGCGAGCGGGAAGACGCATGCGTTTTTGTTTGAAAACGGGGTGATGGTCGACCTCGGGACTCTCCCCGGCGGCAACGTCAGCGGCGCGACCGGTATCAACAACCGCGGCAAGGTGGTCGGCTTTTCGTCCACCGGGAGCGGGGAGACGCATGCCTTTTTGTTTGAAGACGGGGTGATGGTCGACCTGGGCACTCTCCCCGGTGGCAACTTCAGCAGCGCTGCGGGCATCAACGACCGCGGCCAGGTGGTCGGCTTTTCGTCCACCGCGAGCGGGAATACGCACGCGTTCTTATTTCACGACGGGGTGATGGTTGACCTCGGCACTCTCCCCGGTGGCAACTTCAGCGAGGCTCTCGGCATCAACAACCGCGGCCAGGTGGTCGGCTCTTCTACGGCCACCAACCAGTTGTCCCATGCTGTCCTCTGGACACCTGCACCTTGACATGGTGACGACGATTAGGAGGACACCTAAGAGTAAGTGGCGGAGATGCTCGCGGAGGCCTGGTCAAAGTTCGCGATAGGCAATCACTGCTTCTTAGTGAGGCTTGCGCGAGGCGAGGATTGCCTCGCGCGTGTAGCCCTCCCACTCCCACGGCGTGACGGTGTCGCCGAGGATGCCTTCGAGCAGCGGGCGGAAGGCCAGCTCGCCGTTGTCGCTGTTGGTGAGGATGATCATGCAATCGCGCGTGCGCACGAAGCAGATGAGGTAGTTCTGCGCGCCGTCGCCGTGGCCCTCCTTGAAGATGGCTGGGCCGTAGCGGGTGCGCGCGAGGACGCCCCATCCCAGCGCATAGGAGAGGCCGACGACAGGGCCTTCCGCGCCCTCCGTCTCGTCGAAGGTGGGGAACTGATGCTGCGTCATGATGGCGATGTTGGGCGTGAGCATCGCGTGGAGGGCCTTGGGTGTGAGGATGTGCTGGTCTTTCTTCTCAGTCGAGAGGAGCGCAGTGAGGAAGGTGGCGAGGTCGTTGGCGGTGGTCGTCATGGAGCCGGCGGCGCGGGGCTGGGCGCGGCGCGGGTGCGAGATAAATTTTTCGTCGGAGTCGAAGCGGTCGGCGATGTTGCCGGCAAAGCTCTCTTTGTAGATGAGGCTGGTGTGGTCCATGTGGAGCGGCGTGAAGAGCGACTGCTGCATAAGCTCGTCCAACGGCTTGTTGGCGAGCTGCTGCTCGACGACGAACTGCAGCAGGTTGATCCCGTCGCCCGAGTAGGCGAATTGCGAGCCCGGGATGAAGTGGATGTGGAGCTTGTGGTCGGGCTCGAGCGAGCTGAAGTTGGCGAAGCCGGCGGTGTGGGAGAGAAGGTAGACAGGCGTGACGGTGCCGAAGAGCGGGTCGTGGGCGATCTCGGAGGCAGTGTCGCGGTAGGGTTCGTAGCTGTCGAGCGGGTGCGGCATGAGGTGCACGATGGGAATGTCGAGCGGGAACTGGCGGCTCTGCGCGAGCTGCATGACGTACGTGGCGAAGACACTCTTGGTGATGGAGGCGGCCCAGGTAGTGGTGGTGGGCTGCATGGGGAGGTCGGGGTCGCGGCTGCGCAGGCCGAAGGCGGCGCTCCAGACGAGGTGGCCGCGGTTGAGGACGGCGATCTGGGCTCCGGTGACGTGATTTTCGGCGAGGGTGCGGCGGGCGAGAGCCTCGGCGTCGGCGATGGAGATCTTTGTGCCGTCGAGGCGGCGGATGCCAGGGTCTTCGGCGCGGGATGGCAACGTCAGCAGGCAGACGAGGACGAGGAGAGTAGTCTTCATTGGGCTTCGGTCCGCTCCATGTGGATCAGGACTAGCGGTGAAATGAAAAGCAGATCCCTCCACTTCGCTGCGCTCCGGTTGGGATGACAGCTTATAGAGGGGGCGATGACTCAGGACACCAGCGTAATTCACTGGTTGGCTGGAGTTGGGAATTTATTGGAGCGGCCTCAGGGGAGGCAGCAGCATCGATTCCCACCCTTCGCGATGAAGCCCGCGAAGGAATGGGCACCCGAAGGTTCGTGGCTTGCGAGTCGGGTATTCCTGCTGCAGTGACTTGCATGTGCTGGGTGTGAGAGAACGGAAGGATGAGTCTGGCAGAGGGGCTTACGATACGGCGCGCGTCGGTCGAAGATGCGGCGGTGATTACGGCGCATCGACGGGCTATGTTCAAGGAGATGCGGTCGGCTGGCGAGGCTGCGCTCGATGAGATGGCAGCGAGGTTTGGGCCTTGGGTTGAAGAGAAGCTTGCAGCAGAAGAGTATCTGGGCTGGTTTGCGATTGCGGCGGATGGCGCGATTGCGGCGGGTGCGGGGCTATGGTTGATGGATTGGCCTCCGCATGTGGTGGGACGTGCGAAGCGGCGGGGGTATCTGCTGAACGTCTACACGGAGAAGGCGTTTCGGCGGCGCGGATTGGCGCGGCATCTTGTGGAGGTGGCGATGACGTGGTGCTACGAGCATGATGTGGATACAGTGGTGCTGCATGCGAGCGATGCCGGACGGCGGATGTATGAGGAGATGGGATTCCGGGCTACAAATGAGATGAGGATTGTGTTGTAGTGCCGACGTCGCGAGCTAACTGGTTTTCTCGATCTTTGCTTCTGGGTGCTGGGCGTACTCGGCCCAGGAGCCGTCGTAGAGGGTAACGCGCTTTGCTCCGACGACCTCGAGACCGAGCGCTACTACAGCGGCAGTAACGCCGGACCCGCACGTGGTGGTTATCGGCTGTTGCAGGTCCACCTTCTTTGAAGAGAAGATCTCGCGCAGTTTTTCGGGCGACTTGAGGCGGCCCTCTTCGACCAGCTCGGTGAAGGGCACGCTGGTCGCTCCGGGCATGTGGCCGGAGCTTATTCCGGGGCGCGGCTCGGGGGCTGCTCCGGTGAAGCGTGCGGCAGAGCGGGCGTCGAGAATCTGGGTGTGGCCCTGTGTGTGTTCGGCGATCATCTGCTGGACCTGGGCGAAGTCTTTTACAGCATCGTGGTCCAGTTTTGCGTGGAAGGTTGCTGCGGGGCGATGGACTTCGCCGGACGCGGTGGGAAGGCCGGCTGCGATCCAGGCGTTTAGTCCTCCGTTGAGGATGTGGACGTTTTGCGCTCCGAAAGTGCGGAGCATCCACCAGGCGCGAGGCGCGGAGAAGACGCCATCCTGCTCGTAGATGACGATGACCGAGTTGTCGCCGATGCCGAGGGCCGACATGCTGCGCGAGAAGACTTCGGGTTGGGGCAGCATGTGGGGCAGCGATGTGGAGTGGTCCGAGTGCTCGTCGATGTCGAAAAAGATCGCGCCGGGGATGTGTTTGGCGACGTAGCGCGAGCGCGTATCGACTGGGGGCGTGACGCCGACGGGCGGGAGTGTGGCGTCGAGGACTACGGTGTTTTGATCTTGGAGACGGTCGGCAAGCCAGGCGGGTTCGACGAGAGGGCTCATAGAACTAGGTTAGTTTACATTTCGGCTAACCTTAGGTGTTGGAGTGCTACTTACATCGTTGAGAAGGACCATTATTTGCCATATGACTAAGACTCGTAATCCCAAATGGACAGAAGACGAACTCATTCTGACCCTCGATGCTTACCTTGACATGCGGACGTCCGATATCTCTGCAAGCAATCCAAAAATAGTGGCGCTTAGTGAAACCCTCAATGCGCTTCGTTCTGCAGACAAAGTCGACGACAAATTTCGGAATCCAAATGGGGTCGCTTTGAAAATGCACAATTTTTCGCAGTACGATCCATCCAGGACGGCGCGCGGGATGAATCATGGAGGCCGATTAGATAAGGTCATTTGGGATCGATTTGAAGGAAAAAGAGCCCAATTGCGCAAAGCGGCCGATCTCATACGCTCTAAGCTTGCACAAGTCTCAACTCTCTAGACCCTAATTCAGAATTACTGCCGAAGCTCGACTTCGGTCGCCCCTTGGCCGCCCTGGTTTTGTGGCGGCTCGGTGACGTTGGCTACGTGGGGGTGGTTGCGGAGGTAGTCGCGCAGGGTGCGGCGGAGGATGCCCATGCCGGTTCCGTGGACGATGCGGATGCGTGGGAGGCCAGCGAGGAAGGCGCGGTCGAGGAAGCGCTCGACCTCGTCGTGGGCCTCGTCGGCGGTGCGGCCGATGACGTTAATCTCTGAAGCCGTGTAGTCGGGGTCCTGCGCGGTGGAGACGGTGACGCCGCCGCGTTTGCGCGCGGCTTCGAGGGGTGTGACTGATTTGACCTGCTCCACTTCGGCGATGTCGTCGATGGGGACGCGCATCTTCATGGGCCCCATGGAGACTTCGAAGGTCTTTGCGTCGATCACGCGTTCGACGCGGGCCTGGCGGCCGAGCGACTTCAGCTTGACGACGTCGCCGACGGCCGCGCCTTTGACGACGTGCGGGCGCGCGTTGGGGTCGTTCCTGTCGGCTCCTGTAGTGTGGGCGACGACGGTGGAGTTGAACTGCTCGGAGAACTCGCGGCGCAGGCGCGCGAGCGTAGTGGCTGAGTTGCGCGCGATCTTCTGCGAGAGTGCCTTGTCGTCGATGGACTTCACCGTCTCTCGGATCTGGTAGGCGAAGTCTTCCATCAGCGAGTTGAGCTTGGCCTCGAGCTCTTTTGTGCGGGCCTTTTGTTCGGCGCGGCCCTCGGTCTCGAGGCGTGCGCGGTCGCGTGTGAGCTGCGCTTCCCTGAGGCGGAGCGAGTTGCGCTCTTCTGTTGCGGCGGTGAGCTGCGAGTGGAGCTGGTCGAGGAAGGCTCCGATGTCGGCGGTCTGGGTGGTGAGTTGGGCGCGTGCGGCTGCGATGATCGCGGGTGAGAGGCCGAGGCGCGCGGCGATGTTGAGGCCGGCAGAGGCTCCGGGGACTCCGAGGCGGAGCTGGTAGGTCGGAGTCAGGGTCTGGGCGTCGAAGCCGACGGCGGCGTTCAGGACTCCGGCGTGGTTGGCGGCGTAGACCTTGAGCGAGGTTAGGTGCGTGGTGATACAGCACCATGCGCGGAGTTGGAGGAAGTGCTCGGCGACGGCGACCGCGAGGGCCGCGCCTTCTTCGGGGTCGGTGGCTGAGCCGAGTTCGTCCAGCAGAACAAGTGAGGACGAGGTCGCTTCGCGCGAGATACGGTCGAGGTTGACGACGTGCGCGGAGAAGCTGGAGAGGTTGCGCTCGATGGACTGCGCGTCGCCGATGTCGGCGAAGATGGCGGTGAAGAGCGGGAGCTTCGCCTCTTCGGCGGGAACAGGGACTCCGGCCTGCGCCATGAGCGAGAGCAGGCCGACGGTCTTGAGCGAGACAGTCTTGCCGCCGGTGTTGGGGCCGCTGATGATGAGCTGGCGCGCATCGTTGGGGAGCGTGAGGGTCAAGGGGATTGGCGATGCGCCTTTGTCCTCGGCCTGCATGCGGAGCTCTAGGAGTGGGTGCCGGGCTGCGGTGAGGGAGAGTTGTGGTTCTTCCTTGGTATCCTGCGAACCCACCTTAGCGCCTTCGGCGCGAAGGTGGGGCACCCGTTCGTCAGTGGCTCCGTTAGCGAAGACGGGGCGCGTGCAGCGGAGGTCGATGGCGAAGCGGGCGCGGGCGGTGTGGGATTCGACCTCGGCGAGGATGGCAGTGCCCAGGTAGATGGCTGTGGCGCTTGCCGCGAGGGCGCGGGTGAGGGCGACGAGGATGCGGTGGATCTCGGACTGCTCTTCGTCGAGCAGGCGGACGAGCTCGTTGTTCTGCTCGATGGTGTCGAGAGGTTCGACGAAGACTGTCTGACCGGAGGATGACGAGCCGTGGATGACGCCGGGGACCTTGCGCTTGAACTCGGCGCGGACGGGGATGACGAAGCGTTCTCCGCGAATGGTGATGAGGGAGTCCTGTGTGCTGCCGTCGTCGGTCAGCTTGCGGAGCGAGCGGCGCAGGCTCTCTTCGATGGCGCGGTGCTGGCGCTCCATGGCGCGGCGGATACGGCGGAGCTCGGGAGACGCGTCGTCGGAGAGTGAGCCGTCGGGCTCGATCTTGCCGCGGAGCTGGTTGAGGAGCGGGTTGAGATCGTGGGCGCGGAGGGGTGCGGAGAGGGCAGCGATTCCAGAGGGAGGTCGTGTTTCGTGGCGGGGATAGGTCGTACTATCCCACCCTTCGCGATGAGACTGCGAAGGATGGGGCACCCGGGCATCGTGCGAAGAAGAAGCAGATTCCTCCGCTCCGCTACGGAATGACAACAAAGACGGATTGGAGGCGTCCCCCGATTTTGTGGTGGGGAAGATTAGGTTTCGCCAGGCACTGATGCGCTCGACGACGGTGAGGAGCGAGAGGATCTCGAGGGCCTCGAGGGCGGCTCCGTCGATGCGGGCCTTGTCGAGGAGCTCGGTGGGGTCGAAGAGGCCGTGGAAGTCGTACGTGCCTCCCGCAGCAAGAAAGGACTGCATCTCCTGCGTGCGCTGGTGTTGGGTCTCGATCCAGGCGAGATCGGCGGAGGGCGTGAGGGCGAGCGTCCAGGCGCGGCCGACGGGGCTCCACGTGCGGCCGGCGATGTGATCGCGGAGGCGGGGCCACTCGAGCGCGGCGGCGCTGGCTTCGGCGAGCGGGGAGGGGATACTCGGCAATAAATCCGGCTGGTTCACGTCTATTATCGTAATCGCGCATGGAACCGGCTGGCGCGCGCGTGCGTAGCTGAGAGTGTGGATCGGGCCCGGAAGCTGGGATGGAGTCGTAAGGTCCCCGGAGGTGGTGTATGGTCTGTCAGGCGTGCGGAAGTGTTGTCGGGCCAGAGGTTCGGTTTTGCCCGAAGTGTGGAGCGCAGGTTGCGGCTGTCGCGCCGCCGTCGCAGCCGGCCGCGGGGTATCCGCCTTATCCGCCGATGGTTGCGGCGCCGCGGGTGCAGAGGCATCTGCAGACGCTGGGGACGTTGTGGTGCATCTTCGGGGTGTACAGGATTCTGGCGGGACTGGCGGCGTTGTTCTTTGTGCGCACGATGGCGTGGCGGTACTTCGGTGGTGGCGGCTGGACGGTTGGCCGCTGGGGAGGCATGCACGGGCCGCCGTGGATGGTCATGATGCCGGTGCTCATGATGGTCTTGCTGGTGACCTCGGTGCTGGCGTTTCTGGCGGGCTATAGCCTGCTGACGCGCAGGCCGTGGGGCAGGACGCTCGCGATTATCGCGGCCATTCTGGCGCTGCTGAAGTTCCCCCTCGGGACGGCGCTGGGGACTTATACGCTGTGGGTGCTGGCCCCGGGAGTCTCGGGGATGGAGTATGACGCGATTGCGGACCGGAGCTGAGCGAGACACGACCGCGGATTGGCGCGGAGGAACGCGGATTTAAGAACAAAGACCTGACATCGATTGGCGGCAATATCACGTGAAGATATGTCGATTCTCCCCATGTCTTGGTCTTTATCCGTTTTAATCCGTGTGATCCGTGGTCGCGTCTTCTCGCCGTAGACTAGAGGCATGAACTTTCCTGTTACGCGTATGCGGCGGCTGCGCCGTACCGAGGCGATGCGGTCGCTGGTGCGGGAGACGCACCTCACTCCCGGAGCGTTGATCTATCCGCTGTTCATTTGCCCCGGCGAGGGAGTCCGCAAAGAGATCAGCTCGATGCCGGGCGTGTTCAACCTGTCGATTGACGAGGCGGTGAAGGAGGCCGAGGCGTCTGCCGCGCTTGGCATCGGAGGGTTGCTGCTGTTCGGGCTTCCGGCCGAGAAGGATGAGCAGGCAACTGGCGCGTGGGCCGACGATGGCATCGTGCAGACGGCGTTGCGAGCGTTCAAGAAGAACCGCACGCTGGATTCGCTGGTGATGATGGCGGATGTGTGTCTGTGTGAGTACACATCGCATGGACACTGCGGCGTAGTCGTGCGTGATGGCGATCATTACGACATTCAGAACGATTCGAGTGTGAAGCTGCTGGCGAAGACGGCGTCGTCGCTGGCGAAGGCTGGCGCGGATATTGTGGCTCCGAGCGACATGATGGATGGGCGCGTGGCGGCGATGCGCGAGGCCCTGGATGCGGCGGGGCTGGAGATGACGCCGGTGCTGAGCTATGCGTCGAAGTTCGCGAGCGCGTTCTACGGGCCGTTTCGCGAGGCGGCGGATTCGGCTCCGCAGTTTGGTGACCGCAGGAGCTACCAGATGGACGGCGCGAACCTGCGCGAGGCGATGCGCGAGATTGAGCTCGACCTGGCCGAGGGTGCGGATATGGTGCTGATGAAGCCCGCGATGCCGTATCTCGATGTGATCAGCGAGGCGCGGCAGCGGTTCGATGTGCCGATGGGCGCGTACCAGGTGTCGGGGGAGTACTCGATGCTTTGCGCGGCGTTTGCCAAGGGTTGGCTGGAGCCGCAGCGGGCGATGATGGAGTCGCTGCTGGGGATTCGGAGGGCGGGGGCGGATTTTATCGTGACTTACTTTGCGAAGGATGCGGCGAAGGTGCTGGGGTAACTAGCTCTGCTGCTGCATCTCGTCGAACTCTGCGAAGAGCTCTTCGAGCGCGATGCGAATGGTGGTTCCCGGCACCGAGAACGCTTCATCGGAGGGAGTCTCGAACCCTTTGCTGGAAGCGACGTACGCATGGCGGCTGAGCGGGTCGATCACCCAGACGTTGTCGACTCCCATTGCGATGTAGTCATCCACGCGCTCCTGCAAGGCGCTCAGAGTGTCGGACGGCGAAATGATCTCGATGCAGATGAGCGGTGCTGTACGGACGACATCCTCTACCGGGTCACTGCGGCGCAGAATGCAAAGGCCGGGAATCCGGAAGTGTGTTGCGGAGGTCTGGATGCGCAGCTCCGTCATTCCGACGACTCCCCAGGTTCGGCGGTTGACATTGAAGATGGTCGCTAGGAGGGCCTGCATGACTGCGTGTGGTCTATCTCCCACGTTTCTCTCCCTCAACTCGCCGTCGATGTAGTCGCGGTCGGGCCTGTAGGTGGTGCTTAGGTACTCGCTGACCGGGATAAGCGTCGCGCCCGCCATGGCACAGTATCGCGCAAGTGTGGCGCGGTTGCCAGCGAATGTTTCCGGCGGCTATCTTCGAAAAGAGCGCGCGAAAGAAGGATTGAGATGGCACGAATTGCAATCGTTGGGGTGGGAGCTATCGGTGGAGTCGTGGCTTCGCTACTGCAGTCGACTGGAAAGCATGAGTTGGTGTTGTGTGTGCACCGGCCGCTGAGAGAGCTTGTGGTGGAGACGCCGAGTGGGCCGATGCGAATTGATGCTACGGTGATCACAGACCCTGCGGAGGCGCAGGCGGTCGATTGGGTGATGGTCGCGACCAAGGTTTACGACGTGGCGGGTGCGGCGACGTGGCTTAATCGGTTGTGTGCGAAGGGCGCTCCGGTGGCTGTGGTGCAGAATGGCGTGGAGCATCGCGAGCGGTTTGCGCCGTATGTGCCGATCGACAGGATTGTGCCGGTGATTGTGGATTGCCCGGCGGAGCGTCGGTCGCCTGAATTGATTGTGCAGCGCGGGCCGATGAGTTTGAAGGTGTCTGACAGTGCGCCCGGCGGCGAGTTTGTCGCATTGTTTCGCGGGAGCGCCGCCGATGCGATGACTGTGCCGGACTGGGTGACGGTTGCGTGGAGGAAACTGTGCCACAACGCGGCGGGTGTGCTCTCAGCGCTTGTTCTGCAACCGAATAGCGTGATGCGTGACGACGCGATTGGCGAGGTTGCGCTGGAGATTGTGCGGGAGTGTATTGCGGTGGGGCGCGCCGAGGGCGCGAAGCTGGGAGATGCGGTTCCTGATGAGGTGCTTGCGGCGTATCGCAGGTTAGCTCCGGACGGCATCAACTCGTTGCACGCCGACCTGATGGAGGGCAGAGCGATAGAGATCGATGCGCGCAACGGCGTGATCGTGCGGCTGGGAAGAAAGCACGGGATTCCGACTCCGTACAACGGCATGGCTGTGGCGCTGCTGGAAGCGATGGCGAAGAAGAAGACCTGGATTCATTTCTTGATGAGCGAGGTGCAAGCTTGATCGCCTGATAGCCTCTGCTGCAGCAGGCGGGGCATCAGGAGTTTGAAGAAGGCGTCTTCCTTCGGTTCAAGACAGACCTGTGCATTCGGGGTTCCTGGTGTTGGGCGCGTGAAGCCCTTGTTGTCTATCTCTATGTGCAGCGGTGTAACAGGGCAGGTTGCGGGATCGACCACATAGGCGGCCGCGACTGGGTCATACAGCGTGGGAGTGATCTGGTTGGCCCCTCTTTGCCACTCCGCGACGAGGACTTGCAGCGTGTCGGTCATGGGTGTGCTGATCGTTGCGAGCAGCGCGCGCCGTGTCTCGTCGAACTTCAACTGCGTAGAGTCGAGCGGCATCATGTAGATGGGAACGCCGGAGTGGAAGAGCTTCTGCGCGGCGACTGGATCCATCGCGATGTTGTACTCGGCGTCAGGCGGGGGTGGCGTTGTGTAGCGGGAGTCGCCATAGCCGCGGTAGATGGAGCCTCCCATCATGACGACGCGCCTGAGCTTGCGGAAGGTCGCGGGGTCGCGGTCGATGGCCGCGCCGATGTTGGTGAGCGGCCCGATGGTGAGCAGGGTGATCTCGCCCGGATAGCGGTTGATCTGCTCGAGAAGAAATGCGACGGCGTCGCTGTGGGGATGCTCGATTCCTGCGCTGGCCCACGGCGCCTGTGAGAACGTCGTCGTGGACTTTGTCGGGACGCCGGTGTGGACTGGGATATCTGTGCGTCCGGTCTCGCACAACATGCGGTCGAGCATGCGCGCGCGCAGGGCGGTGTCAGCCCAGGCCGAGGAGATGCCGAGGACCTGCAACTCGGGGCTGGCGAGCGCGAGATCGACGGCGAAGGCATCGTCGACGTCATCGCCAATGTCGGTGTCGATGATGACGCGCGAGGGTGCGGGCGTGGGCTTTGCCTGCCCGAACGCGTGATTGGATGATGTGAGGACGAGGAGGAGAACGGCAGCAGTCAGGCGCAATGGTGTGTCCCTGCCTCCGGGGGCAGGTTCCAACCGTCGGAGGCTATGGGCAAGGTTATCGCGAAAAGGCGTGGCCCGGTGCAGAAGGTAGCCCGTCCGGACACCTTTACTTACCGGCTGGGATGGGAAACATAGCCTAGGCAGAGAGACAGTCCGGCGTGGATTCTGCAGCAGGTGCAGGGGACCTGCGCGCAGGTTCTGCTACGGCATCGTGCCCGCCAGCCTCGAAACCGCCGGCTCTCTCTTCAAGCCAGAAGAGGATTGCGTCTGCCATCTCATGGGTCTGTCGTGCGACGACGCCGAGGCTCCGTGCAATCGCCAGCTCGGAGATTTTCTGCGCCTCGGCTCTTTCATCGATCTCTTCGCGTAAATCATCGAAGACTCGCTCGCAGTGTCGCCACGCTTCCCGGCTTTGAAGAACCGTCATGGCATGCGTGCCGTTTTTGGTGAAGAGTGCGACAATGCACAGCCGCATCAGGCAGTTAACAAGGTCGCCAAATTCAACCAGGGCCGCACGTTGCGCGATGCCGTTGTTTTCGAGGTAAGGCGTGGTGTCATGCCCAATCTGTGCCGCCGCTCTGCAGGTGGTCTCGAGAGCACAGCGCAGCCGCATCGCTACCAGCGCAAAGCGAAGGTCTGAGGGAACGTGCGGCTTCTCTGCGATAACGCGCTGGCAAAGACGTTCGATGCACTGGTGATACTGTTGAAGCTCGTGCTCGGAGCTGCAAGCGCGACAGCTGAAATCGGAATTGCCATGCGTAAACCCTTTGATCGAGCAGTCGAGAGCGCGTTGAGACAATCTCGACAAGCGATGCAGCTGGACGCGTAAGACATCAGTCGTTTGCTTGTGATTCATCTGCTTCTACACCCTTCAGGTCTTACATTGATTTTGACTCCTTGTGGCAATCGAAAGATGAGAGCCGAGTATTCATGAAAATGTGGTCGGTCTTGTAAATGCTCTCGTGGGGACCCACTTACCTGTGCAACGCTGTCATCTCTGTAACCTTAGACGCAGGAGAATCCGCTATCGCCGCATGGCGATGGATGACTGCTTCGTCTTCGGCGAGATAGATGAAGAATGGCAGACATGGCCATCCTACGGATGCGATTCAGCCCATCGACAGGAGGTTGTCGATGAGAAGTCTCACGAAATGTCACAGTCTCGTTTCTCGACGGGACATTCTCCTCCACTGCCACCGGCCCAATGGAAGTCTCCCGCCACACGGGCACGCTGTCGACATCTTCACAGGACAGCGGCAGGTCACTCACTCTCGAGTGACCATCGCATTCGCAGATGGACACGCGGTCCGATGTGATTAAGCAATTTTAATTTAACGCACTGTGGGGGTCAAGGGTTCGCAAGACCGATCTCATCTTCATCATCGACTCGCCTCAGCTGGACTATGTCGTTGAACGCAATGCGCCAATTGTGCTCTAGCTGAAATACTGGCACAAAAAAGGGAGTAGCGATTGCGTAAAAAGTTTGTAAAGACCCACCCATGCCGAGATGTTGCTGCGGCATGAGTGGCACCCGAGCGGTTCAGTGTGTGCTTAGGTCAGAGGCTACTTGGCGACGTAGCTCAGGTCGGCGCGGTAGACCTGCAGCTCGCTGTAGATTTTGGAGCAGCTGTGGCGGACCTGATCGAGCAGCTTCGGGCCGTCGTCGCCGTAAGCCTCCTTGAGTGCATCTGTCAGTGTCTTTTCTGGAGGCTCCAGATCGGCCCATGTTGCTCGGTCGACGATCTGTGCAAAGGAGGGCGATTCGCCGCTGTAGGCGAGCTGTGCCCAGCGGGAGGGCTTGGCGGGCCAGTTGGTCTTCTGAATGCCCGCGTTGATCTTCTTGACGGCGTCGGTGAAGTCATTTACGTGTGCCGGGATGACGCTGTAATAGGTAACGGAGCGCAGCGGCGCGGGAGTGGCAGGCGGTTTGGTGAGACTGAGATCGTCACGAAGGACGGCGTAGCTGAGCGTGGTGCTGGTGGAGTAGGGCAGGATGTTTTTCGCGACGTCGGGGCCGTCGAGTTTGTCGAACGCCTGCCGGGCATCCAGGTCGCTCCAGTGATGTCCTGGGGAAACCGAGACGTAGGAGCCGCTTCGTTCACCGGTCATGATCTCCCAGACGAAGATGTTCCAGATGTCCTTCTGCGAGGCATGGAAGGCGGAGTGTTGTTTGCGGCCGGTCTCCCATTGGGCCGTCATGCCGGTCTTGGGTGTGGTGACGGAAACCTCGGCGACCATCTCGGGATGGGATTGCGCGAGGACTGAGACAGGGCCCAACAGCAGAGAACAGCAGACTACGAACGTGCGCATAGAGGTTCTCCTTAGATTTAGATTGCGCCGCCATGGGGAGTTGGCGTGTAAGAAAGGGCCCTGTAACAGGAGCGAGAAAGATATAAGCGCAGAACTGGGGAATGTCAAACCCGAAGAGACGTTCGTGGGCACAGGGTTGTGGGGAACTGTCAACAGCCTGAACAGGTCTGTCCACAAGCCTGTCGTGCTCCCAAAGGCGCTTGACAGCTCGCGTAATCTAGAATGTTTGCGTAGCAGAAATGGAGATACCTTTGGCTGAAACGATCTTTGACATAGTGGTTCTTGGTGGCGGACCTGCAGGTTACACCTGCGGTATCCGCGCGGCGCAGTATGGTTTGAAAGTCGCCCTGGTGGACGCAAATGACCGGCTGGGCGGGACTTGCCTGCTATGGGGTTGCATCCCGACCAAGGCGATGCTCTTCTCAGCCGAGATTTGGGATCACTTGAAGCACGCCGAACGCTACGGCATCGACGGCGTGACTCCGAAGCTGAACTGGAAGGGCGTGCTGGCGCGCAAGGACGACGTGATCTCACGCCACGTCAAGGGTCTCGACTTCCTGATGAAGAAGAACAAGATTACGACCTTCAAGGGCTTCGGCAAGCTGACCGGCCCGGCAAAGGACGGCGTCTTCACCGTCGACGTGAAGCTGCCCGACGGCAAGACCGAGACCGTGAAGGCCGAGAAGGTGGTGCTCGCAACCGGCTCCGACGCGCGAATGCTGCCGGGCTACCAGCCGGACGACACCATCCTGACGAACTTCGAGATCCTCAAGGTCCCGCAGATGCCGAAGTCGCTGGTGGTGATCGGCTCGGGAGCGGTGGGCGTTGAGTTCGCGTCAGTCTTCAAGAGCTTTGGAGCCGATGTGACGGTGCTCGAGATTCTGCCTCGCATCGTTCCAGTAGAGGACGAGGAGGTCTCGAAGGAACTGCTGCGGCAGTTCAAGAAGCGCGAGATCGATGTGAGCCTGTCGATCAAGGACGTGAAGATCGAGAAGAATAAGGACGGCGCTCACGTCTCGTGGATCGACGCGAACGGCAAGCCGCAGCAAAAGCAGGCCGAGAAGGTGCTGGTGGCTGTAGGCCGCGCGCCGCGCACCGAGGGAATCGGTCTTGAGAAGACGAGTATCAAGCCGGACCGCGGCTTCATCGTCACGAACGAGTGGATGGAGACGACGGAGCCGGGCGTCTATGCGATCGGCGATATCGTCGCGGGGATGCCGCTGCTGGCACACTCCGGCTCGATGGCAGGCCTGGTGGTCGCAGCGCGCGTCGCCGGCAAGTATGCCAAGCCGGTGAACCGCAATCGCATCCCGGGCTGCACGTACTGCGAGCCGCAGATCGGCAGCGTGGGCCTGACCGAGGCGCAGGCCAAGGAGAAGGGCTACACCGTGAAGGTCGGCAAGTTCCCCTTCGTCGGCAACTCGAAGGCGACGATTCTGGACGCGCACGACGGCTTCGTGAAGGTGGTCTCGGATGCGAAGTACGGCGAGATCCTCGGCGTGCACATCATCGGGCCGAACGCGACGGAGATCATCGCGGAGGCCGTCACGGCGCTGGAACTGGAGGCGACGGTGGAGGAGATGATGTTCACCATCCACGCGCACCCAACGGTGGCCGAGGCGCTTCTGGATGCGTTCTCAAGCGTGGAAGGCAAGGCGATCAACGTCTAGCCAAGCCGCTCGGACAGACAGGAAGAAATAATATGGGGACATTATGCCGACGTAGTTATGGCATAATGTCCCCATGGCGCATGCCGCAAAATCGCCAAAAGTATCACGGCCTCAACGAACGATGAGCGCTCTGCGTCTCTCGCTCAAGAACGTCGAGGCCGGCGTTCCTGTGGAGACGATGACAAGCTTCGTTACCGCATCCGGCATGCAACTCAAAGATATCTATGACATCGTCATTCCGGCGCGAACTCTAAAGCACCGCAAAGCCCGTAAAGAGGCGCTGACCTCGGATGAATCCGACAAACTCGCCAGGCTTATTCGCGTCTACGACCAGGCGATGCGGGTCTTCGACGACAAAGATAAGGCGCTCTACTGGCTGAACGAGTCGAAGCGGCGTTTTGAAGGCCGCACTCCCCTTCAAATGCTTCGCACCGATCTCGGCGGCCGTATGGTTGAGGAGATGCTCGGCCAGATTGAGCATGGCATGTTCGCCTAACGATGAATCTCTGGCGAATCAGCAAGTTCAACTCACTCACCGGCGAAGGCGGTCTCCACTACTCCGCGCGGTGGCACACCGCCGGCAGAAGGATCGTCTATCTGGCCGAGTCGCCCGCCGGCGCTTTGATCGAAGCCCTGGTTCACATGGAACTCAACCAGATAACATGGCCGCGCTTCTATGACTTGATGCAGATCGCAGTCCCGGACGACACCAAAATGGAAACGATCGAAGCAACCGGCAAGAACTGGAAAGAGCTCCCTGAGTTGACCCAGGAGCTCGGCGACAATTGGCTGCGCTCCATGCGTACCGCTTTAGCCCGTGTGCCTTCCGCCATCATGCCTGATACCTGGAACGTCCTGCTGAATCCTGAGCACCCATCTGCTGCTCAAATAAAGATAGTGCGAACGACGAGAGCCGACTTCGACTCCCGGCTCTTCCAACGGCTGGTTTGATTTCTTCAAGTTGAAGTGTATGTACATTCACCTCCTCCATCTCGGACGCGTCCCTTACGCTGAGGGGCTTGCGATTCAGCAGCGCGTGATCGCGGCTCGCAAGCAGGGGCTGATCGGCGACACGCTGCTGCTGCTGGAGCATCCTCCGGTGCTGACGCTGGGGCGCAATTCGAGCCGCTCGAATGTCGTTGTGTCAGACGAGTTTCTCGCGCAGCGTGGGATTGAGCTGCATGAGATCAACCGCGGCGGCGATGTGACGTATCACGGGCCGGGACAGCTCGTCGGGTATCCCATCATCGACCTGCGCGGCGATCTGCCCGGCAAGAAAGGCCCGCACCTGGGGCCGGTGGACTATGTGAGGATGCTCGAAGAGGTGCTGATCCGCGTCTGCAATGACTTCGGCGTGATGGCGCAGCGCATTAGCGGCCGCACTGGCGTGTGGACGATCGCCGGCGGCAGCGTGCTGGAGAAGAAGGTCGCGGCCATCGGCGTGCACGTCTCGCAGGGAGTCACCTCGCACGGCTTCGCGCTGAACGTGACGACCGACCTGCGCGACTTCGAGTGGATTGTGCCGTGCGGCATCACCGATCGCGAGGTGACGAGCCTTGAGCTTGAGGCCGGGCCTGAGCATGAGACCACGATGCAGGCGGCGATCCACTCGACGGCGCGCAACTTCGGGCGGGTCTTCGAGCGGCAGATGCTGTGGATTGAGTCGCTTGAGGAGCTTCTGGCGGCCTCGGAGGCAGGCCGTTGAACGGCCATGTTGTCCGGTAATCGAACCCTGCCCGCGCCAGACGCCAGCTTGCCACCGTATAATCCCAAACGTATGCTCGATTGCGCACCGGGCCGGTAAGGACTCCTGTCCAGCCTCGGCCCCCCAGCCCCCTGAGGGAGAAAAGAATCACCATGCCGACAGACGTAGTTATGCCCCAGATGGGCGAATCCATCACAGAAGGCACCATCACCAAGTGGTTGAAGAAGCCCGGAGACAGCGTCCAGCGCGACGAGCCTCTGTTTGAGATCTCGACCGACAAGGTCGATGCCGAGATTCCCTCTCCCACCGCCGGAACCCTGAAGGAGATCAAGATCGGCGAAGGCACGACGGTGCAGATTAACACGATCGTCGCCGTGATCGAGGATGGCGGCTCGGCTGCCGCTCCGGCACCTGCTGCACCTGCGGCCGCTGCTGCTCCAGCCGCTTCCGCGCCTGCCGCTGCTGCGGTTGCCGCTCCGGCTGCTGGTCCTGGCACCGAGGTGCTGATGCCGCAGATGGGCGAGTCCATCACCGAGGGCACGATTACCAAATGGCTCAAGAAGGTCGGTGACACGGTTCAGCGCGACGAGCCCATCTTTGAGATCTCCACCGACAAGGTCGACGCGGAGATTCCTTCGCCCGTCGCCGGCACGCTCACCGAGATCAAGGTCCCCGAGGGCACGACAGTGACGATCAACACGGTCGTTGCGGTCATCGGCGGAGGCGCAGCCAAGGCAGCCGCCGCCGCTCCGGCTGCTGTTGCTCCCGCTGCCGCACCTGCGCCAGTCGCTGCTGCTGCCGCGGCATCTGCCGAGCACGCGCGCTCCTCGCCGCTGGTCCGCAAGATCGCGAAGGAGAACAACGTCGATCTCAGCCATGTTCCGGGCACGGGAGCTTCGGGCCGCATCACCAAGGCCGACATCCTCGGCCACCTCGAGGGCGGCGCAAAGCCGGTTGCTGCCGCACCAGTTGCTGCTGCTCCTGCTCCCGCTGCTCCTGCTCCCGCTGCTGCCAAGCCTGCTGCGCCAGCGCCTGCTGCTGCTCCGCTGCCGGGCGAGCTGGTGCCGATGACCAAGATGCGCTCCATCATTGCGCAGCGCATGGTCGAGTCCAAGCACACCAGCCCGCACGTCCACACGGTCTTCAAGGTGGACATGACCCGCATCGTGAAGCTGCGCGAGAAGGAGAAGTCGAAGTACGAGCAGCGCAACGGCGTGAAGCTGACGTACATGCCGTTCATCACGCGTGCCGCCATCTACGCGCTGCGCAAGCACCCGATCGTGAACGGCTCGGTCGAAGGCGACGCGATCCGCTACAACAAGAACATCAACGTCGGAATTGCCGTCGCTCTGGACTGGGGCCTGATCGTCCCGGTCATCAAGCAGGCCGAGGAGAAGAATTTCCTTGGCATCGCGCGCGCCATTGTCGATGTGGCTGATCGCGCCCGCGGCAAGAAGCTCAATCCGGACGAGATCTCGGGCGGAACGTTCACGCTGACCAACTCGGGAATCTTCGGCGAGCAGTTCGGCACGCCGATCATCAACCAGCCGCAGAGCGCGATTCTCGGCATCGGCGGCCTGAACAAGGAGCCCGAGGTCATCACGGACAAAGAAGGCAACGACTTCATCGCCATCCGCTCGATCCAACGCTTCACGTTGGGCTTCGACCACCGCATCGTCGACGGCGCCGACGCGGGCAAGTTTATGAGCGACTTCAAGGCGTATCTCGAGAACTGGTCGGAAGACATCGGCTAGTCCTTCGCGGACGGCGCGAAGCGCCTTCGGCGCAGTCTTCGCAAAGAAGAAAGCGGCAGTCTCCCCACGGGGCTGCCGCTTTTGTGTCTTCGTCATTCGTTCTCAGATAGGTGCGGGTCGCGCAAACCGCACCTGGCTGTCAGCCTTGGGAGTGGGGCTTGAAGAGATGCGATGCATGGGTGATTGCGGCTCCTGCACGCATAGCCGCGGCAACTGTCGCTGTCTCCGCCAGCATCGGGTCGGTCGCGCCGGCCTTCTGCGCGGCCCTCAGATGGAGCTCAATGCAATAGGGACATTGGGTCGTCAATGCAACTGCCACCGCCATCAACTGCTTGTGAAGCTCATCGATTGCTCCGGGCTGGAACGCAGCTTTGTCGAAGGCCCAAAAGGCCTTCATGACTTCCGGTGCATTTTCGTCCAGTTTCTTCAGTTGGGCGAGGTTCTTCATATCAAACATAGCGCTTCTCCTTTGCAGGGCGATTATCTCGCCTCAGGTCTCATACCTGTTAGAGCATGTGAGATACAGAAAGGTAACGGAGAGATTTGGAAGAGTCAAAACGCGGCACCGCTTTGATTTGTGCAATACGGGGGTTGCCGCTTTTGTCTTTCGATACGATCTTCCTCCTATACTTTTATAGAAAGACCAGGTTGCCATCGCTGTTCATCGCCGACCTGCAGTTGAGGAGTTTATGGCCGCATTAATTGAAGCGATCAACGTCAAACGCAAGACGCTGTTTGAGCACGAAAACACCCCGTTCTATTGCATGGAAGCAGATGTAAGCTCGCCGACCGCGCGGGGCGGTCAGACTCTCGTGCGCCTGAAGATGCGCAACCTACTTACGAACGCTGTCTTTGAGAAAACCTTCAAGGCGGGTGAGAAGTTCAAGGAGCCGGACCTCGAGTTGGTCCCGGCGACGTATCTCTACAGTGACGGCGACGGCTATCACTTCCTCGACCAGCAGAGCTACGAGACGCTCACGCTGACAGAATCGATGGTGGGAGACGCGACCGACTTCCTGATCGAGAGCCTCGAGATTCAGCTGCATAAGTACAACGGCAGCCCCATAGGCCTGCAGTTGCCGATCTTCGTCGACCTTACCGTTGCCGAGACCGAACCCGGTCTCAGCGGAGCATCGCAGAGCGGCAGCGTCACTAAGGTCGCAAAGCTTGAGACTGGCCTGGAGATTCGCGTTCCGCTCTTCATCAAAGAGGGCGAGAAGGTAAAGGTATCGACCGAAACGCGTGACTTTGCGGGCAGAGCCTGAGGCCAGATCAACGATGAAATTTAGGTCCAGATCTTAGCAGAATAGCCAGCTCATCGTATTGGCGGCGGCGACGCCGGCAAGTTCATGAGCGACTTCAAGGCGAATCTGGAGAACTGGAACGAAGATATCGGTTGAGTGCTACGCGGAGAGAGAAGGACGCTCTCAGTCGAGTTCTCTTAAGAAGTGGGCGGCAGTTCATCAGGGGCTTCCACGTTACTTGCATATGTTGTCGGCTGCGGCCGATAGCTTGCTGGCCCTGCTGGTTCCGTCAGACGGGTGAGCAACCGTCTCAGGACCTCAATCTCCTCAGGAGAAGGAGGGCCAAAGAGCACCTTCTCACGGACATATCTCAAATTCAGATTTGTGATATCAGATCCCATGAGGATGAAAAGGTTCCCAGGTATGTCGCGCCAGAAATCCTCACTCTTCACAGTTGGGGCCGTCTCTTTCTCTTTCTGAAACTGCTCCCTAAGGAACCTTCTGGGATTGCTCAACGTAATGCTGTGCAGACTCCCATCGGCGCTTAGCATCTTTTCCTGCACTCTTCCCTGATAAAGAACGCCACCCTTCGTCAGCACGTCGGCGCTCAATGTCAGATCTTTGGAGGGAAGAAGCATGTCAGAGAGCAAAACGTGCCACTCCGACGCGCGAGGTAGCACGATTGTCGCCAAGACGGTCTTCATCCAGGGCGCTGGAAGCTTATTCCTTATGGTGCTATAGCGGCGAATGAGAACGTTTAGAAGTAGAGAAAAACCCACAACAAGACAGTAGAGCCTTAGAAGGAGACAAACATTCATCCAGAAAAAAGAGTGGAGGCTCTGGAAGAATTCGACGCGATGCTCCTGAAAAAACTTCTCGCTGTATAACCCTGAAAATACCGTTTGAAGATCCGATACGCTACCGCATTGGGCAAGCTTGCCGGTCCACACTGCCCACACTACCGCCACCGCAAGAGGAATAGCGGCCCACAAGATTGCGTGGGTAACTTCCTCTCCTCTGCTCAGTACAAGGTTTTTGCGCGGTACAACGAATCCCTGTATCCATCTTGAAATCAGGTCAGGTCCGAACAGGTAAACTGCGATCAGAGTGCTGACAACTATGCAAGCACTAGGCGACTGCTTCGCGAAGATCACTTAGATTTAGAGTGATCTCGCCCAACGACGTGGGAATTGACGCGCTTTCGTGCATACGTAACTGATCCAGAACCTGGTCTTCGTGATCCTGGATGAATTGGATGATCTCGGACCGAAGACGGACCTGATTAGCACCGATGTTCTCATCGATCAGAGAAAGAACTCGCTCTAAGTCATGACCATTCATGGTTGATCTCCTCAGCAGCTGCCATACTTATTCGATGTTCCCGGTGCACCAGAGTATCACAAATCTCACGGAGGCCTCGCGAAGCGTGCTTAGCAAGTAACCTAAGCTACAGTAGAGTCTTCGCCTGAAGCACCAGCTTCACCGCCTCGTCGGACGTCGCGCCGACTGCGCTCAGGTGGCCCATCTTGCGACCCTTGCGTGGGCGGTGTTTCTCGTAGAGGTGCAGGCTTACTCCGGGAATGGCGAGCGCGGCGTCGAAGTGCGGCTCGCGTGGGGTGCCGTCGTGGTTGAGCCAGAGGTCGCCGAGCAGGTTGGCGATAGCGGTCGGTTTGATGATGTCGACGTCGCCGAGCGGAAGATCGCAGACGGCGCGCACCAGCTGCTCAAACTGGCTGGTGATGCAGGCTCGCTCGCTCGCGTGGTAGCTGTTGTGCGGGCGAGGGGCCAGCTCGTTGACGAGAAGCTTGCCGTCGGTGGTGCAGAACATCTCGACCGCGAGAATGCCTTCGAGCTGAAAGGTGTCGGCGAGTGTCTCGGCGATTCTTCGCGCCTCGGTCTCCATCGCGTGAGCCAGCGGCGCGGGCATCACGCTCCAGGCGAGAATCTGGTTCTCGTGGTGGTTCCATGCCGCAGGGTAGACCTTCACCTCGCCGTGCGGCGAGCGTGCGACGAGCACAGAAATCTCGCGCTCCAGGTCGATGGCCCTCTCGACGACGCCTGCGCCTTCTCCCAAAGCCTCCCACGCACCGCCCAGCTCGGCCTCCTCAATCTCAGGCCCGGCGCCGGGTTTGAAGCCCACCTTGCCCTGGCCGCGGCCATCATATCCTCCGGTCGCGCTCTTGCAGAAGCAGCGGCCGCCAAGCTCGCGAATCGCAGAGCGCAGCTCGTCAAGCGTGTGGACCGCGCGGTAGTCGCCTACGGGAAAGCCGTTGCGCCGCAGCCAGTTCTTCTGCTCGATGCGGTCCTGGATGATGGCCAGCATCGCGCGGCCTGGTCGCACCGGCGCGAAGTTCGCGGCGGCGTCCATGCTGTGCGTTGAAATCTGCTCGATCTCGAGCGTGATGACGTCGCATCCACGCGCGAGATTCGCCGCCTCGCGGGCGTCGTCCCATCCGGCCTCGATGCAGCCGTCGACGACGAAGCGCGCCGGGCATGCGGGGTCGGGGTCGAGCACCTGGATGCGGTAGCCCATGGCGCGCGCGGCCATGGCGGTCATGCGGCCGAGCTGCCCGCCGCCGAAGATTCCGATGGTGGCTCCGGAGAGAATCGGCTGCGCCGTCGAAGAGATGCCGCTCACGCCTTGCCTGCCTCTGCTGCCGGTTCTTCGCCGACGACCTGCTCCAGCACCTCATCGCGGCGTGCTGCCCGCCACGCGACCAGCTTCTCGCGCAGCGCAGCGTCGGTTGTGGCGAGAATCTCGGCTGCGAAGAGACCTGCGTTCGCCGCGCCAGCCGCGCCGATGGCGAGCGTGCCGACGGGAACTCCCTTCGGCATCTGCACGATGCTCAGCAGCGAGTCCATGCCCTGCAGCGCAGTCGCCGGAATCGGAACTCCCAGCACGGGGACGACGGTCTTGGCAGCGAGCATTCCCGGAAGGTGCGCCGCTCCGCCTGCTCCAGCGATGATGACGCGCAGGCCGCGCTCGGCTGCGGTAGCCGCGTACTCAAAGAGAAGATCGGGAGTCCGATGCGCCGAGACGACGCGCACTTCGTGAGGCACACCGAACTCGGTCAGTATCTCGACAGCTTTGCGCATCACCGCATAATCATTGCGGCTTCCCATCACAACTCCCACCAACGGCCTCGAGTCCATGGCTAGATTATACGTTTCGAAGATCGGTCATGGTTCGACCACGGATCAACCCGGATAGGCGCGGATTAGGAACCAAAACAAATCAGTACTGTCTTTATCCGTGTACCTCCGCGTCAATCCGCGGTCGGCTGTCTTCATCGCCGAAAGTAGTCGATTGCCAGGTGCAGCATGGTCAGCAGCGCACTGCTGGCTGCGATGATTCCTTTCAGGCGCTGCATGCTTCGGTCGTGCCGCTCGACGCGCTCTTCGAGATGCACGATGCGGCCGGGTTGGCCGACGCCCATCAGTTGGTCCATCTGGCTTTTGAGCACGCGCAGGTCCCCCAGAACCTGCGCTTCGAACTCCGTCATAAGCTATCTCCCTGCTTCCGGTCACTCCGAGGAGACCGGAAGATCTGTAAAGACTGCGCTTGAAAATCGCGAGTACACGGGCGGCGTCGAGCCGTCGTACATCCGCACGTAGTACTGCTCTACCTGTGCCGCGCGCGGGATAGAGAAGCTCTGCACCGGACTACGCAGGACGAGGTCCTGATCGACTCCTGGCCCGAAGTTCCAGTCCCTGCGCCGCACCTCGAAGCCGCCGCCAGTGGGTGGAGCCGTTCCGGCGTCCACCTGCAGGGCGGTTGCTGTCGCGCTGACCACCTGCAACTGCTGCAGGTTCGCAAGCACGTTGGCGGGTGCAGCCGACGGAGCCGCAGGCAGCAGCGCGTCGGCTGCGATTGCCTCGGACAACTTCATCCCCAGCGCCTCGGCCCAGTCGTTGGCGAAGGCGATCTTGTAGTCCAGCACCTCGGGCGCTGCCATGCCGTCCTCGATGGTGACCTTGCGTACGATGGCGTTCATCCTCTGGCCGCCGGAGGAGAGCGACAACACATCACCTGGCCAGATGTCTGCAGCGGGATTCAGAGCGGAGTATGTGCCTGATACCGCAGCCGCGCGGCTGGTCGCAAAGCTGAGCACCGCCTGGGCGGCGCTCTCGCAATCCGCCGCACTGCGCGCCGCAGGGTGCAGCACTTTGCCCAGCCAGCGTGCTGTGCCGGGAAAGCCGGTGGCCGCTTCAGCACTTACGCTCGCGGCGTTGTTGAGACGGGCGACGGAGCGCCTGCTGCTGCGGTACGTCACGGTGACGAGCTCTCCGGCGACGGGCACGCGGCCTGAAAAGAATGTAACTTTTCCAGTGGCAGATAGTTTGCAGTCCACGCCCTCGCCAGCGGCGCCGATCAATCGTGTCATCTTCGTTCCGTTGGGCAGCGTGCTCACCACCCACGCCGAGCCGGTCTGCGTGATGCGGCAATAGCCCATCGAGCCGGTAAGTTGCACGCTATTGACTGCAACGAAGGTGCAGGCACCCGGGGAGCTTTCCACCGAGCCTGCTATCGCTCCGTCGTAGAGCACCGTCGCGGGAGAGTTCGAGGCCGCGCCGAGGTCCTGCAGCTCGAAGACGATCGACACCGGCGCGCTTACCATGCCGCCGCCAAAGGCCTGGAGCGCACCATCGACCCTTGCGTAGTAGGTCTGCGCCACGCGCTGCATCTCGACCGAGTGCAGCCGCAAGCGCAGCGTGTAGGTGTGTCCGCTGAGCAGCGTGTAGACGGTGCCGACCTCAGCGCCGTTCACGAACGGGACTACCACCGTGGCTCCGCCGGACTGCCGGACGTTGTATCCGGCGAAGCAGTTGTTGCGTTCGGTTGCGCCGCGGTAGAGGCCGCAGAGTACGCCGTCGCTGGGCGCGCCGAGCTGGACGCTGCCCGCTTCAATCACAAGCGAGCCGCCAAGCTCCACGGGATCGATGGCGGTAAGCGTCGTCTGCCCGTCAAAGCCGTTGCCTCCGTTCATCGCGAGGCCAGCGGCGCTAAAGCCGAGGTGCGAGCCGGAGTCCGAAACCTGCCAGAGCTGCGTGTTGAAGACGCCTGTGTTGAAGCTGTCGCTCAGCAGCCTGGAGGAGTTCGCGGTGCGCTTCGGGCGAAATGGAGCTTCAGTGAGCTGGAAGACGCTCGTCGTTCCGTCACCCGCGAAGGTCTCGGTGATGTAGGCCGCTGGCTCCATCTCGCCGCTCAGCGTGACGTCGTTGGCGAGCTCCCTCACGGAGGTGATCTTCAGCGCGGCGATCTGCAGGGAACCGTCGCCGTCGCTCAGCGTGTGAGTCACGGAGCCTGCGGGTGCAAGGCTCAGCGCGCCGTTCAGCACGCGATAAGCCGCGTACGATGCCCCCGCGATCGCGCCTGCGTTCTCCGACCAGCTCTGCGTAGACTGTGGCTCGAAGACGCCAATAGAGGCCGCGCCGGTCACGTCCGCCGTGTTGAAGAGGCCCGCGCCGACGCGGTTCGTCAGCGTCTGTAGCACCTGACCGGCCGGCTGCGCCAGCCCCGGGCCGCTCAGCGGAACGGCTTGCCTGTCGAGCAGCCACTCGTCGCTGACGGCGTTGATGAGCACGCGATACACGAGCCCCGCGGTCGCGACGCCCGCGTAGACGCGCTCGGGCTCGGTCGCGAGATAGCCGGTGAACAGTACGGTTCCGCTGTCGGCGGTGACGACGATGCGGCCCCGCCGTGCAGGTACGGGAAGGCCAAGCGCGTTCATGTCCAGCATTGCGGTGCACCGCGATGGAGCGTTGAGCACGCGCTCGATCTTCAGCGGGGTTTCACCGGAGTGGAAGGGCGCGGAGAGAGCGGCGCTGTAGTCCAGCGCGCCTGCTCCGTCCAGGTTGTCGATCGTCACTCTCACTGCGTCACCTCGCTCGTGCTATCTGTCTGCGCCTGCAATGGGCTCAGCCCGCGCATCTCGCGGACCTCATTCACGGTGAGAACGCCTGCTTCGAGCAGCGCCTTCTGGATCTGCACCTCTTCCATCTCGTCGCGGCTTTCGAGGTCGTTGAAGCAGAACTCGAACTCGCGCCAGCCGAGCTTCTTGGCGAAGAGATCGCGCGTGATGTGTTCGGCGACGAGCTTCGCTACGGGAACGATCGCGCTCTGGAAGGCCTCGTCGGCCATCTCGCTCGCAGTCGAGCGGTTCACGTCGTGCTGCAGGCCGAGCAGCATCGGCGGCAGCTCGAAAGCGTTGGCGATGAGGCGGATCAGCATCTCCTGCCACGCGAGGCGCAGGTCGGCGTCGGTTCCGCCGGCGAAGCGCAGCACCTCGGGCTTCTGCTCGCAGCTCAGCAGCGGCACGCGGCCGGTGCCTTCGATCTCGTCCTGCCACCAGCGGATGAGGCGGTCGTGCTGCTCGGGCGTCGCCTCGTTGAGCCACAGCGCGTACTGCACGACGGAGTTTGACGCGAGCCGTCCGGCATAGCGGTTCGCGCTCAGGAACTGGTTGACGGTCTCGAACGCGACCTCAAGCCTGCCGAGTCCGAACGGAGTGTGCGTGCGCGGATTGAGCCGCAGGTACATCAGCTCGTCGTCGAGCAGTGGAACCAGGGCGTCCTTATTGAGACCGAGTTGGCCAAGCCCGGTGGCCTGCGCGTAACGAGGCTTCGCAGGGTCGCCGTTCCACTTGCTGTCGATCTGGATGGTCGCGCCGTCAACGGCCCACAGGTGAAATGGCCGCAGCGCATCGCCGGTCGCCTCCATCTCGACCGCGCCGAAGCCGCCGACGAGCAGGTCTTCGATCACCTGCTCCCACAGCACGCGGAAGCTGTCGGACGCATTCGGCTCCTCGAGGCAGCGGCGCAGCACGTTGATCTTTTCTGCGGCGTCCGGAATGCTCGCGGCGGAGTAGCCACGGCGCACGCGAACCTGCCAGTCCATGCTCGCAATCTTGTCCTTCACGACGTTGATCGCACGCCGCACCACCGGCGTCTCGGCGAACTTGCGCAGGTTCGCCGGAGTCGGCTTGGGCAGCGCATTCTGACCCAGTCGCCCCGCTGGATTGTAGGGCGTCAGGATCGCAGGAAGCATCGCTGTCTTCCTGACGCCTTCGGTTGCACCCCCGGCGGAGGCCTCGACTCCCGCCAGCCGCCGCCACATCTCCTTCATCGTGGTTCGCACTCCCATGTCTTTCACCTCTCTCTGATTTATTTCGCGCAATAAAAAGCGCAGCCCGTAGGCTGCGCCTTGACCTCAGCGGCTAAAGCCGCATTCAAGACAGCACATTGCGGCACGGCTGAAGCCGTGCCCTTAACAAGACACCGTTACGAACGGAAAGCTAATCCAGCTTGCCCCTCAGACTCTCAGCTCCACCCTGGCCGTCTCTGCAACTCTGGCGAGATCGCTCACGGTCACCACGCGAATCTCCTGCTGCTCCATAGCCTCGACGCCGAAGCGGTATCGCTCCATCGCCTCGTCCTCTGCGCTGGAGACGCTGCGCAGCGGCTCGACGACCGCCGTCAGCTCAAGCCGCGCGTCTTCGACTCGCTGCACTCCCTCGCGAAGTTGTGGAGCCGAGAAGGCCAGACCCTTTGCGGATTCGACGTCGCCCTCGAGCGAGACCGCCTGGAACATCCGGATAATTCCACCCGCGGTTGCTCTTTGAAGTTCAGCCCTGTACCCGCAGTCGATCTTCATCGGATCTCCTGGCCGCGTGTAGAGCGACGCCGCGATACGCTTGCGCATCAGCCCCCACACTCCGGCACGCTCGAACTCATTGCGCATTGCAGCGGTGATTGCAGCGCGGCCCGTGCGCCGCCGCTCCGCCTTCACCTTCAGGGGCTCGACGTACATCTTCATCAGTTGCTCAAGCTCGGCTGGGATGCTCTCGGCCAGCGCGGCGCGGGCCTCGGTGATCTGGAGCGAGTTCGAGAGCGTGTCTTCGAGTACCTGCATCACCGGCTTTCCATCGGTCGCGCTGTGCCTCAACCGCTCGGCAATTTCGCCCTCGAGAGCCTCGAGCAGCCCGATGTCCGCGTCGGCGTCCATGCAGCGCACGCGGCTCCAGTCGCGGGTGAAACGCACCACCGCGCTCTCGTCGCGGCCGGACGAAGGACCGGCCTCGCGCAGCAGCACACCGATGTTGGTGAACTCGCCCTTCACCACATCCGGAACATAGCGGATGAGGAAGAACTCGCATTGGATACGCTCTGGCAATCAACCTCCGAAAGGCAACGAACAACCAACAGCCGACAACCACTTCAAACACGTAGCAATTCAAACACCATTCAGCCAGCAACTAACAACCAGCAACGAACTACTTGTCCTCTACATTACAAACTTTCCGACTTCGCCCACATCGGCGAACTGCCGTGGCACGATCACCCTCGCTCCGGTGTCCCACATCGGGAACGGACGCCGGTTCGAGTCCCGAAACGCACCAACCAGCTCCCGCACGCGTGAGCGCCGCATCAGCATCTGTTCCATCAGCCGTTCGATCAGCGAAGTGTCGCCGCCGTACCACTCTGGCGGAACGTTCTCGGCGATCTGCCAAAGCGTCTCGGGCGGCATCGACTCTATGCGACTCAGCCACGGCTCAAAGCTCTCCCACCCCTTCACGCCGGCGTAGACGCGGTTGCGCTGGTAGACGCCACGCAGCGGCGCGTCAGGAAAGGTCCACTCGCCTGCGTTGAAGCAGAAGCCCTGGTCGATGAACGTCGCTCGGTACTTGCGCTCGCGCGGCCTGCGCTCGAAGACAGCCTGGCGGCCGTTGCAGTTGCCCGTCCACTTGTCGATGCACAGCATCCCCGCGAACTCGCGCAGGTTGCGCACCTCGTCGAGCTGCTGCTCGGGCAGATAATCGACGACCTGGCCGGGCATCAGCCCGCCGACAAACTGCGAGCCAAACTGCAGTCCCGCGGTGTAACGCTGCGTCACGCCGCGTCCCTGCTCTACGATCATGCCCGGTGTGTTGGCGATGAGCCACTCGCTCACCTCGATGACATCGCAGGCCGGAACCGTCAGCCCGGCGGCGGCGGCCAGCCGTGTTGCGATGAACTCGTTGGCCAGCACGCGCAGGTGCTGAGGGTTGTTCTGAAACTTCACCACCCAAAGCCTGCCGTCGGCCCCCAGCATCAGCTGGCTCTGCGCGCCACCCCGCATCCGACGAATCGCCTGCACTGCCAGTACCGCCAAGAGCCCTCCACAGCCAACAGAATACAGAGGAAAGTTGCAGGTTGTTAGTTGCAGGTTGCTAGTCGTTGCTTTTCGCCACTAACAACTAACAACTGGCAACTAACAACGGTACCTGCCACTAGCGCTTGCGGCACAGCGTCTCTGCTCGGACAGCCTGGGCTATGGCCATTGCCATCAGGCAGTCGTCGTGCGCTCCGTTCGCGGCTCCCATGCGGCCTCCGGGCATCGTGATGAACGTCCGGCACTCGGTGAGCAGCCGGCGACTGCAGAAGATCTCCGGCGACTCGACCAGCAGCGCGCCCATGAGGCTCACCATGCCGGGCTTGTTCGCTGCCGTCGTCAGCCAGCCGGTGACTCCGTTTGACTCGTAGACGTTCGCATAGTGCTCCGAGCTGCTGAGATACGCCAGCACGCCCGAGCCGTGGTTGTTGCGCTCCACGGCGATCACCGCGTCTTTGTATTCGCGCGCGAGATCTGCCGCGACGCGCGACAGCTCCAGGAGGCTGAGCCGTTCCTGCAGCTCCGCGCACTGCAGCCCGCTCTCCCGATCGATCACCTGGATCGCTGCGTAGTCGCCGTCGGAGCCGCCACCTGCCGTATCCACGGCCACGATGTACTCCCTGCCGGGCAGAGGAGGAAACCATGTCAGCAGCGCTCCGTTGCGGCGGGGCTCGCCCGTTGGCTCCGGAGCCGTGGCCAGCCGCCGCTCCACGGCAGCAACCTCGAAGCAGCATTCGCCAGACGCCTTGAAACAGCTCTCCGCGTCTTCGGCGAACTCCTGCGCGCGCAGCCTGCGAAAGTTCGCCTCAAGCCCGCGCCGGAAGCCGATCTGCTGCGCGGTCAGGCCGTGGGCCTCCATCAGGGCGCTCTCCGCTGCCGTAAAATTTGTGACCGCATCGGATACATATGCACTTTCCTTCCACCAGGGGAAGAAGTGGCGCACCGTTCCGTTCGTGGCCGCCCTTCCCCATTCTTCATAAAAGCACCCGCACGCGCCGTTCGGAGTCGACTCCATCACCAGCTCGCCGTGCGGAGCGAGCGCCGCACGCAGCCCGGCCAGCGTCTCCTGCGCGTCGCCCGGCCACCGGCTGAGCTCGCTGCAGTGGAGGTACTGAATCGTCAGGCCGCGACCCGCACCCTCGTCGCCTGCGCTCAGGATGCGGAACTCGCTGTCGAGTCCGGGGAAGCACATCTGCCCGACGTTGGCGCGGCTCCGGCGCAGCGGCCCCTTGCGCATCTCCTCGGGCAGGCACTCCCAGAAGCGCTGCACCATGCGGAAGATTCCCTCGGCAGCCTCGCGAGTCTGCGCCACCTGCACGCTCAGGACGCCGGGTGTGGTGATCGTCTTCAGAAAGAACCTTGCGGCCACCCACGTCGTGATTCCCATCTGCCGGGCCTTCAGCACGATGTTGTGCTGCCCCCGCTCCTGTTCGAAGGCCCGCTGCGCGGCGTTGGCCTTGAGGGGCCGCAGCCCGCCTTCGCGGTCGCGCACGCGTAGATACTCCTCGGCGAGCTCGATGATCCTCTCCGGCTCGGCCTCGATCTGTTTTCCCAACTCCACCAGTCGCGCGACATCCCACCC
This sequence comes from Edaphobacter bradus, assembly GCF_025685645.1. NCBI lineage: Bacteria > Pseudomonadati > Acidobacteriota > Terriglobia > Terriglobales > Acidobacteriaceae > Edaphobacter > Edaphobacter bradus. Next base: position 899,213 of record NZ_JAGSYF010000002.1, read on the forward strand.
AGTCTCTGTGTCCTGCATCGTCTCCATCTCCATCGTTTGCTGTCCTTTGAGGCTCGACATACCTCAGTGCATTTCCTGATGACGATCCCAGCACAAACGGAAAGAGGCGAGCCTTATTCCAGCCCGCCTCTTCCGTGCTCTACTGTGTTCGCTCCCAGTGGCAGCCGCCTGTGCTCAACGCGCCGGGTACCGGCACGAAGATCGCCCTCGACCCGATGGCCAGCGTGCTGCTGCCGGTCAGCGTCTCGGAGTTGATTGCCGCAACCGTGCCCGCAGCCGTGCCCAGGTTCACGATCTGCCGCGGCAGCGAGTAGCCGATGCAGTCCGGCAGGCTCACGCTCTGTGCTGACGTTCCCGTCAGATCGAGGAAGCGGTCGCCTGCGAGCTCCTGGTAGGACGAGGCCGCCGTCGCGTGCCGGCTGGTCTCGGTTGAGCCGATAAGCTCGTTGACGGCATCGCTCATCACACTAGTCACGAAGACCTCGCCCGCGTCCGTCGGATGCAGCTGCGAGCTGAAGTAGGTGGCGTTGTTCGAAGCGCCATCGGCTCCGAGCTGAGGCACCGTTGCCAGGTCGGCGACGTTGTCTGCCCCCCAAAGCGTGAGCGCCTCGCTCCGGACGATGGTGTTGAGCGCGTTCTTCATGGTGTCGCCGTTGCCGGTGGAGTGAGAGCTGATCTCCGTCGCAACGATGACTCGCGCGCCGGCTGCCTTTGCCTTCTGCACCATCCCTTTGAGCGAGTTTGCGACCTGGCGCGCCGTCATCGTCGTGGAGAAGTCGTTCACGCCGCCCCAGAACACGTCAATCGTCGGGCCTGACCGTCCGTTGATCCTCGGCGCGTACATCAGATCGAACATCGCGAGATGGTCGAAGACCGTCGTTCCGGAAAAGCCGAGGTCCAGCGTCGTGTAGGTCGGGTCGGCGAGCGACAGGTTCGAGATCCACGGCGCAGAGACTCCGAGTCCCGCCGTGCGCGAGTCGATGCCGCCGATCACCAGCGGGGCATCGTGGATGATCGGCCGGTATGCGGGCGCGGCGCCCTTGCTCTGGACGTAGCTCACGGCGTTCTGCGCCGCGGTCTGCACCTCGGTCGAGGACAGCGATGTGCTCCACGCCCACACTGCCGCAATTTTGCCGGTGAACCAGCTACCTGTGTACTGGCTCGATCCGCCGATCTGGTAGTTGCCCGACGAAGGATGCGTGAAGGCCCCGCTGCTCTGCGCGGCGTAACCATTCACCTCGGCGCCATCGTAGTACCAGTGGTCCTTCTGGCCGCCCTGGCCGTTGACGAGGGTCACGATGTGCCAGCCTGCCGGAAGCGGCTCGCTCGCCTCGGTCGAGTCTGTGTTGAACGCCATGAACCGGTGCGAGACGGGCCCGAAGAAGCTGCTGGCGATCAGGCAGGTATGCGCTGTGTCGTTTCCGCAGAGCAGCGACGGGTTCTGCCCGAAGGACGTCGAGTCATCGGTGGGAATCTGCGAGGCTGAGCCGCTGTTGCCAAACGGCGGCGAGTAGATCGCAAACTGCCAGGTGTTCGTCTGGTTGAGAGCGACGGGCAGCTGAATGTACTGGCCCGGCGTGAAGCTGAGGTCAGCGGAACCCTCCCACGTCGCACCAGAGATCGTTCCGTTGTTGTTGTTTCCGCTGGTGTCGTCGGCAACAGTGCCTGTGCCTTCGTTGAGCAGGTACTCACCCAGCAGGTGCGCCCGCTCGGGCATCGCCTGCAGCATTGCCGGCATGGCTAACTGCGAGCCGGATCCCGGCGGGACGGCCCATGTGCCATCCTCGCGAAGATACCGTGCCGTGCCGGCGGTGGCGCCGGGGTCAGGAACAACTCCCTGCGCGTGCCCGCTGCCAGAGGCCTGGAAGACGGGAAGCTGCGCCGCGCCTACCGCGCCATTCAGCGTCGTCGCGTTCACCGTGGTTGCGTTGATGACTCCGGCGGTGAAGCCCTGCGGCGCGAAGGTGTAGCCGGTCCCGCGCAGGGACATCGTCAGCGTGCTGGTCAACGGCTGAAATCCGATGACATCGGTGGCCACGCTCGAGTCCAGCTCGAAGAGGTTGTAGCCGGAGTTCCACTTGCCGCAGCCGTGCGAGTTGCAGTGAATGGTGAAGACGCTCTGCTCGCCCGCCTGCGCGACCATGGTGCGCTTCCAGATGCCGCTGGCCTCATAAGCCATGTCGGGAGGGCCATGGGTCCCTCCGTTGCCGAAGTAGCTGCTTGCCGGCGTGGCGTTGGTGATCGTCCACCCTTGCAGTCCCGGGCCGTTGTTACCCTCGTACTGCAGGCCAGCCCGCTGGAACGACAGCGGCCGTGGGATCGTCTGCCCGATGAACTCCAGATCGGGAGCGACCTTCTGCTGGTAGTAGTGCGGCTCCTCGACGGAATCGTTTGCGGCCCAGGCTACAGTGTTCGGCGCGAGGGTCATCGATCCATCCACGCGCTTGTTCGCCGGGTTCATCACGCTGAGGACCTCGGCCATCGGATAGAGCGCATACCCGCCGGTCAGCAGCGAGAGGGTTCCGCCGGTGCTGGTGCTGTTAGGCCCGCTTTGCGCGTAGGTAAGGGTGTTGGACCCCGTCGTCGTCACCACGAAGCTTCCGTTGTAGCTTGCGTCCGCAACGCCGGAGACCGTCAGGTTCAGCCCGCTGACGTCCAATGGCAGAAAGCCTGCCGCCGTGACGGTCACGGTGTTGCCGCTGCGTCCGAGAGAGGCAATGGGCAGCGAGAGGTTCTGGAAGGCAGAGGTGGTGTTCGATTTTCCGATTACCGCTGTTGCGCCGCCCGCGTAGTACAGGCCTGTCGCCGAGTAGGAGCCGATGACGGGAAAGACCTGCCGGATTCCGTTGGCCGTATCCACCGTCTGCTCGAGGCCATAACCGCACAGGCCGCCGATGGCCACCGTTGCCTGCGTGGCGTGCGCCTTGTTGAGGACCAGCTGCAGATGAGTTCCATCCACAACGGTGTAGCTGGCGGTCTCAAAGCCTTCGACTCCGTTCGCGGCCACAGTTGGGTCGGCGATGCAGGCCACACCGCTGCCGGCAGGGGCCGCCGCAGTGTTCGTAGCGAAGCCGGAGGGCACGCCCGTGGTGGCAATCGCAACCGTCACCGTGCCGGGAGCGACGTCGTTGGCCTGCGATGGGATCGCCTGAGCGATCGTGAAGAAGGTGCTCACGGGAAACGTCGTTCCGCTGAACGCTGCCGACGCATTCGGGCCTGACGCGCCCGTCCCCGTCAACTGGCCCGCAGTGAGAACCTTGGCCGAGTTGGTGTCGATGAGGTATCGCCCGTCCCCCTGGGTCCCTGGGTTTTGGCTCGGCGTCACGGTCACAGCAGTGGAGCCCGTCGTGCATCCCGTCGTGCAGTTGCCCGCAAAGACACGTGAGTCCTCGCGGACTTGCAGATCGAAGGGGTGCGTCCCCTCATCGGCGTTATCGCGAAAGCCGCCCGAGGCGAAGAGGAACTGCGATCCAATGAGGCAGTCGCCCACGCCGAAGCAGTCCGTCTCCATGGGAGCCAGCACGTGCTGTCCCTGAGAGTTGTAGGTGCCGTTCACCATCAACGCGCTGTATCCGCTCTTGAAGTATGGCGGGTTGCCGTTGTCGATGCTCTGCGGAAACTGGTTCGATCCGCCGCCCGGAACGTGATGGTTAATCTGCAGACCAATCGATGCTGGGTCCTCAGTCCCCGTAAGCTGATGCACTACCGCGCCGCTGCGGGTCGAGGTCACGTCGATCACCTGGCCTGCCTCGACGCCCGGCGCGACGACGCTTTCGGGATTCAGATAGCTGTCCCTGCGTTGCCCCTGGCGCGCGTCCTCGACGTGGGTCTGGCTCTTCCAGTCAGTGGGATTGTAGCCTTCGTTCCCGCTGTAGCTCTGCTCGGCCTTCACCTCGCAGCCGCTGGCGCAGTCGGTGCTCTGCGTGGCATTGGCGATGCCGTTGTTGTTGCGGCCATTCTGATACTGGCTTGCGTACTCCACACCGTTCAGGTTGTTCACCTGCAGGCTTGACCCGGCCGGCTGAGCGACGGTCTGGGTCGACTGAGGCGTAGTCGAGACCTTCTGCGCGAGTCCTGCAGTGAGCCCTGCGATGCTCGTATCGACATACTGCTTCCCGGCAGCCTGCAGCGGAGCCGTTGGATCACCGGGCAGCACGAGAGGTCCTGTCATCGTGTCGCCGGCTTTCAGAACGTAGGGATTGCTCTGGTCTAGGGGGCGGCCTGCGACGGCAGCGGCGATCGCCGTATCCACGTAGCTCTTACTCACGGTCTGCATTGCCACGGAGGTCGGCAGCACGGAGCTTTTGATGGCGCTCAGGTGCACCGGCGCCTGGCTTGCGGGGACAACCCAGAACTCGCGGCTCGTCGTCCCGTCGTCCAGGTGGTACACCGCTGTATAGTAGCTTCCCATCGGCGTCGAACCTGCATTCGGAGCCAGCGCGACGCTCAGCGAGCCTCCGGCCGCGATCGTCACCGACGTGCTGCCGCTGGGCACAGACTCGCCTACGGCATTGGTAAACGCGGGCCAGCTCACCAGCACGGTTCCTGTGGCGGGCGTGCCGTCTGCGCGGTAGATCGTATCTGTAACCTGGGTGGTCACAATCTGTGCGCCGGCCATGACTGTCAGCCACATGAGCAAACCGTGAACCGCCAGCAGCATTCCGACCAGCGTCGTCCATCCTCTTCGCTTCCAACTCATCGTTCTCTCCTCGTCCTCACTAAACCGTTCGCATCGCTGCCGGCAGGTAGCTCCGGAAGCACAACACCATCTCTCCGTCGTTCGCATCCTTCACGGGCAGCGCGCGAAATGCTCCGCTCAGCCGCACGCGCTCGAGCGGCGCCGCGAGAGGTTCGGCGATCTCCGCCGCGCCCTGCATCGTCTGCAGGCGCGGATAGTGGAAGATCATCCGGTCGCCCTGCTCGCCGTCCATCACGAAGAGCCCTGACCACTCCTGGAAGAACGTTCCTCCCTCGCGATCGACAAAGCCCAGCAGCCGGCTCACCTGCATCCCTGTCGACGGTGTCCCTGCAGGAAGCGGCGCAGCCAGCGTCAGCGCGCCATTCGTAATTGCCACGACGCGCCCAACGTTCAGCGAGACGCGCCGGATGTAGTTCACGTCGCTTGCGACATTCGCTGATGCCGTCACATACGCCGCGCTCACTCCACTGCCTACGAAGCCCGTCTGCCCCGTGTAGTCCATATCCACCGAGACCAAATCGCCAACGGAGAATCCCGCCGCTGCCGTTCCCACGTTTAGCGAGGTCGCCGTCGAGCCGGCAGAAAGGGGAACCGCCGCGGCTGCTGTCCCTCCGCTGCCGTTCGCCGTCGCGCCAGCCGCGGGGTAGAGCAGATTCATCTGCTGCGAGCCGGAGGCCAGCGCCATCTGCAGCTTGCCCCAGCTCTCAAACTCAAGCTGTACGGTCGCTTCGACCTCGCTCCGCACCTGGCATGTCGTCATCGCCGGTGCTCCGGTTCTCAGCGCGACGACTCCACTCTTCGTCCCGACGCCGTTTCTGCGTGCAAACTTCGTGCACCATCCCAGGTCGATCCACGGAGCAGGCGGTGTGTCGAGCACAAAGGTGCCTGTCTGCGCTGCGTCAAAGATCGAGGGAGCTTGCGTCGCGCGATTCACCGGCGCGAAGTAGGCCCTCACGCGCCGCGTGATCGGAGCCACCGCTACCACTGCAGTCGTGCTCATAGCTCACCCGCTTCCTGATAGCTGAAGACCTCTACCGTTGCCGTACGTTCCAGCCGCTCTCCCTCGACCACGACCTTGCCAAACACCGCATCGCCCCAGAAGATATTGGTCGCCATCGCCGTTGCGGCTCCGCCCTGAGTTGTCGCGGCGTAGCTCATCTTCGCGGCGTTCTGCGGAGCTGCTCCGACAGCTGTTGCCAACTCCGCATCCATACGAGCGAGTAGACGGCCGCGGTCCATGCCGCCGTTGCCTGCGTTGCCGTCGGTGGTGTAACGGATCTCGCACTGCATCGCGACGAGCGGCAACCCAGCCTTCGTGTCAACGATTGTCCCTGTCCACAGCAGCCTGAAGACGTCAGGCGGCTTGGTCGCGGTCACCAGCTCGTTCTCGTCCACCAGCACACCGGGCCGCGTCACGCCGCGCACGACGATGGTGCGCGCGGGATTCAACGCAGCAAGCCTGCTCTGTAGCGTTATGAAAAACGTGTCTTTGGCGTTCTGCATAGATACGTAACCTTTCTGTAGCAAATAGGCCGACCCGGTACACCGATCGCGGGGTTGCTAGACCTCCAGCTTCACAGCTTCGCGCAGCACAAGCCTGTAGCCGCAGACCGCTCCGCCTGCCTCAATCTCACTGAGCGATGCGATCACCAGCAGCGCCTCATCGACGAGCACGCCGAATGCTGCGGCGAACATCGCACTCGCCGAGGCGAATCCAAGGCTTCCCACTAGCGCTTCCACTGCTGTAGCCGACACGAGCATCTCCCGCTGCGTTGGCTTGCCCGCGGTGATCTTCGCGCGTGCCCTGCGAAAGACCACTGGAGCCAGCTCGACGTCCTGAAACTCGGGAGTCGCCAACCCAAGCTGTTCGGCTAGGCTGCCTGCGGTTGCAGGAGCGGGGGTTCGCAACATTACAGCGCGTCCGTGCGCCGCGCGAAACAGTACATCTGCGGCCCTTTGGGCTGCGCACCCCGTTCTCGACAGATCTGTCATTGCGTTACCCCAGCCTCTCCGCCACGTAGGGCCTGAGCAGTGCCTGCACCTGCGGGTCGATCAGAGCGCCGCTGAAGTACTGCATCTGCACGGTGTCCACGCGGCTGGCCTTCACGTTCAGCGCAGGCGTCGCCTGTGCGTTCTTCACAATCTGCGCGCAGGCGATCTTTACTGCGGCAGGAATCGTCGCAAGCCCGGAGGTGTAGGTGATCTCGGCCTCGTTGTAGCCGAGCCCCAGGTAGTTCTGCGGGAAGGTCAGCTCTGCGGTGGCCATGTTGACGTCGATGTGCGAGGTGTCCAGTGTGTTCCAGCTTCCCGGAACGCTGAACGCCCACGCGATCTGCTCGCGGAATGGATCAGGTATCTCGCCGCGCCTTGGCTTTCCGTAGCGCACGCGCACGCCTACCAGTGGCGATGCCGCTCCGGCGGCCGCAGCGAGCGGGCGATAGCTCAGTCGCACGGTCTGCGCGCCTGCGGAGAAGCGCATCCGCTCCACATACTGCGTCACCAGCAGGCTGGGCCGCCTGCAGTGCGCCTCGATGAGCGACGAGGCCATCGTCACCCAGTCGTCTGTCGTCTCTGCATCCAGCCCGTATGTTTGGTATTCGGCGGGAAGTAGGTAAGCCATATAGCTCCTCTCAAAAAGAAAACAGGGACCGGCATAGACTTCGCCGGTCCCTGCAAATGCCTCTACGCTCAAAACAGCAGATCCCTCCGCTCCGGTCGGGATGACACGTTATGCGTTAGCGATCGACGAGCACCTGGTAGTGGGCGTAGTTGGCGCCCTTCACCACGACGCCGCCGAACTTGACCACCACATACTGCGAGGCGAGCGACCCGGGAACTCCGAGCTGGAAGACCCGTGGGTTTGCGTCGCCGAGCCAGTGGTACTCGATGAGGTCCTCGGTGACGATGTAGGCCGGAAGCACGGAGGAACCGGAGCCGGGAGTTCCGGTGTAGCCCAGCGTCCACTCGGGGATGAGCGGAAGCTCGCCCGCCTGGGTGGAGAGCGTCTTCACGGTGAAGCCTGCGCCGATGTCCATGGTGTTCAGGACCACGTTGAACTCGCTCTTCATCTCGCGGTCGATCAGGTCGAGCAGCACCGGGTTGGCGTAGATCGCCGTGGGGCGCACGCCGAACGAGGAGTTCGAGACCATCTGGGCGACGGTAGACTTGAAACCGTCGACGATGCTCTGGCTGGTGCCGATGGTGGCGGTATTGCCGCCCGCAGCGATCTGCCCGGCGGCGCCGAAGTACTGCGCGGTGGTCGGCGAGCTGAGGCTGGTGTCGGTGCCGTTCCAGAGCGCGACGTCGTGCGTGCGCAGGACGCCCTCGACGGTGTCGGCGAGGTCCTTGGCCTGCAGGTAGGCGAACTGGCTCTGCTGCTGGCCCAGCTCGATGTCGAAGAGGTTGTAGTTGATCTGTGCGACCAGCGCCTTCAGCGGCACGCTGCGCTCGATACGCGTGGGGCTGACGATCGGCGCGATGATGTTGCGCGGATCGACAAAGCCCGAGGAGGCCGCAGGCGAGGGAATCGCCGTCTCCTCAAAGAAGCGCGAGGGATGACCCGTTGCCGGGACCTGCTTGATCCTTCTCCCAAAGACGCCACGGCGCTGCACCAGGTCCGTGATCTCCGTCTGATACAACGGAATTTCAATTGCGCCAGGTCCGATGTAGTCCGCTGTCGCGTGAATATCAGTAAACTTCGCGTTCATCATTCTCCCTTTCAAAAAGAAGGGCGCGGCCTCGGCCACGCCCATGCCCCCATTTGTCCCACCTGTCGACTCACCCATGCTTCCGGCGCAGCTTACGACAGCATTCCGGCGCGCACCAGTTGCATCTTCACGGCGATCCTCTGCTCCAGGCTCAGGCTGGTCAGCGCCGCGTCGAGAGCCCCTGCCTCGAGCGAATCCACTGTCACTCCCTGCTTGGCCAGCAGCGTCGCCATGCCCACGGGCAGGGTCTTGCGGCCATTTGTAACGGTTGCAGGAACAGTTTGTGCCGCGGAGGCCTGCAGCTCGGCGATCTTTGCATCCGCTGCGGCAAGCCGGGCTTCGGCTGCGGCCAGCCGCTCCTCGACCTCTGCTTCGACCGTCGCCGAGATGCGGCCGATCGAGGCTTCGGTGTCGCGCTGGCGCTCGGCCAGCCTCTCGACTGCCTGTTCGAGAAGGCTCGCTGCGGCGGCGAGGCGTTCTACTGTAGTTGCGAGTTCGTTGTTCGTCTCCATCTTCACTCCTGTCGCTGTGTTGTTAAGCCTTCGCTTCGCTTGTTGCCGGGGCCTTCTGGACGTTCAGGATTGCGACTACGGCCGAGACCAGGCTCGAGACGTAGTTCGAATCCACCTGCAGGCCGGCCTTGGCGAGCAGCGCGGTGACGGTCTGCTCGGTGAGGACAAGCACCTCGGTGAGCTTCTGCGCGCCGGTACCGCTCTGGACGCCGGAGGCTGCGTACTTCTGCTCGACGAGCAGCACGGCGCTCTGGATCAGCGACGTTGCATCGGTGACCTCGGCGGCGACCGGCGCGGTGGCCGGAAAGAGAAGCCCAACCAGCCGCTCTACCGGGATCGCGTACGTCATCGCCCACTTCAGGCCCTTTTCGAAGCCCTTTCCAACCGTTTCAAGAACGCTTATGAAACTCATTCCTTCTCCTTTGGTGTGTTTTCTGAGTTGTGTATTGTTACCGGGATCAAGTGAAGCTAGACTCCGATCATGCAAGTGTTCGGCAGGCCAATCTCGAAATGGTGGCTGATTCTCCTTGTGCCTGTTCTGGTCGTTGGTGCACCTATGCTGCTCATTTTGTTTTTCGCAGCGAACAACCTTGCCCGAGCAATTATTGGTCCGCCAGCAATCTGGAATCGCCCACGTCATACCCCACTGCGAGAGGACCTCATAGGCAGGTATGTCGAATCAGAGCGCCATTGGGATCGCGCGAAGACTGGTCCCGATGCTGTCCTCGAACTGAAGAGCGACGGTACGATGCGTGTGAGAGCTTTGCCGAACGATTCCATTACGAGCACATGCACTCTTTCCGGCTCGGGAAGATGGACTGGTCCGGATGAAAATCAGCATCTTGATCTAATGGTTACTTCCGACAATGCACCGGCATCATGCGAATCCGGCTCGTACTCCTTTCTGGAAATCGCTGGTCGCTCGAAACCCTATGATCTGTACTGGGTGCTAGGAGATCCCGATTCAGGAACCGGAGTTTGGATGAGGAAGCAATGAGCGCTTCACTCCGTGCTTCTCTCTGAGTGACTGGCTCAGCCGGAAGCTCGTGCTGCGGTATGCGGCCTTCTCGCGCAGCAGGATTGCCGCTCCGGTGAATGTCGCGCGAGTGAGCGTCCAGATGGAGGACCGCAGGTCCTCCACGTGAGCGTCAGCCAGCTCGTAGCTCATCCCCATCGCTCCGTCGGACTGGATCTGGGCCTCCATCTCGGGGTAGTCCCGGGCGTAGAGGTAGCCTGCGACGGTGAGCCGGTTGCCTTCGATCTCGGCGGCGGTGATGATGCCGCACTTCTGGCGGGCGTCGTGGCCGTCCCACCCTGCCTTGTAGTCCACCGCCATTCCGAGCAGGCTGGGCAGCGCCGTTTCGGCTGCCTCGCGGGTCAGGATGACCCTGTGGCCGCGCGCGCCGCTCGGAGCCTTGTCGCTGGCGACATCCACCAGCGTCAGCACGCCTTCGAACGGCAGCCGGTTGGGATGCCCGTGCACCACCGGAAACTCCACCGCCATGGCGCGCAACTCCATCCCCGCCGGACGCCCCAGCCCGCTGGTTGGCCGCCGATGCAGCCGTTGCGTTTCTGTCATGCCACCTCCTTCTCAGTTGTCAGTTGCAGGTTGCCAGTTGTCAGTAGCCGGCAACCTGCAACCAACAACCTGCAACAGGCAACTTGCCTTAAAAGCAAACGGGAGAGCGGCCCGAAGGCGCTCTCCCGTCTCACTTCTTGATTACCTATCCAGAATAACAAAGTGACCGAAACTACTCTGCCACTTTCCAGGCAAATATATTCGCAATTGTTTCAATGAGTTGCAGGATTTTCCACCACTTGCCCCTATTGACAGCTTTTCAGAGGTTCGAGGAGTTTGCGTTCGAGAAACATCTGGGTGAGGTTGTCGAGCGTGCGCTCGTACCGGCGGATGAGGGTTCGGATGGGCAGGCGCATCAGCTCGGCGGCCTCGCCGTGCGTGTACTCCTGCAGGGCGATGCGGTCGATGAGAGTCTGCTGCTCCTGATCGAGCGTGGCGAGGCACCGCTCGACGTCGTGGACGAAGATGACCACGTCGTCGAACCACTGCACGCGGTAGTGGGTGACGTTGCCTCGGAAGAGTTCGCGGCCCAGCAGCGAGGGCGCCCTTCCGGCCTCCATGGCCAGCTTCACGTACCGGCGCAGGAGCGCCTCTGTGTACTTGCGGTAGAAGGCGAGGCCGGATTCGACCTCGGCCGCAGCGGGGGCCGCCGGGTGCTGCTGCTCGTCGAAGGTGGCCCAGATTACGGGGAGAATCGCCAGGGCCGCGCTCACTGTGCACCTCCACTGCAGCGCGAAACATGGGCTGGTCGCGGTCTGCGGCCTCCCGCGTGCTTCTTGCGTGGCTTTGGAAACTCGGCCAGCCGTCGTGCACAGCCCTGGCAGTAGAGCCCGTCTGCCGCGTCCCTGCGGAGCCACAGCGCCCCGCACCCTTCACATACCTTCAAGTCCAAGCGCAGATACTTCATTCCATTCCCTTTCAAAGGCGTAGGTCTCCCCGGCAAGCCTCACGGTTTTCAGCGGTCGAATGGGCTTACTCAGGTTGTTGTGGGGCCGAACTGCTTTGGGGGGGAGACTCTACGGCTCTGTTGCCCATGCGATCGGCCCATTTGTCGGTTGGCGGTCTGTGGTTGTCGTACCTTGGGAAAAGTTCAGCTTTTACCCCCTCCATGACCCGGCGGGCGAGTGAGGCGTTCTCTTCGGCGCCTGTTCGCTTTCGGGACACGAGAGGAAGTTTCAAGGTTATAGCTTTTGACAAACAACGTGTCAATACCCTTATTTTCCTCAGGTACAGTTTCAACCTAAACTGTCGATATACAGCATCTTAGGATGATAAAGTTATTGCACAAAGCTAAATTTTCGCCTAATCTTCGTATCATTAAATGATATGGGATACCACGGAGAACCCGGACCTATGAATTTCCAAGACTTGCATGAACTGCTTCGCCTCGAACTGCAGCGACGCATCGAGCGCGGTCTCCTGACCGGCAGCCGCCTGGCCAGCCAGGCGGGATTTCAGCAGGCGCACATCTCGAACTTTCTGAACCGCAAACGCGCCCTCTCGCTGGAGGGGCTGGACCGCGTGCTGACGTCGCAGAACCTGACGATCGAGCAGATTCTGCCGATCGTACTGGAGGCTGGGGCGTCGCAGCGGGAGGCGGAGCCGGTTGAGGCGGTTCCGGTGGTCTCAGCCTCGACGGCGATGGACGATGCGCGGATTGCAGGTGCAGTAGTGATCGAGACGGTTCCGGTGATAGGGGCGCGGCTTAGGGAGAACAGAGCGAAGCCGGCTCCGCGGCGGACGCAGTGGGAGAGGTTTGTGGCGGTGAGGGTGGATGCGCAGCAGGCGGCGGCGATGGCTCCGGTGCTGGCAGTGGGGGCGCTGGCGGTGATCGATCGCCACTACAACTCACTGGCGCCTTACCGGGCGAGCCAGCCGAATATCTACGCGGTCCGGTCAGGGTCGATGCTGATGCTGCGGTATGTGGACTTCGACGAGCGGCATCTGATCCTCCGGCCGTTTCTGCGGGAGTTTCCGGTGCAGTTGATCGGGCTCAGGGAGGGGGAGTCGCCGGCGGACTATGTGGTGGGTCGGGTTTGCATGGTGGTGGCGGAGGTTTAGTGACAAGGTTGTTAGGTGTAGGGTTCCAGTTGTCAGCTTGTGGGAATCAGTTTGCATTATTTATGTGTTCAGCAACATCTATTCAAGGAGATAAAGTCGAAAGTCAGTGAGGGCTTTTATAGACTCTGAACAGGAGCAAGTGATGGGTGCGTTCTGGCGAGCGAAGACGGCCCTAACATCGGCGGCTAAGGGCTGGGCGTGCGTGTGGCTTCTGCTGCTCGTATCACAGACGATCGGTCTGTTAAGAGCTAAGCCTCATGTACCGCTCGCTGACCTCGCTTCCTTCGCTTCCATAGCGCTCATCTGGATCGTCTCAACTGGCGTCGTAACCCTTGGCGCGACGATTCTCTTTATTGTTCCGTACGTCTGCCTGATGAGCGTCGATAAGCTGCTTGCCACGCCGTGGCGCATGTATCTTGAGCCAGTTGTAATTGTGATCTTCGTCAGCCTCGGTCTCAACTACTTTACAAAGCCGTATGCTCACACGTTTTTGCAAAGCCTTCCACCCTATCTAATGTTTGCGTTGTTCACCTCATTGGCGAGCAGCGCTTTCTTCATGCAGCGATTGAAGGCGTCGACGAGACAGGGAGCCTCGCCTTCCCAACTTTGACTCTGATTGTCAGCAATCCCTGACAACCTGCAACTGTCTGGCTTGGTAGACTTGAACAGATGCTCGGAAAGCTTTACGCGAAGTGGATGTACTCCTGGGAGACTGCGCTTACCACTCGCGACACCAATCGTATCGTCAGGCCGCTGGAGTGGGGTTTTGACTGGCTCGACGGCTCGGCTCCGCCGGACGGCGCTGCTTCCTCTGCCAATGGTTCGGCCAATGGTTCGGCAAATAGCCCGGCCAAGGTGACGGCCTTCGATCGCGCCGAGTTCGAGCGCATGGTCGCGCTCAATCAGAAGATTGTTCAGAACGCGGAGGAGTTCTTCGCCTACGAGACGCCGCAGGATTTTCGTCTGGAGACGCGGCATCCCGAGCTGTTTCCGACCAATGTGCGGCCCGAGACTCTGAAGCAGGACGCAGAGCTGAAGCGGTTGGCGAAGAACGGGGAGCTTGAGAAGGCTGAGTTTCTGCGCTTCACCTCGCCGGTCACGACACGCTATCCCGAGAATGATGTGGTGAATGCGCGGTGGTATCCCGCGCCAGCGGAAAAACAGAAGGGCAAGCCGAAGCAGGCGATTGTGATTCTGCCGCAGTGGAATGCGGACGCCTTCAGCCACAACGCGCTGTGCACGCTCTTCAACCGGTTCGGAATCTCGGCGCTGCGGCTCTCGAAGCCCTACCACGACATTCGCAGACCGCAGGAGTTGGAGCGCTCGGACTACGCGGTGAGCTCGAATGTGGGAAGGACGATCGAGGCGTGCCGGCAGGCAGCGATCGACATACGCTGCTGCCTGGACTGGCTTGCCGAGCAGGGCTATGAGCAGTTTGGCGTGCTGGGGACGAGCCTCGGCAGTTGCTATGCGTTTATAGCGGCGGCGTTCGATCCGCGGATCAAGGTCTGTGCGTTCAACCACGCCTCGACTTGGTTTGGCGACGTGATCTGGACGGGACAGAGCACGCGGCATATCCGCGAGGCCTTTGAGCAGGCGGGGATGACGCAGGAGCAGATGCGGGAGATCTTCACCAGCATCAGCCCGATGTCATATATGGAGCGATTTGCGACGAATCCGCGGCGCGTGCTGGTAGTGCATGCGACGTACGACCTGACGTTCGTCCGCAAGTTCTCGCTGGATGTGCTGAAGAACTTCGATCGCTGCGGCGTGGACTATGTCTCGAAGGTGCTGCCATGCGGGCACTACACGACAGGCGAGACTCCATACAAGTATCTGGATGGGTGGTACCTGGGGTCGTTTGTGTATCAGGCGTTCAAGCGGCTGGCGGAGCAGAATGCCACAGCGAAATAGCAAAGGGTAGTGGGTCAGTTTCCGATTAGCCAACTACACGGACAAGTGGCAAGTCCCCCACTGTAAGTTAGTGAACACTAGCGCGTTTATGAGTACTAATCCGAGTCGTCGCCGGCCTTCTGACCTCAATGAGTGCTTTGACCTGATATTGCCAATTTTGGATTACTTCCGGCTTGCCCGTTATCCGCCCGGAATCGCCGGCTAGGGTATCGATTCTCACGTCCATTCACTCAAATCCCTTTAGTCCTAACTCGACGAATGTCAGCTTCGAATTGCTCAGAAAGTGCGAACAGCCAATCTCAGTTGTTCACGAAACCATTTGTGAGCGGGTTCATTGGTGAGTCTCGGATGCCATGCCATGAAATACGGAAAGGACTTGATCTCAGGAGGCGCTTCCACGACGCGCACACCAGCCATTCCCGCAATGATTTTTGCCAATTTGCGCGGCACGGTGAGAATCAAGTCAGTCTGTGCGATGGCAAAAATCGCAGGCACAAAGAATGGCAGAGTGAACGCGACGTGCCGTTTTGCGCCAACCTGCGACAGAGCGCGATCCACTAAAGCCTGTTGCCCCTCCCTTATCTCGACCAGGACGTGCTGAAATTCCAGATATCGTTTCAGCGTAAGACGACGGGCACGAACCGGCAGAGCCGCGCCAACGAGACAAACAAAATCTAGGGTAAAAAGCATTTCGGACTCCAAAGAAGGCGGCGCTTCTTCTGCACAAAGAAACGTATTAATTCTTCCGGCCGCGACATCCTCATAAGTCTCAGCCCCAGCCGCAGACACTTCCAACTTGATGTGAGTCGCTGCCTTCCTCACGCTCGCCAAGAGCGACGGCAGCACAATCATCGAGGCATGGTCGCTCATGGCCAAGCGAAATATTTCCCGGCTTCGGCTTGGATCGAATTGTTCTCCCCGCACCATATCCTCAAGCCGGGGCATGAGCGACTCCAAGTCTCGCAGCACACGGTCTCCCCGCACCGTCCGCTCGTACCTGCGACCGTTGCGAACAAGGAGAGGGTCTCCGAACATATCGCGTAACCGCTCCAACGCCCTGCTCATCGCTGACTGACTCAAGAAACTTCGTTTCGCCGCACGGGTGACGTGACACTCCTCCAAAAGCGCATAGAGGGGATGTATGAGGTTCAGATCCAGGTTACGTAAATGCACGTCACGCATGAGTGACATTCTAACATTGCATGAAGCAGATCTCACGCCTGGGCGTCTAATAGAAAAGCAACATCTTTACCCGCGCCGTCTACATGTTCCGGACAAGAGCGTGGGCCTCAAAACAGGAGAGACACATGACCCGCACTAACGTTTGGACGAAGGTACTTATAGCTGTTCTTTTGAAGGCAATCACTGCCTCCGCTCAGTCGTCAGATCGATTGCCTGTGACTGACGCCGAGAAGATCGCGGACGCGTTGCGCGCCGGTCCCGCATTCATTACCAGGGACGCGACCGTGCTCGATTGGCCCTCGGCGCCCGGAGGTGAATACCGGCTACTTCGCAAAGGATCGAACGAATGGACCTGTCTCCCGGCTATCCCTGGGTATCCGCACGATGCGATCGACTCCGCATTCAAGACAGAGCCAGGGTGCTACGACCCGATATTCCTGCGCTGGACGCAGGACAGCCTTGCCGGCCGCACGCCGCACATTGATCGGGTAGGCATCTCGTACATGTATCTCGGCCTCTGGAAATGGGCGAAAGGTGGCTCCGGCCATGATTTTCACGTTGGCCCACACCTTATGATTGTGGGTCCCAACCCAGACGAGTTTCAAGGATTCAATCGTGACGCAACGAACGGAATGCCCTACGTGACGCATTTGCCGAATCGCACGGAGCTATTCCTGGTTATGCCAGTGCGGCAATGGAATGAATGACGGGCTGGCTACAGAGATCTCGCGGAATGAGAACTTATCGTTCAGCGGAAGAACGACAAGAAGCAGGAGAACACACGACATGGGTAATTCAGGAATATCAGACTGAGGAAGAGGCATTGTCAAAACTCGACGCGCAATTTGGAGACCTTTTCCACACGCAGGACTTTCTAGAAGGCCGGAAGGCCGAAAGCCGGTCTACCAGGGAAAATGAGCCCGAACCAAAAAACATGCGACCGCTCGGTCTCATACGCTCCAGTCTTATGAAGGAGGGAATTATGCCCCTCGTCGAAGCGCTTACCACAGAAACGCTGTCCGATGGAATTACCGTAATGACCGTAGAAGTCGGAGGCCCAACCGAGTCCTGGCCAGATCGGTCGAAGACCGGTCGCATTCTTTGCGTCGACGACGACATCGTAAGCACGTCGATACGCGCAGAGATTCTGAGAGAACACGGTTACTCAGTCGTTCTATATGATCGTCCGCTTGCAGCTCTACGCTCCGATCTCTCCATGTTCGATCTCGCGATCCTGGATTTTGATATGCCGGAGCTAAATGGCAGGGAGTTATTGCTACGCATGCGAGCATTGGGCGCGAGGTTTCCGGTCGTGCTACTGACGGGCTGCGTGGAGATGCTTTCGTCTGAAGATCGCGTGCTGTTTGCACGATGCATTGACAAGGGGATGCCGGTCTATCGGTTGCTCGACACTATTGCAGAATTTCTCGATCCAAATCAGATTCCTGACTGTGGCTTGCGAGAGCAGCATAGAGGCACCTCGTCAAATCGACCACGCGACCCTTTGCCAGACTAGCTAGGGTCGTTGCGACTAAAGAAAACAAAATCGTTAAACCAAAATAGGTGGCTGGGCCACCTCAAGAGAAAGGACGGCAACTCATGAATTGGCTGATCAATCGTTTGGCAAAACTGCATATCTTCGATAAACGGGCTTGTCGGAAACTGATCCACTAGATTCAAACTGACCCACTATCAGCTACGGTGCATTTCCGGGGGAATGTGTGTCGCTTAGAATGAAAAGCATATGCCCATTGATCTGAATGCCTCCCTTGCAGCCTCTGATCCTGATATCGCCACGCAGATAGCCAATGAGATCAACCGCCAGCATGAAGGGCTGGAGATGATCGCCTCGGAGAACTTCGTCAGCCGCGCAGTGCTGGAGGCGGCTGGGACGGTCTTCACGAACAAGTACGCCGAGGGGTATCCCGGCAAGCGGTATTACGGCGGCTGTGAGTATGCGGATGTGGTGGAGAACATCGCCCGCGACCGCGCGAAGCAGATCTTCGGCGCGGAGCACGCGAATGTGCAGCCGCACTCGGGCTCGCAGGCGAACGCCGCGGCGTACATGGCGCTAATGCAGCCGGGAGACTGCATTCTGGGGCTCGATCTGGCGCACGGCGGCCACCTGACCCATGGGCACAAGCTGAACTTTTCAGGCAAGCTGTACCGCATCGTCGGCTACCAGGTGCGCAAGGACACCGAGACGATCGACTACGACGCGCTTGAGGCGCTGGCGGAGCGCGAGAAGCCGAAGGTCATCGTCGGCGGGGGCAGTGCATATCCGCGGCAGTTCGACTTTGCGCGGATGCGGCAGATCGCGGACAAGGTTGGCGCATACCTGGTGATCGATATGGCGCACTTCGCAGGGCTGGTCGCGGGCGGAGTGCATCCTTCGCCGGTTCCGCACGCGCATATCGTCACGACGACGACGCACAAGACGCTGCGCGGGCCGAGGGCCGGACTGATCCTGTGCAAGCAGGAGTTTGCCGCGAATGTCGACCGCAGCGTGTTTCCCGGCCAACAGGGGGGGCCATTGATGCACATCGTCGCGGCCAAGGCGGTGGCCTTCAAGGAGGCGCTGCAGCCTGAGTTCGCCGAGTATGCCGCGCAGGTGGTGAAGAACGCAAAGGTGCTGGCCGAGACGCTGGCTGGGGTAGGGTACCGGATTATCTCGGGCGGTACGGACACGCACCTGATCCTGGTGGATGTCTTTCAGAAGGGGATCCTGGGCTCGGAGGCCGAGACGGCGCTGGGCGTGGCGGGGATTACGGTGAACAAGAACGCGATTCCGTATGACACGAACCCGCCGCTGAAGCCGAGCGGAATCCGCATCGGCACTCCGGCGCTGACGACGCGCGGGATGAAGGAGGCCCAGATGCGCGTGATCGCAGGGTGGATCGCGCAGGCCCTGGAGCATCGCGCCGATCCTGCCGTGCTGGCGAAGATACGGGGCGAGGTAGGGGAACTGGCGGAGAAGTTTCCGCTGTATGGGTGGCTTCGCCAGGCCTGAGACGCCGGAGCCGCGACCCCTCGGCGGATTGTGGGCACAATCGGGACGCCCGGGTGCGACAAATGCAGCCGCAGCAACGTCATTGCCGACGGAGGCGCCTTTTAGGGGAAATACATTCCCCTTGAGGCGCGGACGTTGTACCTTGTTCTCGGCATTTTGAGCGACGAGAGTCTGCGGTCGGTCGGGGGTGAAAGTCGATGGCTATGGCGGTGTTGTCTTGGCTGATGGCGATTCCGCTGTTGGGCTTTGTGACGGGGCTGCGGCCGATGACTCCGATCATGGTGCTGTGCTGGTTTGCCTATCGGGGGGATCTGCCGCTGGATGATTCGTGGGCGTCCTGGGCGGCGAAGCTGTGGGTGGCGATTGTCTTTACATTGCTGGCGGTGGGCGAGTACATCGGGGACAAGCTTCCAACGATGCCTGACAGGACGATGTCGGCAGCGCTGGCGGTACGGCTGTTCTTCGGTGGGCTGATCGGTGCGATCGTGGCGACGGGGCTCAATGGTGCAGGCTTCGAGGGAGTGATTCTCGGCGTGCTGACGGCGCTGGCCGGGACGTTCTGCGGCTTTTACGCAAGGAAGGACATCGTCGTAAAGAACCGTATCGCGGACTGGAAGGTGGGACTGGTAGAGGACGTGATCGCTGTGCTATGCGCGGTGCTGGCGATGGGTGTGGTGACGGGGTAGGTTGGACTCGTCGCAGCTCCTCAGGGGGCGAGCGGTGGACCTCCTGTCCGCAAAGTGACGAGCTCGCAGATGGCAAGAAAGAATGCATAAGTGGCAAAGAGAAACGCTCCGAACCGGCCTGCAGTGGTCGGCTGCATCTTCGGCATGAAGGCAGTAAAGTGCGAGAGCAGGACCGCCTCGCCGATCATTCCGGGGATCGCGATGAGGAGCGCGGCTACAGCCCATTGTGTCACCGGGATGTGACGCCATCTGAGCAGGAGGATGCAGACGGCAGTGGAGAGGATCGGGGTCGCAATGAAACTGATCCAGTAACGGACCAGCGTCGTCTCAAAGACGATATGTCCGCGCACCTGAGACAGGAGTGTGCCCAGAATCCAGAAGACGAGTCCGAAGGTAAGAAAGAAGAGGACATTGGAGAGGCGCATCGGTTCTCCTTTCATATGTACCACGTGGTACATCTATCGCATGTACCATATGGTACATGCGTCCGAAAGTCAAGCCCCCTCGGCCTCGATTGGGGAAAGAAAAGATTCTGGAAAAGTGTCTGGCCTCCTTCGTAAAGTCGGGCACGCTCGATCTTAGCCTCGATGAGCTTGCAAAGAGTGTCAGGGTCAGCAAGCGAATGCTGATCCACTACTTTGGGGGCAAAGAGGTTATCGAGAGATCGGCTGTTGTTCTGCTGGAAGACCAGTTGCGGGCAAGGTTTCGAGCAGATGCGTTTCCGCCGGGAACGACGTTACTGCAGGCGATCTCCGCGCTGTGGGAGCAGACGACGCATCCCGAGGCGCGAGGCGTTCTTCTGCTCGTGATGGACCTGACGCGGAGAGCGTGGGGCGGATCGAAGCAAGCGAGGAATTTTTATCTGCAACAGCAGCGGCTATGGGTGGAGTTGCTGTTGAAGTTTTCTGACGACGAGAAGCTGGTAAAGACAGTATTGCAGCTGTTTCAGGGGGCGGTGCTTGCTTATCTGGTCACGGGGGACAGGGAATTGGGGCTGCAGGCGCTCAAGCGATTTGTTACGGGCCAGGAGTGAGTGAGGTGTAAGCCCCATCTCATAGGTGAGAACGCGAGTACGCGGTCGTTACGGACTTTTTATCTACTGCGGTATAGTGTTGTGCGGTTGTGCGTTTTGACGGTTGTTGGGCCGTGAAAGGATGGGCCAGGGACCTGATGGCGTTGCTCTTCTGGAAGTTAGTCCTCACTCTTCTCGTCGCGCTGCTTCTCTTCGAAGTGATGGTGACGGGGTTCCACCAACTCAATCTGCCGAGTGATCGAGCTGTTATGGTGGGCGTGGGCCTTCTGCTTAGCGTGGCAGTGGGCGGTTTTATTGCGCTCGGACGAATCTGGAAACTCAAATGACTCTTTTTGGCGAGGTAATGTCCCCCGGCAGCGGCCGGGGCACAGACGACGCGCATCTGCAGCGGATGAGGAAGCTGACGAAGTTCGGCGCAGTGGCTGTTGTGGCGCTGATCGGCTGCATGATCTTCTTCAACTACATTGCGACGATCACGAGAATCGGCGCGGGCTACGTCGGCGTGGAGGTTGTGCTGAGCGGCTCGCAACGCGGGCCTTCGGAGATCCCGATTCGCACGGGCTGGGTGTTCTACAGCCCGCTGCGGAGCCAGATCATCGAGTTCCCGACGTTTGTGCAGACCGTGAAGTGGACGCATGATCTGAATGAAGGCCGCGCGACGAACGAGGAGATGAGCTTCAACTCGAAGGAGGGGATGGAGATCTACTCAGACGTCTCGTTGAGCTATGCGATCGACCCGAAGCGCGTGCCGGACTTCTATGTGAAGTATCGCGTCAACGATCTTGACCTGTTCACGCATGGAATTCTGCGCGACGTGGTCCGCAACTCGCTGAACGAGGTTGCCTCGACGTACAACGTAGAGCAGATCTATGGCGAGCAGAAGGCCGAGTTTCTGCGCAAGGTCGAGACGCTGATCCAGCAGAAGATGGAGCCTGTGGGTGTGATGATTCAGCAGTTCGGGTTCATCGGAGCGCCGCGGGTTCCGGCGGTGATTGCTGCGGCGATTACGTCGAAGGCGCAGGCGATTCAGGATGCGGAGCGCGCTCGCAACGAGCTGGCGAAGACCCAGGCCGAGGCGGCCAAGCAGATCGCCGCGGCCGAGGGCGACGCCAAGGCGAACGTGACGCGCGCGCAGGGCGAGGCCGAGGCGAACAGGATTCGCCAGAGCTCGCTGACGCCGCAGCTTCTGGAGCTCAGGAAGATCGAGAACCAGAAGGAGCTGATCGAGCGCTGGAACGGGCAGTTGCCGAGCGTGCAGACCGGCAGCGGCGGCATGCTGATGGAGCTGCCGAAGGTTGACCGGTAGTCTGATGGAACGAGAGAGGCGCTGGCTTTGAGCCGGGGCCTCTCTTCTCGCGAGAAGAGACGAATCAGGCGGCGCCGTTGAGCCAGGATTCCATGACCTCGTGGCCGACGGCGCCAGCCTGCTGGGCGATGAGTTTTCCGTTGCGGAAGACGACGAAGTTGGGGATGCCGCGGACGTTGTAGCGCGCGGCGAGCTGCGGGTACTTCTCGGTGTCGACTTTGAGGACAAGGGCGCGGCCGGCGGTGTTGGCGGCGGTCCGCGCCACCTCGGGCGCGGCCATGTGGCAGGGCCCGCACCAGTCGGCCCAGAAGTCGACGAGCACGGGAACGGTGGACTGCGCGACGATCTCGTCGAAGAGCGCGGGATCGGTGTGGAGCGGCTCGCTCGCGGGCGGGAGGGGATTTTTGCAGTTGCCGCATTTGCCGGTGTCGGCGAGGTGCTTGGCGGGGATGCGGTTCTTCTGGCCGCAGTGTTTGCAGGTGACGATAAGGGGCATGCGTGACTCCTGCGCTATGGAGTCACTTTATCAGCTTTGGGCTCCGGAGCAGATTGTGACCATACCGCTTCTATTCTCGACCAGTCACGACGTGAGGGTCGCGTGCAGCTCCGGCGGGCCGCCCATCGTGTCGCGGTAGGACGGCGGGGCGTTGCCGCCGATGCGCCCAGTTCCGCGCCGATCAAGGCGCGGCCTGAGAGCTTCATCCTCTTATCGGACTCATAGAGAGCTGCGATCACCCTGCCGGTGAATTGCGGCGATTCGCGCTCGTCAGAGTTCGGCGAAGCCGCCGTCGACCACCAACTCGGAGCCGAGCATGTAGCTCGACGCGTCGCCTGCCAGGAACAGCACCGCTGCCGCGATCTCGTCCGGACGACCCAGACGTCCGATCGGGATCAGTTTTGCTGCACCAGCCAGGTACTCCTTGAACTCGGCGTCAGTCTGACCCGGATGCTCGGACTGTCCAACGCCGCGCAGGATCGGAGTGTCGATGAGGCCGGGGCTCACCGCATTGACGCGGATCCGCCGTTCCAACAGGTCAGCCGAGAACGATCGTGCAAACGAGCGCACGGCTGCCTTGGTGGCGGACAGAACCGCACGACCGGGAACGCCCACCTGGTTGAGCCAAGCGGTGTTTAGGATCACGGAAGCACCGTCGCGCAAGATGGGCTCTACCGCCTGGAGGGAGAAGAATACCGATTTGACGTTCGAGTCCATAAGGGTGTCATAGGCCTCCTCAGTGGTCGTCGCCAGCGGAGTAACGTAGGCCACGCCGGCGTTGGCAAAGAACACGTCTAAGCCGCCGAACGCTTCCTTGATCTTCGATGCCATAGTCACAAGGCTTTCGCGGCGGAGCACGTCAACTTGCAGCGCAAGCGCGTCCTCACCAATCTCCTGGCGTGCGGCCTCCAGCTTGCTTGCATCCCTTCCGGTGATGACAACGCGAGCACCGTTAGCGTGCATCAACTTTGCGGCGGCCAATCCGATGCCTGAAGCACCACCGGTGATCAATGCGGTTTTTCCTTTGAGCATAAGATGAACTCCTGTCTACGTGGATAGTGGTTAGGCTTGCTTCAGCTTGTCCATGGCGTCGAGCACATGTGTGCTGTACACCATGGCAGCACCAGCATTCAGGTTGATGGCAACGCCGAGGGCTTCTGCCATCTCCTCGTTAGACACGCCGAGCTTCACGGCCTCGGCTGCATGCATGGCGATGCAGCCATCGCAGCGAGTGGTAACCGCGACGGTCAACGCGATCAGTTCACGCGTCTTGGCACTCAGGTGGTTGGTCTTGGCGCCCGCACCGGCCAGAAGGGCTGAGCCCCGGAGGGTATCTGGCGTGCGCGTTGACAGTTCCTTGAGGCGAATATTGATGTTCTGAATCGTCTCTTTCCAGTCGAACATGGGGATGACTCCAGCAAAAAATAATTTGGGCCGACCAACCGAGGGTCGGATACCGGTGGCGGCCACGACGACCGCGCAGTACAACAGAACCACAGGAGAAATACTACCAACTAGTCGGTAGGATTACAACCCTCTCGGCTCGCCGTCCGCTTGGGAGAGCTTGCCTCCAGATCAACTTGGCGAAATCGCACGTGCATTGCCGTCTATACCGACTAGTTGGTAGAATACTTACGCGTTTGCTGTGTTCCGCGCCGAAAGCGATTACAAGTCAGTGGAAGAGGTGAATGGATGTCCGTAGGAACCCGCGATGCACTGCTCAATGCCGCCGAGCACATGATGCGCTCGAAGGGCTATGCCGCTTTCAGCTATGCGGACCTTGTCGACGAGGTGGGGATCCGAAAGGCAAGTATTCACCACCATTTCCCGACCAAGGAGGATCTCGGCGTTGCTATTGTCGAGGGCTACATTGAGCGGGTCCAAAGGGAGTTCGAACGCATCGAGGCGGAGAGCGACACCTTGGTAGACCGACTGTCAGCCTTCACCCGTGGCTTTCAGGACGGCCTCCTTGTTGGCAGACTGCCTCTGTGCGGGGCATTGGCTGCAGAGATGGCGGTGCTGCCTGAGCGTCTACAGAAGCTCACCTACTACTTCTTCGACATGCAGCTCAAATGGTTGACCAAAATCCTTGACCAAGCTGTTGCACGTGGGCAGATCCCCGTTGAGACGGATACGGCAAAGAAGGCTTATGAGGTGCTGAGCCTGATGGAGGGATCGAGCTTTGTCTCGTGGGCAATGCACGATCGTTGTCCTATCGATTCCTCGGTGCTTATATCTGTGGTCAAGGCACGGTGACATGACGAGCATTCGCAGGCTAGCGATTCGTCAGATTGAAGCGTGATCACCTCGCCAGTGATGACCGGCTTGTCGTCTGCCCCCGGCTGGGATTCTGTGTCTGGCAGTGGTTGAAGCTGCTCCTCCGGTAGTCAGGGTGCTCGACGGACTGTTACCAAACTCTATGCGCGTACCCATCTCATCGCCGGTGTAACTTCCGGCTTGCCGACAATTCACCAAGGACCCAGATCGAGGCGCATCAAGGGGCCCAATTTATAAGGATTCGGCGACAATCCCAGCCGTGTGATGAAAATGTGAGGTCGTTCCCAAAGCTGCCTCAAAGCACAGATCAGTCCCCTCCGTGCTATCTTTCCCGTATGTCGGAGGCAACGTCAGCGACCCGAGTCCATTCCACTGGAGCCTTTGGTCCCTTTGCGTTCCACGGAACTGATATCCTCGCCGCGACGTAACCTTCTCTCAAGGAGACGCCGCCGCCCGCATGCTTCCTCTCGCCGCCGAACAGAAAGCTGCGCCTTCTATGGCAACCGGCACCGGTGACCGGTTGATCCTCGTCGCCATCGCCGCCGCCTTTGCGCTTTTTCACATCCTCACCAACGGCCGCTACGGCTTTCACCGCGATGAACTGCAGTTTCTGAGCGATGCACGCCACCTCGACTGGGGATTCGTAGCATATCCTCCATTCACGCCCTTCGTTGAGAGCGTCAGCATGCACCTCTTCGGACGTTCGCTCATCGGCCTCCGCCTCGCTTCAGTGCTCGCGCAAGCCGGTGTCGTCATCGTCTCCGGCCTCATGGCGCGCGACCTTGGCGGCAATCGCCTCGCGCAAGTCACTACCGCCCTCGCCGTCGGCTTGTCGCCGCTCCCTATCTTCGAAGCCACAGAATTTCAATACACTTCGTTTGGCATTTTCTGGTGGGTTCTGGCCGCGTGGTTCACGATCCGCCTGCTGAAGACCGAGAATCCGCGCTGGTGGCTTGCTATCGGCGCCGCACTCGGATTTGGCCTGCTTACCAAGTATGCGATTGCATTTTTCATCGCGGGACTGCTCGCCGGCCTCGTCCTCACTCGTACGCGCAGATACTTCACGTCGCCGTGGTTCTGGGGCGGCGTGAGCATTGCGTTGCTCCTCTTTTCTCCCAATCTGATCTGGCTTGCGCGACACGACCTCATCTCCTATCACTTCCTGCAGCACATTCACGCGCGCGACGTCGCCGAAGGCCGCGCCGAGGGCTTCCTGAAAGGCCAGTTCCTCGGTAACGTCAACCTGTTCGCCGCGCCCGTGTGGGTCCTCGGACTCATTGCGTTCTTCGCCGATCGTCACTACCGCATGCTGGCCTGGATGTACATGGTTCCTCTTTTTCTCTTCTGGGCGGGCAAAGGCCGGTTCTACTACGTTGCCGAGGCCTACCCTCCGCTGGTCGCGATGGGCGCGGTCACCGCTGAGCGCTGGCTGGCTCGACGCAGAGCGTGGCAGCGCATCACTGTAGAGACCGTCTTCTTCACGGGGCTCTTCGCTGTTGGTGCTTACATCACTGCGATGCTCGTCCCGGTCGCGTCCAGCGGCCCGTTGCGCGACTTCGCTCTGGATAAAAGCCCCGACTTGCGCGAAGAGATCGGCTGGGAAGAACTGGTGCGCACCGTCGCATCGATTCGCGATTCCCTACCCCCGGATCAGCAGGCTCATCTCGGCATCACCGTCGGCAACTACGGCGAGCAGGGCGCAATCGAAATTCTCGGCCCGGCTCACCACCTCCCGCCGCCCATCAGCACCACCAACTCCGCATGGCTGCGCGGCTATCCCAGCCCGCCGCCCACCACAATCATCGCCTTAGGCATCAGTCAAAAACAGGCTGACACCATCTTTACCGGCTGCCGCCTCGCCGGCCATAACGGCAACAGTGAAGGCGTGAAGAACGAAGAAAGCAAATACCACCCCGATATCTTCGTCTGCGGGCCACCGAGAAAACCGTGGCCAGTTTTGTGGAAAGAGCATCAGGACTTCGGTTGATATCCCGCCAGTTCCGCTCGTCGAGGATCTAGACGGAATCGGTGCAGCCTATCGCCTGATTGATCGGCTGATCTGTCAGCAAATTATCGCTTCAGCATCAATTTCAGTGGTTGCGGTAGTATGACCGGCAAACCGGAAGTTGCCCATGGTCGCCCGGTTGGGGCCATTTGCAATTCCTCGTAACGCCTCAGCACAGCCACTTCTACATTGTTAGAAAAGGGACGTCAGCGAGAGCAAATGCGTCTTTTCTACCATCTCCTGAACTGAGTTTCGCAACGACCTCTCGACAGGGCCGCACAGGGTGGCCCACGTCTACCGGACATCGACACGGATTTTCTGAATGGCATTGTTCCCATAGCCGAGACGATTCCACTCTGGCAAGTCGGGCTGTGTTCGGCCCGCCATATCTGTCGCCCGGGCGGAAATCACTGTGGAACCCCGCTGCTCAAGCCGCGCGAGAAGCTCCCAGCCCTGCCAGCTGTGCCGCTTCCGTTCGCTTATTAAGTGGGCGTCCTGCCAGGGACCACCGCCAATGCTGACTTCGACCCGGGCGATAGGTGCCGCTCCGGACCATGCGACACCGCGAACAGGCAACTCGCCCTGCTCAACCTCGGTGTTCGGCTCCGGCTCGGTGATCAGGCTCCGCACTCGTTGCAGCGACACCGGCTCTCTCACTAATTGCCCGCCGCGCTGCCACTCAAAGCAGTAAGCCTCGGTCTGGTAATGACCCCTAAACGGCTCGCTGATCACATCAATCTCGGTGAGCCATTTCACCGACGCCATCCCATACCAATTGGGAACGATGAGCCTGAGCGGATAGCCATGCTGGATAGGGAGCGGCTCTCCGCTCATGGCGTAGGCAAGCAGCGCCTCAGATTCGCGGGCGTCGTCTATGCTCAGGCTGCGTTCGAAGCGAATTGTTTCGCTATTGGCATCAAGCTTGCCGCTGTCAGCGCCACGAAACACCACCTCTATCGCGCCTGCTTTTACGCCCGCCCGGTCAAGAACCTCCACGAGCGGCACGCCCGTCCATTCGGCTGTGCTCACTGCTCCTAAGTCCCATTGTTCTCCATCCACACGCGGATCCAGCATTGAGCGGCCATTTCCAGCGCACTCCAATGTGACGAACGAGCTCTGCGTGGGTATTTTCACAAGGTCGCGCAAACTGAGGCTCTGGGGGCGTTCGACCAGGCCACCCACCTTTAGGCGCCAGCTTGACTGGTCTAGCCTGGGGATCTGAAAGTGGTTACGAACATAGAATCGCGGATTCGGCATGACGACGCTGCCGATCAATGCGGGAATGGAGGTCTCGGCGTTGAGCGGATGAGCACGGTGAACGACCAATCCTCCGTCGATTGCCTGCTGGCAAGCTTCCTCCGGGTCCATTGCGGGCACGGCTGCATCGATGCCTGGCATCGCAGCTGCGCAGCCGCCGCTCGCCACCACACTGGCACACGTCGCTGCCGGGTAGACGTCGAGGCTGCCTGCCATCGTGAAAGGCTGCATGAACTCTCGTACATGAGCCTCGTCGCTCGATTCGACGATCATGTACAGCGTGTGCTCGCCACGGACGATGGCTTCGCCCTGGATACTGACTCCGTGCTTACGAACGTTGGGGCGGCTCAGGTAATTAAGGAGGGTCGCTCCCATATACGGATCAGTGGCAGGACAGCGATTCGGCTCGTGATGGTGACGGACAATGAAGAGAGCCATGATTTTGGTGAACCTTAATCATTGGTCCCGAAGTTGGTCTAATGATGATTGGCGTTCGAGATACTAGTCAAGCGGCGGGTGGCCCACCCTCCAAATCTCAAACCACCACAAATATTCGAGTGCCATGCCGGGACAACCGAGCGCCAGTCAAATGCTGCATGGATGGACGCCGGCCCGATTTCCACACCCCACCCTTGACGCGCCTGTTAGCCTTAAGTAAGGAGAAACAAGAAGCCCGGCATCCGCCGGGCTTCACATTTAACCTGGGAGACTGATCGCCGAAGTCCGGACCTAAAATCTCTACTTCGAAGACTTTGCACACTTTTGTCGGGGTGGGGGGATAATCAGGCGCGACGCCGGTACCGGATGGCGAACTCGTAGTTGGGGTTCGGTGGGAAGAGTTTGGCGATGAGGCGGAGGCGTTCTGCCAGAGCCTGCGGGGCGAGCAGCGGGTACTCGCGCTCGCGCAGCTCGGAGTAGTCGAAGTCGATGGCCAGCGAGAGCAGGTAGATCGCGACGGCGTCGGAGAACGACGACTCGAGGAAACTGGTGCGGGCCTTCTCGTCGACGATGAGCCTGCCGTCGACGCGGCCGAGGCGGGCTTCGGGAGCGAGGGCGAGGTTGCGGCTCTCCCACGCATCCTGGCTGGTCTCTCCACGCACATCGGCGACGGCCTGGGCCCAGGCGAGCTGGTCGAAGCTCTCGGGGACTCCTGCGGCATCGACGAAGGCGTGGCCGGCGTTGATGAAGAACTCGAAGGCCAGGGCGAAGCGGTCGCCTAGCAGCCGCGTGGAGATGAAGACTCCTTCGGCGTCGCCGAGCGCGACGTTGCGGTGGCAGATGGCCTGGTCGCTCAGCTCGGGCGTGTAGACGGGCGAGATGAGCGTGGGCTCGCTGGAACGGCTCTCTCTGAGAGCAAGCGGGACGAAGTAGTAGTGCTTGCGCTGGAGCGCGGCGGTGATGGTTGTGGGCACGGCCTCCACCATGCGCTCAAGGTCTTTGGGGTCAACGTGCGTGTCGCCATACGCGGCGTAGTTGATTCCGTTGGAGGCCCTGCGCACGGCCGTCTCTCGCGCAACCTGTGTTGCCTGGACGAGTCCGCCCAGTCCGCTCTGAACACCTTCTGTCATAACGCAGTATTCTACTTGTATGACGCAAGCATCGCAGAACGGAGGCCAGGTCGCCTCGCAAAAGACGGGTCAGGCTACGGGACAGGGCAGGCTGTTGGGGGTTCCGCTGGGGGACCTGGGCTGGTTCGCCACGCTGCTGATGGGGGCGGCGACGGGCTTCATGGCGTTCTTCGCGGCGACGTTTGTGGGGATCATAAGCATCCTGTTCTACAACTCGTCGGGACATCATGCGGTGGACTACGCGGTGAGTTATCGCGATGTGGGTCTGCCGGTGGGGATTGTCGTTCTGGCGGCGGCGTGGGGCTACCTGGGAACGCTGCGAGTGCGGCGGATGCTCCGGCGCGGATAGTGCGGCTCGTCACATTTTTGCGGGTTGTCCTTTCATCAGGCGCGAAACATTTTCGCCTGCAAGTGCGTCCTCCTGCTATGCTTCGCACCTAGCTGCAAATTTCCGGGAGGACCACCACGCATGTCATTCGCACGCACCTTTGCGCGCTGGAGCTGTTGTTCGGCTGCCATCGCAGGCCTTGCTATTCCATCCGTCGCCGCCGATAAGAAGGAGGCAATCGAGACGGCGCCCTCGTACTACGGCACACAGCCCGCTACGGAAAGCATCGATCTGACGATGTACGCGCGGATTCGCGAGGAGGGGTTCAAGCACTCGCACGTGATGGACTTTGCCGACGCGCTGACGAACGGCATCGGGCCGCGGCTTACGGGCTCACCGAACATGGCCAGGGCCAACGACTGGACGAAGGAGACGCTGACAAAGATTGGCCTCACGAATGCGCACCTTGAGGACTGGGGCGAGTTCGGCATGGGCTGGCAGCAGATCAACACGTGGGGACGAATGATCACTCCCGACCCAGAGCCGCTGTGGCTGCAGGCCGCTCCCTGGTCTCCAGCGACCAATGGACCGGTCACGGGCGAGGCGGTCTATATCAACATCCAGGACGCGAAGGAACTCGACAAATACAAGGGCAAGCTGAAGGGCAAGATTGTGCTCTTCGGCGCGCTGCGCACGACGCCTGACATCACCGATCCGCTCTTCCATCGCTACACCGACGAACAGCTGGCGGAGATGGAGAAGTACCCGGTGAGCGACGGGCAAGGTGTTCCGAATCTGCAGCAGATGATCGCTGACCGCGCGCGGCTGCAGCAGCTTCGCACGGCGGCAATGAAGATGATGACGGAAGAGGGAGTGGCCGCAATCATCACTCCCTCGCGCGATGGCCGCAACGGCGGCGGCGCGGGAATCATCTTCGACGACAACGGCGCGAACCTTGCCCGCAGTGCACAGGTGAAGGAGAACGCAGTCACGATTCCCAACGCCGTGATGATGATCGAGCACTACAACCGGGTGGCGCGGCTGCTGGAGAACCACGTTCCGGTAACGGTGGAGCTGAACATTGAGACGAAGTTCACGGGCGACCACGAGCACGGATTCGATACCGTGGCCGAGATTCCGGGGAACGATCCGAAGCTGAAGGACCAGGTGGTGATGGTGGGGGGCCACCTCGATAGCTGGATCTCCGGCACGGGTGCGACGGACAACGGCGCGGGCTCGGTTGTCGCGATGGAGGCAGTCCGGATCCTGAAGGCGCTGGGGGTGAAGCCGCGGCGCACGATTCGCATCGCGCTGTGGTCGGGCGAGGAGCAGGGGCTGTTCGGTTCGCAGGGCTACGTGAAGCAGCACTTCGGCACCTTTGCCGAGCCGGAGCATCCCGATCCGGCGAGCATGCCCGCCTTCATGCGTCGGCGCGGAAAGCTGACGACGACGAAGGAGTGGGAGACGCTCGACGCCTACTACAACCTCGACAACGGCACGGGCAAGGTCCGCGGCGTGTACACGCAGGAGAACTACGCCATCGGACCGATCTTCGCGCAGTGGATCGCTCCGCTGAAGGACCTGGGCGTGACGACGGTCAGCTACCGCAACACGGGCGGGACCGATCATCTCTCCTTCGATGCAGTTGGTCTGCCGGGCTTCCAGTACATCCAGGACCCGATGGACTACGAGACCCGCACGCATCACTCGGACATGGACAGCTATGACCGGCTGCATGCGGCGGACCTCGAACAGGCTGCGGTGATCGAGGCGATCTTCCTCTACAACACGAGCGAGCGCGAGGCGATGATGCCGCGCAAGCCGTTCCCGCATCCGGAGCTCGATCAGCAGAAGAGCCAGCCGGTTCCTGGGATGTATCCGAACGCGGCTGCGCCTGAGGCGAAGTAGCGGCTGATTCAAAGGCAGTGAAAGGCGGCGAGGGCAAAATGCTCTCGCCGCTTCCTCTTTTGCGGGAAGATTTACGATTTAGTCGTTGTAAATCCGCCTATCGTGAGTATGGTTAGTAGCGCGCAGCAAATGGGATTTGCCGGATTCCAGCGGCCGGGAGTAAGTCATGAGGGTTAGCTGCAACATCTCGATAGCAGTATTCGCTCTGGCTCTGACGATTCCGCCGCGTGGTAGCGCGCAGGAGACACATAGCCATCCTGCGCCCGAAAAGCTCGGTAGTGTCTCGTTCCCGACTTCGTGCAATCCAGCGGTCCAGCAGGAGTTTCAGCGTGGCGTCGCGCTCCTTCACTCGTTCGCTTACGAGGTATCGCGGCAGGCCTTCCGTGATGTGAGTGCGTCTGACCCGAAGTGCGCTATGGCACATTGGGGCATTGCGATGACGTATTACCACCAGCTATGGGAGCCGCAGATCACACAGTCTGATACGGAGAAGGGTCTCTCCGAGATGCAGGAGGCGAAGCAGCTCGGAAGCCCTCTTGAGCGGGAGAGTATGTTGATCGGTGCTCTCTCAACGTTTTATGCAGATGCCGACCGTGTCCCTTTGCGCGACAGAGCTGTGGCTTACGAGCGGTCGATGGCGCAGGTGGCGAGCCGTTTCCCAACGGACACCGAAGCCCAGGTCTTCTATGCGCTTTCTCTGCTCGCGACCGCGTCGGCGATGGATCGGACGCACGCCAACCAGAAGCGGGCAGTAGCTGTCCTTGAGCCACTCAACCAGAGGTATCCGCGACATCCGGGAATCGTTCACTATCTGATCCACGCTGAAGACAATGCGGAGATGGCTGCTCAGGGTCTGGAAGCAGCTCGGAGTTATGCCAGGATTGCGCCTTCCGCTCCGCATGCGCTTCATATGCCGTCGCACATTTACACCAGGCTCGGTCTATGGCAGGAGTCGGTGTCTTCCAACCTTGCAGCGCGGGCAGCGGCTCATGAGCAAGGTGACCTTGGTGAAGAGCTGCATGCGATGGACTACCTGGTGTACGCCTATCTGCAGATGGGACGCCACGAAGATGCGGACCGAATTCGGCTCGAGGTGAAACGGATGACCGCGCTGCCCGTCGACACGTTCAAGATTGGATATGCTGGGACGGCAATTCCGGTGCGCTATGCCGTGGAGAGAAACGATTGGGCAATGGCCTCTGTGCTGGAGCCATTTACTGATTCGCCGCCGCAGGTGCAAGCTATGGTCTTCTGGTCACGTGCGGTAGGCTTCGCTCGTGAGGGTAAGCCAGGCAGCGTGAAACTTGAGATCGATAAGCTGCAGCGGGTGTTCGAAGACCTACAAAAGACTGGCCACACCTACTGGGCGGAGCAGGTCGACATTCAAATTCAGGAGGCAAGAGCCTGGCTGTCTCGCGCGTTAGGGAAGAATGAGGAGGCCGTACAACAGATGCGTGCTGCGGCTGACAAGGAGGATGCGATCGAAAAGCTGCCAATCACCCCTGGGCCGGTTATTCCCGCCCGCGAGCAGCTGGGCGAGCTGTTGCTGCAGGTTGGACAGGGTGGGGCTGCCCTGAACGAGTTTGAGAGGTGTCTCGCGATCGCACCAGGGAGGCGAGGTTCTGTCGCGGGAGCTTTGCAGGCGGCCACATCGGCACATAACCAAACCAAAGCGGAGTACTTTAGAGCGCAATTCAATAGTCTTGGTCGCACCGAACCGTAATTCGTCACCCAATTAATAGATCGGTCCGAAGCCCGCGATGAAGCTGCGAAGGATGGGGCACGCGGCTAGGGCGTTGCGTACCGCTTTTCTAAGTGACCTGACCGGTCGTCTCATCCCACGATTGACAGCGCTAAGTCCACGCACTGAGGAGGCGGCCGGCGGAGCCGAGGAGCTTGAGGTTGTCGGTGCGCTTCGAGAAGTAGCGGGCGTTGAGCTCCGGCGTGCCGAGGTCTTCGATGCCGCGGAAGGCGGTGAGTTCGAGGGCGATCTCTTCGGGGGTGAAGAAGAGCTGGAACGGCTCACCGGCGAGCTGGACGCGCGAGGCGAGAGAGTCGTGCGCGAGCTGCTCGAAGAAGGGAAGCGCGGAGCGCGGCTGGCTGTAGTCCATTACGACGCCGCTGCCTGCAGGGGACTTTGCGATGAAATCGAGTGTCGCACGGAAGGCCGCATGCGTGAGGTAGGGGACGACTCCGAGCCAGGCGAAGAAGGTGCGGGCGTGTGGGTCGAAGCCCGCAGCGAGGAGTTGCGCTGGGAGCGTCTGGTGCTCGAAGTCGATGGGTGCGTAGGTGAGGCCCTGCGGCGTGGGAAGGTTGCCGCCTTCGAGAAGCTCTCGCTTCCACTGCTGCGTAGCGGGATGGTCGACCTCGAAGACGTGCAGGTCTGGGTGAGGGTTGCGGTGCGCGAACGTGTCGAGTCCGGCTCCAAGCAGGACGTACTGCGTGGCTCCGTCGGCGACGGCGCGGGCGAGCATGTCCTCGGCGTAGCGGCTGCGCGCTACGAGGAAGGCGCGGAGGGCGACGGAGAAGGGCTTGTGCAGCTTGGTCGCCGTACGCTCGACCTCGGGGAGGTACGCGTTACCGAGGATGGGGACGGCGATGGGGTCGGGGAAGACGAGCGGCTGTGCGTCGTAGATCTGGTGCGCGGCGCGGCGCATTGCTACGCGCAGCGCGGTGCGGGATGGACGTGCATGCTCCATGGTTTCAGGGTACAGGCAGCGGCCACGGATGCGCGCAGATCGGCGGACCAGACGGGCAGTTTAAATCAGTTCTTTATCCGTGTTCGTCGGTGTGAATCCGTGGTCGTACTCAGTTGGTCGGATGAGTTGAAACGTTCATCCACGTGAGGGCCTGGATGAGGTACTGCTTCATCTCCTTGCGCGGCACGATGGCGTCGAGGAAGCCATGTTCGAGCAGGAACTCGGAGCGCTGGAAGCCATCGGGGAGCTTCTGGCGAATGGTCTGCTCGATGACGCGCGGGCCGGCGAAGCCTATGAGCGCGCCGGGCTCGGCGATGTTGAGGTCGCCCAGCATGGCGAAGCTCGCGGTGACGCCGCCGGTGGTGGGGTCCGTCATCACGGAGATGTAGGGGATATTCTCGTCGTCCATCTTTGCGAGGCCGGTGGAGATCTTGGCGAGCTGCATCAGCGAGGCGATGCCCTCCATCATGCGCGCTCCACCTGAGGCCGAGATGATGATGAGTGGATGGCGGGTCGCGAGCGAGCGGTCGACCGCGAGGGCGATGGTTTCGCCGACGACCGAGCCCATGGAGCCGCCGATGAAGCTGTACTCCATCGCGCTGAGGACGACGTCATGTGGGCCGAGCTTGCCGACGGCGTTGACGATGGCGTCGTTGAGGCCGGTCTTCTTCTGGGCTTCGACGAGGCGCTTCTTATAGGGCTTCAGGTCGGTGAACTCGAGCGGGTCGGTCGAGCGCAGGTCGAGATCGACGAGCTGGTAGCCAGGCTCAAGCAGTTTGTCGATGCGCGAGCGCGCGTCGAAACGAAAGTGGTGGCCGCACTTAGGGCAGACCTGCAGGTTGGCCTCGAGCTCCGCCTTGAAGATGACCTGGCGGCAGTGGGGGCAACGCACCCAGAGACCTTCGGTGCGGACTGTCCTCTGCTCGACGTTGAGGATCTCGTTGTCTTCGCGTTTGAACCAGCTCATGCGTTCGATGCCTTCCAGAGTGCCTCGACTATTGTACTGAAGCGCGGAGACGGCAAGGATATCGTCGAACCTGATGGGCAATCCGCGCGCCGGTTGAGGCCGACGGGGACCGACTTGGCCTCATCGTTCGTCCGTATGTCTCTTGTATGGCTGGGGATGTAACTTACGCCCACAGACGGGGCTTCTGAGGTTATCATTGCATCCAGGTATGTCGCATGTTGTCGCGACCCAACGCGAAGCCCAGCGCCGGAAGTAGCTCTAGGCCAGTCGATCCCTGCATCCGGAAGATTCAGTCTGTATTCGACATGCATGGGGTTGCCTTCGGATCGCCTGATGATCTGCGAGGCTTCCTCGATCAATTGCGCGAGAACAAGCGTCTTGCCATGGACTTCTGGTCTCTCACCGGAAAGCTTAGGGACGCGGACGAGCACGAGTTATCGGGTGACCGGCTTCTAGGCGTCATTCTTCAGAGCCTGACCGGCCGCGAGGTTGCTGAGGTTCGCGCGGCAGGACCGCAGCAAAGCGGGCAGGTCGACGAACTGGTAAGTCTGCTGGCGGGTGTGGATGTGCACAACCCGCTGAACCCGCCACCGCCTTCGCGGCCAGCAGGGCCAGCTGTAGATCACGGGCTCCCCGAAGCTCTTGCCCCTGAGCGATATCGGTTGGAAGAGGCTTTGTCGCGATTGATGCGCAGCGGCGTTGAGCTAAGGCGGACCCTCGACACCTTTGAGGACAGCAAGGCGCACCGCGAATGGCAGCCTCGCGCATCAGCGCCGGCGACGCCATCTCCCCCCGAGGACGCAACGCCATCGCCTTCCCCCTGTTCTTCGCGGGAGGACTCGTTGCCGGTTCCGAAGACGTCGATCGAGGAGCCTGTGCCAATCGACAGGCCAAAGAGAGAAGCGGAGAGGCCTCGTCAGACTGGGCCGCAGTCTGCGCGGCAGCCTTTGCAGCCCGTAGTGCCTGTGCAGTTTGTACGAGACCCCGTGCCGATTACAAGAACGCCTGTGGAGCCCGAACGGCCTGCACAGACGGTGGAAGAGCTCGTGCGGTCCGTGCAGCAGACAGCCAGAGCAAGGCTGATTCTAACGGAGGATAGGGCGCCTGCCGCGCCTCGAACGTCTTCGAACGTGGAACTCCTGGAGGAGGACGCTGTGCCGCCGGCCAAACGCAGCGACGCGGCTTGGTACTGGGCCATGCTGGGCGCACTGGTTGTCTGCCTCATCCTGATACGTCTCAGCACGTGGCACGAATTTCCCGCCCCTGCGGAGGGAGCAGCAGGCGTGGTCTCCTCTACGCGGGCTTCAAGTGAGCCTGCGGCGACCTCTCAAGTGCTTGACTCGACAAAAGTGCCTAAGCCTGTAGTCACCCCTTCGGCGCCGGAGGCTACAAAGACGTCGGCGCCGGCGGGAGTGGTGGAGCCCACGAGAGTGCCGGAGCCGAAAAGAGCCGCAAGAAACGGCGCGGCAGGCAGGCGTGCGGAAAAGTTCCGTTCTGTACCATCGCCTGAAGCGAGTGCGCCGCCGCCCCCGGTGCAGTCCCCGGATTCAGATCGTATTGGCGTGTCGCATGAGGACGCCAGCATCACGTCAAGCGCAGGCGGCGAGGCCGAAGCAGCGGTCAACGTGCCGGCCTCTGTGATGGAGGCGCGTCTCGCGTCATCGCGTGTGCCTAGTTATCCCGAGACTGCCAAAGCCAGTCACGTCGAGGGGCGGGTTGTGCTCGAGGCCACCATCGCGAAGGATGGCAGCGTCGGCCATCTGCGCGTGCTCGAGGGCGATCCGCGGCTGCGGAGCGCGGCAACGGAGGCGGTCTCAAGGTGGCGCTACCGGCCTTACATGCTGAACGGAAAACCGGTCGAGGTGAATACGACGGTTCGTGTGGACTTCAGACTGCCGAATCCTTAACGCACCTCATCCTCAGAACACTCCAGTCGTGTTCAGCTCAGAGTCAGCTCGAGTGTTAGAACTCGATGCCGCGCTGCGCGAGGATCCCCTTCTGGTAAGCGTGCTTGACCTCGCGCATCTCGGTGACCGTGTCGGCCAGCTCGACCAGTGTGGGGTGCGCGTTGCGTCCGGTGAGGATAACGTGGACCATCTCGGGCTTGGCGCGCAACACCTCGGCCACCTTCTCGGGGTCGAGCATCTTGTAGCCGATCGCGTAGTTGATCTCGTCGAGCACAACGAGGTCCCACTCGCCGGAGAGGATCGCCGCGGCGGCCTCGTTCCACGCCTCTTCGACCATTCGGATATCCTCGGGATCGGTCTCGGCGCCGCCGACCTTCACGAAGCCGCGCCCCATCTGCTTCATGACGAACGCGGGACCTTCAGGAGTGCCGAGCGCTTTGCCGAGCGCTTCGGCGGCGTCGAGCTCGCCGTAGTGCCAGGAGCCTTTGAGGAACTGCAGGATGAGCACCCGCATGCCGTTGCCTGCGGCGCGAAAAGCCGTGCCAAGGGCCGCTGTGGTCTTGCCCTTGCCTGGGCCTGTGTTAATAAGGATGAGTCCACGACGAGAGGTTTCGACCATACCGACAGCATAGGAGAAGAGCGGGCCGAAGGTAAGCCCCCCCGGGCGTGGCCTTCAGTGGCCCGAGTGGTACGGGTGTCCGGCAAGGATGGTGAAGGCGCGGTAGACCTGCTCGGCCAGCACCACGCGCGCGAGCTGATGGGGCAGCGTAATGCGGCCCAGCGAAAGCAGCAGGTCGGCGCGCTGGCGGGCTGCGTCGGACCAGCCGTCCGCCGGGCCGATGGCCATGACGAGCCGCTGGGTGCCATCGTCGCGAAGCCGGCCGATCGTGCCGGCCAGCTCTTCGGAGGAGAGCTGCTTGCCCCGGCTGTCGAGGAGGATGGCGTGGGCGGCCGAGCGGCCGGGCTGGCGGGTTAGCCAGTCGAGCAGCGCCCCCTCGGTGTCGAAGAGCTGGGAGTCGCAGGGGGTGTAGCGGGCCGTGCGCTCGAGGTAGTCGGCCAGCAGGCGGTCCGAGGGTTCGGACTTGGTTCGGGAGCGTCGAGGAACCACAGCAGCTAGGGTGATCTTCATTTCTGGAAATAAACGCTCATCCGGAAAATTCGACTCCTTGTCCCCAAATTATAGGATTCCATATTTCTCTCAGGCGTTTTCACTCGAGGTGATCTGGGGATTCTTGCAGAATCAACTGGAAATCATGGCAATTCTTGTAGCTGTGCGTATGGCACGTAACGTGCACACTATAACGGGCGAAAGTACACAGGCCAAGTACGGCGGCTGGAAGAAGGCGGCTAAAACGGGCCATAGGTGAGCTTATGCGAAGTCCTGCTGAGCTGACTTTATTTGCGAGAACCCAAGAACAAAGGTCCAGATTTGCAAGTTCCATTAGAACTTCAGGAGTCGACCTATGCGTTCTAACAGTCTAGTAGTCACAATGTTCCTCTTCTTCGTCTTGGTTGGCGCTGGTCTCGCGCAGACCAGCAAGGGAATTGTCGCTGGCGTCGTACGGGACGCCTCGGGTGCGGTGATTTCGGGCGCCACAGTGACGGTTACGAACCAGGATACAACCGAGACCCGAACTACCACGACGGCCTCGACCGGCGCCTATCGTGTGGAAGCCATCAACCCGGGTACGTACAAGATCCACGTCGATATGACCGGGTTCCGCGCCGAGGAGATTACCGACCTGAAGGTGCTTCCCTCGGTGGTGACCACATATGACGCGGTCCTGAACGTCGGTTCGGTCGGCGAGACGATCAGCGTAGAGGCCATCAGTAACGAGATCAACAGGGAGAACGGCCAGCTTTCGGGAACCGTCGATACCAAAGAGCTGCAGACGGTGCCGATCTTTTCGCTGAGTCCGTTCGAACTGGTGG
Organism: Edaphobacter bradus; assembly: GCF_025685645.1. NCBI lineage: Bacteria > Pseudomonadati > Acidobacteriota > Terriglobia > Terriglobales > Acidobacteriaceae > Edaphobacter > Edaphobacter bradus. Next base: position 938,246 of record NZ_JAGSYF010000002.1, read on the forward strand.
CGACGCTTCCAGGCGTGCAGTTGGTCAACCCGAACCTTAATCTGGGCGGCATTGCCGGAAATTACACGCAGCTCACCGTGAACGGAGCGAGACCCCGCAGCAACAATTACCTGCTCGACGGTCAGGACATTAATGACGTTGGCATCGGCGGCCAATCGTTCAATCCCCAGGTGCCTGACATGTATCAATCGACAACAGTGCTACTAAACTCATCCTCATCTGAATATGGCCGGTCTGGTGGGGCGATCATCAACCTGGTGACCAAGAGCGGCACCAACAAGTATCACGGGACGGCCTTCGAGCTTTACTCCGGCTCAGGCCTGAATGCGCTGGATGGACTTACCCGAAAGGGCAAGCCCTTCCCCCCGGGAAGCCCGAATCCGAAGGCGCGCTTCAACCAGCATCAGTTCGGGTTTACGCTGGGCGGGCCGCTCTGGAAGGACAAGCTGTTTGCCTTTGGCGGATCGCAGTGGACGCGCTTCTACGGAAAGAGCAATACGCCGAATACGATCGAGCTTCCTGACCAGCAGGGCTACAATCTTTTGACGGCTATCGGCGGACAGCAGGTTGCGCTGCTGCAGGGGCTGCTGAACAGCGGCAGCTATCTGAAGGAGTATGCCAACCAGAGCATCGCCACCGGGCCTCCTGAACTCATTCCGATCAGCGACCGGCCTGGATGCAGGGGCGGCTGTACCCTCACGACCGCGAACTTTCTCCGGCCCCCGGTGACGCAACAGCAGCCCGATACGCAATGGCTTTACCGGATCGACTTTATTCCCCGGCCGAGCGACACGTTCACAGTGCGTTATCTGCACGATCGCTCGAACTTTTCTCCTGACCTTTCATTGAACACCTCCGGTCTTCCTGGTTTCGACGGCGAGGTTGGTGGTCCTGTAGAGTTGGCCGAGGTGACTTGGACGCACGTCTTCACACCGCACCTGTTGAACGAATTTCGGGCCTCGGAGGTTCGGCTCGGCTTCCTCTTTGACCTGACGCCGGAGGCGAAGGCCAACCCACTATCCAAGACGTTTAACCTGAACTTTTTGGACAACAATTTTCCTGTGCTGGGAATTTCTCAGAATATTCCCCAGGGCCGCAAGCAGGAGCTGTATCAGTTCCAGGATACGGTGGGCTGGACAAAGGGCAAACAGTCTCTCCGCATGGGCGCTGACGTTGGCCGGGATCTTGAGATTGATCTCGTGGCGCAGCTCGCATTGGGCGAGCTCGACTTCAACGCCGGTGGAACGACCGCGAGCAACGGCCTGTCAGCGGTTGACAACTTCCTCGACAACCAGCTTGGAACCTCTGGTTTTGCGCGGAAGACCTTTGGACCGACGCGAGTGGATCCACATCTCTGGAAGATCGGCGCCTTTATTCAGGACGACATCAAGCTCTCGCCACAGCTCACGGTCAACCTGGGCGTCCGCTATGACTACGTTACGGTGCCGGACAATGTGCTCAAGTACCCTGCAGTCGATCCTCACAATCCGTACGCTCCCATCGACACGGTCGTGAAGGTGCAGAAGGACACGAACAACATCGGGCCGCGCATAGGGTTCGCCTTTGTGCCAAACACCGGCTTCTTCTCCGACGGCAAGACGGTCATTCATGGAGGAATTGGGGTCTTCTATGACAACGACTTCACCAACATCCTCATCAACACCGCTCAGGCTTCACCAAATGCTCCGACTGGTAACAGGCAGTCCAACGCGCCCGGTGGTCTGCCGGATGCAACCGGGCAGCTTGATTTGATCACACCGGTCCTCGATCCATTGCACTCCCTGGTCCAGAGTGTGGCGAGCAACCTGGTCAATCCTCTGACGTACCAATATAACTTCGGCGTGGAACGGGAGCTTCCGGCAGCGATCAAACTGACGGTGAACTATGTTGGCGCGCGCGGAGAGAAGCTGTTCTCGAACCGGCAGCTGAACTACTTCGGCGGAATCGGCCAGCCCCGACTGAATCCGACGAGGAATGCGATCAACATCCGCGATAACCGGGCCGACTCGAACTACAACGCCGCTCAGGTCGAGGTCTCGCGCAACTTTGTTCACGGTCTCTTCTTCCGGGCATCGTACGCTTTCGCAAAGAATCTGGACGATGCGTCAGAGGTTTTTGCTACGTTTGCCTCGCCCACATCGTATTCGGCAAACCTGGCCGGAGACGGATTGCATCAGGACTGGGGCAATTCGGTATGGGACAGGCGGCATGTCGCTTCCTTTGAGTATGTCTACTCGCCTCCCGGATTGCACTCGGATAATCGCGCCGCCAATCTGCTGCTGAGCGCGTTCACTCGCCACATTACGATCTCGGGGACCACTCAGTTTTCATCGGGTCCCTACAGCTCGTTCAACCTGGGGGGACGTGACACCAACGGCGACGGCAGTTCGGCCAACGACAGGCCCCTGATCGGAAACCGGAGGGCCCCGATCACAACGGCCGGAATCGACGGTTACTATCTCAAGGGGGGAAAGCCGGGCGTCTACTACGACGAAGCCCTCTACAACACGCAGAGAGTGCTACATCCTGTGACTACTGATCAGGTGCACTTCCTCGTCCCCCATGGGTCGTTCCTGAGCCAGGAGATCGGGCGCAACAGCTTTGAGAATCCCGGTCAGAGTTTCTGGAATGTAGCTCTCGAAAAAGCCGTTCCAGCACCCTTTACTCATCTCGAAGGAGCGCAGTTCGTGTTTCGCGGAGAAGGGCAGAACGTAGGAAATCACAACAATGTCCTCCCCCTCAACAACAACGTTCTGCAGGTCGGCAATGTCGTCTATCTCGACAAGGTGAGCAAACGTGAACCTACAAACCAGGCCTTCCGGTTGTGGGCGAAGTTTGTCTTCTAGATGTCACCGCACCACTAGTGAGGCGCTCCTCGGAGCGCCTCTTTCTTTGTGCACCAGATGCCGGGAACGGCCTCTTGAAAGGTAAATGAAATACGAGCTGGCCCCGGTCTCAGCGGATCGCTTTCTTGCTCTTCGATGATGGCTTCTTTGGTGTCTTGACCAGGGCTTTCTTCGGAGACGTCTTCTTGGCAGCCTTCTTTGGAGCGGCTTTCTTCGCCGCGGTCTTCTTGGCGGCTACGGGCTTTGTGGCCTTCTTCGCGATCGTCTTCTTTGCGGCTACTTTCTTAGGTGCAACCTTCTTTGGGGTCGCGGCCCTCTCTGCTGCAGCCTTCGTCGGAGCCTTGGCGCGTGTTGCCGCCACCATCGCCTTCACCTCAGCGTTGATGTCGTCGACGCTGAGCGTCTTTGCGGACTTGCGCAGCCGCTCAAGGCCGTAGAAGGCGCGCTTCTCAGGCGAGAAGACGTGGACGATGAAGTCCACGTAGTCCATCAGGATCCACTCGGCCTGACGGCGGCCCTCGACGGAGTTGGGGTACACGCCGAACTCGCGCTTGAGCCGCAGCTCGATCTCGTCCGAGATGGCGAGGTTCTGGCGATCGTTGGTCCCGTTGCAGATCAGGAAGTAATCGGTGAGGCCGCTCTCAGAAGGATCCAGGGCGAGGATGCGGAGGTCTTCGGCTTTCTTGTCTTCGGCAGCGGCGGTGGCGGCCAGCAAGAGCTGGTTGCTTTCAATTGAGGGCATGCGGCTCCTTGAGCTTCCATGGTAGCGGGTCACGCCGGTGGATGCCAACGCGCTGTCAGATGGGATGCGTTCATGAGGGCGAAGGTGGCTCTACTGCTGTGCAGCAGCCCAGGCGGCCAGCTCTGCGGGAGTCTTCAGCTGTCCCTTCAGAACGCCGTCCAGCAGAGCGCGTGTGCGCAGCGTGGCGAAGCGCTCTTCGACGCGGGCCGGAGAGTGCTGCCCGGGCAGCTTTACGATGTAAGCGGGACGGTCGTCGAACTGACCGCCGTGGCTCGCGGTCTGGTCTTCGGGTGTCCATGCGGGGCTTGCTTCCCAGAGCAGGGCCGTTCGCCATGAGTGGTCTCCCATGACGATGACCGCTGAGGAATCCCACTCGCCCCGCTCTTCCAGAACCTGCCGCAGATGGGCGACGTACTGATCGGCCAGTGCGAGGTTATCGATGTAGGAGGAGTTGCCATGGGTTGTAAAGGTCGACGTCTGGCGGTTGTAGATGCCTCCGGGGTGCGGCACCGGCATGTGCAGGTAGGTAAAGTTGGCGGACGAATCCGACAAGAGCCTGTCAGCGGCCGCGAACAGGTCCCGATAGTCCGCGATGTGCATCTCGGCTGCCAGAGAGGCATTCCGGCCAGAGAACGTCTTTCCCTGCAGGGCGGAGATCATACTCGAAAAGAAATGTTGAGCGGGAAGAAGAAGGAGGTCGACAAGCGGTCGATTCTCGTCAACGTCGGGCAGCACCTGAAACGAAGAGTGCGACGACCAGAAACAACGGTCGAGCACTGGCGCAAGGATGCGGCAGTAGGGGTTATACCAACCGGCCACCGACGTACTGTAGCCCGAGTCCAGGGCATCCTGAAAGACAGTATTGTGCGGGTCGAACGGCTGCCATCCATGAGTTCCCGCAACGTGGACACGCAGCTCGCCGGACGCTGAGGATTTGACCTGGTCGATGGGAGTTCCGGTCATCACTCCCGGAACCACAATCGCAGTCGCGTTCGCCGGAGCGACCGCTTGCGTAAACAAGGTCGATTGCGCGGCAAGCCGGTCGAATCCATCCAGCTTCAAACCAGCATAGCGATGCTCGTAGATCTGCTCGTAAGAGAGCTCATCCAGGAGCAGCCAGATAATGCGGTGCCTCGTAGATTGCTGGGAAGCGGCCGGCATGCCCGGCGATGCTATTGCCGCCGTCTGCTGTTGATGCAGTGGCCGTGGCCGGTTTAGCGCGCGAGCCTGCCAGGCAGACCACGCGACCTGACCTGCAAGCAGAGGACTGGTGAACGCGAGAAATGCGAGCACGGTTGAGAAGAACGGCAGCAGGCTTTCAAAGCGGGATCGCAACCACGGCCGCCAGGAAAGAGATGCAACACCGAGAGCCAGCAGGAAGGCAGCCTGTACGCCCAGAATCATACCGTGCCGCATCTTCCATCCGGTGATCATGACGCAGGCCTTCAGCAGCACCCAGGGCATGATCAGCAGAAAGAGCGACCATATTGCCGTACGCAATCGGCTCGATCGGTGGGCCAACAAAAATAATCCAGTGAAGAGGAGCCACGCTGCAGCAAAGTTCATCGCCACGATGAGAAAGACGCCCGTTGCGGGCCCATTCAAGTGATAGATCAACTCGTGCGACGACGAGATGAGAGGAGCAGCGAGGGCCGACGCGCAGAGGGTCGCCGCTCCCAGAGCGACCAGCGCCGGGTGGGTCATCTTCATGGAGCTAGCCTCTCTCGAAGTGGAACAGGATGCGTCCGTTCGCAAGCGTCTGCTCGCTGGCCACGGTAAAGTGCCTTGCGAAGGCCTCGCGGAAGGCGGCCTCGGTGATGTGAGCGTAGATCGCGCCGCGGCCGCGCAGCACCTCCTGGAACTTCGGATCGGCCGGTGGGACCCACTCGAGGATCAGGTTGCGCGACGTCAGCTCGCTGGCCAGAGCGGCGATGCGGCCCAGCGGAATCTGGCTTCCCAGCAGCAGGTGATGGATGACGGCCAGCATCATCACGGTGTCGAACTGTCCGGCGCAGCGGCCTAGAAACGACGCGCACTCGCGGTTCTGCCAGCCGGTCGCCGGAGTGGGATGCGCCAGATCGACGCATAGCGGAAGTATGTTGCGGCCCGCGTCCTTCAAGGCGGTGGCGAGCCGGTCGACGGCCTCGGGGTCGGTGTCGATCGCAACCACCTCGGCCCCCGCATCGGCGGCCAGCATGGAGTACACGCCGGTGTTGCACCCTACGTCGAGCACGCGCTCCGGAGCGCAGGCTTCCAGTACTTTGGCGACGAAGGCCTTCTTTCTGCCGTGGTCGTCGTCGCTGTAGTGGTTTGCGGTCTCGACGTAATCTGACCACGTGGAGTCGCGGCGGCTGGGCGCGGCCTTGCGCATTTGGTCGAGCAGGGTGCGCAACGTCTTCAGGATGACCTGCCGCGCGACGTCGGGGTCGCTGACGGTGCGCGAGGCGAGGCTACTCGAACCGCTGGATATTCCCGAGAGCAGCGAGGGCAGCGTGACGGCCGAGAGCGCCGGCTGACGCAACCGTGCCGGCCAGGAGAGCGCGTTGAAGATCTGCTCCGGTTCGTAGCCGTCGCGGCGCGTGAGCATCACCTGCAGGGGCCAGCCGAGCTGCGAGTGCGCCAGCATCGGCAGCAGAAACGTGCGGACGAACTGCCCATAGGCCAGCCACAGCGGCCGGTTCGGTGCGGCGCGCTCGATCGAGAGCACATCCACGAAGACAGGTCTGGTTCCGCGAAAGAGCACGTTCAGCGGCGTGGCATCCTTGAGCAGCCAGCCCTCTTTCAGGAGGTCGCGGCACAGGTTCAGCGTCAGCTCGGCGGCGGCCAGCCACAGCGCGGGAGGCCACTCCCACGGATAGGACTGGAACGAGACGCGCGGATGCCGCAGCACCAGCGACTCCGTGTCTTCGGTGACAACGATCTCGCTGGCGACGAGCCTGCCGTCGGCGACCAGCTGCGAGGCCATCGGCAGTGCAAGAAACGACAGAATCTCGGTGTCGAACGGTGCATGAACGCTCCGATACGCCCCGTCCGAGCGAAGCTCGACGCTGCCTGCGGGGTCACGAAACGTCGGCAGAAAGGGAAACGCCCTCAGGTTGGCCATGACTCGGCCTACTTGACGGAGGTGTTGTCGGTGCCGGAAGAAGATATGCCGAGGAGGGCCTTAATGCGCCGGCGAAAGTAAAATAGGGCTCCGGTGATAACAGCGCTTGCGCTCTGGTAGACCAGCAGGCTTGAGCCCGGGTCCACGTAGGCGTATGCCGGCCGTTCGAAGAGAATTCCAAGTGACAGAAAGAGAGCGGCAGTTGCCGCATAATAGGTCAGTTTGCGTCTCATGACTGATTCCTTTTGGTGCTTATAGGAAACGGGCTTACGCCTCTGGTTCTCAGAGTAGACACCGATGGTGCCCAGTAGTTTCGTACCGACGTCGCTAATAAACTCTCCGATCTGACTCAAGCGGCTATTACCGTCTTATGTCCCTATCGGCTTTCTACGGAAGATCACCACTTACAGTCGCAGATTCTCTCGAAGAATGAATACAAAATGTCCCAAAGTGGTACATAGGCAGGCAACCGGACTCAGCAACGTTTTATTAGCAACGTCTTATTTCTATCTATATAAATGGTTCTTCGCGATGTAGCGCGCCACTGCCTCCGGGATTAGACCGGTGCAGTCCTCTCCCGCCTCGAGCCGGTGTCTCAGCTCGGTCGCCGAGACCTCCTCGTGCACCGTCTCCACCAGATGCACCCGCTTCCGTTGCTCCGCCGACAAGTCCAGCCCGGCCAGCTCCCGCAGCGGCGACCCCGGACGGCTCACCACGATCCACTCGGCGAGTTCCAGCAATCGGTCCGGCTCGCGCCACTGCCGCAGCGTCAGAAAGCTGTCCGCGCCAGCCACGGAGAACAGCTCCGCCTCCGGCATTTCGCGCCTCAGCGCGTTCAGCGTCTCAACGGTGTAGTTGGGGGAGCCGTTGGGATGCGGTGCGTCGATCGCCGAGGCCTCGAACCGCGAATCCTCTGCACACGCCAGCCGAACCATGGCCAGTCTGTCGGCAAACGGAGCCGCGCTCTCACCGGGTTTCAGTGGCTGGTGGCCCACGGGTGTGAACAGGACCTTCTTCAGCGCGAAGGCGTCCGCCGCGGCCTGTGCGATGCTCAGGTGGCCGTGATGGGGCGGGTCGAACGTCCCCCCGAAGAGGGCGACCCGCTGGCGACCCGCTGCGTTTACCACAGCCGGACGACGAGCCCCGTCGAAAAGATGTTTGCCCTTAACGGACCGCCGTTCGTCCCGCTGTAGGCGTATTCAAGGACGCGCCAGTCGATGTGCGGCACTAGGGTCCAATCGGCCCCAACGACGGCCTGATAGTTCAGGTGATTGCTGCTCGATGAGTTCCCACCGCCGTTATAGCTGGCGACGCCGACCAACCCTTCGATGTACGGCCTAAGTGGCAACACGGGCGGTTTGAAGGCCAGCCGGGGTCCGAGCGCTCCCGTGAAGTAGTTGAAGCCGTTGCGGGAGAGGAAGGTGCCGCGGAAGTCACCGCCAAAGTAGGCGTAGTGGCCGCTCTGCGCGTACAGTCCGACCATGCCGCCGTAAGCCGACGAGGTCGGGCCTGAGGTTATGTTAGCTCCGCTGAATCCGCCATAGATGGCGGTCTGCGCTTCGGTGCGGCGCGGAATGGCGAGAAGGAGGGCGGTGACAAATAAGATCGCAAGCAGTGTGCGGAAGTGCTTCATGGGAGGGCCTCTCCTTTGAGCCTATCGCAGCAGGGCCGTCACTTAGCACCGTTCTGCTGAGCCGAACCACAGTCCCAACTGGCTCCTCAGCGCCGTCGCGCCGCGCTTGGCGGCGGAGGCGGATAGTGCGGCTTCAGCTTCGCCGGCTCGGCCTCGGCCTGCTCCAGCTTTACCGGCCTGTGCTCGGCCACCACCTCGGCGATGGCATACTTCAGCTTGTCGATGCCCTCGCCGGTCACCGCCGAAATCGCGTAGAACGGCAGCTTCTTCCGCTTCGCCATCGCCGTCAGCTTCTTCAGCTTCTCCGGGTTGGCGACGTCAATCTTCGCGGCCACGACAATCGTCGGCTTCTTCACCAACTCCGGGTCGAAGCTCTTCAGCTCTTCGGTGATGACCTTGAAGTCTTCCACCGGGTCCGGCCTGTCGTTTCCTCCTGCCGCGGCGCTCGCGTCCGACACGTCCACGAGGTGCACGATGACGCTCGTGCGTTCAATGTGCTTCAGGAACTGGATCCCCAGTCCCGCACCCAGATGTGCGCCTTCGATGAGCCCCGGCAGGTCGGCCACCGTGAACGACTGCTCGTGTGGCCATTCGCCCACCTTTACGACGCCGAGATTCGGCTCCAGCGTTGTAAAGGCGTAGTTGGCGATCTTCGGCCTCGCCGCCGAGAGCCGTGAGATCAGCGTCGACTTCCCGACGTTGGGATAACCTACCAGCCCGGCGTCGGCCAGCAGCCGAAGCTCCAGACGGTAGTGTCGCTCCTCACCCGCCCGCCCCAGCTCATGCTCGCGCGGAGCCTGATGAGTGCTGGTAGCAAAGTGCTGGTTTCCGCGCCCGCCGCGCCCACCCTTGGCGATCACGATCGTCTCGCCGGGGTGGGTGAAGTCGTGAATCAGCTCGCCGGTGTCATTGTCGTAGAGAAGGGTTCCTACAGGAACCTCCAGCATCGTATGCTCGCCGGCGTTGCCCGAGCAGTTCGACCCCAGCCCATGTCCGCCGCGTGCCGCCTTGTGCTCGGGGTTGAACCTGAAGTGGACCAGGGTGTTGTGGCTCAGCGTCGCGCTCATGCGGACATCGCCGCCATGGCCGCCATCGCCGCCCGAAGGACCGCCTCGGGGCACGAACTTCTCCCTCCGGAAGGCCATGCAACCGTTGCCGCCGTCGCCGGCCTTCACCCGAATTCGTGCCTCATCAATGAACATTTTCTCTATGTTCAGTGTACTAGCCAGCGCGGTAGACTGTCTGTCTTCGAAAGACTGCTGAATTTGCGAGCGTGGCCGCTTAATGTCGATTCATCGACGGGTCACAACACGGCTTTTGAGGAATGCGCAAAGTGAACCAAACCCACTTTGCAGTCGTAACCGGTTATTAACCGCAGTGTGCGACCTTGAAAAGAATCCAACAAGACGAGTTTGGGCAACAAGCCGTCGCCGATAGCGAAAAAACGCACGGCCGGCAAGTAGTTTCCTTGAGGAGAAACCAGATGATGATCCAATTAAGAAAATTACTGCTTGTAGCTACTGTCTGCCTCGTAGCCTCTCCGGCGTTCGGGCAGTCCGCAACCGATGGAGCTATCTCAGGTGCAGTTACCGACTCGACAGGCGCTGCGATTCCCGGCGCTCAGATCCATGTGCATAACGATGGCACCGGCGCCGATATACCGCTGACCGCCGATGATAGCGGCTTCTATAAGGCACCGCTGCTTCAACCCGGCACCTACTCCGTCACCACGACGGCGACCGGCTTCAACAGCTCGAAGACCAGCTCCATTATCGTTCAGCTTAACCAGGTCACCACTGTAAACCCGCGCCTGACTGTCGGCTCGACCGCGCAGACTGTCGAGGTCTCAGCCGAGGCACCCGTGCTCAACTTCGACTCGCCGGTCTACGGCGGTCACCTCGATACCAAGGAGATTGAGAGCCTGCCGATCAATGGTCGCCGCTGGAGCAGCCTTACGCTCCTGACGCCGGGCGTGACGGCGGACTCGCCGAGCGGCTTTGGCCTGATCAGCTTCCGAGCCATGAGCCCGCTGCTGAACAACGTGCAGATCGACGGCATCGACGACAACCAGGGCTTCTATGCCGAAGAACGCGGACGCACTCGCGTTGGCTACTCCACTTCGCAGGTCGCAGTCGCGGAGTTCCAGGTCAACACCGGCGTTTATGCCGCCGACCTTGGCCGTGCCGTAGGCGGCGTCGTCAACACCGTCACCAAGAGCGGCACAAACAATCTCCACGGCGAGATCTACTTCTACGACCGCGACAACACCTGGGGTGCATTCAACCCATACACGACGAACACCTACTACAACTCGACGACGAACTCTTTCTACACCACTCGGTACAAGCCGAAGGACTGGCGCAAGAACTGGGGCTTCGGCGTGGGTGGTCCGCTGATTAAGGATAAGCTCTTCTGGTTCTATGCATATGACCAGTACCGCCGCAACTTCCCGGGCACCGGCAAGGCTGGTTCGCCCAGCGTGTTCTTCGCAGCTCCTTCTGCGACAAGTCTGACCACACTCCAGAACCGCCTCGGCCTGACGGCTTCGGCTGCGACTACCTTATACAACTCCGGCCTCCAGGCGTTGCTTGGTGACCTCGGTCCGGTGCGCCGTACCGGCAGCCAGGTTATCAATACGCCAAAGATCGATTGGGTCGTTACCGACAAGCATCGCGCTAGCTTCCTGTTCCACCGTCTCCGTTGGGACTCGCCCGGCGGCGTGCAGACGCAGGCGACCAACCCGTACGCGATCGACAGCTTCGGCAACGACTTCGTAAAACTGGACTACGGCGTGGCCAAGCTCGACAGCCTCTTCTCACCGCGTCTCTCGAATGAGATCCGCTACGGCTACGGCCGTGAGCTGAACTACGAGACCGCCCAGAAGCCTACCGCCTACACCACCCAGTACCTCACGCCAGCCAGCGGCGTTCCCGTCGAAGTCTCTCTCGGCGGCTCCAACGGCTTTACTCTCGGTTCACCCTACTACGGCTACCGTCCGCAGTATCCGGATGAGCGCAAGTGGCAGATCGGCGACACCGCGACCTATCTTCTCGGCAAGCACTCCGTCCGCTTCGGCACCGACGTTCTGCACAACTACGACCTGCAGAACAACCTCTACCACAGTAACGGGCAGGTCACTTACTCGAGCTACACGGACTATCTGTCCGACATCGCGCGGCCTGCCGGCAGCAGGGGTGTCTGCGATGCCAACCGCTCCACGGCGAAGGGCACCAACCCTTGCTACAGCAGTTGGAATCAGGGCTTCGGGCCAACCACGTTTGATCTGGCCACGACTGATCTCGGCTTCTTCGTTCAGGACGACTGGAAGCTCAGGCCGGGCCTGACGTTGAACCTTGGGGTTCGCTACGACTACGAGATAATTCCCTCTCCGTACGCTGCCCTTGCCAACCCGGCATTCCCCGCCGTCTCGAACACGTTCAGCGACAAGAACAACATCGCCCCACGCATCGGCTTCGCATGGGACCCGCTTGGCCAGGGCAAGACAGTGATTCGTGGCGGCTACGGTGCCTTCTATGGCCGCATCCCCAACTCAATCCTTCTGAACGTCTACTACAACACCGGTTCGCCAGCCAGTCAGGTGCAGTACGCCCTGAACAACACAACCGGACCATCGTTACCGAACGCCTTGACGTCGGCTCCTAAAGTCGCCGCCAACTCCGCTCCGGCAATCCAGTACTTCGACACGCACTTCCAGAGCCCAAATGCGCATGAATACGATCTCGCCGTGCAACAGGACCTCGGCAAAGCCAACATTCTTTCCGTCAGTTACGTTGGTTCGCTCGGACGCCAACTGCCGAACTTCCTCAACGTCAACCTGAACCCGGCTGCGACCTATCAGGCTACCGTTTTAGTCACCGGGCCAAATGGGCTGGCCGATACGAACTGCGGCCCGCTGGGTTGTCGATCGATTACGAACAAGGTCTACGCCAGTGCCCAGAAGACCTCTGCAGGCTCCATCAGCACGCTGCTCAACCCCAACTTCGGTGCGATCACGAAGGTCGTCAGCAACATCAACTCCAGCTACAACGCGCTGACCTTCGAGATTCAGAACCGCACCTCCAAGTGGCTTACATTCGACGCGAACTACACCTGGTCGCACGCGCTGGACTTCAACCAGAACCAGTCGACGAACCCGACTACCAACAACTGGTTTGACCCCTACGCCAACGCTCGCGCCAACTACGGCAACTCCAACTTCAACATCCCCAACCGCTTCGTCGGCTGGGCGATCCTCAACTTGCCCGGCGTCAGCAAGGACAGCTATCTCAAGTATCTGGCAAATGGCTGGTCGCTCAAGCCGGTCTTCCAGATGCAGTCGGGCTTCCCCTTCTCACTCAACACAAGCAGCTTCGTTCCCAACCAGGTTGCGGGCTCGGCGCCTGGTTGCGACGCAAAGGGCGTGGGATGCTACACGGCCAACGGTTCGGGATTCGCAGCAACCGGCGTTACCTACATCCCGCAGCTTGGCCGCAATACACGCCAGTATCCCCGTACCGCCGTGGTCGACCTTCGTGCGCAGAAGACCTTCACCTTCCGCGAGAAGTACAACCTCGAGCTGATCGGCGAAGCCTTCAACCTGGCGAACCACCAGAACGTGACCTCGGTCAGTACGACCGGATACACGTTCAGCACGGTTAGTGGAGTCAATACGCTGGCCTATAACCCCACTGCCGGTACGCCGCAAAACGCCAACTCGAACTTCGCATACAGTCCGCGTCAGGTCCAACTCGCGGCCCGGCTGACGTTCTAGCCCGGTTCCATCACACCAAGCGGAGGCTTCGGCCTCCGCTTTTTTCATTTCGGCAGCTTTCTAATTCACCGCAATTCCGGTACTCTGCGGTTACTCCAAGATTCACGGGTAAAGCATGCGGGCTGGTCCATGCCGCGCGGAGTCAGGCGCGGCTGCTTTGAGGTTCCTGTGGTTGCTGCTGTTCGGGCTCGGCGTTGCCGGCTATGCCCAGACCGCGGTTGACGGGGCCGTCTCGGGTTCCGTTGTTGACGCGGGCAACGCCGCGATTCAGGGTGCGCGCATCCGCCTTCGCAATCCCGCGACTGCGCTCGAGCAGCAGGCCACCAGCGACCAGCGCGGCGAGTTCCTCGCTGCACGCCTTCCTCCCGGCGACTACGAGATCACCATCACCTCGCCGGGATTCGCGATCGTCACCCTCCAGAACGTCCTTGTTGAACTCGGCACGGTCACGAGTGTTCCGGTGCATCTGCCTGCTGCCAGCGTCTCGACGAACATCACGGTGACGCCGCCGGAAGACGATTCACCAAAAGGCGTGACGCCCGCGCCCCCCACAGCGATCACAAGCGTCGTGACCCAGGCGGAGCTCAATCAACTGCCTTCCCTTGGCCGCCGCTGGCAGGACGCCGCGCTGCTCACTCCCACCGCAAACCCCAACGAGCAGGGCGACAACCTGCTCAGTTTCCGCGGCCTTGCCGTCACGCAGAACAGCACCGCCATCGACGGCATGAACAGCGACCAGAGCTTCAACGCCGTGCCTCGCGGAGCCGACAGCGCAGCCGCGGAAGAGGGCAGCGATGAGCAGCAGCGCGAGACCGGCAGCGTCGGGCTCAACCAGGGCGCGCGCCGCCACACCGGCACAGCGTACACCTTTTCGCAGGAGGCTGTGCGTGAGTTCCGCATCAGCTCGCAGGATGAGACTGCGCTCTACGGCCACGGCTCCGGTGGGATTATCACGACGGTCTCGCGCGGCGGCGCAAACACGCTGCACGGCACCGGCTTCTACAGCGCGCGCGAGAGCGCATGGGGAGCCACGAATCCCTTCTCCATCGCCACGCACTACAACAGAGGCGCGCCGGTGAGCGCGGCCGTCAAGCCGCACGATCTCCGCCAGCAGTTCGGCGGCAGTGTTGGCGGAGCTGCCATCCGTGACCGGCTCTTCTACTTCTACGCGTACGATCAGCGGCGGCGCAATTTTCCGGCGATCTCCTCACCCGCCGACCCAGCCTTCTTCTCGCTCACCGCAACCCAGAAGGCGCTGCTCGCCCACCGCGGCGTCAGCGCGGCGAAGACCGATGCGGCGCTGCGCTACCTCGACAGCCTCACCGGAACGCTCGCTCGCCGCAGCGGCCAGACGATCAACTTCGGCAAGCTCGACTGGCAAGCGAACGAAAGGCACCGGCTGAGCGCGCAGTATAACCGCGCACACTCGAGCTCGCCCGCTGGATTGCGAACCTCAGCTGTCGTCGATCGTGGCAGAGCGAGCTTTGGCAGCGCATACGCCAGCGTGGATGCGGGTCTCGTGCGTTGGCTGTGGGTCGCGTCACCTGCCGTGACGAATGAGCTGCGCGTCGCCTACGGGCACGAGCTGCAGTACCAGCTTCCGCAACCGCCGCTGCCGCAGGAGCCGGCGATTGGCCCCGGAGGCTACGCGCCTGAGGTGTCGATTGGCCCGCAGGGGTTCATCTTCGGCACGCCCGCTGCGCTGGGCCGCAAAGCCTTCCCCGAGGAGAGCAGGCTGCAGGCCGCCGATCTCGTCTCGTGGGCGCACGGACGGCATCTCGTGCAGGCGGGTTTCGACTTCAGCGCCGTGCATGATCGCATCGACGCGCTCAACAACACCGAGGGGACCTTCCACTACGACAGCGGGACAACCAGCGGGCACGCCGGGGGCCTGGTCGACTGGATCACCGACTACACGTTCAACGTCAATGCGTATCCCAGCGGCGGTTGTCCGTCGATCCACGCGCCGGTGCATGAGTTCTGCTTTCGTTCCTACACGCAGAGCTTCGGGCAGCCGGAGGTCTCGTTCGGCACGCAGGAGTGGGCCGCGTTTGTGCAGGACAACTGGCGCGTTCGCCCTTCGCTCACGCTCAACCTCGGGCTTCGCTACGAGTACGAGCTCGAGCCACTGCCGCAGCAGCCCAACGCAGCGCTGGACGCCGTCTTTAGTCACGTGGGAGCGACGAGCGTCTTTCCCGAGGACCGCAACAATATCGGGCCGCGCGTGGGCGTCGCGTGGGAGCCGCTCGGCTCAGGCCATGGCGTTGTGCGCGCCGCCTATGGGGTTTACTACGGAATTCTGCCGGGAGCGACCATCGAGAGCGCGCTGGCGAACACCGCGACCGGGTCCTCGACCACCCACGTACGAATTACGCCTTCCACGGTTACATACTGTCCGCAGGCGGTGAGCCAGGGCTTTGGATATGCGTGCTCCTATGTCACGACTCCGCCGGCAGCGGTCGGCCTGACGACGACGGCGACGGTCTTCGATCGCAGATTTCGCCTGCCGATGGTCGAGCAGGGCAGCCTCTCGGTCGAGCGCGAGGTGGGCGCGGGAGTTGTGGCGAGCGCGGCGTATCTCGTCAACCTCGACCGGCAGCTTCCCAACTCGGTCGATATCAACATCGCTCCGTCTACGGCGACCAGAGTCTTTCAACTGCAGGGCGGAACCGGCGCGGTGGGCGTGCGGGACGGCGAGAGGTTTGTGCTGCCGGTCTACACGCAGCGCATCAGCGCGAACTATGGGCCGGTGACGGACATCGTCTCGAACACCAACGCGAGCTACAACGCGCTCTCGCTTGAGGCGCGGCGCAGGAGCCGCGGCGGGCTCGACTTCCGCGCCTCATGGACGTGGGCCAAAGCTATCGACTACGGCCAGAGCAGCAGCGCTGCGCCGCGAATCAACAACCAGACCGACCCGTTCAGCGTCGCGTACGACAAGGGGCTCTCGCGGCTCAATTTTCCTCACAAGCTCGTCGCCAGCGCTGTGTGGACGCCACGTCTCCGCGTGCCAGAACTGTGGCTGCAGCGCGCGGGCAGCGGTTGGAGCATCGCAGGCATCTTCACCGAGCGGAGCGGCCGGCCTTACAGCTACGAGATCTTCGGCGGCACTCGGCTCAGCGGCGGCCGCGAGAGCATCAACGGGTCGGGCGGCGCGGTCTACCTTCCCACCGTTGGACGCGACACGCTGCGTCTGCCCGATACGGCGAACCTTGACCTCCGGCTCAGCCGCACCGTTCCGATGACTGAGCACGTCCATGCGCGGGCCTTCGCGGAGGTCTTCAACGTGGCCAATCACGTCAACTACTCCGGCATCGTGCAGCGTGCGTTTCTCGTCGGCACTCCGGTGGCCGGGGTCACGCCGCTGATCTTTCAGGATGCTGCGGCGATAGCGACCGAAGGGCTCAATCAGCAGCCCTTCGGGACCTTCACCGCGGCCTCGGCGGGCAGTTCCGGCGAGCGACAGGTGCAGGTGGGGCTGAGGGTTGAGTTTTAGGGGTGCCCCGCCCTACCGGTTTTCGTGCAAAATCTTCAATCGATTAGGCTTAGGTCCGGACTTGCATGGTAAAGTCTTCTATCGAAATAACTTATTGGTAAAGTATTCTATTCAAATGGTTTACGGACAAAATAGAAGAGGCCTAGGATTCCCAGGCCTTACCTACTTCTATTGTACCAACTTGGGGAAACTGGTCTGCCATGCGTAAGTTGCTTGATTTGTGATGCTTAGTGGGATTTGGGGCTTGACAAGGTTTTCTGGGGACGATGGTCGCGTGGTAGGGTGCAGTTAGTCCCGATGCCTCACTGGAAGCTCACCCTCGCCTACGACGGCACTCCTTATAACGGATGGCAGATACAGCCGAACCTCCCTACCGTGCAGGGCACTCTGGCGCGTGTGATCCAGCAGATCACCGGCGAGCATGTGCTGCCGCAGGGGTCGGGCCGTACGGATACGGGTGTGCATGCGCTGGGGCAGGTGGCGTCGGTCACGCTGGCGTCGCCGATTCCGGGGTCGAACCTGCAGCGAGCGCTGAATCATTCTTTGCCGCCGAGCATTCGGGTGGTTCGGGTTGAAGAGGTGGGCGAGGATTTTCATGCGCGGCACAGTGCGGTGCGCAAAACGTATGAATACCGGATTGCGACGCAGGCGATCTGTCCGCCGACGCTCGCTCCTTATGTGTGGAACTGTACGTGGCCGCTCGATCTGGCGGCGATGAATGAAGGAGCGGCGCACGTTGTGGGGACGCATGACTTTACTTCGTTTGCCGCGACGGACCCTGATCTGGCGGCGCGTGATAATGGCGAAGATTCAGACGAGGATGATCTTGGCGACGCGGGCGACTCGTCGGTGATGGTGAAGACGGCGGTGAGGACGATTCATCGCTCCGGCTGGCATCGCGATGGCGAACTGCTGGTGTATCGGGTGACGGGGTCGGGGTTTCTGCACCACATGGTGCGGAATCTTGTGGGGACGTTTGTGGACGTGGGGCGCGGTAGGACGCCGGCGGGGGCGGTTCCGGCGATTCTGGCGGCGCGGAGCAGGCCGGCGGCTGGGCCTACGGCTCCTCCGCAGGGATTGTTTTTGTTGGATGTGGAGTATTAGGCGCTTTCCCTTGGACGACTTGGCGCCAATAGCATCGCGGGTCGCTTCGCCCTTCGGGCTTCGCTCCGGCCATCGGCAGAGTGGTAGCCGCCGCGCGGCGGCTTTTTCGGCATCCTTCGACTCCGCTCAGGACAGGCTCTAAAGCCGTGCCCTTAAGCAAGGCGTCAGTGGTGAAATCGTACTCCCAGCCTTCGCGATGAAACTGCGATGATGGGGCACCCGGGTCTTCGTGGCGAAATTGATACTGTTGGCGAATTCAATACCAATTGACGCAGGGAGAATAGAAGCATGAAGAGCGTTCTCGTTTTATTGGCCTTAGTAGCGTCATACATACAGGAGCCGCCGATAACCGGGCACCCCAGTCCGGCCTACGAGCGGAGCGGAGCGGTCCACCGCGAAATCGCTGAATCCTCGCCCTTCGCAAGGGAGGTAATCCAGCAGGTCGTTCCCAAGCCCGGCAACCAGTTCAAGATCTCCATCCGGGCCGTCATCCACAACATATCCAACCACGAGCTGGTCTACGTCAACCCCGCGCAGTTCTACGACGTGTTCAATATCAAGACCGGGGAACGCGCTCCCACCACAGCTGCCGGCTGCTATGGCAACTTCTTCCTCGACTGTTACACCCCCACGCTACCTCGAGGCATCCCGAGTACAGGGCCGCCGAAGGATGTAATCCCAGTTCACGGATCTATCGAAAATGTGAAAGCCGGGAACCTCGACATGTTCTATCAGCTCACTCCCGGCCCATACACCGTGGTCGGATATTATTGCGCCACGCAACGCGAAGGTCCGGAGTGCTTCAAGTCAAATAAGATCACCATCACTATTCCGGAACCCACGAAGTAAATCTTCCTCTCAGACAAGGCTGTAAGTGTTTCGGCGTATTGTCGATAAGTCCAGTTGCTTTGACAATAGTAATTTTCTTCGCAAAAGCGAACTGGTTCACCATCTCGGAAGCCTTGTCACCCCACGTAGCAAGCATCACTTCATTCAGCCAATACTCAACATAGAGTTGACCCTTCAAAGCGACGGTGCTGAGGTCGTTCCCTGTTTCGATGAAAGTCATCATCTCTGTACGGAACTGTGTCTCGATTTCTTTATGCTTTGTCCCATCTCGTCCACTCCGCATGACGCTCGACCGACCGCTTTTCTGCATTAGGCGAGAATAGACGAATTCAGCCGTGTACGAGGCGAAAGTGCTCTGCTGGATGCAGCGCGCAAATTAAATATTTCCACAGGATGAAAATAGGCATATTGTTGGGAAAACCCAGGGCTTGGGGGGTTACCGATATGCCATCTACTCACGATTTTGAGGAGCTATATGGTGTCACGGAAGAGCAGGCTCTTAACTTCTGGGTCTCACACCTTCATGAAGTGATAGGAAGTAAGCAGTGGTCGCAGATTCGCGACTCTACGGGCGTCTATCTTGCAAGCGTGCTTGGTCATTTCTGCCTGCAATCGGTAGATCGGAGGGAGATCCTCTCTCGGGATTACAACCCCAGCGATCTGGAGTTCCGGCAGTTCGCGGATCTGACCCAGATTGCTGAACTGATGATGCGGCAGCTCACCCGCGCGAAGAACCCTCTCTGGATGGAGTCAGCCGGTGCGCACATTCTTCTCTACGCCGGATTCTTTCAAAACCAAAACAAGGACCGGCACAACATTGAGTTCTATTCAGCCATAGGCAGAGAATGCTATCTCATGGCGGCAGTGGGAAAGAGGGAAAGGATGATGAAGCTGATGGCGGCAGGCTTTCATCAATACCTCTTCCATTTGGCCAACCTCCATCGGCATCTGCGGGAGAGTAGATATCTGATAAGGCCGGAGAACTAGATCTACTTCTAATTGACCTTATGTGGCGCGATTGGCATCGCGGGTCGCTTCGTCCTGCGGACTACGCTCGGGCCTTCGGCAGAGTGGCAGCCGCTGTGCGGCTTTTAGCAAGGCATCAGTGGAGTCTCCGGCAGGGTTCCGAATTGGTTATGTTGTGGGCGGGGTCTTTGGCGTTATCATCGCCACTATCCTTGCAGGCTTGCTTACGCGGAGCTGCACATCGCCTGTTTCACCTTGGCTGGGCTCTGTCCCACCACACTTGGCAAGGAGCCCAGAGCATGTTCGAGAAACTCATCAATCTCATCTTCGGCTGCAGTCATCCGGAGCGTCATCACTCGGCCCTCCCATTCACCCAGGATGGCAAGAGCTATCGCGTTTGCCTGAAGTGCGGAACGCCCATCGGTTTCAGCCTCGAGGACTTTGAATACATCACTCCCGGTTATCGGCGACGCAAACGCCGGGAGGCCGCGCGCACCTAGGACTGCGATGGATGGGGCACCCGGGTCTTCGTGGCGAAATTGATACTGTTGGCGAATTCAATACCAAATGACGCAGGGAGAATAGGAGCATGAAGAGCGTTCTTGTTTTGTTGGCTTTCATCGCGTCAGGCATACAGGAGGCACCGATAACTGGGCACCCCAGTCCGGCCTACGAGCGGCGCGGCGCGGTCCACCGCGAAATCGCTGAATCCTCGCCCTTCGCAAGGGAGGTAATCCAGCAGGTGGCACCCGAGCCCGGCATCCAGTTCAAAAATACGGCCAGCAACTCCCCGCAACCGTTCATCGCGATTCGGGCCGTCATTCACAACATATCCGACCACGAGCTGGTCTACGTCAACCCCCAGCAGTTCTACGATGTGTTCAACAGCAAGACCGGGGAACGCGCTCCCACGACTGATACTGGATGCTATGTCAATTTCTTCCTCGACTGTTACACCCCCACACTACCTCGAGGCATCCCGAGTACAGGGCCGCCGAAGGATGTAATCCCAGCTCACGGGTCCAAAAACCTCATGGTCGGGTACCTCGACATGGACTACCAGCTCGCTCCCGGCACATACACCGTGGTCGGATATTATTGCGCCACGCAACGCGAAGGTCCGGAGTGCTTCAAGTCAAATAAGATCACCATCTCTATTCCGGAACCCACGAAGTAAATCTTCCTGTGTGGCATTCCGCTCCGGAAAGCCCAACGACCACGAATGTTAAGGTGGACAACATTCCATTCGCCTGGCCAAACGGCGAGACCGAAGCAGCGCACTACTAAGCGACAGGTCATATCCCTGCTGCGCTTCGGAATGCCGCTGCCGCTGTTTCTGACCTACCGACCGCTGACTTGCTACTCTCAGAGCAGATGTCTCTCTCGGCACATCAGCGGATCGTGCGGCTTGCGGCGCTTACGGCGGTGCATCGGGCGTTTCACTGGCTCCATCTGCATCAGCTGCAGCTTCGGCGCTGGCAGCTTGAGATGGTGCGGATTCCTGCGCCGCCGTTTGGCGAATCGGAACGGGCGGCGTGGTTTCTGGAGCGGTTTCATGCGCTGGGGCTCTCGAATGTGCACCTCGACCAGGAGGGCAATGCGCTGGCTGAGCTGGCTCCGGAGGACGGAGACCGCGAGGCGCCGTGCATTCTGATCTCGGCGCACCTGGATACGGTCTTTCCTGCGGGGACTCCGTGCGAGCCGATGGAAGAGGCGGACAGCGCGCGTATCTATGCTCCGGGCATCTGCGACAACGGGGCGGGTTTGTCCGGGCTGCTCGGCATCGCGGCGGCACTGCGCTTTGCGAAGATTGTGCCGCCGATTCCGATTCTGTTTGCGGCAAATGTGGGCGAAGAGGGTGAGGGCGACCTGCGCGGGATGCGGCATCTCTTCGGGCGCGGAGCGTACCGCGACCGCATCGCTGCCGCGATTGCACTGGAGGGCAGCGGGACGTCGGCTGTCGTCACGCGCGCGCTGGGCAGCCTGCGCTTTCGCGTGACGGTGACGGGGCCCGGCGGCCACTCGTGGAGCGATGCGGGCACGCCGAATCCCATTATGCTGCTGAGCCGTGCGCTGACGGCGATCGATGCGCTTCCGCTTCCGGCCACTCCGCCGACGACGATTAATGTTGGGCACATCGCGGGCGGGACTTCGGTGAATTCGATTCCCTCGTCGGCGTCGGCGCTGCTTGACCTGCGCTCGACCGATCCAGCGGCTCTGGAGATGGTCGCGGGAGCGATCCGGCGGATCTTCGAGGAGACGGTGGCCGGGAGCTTGCCGCCGGCTGGCGTCGCGGGTGCACCGAGTGTGCAGATGGAGAGAATTGGCGCCCGCCCGGCGGCGATGCTCGCCGAGGACTCGGTTCTGCTCGAGACGTTGCGCGCGGTCGATCGCCATCTGAATCTTCGGACTGAGCCTCGGCTCGGCTCGACCGACGCGAACATCCCGCTGTCGCTGGGGATACCGGCGATTGCGCTCGGCACGGGAGGGGCGGGGGGCAACATTCACACGCTGCAGGAGTGGTACGACCCCACGCAGCGCGAGACGGCGCTGCGGCGCGTTCTGCTCACGCTGCTGGCGACGACCCAGATCACGGCTGGGGTACACTCGACCGAGTGAACCCCTTTCCAGTCAGCGCATTTGCGGGTCTTACCCTGCGCCGTTGCGGGAGATAGTGACGTGCGCCGGCTGAGCCCCTCCGCAATCGCGCACCTGCTTCTGCTCGGCGTCGTCATGGTGTGGGGAGCAACGTTTGCGCTGGTGAAGGATGCGCTGCACGATGCGTCTCCGCTGGTCTTCAATCTGCTTCGCATGACTCTGGCGGCGCTGGTGCTGGTGGCGGTGAATCGTCGTGTGCTTCAAAGGCTTAACCGCCGCGTGCTGCTTTCGGGGTTGATCGTCGGAGCGCTTCTGGCGACGGGATATCAGTTTCAGACGCTGGGCCTGGCGCGTACGACGGCGGCGAAGTCGGCGTTCATCACGGGGCTGGTAGTGGTCTTTGTTCCGCTGCTCACGGTGTTCCCCGCACTGCGGCCGGAGGGAACGCACACTCCGCGATGGACGGCCGGGGCGGGAGCGCTGCTTGCGTTTGCGGGGCTGTTGCTGCTGACGACTCCGGCAGGGACTTCGTGGGGCAATCTCTTCACCAGCATCGGGCCAGGGGATCTGCTGACACTGATCTGCGCGCTTGCCTTTGCGGGGCATCTGCTGTCGCTTGCCCACACGTCGAAGCGGATTCCGGCGGGGCAGCTTGCGACGCTGCAGATCGGCGCGGCGGCCGTGGTGATGGCGATAACGCTTCCGCTGGGAGGCGGACTGTACCTCAGCGTGACTCCGCGGCTGGTGCTGGCGCTGGGGATCACAAGCGTGCTGGCGACGGCTGCGGCGTTCACGATCCAAAGCTGGGCGCAGCAGCATCTTCCGCCGACCCACACGGCGATCCTGCTTACGCTGGAGCCGGTGTTTGCCTGGCTGACGTCGTTCCTGTTTCTGCACGAACGAATGAGTCTCCGTTCACTGGCTGGAGCGGGGCTGATTCTGGCGGGGATTGCCGTGATTGAGCTTTTGCCGTCTGCAGAGCCGGTGGCCGCGCATCCGGCGTCGTAAAAGGACTTACGCTGACCTGAGAGCTCTGCTGTGCCGGGTGTGCGGGTGAGGGTGCGAATACATTTGCATGCTCCTCGCGTCTAAACAACTGGAAGGCCCGTAGAGCCTGTCTAACAAGCGAACGGCACGCAAGCGAATGGCAAGCGACCGAGGGCTTCTGCCCAGATATACTTAACTCTTCGCCTGTTCTTCGACGGTTCAGGGCGAACTGTACTACTAACGAGGTTACGACTTACAGATGGAAACTCCGACAAGCACTTCTCCAACTCTGCTGGATCGCATCCGAAATCAGCGTCTGACGACGACGTTTGCGCTTCTCGCGACGCTCTCTACCGGGATTCTGGTGGGCTCGGTTCTCACGCATGGCGTGAGTGGCAAGGAGCAGGCGGTCAACAGCTCCGATGCGAAGCCTCTGGCGATTCCCGCTCCCAGCACACTCTCCAACGGCTTCTCGCAGGTCGTGAAAGAAGTCGGACCGGCCGTTGTGAACATCAATACAGAATCGTTGCCGAAGCAGAACGCTCGCGTCCACCGGCGCGGCCAGCGCCCTCCGCAAGGGGATGACCAGGACCAGCAGCAGGGCGACATGCAGGACTTCTTCAACCGCTTCTTCGGCGGTCAGGGCGGTGGCGATGGCGACGATGACGGCAACCCCATCGGCGGCGAGCGCCGCGCGCTTGGATCGGGCTTCATCGTCGATCCACGCGGATACATCATCACCAACAACCACGTGATCGACAAGGCCGACAAGATCTATGTGCGGCTCTCGACCGATCCGGACAACGGCAATGACAACGAGGGCCGTCCGGCGCACGTGGTCGGCGTCGACAAGGACACCGACATCGCCGTGATCAAGATCGATTCGGAGAAGCCTCTGCCGACGATCAAGCTCGGCAACTCGGACGGCGCGCAGGTGGGCGACTGGGTGTTGGCAGTCGGCAGCCCATTCGGACTTTCGCAGACGGTCTCGGCGGGCATCGTCTCGGCGAAGAACCGCTCGATCGATGAGCCCGGCCCGAGCGGTGTCTCGCAGTCACAGTTCCAGAAGTTCATCCAGACCGATGCGGCGATCAACCCGGGCAACTCGGGCGGCCCGCTGGTGGATATGTCCGGCAGCGTGATCGGCATGAACACGGCGATCTTTACGCAGTCGATGGGTTCGCAGGGCGTTGGCTTTGCGATGCCGTCGAACACGATCGCCAACGTCTACAACATGCTCATCGGACCGGAGCACAAGGTGGTTCGCGGTTCGATCGGCATCAGCTTCCAGCCGACGCTGAGCTCTGCTGTGGGACGGATGTATGGCTTCACCAATGGCGTTCTGGTGAGCACGGTGACTGCCAACGGCGGCGCGGCCAGGGCAGGACTGCAGCCGGGTGACGTGATCGTCTCGGTGGATGACCGCAAGATCAAGGACGGCGACGATCTGGTGAACGACATCTCTGCCCGCAGGGTTGGCTCGAGCGTGAGGCTCGGCTACCTCCGCAACGGCAAGCAGCAGACCGCGAATGTCGTGATCGGCGACCGCGCGAAGACGTACGCCGACATCACAGGCGGCGACAACGAAGAAAATGCCAATCCGCAGGAGTCGGACGCCGGGCAGAACAAGCTCGGGATCCGAGTGGACGCGATTCCGCCGACGATTGCTCAGCGGACGGGAATCCACAGCGGCGTGATCGTCACCGACGTGAAGGCGGGCTCGTTCGCCGATGAGATCGGGCTCGGCAAGGGCGCGATCATCACGGAGATCAACAAGAAGCCGGTGACCGACCTGGCCAGCTTCCGGACGATCGTCAACGACCTTAAGTCCAAGGAAGACGTGGTCTTCGTGATCCACAACCCCACGCAGAAGAACAGCGGGAACTCCTACGTGGGCGGCACGCTTCCGTAGGTTAAGATAGCAAGGGAGGGGGAGGATGGTTCCTCCCCCTCCCCATACAACTTGTTTATTTTCAATCGCTAGAGTCGTCGGTCGGGTTGCAGCCAGGACCGCAATCCCGAATGGACGACCTTTTTTGTTGCACCTGAGCTGGTCTGGGACTAGGATTCGATGGCAGATTGTTAGTCGAAGAGCGGATTCAGGATAAGAATTCTGGATAACTATCTTTTGTTTTGAGGTTTCCCGGCAATGTTTGCAGGTCGAGTTCTGCTCACCGTTCTTATGATTACGACTGCGCTTCCGAGCGTGGCCATGGCACATCCGCGACGAGGTCCGACCTCGCACCGCTTCTTCAAGAAGCATTCGACGGCTACTGCCAGTACCCCCAAGCGAATGATCGGGCAGCGTTCGATTGACGACGGCCGCGCGACGGAGATCCAGACGGCGCTGATCCGCTTCGGCTACCTCTCGGGGCAGGCCAGCGGCCACTGGGACGCGCAGACCGAGGCGGCGATGCAGAAGTATCAGTCGGACAACGGCTGGCAGACCAAGCTGATTCCGGACTCGCGCGCCATCATCAAGCTCGGACTTGGGCCCTCGCACGACTCCTCGAAAGCGACGGCTCCCGCTTCGTCGGAGCTGAGCGCCTCGACTTCGCTTCGCCCTCCCCAGCAGTAAGCTTCAGCTGATTTTTGCAGTCGTCCCCAGGCCAGATTCGCGTGCTTGCACCGAAGAGGTGTGTCTGGGGACGTTTTTGGTGTAACAAGAAGAGAACATTAGAAGTTATCCGAAGGGAGAGCAAGAATGGCCAGGAGCGTAGCGGCGAAGGTTTGCGGGGTTGTTCTGGTTCTGGGAGCGATGTGCGGGGCGGCGCGAGCGCAGCAGCTGGATGACGCGACGCAGGCGAAGGTAGAGGCCGAGGTCCATCGCGTGATGCAGGAGAGCGGTGTTCCGAGCGCGGAGGTGGGAATCGTTCGCGGCGGGAAGGTGGTGTACACGGCGGCGTTTGGCGCGGCGCGGTTGGGGAGCGATGGGGCGATGAATTCTGCCGCGGCGCCGACGCTGGCGGCGACACCGGAGATGCACTACGCGATCGGGTCGATCAGCAAGCAGTTCACCGCTGCGTGCATTCTGCTGCTGGTCGAGGATGGCAAGATGACGCTGGACGATCCGGTGTCGAAGTGGTTTCCGGAGTTGACGCGCGCCAACGAGGTGAAGGTCCGGAACCTGCTGACCCACACCAGCGGCTATGAGGACTATGCGCCGCAGGACTACACGATTCCCGCGTGGACGAAGGCGACGAGGCCGATCGACGTGGTGCATGAGTGGGCGGGTAAGCCGCTGGACTTTGATCCGGGGACGAAGTGGCAGTACAGCAATACGAACTTTGTGCTGGCCGGGCTGATTGTCGAGAAGGTGAGCGGCGAGCCGTTCTGGCAGTTCCTGGAGGCGCGTGTGTTGCGGCCACTTGGGCTGAAGGAGGTTCTGAATCTGGACACGGACCGCGACCGCATGGAGCCGCGCGGGTATATGAGGAATGCCTTAGGCCCGCTGCGGCCAGCGACCCTTGAGGCCCCGGGCTGGTACTTCGCCGACGGCGCGCTGTCGATGCCGGTGCGGACGCTGCTGGAGTGGGACCTTAGCGAGATCAATCGCTCCCTGCTGAAGCCGCGGAGCTATGACGCGCTTGAGACGGAGATGAAGCTCAAGGACGGCACCGGGACGCACTACGGGCTGGGCGTGGACGTGAAGGCAAAGGATGGACACAGAGTGATTGAGCACGCCGGCGAGGTGGGCGGCTTTGTGGCAGAGAATCTGGTGTATCCGGATGACAAGCTGGCGGTCGCGGTGCTCACGAACCAGGAGGCGAATCCGGCGGCCGTCATGATGGCACGGGCAATCATGACGATCGTGTTCGGGGGAGCCACGTCAACCGAAGCCGTCAAGAACCCCGCTGCGGAGGCCCAGGCAAAGGAGATTCTGGCGGGGCTGCAGCAGGGCAAAATCGATCCAGGTCTGCTGACGGAGAACTGCAGGTTCTACTTCTCGAAGGAGACGATTGGCGACTTTGCCAGCAGTCTGGGGCCGCTGGGCGCGATCCAGAGCGTGGCGCTCGATGGCGAGTCGCTGCGCGGGGGGATGACGTTCCGGTCGTTCAAGGTGGCGTTCGCCGGCAAAGGCGTCAGGCTGACGACGTATACGACCGCAGACGGGAAGATTGAGCAGTTTCTCGTGGAGCCGGCGAGCTAGTTGTTAGTTGTTCGTTGTCAGGTTAGAACCTGTCTGATAAATCGAATCCAGACGGTTTGCCCGCCCTCAGCATACTTCCGGTTTGCCGGTTATACTCCCCCGTTCACCCTGCCAGCCAGGAAATCAAGGCGGCTCCCGCTAGCATAAGCACCGCGTTCGCGTAGGCTATCCGTTCAGCGACCTTGATCTTGTGTTGCCGCTCTTCGCGGGAAAGATGAGCACGTGATTTTGGAGGAATATCGGGCACCCTGAACTTGCGTAGACGCAATCCCAGGTAAAAGCTGCCGACAGCTCCAATCAAACAAACTTCTACGGGAAAGGTGATGGCCATGGACTTGATCATTGTGCCATCGGAGAGCTGTGTTTGGGCCACCCAGGCGTATCTGGGAGTCTTGTTTAGCAACAAGTATTTCGGGGGCGCGAGGGTTCTGGAAGTGTTGTCGGCCATACGGAAGGTTGGCGCTATGGGATCGGCACCAAAGAGTCAACACTGAGGCATTTATGAGACGGGTTCTAGTTCGCTGAGCTACACAAGCGCGAAGATGGTCAGCAGGATGCACGGCGCGAGGAGTGCCGCGGCTCCTGCCATGATGTAACGAAGCCTGGCGACGCGGGAAGGGGAGACGCGGTTCCAGGCGCTGGCGAACTCAAGCCAGAGGCCGAGGCTCAGGACTTCGAGCAGGAGCGAGATGACGGTCCAGTTGCGTACGGAGGAGACCGTGGCGAGTTGACGCCACAACGTGTTCTGCGTGAGCTGGGGGGCTGCCTGCTGGATCTCGGTGACGTGCCCGATGAGGTTGATGACGGACGCCGCAGTGAAGATGGCGCCGCCGAGGGCCAGAAGCAACCAGACGATATAGCGCTTCATGCTGCGATGATAGACGGTTCGGGACGGAACTGAGTCGCAAAATTGCGGAGAGAATTTATCCGAGGACGCTACAGGCGGACTGAAGGCGCCGTGACCTGGCCCTTCCGTGGCCAGGATGATGTTTGCTTTCCCACCCATCGTGATGAGACTGCGATGGATGGGGCACCCGATTGGATGGGGCTGTTTGAGAGAGCAACGACAACAGCAAAAGAGGCCCGGATGACTCCGGGCCTCTTCGCTTTCACTGCGTGAGTTTTGCGCTGCTTCAGTTCTTCGCGGCGAGTTGGCGCAGGACGTACTGCAGGATGCCTCCGTGCTGGTAGTAGAGGATCTCCTGCGGGGTGTCGATGCGGACCGTGGCGCAGAACTCCGTGGTCTTGCCGGTTTCAGATTCAGCGATGACGGTGATGGTGCGGCCGTCCGCGAATTTGCTGTCGAGCATCGCCTTCAGCTCGCCCGGGGCGGCTCCGAGCCGGAAGATCTCTTCGCCGGTGAGGTGCAGCGACTCTACGTTCTTGCCGGGGAGGAACTGCAGCGGGAGGATTCCCATACCTACGAGGTTGGAGCGGTGAATGCGCTCGTAGCTCTCGGCGATGACGAAGCGGATTCCCAGCAGCCTCGGGCCTTTGGCTGCCCAGTCGCGTGACGAGCCTGAGCCGTACTCCTTGCCCGCGAGGATGGCGAGCGGAGTTCCGCGCCTGGCGTACTCGACGGAGGCGTCGTAGATCGACATGCCGGTGCCTTCAGGGAGCAGGCGGGTGACGCCGCCCTCGGTTCCGGGGGCGAGCTTGTTGCGCAGGCGGACGTTGGCGAAGGTTCCGCGGACCATCACTTCGTGATTGCCGCGGCGCGAGCCGTAGGAGTTGAAGTCGGCTGGTTTGACGCCGTGCTCGGTGAGGTACTTGCCTGCCGGACCGTTGAGCTTGATGGAGCCGGCTGGCGAGATGTGATCGGTGGTGACGGAGTCGCCGAGGACTGCGAGGACGCGGGCGCCGTGGATGTCCTCGACCGCGTCAGGCTCGGACTTCATGCCGTCGAAGTACGGAGCCTTGCGGATGTACGTGGAGTCGCCCTCCCAGCCGTAGGTGTTGCCGGCGGGGAATTTGAGGTTCTGCCAGTTCTTGTCGCCGTCGGCGACGGTGGAGTACTCGTGGCGGAACATCTCGGAGTCGATGGAGGAAGCGACGGTGGCGGCGACCTCGGCCTGCGTCGGCCAGATGTCGCGCAGGAAGACCGGGCTGCCGTTCTTGTCCTTGCCGAGCGGGTCGGCGTCGAAGTTGTGGCCGATGTGCCCGGCGAGTGCGTAGGCGACAACGAGCGGGGGGCTCATGAGGTAGTTGGCGCGGACCTCAGGGGAGATGCGGCCCTCGAAGTTGCGATTGCCGGAGAGGACGGAGACGGCGACGAGGCCGTGCTCTTCGATGGATTTAGAGACATCGGTGGGCAGCGGGCCGGAGTTGCCGATGCAGGTGGTGCAGCCGTAACCGACGATCTGGAAGCGCAGAGCATCGAGGTAGGGCATCAGGCCGGACTTGACGAAGTAGTCGGTGACGACGCGCGAGCCGGGGGCGAGCGAAGTCTTGACCCACGGTGGCGTTGAGAGGCCCTTCTCGACGGCCTTCTTCGCGAGCAGGCCAGCGGCGAGCATGACGTAGGGGTTCGAGGTGTTGGTGCAGGAGGTGATCGCCGCGATCACGATGGAGCCGTGGTCGAGGTATGGCTCGGGGTCTACGCCGAAGCGGCCGCGGATGGAGACCTGCGGGGCGTCGAGCACGGCGACGCTGCCGCCGTTGGACTCAAGCGTCGCGACGGGAACGGTGGGCGCGACGACGACCGGCGCGGGCGCTCCGGTGGCGGAGGCGAGGTCGCCGTTCAGCGAGGCGTGGCCGCCTTCGCCCTCCCAGCGGAGGAGCTGGCGGACGGTGCGGCTGTTGGCGTTAGGGCCGAGAAGCGAGGGGAGCTGTTCCTTGAAGCTCTCCGCGGTCTTTGAGAGTGTGACGCGGTCCTGCGGACGCCTGGGGCCGGCGACGGAGGGCTCGACGGTGGTGAGGTCGAGCGAGAGCGTCGCGGAGTACCGCGCTTCGGGAGCGTCGGCGGTGTGGAAGAGACCCTGCTCCTTGTAGTAGGCCTCGACGAGGGCGATCTGCTCCGGAGTGCGGCCGGTGAGGCGGAGGTAGTTGAGGGTCTCGGCGTCGACGGGGAAGATGCCGCAGGTGGCTCCGTACTCGGGGGCCATGTTGGCGATGGTGGCGCGGTCGGCCAGCGGCAGTTCGGCGATGCCGGGGCCGTAGAACTCGACGAACTTGCCTACGACGCCGAGCTTGCGCAGCATCTGCGTGACGGTGAGGACGAGGTCGGTGGCGGTGGTGCCTTCCTTGAGCTTGCCGGTGAGCTTGAAGCCGACGACCTGCGGGACGAGCATGGAGACGGGCTGGCCGAGCATGGCGGCCTCAGCTTCGATGCCTCCGACTCCCCAACCGAGGACTCCGAGGCCGTTGATCATCGTCGTGTGGGAGTCGGTGCCGACGAGGGTGTCGGGGTAGGCGACGTTGTCGGCGGTAGTGAAGACGACGCGCGCGAGGTACTCGAGGTTGACCTGGTGGCAGATTCCCATGCCCGGCGGCACGGCGGAGAAGTTGCGGAAGGCGGTTTGTCCCCACTTGAGGAAGGCGTAGCGCTCGCGGTTGCGTTGGAACTCGAGCGCGGCATTGAGGTCGTAGGCGCGGGTGTTGCCGAACTCATCCACCTGCACGGAGTGGTCGATGACGAGCTCTGCAGGCTGCAGCGGGTTGATGCGCTCGGGGTCGCCGCCGAGGGTCTTCATGGCGTCGCGCATGGCAGCGAGATCGACGATTGCGGGCACGCCGGTGAAGTCCTGCATGAGGACGCGCGCAGGCATGTAGGCGATCTCGCGCGAGGGTTCGGCGGCGGGGTCCCAGTTGGCAAGGAACTTGATATCGTCGGCGGTGACGGAGCGGCCGTCTTCGTGACGGAGGAGGTTTTCGAGAAGAATTCTGAGAGAGAACGGCAGGCGGGTGAGGTCGACGCCTGTGGAGGCGAGGGCCTTGAGGCGGAAGATGGAGTAGTCGGTCGAGCCGGACTTCAGAGTGGATTTGCTCTTGAAGGAGTCAGGGTGTGGGGTAGGCATGAGCGTCGTTCTCCAGTGCGCCGAGGTGGCGCGCGAGGTGGGGCCGTCTGGATATAGCAACAGGGACGGCGACGGGTGAAGGCTATCAAACTTTGATGCGAGTGGAGTGTGGGTGCAGGATCAGCAGCGTCCGCGGTCAGGGCGACCGTGGCGGAAGCGCTTCAACCGGATCGGAAGGCGGCCTGCCATCGGAGATATTTTACTGCGACGGAGGAGCCTTGGGTAGCAGGTCAGTCTGCTGACTAGCCGGCAGATCAGACAGAGACGGCATAACACGGTGAGACGGCGACTGTGGAGAGCGGACCATCGGGCGGGACATCGGGCGGGACATCGGGCGTCGGGAATGGATCGCCCGGTGTTCAAAGGCGGGTCACGTAACCCGAGCCGAGGCGTGACTTCGAGCCGGTTCATAACCTGATATTTTTCCTGTATTTGCGTAATTCTTCTTCTTTAGAGTTGTGAACGCCAGAACCTTTCAGAGAGGCCCCTGCATCTAAACCCAGGTATAGCGGAGCCCTGACATCAGGGCTAAGTCCTGTTCATCGTTCATACGCTCATGATCCTTCAGCCTCGCTCAGGACAGGCTCTGAATCGTGACTTTAAAGGACAACCTCAAATTGACCCAGTTCCGTAAATGGACGTCGCTGGATTCATCTACGCGCTTCCGAATACTCCTCTTCAACCTTATTCTTTTTGCGGTTCCTATCGCTGCGCGCTGTCAACAGATGATCGCCGGGCCTGAGGCGCAGCGGGGAAGCATTTACGGCACGGTGACTGATGATGAGGGCGCCGGTATTCCTGCGGCAACCGTCAAAGTGGATGGACCAGCTTCGAGCGAATCTCACACGGTAACGGCGGATCAGACTGGATTTTTTGAGATTAACAATCTCAAGCCAGCGGTCTCTTACAAGGTCACTGTTAGCGAGAAGGGATTCTCAGATTGGACCTCCGCCCCTGTCGTGCTCACGCCTGGGCAGGCGTTCGCTCTGACTGATATCAAGCTCAAGATATCCGCGGTGATGACTACAGTAAGCGCAATCTCGGTCGAGCAACTCGCTACCGAGCAGGTTAAGGTAGCAGAGACGCAGCGTGTTTTTGGCATCATTCCCAACTTCTATGTTGCCTATGACGAGAACACCGTACCGCTTACGACGAAGCTGAAGTACGAGCTCGCCTTTAAGGCCGGAACGGATGCAGTCAGCATCGCTGGCGACGTAATCCTCGCAGGGATCTATCAGGCAGCTGACACTCCCGACTACCAGCAAGGTGCAAAGGGCTATGGTCAGCGCTTCGGTGCTGCCTATACAAGTAGCTTCTCCAATATTATGCTCGGCGGCGCTATTCTTCCTTCCCTTCTGCATCAGGATCCGCGCTACTTCTACCAGGGCACGGGAACAAAAAAATCTCGCGCGCTTCACGCGATGTCGAGTCCATTCCGATGCAAGGGAGACAACGGCCACTGGCAGGTCAATTATTCAAGCATGGGCGGCGACCTGATCTCGTCCTCTTTAACAAATCTCTACTTTCCTGAGAGCAATCGCGGACCGGGATTGGTCTTCTCCAACACTCTCGTCAATACCGGCGGCCGAGTCGCCAACGCTTTGCTACAGGAGTTCGTCCTGCGCAAGTTCACGTCCAATGCGAACAAGCAGAAAGATTGAGAGCAGGGAATTCAGCGAGTCCAGCAGCCAGGTCACGCGAAAGGCCCATTTATATCACCCGGGTTGTCCACGAAGGTAAGGACGCTCTTAGGAGAGCTTCTTCCTTTTTTTGCATCCCTGGACACCGGCGGGACGTCCTCGATGTCGATGCATTCTAATAAGGATGCGGGTGGCTCCTTTCAGGGGGACAGGCAGGTAGCCCGCGGAGTATGGTCGTGATAGCCTCGCGGTACGCCGCTTGTAGGGTGCGCGCGAAGATGCTGCCGCATCTAACTTTTTGGGGTAGTAGGGAACTGACCTCAGGGCTAAGAGTCGTTCATCGTTCATGTGCTCACGGCATTCTTCGGCTTCGCTCAGTGACAGGCTCTGAAGCCGTGGCCTTAAGCAAAACCTCATACCGTAGTGGGACGTCGCAGGAGTACATCTATGCGCCTCCGTAAACTCCTCATTAGCCTTATTGTTTGTGCCGTTCCGATCGCTGTGCGAGGTCAACCGATCGTCGGGCCTGAGCCGCAGCGCGGAAGCATCAACGGCATCGTGACTGATGTTGATGGCGCCGTTATTCCTGCGGCAATCGTCAAAGTGGATGAACCAGCTTCGAGCGATCCTTATACGGTTACAACGGATAAGACAGGATTTTTTGAGCTTAAGAATCTCAACCCGGCAGTTTCTTACAAGATCACTATTAGCGCAAAGGGATTCTCAGATTGGACCTCGCCCCCCGTCATCCTCAACCCTGGGCAGGCGTTCGCTCTGACTGATATCAAGCTCAAGATATCCGTGGTGGTGACTACAGTAAGCGCCGCCACGGTCGAGCAACTCGCTATCGAGCAGGCTAAGGTCGCAGAGACGCAGCGTGTTTTTGGCATCATTCCCAACTTCTATGTTGCCTATGACAAGAACACCGTACCGCTTACGACGAAGCTGAAGTACGAGCTCGCCTTTAAGGCCGGAACGGATGTAATCAGCATCGCCGGCGACCTATTCGTCGCAGGACTCGATCAAGCAGGTAACCACCACGACTACCAGCAAGGTGCAAAGGGCTATGGTCAGCGCTTCGGTGCTGCCTTTGCGGATAGCTTCTCCAATATTATGATCGGCGGCGCTGTTCTTCCTTCTCTTCTGCATCAGGACCCGCGCTACTTCTACCAAGGCACGGGAACGGGAAAATCTCGTGCGCTTCACGCGATGTCAAGTCCATTCAGATGCAAGGGAGACAATGGCCGCTGGCAGTTCAATTATTCAAGCATCGGCGGCGATCTGATCGCTTCCTCTTTAACAAATCTCTACTATCCAGAGAGCGAGCGCGGAGCGGGATTGGTCATCTACAGCACTCTCCTCAATACCGGCGGCCGAGTCGCCAACGCTTTGCTACAGGAGTTCGTCCTGCGCAAGTTCACGTCCAATGCGAACAAGCAGAAAGATTGAGAGCAGGGAATTCAGCGAGTCCAGCAGCCAGGTCACGCGAAAGGCCCATTTATATCACCCGGGTTGTCCACGAAGGTAAGGACGCTCTTAGGAGAGCTTCTTCCTTTTTTGCATCCCTGGACACCAACGGGACGTCCTCGATGTCGATGCGTTCTAATTCTGATAAGGATGCGGGAGGCTCTTTTCAGGGGGACAGGCAGGTAGTGTCGTGATAGCCTCGCGGTGCGCCGCTTGTGGGGTGCGCGCCAAGATGATGGCGATCATGGATTTGCGGGATTGATGGGGATGCCGGGCGCATCTTAGGGCGAAGTTTCGAGTTTACTAAGAAGCGGGCTGGCTGGGATAGACCGAGCTGAGCGGCCGGCGGAAGGGCACAGAAAGGGATACGCAGGATGGAAACGACACGGAACAAGGCGAAACTGCTTTATCGTTGGCAGGCCGCGGCGACGACCATATTGGTAGCAGGCGCCGTCTGGCTGGGAAGCCAATCGATGGCGGTGGCGCAGGTGCAGGACGATGCCGGGCCGGATCCGGCAGCGGTGAATATGGCTCCGGTGGACCCGAATGCGTCGACAGACCAGAGCATGCCAGCCCCGGCCGTGGACCAGGCTCCTCAGACATACCCGGAGGGGCAGCAGTCCCCGGCTCCCATTTATCGGAACGGGCAGGTAATCCAGAACGAGAGCCAGCAGCAGGCCGATGTCTACCAGCAGACGGGCCAGCAGCCGAACATGCCGCCCGACGATCAGCAAGGCTACGACGATCAGCAGGGCAACAATAACCAGCAGGGCGACGAGGATCAGCAGGGCCCGGATTACGGCAACGACCAGTCGGTCGATGCGGGGCAGGCTGCGCTCGAGACCGATCAACCTCCGCCGGCGTTGCCGGAGTATGAGCAGCCGGAGGCCCCGGCGCCGAACTATATGTGGACGCCAGGGTATTGGTACTGGTCGCCGTACGGTTACTACTGGGTTCCGGGAGCATGGGTGGTGGCTCCGTATTCGGGCGCACTGTGGACTCCGGGCTACTGGTACTGGGTGGGCGGACGGTACCGCTGGTACCACGGCTACTGGGGTCTGCACATCGGCTTCTATGGCGGCATTAACTACGGATGCGGCTATACCGGGTACGGCTACTACGGCGGCTACTGGCGCGGGAACAACTTCTACTACAACCGCACGGTGAACCGCGTCAACGTCACTCGGGTCACCAACGTCTACAACCGGACGGTGGTCGTGAACAACGTCACGCGTGTGTCGTACAACGGCGGCCGGGGAGGTCTCCAGGTGCAGCCGCGGCCGACGGAGCTGGCTGCGTTGCGGGAGACGAGAATTCCACCGATGAGCGCGCAGGTCCACAACCAGATCGCATCGGCGCAGAACCGGTCGCAGTTCTACTCGCAGAATCGCGGGCGTCCGGCGATGACGGTCTCGGCGAAGCCATTTGAGGCAGACCGGGGAATCATTCGTCCGGTGGCACGGCCGGTGCAACCCCAGGTTCAGCCTCGTCAGCAGGGGCAGTACCAGCAGCAGGCTCGCCCTCAGGTGCAGCCGCAAGGGCAATTCCAGCAGCCGGTGCGCCCGCAGTACCAGCAGCAGGATCGTCCGGAGGTTCGGCAACCGCAGCAACCGGTGCGTCCGCAGGGTCAGCAGCCACAATATCAACAGCAGGATCGTCCGGAGATAAGGCAGCCGCAGTACCAGCCGCCAGTGCGTCCGCAGCCGCAGCCACAGTATCAGCAGCAGGGTC
Organism: Edaphobacter bradus; assembly: GCF_025685645.1. NCBI lineage: Bacteria > Pseudomonadati > Acidobacteriota > Terriglobia > Terriglobales > Acidobacteriaceae > Edaphobacter > Edaphobacter bradus. Next base: position 974,345 of record NZ_JAGSYF010000002.1, read on the forward strand.
GTCCGGAGGTACAGCAGCCGCAATACCAACAGGGTCGTCCGCAGCCGCAGCAGTGGCAGCAGCAACAGGTTCGTCCGCAGCCGCAGCCGCAGTACCAGCAGCAGGCGCACCCGGAGCCGCAGCAGCGGGCGGCTCCCCAGAGCCAGCCCAGACAGGAGAGCCGGCCTCAGCCGGAGGGTCATAGCGAACGGAACTTCCGGTAAGACTCGGGAAGACTTGGAGACGGAGGCGGCCCAGGCTGCCTCCGTTTTCTTTTTTGCGAAAAAAATAGATGCAGATTGCGCCATTTTGCGCGATGCTTGTCCGCACGGAGTCATGGTCTCGAAGCGATCGTGATACGTCCGCTATCCTCTCGGCCCATTAGGCTTGAACTTATTTCCTGAGAAGGCAGGCATGAAGACGATTCTTGTTGTGATTCTTGTTCTAGTCGTGACCATCTTGCTCTATGCAGCGACCAGGCCGGGGACTCTGGTTGTGCAGCGATCGATTACGATTCAGGCCACGCCAGAGAAGATCTATCCGATGATCAACGACTTCCACCAGTGGCAGGTCTGGTCGCCGTGGCAGAAGCTCGATCCGGCAATGCAGGTGAGCTTCAGCGGTCCCGATCGCGGCAAGGGTGCGGTGTATACGTGGGAAGGAAACAAGAAGGTGGGGCAGGGGCGGATGGAGATCACAGACAGCGCGCCTTCGAACCACGTGACGATCAAACTGGACTTCATCAAGCCGTTTGAGGGCCACAACGTGACGGAGTTCACCCTGGAGCCGGAGGGCGATACCACCAGCGTGAAATGGATGATGCAGGGTAAGAACAACTACTTGGCAAAGCTGATGGGCGTGTTCTTCAATATGGACAAGGCGATAGGGAAGGATTTTGAGACGGGTCTCAACAACCTGAAAGCTGCATCAGAGAAGTAGGGGCTTTTTCCAAGGCAGCTCTACGGAGGTATTGCTGTGCGATTTATGGTGATGCGGAAGATGGACAAAGAGCTTGAGTCCGGGGCGCTGCCCGGCAAAGAGCTGCTCGCCGCAATGGGACGCTACAACGACGAGATGCGTGCTGCGGGTGTTTTGCTCGATTGTGAATGGCTGACGCGGAGCTCGAAGGGCGCACGGGTCAACCTGAACCAGGGCAAGATGACAGTGACCGACGGGCCGTTTGCCGAGGTGAAGGAGATGATTGCTGGGTTCGTCCTTATGGAGGTGGGCTCGATGGAGGAGGCCATCGCATGGGCGAAGCGGTGTCCTGCGCTGACGGAGGGTGCGGAGATCGAGATCCGGCAGGTGACGGAGGCCTCTGACTTCCCCGCTGACCTCGCTGAAGAGCTGCGGAGCCATGCCTCGAAGCGAATCGCCGCTGACGCGAAAGTACTGGTGAGCGAGCGGGAGCTGGCAAGAGCCTGACCTAAATGGAAGTTAGAAGTCTCACGGGCGGTCCTTCGGGGCCGCCTCAATTTTTTTCAAAATAATCTGCAGGCCGTGTCGATTCTGCATGTCTTCGTTCGACGTATGGGTAGAAGGCAGTTGAAACAGCGAATCGAGGGAAAGACAGCTTATGAAACTACTCACATATCTGAACTATGGCGGCAACTGCGAGCAGGCATTCCGCTTCTACGAACAGCATCTTGGCGGCCAGATCACGATGATGATGCTCCAGGGCGAGAATCCGGCGGCTAAGGTCCCTCCGGAGCGCGCGAAAGATGTTCTGCACGCTCGCCTGTTGATTGGAGAGACGGAGTTGCTGGCGTCGGACGTTCCTCCTGAGGCGAACTTTCAGCCGATGCGAAGCGTGTATCTGTCGCTGAGCCTCGGCAGCACAGAGGAGGCGGAGCGTGTCTGGGCGCTGCTCTCCGATGGCGGTCAGATCTTTATGCCGTTTGGGGAGACGTTCTTCGCGTATCGGTTCGGAATGCTCAGAGACAAGTTCGGCACATCGTGGATGATCGCGCATGAGCGCCCGATGGCGTAGGTTCTGTACCGGATAGTTGCAGCCATAACAGTTATCAACCTTGTTGTAGTGGAGGCAAGACGATGCAGATCAATCCTTATCTGTACTTCGATGGCAACTGTGAAGAGGCGTTCAAGCTTTATGAGAAGGCGCTGGGAGGGAAGATCATGGCGATGTTACCGCATGAAGGGACTCCGGCGGAGCAGCATGTTCCCGCGGAGTGGAAGAAGAAGATCATGCACGCGCGGCTCGAGGTAGGCGGCGAGGCCATCATGGCGTCGGATGCGCCTCCGGGACATTATGCAAAGCCGCAAGGGTCTTCAGTCTCGGTGACGGTGAAGACCAAGGCCGATGCCGAGAAGGTCTTCAATGCGCTGGCCGAGGGCGGTTCGGTGACGATGCCGCTGGCGGCGACGTTCTGGTCGGTCGCGTTCGGCATGGTCACGGATAAGTACGGCGTGCCTTGGATGGTGAACTGCGAGCAGACGGCGTGAGATTTCAACCACAACGACAGAATCACGAGAAAAGGAGAGAGCGATGAGGTTTCTATGTTTGTATAAGCCTGCTGATGTCGCAAAGGCAGAGCAAGGCGGACCGCCGAGCCCTGCAGAGATGGAGAAGATGGGCAAGTACATCGAAGAGCAGATGAAGTCCGGCGCGCTGCTGGCGACTGAAGGATGTGCGCCTACACGGTTGGGAGCGAAGGTCCGGCTCGACAAGGGCAAGGTGACGGTGACAGATGGGCCGTTTGCCGAGGCCAAGGAGGTTGTTGCGGGCCTGGCGATTATTCAGGCCAAGTCGAAAGCGGAGGCGATTCTGGGGGCGCAGGATTTCATGAAGTTTGCGGGCGATGGAGAAGTAGAGATACGGCAGCTCCATGAGCGAGTGGATGGGGAGTGCCCGACGGAGGGTCCCACAGTGAGTGCTGGCAAATCGAACTTCTGATTTCGCCGACAACATGGACGTGGGTCGGTGTTGGGTCAGTGAACCGGCCCCCAAACATGAAAAGGAGAGGACGATGCGATTTCTGGTGATGGTGAAGGGGACGAAAGATTCGGAGAGCGGAGCGCTGCCTGATCCGAAGATTATGGCTGAGATGCATAAGTTCAACGAAGAACTGCTGAAGGCCGGGATCATGCTTGCTGCGGAGGGCTTGCATCCGAGTTCGAAGGGCGCGCGGGTGCGGTTTTCAGGCAAGCAGCGCGAGGTGATCGACGGGCCGTTTGCGGAGACGAAGGAATTGGTCGCGGGGTTCTGGCTGTGGCAGGTGAAGTCACTGGAGGAGGCGATTGAGTGGGTGAAGCGGTGTCCGAACCCGTTCAAGGTCGATTCGGAGATTGAGATACGGCAGGTCTACGAAGCGGCTGACTTCGCTGAAGTCTATCCGGAGATGGTGGAGAGGGAAGAGCTTAAGCGCGCTGAGCTGGCTGCGAGGAAATAGTCGACGGTTGCGTATGGGAAGCGAAGATGGTGTGATCGGTAGCTGTGACGGCTACCGATACCCATCGCGCGATCGAGGCTGTGTGGAGGATCGAGTCGGCGAAGGTGATTGCCGGAGTGGCGCGCATCGTGCGCGACGTGGGGCTCGCCGAGGAACTGGCGCAGGATGCGCTGGTAGCGGCGCTGGAGCAGTGGCCGAAGGCGGGAGTTCCCGAGAATCCGGGCGCGTGGTTGATGCAGGCGGCGAAGCACCGGGCGATCGATCTGTTGCGACGGAACAAGCGAATCGAGCAGAAACATGACGAGATTGGCCGCGAGCTTGAAGAGAAGCAGGAGCGTGCGGCGGAGGAGATTGAGGACGCGGCCGAGGACGACGTGGGCGATGATCTGCTGCGGCTGATCTTTACGGCGTGCCATCCGGTGCTCTCGGCGGAGGCGAGGGTGGCGCTGACGCTGCGGCTGCTGGGCGGACTGACGACGGATGAGATCGCGCGGGCGTACCTGGTTCCGGAGGCCACGGTGGCGCAGCGAATTGTGCGGGCCAAAAGAACTCTATCGGAGGCGAAGGTCCCGTTCGAGGTTCCGCGGGGCAGCGAGCTTGAGGCGCGGCTGGCCTCGGTGCTGCAGGTGATCTATCTGATCTTCAACGAAGGCTACTCGGCTACGGCCGGGGACGACTGGATGCGGCCGGGGCTGTGCGAGGACGCGGTGCGGCTGGGGAGGGTTCTGGCGGAGCTGGTTCCTCGTGAGCCGGAGGTGCACGGGCTGGTGGCGCTGATGGAGATTCAGGCGTCGCGGGCCGGCGCAAGGACCGGGCCGGGCGGCGAGCCGGTGTTGCTGCTGGAGCAGAACCGGGTGCTGTGGGACAGGTTGCTGATTCGACGCGGGTTGGCGGCGCTGGAGCGGGCCCGAGATCTCATCGGTGTGCCGGGGCCATACCTGTTGCAGGCGGAGATCGCGGCCTGCCACGCGCGCGCCCTGACGGCGGAGCAGACGGACTGGCGGCGGATCGTCATGCTTTATAGCGGTCTGGCGCAGTTGATGCCCTCCCCGGTGGTGGAGCTGAACCGGGCGGTCGCGGTCTCGATGGCGTATGGGCCGGAGGCCGGGCTGGAACTGGTGGATGCGCTGAAGGATGAGCCGTCGCTGAAGAGCTATCACCTTCTGCCCAGCGTCCGGGGCGACCTGCTGGCGAAGGTTGGGCGCGTGGCAGAGGCGCGGGCGGAGTTTGAGCGGGCGGCTTCACTGACGCGGAATGCGCGAGAGCGGACGCTGCTGCTGGGACGGGCGAAAAAGCAGACGGACCAGTGACTTCACGCTCCTCCGCGTGGCCACTGAGTACTGCAGGAGCGGGTGGCTGGAATTTATACCCCTGATGGGTCTATAACGGAGGCGCAGCTCGCCTTGGCTCGCAATCTCATTGAGCTTGTCTGGGACACGGGCAAGGAATGGTCGACCTTCCGCGTCGAGTACGAGGATGCAGAGTGCGATGTGCCGGTATACGCATCGGTACGGGGCATCGGTACAGATTGAGTAGACCGACGCATGAGCTGGTCTGGAGGTTTTATGGCAGTCTTCCGCTGCAAGCTTTCCCGTAAGGATCAGACCCAGCGGCTCATCGTTTCTTGCGACGTCATCGGCGAAGAGCATGGGTATGAGACTCGTGAGCGAGAGTTCGATAACGAGTCGCAAGCCGCGACGGCTCTCTCTCAAGCCGGAATCCGTTTCGATCCCATCCCCAAAGATGCAGGCCCGGGTTGGTCCCGCTCCTTCGAGATCAGCCACAACGAGGCTCAGAAGCTGGATGTGCTCCACGTCGACAGTACGGAATAGCTCCGAAGGTCGGATCTCATTCCAACCCATGCCGCGATGAGGCTGCGGCATGGATGGGGCACCCGGGCTGCCCGCGTAAGTTCAGGCTGGAGCGCGATAAGCGCGCGGCCTATAATAGGCTATGGCATTCGCTAACCCGGCCTCTCCCCGGGTCGGCCCTAAGCCAGAGCCTCACATTCATCCCAAGGGCCAACCGGAGAAACCCGCCCGCAGTGCGGACGTCGAGCCACACCCGGCTCCGTCTGGCAAGCCTCCGGCTGCCCCGCCGGAGGTGCAGGCTGCCGCTGTTCCAGCAGAGGAGTCAGCAGGGTCGCACCTCGCGGGGATCGCGGCGGACGAGGTCAGGATCATCGACGAAAAGTTTCAGAAGCTGCTTGAAACGGTCCATGCAAACCGGCCTGCGGATGATCTGGGGATCATCCGGAAGGCGTGGGAGTTCTGCCTGCAGCAGCATGAGGGACAGAAGCGGGCGAGCGGCGAGCCGTATGTGATCCACCCGCTTGAGGTGGGCCAGGTTCTGGCCGAGCTGAAGATGGACTCGACGGCGATCGCGGCGGGCCTTTTGCATGATGCGGTCGAGGACACGGACGTCAGCTCGGAGGAGATCGGGAAGCGGTTCGGGGAGCAGGTGGCGCACATCGTCGAGGGCGTCACCAAGCTGGACAAGATCAAGTTTGCGAACCGTGAAGACCATCAGGCGGAGAACATCCGCAAGATGCTGCTGGCGATGGTGACTGATGTTCGCGTCGTCATCATCAAGCTGGCCGATCGGCTGCACAACATGCGGACGCTCGAGCACCTGAAGCCTGAGAAGCAGCAGAAGATCGCACGCGAGACGCTGGACATCTTCGCTCCGCTGGCGCACCGGCTGGGCATGGGTAAGCTGCGCGGCGAGCTTGAGGACCTGGCGTTCCGCTACGTCGATCCATTCGCGTATGAGCAGGTTTCGAACGAAGTCGACTCGCTGCGGGCGGCAGGCGAGGAGTTCCTGAAGAGGATCGTCGCCCAGCTTGAGGCGAAGCTGAAGGAGTTCAAGATTCACGGCAGGGTGGAGTGGCGCATCAAGCGGCTCTACTCAATCCAGCAGAAGCTGCAGGACCAGAAGATTCCGGTGAACCAGGTCTTCGACCTGCTGGCGGTGCGAGTGATCACGGAATCAGTGCAGGACTGCTATGCGCTGCTGGGGCTGCTGCACTCGATCTGGCGGCCGGTTCCGGGGCGCATCAAGGACTTTATCGCGATGCCGCGGCCGAACCTCTACCAGTCACTGCACACGACGCTGATCGCAGAGGGTGGGCATCAGTTCGAGGTGCAGATTCGCACCGAGGACATGCACCGCGTCGCCGAGGAGGGAATCGCGGCGCACTGGAAGTACAAGGCCTCGGACAACGTGAGCGCCAAGGACGAGCAACGCCTCGCGTGGGTGCGGCAGCTGATGGAGTGGCAGCGCGAGATGTCCGACCCCAACGAGTTCATGTCGACGCTGAAGATCGACCTGTACCCGGAGGAGGTCTACACCTTCACGCCGAAGGGCAAGGTGGTCGTTCTTCCCAAGGACGCAAGCCCCATCGACTTCGCTTACGCGATCCACACCGAGGTTGGCAACACGACGGTGGGCGCGAAGGTGAACGGCAGGATCGTTCCGCTGCGGACAAGGCTGAAGAACGGCGACATCGTCGAGATCGCGACGCAGGCGGGACACACACCCAGCCGCGACTGGCTGAGCTTCACCAAGAGCTCGAAGGCGCGCAACAAGATCAAGCACTGGCTGAATGAGCACCAGCGGCAGCGGGCGCTCGAGATCGGCCGCAAGCTGCTGGAGCGCGAGGCGCGCAGATACAAGCTCTCGCTGAACAAGTTCGCGACGGCGGACTTTGACAGGGTCGCGGCGCACTACGGGCTGAGCAGCGAGACGGAGCTACTGTCCGGAGTGGGCTTCGGCAAGTACTCGGCGCGTCAGGTGCTCAACCAACTGGAGCCCGGCTCGACGGCGGCACCAGAGGCCCCTGCAGGCGGGGCTCCGGTGGGCAATACCGTCGGGCAGATGTCGGAAGCGGTGAAGCGGGTCTACTTCGGCAAGGGGTCGGACTCGCTGCAGGTGGAGGGGCAGGACGATCTGCTGGTGTATCGCGCGCGATGTTGCAATCCGATTCGCGGCGAGGAGATTATCGGCTACGTGACGCGGGGCAAGGGCGTCGCGGTGCATGCGCGAAGCTGTCCGAATGTGCAGAACCTGCTGTATGAGTCGGACCGGAGGATTCAGGTGGAGTGGGCCCCGATGCATGCGGCGGATGGTGCCGCGAAGGCGCAGACGTATCCGGTGAAGCTGACGGTGCTCTGCGACGACCGCACGGGAATGCTGAAGGAGTTCACGGCGATCATCTCGGATGACGGGACGAACATTCGCAGCGTGGACTCGAAGCCCGCTCCGGATGCGACGGCGGTGGTGGACTTCGTGATCGAGACGCTGGACCTGCGGCACCTGAACCGCCTGGTGGAGCGGTTGCGGCGGGTTCCGGGGGTGCGAGACGTGCAGCGGGTGCAGAAGATCTGATTCGTTGTTGGTTGTTAGTTGCTGGTTGCTGGTTGACTCCCCCCTCCCCCCCCCATTTTGTGCAAAATATTCAAAACAGACACTTTAGGTCTGGACTTCGTACGCAATTGGCATGCCGAACCCGTAAAATCAAAGGAATTCGGGATGGCGGGTGTGCAAGGTATTCAAAATACGGTTGTTGGTCGCTGGTAGTTAGTGTCAGTTGATTAAAAAGAAAAAGCCCTGGTTAATCCGGGGCTTTTCTCTGTTTCTATTTTATCGGATTGAGGGGAACTACTATGCCATTTTGTTCAAGTTTATTTCGCTGCGTAAGTTGCCGTTTTTGTGTTGTTTGCAGGGGGATGAGCGGTTTTTACACAGGTTAGGGGTCTTGACAGTTTTTGGCCCCAAAGTGGCATCGTCCCACATTTGAGAAGCGATGTTGGGCTACGCGTGCTGTAAGGTCAAGTGACGTTTCGCCTCAGTCCTGTATGCCTCTGTTTCAATAACACCGGTAAGTTCTTTCTTTGTTTTTTCGGGATGCCATAGACCCAAAAGTTGGGCTATCCCGAAAGCAGCAGCAATCAGCATGAATAATATCGATGAAAACGCAATGTAAAGAAAAATCGCATCGCGCAACTCATTCATAAGCTTGTACAGCTTCTCCTGAGCCTCTGGATCAGTACGGCTGATCTTCAGCGTGATTTGTTGCGAGAGGTTGCCATGGTCGGGCTCTTTTTTAGCTTTGTCTTGCTCTATTCGAGATAACGCATATGTGACCAGTGTGACTCTATGTGCAAATCGTAGCAGCCCACAAAGAAGCGTCTCTAAGGTGCGATATGTATCGCTGTTGAAAGAAAGCTTTCCATCCACCCCAAGTTGGAACAACTGGAAACGCAACTCGAACAGGCGCTCGCGATAAGCGTCCAGAACCAGCGGCTTTATTCCTAAGCTCCAAACCAACCAAATGGCGCATGCGGCTGACACCCAGCTCATTAGATAAATAGGGCTCTGCATTCACATGTCCTCCGGGCGGGTCTCGCCCTTCTTACTTAGACTGCTGGATCTTCGACTAGGGTCAATTTTCTTTTGCATCTCAGAACTCTCGCTTGCAATCCGCTTTGTATGACTTTTGCGGAGTTTTCGTTCGCCCGCGGCCCATACTGAACAAACTCCCGCAAGCCCCCAGGGTGCGACAAAAGCAAACCACTTATTAGCGGAAAAATTGGCTATTGCGTTGAACTTTAAATCGGCTAACGTCTGCCGACCCGCTAGTTCACGAATCGTTAAATAAACACATACACAAAAAGTAAGCACACACAGAAAACGAACGAATCCTTGCCAAACTGCGTTCAGCGTATGCAATACCTGCATTTTGTACTGATGATTCAGTTCCCGATCGCTTACCGCCATTTCTCAGAAGTGTATACGCAAGCACATATTTAGGTGAGGAAAACTGACACTTACTGAGAAATCGTTAACCTAAATGGTAACTCCTAAAAATAGAAACAAGGGGGTTATGGCAATGGGCGCATTGGACGGGCGATCTCAGAGAAGGCAATCGGGCAGAGCTTCGAGCAGCCTGTGATTGTCGCTCTGGCTACGACGATACTCGCGCATCGCAAGAACTATTACGAGGCCCTGGAGCAAACAAACAAAGGCAACGAAGTCACAGGCTGGCTGACATGGTTTGCCGGTATCGCGATCGAGGCTCAGCAGAGGACGATCGCCCAAGTGGAGTTCCTGGTCGAGAAGACGAAGCTGCTCGACCGCCTGCGTGGCCAGATCAATGCCAGACAGGAAAAGGCCCTGCTGAGGATACTGAGGGAGGGTCAAAATGGGTTCAAAGGCGGGCTGAGCGCCGGCAACTACAGCACGATTGCCGGCACTTCGCCCGCCACGACGACGCGCGATCTGGTCGATCTGGTCGAGAAGGGCGCGTTGCTCCGAACGGGGGAGTTGAGGCATGCGCGCTATTCACTGAATCTGCCAAGGCGATAGAGCGATAAATTAGCGCGGAGGATTCTCGCGCTCCTCACGCTCGCGCTTCTTTACGTCCTTATCTTTGCGGACCTTATTGGCGACGGCTCCGCCGCCTGCTCCGAGGGCTCCGCCGATGATGGCGCCCTTGCCTCCTCCGGCAAGCCCGCCAATAACGGCTCCGCCAGCAGCAGAGCCACCGATTATTTTGGCTCCGGTGTGGTGCCGCTTGTCGTGGGCGTTTTGCTCGCGGACCGCACGGTCGTGCGCGGCCTGAGAGGTTTCCCTGTCCTGCTGGGCCAATGCTGAGGCCGGCAGGCTGAGGATGCCGGTCAGAGCGATGAGAGCTGCCGAGTGTCGGATTTTCATGCCTTCCTCCTTTTGCTTTTGCCTGTTAATTGGACAGGAGGGCGATGACGATGGTTCGCCTGGAGGGCGAAGATACATTTGTGTCGATTGAAGAATGGTTGCCTGGATCTGCGGATTTTATCTGCGGATTTTAATGGATGGGCTGGGTAAGAAGCTGCGCTGAAAGCACATAGTGACACATAAATCCAGGGAGCGAGACGTGGACCCGCGGCGCCTGAACCGCCCGGTGGAGCGGCTGCGGCGGGTTGGGGGGACGTGCAGCGAAGATCTGATTCTGTAGGTGAAGGATGGAGATGATCGATAAAAAGCATCGCTATCGATCAAATTGTGTGGTTATTATGATCGATAGGAGAGGTTTCTATCGATCATGCCCACGAACTTGCTCTGGAACTGGCAAAAAGGGGATTGGCAGGAGTTTACGTGGGACCGCTCCAGAATGGCTCCGGCGGAAGAGCGGTTTCTTGTCAGTGCGGGCATTCTCATTGGAACCGTAAGGCATCTTGGTGAGGAGCAGCAGGACCAGCTTCGCGTAGAGACGATGAGCGGCGAGGCCGTGACGACGTCGGAGATCGAGGGCGAGATCCTGAACCGGGCAAGCGTTCAGTCGTCGATTCAGCGGCAGCTTGGCTTGAAGGACGAGAGGCGCAGTGCAACCGCGGCCGAGCAGGGCATCGCCGAGATGATGGTCGATCTATGCCGCAGTTTCTCTGAGCCTCTCTCGGGGAAGACGCTGTTTCGCTGGCACAGGATGATGGCGGGCGGCAGAAAGGATCTCAGCGAGATCGGACGCTATCGCCTGAGCCCGGAGCCAATGCAGATTGTCTCCGGTGTGGCCGGCGCGCCCAGGGTGCACTTTGAGGCGCCGCCCTCGAAGCAGGTTCCTTCGGAGATGCGACGCTTTCTGGCATGGTTCAACCGCACGTCGCCGCGAGGCGACAGGTCTCTCCCTGCGCTCACCAGGGCCGGCCTGGCGCATCTGTACTTCGAGTCGATCCATCCGTTTCAGGATGGCAACGGCCGCATTGGACGGGCGATCTCAGAGAAGGCGATTGGAGAGAGCTTCGGGCAGCCTGTCCTCATTGCTTTAGCGGCCACGATACTCGCGCATCGCAAGGGGTATTACGATGCACTGGAGCAGGCAAACAAGAGCAATGAGACCACGGACTGGCTGGCTTGGTTTGCCGAGATCGCCGTTGAGGCCCAGCAGCGAACGATCGCCCAAGTGGAGTTCCTCATCGAGAAGACGAAGCTGCTGGACCGGCTGCGAGACCAGATCAACGCGAGACAGCAGAAGGCGCTGCTGCGGATGCTGCGGGAGGGCCCGGATGGGTTCAAGGGCGGGTTGAGTGCGAGCAACTACAGCACGATCACCGGGGCTTCTACGGCGACGACGACGCGCGATCTGGTTGATCTTGTGAACAAGGGAGCACTGGTTCGCATCGGCGAACTCAAGCATGCACGATACGAGTTGAATCTACCGAAGAGGTCTTAAGACCTGGTTAAGGGTCTGGCGTTAAGATCAGGTGTGGTCACTCGGCGAAGACTTCTGAAGCTCTCTGGCGTGGCGGCGGCAGCAACGATGTTGCCGAGGGGAGCCTTTTCGCTGGCGGAAGCAGACTACACGGTCGAGATTGAGTCAGATTTCTCACTCGACATTGCTCCATTTTTACTTGAGGTTTCGCCTCGGCGCTTCATCAAGACGCTTGCGTACAACCAGCAGGTTCCGGGGCCGCTGCTGCGGTTGAAGGAGGGCGTGCCGGTTACGGTCGATGTGACGAACCACAGCGGCAACGACGAGATTGTGCACTGGCATGGGCTGTTTCTTCCGTCGGATGTGGATGGCGCGATGGAAGAGGGAACGCCGCATGTCGCTCCAGGCGGGAAGGCGCGATATACGTATACGCCGCGGCCTGCGGGGTTTCGCTGGTACCACACGCATACGTCTGCGGGCAGCGATTTCAGGAAGGGGCAGTACACGGGACAGCATGGATTTCTGATGATCGAACCGCGCGAGAATGTGGCGCGGTACGATCAGGAGTTTTTTCTCGGGCTGCATGATTGGGGTGCGAGCCTCGCCGGCGGGGGCGATGGATCGATGAGTCCCGCGTATGACGTCTCTACCATCAACGGGCGCACGCTGGGGTTTGGCGAGCCGCTGCGGGTGAAAGAGGGCGAGCGCGTGCTGCTGCATGTCCTCAACAGCAGCGCGACGGAGCCGCACTGGATTGCGTTCGCGGGGCATTCGATGCGCGTGGTCGCTCTGGATGGGAATGCTGTCCCGCAGCCGAAGGTGGTGCCGATGCTGCGGCTTTCACCGGCAGAGCGCGTGTGCGTCGAGGTCGAGATGAACAATCCGGGCGTGTGGGTGCTGGGCGAGGTTCGCAAACACGTGATGGCCGCGGGGATGGGCGCCGTGGTGGAGTATGCGGGCCGCAGCGGCAAGCCGCAGTGGCAGCAGCCGAACGATCTTGTGTGGGACTATTTGCAGTTCGGGCTGCAGTTCGGCACTGCGAAGGATGCGGCCTCGGGGGATGCGAAGGCGGTTGAGGTTCCGCTGGTGTTTGAGTCGAAGTTTGCCGGGCATGGTGCGATGGACAAATGGATGATCAACGGCAAGTCGTTTCCGAATACCGACACGATCACGCTGACCGAGGGGCAGCGGTACCGGCTGGTCTTCAAGAACAAAAGCACGGACGATCATCCTGTGCATCTGCATCGGCATACGTTTGAGCTGAAGCGGATGGCCGGGCATGAGACGCGAGGGATTCGCAAGGACACGGTTCTGGTTGCGGCAGGGACTCAGTCGGAGGTGGAGTTTACGGCGGACCATCCGGGGCTGACGCTCTTCCACTGTCATCAACAGGACCACATGGACATGGGTTTCATGATGCTCTTTCGATATGCGTGAGGTTGAGATGAGTCTGCAACGGCTCGCGCCGCGTCTATTCTCTATGCGTCTGGCTTCGTTTCTTGTTGCGCTTTTCCTGCTTGCCTCACTTCCCGCGCTCGCCCAGGGCAACTATGAGATCCAGGTGTATGGAGCGGACACGGTTGCTCCAAAGACGACGATGGTTGAGTTGCACTCGAACTTCACGCCTGAGGGGCAGAAGTATGTCGTCGATGGCGTCTATCCGACGAACCATCAGCTGCACGAGACGCTGGAGATTACGCAGGGGCTGACGAGTTGGTCGGAGGTAGGCTTCTACGTCTTCACGAGCTGGCAGGACGGCCACGGAGTGCAGTGGGTGGGTGATCACATACGCCCGCGGGTGCGGGCTCCGGACTCGTGGCACTGGCCTGTGGGAGTGAGCCTCTCGACGGAGATCGGGTATCAGCGGGCGGCGTATTCGCCGGACACGTGGACGTGGGAGATTCGGCCTATCGTCGATAAGTCGATCGGCCGATGGTACTTCTCGGTGAATCCGGCGCTGGAGCGGACGTGGCACGGGCCGGATGTGAAGCTGGGGGTCGCGTTCGCCCCGGGAGTGAAGGTGGGGTACGACTTCTCGAAGAAGATCAGCGGCGGCGTGGAGTACTACGCAGACTACGGACGGCTGGGGGCGTTCGATTCGCTGCACAACCAGCAGCAGCAGATCTTCGCCGTGACCGACCTGAATGTCTCGCCGAAGTGGGAGATCAACTTCGGCGTAGGTGTGGGGCCTACGGCGGGGACGGACCATTTGATTGTGAAGGGGATCATCGGGCGGCGGTTCAGCTGGGGGAAGCGGTCGCCGGTGGAGTAGGGTATTGCCTGCGACAAATTGCCTGCTATGCTCGTCCTTCAGGTGCTGAGGACTCCGCGTGCTGCGAGGGTTGCGCTGGCTGAGATGGGAGAGGTGGCGGGAGGCTCCGGAGGCGGACGAGGCCGGCGCGAGGCCGTTTGTGCGCGGCGCGATGTTGGCGGGGCTGGTGGCGGTGATGCTGCTGTGCCTGTTCTTCCCAGTGCCACGGTTGGGATCGCTTCCTCCCAGGAAGCTGCTGGTGATTGCGGGTGGGTTGTTGTTCGATGCGATTGCGGTGTCGGTGCTGGTGGCGCTGGCGGTCCTCGGGATGAGGTCAGTGTTATCGAAGGGACCGTTGCGGGTGTCGGGGATGACGCTGCGGGCTACGTGGGTGACGGCGATCTGGGTGCCGGCGTGGATATTCGCTCTGTGGACGCCTTCGCTGGTGACGGTGCTCGCGGGATGCTTTCTAATGGCGACAGGAGCGCTTTATCTACGGCGATATGAGGGGGATGCTGCAGACGCGGGGTTCTCGCTGGCGGCGAGGCGTGAGGAGAGCCGCGGGCTGCTGACGTATCCGTTTCAGTTCGATTCGGAGTTGTGGCCGAAGGTGCTGCTGCCTTCGCTTGGGCTGGCATTGCTGGTGGAGCTAACGGCGACAGTGGCGGCGATGAGCTCGTTTCGGTGGGCGTCGCTGCTTGCGGGCATGTGCGTGACGCTGTTGGTGTGGAGGGCGAGGAGCGGTGGAAGTGGTGAGGCTTCGAACAAGCGTGCGGTTGGCGCGTTGGCGCTGGCGTTCGTATCCACACTGGTGGTGCTGCTGCCATATTTGAGGAACCCGCCGCTTTCGAGGGCGATAACTCCGATGCTGAAGGAGAGCGGGACTCCGGCGAGTCGAGGGGCGGCGGGAACGGATGATGGGTATTCGGGGATCATTCTGCTCACGCCGAAGGAGGAGCACAAGAAGATCGAGCTGCCGGTGAGGAAGGAGGAGGCCACGGTTTTTACAGGGCGGCTGCCGCAGGCGATCGAGATTCCGTTCGATGGGGCTTACTGGTACTTCAAGTCTCCGGATAAGAGGCCGAGGCCGACGGCTCGGGTGGTACAGGGGAGCTCGTTGAAGGCGACGGTACGGTCGACGGACTGGTATCCGCTGCTGATGGAGGCTCACCAGAGACTGGATCCGCCGATGGACCTGAGTTGCTGCGGCGGGATCGACATTGTGGTGCAGAATGCAGACAAGCGAGAAGGAGCGATTGCGCTGGAGCTGTGGGTGAAGGGTAAGGGAACGCCGGATTCGAGAGGCTACTACCTGGGATCGGCGTCCATGCAGTCGCGCCAGACGCCGGCAGGTGCGCGGGGCGATACTCCGGTGGAGGAGCGGCTTTCGTATGTAGTGCCTAGCCGGATGGAGGGTGTGAAGTTCGATGAGATTACGGTGGTGGTGCGGTCGGCTCCGGCGCGTTGGCGGGAGGGGGCGAAGATCGGGATAAAGAAGTTTGTGCTTGAGCCGTGAGAACTCATGAGAAATCGGCACACTCACTTAGGCTGAGCCACTTTTGAACCGCGGAGCAGTCAAGGATGCTTATGGCTCCGCATTCAGGAAGAATTATGTACACGTTCTGCACAATTTCGTTGTAGTGTCATAGGGACTCAAGTACGGGGACATTGATGAAACTACACTTGCGGTTTTCTTGGGTTGTTTTCTGCTTCTCGTTAGTGATTTTGCTCTTTACTCCTTTTGGGCACAAAGCACTTGCGTTCGATGATCCAAAGTCGGATGCTCCAACTGGTATCGAGTGGCACAAGGGGCCTTATCAAGCACATTTGGGGCAAGTCGCCGAAATTAAAATCCCTGAGGGATATGCCTTCACTGACAGTGCCGGCACCCGGCGATTCATGGAGTTGACGCATAATCCGTCTTCCAGTGGTGAACTGGGTCTAATCATTCCGATTAGCAAAGAGGATGATTCGAAGGGCAGCTGGTTTTTGATATTTGACTTCGATGAAGTTGGATACATCTCCGATAGCGAAAAGTCGTCGCTTGATGCGGACAAAATACTGGCTTCGCTAAAAGCAAATACCGAAAGAGGCAATGAGTTTCGGAGAGAGAAAGGTTGGGCGGCATTTCATCTTACGGGATGGCAGCAGCCGCCCTTTTACGAAGAGAAAACTCACAACCTTACTTGGGCAACGCTTGGAAATGGAGAGGATGATAAGGAGGGCAAGACTGTTAACTACTCAACGCGCATCCTAGGACGGCGCGGTGCGATGAGTGTCGACCTGGTCCTAGATCCGTCACAGCTTGACCAAGTTCTTCCTGCATATCAGCAGCTCTTGAACGGCTTTAGCTTTTCTGCCGGAAGCCGGTATTCCGAGTTCGTAAAAGGCGACAAAGTAGCGAGCTATGGGTTGACAGCACTCATTGCCGGTGGTGCGGCTGCCGCTGTGGTGAAGACTGGCCTGTTGTCCAAACTTTTGGCTGGCATTGCTGCTTTGTGGAAGTTCATCCTAGTAGGTCTTGTGGCGCTAGGCAGCGCAATAAAGAGATTCTTCTCAAATTTGAAACAACGTATCCTTGGAAAGGATGCCAATTCGTCAATTGCTGCCAATCAACAGGAAATCAGCTCTGGCACGATAAGTTCCGATCACGATGACTCGTATTGATATCGACCTTATCGTCGCGATCTACGCGATGTACGGTTACGAGTGTGTCCATTGGCTCAAAGAAGAAGATATTGCCTTTAGTCGTTCGTTGTTAGGTGGATGGAAGGAGTGGAAACATACTTCTTTGAGCTTCACCTTGCTTCGCCGCCTTCCATGTGTTTCAAATCCCCTACCGTTCGTACCAGGGTTTGTCGTTCTCAAACAAGGATCGATTTCAGATCAAGTTATCGGTTCAACTTTGTCGCGTCTTGATCGATTCTCGGCGCGGTATCTGAGATCGTTACGCGTGATGGTGTTTGCCCAAAGTGCAACGATGCTCGTTCTTGTTCCGGCAATCATCGCGCTACAAATGTTGAGTTTTTTATGGCTTCCGTTGCTGGCCCTGATTGTTACGTTCCATGTAGCTATTCTGTGTTTCTTTGTTCGTAGTCTTAGATCGTGTGAACGAGATGGGCGTCGACTTCTTACGGACGCGCTTCCAATCTGTCTGAATCCAATAGCGGCCATTCGAAGCACAGATATGCTTCTTCAAAGGCTCTTTTTTTCACTCTTGGCGAGAGGCGCCAAATTCAAATGTTGCGTAGAATGAAGGGCCGATGTATCCTCAAAGACAAGATGATTATCTCCTCCAGCCGATTTATCAGCTTTATTTACCGCTACTGGCGCACGGTAGCGGCATCGGCGGAGTAGGTTCCTCTGAGAGATAGCTGAAGGCAAGCTGAAGTTTCAGACGAGATCGATATCCACACGAGCCGCGACCGACAAGGTTGCGGCTTTTGTTTTTGAAGCAGGGAGTAGGAGAGGCGTGATGAGCTCGATGGCGGCGATGGTTAATCCGGCGGGACCTGTGACGTCGGCTGCGGGGCGGTTCGGCGTCTACGGCGGGAGGTATGTGCCCGAGACCCTGATGGCGGCGCTCGAGGAGCTTGAGGCGGCGTATGCGCAGGCCAAGGAGGACGTGGCGTTTCAGGCGGAGCTGGATGATCTGCTGCGGAATTACTGCGGGCGGCCTACTCCGCTGTACTTTGCGAAGCGGCTGACGGAGACGCTCGGCGGCGCGAAGATCTACCTGAAGCGCGAGGACCTGCTGCACACCGGCGCGCACAAGATCAACAACGCTCTCGGCCAGGGGCTGCTGGCGCGGCGGATGGGGAAGAAGCGGATTATTGCGGAGACGGGCGCGGGGCAGCATGGGGTGGCGACGGCTACGGTGTGCGCGCTGCTCGGCATGGAGTGCGTCGTCTACATGGGCGAGGAGGACATGCGCCGGCAGGAGCTGAATGTGTATCGCATGCGGCTGCTGGGCGCGGAGGTTCGCGGGGTGAGCGCGGGGTCGGCGACCTTGAAGGATGCGATCTCGGAGGCGATGCGCGACTGGGTGACGAATGTGCGGACGACGTACTACGTGCTGGGGAGTGCGCTGGGGGCGCATCCCTACCCGACGATGGTTCGGGATTTTCATCGCGTGATCAGCAAAGAGGCGAAGCGGCAGATTATGGAGCAGGAGGGCAAGCTGCCGACTGCGGTGGTCGCTTGTGTCGGTGGTGGGTCGAATGCGATTGGCGCGTTCTACGAGTTTCTTGATGATGCGAATGTGCAGTTGATCGGCGTCGAGGCAGGTGGACGCGGAACGGCGCTGGGAGAACACGCAGCGCGCTTTCAGAAGGTGGGAGGCGGAGTTCCGGGCGTGCTGCAGGGGACGTACAGCTACGTGCTACAGGACGACGCTGGGCAGATTGCGGCGACGCACTCGGTGTCTGCGGGGCTGGACTATGCGAGCGTCGGACCGGAGCACGCGATGCTGCATGACTCAGGCCGCGCGACGTACACCTCGTGCACCGACGATGCTGCGCTGAAGGCCACGGTGACTCTGGCGCGGACGGAGGGGATTCTGCCGGCGCTTGAGAGCGCCCATGCGGTGGCTGAGGCGATACGGCTGGCTCCGACGATGGCAAAGACGGATGTGCTGATGGTGAATCTGTCGGGGCGTGGCGATAAGGACATGGGGATTCTGGCAAGGGAACTCGATTTGAGGGGTGCGTAAGTGGCGATTGCGTTCAACAGAAGACCGGGAATCGTTGCTTATCTGACTGCGGGTGATCCGGACCTTGCTACCACGCGGGAGATCGCGCTGGCTGCGATTGATAACGGCGCGGATGTGATTGAGCTGGGTGTGCCGTTCAGCGACCCGCTCGCCGATGGCCCTGTGATTCAGCGGGCGAGCGAGCGCGCAGTTGCGCATGGGACTCGGCTGACGGATGTTCTGGGACTGGCAAAGGAGCTTCGCGCGGCGCGGCCTTCGGCTGGGCTGGTGCTGTTCTCGTATCTGAACCCCGTCGTGCGAATGGGGATGAAGACCTTCTGCGAAAAGGCCGCTGAAGCGGGAGCGGATGGCGTCCTGCTGACGGACATGATCGTCGAAGAGGCTGGCGAGTATCTCGAAGCGATGCACGCGAACAAGCTGGCTCCGGTGTTTCTTGCGGCTCCTACGAGCCCGGATGCACGGCTTGCGGCGATTGCTGGCGCTTCGCAGGGCTTTGTGTATGCCATCTCACGCACAGGAACGACAGGCACGCAGCAGAGTATAGCTGGCGATGCTTCGGAGCTGGTCGGCAGGCTGCGACAGTTTACAAAGCTGCCGATTGCGGTGGGCTTCGGCATCTCGAACGCCGAGCACGTGAAGGCTGTTGGCGAGTTCGCTGATGCAGCGGTGATTGGCAGCGCGATTGTTGCGCTGATCGAAAAGACCGCTCCTGCAGAGGCTCCCGCCGCGGTGGGACGGTTTATTGCGGGGCTGCAGACATGATCGCGATGCAGGCAGATGCGGGCGGGCGCACGGCGAGCGCCGGTTATCATGAATCGAATGCAAAACCATGTGACGGAAGGCGTTGCAGTTAGAGGGCACACGATGGAGATCTCAGACTGGCGGCAGAAGATTGACGGGCTGGACGAGCAGATTGTTCGCCTCATCAACCAGCGGGCCGAGGCCGCGCGGGCGATCGGCGAGCTCAAGCAGAAGGCAGGTCTGCCAGTCTACGAGCCGAAGCGCGAGCAGGACGTCTTCGATCATGTCAGCCGCGTGAACCAGGGGCCGCTGTCGGACACCGAGATTGTGGATGTGTACCAGCGAATTATCGACGTAATGCGGGGACTGCAGAAGCAGAACCCGAAGTAAAGAGATTTGTAGCCAAATTTTGTGACATCAGGAAAGCGAAGCGAAGACGATGATCGTAGCGATGCAGGACCATGCAACCGAAGAGAACATTCAGATAGTGATCGAGCGGATGGTGGAGCTCGGCTTCAGCGTTCACCGCACGACAGGCGCGGCGCAGACGATTCTGGCGGGCGTGGGCACGCCGGATCACTTTGACGTGGCGGAGTTCAAGGTCCTGCCCGGGGTGCATGATGCGTATCGCATCTCGTCGCCATACAAGCTGGCGGGACGGAACTTCCGGCCCGAGGGAACGAAGGTCACGTTCCCGAACGGCGTCGTGGTCGGCAACAAGGAAGTCGTGGTGATGGCCGGGCCGTGCTCGGTGGAGTCGCGGGAGCAGATCCTGTTGAGCGCGAAACAGGTCGCCGCGGCGGGCGGAAAGTTCTTGCGTGGCGGAGCCTTCAAGCCGCGCAGCTCGCCGTACAGCTTCCAGGGCATGGGGCTCGAAGGGCTGAAGCTGCTGCGCGAGGTGTCGAACGAGACCGGCCTGCTGGTCATCACCGAGGTCATGGAGATCTCGCAGATCGAGCTGATGCTGCCGTACATCGACTGCTTCCAGGTGGGGGCGCGCAATATGCAGAACTTCAACCTGCTGCGCGAGCTTGGCAACGTGCGCAAGCCGGTGCTGCTGAAGCGCGGCATCTCGGCGACCATCGAAGAAGTCCTGCTGTCTGCCGAGTACATCCTCTCCGGCGGCAACTACGACCTGATGCTCTGCGAGCGCGGAATTCGCACCTATGAGACTTACACGCGCAACACGATGGACATCTCGGCGATTCCGGTGCTGAAGAAGCTGACGCACCTTCCGGTGCTGGGCGATCCGTCGCACGGCGTCGGCATCCGCGACCTGGTTCCGCCGATGGCGCTGGCTGCGGTCGCCGCGGGCGCAGACGGCCTGTTGATGGAGATGCATCCGAATCCCGACAAGGCTATGAGCGACGGCGCGCAGAGCCTGTATCCCGAGCAGCTCAATAAGCTCGTGGCGCAGTTGCGGCAGCTTGCTCCAGTGGTCGGAAGAGCGGTCGCGTAGAGCATGGTTGAAGGGGCAGTGGAGCGGGTACTCATCATCGGGACAGGGCTGATCGGCGCGTCGACCGGCCTTGCCCTGCGCGCTGCGGGCTTCACAGGGCGCATCGATGGATGGGACCAGAGTTCGCTGGAGCTGCGGGCCGCGCGCGAGATGGGCGCGGTCGACGGCGTCGCCGGCAATGATTGGGGCGCGCTGGAGCTTGCCCGCCAGGCGGACGTGATTGTGCTCGCCGTTCCTGTGCTCGCGATCAAGGACTGGATGCAGCGCCTCGCGCCGGTGGTGAGCGCGGGGCAGCTTGTGACGGACGTGGGCAGCACGAAGCTCGAGATCACCGAATTTGCCGCGACGCTGTACGGCGGCGAAGGGCAGGCAGTGTTTCTGCCCGGGCATCCGATGGCGGGCAAGGAGTCGGGCGGGGCGATGCTGGCTGAGGCCGGGCTGTTCAACGGCGCGATGTGGTTGTTTACTCCAGCGACTCAAGAGCCGACGGCGCTCGAAGCGCAGTGGCGGAGCTGGATCGGCTTTATCGGCGCGCGGATGCTGGACATGGACGCGAAGCGCCACGACGAGCTGTGCGCGTGGGTGAGCCATCTGCCGCAGATGCTCTCGACGGCGCTGTCCGCTCTGCTCGAGGAGGAGTTCGGCGATGCTCCGGAGATTGCCGCCATCGGCGGGCGCGCACTGCGCGAGACGACGCGGCTGGGAGCAAGTCCGTACAGCATGTGGCGCGATGTCGCGCTGACGAACACGAAGCCGATCGCTGAGACGCTGCTGGCGCTGGAACAGAGACTGATGCATGTGCGGGAGAATCTGCGGACTCCGGGACTGCGCGAGGAGTTCGAGCAAGCGAACCGTTTTCGCGCGCGGCGATAGACGGTCGACTGCATGGGTTGAGAAGCAGATCCCTCCGCTTCGCAGCGCGATGAAACTGCGCCGCTCCGGTCGGGATGACAGGATTGGGTAGTCTGTGAGGAGGAGAGGCGTTTGAGGGCGACTGAGCAAGCAGTGAGCGAACTGAGTATCAGCCTTGCCGATGTACACGCGGCGCGCGAGCGGCTGCGCGGAGCGATCTACTACTCGCCGTGCGCGCACTCGCAGATGCTGTCGGCTCTGACTGGGCAGCAGGTGTATCTGAAGCTCGAGAATCTACAGATGACCGGCTCGTTCAAGGAGCGTGGCGCGCTGAACCGCATCGCGCTGCTGACTCCGGAGCAGGCCGCGCGCGGCGTGGTGGCGGCGAGCGCGGGCAATCACGCGCAGGGCGTGGCGTATCACGCGACGGCGCGCGGGATTCGCTCGGTCATTGTGATGCCGCTGGCGACCCCGCTGGTGAAGGTGACGGCGACGCGCGGGTTCGGCGCCGAGGTTGTGCTGCACGGCGCGAACTACGACGAGGCTTATGAAGAGGCCCGGCGCATCTGCGCGGCGCAGGAGATGACGTTCATCCATCCGTTCGACGACGGCGCGGTGATGGCCGGCCAGGGAACGATTGGGCTGGAGCTGCTGGAGCAGATTCCGCAGCTCGAGGCGGTGGTGGTTCCGATCGGCGGCGGCGGGCTGATCGGCGGAATTGCGTGCGCGATCAAGGAGTCGCGGCCGGATATTCGCGTCGTTGGAGTGCAGACCTCGCGGCTGCCTTCGATGGCGGTCGCGATGGAGCGGCATCGTCCGGTGACGATCGATCCGGCGACGACGATCGCGGATGGTATTGCGGTTCGGCGCGCGGGAGAGGTCACGTTTCCGGTCGTCGAGAGATATGTCGACGAGATCGTGACCGTCGATGAGGACGAGATCGCGTCGGCGATTCTGATGCTGCTGGAGCGCGAGAAGACGCTCGCCGAGGGTGCGGGCGCTACGGCGCTCGCGGCGCTGCTGCAGAAGAAGACGTCGCTTGAGAACAAGCACACAGGCGTGCTGGTCTGCGGCGGCAACATCGATGTGACGCTGCTCTCGCGGATTATCGAGCGCGGTCTGGTGCAGGATGGCCGCATGATCCGGCTGCGGATTCATCTGCTGGACAAGCCCGGCGCGCTGGCCGAGCTGACGAAGCTGATCGCAGCACATCGCGCGAACATAGTCGATACGCTCTACAACCGCGCTTATTACGGCGTGAATCTTGGCGATACGACGATTGATATCACGCTTGAGACGCGAGGGCGCGAGCAGGTGGATGAACTGCTGGCGGCGCTTACGGCTGGCGGGTATGTTCACAGCCGTGTTGTCTGACGTGTTGTCTGAAGCGTACCTCAGGGGCTAAAGCCCCTTCTCTTTGGTTGGCGTTGGCGGCACGGCTGAAGCCGTGCCCTTAAGCAAGACAAAGGCGAGAAGCAGATTCCTCCGCTGCGCTGCGGAATGACAACCAGAAAAGCAAGAACAACGGCGACCGCAGGTCCTTCGACTGCGCTGCTGACGATGTCAGCAGCTTCGCTCAGGATGACACGCTTTTGATTTTTCGAACTATGTTCGGGTGAAGGTGGTTTGTTGTTTTTCTTTGTGGCGTTCGATGGCCAGTTGGATGAGGCGGTCGATGAGTTGTTTGTAGGGGACGCCGGTGGCGTCCCAGAGTTTGGGGTACATGCTGATGCTGGTGAAGCCGGGGAGGGTGTTGATCTCGTTGAGGTAGATGCGAGGCTTTGTCTTGCTTCCCTTCTTCTTTCCCTTTGCCGCGGCGCTTGCCGGTTCCATGAGGAAGTCGACGCGGGCGAGGCCGGCGCAGTCGCAGGCTTTGAAGGCTGCGATGGCCATCTGGCGGATCTGTTTGGATTCGGCGGCGGTGAGTTTGGCGGGGATGATGGGGACGCTGGTGTCGGAGAGGTACTTGGCTTC
Source organism: Edaphobacter bradus (assembly GCF_025685645.1). NCBI lineage: Bacteria > Pseudomonadati > Acidobacteriota > Terriglobia > Terriglobales > Acidobacteriaceae > Edaphobacter > Edaphobacter bradus. The sequence goes on from NZ_JAGSYF010000002.1 coordinate 997,907, forward strand.
GTAGTCGTAGAACTCGGCTCCGGGGACGATCTCGCCGACGACGCTGGCTTCGGGCGAGTCGTTGCCGAGGACGGCTACTTCGAGCTCGCGGGGTTTGGCTCCGGGGCCTCCGACGCCTTGTTCGATGACGAGCTTGCGGTCGTAGCTGGCGGCGAGGTCCATCGCGGGGGCGAGCTCGCTGCGGTCGTGGACCTTGCTGATTCCGACGGAGGAGCCAAGGTTCGCGGGCTTCACGAAGAGCGGGTACTTCAGCGACTTTTCGATGAGGCGCGTGGCCTTGCGCGGGTCGGCGCGCCACTCGCTGCGGAGCATCGCGAGGTACGGCGTCTGCTGGAGGCCGGCGGCGGAGAAGAGCTTCTTCATCGCATCCTTGTCCATTGCGGCGGCGGAGCCGAGGACTCCGGAGCCGACGTAGGCGATGTCGGCGAGTTCAAACAGCCCTTGAATCGTCCCGTCTTCGCCGAACGTTCCGTGGAGGACGGGGAAGATGACGTCGAGGTCGAGACTTGAGCTGCCCGACGAGCCCACATCTGGCGATGAGACCGCCAAGTGTGGGGCACCCAATCCAAACGGTTGCAGCGATTCGGCGGGAACCGGCGGGATGATGATGGCTTCGTCACCACGCTTGAGGACGGCGGCGGTGGGAGTGGCCTCGGGGTCGCCGGCGAGGCGCGGGTTTTCGGCGGGGAATTTGCCGGTGAGGAGCGCCTGGGCATCGTGTGCGGTGACCCAGCGGCCCTGCTTGGTGATGCCGATGGGAACGACGTCGTATTTTTTCTTGTCGATGGCCTTGAGGATGGAGGCGGCGGAGAGGAGCGAGACCTCGTGCTCGCCGGAGCGGCCGCCGAAGAGGATGCCGATTCGTTGTTTTGGCAAAGACTTCTTTGGTGTTTTTCTGTTCATTTTCTTATCTTCAGTCTCCGACAAGATGCGCAGCGGTTGGGGTGGAACTTCGCGCGGGAATAAGGGGGGTACCCCCCCTCCCTGGGTGTTTTGTGCAAAGTATTCATTTCATTTGGTTTATGGCTGGACTTCTTTTGTAAAATATTCCATCCAAAGGGTTTATGGGTCAAAGTGTTGAAAATACGGTTGTTAGTTGCTGGTTGTTAGTTGTTCGTTGAACTGCCCTGTCGGGGCGAGGCTCTGTTCTTAGTTCTAGTTTAATGGATTGACAGGAACTACTCTGCCACGCGGAAGTGGTTTGGTTTGATGAGGTTGAGTGGTTTGGGGGCTTGACAGGACTTTCTGTGGAATTTCGTCAGCGAGTCAGCGAACAAGCAGATTCCTGTGGTTCGGATCTCATGCCTTCCGCTGCATTTGCCATCACGGCGCGGGCATTTGTGGCGGTTTTAGGGAACCTGGGCGGCGAGTTAGCGCCAGTCGTCGATCACATAGGCGTCGGGCCGATTGAAGCCGGTTGCGTGTGGACGCTGCATGGAGACACCTTGCATGGAGGTGCGATATCCGTGGGAGCGCATGCGCCGGTAGGCATCTTCGCGGGCCAGGTTCACGCCTGCCTCTACCGCCGCTCCGCGCGAAGAGGCAAATGCCTCGCATGCATTCAGGAGATTGTCGAAGCGTTCTCCCGCACCCGAGCCGTTGCGTGCAGCTCCGAATTTGACGTAGCAGATCTTTGCGCCGCCCTCGGATCCAACTCCGTTCATGCAGACGGCGAAGGCATCGAGAACGCCGCGCTTGTAGGTCAACACGATGTCGCCGGTATGGTTCGCAAGCACGGCGCGGATCTCTGCGGCGAGGTCGAGCCCCTTATGGATTCTCTTGGTGAGTTTCGTGCAGGCCTGGATGGCTTGTTCGCGCTGGTTCCTGGTGAGGGTTGACAGCAACGTTGGCATGTCTGGGGGTGCGTTTGGGGGCCTAGCCACGAGCGCTGAAGTTGCTTCCGGCGTGCGGGTCATGATGGCTGTGAGGTACTGCGGCCAGTAGCCGAACTTCTGGTACAGGCCTACGTGCCTGGCGCTGTGCGCGAAGGTGTACAGCCCGGTATGGCGGACGCCCCATCTGTCGAAGATTGCCATCGTTGCCTCGAGGAGGCGTTTGGCAACGCCGTGGTCCCAGTACTCCGGCAGGACGGTGAGGGGGCCGAAGAAGCCGAACGATCCCCAACGCGTGACGACGTTCGATCCGATCAGGCGGCCACCATCGCGCGCCGCGATCACTTTGACGTTGGGCGAGCGCCAGCGCGGCGTCAGGAAATTGCGATCGTCCAGGAAGTCGGATGGGTTGGGCAATCGGAGGAAGGTTCCAAAGGCCAGGCGGACGATGCGGTTGGCCTCTTCGAGTTCGCTCTGTTTCAGCGGGCCGACCTTGATGGACTTCTTCGTTGCCATTGCCTTACGCCTTCTATGTTGTTGATTGCGCGTGGGCCCGGTGTACGAGCAACAATGAGCGTTGCTTCGGATCGACGTCAAGGATAGCCGGAACAATGGCAACGACCAAGGCACACGCAAGGGGCGCAACAGGGCGCCAAAGGAAGGGCAAAAATACGGGTGTCGGAATCGCCCTCTTAAATAGGGCGCCGAAATCTAAAGCCGATTGCCAACCCCAGGTCACTTGTAATCAATCAAATGAAAGGCAGATGATATAGTCTGCTTTGGACTTATCCAGCAACGTATTTTTCTGCTGGTGTTTTGATTTGCTGGCAATACATTGATCTTCGGTATCGCTGGTTGTGGGCCCTGGTTCCTCTATTTGGTTAGGAAGATTACCAATTGGAGGTAGAAAGCAGCGCGGACTAGTGCGCTGCCAAAATAATAATGACCAACAAAATGTGGGCTTTGCTCTTGTTCTCCAGTCTTTTGCTTGCTGGGGTTGGAATCATAGCGTGCAGTAGCAGTGGCTCTTCAGGCACAGGCACAGGGATGGGAATGGCTACTGTAAGCATTAGTGACCCTGCTACTTGTGCGGGTCCGAGCGGACCCTTTGCTCATGTCTATGTGACGATCACTGACGTTCAGGCGCACGTCAGCTCCACGGCCGGAGACAACGATCCCGGCTGGAAGGACCTGACCCCCAATCTCTCAAAGTCTCCTAAGCAGATTGATCTGCTTGGACAGGCGAACAACCAGTGCTTCCTGGCGACGCTGGGAGACGCGCAGCAGCTTCAGGCGGGGAACTATCAGCAGATCCGGCTGATCCTTGCCGACAACGGCGCGAACATCCCAAACAGCCTATGCACGAGCTCGGCCAACTGTGTGGTGCTGACGGCTGACCACAGCGTGCATACGCTGCAGCTCTCGAGCGAATCGAAGACCGGAATCAAGATTCCGTCGGGGCAGATTGCTTCCGGCGGCTTCAATATAGCGGCAGGCCAGACGAAGGATCTCGACCTCGACTTCAATACGTGCGAGTCCATCGTGCTGGAAGGCAATGGAGAGTATCGCCTGAAGCCGGTACTGCATGCGGGCGAGGTCAGCACCACCTCTACCTCGATCAACGGCAAGGTGCTGGACAAGACGACCGGCAACCCTGTAAACGGAACCGTGCTGGTGGCCCTGGAACAGAAGGACGCTGCTGGTGTGGACCGCATTGTGATGTCGACGCTGGCAGGCGCGGATGGCAGCTTCGTCTTCTGCCCGATCCCGGCAGGAACGTATGACGTGGTGATTGTGGGCGAGCGGGCTGACGGAGTTGCCTACCAGCCTTCGATCGTGACCTCCATTGCGAACGGCGAGACCACTGGGAACGTCAACCTCTATGCAGGGGTGGCGGGAACGCTGGGGAGCGCCGCTCTTGCAGGGACGGTGACGTCGCAGAACAGCGCGAACAGCGGCACGGTCGCGGACATTGACCTGAGCGCTTTGGAAACGGTGGGGACCGGCACCTTTACGATTCCACTGGTTCCCAATGCGCAGCAGCCTTCGGCAGAGCTTGCAGTGGAGACTGCGGCGTCGTCCAGCTGCCCAACGGGCACGGATTGCGTGAAGTATTCGATGACGCTTGCTGCCGGAGGCCCGTATGTCGGCGCCTTCTCTGCCAGCGGAGTGACGCTGACGCAGAGCTCGCCGCTTGCGACGTACGTTGTTGATGGCCTGGCATTTGTGCCTGGTGGCGGCGTTGTGCCGGACTGCTCCCCATCCGAACTGAAGTCGCAGGCCTATCCGCTGGTGAGCAGCTTCTCGCTCACCGTACAGACGTTGCCCTTCACTCAATGCCAATAGTCGGCTAAACCAGCGTGGGCCGGAGTCGAGTGACTCCGGTTCACGCTTTTTGTTCGAGGGAGAGGCTGACTCCTCCGTTGTATTGCGGAAGTGACAACATGCGTGGCAACGTCAAAGGCGAACGCGGAGGGCGCAAAGGTGAACGCAAAGGACGCAAAGTGCGAGCGCGGCTCCGGAATAGGATCTTAGCCCTTTAGAGAAATGTTCGTGTCAGTATTGCCGCTGAGTTTGATTCGCAAGTGCTTGCTTCAGCGGGAGTTGAGAAGGAGAGTCGAGAGATGAGAGTGGCGACGCCTTGCGGGGAGCGTATGAAGATTGGTCTGGTTCTGGGGATGCTGGCGTGCGCGGCGGGGACGGTGTTGGCGGCCGGTGGGGATAAGCCAGGTTTGGGGCCAGGGTCGGGGCCAGGTTCGAGGCTGGATTTTGGGCCGAACGTGATGGTCTTCTCGCCGCAGATGCCGGCGGAGGAGATCCAGGCGCAGATCGACAAGGTCTACGCGGTGCAGCAGCACAACGAGTTCGGGCCGGAGCGCAATGCGCTGCTATTTCTTCCGGGCGAGTACAAGGTGGATCTCCCCGTGGGGTTCTACACGCAGGCTCTGGGGCTGGGTGCGTCGCCCGATAGCGTACATATCTCAGGCAATGTGCATGTGGACGCAGCGAGCAGGAACAACAATGCGACAACGACCTTCTGGAGGGCGGCGGAGGGCTTTTCGGTGACGCCGGAGGACGGCACGATGCAGTGGGCGGTGTCGCAGGCCGTCGCGTTTCGGCGGATGCATGTGAAGGGCGATATGGTGCTGCACCAGAAGAGGGGCTGGGCGAGCGGCGGATGGATGTCGGACACGCTGGTGGACGGGAATGTGGGGTCGGGGACGCAGCAACAATGGATCTCGCGGAACAGTGAGTGGAAGAGCTGGACGGGTTCGAACTGGAACATGGTGTTTGTCGGTGTTCCGCAGGCCCCGGCGGGGGAGTGGCCGCAACCGCCGTATACGAAGGTTGGAGAGACGCCGGTGGTGCGGGAGAAGCCATTTCTTGTCGTGGATAAGGCTGGCAGGTATGGCGTGCGGGTTCCTTCGCTGCGGAGGAACAGTGCGGGGATCACGTGGCATGGCGGCGCGACGCCGGGAACGACGATTCCGATGGAGAAGTTTTATATCGCTCGGGCGGGTGTGGACTCCGCGGAGACGATCAATGCGCAGCTGGCGAAGGGGAAGAATCTGCTGCTGACGCCGGGGATCTATGAGCTGACGGATGCGATTCACGTGACGCAGCCGAATACAGTGGTGCTCGGGCTGGGGTTCGCTACGCTGAAGCCCGTGAAGGGCACAGCGGCGATGACGACGGCGGACGTGGATGGCATCATCGTCGCGGGGCTGTTGTTCGATGCGGGAGAGACGAAGTCTCCGGTGCTGCTGGAGGTGGGTCCGGAGGGTAGCAGGGCAAGCCATGAGAAGAACCCGATCTGCGTGGAGGATGTGTTCTTTCGCGTCGGTGGCGCGGGAGTGGGGCGCGCAGTGGCGAATCTGGAGATCAATAGCAATGACACGATCGTCGACCACACGTGGATATGGCGCGCAGACCATGGACGAGGCGTGGGCTGGGACAGCAATGTGAGCGCGCACGGGCTCGTGGTGAATGGCAACGACGTAACGGCGTATGGATTGTTCGTCGAGCACCACCAGCAGTTTCAGGTGTTGTGGAACGGCAAGGGCGGGCGGACGTATTTTTATCAGTCGGAGATTCCTTACGATCCTCCCGACCAGAAGAGCTATACGAGCGGGCTGGGGACGAATGGATGGGCGTCGTACAAGGTGGCCGATGGGGTGACGAGTCATGAGGCGTGGGGGCTGGGAATCTACAGTGTCTTCCGGCATCCGGATGTCGTGCTGACGCGGGCGATCGAGGTTCCGAAGGACCCGAATGTGCGGTTTCATCACATGATCACGGTGGCCCTGGATGACAAGGGCGAGATCAGCAACGTGATCAACGACGCAGGCGGGGCTGCGGTGCCGAAGCCGCGGGTGACTCCGAAGGTGACGAGCTATCCGTAGGTGAAAACGTGCGAACGAAGGCGGATCGCAGTACGATTTGAATTACATCGCATTGCGATATAATTTGGTTAGTGCTGCTGTTGCCGCGGCATTAGCTACCGCCTCCGGGGTGCATGGATTTGAAGACGAAGCATTGGATCGACAAGGAGACTGTTCAGGACCTTGCGTGGTTTCGCTATAACCTGCGCAAGTTTCTGCGGTTCAGCGAGGATGCGGCGCGGGAGTGCGGTGTGACTCCGCAGCAGCACCAGTTGATGCTGGGAATCGCCGGATTTAACGGGTCGGGGTCGGCCACGATCTCTGAGCTGGCGGAGTTTCTGCAGGAGAAGAACCACTCGGTCGTGGGACTGGTGGAGCGCGCGATTCAGAGCGATCTTGTCCGGCGGCAGAGCAGCGAGGCGGACCGGCGCGCCGTGGTGGTCTCGCTGACGCAGCGCGGGGAAGAGGTGCTCGCCGCGCTGACGGCGATTCATCAGGAGGAGATTAAGCGGACCCGGGCAGGATTTCTCACTCGCCGCAGGCGACGGCGCTCCCTTGCAGGCGCAGGCAGAGGCGAGCGGGCATGACGACGAAGACAGGAGAGACTGCGACGCAGAGATGGTTCATGAGGCATCCGTTCTTCCGGAGATTGCCTGCGCTGGTTCGCGAAGACCTGAGGAAGGTGTATGAGCGCGACCTGCGGAAATGGCTGATCATCGCTCCCATCATCGGGGTGACGAGCGGGCTGATGATTACGGCGATTGCGGAGCTGCTGCTTGGAAGAATGTGGCCTGCGGTGCTGGGCTTCTACCTGCGGCATCACTGGGCGATTATTCCCGGGCTGGTGGTTGGCTTCGTCATCACTGGACTGCTCATGCAGTATCTGACTCCGTCGCCGGATGAGCATTCTACCGAGGAGATTATTCGCTCGTACCATGAGCGCGATGGCGTGGTGAATCTGCGGCCGATGCTGCCGAAGCTGCTGGCGGCGATTACGACAGTGGGGTTCGGCGGCAGCACGGCGCTGGAGGGGCCGAGCATCTACGGCGGGGCCGCGATCGGGTCATGGCTGTGGGGAAAGCTGCGGCGGTTGCGTCTTCGGGACCGTGACCGCCGCATCATGCTGATCTGCGGTGCGGCGGCGGGAATGTCGGCGATCTTTCGCGCGCCGCTGACGGGGATCGTCTTCGCGCTGGAGATGCCTTACCGCGATGACCTGGCGCATGAGGCGCTGGTGCCTTCGCTGATCGCGTCGGTCTGCTCGTTTGTGACGCTCAGCTCGTTTATGGGCGGAGCTCCGCTGTTCAACTTCGAAGGCATCGCCGGGTTTACGCGGCGAGATCTCTATTGGAGCGCGCTGCTTGGCCTGATTGTGGGGCTGGTCGCGATGGCGTATGTCATCACGTTCCGCCGCGCGCGCAGGTTCGTGGTGAAGTGGAGCCTGCCGCACTGGCAGAAGCTCGCGATCGGAGGCTTTCTGACGGGAGTGTGTGGGTGGCTCTTTCTGCACATGTATCCGGGGACTTTGATGCCGATTGGCCCGAACTACGAGGCAGTGGGCGAGGTCCTGAAGAAGCATCACAGCACGCTGCAACTGCTTGTCTTCAGCGTGCTGAAGCTCGCGGCTACGCTCTTCACGCTGGCTTCGGGTGGCGTGAGCGCGATGTTCGTGCCGCTGTTTCTGACAGGCGGCACGATTGGGACGGCCTTTGCGCAATCGGTGGTGCACAGCCCTTCGCTCGGGCTCTATGCTGCGGTTGGCATGGCATCGTTTATCGCGGCGGGGTATAAGACTCCTCTTGCGGCGGTGGTCTTTGTGGCGGAGGCGACGGGAGGCCATGCGTTCATCATCCCTGCGCTGGTCGGAGCGGCGGTGGCGTATGCGGTCTCGGGCGATGCCTCGGCCTCGGGAGATCAGCGTCTGCACGGCGGCGTGAAGGCGCAGGAGATTTAAGGGCGCAGAGGCGAACGCGACGGCACGGAAGGTTGTGAATTAGTGCGAGCCGGGGTGGGGGAAAAGTCCAGATTGGAGATGAAATTGCTCGGCAAAAACACCCTCTGAGCGGCCGTTTTCGCCGTTAGAGGGCGAGGGCACGCCGGTGTCCTTAAGTTGTGGTGGGTGTACGACTAAAGGGTCATTGCTGGATATGGTTCCAAATTGGTTCATTAGGGGTGGCGCGCGTGGAGTACTACGCTCTAAAACGCACCGAGCATCGCGCCTGAAGTGCTTGCGTAGCAGAACTTACCTCCCCAGAGGTTCGGCTTTCTGGGTCGCGGCAGAAGACAATATTCGGTTCACCGAAAGGGCCCCCATGTCTACCAATCGAGATACCAGTACCTCGAAGTTGTTGCGCCTCCCCACTCTTCTCTCCATTCTTTTTGGAACACTCGCGCTGGCGATCGCAATTGTTGCCGGCTGCAGCAGCGGCATCAACTCTTCGTCGACACCGACGGGCAACAGCACGCTGGGGACGGCTTCGGTGAGGATCAGCGATCCTTCCACATGTACAGCCCCCAATGGACCTTACGCGCACGTGTACATCACGGTCGCCGACATTCAGGCCCACACGAGCGCGCACGCCGGGGCGAATGATGCGGGCTGGGTGGACCTGACGCCAAACCTGCCCGCGGCTCCTGTGCAGATTGACCTGCTGGGACAGGCGAACAACCAGTGCTTTCTGGCGACGCTGGGAGCAACGCAACAACTGCAGCCGGGCAACTACCAGCAGATTCGCGTGATTCTTGCGGACACGGCCTCGTTGACCAGCGGCAAGGGCGATGCGTGCACAAACGGTTTGAACTGCGTGGTGCTGAACGATGGCAGTACGTATCCTCTGCAGCTCTCGAGTGAGTCGAAGACAGGCATCAAGATTCCGCTGGGGCAGATTGCGAACGGTGGATTCCATGTCGGCGCGGGACAGACTAAGGACCTGGACATCGACTTCGACACCTGCGACTCGATTGTGCAGAACGGCGACGGGACCTACCAGCTGAAGCCTGTGCTGCATGCCGGCGAGGTGAGCAGCATTGCAGGCACGTCGATCAACGGCACAGTCGTAGACAGCGCGACGGGAAGCCAGATCAATGGCGTGGTGACAGTTGCGCTGGAGCAGAAGGACGCGAACGGCATCGATCGCGTGTTCATGAGCACGATGACGGACTCGAATGGGATGTTCGTGTTCTGCCCGCTTCCTTCGGGAACTTACGATGTTGTGATTGTGGGGCGGGACAGCACGGGCGTGGTGTACTCGCCGACCGTGGTGACGGGAGTCACGACGGGTTCGACGGTCTCGACTGTGGCGCTGCATGCGCTGCCGGGGGTTTCGGCCGGGGCGGCTGTGCTACAGGGGCAGGTGACAACGCAGAACGGCGCAAACCCGCCCGCCGGCACGGCCGCCCACGTTCAGATCAGCACACTGGAGACCGTGGCGAGCTCTCTGACCGTGACGGTGCCGCTGGTTCCAAGCTACTCGAGCGTGCAGGTTGCGCTGGCGACGGCGAACAATCTGAGCTGCCCGGCGGGGACGGACTGCACAAGCTACAACCTGAAGACGTCGGCCGGGCCGGCGTTCGTGGGAACGTACTCTTCGAGCGGAATTACGCTGACGCCGAGCGCGCTTCCGGCGTCGTACATCGTGGATGGACTGGCGACGGTTCCGGCATCAGGCGGGACCGCGGACTGCACGAACAGCGAGCTGAAGGCTCCGGCTGTGACTCCGGTGGTAGGGGTCTCGACTTCGGTCGCGACGCTTGCGTACACCGGATGCCAATAGCTGGCTGACGTGGATGCGGAGAGTCCGCCCTTCGGGGCGGACTTTCTTTTTGCGCGGGCTAACGTTTTCCAATTTGACATGCAACCATTTGGTTGCCTATAGTCTGTAGTCGATGGATGCGGATGCAGTCTTCAAGGCGCTGGCCGATGCAAGCAGGAGGCAGTTGCTGGACCGTCTGTTTGCGAAGAATGGCCAGACGCTGAGCGAGCTGTGCGTGGGCCTGGATATGACGCGGCAGGCCGTCTCGAAGCACCTTGCTTTGTTGGAGGAGGCGAATCTTGTGGCGACGCGCAAGCACGGCCGGGAGAAGCTGCACTACCTGAATCCCGTTCCCATCAGCGAGATTGCGGAGCGTTGGATTGGCAAGTATGAGCGGGCTCGTTTGAGCGCGCTTAGTGACCTCAAGAAGAACCTGGAAGGCAAAAGGAGCAGAGAGCAATGAGCAACGACAAATTCGTATATGTGACGTATATCCGTACGACTCCTGAGAAGCTGTGGGAGGCGCTGACGAAGCCGGAGTTTACACGGCAGTACTGGTGCGAGTGCTGGCACGATACGGCGTGGGAGGCAGGCTCGCCGTGGAAGCTGATGATCCCCGATGGCCGCGTGGCCGATAGCGGCGAGGTCGTGGAGATCGATAAGCCCAGGCGGCTGGTGTTGCGGTGGCGCAACGAGTTTATTCCAGAGATGAAGGCCGAGGGCTATTCGAGGTGCGTCTTTGAACTTGAGCCGAAGGGCGAGACGGTGAAGCTTACTGTGGTCCACACGATCGACGTTCCAGAGTCGAAGTTTCTGGAGAGCGTTTCGAACGGCTGGCCGGGGATTCTTTCGAGTCTGAAGAGCCTGCTGGAGACGGGGGACGGGCTGGAGGCGACGAAGCATTGGCCGAAGGGGATGTAACGGGCGGGACGTGATGGCGGGACGTGGCGGATCGGGCGAGGGGTTGCGCGACCGGTCCGCTGCGGCGGGCGTATACTTTGTGCGCCTGCTGGAGTAGTCGGCGGGCGGAAGGGCCGGTGACCGTATGAGGATTGGCTCTGGAACAATCGCAACCTTAATTAAGATGGGCATGTTGCTGGGGCTGGCGGGTGGGCTGGCGGCTCAGGACAAGCCTTCCACAACAGAACAGACTGCAAGTGCGAGTGCAACGCAGGAGAGCACGGCGCAGGTGAGTGCGGCGCAGTCGAACGAGAGTGCGCAGCCTGTTGCGGCGGCGAAGGAGAACAATGGCGCTGCGGCGGGTGACTCGCACGTGCGGATTGTGCGGCTGAGCGAGGCGCAGGGCACGCTGGCGATGGACCGCGGTACGGGCAAGGGCTACGAGCCGACGATGCAGAATATGCCGATTGTCGAAGGCTCGCGGCTGCAGACAGATGATGATGGCTATGCCGAGGTGGAGTTTGAGGACGGAAGCACGATGCGGCTGGCTCCGGACTCGCGGGTGGAGTTTCCGCTGCTGGTGCTGCGGAGCGGTGGCGCGAAGGCTTCGACGGTGAATGTCGTGCGCGGGACGGTGTATGTGAGCCTGGAGAACACGCAGGACAACGAGTTCACCCTGAAGGCAGGGCAGGCGGCGATGAGGGTGACGCCTTCGACGCATCTGCGCGTGGAGATCGCGTGGCCGAAGATGGCGGTGTCAGTGTTTGCGGGCGACGTTCAGGTACAGTCCGGCGGCGCGACGACGATGGTGGGGAAGAAGCAGTCCGCGACGCTGGATGCGACCGACGCGAGCAAGGTAGAGGTGACGAAGAAGGTCGCGGCGGCTACGTACGACGGTTGGGACAAGGACCAGGTGGACTATCACAAGCGATATGCAGCCAGGGGGAACGCGTTTAAGGGCGGCGGCTATGGGTACGGTGTGAGCGACCTGAACTACTATGGGAGCTTCGTGAACTCGGGATGCGGGGCATTGTGGCAGCCGTATTTTGCGAGTGCAGCGTGGGACCCATACGGGAACGGCGCGTGGGCTTATTATCCGGGCGCGGGGTACTCGTGGGTTTCGCCGTATCCGTGGGGATGGCTGCCGTATCACTCGGGCGCGTGGACGTATTGTTCGGGGCTGGGATGGGGATGGCAGCCGGGAGGTAGCTGGCGCGGGTTGAATAATGTAACAAATACGTTTGCACAACCTCTGCCAGGCAAAACAGGACAAGTTGTGTCGAACACGGGAGTTGTGGGACCTCCGCGGCCGCCGGTTACGCCGATCTCGACGCTGGTGATGGCGAACCGGACTCCGCTTGTGATTTCCAAGGAGGGCCAGCCGGGCAACTTCGTCTTTCAGAAGAACTCGGCTGGGATGGGCGTTCCGCGCGGCTCGCTGGGAGAGTTGAAGGGAATCGCAAGCGGCGTGGAGCATCATGGATCCGCGAGCATCCCGGTGTACGTGGAGCCGAGAGGACCGCAGGGGGCGCCGGGAACTCCGGGACACCCGATGAATAGCGCGCCGGTGGCTCTGCGGCAGGGCTCTCCGAATGGCGGATCGCCAAATGGAGGCATGCATGAGAACCATGCGCCTTCGTCTCCTTCGGGCGGATCGTTCCATTCGACGGGAGGGAATGCTTCGGGCGGCGCAGCTTCGCACGCGGGCAGTGGCGCGCCCAGCGGTGGGTCGAGCGGCGGCAATGGGGGCCGGTCGAAGTAAGAACGGAGAAGCAAGCTCCGCAGTTGCCGATACGAAAGCTGTGCTGCAGCGACCGTTATCCGAAGGGGATGTAATGCGGGGCGGCGAGCGGCTCGCCTTTCTGCCGCTTCTTTATGCATATGGGAAAGCTGATTTTTAGGCTATGAATTCCAGCTCAGGTGTCATAGAGTTTCTTCACCGAAAAAACTGTAGCGGAGCCGTATGTCAGTGCTTTTCCGTTGTTTTGTTTTGCTCTGTACTGCCTTGTATCCTAGCCTGTCCTTTCCTCAAGCGAGGAACTCTGTTCAACGGGACCGCGTTACCGCTCGCCCTGACGCAAGGGTGAGCACCAGGCTTGAGGGGCACGTCCCCGGCTGGGCCTCCAGTTCCCGCGATCGCGGAGCCGTGCGGCCTGACACGGAGTTGAACATTACGTTTGTGCTTTCACGTTCGCCGGAGCTGCAGGCGCAGTTTGAGCAGCTTCTCGCTGACCAGCAGAACCCGAATTCGCCGCGTTATCACCAGTGGCTGACACCGCAACAGGTGGGCGAACAGTACGGTCCTACGCAGCATGATCTGGATGCGCTGCGCGAATGGCTTGTCTCTCAGGGCCTGGCTGTGAAAGAGGTAGCTCCCAGCGGCATGTTCGTCAGCGTCTCGGGCTCCGCTTCCTCGGTGGCGGCGGCTTTGGCCACGGATTTCCATTATTTCGAGAAGAGTGGCAGCTTGCATATGTCGGCAACGGCGGAGCCGGCGATTCCCAGCGCTCTAGTTCCGGTTGTCAGTTCTATCTCAGGGCTTGCCGAGGCGGAGATACGCCCAGCGCACCATGGCGAGGCCCGATCGATTTCGGCGAAGACGGATGCGGGCGGCGTCCATCCGCAGGCAACTTCCAGCAACGGCAGCCACTTCATCACACCGGGCGATTTTGCGACGATCTTCGACCTGAAACCGGTCTACAGCGCCGGGTATGATGGCGCCGGACAGAAGGTGGCCGTGATCGGCCGCTCGCGCGTTGCCGCGAGCGATATTACTGAGTTTGAGAACAAGACCGGGCTTAGGACGAATGTTCCGAATGTCGTCATTCCGACCAGTGGCGTCGATCCCGGAACGACCAATGACGGAGACCAGGCCGAGGCAACGCTGGACGTCGAGCGAGTGATTGGCGTAGCGCCCGGAGCGCAAGTCGATCTCGTCGTCAGCGGGACTGCGGGCAATTACAACGGACTCCATATCGCGGCGCAGTACGAGGTCCAGACGCTGCTTGATCCGGTGATGAATATCAGCTTCGGCGGCTGCGAGGCATACAACGGCGTGTCCGCTGTGGCGCTGTGGGACGCGTTGTTTTCGCAGGCGGCGAGTGAGGGGATATCGGTCTTTGTGTCATCGGGAGACTCGGGAGCTGCCGGCTGCGATATTGGCGGAGATCTTGCTCCGGTGACTCAGTTTCTTAGCATCAACGACATCTGTTCGAGTTCGTATGCCACGTGCGTGGGCGGGACGGAGCTGGTGGATTTCGCTAACCCATTGCAGTACTGGTCCTCGACCAACGGTCCCGGTCTCGTCTCGGCGCTGGGATATATTCCGGAGGGTGCGTGGAACGAGTCGGCGATGTACCAGTCTTCTATCGGCGGCTATCCCGTCCTCAGCGGCGGAGGAGGGGCGAGTGTGTATGTTCCGAAGCCCTTATGGCAGACGGGACCGGGGGTTCCTGCCGACAAGGCAAGGGACGTTCCCGACGTCAGTTTTCCCAGCGCAGGCCACGATGGGTATTACAGCTGCTTCGCGGCGGCAGGCGGAGACTGCGCCTCAAATTACTTCATTGATTTTGCCGGAACGTCGAATGCTGCGCCCTCCATGGCCGGGGTGGCCGCGATTCTGAATCAGAAGATGGGTGGAGCGCAGGGTAACCTCAACCCTCTGCTCTACCAGGTTGCAGCGAGCAATCCCAGTGCTTTTCATGACGCGACACCAGCCAGCAGCGGAATCTATAGTTGCTCGCTCGGTGCTCCGAGCACGTGCAATAACAGCACTCCATCTGCCATGAGCCTTACGGGAGGGCTCGCCGGTTATGCTCTGACGACCGGCTATGATCAGGCGACGGGGCTTGGATCGCTGGACGTGGCGAACTTTCTGGCGGCTGCGGCTTCGATCTCGCATCCGGGAGTTGCGGCCACGACGCTCGCGGTCCATGGAAGCGCGACGACCATCTCCGACACGCAGACGGCCACTTTCACGGCCACAGTCAGTTGGAAAACGTCCAGCATGCCGACCGGGACGGTTCAGTTTTACGCGAACGGCAACACGCTTGGCGCGCCAGTGACAGTGTCGTCGGGAACGGCAACGACAGCAGCGCTGCCTTTCCCCTCGGCCGGAACGTACTACATTACGGCGACTTACTCGGGCGACAGCAACTATGCGGCTTCGACGGCGCCTGGCTTTGCGCTTGTGGTGACGGGGCTCACGTCTGCCACGACAGTTTCGGTATTCAACGCGTCGATTCCGGTGGGAACGAAGACGACTTTTGCGGCGACGGTGACGGGTTCGGGATCGACGAAGCCTACGGGGAACGTGCGCTTTCTGGTGCTCGGCACGAACTATGGAGACTATGTTGCGACGGTGACGCTGGTGAATGGCAGTGCGACGACTCCGCTGCTGAGCTTTCCGACGATCGGTACTTATACCGTGACCGCACAGTATCAGGGTGATGCGGTGTATTCGCCGTCGAATTCGTCAGCGCTTTCTTATGCGGTCATCAGAGCAGTATCAGTTACCCACCTGGAGGGATTGAGCTACCCACTGAGTCAAAGTATCGGAGCTGGCGGAGGAGGCTATTACGTGGCTACGATTGGTCCCTCCATAACAACAACGACAGCTCCAAGCCCCACCGGCACGCTGCAGTTTTATGTGAATGGGCTAGCTCAGGGTTCTCCGTTTTCTTTTTCATCTCCACAGCCAGTGATCTTTCCATCTGCAGGGACGTATACGGTCACTGCCGCTTACTCGGGCGATAGCTACTGGCAACCATCAACTTCGAATGCAATCAGCCAGACGGTTCTTTCACAACCGGCTACGTTCAAGATGACCACAGCGACGCAGACCCTGTCGTTTACTGCGGGAGCGACGACCGGGAACTCCTATTCCGTGAGCGTCACTCCGTCTCTGGGTTTCCTGGGAACGGTTAACCTGGCGTGCACCGTCTCGTATAACGGCAGCGGAGCGGCGAATGCGCCAACGTGCACTCTGGGCAACCCCAGTATCTCGATCAGCCTAAATGCGCAGTCCGGTTCATCGCTCGTTACAATCAACAGCGTTGCCCGGCCGGTAGCCAGTTCCCGTCTACAGAGTTGGGACCGCCCCGGCGCGATTACGCTCTGCGCGTTGTTGTGGCTGGTTCCGGTTCGCCGCCGGAGTTGGCGCGTATTAGCGATGGCGGTTATCGCGCTGGCTGGATTGACAGCGCTCCCCGGATGCGGCGGAGGTGGAGGGTCGTCTACGCCATCTGGTCCTAGTCCAACCACACCGGGAAGCTACACGGTTACGATTTCGGCCACGACAACAGCTACGGGAGTTTCTGTTCCTGCGCCGTTGACGATCGCACTTACGATCAATTGAGGACGTGATCCCGTGCGAGAGCGACGGCGTCAAACATTGAACTTGAAGAAGAGGATGTCGCCGTCTTTGACGGTGTAGTCCTTGCCTTCGCTGCGGAGTAGGCCTTTTTCTTTGACGGCTTGTTCGCTGCCGTATTTGAAGAGGTCTTCGCAGGCGTAGCAGTCGGCCTTGATGAAGCCGCGCTCGAAGTCGGAGTGGATGACTCCGGCGGCTCCGGGGGCTTTGGTTCCGCGGCGGATGGTCCAGGCGCGGACCTCCTGGACTCCGGCGGTGAAGTAGGTGATGAGGTCGAGCAGGCGGTAGGCCGAGTGGATGAGGCGGTCGAGGCCGGGCTCGTGGAGTCCGACGGACTCGAGAAACTCGGTGCGTTCGGGCGGATCGAGTTGCGCGATCTCGGCTTCGAGGGCTCCGCAGATGCGGACGACCTGGGAGTTCTCTTCGGCGGCTCGCTTTTCGACGGCTTCGGTGTAGGCGTTGCCATTGGCGAGCCCGGCCTCGTCGACGTTGGCGACGTAGAGCTGCGGCTTGGCGGTGATGAGGAAGAGTTCGCGCGAGGCCGTGCGCTCGTCGTCAGTGAGGTCGGCGGCCCGGGCGGGTTTGCCGGCTTCGAGCGTGGCCTTGAGCTTGGCGACGGCGGAGGCTTCGGTCTTGATCTTCGCGTCCTGCGTGTTGCGGGCGAGCTTTTCGACGCGCTGGCTGCGTTTCTCTACGGTCTCGAGGTCGGCGAGCAGGAGCTCGGTGTTGATGATGTCGATGTCGTGGAGCGGGTTGATGGCTCCGGCGACGTGGACGACCTCGGGGTCGTCGAAGCAGCGCACGACGTGGCAGATGGCGTCGGTGGCGCGGATGTGGCCGAGGAACTGGTTGCCGAGGCCTTCGCCCTTGCTCGCGCCTTCGACGAGGCCGGCGATGTCGATGAACTCCATCGTGGTGGGGACGAGGGACTTGGGAACGATGAGCGCGGAGATCTTGCTAAGGCGCTCGTCAGGCACCGTGACGATGCCCGTGTTGGGGTCGATGGTGCAGAAGGGGTAGTTGGCGGCCTGGGCCTTGGCCGAGGTGAGCGCGTTGAAGATGGTGGACTTGCCCACGTTGGGCAGGCCGACGATTCCGCAGTTCAATGGCAAGAGAGTGGTTCCTTTGAGATGAAGCGCTGGGAGCCGTATGAGGCTGTCCTATATAGGATAGTGCATGGCGCGGGGTTACGCCTTGTGCTGGGCCTTGAAGCGGCGGGCCTTCATGCGGTTTCCGCAGAGGCTCATGTCGCACCAGCGGCGTGAGTGATTTTTGCTGGTGTCGAGGAAGAGCCAGCGGCACTCGGGGTTGTCGCAGGCGCGGATCATCTCGGCGGCCTGGGTGGTGAGGAGGTCGGAGGCAGATTGCGCCAGGAGCCAGATGGGAAACTGCGGGTCAGACTCGCTGCCGGACCAGCTCAGTTCGAGGCGGGATTGGTTCCAGCGCAGCTTGCGATGTGTGTGTGCTGCCCGGATGTGGTGATCGAGTTTTTTTGTCACGGCTGCGGGGGGAGTTCGGTCACCCATTATGGCGTAGAGAATTTGTGCGGCAGCTTCGCGGAGCTCTCTTGCCGACTGCAGGGTTTGCGTAGCGCTGCCGCCTGACTCGCGGCGAATGCGCTGCGTCTGGCGAGGAGTGAGCATCCCTGATTGCTCGGCGAAGCGAAGAAGGTCGTCGTAAGTGTTGAGAAGCTCCTCCGGGCCGGTTGAGCGGAAGCGCCAGTCGAGCGTGTTGACGAGGTCGAGGACGGGATGGCCGGCGACGAGTTGGAAGGGCTTGGTCACTTATTTGATCGATAACCCCCTAAAGCATCTTTACAGGTTATCCGGCGACTCGTAAAGTGGTAACCACCTATGGCGAACACATCGGTTAGTGTTGGTGCTCCGAAGAGATCGTTCGACGTTCGAGTCGTAATGGCGTTCCTTGCGATCTATGTGCTGTGGGGGACGACGTTTCTGGCGATACGGGTCGCGGTGCTTGAGGTGCCTCCGCTGTTTGCCGCGGGAGCGCGGTTCTTCACCGCGGGTGTGTTGCTGTATGGCTTTATGCGGCTGCGAGGGAAGGCTCGCCCGACGGCGCTTGAGTGGCGCAATCTTGCGGTGATCGGTCTGCTGATGTTTGTGGTGGAGTATGGGCCGCTGTTCTGGGCGGAGAAGTATCTGACATCGGGGGTGACCTCGATTCTGGCGGCGACGGTCCCGCTGATCACGATTGTGCTTGAGATGGTTGTCTTGCGGCAGCAGGCGTTTCGCTGGAGCCTGCTGGGGGCGACGGTGCTGGGGTTCTGCGGAGTGGGCGTGCTGATGCTACCGAGCGGAGCTAAGAACGTTGCGCTGGTGCCGTGCGTGGCGGTTCTGTTGGGAACGACGGGCTGGTGTCTGGGCTCGGTGTTGCAGCGGCAGATGAAGCTGCCGGATTCGCGGCCGCTGACCTCGGGCGCGGCGATGATGCTGGGCGGCGGTGGTTTGCTGGTGCTGTCGGGGCTGTTTGGCGAGCTGCATCCGTTTCCGCATTTGTCGCTGCGGGCCGCGCTGGCGCTGGGGTATCTGATTACGTGCGGATCGCTGTTGGCGTTTACGGCGTTTGTGTGGCTGCTGGGAAGGATGCCGGCGTCGGAGATCTCAAGCTATGCGTATGTGAATCCGGTGGTGGCGATTTCGCTGGGATACTTTGTTGCGGGCGAGCATGTTGGCGGACGGACGCTGGTGGGAGCGGTGCTGGTTCTGGTGAGCGTATTCCTGATTCTTCGCTTGAACGCGATTTGTTTCAGGCAGGGCCGGTGAAGCGGTCGCGCGTGGGGCTGGCCCTGGGGGACGGTCTCGCACGACAACGAGCAGTATGCGACGCTGGCGCTGTATCTGCGCCTGAAGGGGTTGGCGCCGCCCAGCAGCGAGAAGTAGCTTTTCCCGGGAGGAAAGCGGTTCGCGCTTCGTGCGAATACCCACCTTAGCGACGATGAAGCCGTCGCGAAGGTGGGTATTCGGCTGGTGCAGATTCAATAGGACGAGCCTACGAAGTCGTCTACTTCGCGGGAGCCGGCGGAAGCTCACGGATTTTGATGTTGCGGAAGGAGACGGGAAATCCGTGGTCCTGCAGCAGAATGTAGCCGTCGTTGGCTTCGCCGAAGTTGGGGTAGACGTGATATTTGCTATCGGCGACGAGCTGGCGGAACTGTGGGGTGAAGCGTTCGTACTCGACGACCTTCACTCCGTTGAGCCAGTGCTCGCAGTGCGCTCCGTTGACGACGATGCGGGCGGTGTTCCACTCGCCGATGGGCTTTGTGGGTTTGTCTTTTGCGGCGGGGATCATGTCGTAGAGGGAGGCAAGGGTGCGGTCGCCGTCCCTGCCTTTTTTGCCGTCGGGGTGGAGGGCGTCGTCGAGGATCTGATACTCGAAGCCGATGGCGGAGCCGTGGCCTTCGTGACCTGGGGTCATGTTGAGGTTGACGAAGTACTTGATGCCGCTGTTGGCTCCGGGAGTGATGCGGAAGTCGACGGAGAGCTCAAAGTTGTCGTACTTGCGAGTGGTGATGATGTCGCCGGCGTTGCCGCCCTCTTCGCCGCTGTGCTCGGTGACGGTGATGAGGCCGTCCTTGACCTCCCAGCCTGTGGCGGGGAAGGCTGGGCCATGGGTGCTGCGCCAGCCGTTGGTGGTCTTGCCGTCGAAGAGAAGGCGCCAGCCCTCGGATTTTTCTTTGGGCGAGAGGGTGTTGGGGGTGGTTTGGGTGAGTGCTGGAACGGTGCTTGCGAGAAGGATCGCTGCGAGGAATGTAGTGCGGATGAGCATAGATTCCACGATACGTGGATTACGTGATGATTGGGTAGTGAGATGGAAGAGCTTCTATGCAACTCTCGCGTATATGCCCGACTACAATTTGCTGGAGCACAACGGCAAGCAAGTCACCGGGACCATCACTGTCAGCGCCAGAGCCGGCCGCGCACCGAGACGCAGGAGGAGACGGCCGCTCGTCGCGGAGCTGCATCTGGCGCAGCACGTCGATCACAAAGGGGTTCGCGCTTTTGCGCGAATGCCCCACCTTGGCAACGATGAAGCCGTCGCGAAGATGGGGCACCCGAGTGTTGGTGACTGATTCTAGATGTGAGCCACCGGCTGTTGGGCTACTGTACCTCCTCCTTGAAGCGCATCACAAATGCCACCCCGCGCTCCCGGTTTACCTTTACTGTCGTATCGAAGTCGAGAGCCTCAATTGGGAAAATCCCGGTCTTTCCGGCGACTGAAAGAAATTGGATTGTCCGACCGGAGTCAAACCAGTAGTCTTTGACGAATTTGCTGCTGCCGTCCTTCAGAATCAAGAATGTGCCCTCTGCCGACGCCCGATCTTGTCCGGATGTCGAGACCATCGATGCTTGACGAACCATTGGGTCCGTCATTGCTGTTGAAGGCCGGAAGACACCGGGCAGAACAAGTGGCCGTGCCTCGAGTCTCGCAACTTCCTGCGGAACCGATATTGCTGGTGAACGCCGGAAGGCACTGGGCAGAACAAGCGGCCGAGCCTCGCGTCCCACAACTTCCTGCGGAACCGCGAGATCCTGCATTAACTTGAGAGTGATGCGGGCCTCGTGCTTCAGGACTGGCCGGGGACCTCGGTTTGGAAGGGTGACAAGCTTCTCCGGCCACAGGACCGGAATCGACCATTCGATAGCATCGCGGCGCGCGTGGCCAGTCCCGTGAATTCTTCCCTCGACATCAACTTTCAGGTGAGAGACTGAGGTTATTTTTGTCGAGATAGGTAATTCAGCACTAGGCGATATTATGTGATCGAATTCGAGTTGCATCCAGCCCTTACCCCAGAGATGTCCTGGGTCACGAGCCTCCGCGAATCGGCCTTGCAGGTAAGCACCTCGCGGAAACACAGAAACACCGAACTCACGCAGGGTTCCTGTATCACAAAGAATGGGATCATCGGGTGCAACGGTTTTCGACGAGAGGTTTGCGTCCTCCAACGTGCATTGCATGATGGTTCCGGCCGGCACAACGATTTCCTGGCCCCAGAGGGTTGCTTGGGGTACCAGGAAAATTGCAGGGAGTGTAAGTAGTTTGAGTAGGCTTGTCATGGGCCACCTCCTAGCGGATTGGTCACCTGCCAAGTTAAAGCAGGTTAAATCCATTAGCTGACAGGTGACGGATTGAAGGCCGGGCTCCGACGAGCCGACCTCGCTACGATCATGGACCTGCAGTCCTTGCACGTCAATTGATGAGCATCGTTGTTGCTCGCCATGTACACTGGCACCCGGTCCACGCAGGTTTTCGAGGCTGCGGACGTAGCGTCGCCGCACATCCGCCCCCGGAACATCATGACCGCCGCTCAGTACTCGCTGGGCGATCCGGGACAGCTTGAATGAGCCATCACGAACTCAAGAGCCAGAAGGCGGCGAGCGGGAGGCTGTGGTATTCGATGCGCTGCTAGGCGTCGCGCGACTCACTTTACATAAGTAAATGTGCCGCACAGGTCGGTTGAGTTCGAGATTGCGTCGAAGGTGAAGACGGGCGGCTTCTCTCCGGAGAAGAAGGCGAGCTGCAGGGAGTTTCTTGCCGCGTAGGTGACCATCCAATGAACATCCTCGGAGCCGCAGAGGGAGTTTTTGTGCAGGAATTTCTTCTCGGCGGGGATGTTGAGGCGGTAGAGACTGCCGGTGCGGGCGGCGTTGGAGTCGGTGTCGAAGACGGCGGCGAGCTCGGTTGCGTTGAGGTCGCGGACGCGGGAGATGGGGGTGGTGGAGAAGTTGATGGTCAGCTTTTCGTCGGCGAGGGTGATGTCGCCGGTGATGGATCGGGCGGTGTTGCTTGCGGCTCGCCAGTAGCCCCTCTCCTCGGCCTGGGTGGTAAGGGTGAGGAGGAGGAGCGACGCGGCGAGGATATTCAGTGAGCTTGCACGCTTCATCTCTTCAGGATGACATCTCGAAGCGGGTTTGAGGAAGGTGGGGCGATGCTTAGTCTCTGCGGCGCCCGCCCATCAGCTGGAGGACGGCGAGGAAGATGTTGATGGCGTCGAGATAGATGGAGAGAGCGAGCGAGACGGCGGAGAGGCCGTCTCCGCCGGCGCGGATGCGGGCGAAGTCGCCTACGGTGAGCAGGGAGAAGATGCCGAGGGTGAGCCAGGAGTAGGTGTCCGGCGAGAGGAAGTGGAAGAACATGCTGGCGATGCCGGCGATGATGAGCAGGAGCAGCGCGGCGAATCCGATGCCGGCGATGCGGCGGTAGTTGATGTTGAAGAGGTAGGCAACGCAGCCCATGACGGCCATGCCGCAACCGGTCGTGGCGGCGGCGTTGAAGACCATGCTGCTGCCGAAGGTGTGGATGTAGCGCTGGATGAGCGGGCCGATCTCCCATCCCATGAAGTAGGTGAGGGTGAGGAAGAGGCCGAGCGCGACAGCAGGGCTGGCCTTGCGCGTGAGGTTGATGGCGAAGACGAGTCCGATGACGACGATGAAGCCGACGAAGGTTCCCCAGGCAGGCGCTGTGGCGACTCCGACGGAGGTGATGAAGAAGCCAAGCGAGGTGATGCCGAGCACCTTGGCGAGCAGCGAGGAGGTCTCCTCGCGGGGGACGTCGATGATGGTGGGGTAACTGTTGTTCAGGCGGTAGCCGTTCATGGGTATGTGGTTTCGCTCCAACACTATTGGACGACTTTACGGACGATTTGTCATGTGGTTCGCTACACGAGCTTGACGTAAGTGACGGCGTTCTCAGTGAGGTGCTTGCCCAGAAGACTAGGGGTTTCGATAGTTGACTGGCTGAAAACGGCAGGTCTATCTTGATCGCCGAGCGCTCTCCGTAGACGTCGGTGTCCGCCTCTTTTGCCGGCTCAATGGATTG
The DNA here is from genome assembly GCF_025685645.1 of Edaphobacter bradus. Lineage (NCBI taxonomy): Bacteria > Pseudomonadati > Acidobacteriota > Terriglobia > Terriglobales > Acidobacteriaceae > Edaphobacter > Edaphobacter bradus. The sequence goes on from NZ_JAGSYF010000002.1 coordinate 1,020,981, forward strand.
AAGAGACGACTCGACCGGCCCGGCAACCCTCTATCCATCGCTTCGATAGCAGAGGATCTCTTCGTTGCCTTGGATCAGAGATGCCGAATCTTCGAACGAGCGAAATGAAAGGATGGAACCATTATGGAAGCGAGCAAGAAACGCAGCTCCGCACTCGTCGGAATCCTGACTCTCGCCGTACTGGCTTTAGCGAGCACCGTGGGTTACTCCCAGGACATCAAGGTTGAAGGCGTGATCAAAGCACGCAGCGGTCCCACGATGATCCTGGAGACCAGCGGGGATCCGAACCTCGCTGTCCAGCTGACGGAAGGCACGAGTGTAGGTCAGGTACAAGGGATGTTTAAGGCGCGCAAGAAGGAGATGTCGATGGCCGCCCTCATCCCGGGACTTCCGGTCAAAGTGCAGGGGTTCCACGACGCTCATAGTCAGCTGGTTGCGACATCGGTCAGTTTCAAGGGTAACGATCTGGAGCGAGCCCAGGTCATCCAGGCTGGTATGCATGAAACAAAGATGAAGGCGGAGCAGAACGAAGCAGAGATAGCGAAGCACAAAGAAGAGCTGGCGAGACAGAACGCAGAGCTCGAAAAACACAGGGGGGAACTGACGGAACAACAGAGGAAGATCGCCGAAAACAAGGCCGCGATTGAGGCGAATACAGCACGCTTCGGCCAATTGGACGACTACTACATCATGGACGAGGTCACGGTTCTGTTCGCGAACGGATCGTCCAAGCTTGATCCTCAGTACAACTCCCCGCTCCTGGCATTGGGGCAGAAGGCGAAGACGGTTCAGGGCTACATGATCGAGGTGAAGGGCTATGCCTCTAGCAGTGGCAGCGCCGCGGTCAACCAGACGATAAGCGAAAACCGCGCCAACAGCGTCACCAATTTCCTGCTGCAGCAGTGCCATATTCCTCTGACCAACATGCTTGCTCCAGGTGCAATGGGAGAGACCCATCAGGTTGCCACCAACAAAACCGTTGAAGCGGAGGCTCAGAATCGGCGTGTCGTGGTGAGGGTATTGCAGAACAAAGCTATCGCAGGAATTGAGTAATATTTCGGGTTGAGCCGTTGTTTGCGCCGGATGGGCGTGAGCGGGCGGAGAAGCTGACGTTATCATGGCGTGTTGTACCCCTCCCCCCTACTTTTCGTGCAAAATCTTCCATCCAGATGGTTTAGGTCTGGACTTACCTGTGCACTTCTGATGCCAAAGTCATGAAAAGCAGAAAGCCCGGCGGTGTGCCGGGCTTTGCTTTGTTCCTGATTTAAGGTTATCAGGGGTGTCAAGGGTGGGTGTGGAAATCGGGGCAGAACGGAATGCCATACGGGTGTACTACCTTGTGTCCGATGATGTGGTTCGGGTCGTCCGAGTGCTTCATGGAAGAGGGATATTGGATTTCTGTTTGAGGACGGAGGTGAAGTGGAGTAAGCGGTTCGCGCTTTGCGCGAATGGCCCACATCTGGCGATAAGGCCGCCAGATGTGGGGCATCCAATTGGTAAGTTTTGTGCAGATATGGGCCACCCAGCCCACCCGTCCTTGGCTGGTTTTGAGGTCGTGGCTGCGAGATGGTTATGTGTGGGCCACCCGTCCAGATCATCTGTTCCTTGACCAAGTCGAATTTAGTTTCGACCGAGTTACATTTTCGATGAAAATTGCACAAATAACCTTGACTGACTAAATAGATTCGGATATATTTGCGCATCGTTCTGCCTCTTGTATCGGCAGCGGCCGACCAAGGGGAGTTCGTGATTAGAGTCACTCTCTCCTCACCCCAGGCTACAATTCCCGGTCCCCAACTCAGGGTTACAATTTCGGGTTCCCAACTCAGGGTTACAATTTCCGGTTCCCAAATTGATAAGCCAAGTCCCCTCCGGGGCCATGGATGCACATCGGTTCGATGACGCTCGCCACGACGTCTCCCGAAAGGAGAGCCGCGCGCCCCCCCCACCCCCGCAACCGACGTGGCCACCATCACCCGCGAAGGAAGAAGAACCCAACTGAAATTTTCAGTAGGGCGAATCCGACAGTCACTATCCATTAGCAAAAACCGAACTCAACTTCTATCGAAAGGCGGGATTTGTAATGAAAAACCACTCCACACATTGGCGGTTAGCAGTTGTGATCAGGGTAGCACTGCTTGTCCTAATAGCAGGGCTCGCCGGCATCCAAAGCTATGCTCAAGCTACCGACTCTCTATTTGTCGGGGACGTGAATGATAACACAGTGAAACAATTCGATGCCACCTCCGGGGCATTCCAGGGTGTCTTCGTGAAACATTCGCTGGGTGGCCTAAAGGGACCGCGAGGTTTGATCTTTGACTCTGGGGGTAACCTGCTTGTCTCTGTTCAGTTCACCACTACTTCCGCACCTGGGGAGATTCTGCAGTACGGCCAGGATGGCGCGGTGTTGAACCCCATTGTGTCCAACAGCGACCCTAATGCGCCAACAGCGCCCCGTGGAATGATTCTTTCGACTAACGATCTATTCGTAGCCAATCTCACCGACGAACCCAACAAGAACGCGCCTCCGACTCCTGGTAGCTTGCTGAAATATTCGATTGCCGGGCAACTGATCGGTGCTTTAACGCCACCTGCGGGGGCATTGCCCTCGGGTGCTGAGTTCCATCCACGTGCCGTGGTCCTGGGGCCTGACGGTCTCCTGTACGTGTCAAACTTTCCCGACCTTCGCACGGGATTGGGAGGACAAGTTCTGCGGTTCTACCCAGCCACGGGGGCATTAAAGGACGTGCTCATTAGCAGCAGCGGTGGTACCACCTGCGATTGCGTGAATGAGCTCAACCGGCCCGAGGGACTGGTCTTTGGTCCCGATGGCGATCTCTACATTACGAGCTTTCGAGCCAATTCAAGCGATACCGACAAAATCCTTATATTTCATGGCAGCACCTATGTGGGCCAGATCGAGCTCGACACAGCGGGTGCGCCGCGTGCCTTCGCCCAGGCTCTGTTGTTCGGCCCTGGGGGACGGCTCTTCGTCCCAATCAGTGGCAATGGGCCAGATACAGGATCGGTACGTTCCTATGACGTGAGCACTCACATGTTCGAGGTCGTCGTTCCCTCGGGAGGGCCATTGGGAGCGGGGTGGTATCTGACCTTTGGGAAGACCAATCCCTCCACCCTTAGCTACAGTCAGTAGCGCAATGGAGACCCGGGACTACCGCCAAGAGCACTCCGGCGGCTAAGTAGAAACCACAAGAGTACAGACGGCGTGGGCTTCGTCGTAGGAGAGGCGGGGAAAAGAGTGCGGTCGAGCTTCGCTCGATGTCCCACCCATCGCAAGAGGCGCGATGGATGGGGCACCCGGCTGTTTAGATATGGACCGAACTAGAACGAGAAGTCGTGAACCAGTCGAACGACATCGACCGTCATCGACCCCAGACCGAACGCAGCAGCGCCGACGGCGGAGCCGGTGCCCGTAACCTGCGCGTTGGAGTTGACAGCCATCTGGATTTCAACCGTATACGTCCCAACGCCTACGTTCGGAAAGATGAAGTTGTAGGTGTGCGCGCTGGTAGTTTGCAGAACCAGCCCGATCGTCGATGTGAAGCTGCAACTGCCGGTGGTAGTTCCGACAGTCACCACGCAGTCGCTCAAGGATTGGGTCAGCGTCTGGACGCGGGAATCGATTGTGACCCCGTACGCCCCTCCGATGGGTTGGCAGCCAAGAATGCCCGCCTCGCAGGCGGCCACCGGATAGGCGGTTGCAACTACGTTGCCCGCTCCGTCGAGCAGGACTGCCCTTTCGTAAACGCCGCCCAACGCCGTGGCGGTGCTTGTGCTGCCGGTTTTCGTCCTCGTCGTAGTGCTGGTGTAGAGGCCGGTAACCATAGAAGGCGAAACAAACAGGGACGTACTGTTGGACACCTTGACCGTTGCGTCCATGACGGGAACGAAGTTGTCTGGTGTGACGGCCACTGCCGCGCCGCTAAATATGTCGTGACAGCTCAGCGGCGCCGTCCCGATGTTAGAGGCATTGCTCACAGTGCACCCTACTGCTGAGGTGTAGGCCGCTGTCGCCTTCGAGCTGGGCGTCTGTGCCGCGGCCATTCCGGTAACCAAAAGTGAGAGAATCGCTATACCTAAGGGTTTCTTCGCGTTCGTCATTTTCGCATTTTCTCCTTGAGATTTTTTGAAAAATCCGAATTCGAGGCAGCCCGAACGGTAGTGTGGTTCCGCACCGATTTATAAAAACGCAAAGATCGGCGGCGCTCACCAGTCAGGTTCATGCCGAATGCCAGCTACTGGCTCCCTCGGTCGAGATAAGGGTTGCCGACAGGCTTCGACAGAAGCCTTCGAAGGTAATATGTATTGCCCGTTTGGGCTTACTCTTACTTTCGCTTGCTGCACTTGAGGTTCCAACTGATTCGTACGCAAAATGAGCCGTTTAGAACATTTTTGCTGAACGGGTAATGCACAAAAGTGCACTCTAGTGGGGAAAAAGTAATCATCTAGTGGAAAAAGTGCCATCTGTGTTCAGGTGTGGGCCGCCCAGGCGTTGGTTCATTAGACAGGAGCAAGAAGGAGCATCGCGATGCTGATGGGATTCTGGTTGCTGATGATGGCTGCTACGAGTGCGGCGTTTGCACCTATCAGGGTGTATGAAGGAACGTGGACGCTGGTTGCGGCTCATACGATGGCCGGTGAGGGCAAGCCGGATACGATCGTCAACCATTGCACTGAAGGGACGGCGTTCTATGCGTGCGAGCAGGTAGTGAATGGGAAGTCGCTGGCATTAGTCGTGTTTACTGCTACGGATGATCCGACGAAGTTTCATACGCAGCCGGTGCTTGCGAACGGGCAGGCAAATGGGCGGGGTGACCTTACGATTGTTGGAGATCACTGGACCTTTCTGGGCTCGGGGAAAGATGACAGCGGGAAGCAGGTCTTCTACCGGACCGAGAACGTCTTCACGGGACGGGACAAGATTCATTTCGAGCAGTACGAGTCTGGGGATAACACGACCTGGGTAAAAAAGAATGCAGGGGATGAGGTCAGGGTGCAGTGACCCCCTTCCCCCGGGTTGAAGGCATTTGCCAATCAGCTTTGAACCAGGAACTTGTTGGCCAGGGAGGCAGGGTGTGACTGCCCTGCCACCTGGCTGGAGCGAGCTAGGCTGCCTGCATGACCTTCTTCAGGCGCTCTTGCATGTCCTTGGGTGAGACATCTTCGATGTGGGTGGCGATGCCCCAGAGGTGTCCGAAGGGATCCTGGATGAAGCCGGAGCGATCTCCGTAGAACTGGTCCTTAACCTCCCTGAGGAGCTTCGCGCCCTCTGTGGTTGCGCGCTTCACGACGTCGTCGACGTCGGGAAGGTAGACGTAGAGGCTCACCGGGCTGCCGCCGATGGTGGCAGCGCTGGTGTATCCCGCGCCCATGCTGGGATTTTCGTCGGCCAGCATGATGTGCGAGTTGCCGATCTTGAGCTCGGCGTGACCGATCTTGCCGTCGGGGCCGGGCATGCGCATGATTTCGGTGGCTCCGAAGACTTTCTTGTAGTAATCGATGGCTTGCGCGGCGCCCCTGACGATCAAGTAAGGCGTGACGGAGTTGTAGCCCTGGGGAATGTACGAGACTTTTTCTGCCATTGATGTTCACCTCAAGAATGTGGGTTGGAGGTGGAGGTTTACGGCGTGCACGCGGCAGGCGGTATGGTTCGGTCGCTCTTTCGTGAGTGCGGAACCGTCGAACGGTTGAGGGCCGCCGAGTGCCTCATTCCGATGTACGACGTACTAGCGTGCAGAGATAAATTACTCTCTTCGGCGTGGGGATGGCGAGGGTAGAGGTGTGGAAAGTCTCAATTGCGGCGCGGAGGGAAGGCGTTGATCTCAAGCCCTGTTGATCTTGCGGCGCTTAAGCGGCATGGGTGAAGCTCAAGGGATGTGGCCTGGCTCGATTAGGGTGAGGTGGTCCCGGAGATTCGGACAGAGGTTAGGTGGAAGTTTTGCTCTTGTGCAGCTTAAGGACTTTCCGGCGGGGACTCGTGGAGTGCGGTCGTTACAGGGTTTGAAATGCGGTTCGCGCTTGGCGCGAATGCCCCACCTTAGCGACGATGAAGCTGTCGCGAAGATGGGGCACCCAGATTCGCGGTGAGTTGGATTTTGCGGCGAGCTAGATGTGGGCCACCCGTCCTTGATGTATGGGCCACCCGGCCCTGTGCTACGGTGGAATACCGAACAAGATGGCGCTTATAGATAAGATTGGTGAGCGTTTTGTCGCCGTCAGCGAGACTACGGCGGCCAAGGCTGACTCTGAACGCTGGGTGGTGATTGTGATCGGAGCTCATTGCGCGGGAAAGACTTCTATTTGCACCGGTGCGTCCTATCCGCCTGGCGTCGGTATCGTCTATGAGGTCAGGCCCGACGAGATGAACAGTGTCGAAAGGCATATCAATGAGGCTATTGAAGCAGGCTGGCGTGTTTTGCTGGAACTAGTCTTCTGTGACGATCCGAGATTGCTTGTGGACCGCATGGTATCTCGCGCGACGGCTGCTCAAGAGGCTGGTGAGCATGCGATTGTTCATCGTATCGACGATATGGCCAAGAGTTTGATCGCTGTGCCGGAGGCTGCTGCCCAATTATTGCAAGTGCTTGGGCGTAGGATCGACTTCGTGTCGGTCGACAATTCAAGGTCGATTCTGGAGATGAAGTTTGAGGTGGAACGAAAGAGTCCACCCATTGTGACAGCGATAGTCGAAGCCCAGTGGAAAAATGTGATGGAGGCTGCTGGCATATAGACAGGCGGCAGGAGCTTCGGGATACAGATTCTTCTGCAAGATGCTGGCGAGGTGGAGCAGGTGGTTCGCGCTTTCGCGCGAATGACCCACTCATGCGGTGAGGCCGCATGAATGGGGCACCCGAGGTATCCGTTGGTTTGATGTATGGGCCAACCCGCCCGGATATGGGGCACCCGATTTCGTGGCGAAGGTAGAAGTGGGCCACCCGTCCGAAGATGGGACACCCGATCTTAGATGTGGGCCATGCGTCCACCCACCGATTTTAGATCGGTACCACCCTGCTTATATTTAGGATATCGAAACCTGTTCGTAGTGTATTGGCAAGCCCTTAGCTCGAAGGGATGCTAGAAACTCCGATGAAATGTCATCGAGAGGGGCTTGCGAGGCAACGATGAGCCGACGAGGTTCTTTGCCGCCGCGCCTGTAAGCATATTCCAGCAGCTGTGGCAGAGCCTCCCTTATGGCGTGTCTCGCTAATACGGCAGGCTTGATTTCGTAGAAGTCATACTCGCCGGATGGTAACAAGCAGACAAGGTCGATTCTTCCACCGTTTCCGCTTGGTAACTCGTCACCAAGTTTAATGTCTGATCTGCATTTCAATTGTTCACAGAGCCGGCGTTTGATTTGGTTCGAACGCAATGCGACGTTGATCTTATCTTGATTCCCATTTCTTGAAGTTTCACTATCACCTAAAGTCAATCTCTGCTCGAATGAGAAGGCTAAATCGCCAGGAACGGCTACCAGTTGGCTGGCTTCCGCAGATGAAGTTTCGACGAAGCAATAGAGAGCCAATAACTGCTCAAAACAGTCCAGTATCTCTGAGATGTCTATATGGGAAGGCGGAACTGCTTTTCCCAAGAAAATAAAGGTTGGCGTCTCGATCTCATCATCAGTAATCTGCCGGACTGCGGTATCGCGTTTGATGATCGATCTTCGCCTCCAGACCCACATCCGGAAGCCTTCCAGTGTCGTTGAGTTAAGCCGAACAAATTCATTAAATCTTTCGATTTTTGGTAGTAGAGGATCGATGCTTGGTAACGATCTACTGGTTTCTAATGAGAAGGCGACACCAAATCTAAACCTATTCTCTTCTTTCTCAAAACCAATATTGAATTGGAGTTCTTCTCGACCGCCAGTGTGAAATGCCCAACCTTCGTCTTCATTCACACTAGGCTTTGAAATATCGAAAATAACGGATCTGGTCGTTTTCTTGCCTTGTACTTGCTTCCGTAGCTCTTGAAATCTGCCAAACGGATGCTTGGTAGCGAGATCATTGATCGCGCTAGCGACCTTTCCTATGCTCGTCATAATTCAGTTCTCGGGTGACTGAGGACTCTATTCCGCGACTCCAAAATGATTTTTTGACCTAAGGAAATCCGCATACTTGATTTCGATTTCTTGCGAGAGAGAATTGGTCTTATGCAAGAGTGATAATTCTTTGTGGTACCAGCGTGCGTAGACGATGTACGGGTAGATTTGAACTCTCGTCTGCATCGCATGTGAAGCATCCTGAAGAAACTTGACTTGAAGCTGTGCCAAGTCGATGGCTTTTGAAATCAAGAGTTCTTTTTGTCGAGCTCGGCGCTCCAATATCTGGCCTATAAAGGTGATGAGACTCGACGTCAGCGCACCGATGCCAGCAGATCCTAGAATCACACTTGTTGTTTGAGTCACGTTAGCAACGCCCCAGTGAATCTACCTGAGTAGAACATCTAGGGGTAAATTCTGTTTAATGTTCTCGCAAAAGGTATCGTCTCTCTCACGTGGTCTAGGCTGCAGATCCAGGCTACGGCTCGTTCGATTCCCATGCCGAAGCCGGCGTGGGGGACGGAGCCGTATTTGCGCAGGTCGAGGTACCACTGGAAGGCGGCTAGTGGGAGGTCGTGCTCTTCGATGCGCTGCTTGAGGAGGTCGTAGCTGTCGACGCGCTGCGAGCCGCCGATGATCTCGCCGTAGCCCTCGGGGGCGAGGACGTCGACGCAGAGGGCCTTGGTGGGGTCCTTGGGGTCGGGTTGCATGTAGAAGGCCTTGATGGCCGCGGGGTAGCGGTGGATCATCACCGGCTTGTCGAATTGCGAGCTGATGTAGGTCTCGTCGGGAGAGCCGAGGTCGTCGCCGTACTTGTGCGGGTTTTCGATCTTGCCTGCTTTGTAGGCCTCTTCGAGCATGGCGTGGGCTTCGTCGTAGGAGAGGCGTGGGAAGGCGCCGGGGATGATGATGGCTTCGAGCTTTGCGGTGTCGCGGCCGATGGTTTTGAGGTCCTGGCGGTGCAGTTCAAGGACCCGGCTGACGATGTGGCGCAGGAACTGCTCGGCGAGCTGCATGTCGCCTTCGAGGTCCATGTAGGCGACCTCGGGTTCGATCATCCAGAACTCGGTGAGGTGGCGGCGGGTCTTGGACTTTTCGGCGCGGAAGGTGGGGCCGAAGCTGTAGACCTTGCCGAGGGCGAGCGCGGTGGCTTCGATGTAGAGCTGTCCGGACTGCGTGAGGTAGGCCTTGTCCGAGTCGAAGTAGTCCATCTCGAAGAGCTCGGAGGTGCCTTCGCAGGCGTTGGGGGTGAGGATCGGCGGATCGGTGCGGATGAAGCCGTTGGTGTCGAAGTACTCTGAAGCCGCGCGCATGATGGTGGCACGGACGCGCAGGATGGCGGACTGGCGCGGAGTGCGGAGCCAGAGGTGGCGATGCTCCATGAGGAAGTCGACGCCGTGCTCTTTGAGGGTGATGGGGAAGGGGTCGTCGGCGGAGACGGGGGAGATGACTTCGATGTTTTCGACGTCGAGCTCGTAGCCGGAGGGTGCGCGGGAGTCGGCGCGGACCTTGCCGGTGACGGTCAGGGAGGACTCGAGCTGGAGGCTCTTGAGGGTCTCGAAGACCTGCTCGGAGACGGCGGCCTTGGGAACGATGCCCTGAATGGTGCCGGTGCCATCGCGGAAGGTGGGGAAGAGCAGCTTGCCCGAGGAGCGGATGTTGTAGAGCCAGCCCCGGAGGGTGACGGTCTGGCCTTCGTGGGCGGCTAGCGAGGCGATGGTGGCTACGGCGGGAGTGGCTGCGGCGGTTTCGCTCATGGTGCGGTTTCTACCTTCCAGTTAAAGAGTACCGGATTGGCGACCGCGGATGTTCACGGAGGGGCATCCTGCAGAATCTACGCCTTAGAGGCGAGATGTGGGCAGTGACGCGCCGGAGAAAAACCTCGTCTAATCAGGCAGCGGCAAATAAGGAGTCGCCAGGCTGTGCGGATGCCTTCCGGGGATCGGGGGCAAGGGCCCGTGCGATGCTTGGGCACCGGCGGGTGGTGGGCTGGGCTGCGGTCGATCCCTGTTGTGGCGGCTGCTGTTCTCGGGATGATGGTGGTGCTGACGGTCGTGATGGGGCGTCCGTCGCGTGGGATGGCCGGCGGGGACGACCCGGACCGCCGGTGCGCCGCGTGCCACGCGGACATCTACGCGAGCTGGGAAGAGACGACGATGGCGCGGGGAAGCGGGTGGGCGATGGACGGGCTGATCCGCGGGAGTTTTTTTCATGAGCGCTCAAAGGTGAACTACCAGCTGGACAGCAAGGACGGGGAGGCTCGCCTGCGCTACGAGCGTGACCGCCCTGCGTCGGGACAGGCGTTACGCGGCGAGGAACGGCTGGTGTACTACATCGGATCGGGACGGCGGGGACGGACGTATCTGTTTGCGAGGCCGTTGGAGGGTGGGAACCTGTGGTTCGAGGCTCCGGTGAACTGGTACAGCAGGAGGTCGAAGTACGACATGGCTCCGGCGTATGAGAACGCGGAGCGAGCGCCTCTGGCGCTTCAGGTGGAGCCGAACTGTCTGCACTGCCATGCTACGGGTGTGGCGGAGCCGCTGCCGTTTGCGCGGAATGCGTGGGCCGGCGCGCCGTTCCGGCAGGGCGGAGTGGGGTGCGCGGCGTGCCACGGAGACGCGGAGGCGCATGTGGCCTCGGGCGGACGGAAGCCTATGCTGCGGCTGGGGACGCTGACGCCACAGCAGCAGGACAGCGTGTGTCTGCAGTGTCATCTGGAGGGAGATGTGATGATCCAGCGGGCGGGGCGCTCGCTGCGAAGCTTTGAACCGGGGCAGGACCTGTCGGAGACGGCGGTGTATTTTGTGAACGCGAGTTCGGCGACGTCAGCCCTGCGGGCGAGCAGCCAGTATGAGGCGCTGCTGCGAAGCGCGTGCCGGCGTGCTGTGGGCGCGCGGATGACGTGTACGACGTGCCACGATCCGCACAGCCTGCCGCCGGCCGCGGAGCGGGTGGCGTACTTTCGCGCGCGGTGCCTGCAATGCCATACTGCGCCCGGGTTCGACGCGAAGGGCCACCACCCGGAGAAGCCGGACTGCGTGGCGTGCCATATGCCTACGCGGGACACGGCGGATATCTCTCATGAGCAGCTGACGGATCACGACATCGAGGCGAGGCCGCGGGCGAAGACCAAGGCAGTGACGCAGACGGCGAGCGATGGCGTGGCACGCTTCACAGGCGCGGTGAATCTTGTGGCCGTGGGCGAGGGGGCTGCGGGAGATCGCGAGCGAGGGCTGGCGTATACGCAGTTTGCAGAGCGGGACGACAGGCTCTCCTATATGCGTGCGAAGAGCCTGCTGGAGAAGGTGGAGTTTTTCGGACACGCGGATGCCGTGGTTCACGAGGAGCTTGGGTATCTGGCGCAGATCGGCGGCGACAGGACGAAGGCGCAGGCGGAGTACAGAGTCACGCTGGCGATGGATCCGCATGATGCGACGGCGTTGACGGACCTTGCCGTGCTGGAGGCGCAGAGCGGGGCTGTAGCAGATGCGGAGGCGCTACTGAAAGAGGTGACAGAGCACAATCCGGGCCAGACGGCAGCGGTGCTTAGCCTGGCTGCGCTGCGCTGCGCGGAGGGTGGCGGGGCGGCGGCGCGAGAGCTGGTGCAGCTGGCGCTGAAGTACAACCCGGACGATGCCGCGGCGCGACGGTTTGAGGAGACGGGCGAATACGGCGGCATGCACTGCCGTCTGCGCTGAGGATTCGCGCCCTAGTGTGCCATCTTTTCGAGGGGGTAGCCCTGAGTGAAGTAGAGCCAGCTTAAGCCTGATATAAACTCCTCAAACAATGTCCGTTACGTTTTCCAGGACCGTGCTGTGGCTCTTCTCAGCATTTTTTATCTTCACAACGATTCGGGGAATATCTCGTGAGATTAGAAATGTTCGTCGGCACAACCTCGGCTGGTTGACTGGCTTAACGGGCTTTCTTGTTCTTGTAGGTATGGGAGGATTTCTCGCACAGTCGCTGGTAGGTACGGGCGCGCTGCCGCTCCCAAACTCCTTTCAGTGGCCCGCTGGCAATGTGAAAGGTGTAGCAAAAACGCCAGATGGCATCTATGTGGTTCCGCTTGTGCCAGCTTCTAGAGTACAACTCTATGACTCTCAATGGAGATTTCTATTTGGCTGGAGTGTGGACACTGGTGGCAAAGATTTCATTGTAGGCAGCACGCCGGACGGAGTCATCGAGGTGCGTACTAGCGCGTACGAATATTCATTTTCGCAGGATGGAAGGCTGCTCAATAAGGAACGCGCGAGGATGTCTGTCGATGAGTCGAGATCTATCCTCTCTTTCTCATCCCAATCTGTTGCGGTGCCGACTTCTCCATACCTGTGGATTTTTTCTAGCCCGTTTCTTTCGTGGGGAGTAGGAGTGTTGGGCATGATTGGATTAAGGTCGGCGAGCAGGGCTATACGTCCGAAAACTTAGCAGGAAGGGATCTAGAACAGACAACGGCAACCGCAACAACTACCGCAGGTCCTTCGACTACGCTGCGCTCCGCTCAGGATGACACGTTTAGGGGTGGTGGATTGGCGGGTTTGCTCAGGAGGTCAGGAGGGGTTGGATTCGACCAGGTCTTCGACGTTGCGGGCTTGCTGATCGAAGGCTTCGGTGGCCTTCTTTGTGACGGAGTCGGCGGTTTCGTTGAGCTCGTGGGCGATCTCGAGGATGCCGGGGACTTCAGCGGGGAGCGTGGCGGTGAGGCGGGCGAGGTTGGTCCAGTCGATTTCGGCGGTGCCGGGCCAGAGGTGTTCGTCGCGCAGGCCGTGGTTGTCGTGGAGGTGGAGCTCGGCGATGCGGGGGCGGAGGAGCTCGAACGCGTGGTCGATGCCAGTGTCGCTCAGGTGCGCGTGGCCTACGTCGAGGGTGATGCCGACGTTGTTGAAGTGGCCGATGTGGAGGATTTCGAGGATGTGCTCAGGCGTGGTGACCTCGTTCTGGAGGTTCTCGATAAGCACCTTGACGCCGAGCGGGTGGGCGAAGGCCTTGATGTGCTCGATGGCGGTGAGGGAGTTATCGATGGCGAGGGTGTTCCAGGGGTCGTCCTTGAGGCCGAGGTGGAGTGTGATGGCGGAGATGGGGATCTGCTCGGCGGTCTCGAGGGCGCGCTTGACCTCGTCCATGGCCTCGATGCGCTGGGACTTGTCGGGCGAGATGAGGGAGAGTGTGGCGGGAACGTGGCGCGACCAGCGCTCGGAGAGCTCGGGGGTGAAGATGGGCTGGTGGAGCGTGGCGCGCAGGCCGGTGTCGCGAAACCAGTTGGCTGTCTCACGGACGGTGGGGCGGTCGGTGTAGTCGAAGTGGTGGCGCGCGGCGAAGAGCTCAATGGTGCGGGCTCCGCTGCGCTGGAGCGCGTCGAGCAGGCCGGGGTGGAGGCGCTGGGAGAGGAAGACGAGGGTGGAGATTCCGGTCTGCATCCTTAGTCAAAAGGGTACAACAGGAAGAGGTATTGAGGGCTCTTCAAGTAGGATAGGCGCGGAGTTTTTCTGGGAGGGATTGAATGCGTTGGATTTGTGTGACGTTGGTGTTGGCGGGGACGCTGTGGGGGCAGACGGGGGTGGTGTCGACTCCAGCGGCGCAGGCTTCGGCCCAAACTTCGATTGAGCCCGATGCGGCGAAGCAGATCGCCGCGATGCAGAAGAAGCTGGACGACTGGCCGCAGCTTGGAAGGTACCGGGAGGCGAATGCAGCGCTGTCTGCTCAGGATGCTAAAGGCGGGGCGGCGGACGAGAAGCGCGTGGTGTTTTATGGTGATTCGATTACGGATGCGTGGGCGCAGAAGCCTGACGAGTTCTTTCCCGGCAGGCCGTATGTGGGGCGCGGGATCAGCGGGCAGACGACTCCGCAGATGCTGGTGCGGTTCCAGCAGGACGTGGTGCAACTGAAGCCGGCGGTGGTCGTGATTCTTGCAGGCACGAACGACATTGCTGGGAATACGGGGCCTTCGACGCCGCAGATGATCGAGGACAACTTCGAGTCGATGATTGCGATTGCGCGGGCGAACGGGATCAAGGTGGTGATCGCGTCGATATTGCCTGCAGATCACTTCGGCTGGAAGCCAGGCGCGCGGCCGGCGGAGCAGATTCGCGCAATGAATTCGCGGTTGAAGGCGATGTGCGAGCGCGAGGGGCTGGTGTATCTGGACTACTACTCGAAGATGGCGAACGCGCAGGGCGGACTGGACTTGGAGCTTGCGAAGGATGGCGTGCATCCAACGTCGAAGGGATACGCGATGATGTCTCCGTTGGCGGAGAAGGCGATCGCTGAGGCCCTTGCGAGGTAAAGGATCAAAGGATGAAGGTGATTCTGTTTGGCGCGACGGGAATGGTGGGGCAGGGTGTACTTCGCGAGTGCCTGCTCGATGACGGAGTGAGCGAGGTTCTGGCGGTGGGGCGGAGTTGCGCGGGGATCTCGGATGGGAAGGTGAACGAGATTCTGCAGCAGGACCTGCACGACCTGGCTCCGATTGAGGAGCAGTTGCGTGGATACGATGTCTGCCTCTTCTGCCTTGGAGCTTCGTCGGCGGGGATGAGCGAGGCGGAGTACCGGCGCGTGACCTACGACCTGACGCTCGCAATCGCAGAGACGCTGGTTCGGCTGAATCCAGCGATGACGTTTCTGTATATCTCGGGCGCGGGAACGAACGCGAAGAGCAGGCAGATGTGGGCGAGGGTGAAGGGCGAGACGGAGAATGCTCTGCTGGGGCTTGGGTTCAGGGCGGCGTATATGTTGCGGCCCGGATATATACAGCCGCTGCATGGGATCGAGTCAAAGACGAAGCTGTATCAGAGGTTCTATGACGTGCTGAGCCCGATGTATCCGCTGCTGGTGAAAGTGGCGCGGAGGTATGTGATCTCGACCGAAGAGCTGGGCAAGGCGATGCTGCGGATCGCGAGGAACGGCGCGCCGAAACAGGTGCTGGAGGCTGCAGACCTGGTGCGGATTAGCGGGGGTTCGTAAGGCAGGATACCGGAAGCGAGAACCTATCTCATAAAATCGACGAGCCGGGTTCGCTGGGCCTCGGTGAACTCCCGTATTGCCGGTGATACGCCCGTAGACTCCTCTGCCCAGCTCCGCAGCAGGACACGCTAAACTTCCTTGGATGGATGAGTTCTCGGCTACTCGTGTGTTCGGGCTATTGACCCGGCTACAGCAGGCTGTATTCGGTTCTGATCATCACAACAACTGCGAGCCAAGTGAAAAACGCGGGCGAGTTCTGCTGAAAGCCTGCACCGACAAGCGTCTCCCTTAAATCGTCCCGCTCGAAATAGACTGGCACTAATTAGCTATTTTACAAGGAGTTAGCGTGAGTAATAGGATTTCGTGCTAGGGAACTGTAAGCGACTATGCTAAGAGCAAGAAAATTTCGATGGTGGAGTATTTACCTCGCCTTGCAATTAGCAGGTTTGTTTCACCTCTTTATCCCACTGCCTTACCACTATCGGCACTCTTTGGGTCGGCTCTTTATACAACCTTTACTGCCCGGCGGACCACTTGCCATGTGGCTCGATTCCTATGTGCTTCGTCGGACAAGACTGACCCTATCTGATGATGTTCTGGTTGCGATAGTAACTTTGTTGATCAACTGTGGGTTATTCGCACTTGCCATTGGCGTTGTGAGTTGGGCTGTTCGAGTGCGCAGGAATTCCTGGAGAGCAAACGCGTACACCAGAGAGTGATTCTCCAACGCTCTCTGGGCATTCTGGCGCGAGAGCAAAGCGTTCTAGTTCAGCCAGCGCGCATGCGTAATGGAAGTATGGTCGGCAACCCGGAAGTAATTCTGCCAAGCTTCGCCGACCAGGGGCATTTATGAGATGGGTTGTAGTCTCGAACCCGGAACGAGACCTGGCTCAGAGATCGAAGTAGAGGAAGAATTCGTACGGAACCGGACGTAGGTTTACTGGGGCTAATTCCCGTTCCCGCTTGTAGCTCAGCCACGTTTCAATCACGTCTGGCGTGAACACGTCGCCCTCCAGCAGCCAGTCGTGGTCCTTTTCCAGCGCGTCTAGTACCTCGCCGAGCGAACCTGGGGTGCTGGTGATTTTCGCTGCTTCCTCGGGCTCAAGCTCGTAGAGATCCTTGTCAATGGGCTGGCCCGGATCGATCTTATTGCGGATTCCATCGAGACCGGCCATCAGCTGGGCCGCGAAACACAAGTAGGGGTTGGCCGCCGGATCCGGACAGCGGAACTCGACACGCTTGGACTTCGGGCTCCTGGAGTAGACAGGAATGCGCACGGCTGCAGACCGGTTGCGTTGGGAATAGACCAGGTTCACAGGAGCCTCAAATCCAGGGACCAGCCGCCGGTATGAATTGGTGGTCGGCGCACACAGGCCGAGCAGCGCGGATGCGTGCCGCAGCAGACCGCCGATGTAGTATTTCGCCGTCTGGCTGATCTGGGCGTAGCCCTTCTCGTCAAAGAACAGATTTGTCTTGTCCTTCCACAGGCTCTGGTGGACATGCATGCCTGAGCCGTTGTCGCCGAAGAGCGGCTTGGGCATGAACGTGGCAACCTTGCCATGCTTCTTCGCGACGTTGCGGATGACGTACTTGTAAAACATCACGTTGTCCGCCATCTGAGTGAGGGTCGTATACCGCATGTCGATCTCGCCCTGCCCTGCAGTGCCAACCTCATGATGATGAACTTCGGCGTGTACACCTACCGCCTTCAGCTTCAGCATGATCTCGGAGCGAACGTCCTGCAGGGTGTCGGCCGGAGGAACCGGAAAGTAGCCTTCCTTGTGCCGCAGTTTGTATCCGAGATTCGGATTCTCCTCGCGGCCCGCGTTCCAGATGCCTTCATCCGAATCGATGTAGTAGTAGCCGCAATGGGCATTTTGGTCGTAGCGGACGTCGTCGAAGATATAGAACTCTAACTCCGGACCCCAATAGCTCAGGTCTGCGAGTCCGGCGCTCTTGAGATAATTCTCGGCTTTCTGGGCGATGTATCGCGGGTCGCGGCTGTATCGTTGACGCGTAACAGGGTCCAGGACATTGCAGATCAAACTCAGGGTCGGGATCTCGAGCGTCGGATCCACGCGAGCGGTCCTGGGGTCTGCAACGAGCAACATGTCACTTTCGTGGATGACCTGAAATCCACGTATGCTCGATCCGTCGAAGCCAATCCCTTCCTCAAAAAGATCGCCATCCAGGTCCTCGACAGGAATTGAGAAATGCTGCCAGACTCCCGGCAGGTCGACGAACCTCAAATCCACAATTTTGACGACTGCCTCTTTGGCGAGTTGCAGGACTTCCGCCGGAGTTTCGGGCATAATTGCTCTCCTCTCCTTGCCGATAGTGCATTTTGCTAAAGAGAATTTTGCGAGACCCAGAGACTTGAGCCAGAACAATAGTACAAGTGCTACGGAGCGTCAAGAATGAGTTCTTGTGCGTGCGAATAGCCGAAATGCCTCCACCACGATTTTCGGCAGGTCATCGCGGTTGCGTTTTGTCATCAGTTCGTGGCCCGCGTCGTTGATGGGGAGCAGCTCTGTCTTCGCTTCGATGAGCTTGAGCGCGGAAGTGATCTCGTCGATGGAGCCGAATCCGTCGCAGGTGCCGCTGACGAAGAGCGCTGGGGTTCGCAGGCTGGGGAAGTGCGCTGTCCGCAGGTCGGCGGGTTTTTGCGGCGGATGCAGCGGGTAGGAGAGGAGCAACAGGGAGTCGACGAGCGAGGGTTCGGCGGCGGCGAGCATGGAGGCCATCCTGCCGCCATAGGAGTGGCCGCCGAGGAAGATGCGGCCTGAGGTCTGGCGGCGGATGGAGGCGATCGCCGCCCGGAGTCCCTGTTGGTCGCGCTCCGCGCTGCCGCGTGGAGGCGGGCCGTACGGACGTTGCTGGCGAAAGGGGAGATTGCAGCGCAGGACGGTGACGCCTGCGTCGCAGAAGGCTTCGGCCAGTGCGAGGAGCAGGGGAGCGTTGCAGTTTGCTCCGGCCCCGTGGGTGAGGATGAGAGCGTCGCCGAGGGGTTTGGCGGGCCGGTGGAGAAAGCCTCGAACGGGGATTGCGTCGGGAGGCGTGTCAACGAATTCCTGGCAGGAGCTCATCAGCGATATGTTAGCTGCTGGGCAGAAGGAGTGATGAGACTCCGCCGCCGGATAGCGCATTTGACGCTATGGGAAAACAAGCTTCAGGAGGAATGATGAGCGAGAATGCTTCGTTGAGCTGGCCTAACTTACAGTCAGAAGCTCCGGCAGCAGCTTTAGACTTCGTTGAAAGTGGCCGTTGTCTCCGAGAACGCGCGATAACACTAAGGAGCCTTCGATCCTGAGGACTGCTTCTTCTGCTCGGCTGCGGGCCAATGCAGGGGCAAGGCCGCTTTCCCGAGCAATCTCTGTGAACGACTTGATCCATGCCTGCATAGCTGCTTTGACGGTTGCGATCATCTGTTCGCTACCGCCAGGAATGGAGAGAACTTCGATGACGCAGGCTTTTGTCCCGTCCGAGTAGAATCCGCGCAAATTTTCCGTAATGATGCTGATACGCTTTCGGGGCGACCCTTCGCCCTTCAACGGTTCAAAAACCTTTTCCTGAAGGCCCGCGGTGACCCCCGAAACGACGGCCATGGCGATTTCATCTTTCCCGCCGGGGAAACGGTAATAGAGGCTTGCCTTCTCAAGGCCGGTTGCCTCCGCGAGCATACTCAGACTGACGCCGTGGAAACCATACGTTCGAAACAGGTCGAGGGCTTTATCTAAAAACTCGTCATCGCTGATCGTCCGGTGCGCCATCTGATTACCTCTGTATCAATAGATACCGTCCATTCGGTAGGGATTCACAAACATTCTACAGGGGGAGATTTTTCTGAATCTTTACCGAACGGTCGGTATCTAAGAGAGTGTAACACCGAAACTGCCCAGCCGGGCTAAGGAGAAGCAACTATGTCACGTCTCACCGCAATCAACCCATCCACCGCAACCGGGAAGTCCAAGGAACTGCTTGACGCTGTCAAGGGAAAGCTCGGCCTTGTCCCCAACATGACGAAGGTGATGGCCAATGCACCCGCCGTGCTCGAAGGCTATCTGGCCTTCAGTGGAGCCCTGGGACACGGTCTTCTGGACGCGCAGACTCGCGAGCGGCTCGCGCTGGTGACGGCCCAGCAGAATCAATGCGATTACTGCCTGTCGGCTCATTCGGCCATCGGTAAGATGGTGGGACTGAAGCCGGAAGAGCTCATCGAGAGCCGCGAAGGCCGCGGCGGGAGCGAGCGCACCACCGCAGCCCTCACCTTTGCCAAGCGGGTGCTTGAGTCCAAAGGCCAGATTACAGACGCAGACCTGGCCGCCGTTCGAGCTGCCGGCTATTCAGATGGCGAAGTGGCGGAGATTATCGCGCACGTCGCCCTGAACGTGCTGACGAACTACTTCAACATCGCGACCGGCGTTGACATCGACTTCCCCAGGGTTTCCTTTGCTGAAGTCGCTTAACAATTTTGTGGAATGCAACAGCAGCCTGCAGCGCCTAAGCGGTTCTGCGGGCTGCCATGAGGCTGGTCGTGTACGTCAGGGAAATCTGGCGCTATCGGTAAAGAGTATGCGTGGAGAAGGCATCGAGTCGTCGGCAATCCGGAAATGACTTACTGGTGGTTGCTTACAGCTTCGTACCCGATGCGAAATTCCGGCGTAGAGTAGAACGTTGTAGTTCGCAACAGGAGGAGTGTATGGCTGTGAGTACGCAGGTGAGTCTGGTGCCTCCGTTTACGCGGGAGAGCGCGACGGCGAAGGTGAGGCGTGCGGAGGATGGGTGGAATACGCGCGATCCCGAGACGGTTTCGCTGGCTTATACGGTAGACAGCCGGTGGAGAAACCGCTCGGAGTTTGTGAACGGGCGCGAGGCGATCGTCGCTTTTCTGACGCGGAAGTGGTCGCGCGAGCTCGAGTACAGGCTTATCAAGGAGCTGTGGGCGTTCGATGGCGCGCGCATCGCGGTGCGCTTTGCCTACGAGTGCCACGATGCGCAGGGACAGTGGTGGCGCAGCTACGGCAATGAGAACTGGGAGTTCGACGAGCAGGGGTTGATGAAGGCTCGGTACGCGTGCATCAACGACCTTGCGATCACGGAGGCGGAGCGGCTGTTTCACTGGCCGATCGGGCGCAGGCCGGACGACCATCCAGAGCTGAGCGACCTGGGGCTCTAAGCGTCTTCCACCGAAGTCGGTGACGCCACCGTCTGGATCCATGATGGGTTACTTCGCTGGTTACGTCGGGTCTACGACGCGGTGACGTTCTTCATCGCCAGTGCCGCCGACCTGTTGCAGTAAACGAACGGGCTTCTCACCTGCCGCGAGGAGGGGCTCGTTTTGTTTTTGAGAATGCAAAAAAGGAAAACCTTTTGCGCTTTCTGTTGATTTGGAAGACAATGCCAGACACTTGAGGTTGGCGTGGAAGCTCGTCGCCACGCTTGGGCCCCGGCAATCCCCTTGCTGTGTTTCAAAGAGTGCGGCTCCATGCTCGCTGAAAAGAAGGTGGTGTGGCCCATGAATTTTCCTGTCTTGTTTCTGTGTTTTCTGATCGGATGTGTTGCCGGTCTGCGCTCGTTTATGGCCCCGGCGATTGTGTGCGCTGGCGCCTACATGGGCTGGTTGCATGTGGCCGAAACGCCGATGCGGTTCTTCGGCTCGCGGCTGACAATGATTCTCTTTCTGATCCTGGCGATCGTCGAGCTGATTATGGACAAGCTGCCCAGCACCCCGCCGCGAACAGGCCCGGTGGGGCTGGTCGCGCGCATCGTGACCGGAGGACTGTCGGGCGCGGCGGTGGCGGTCGGAGCGGGCGCGGGGCTGGTGGCCGGAGCCGCGCTGGGAGCGGCCGGCGGAATCGTGGGAGCCTATGCGGGATACTACATGCGGCGCGGGCTGGTGCGGCAGATGAATCTGCCGGACTTTGTCGTGGCAGTGATCGAGGACCTGCTTACGATCTCGGGCGGACTGTTTGTGGTTTCGCGGTTGTAAGGTCCCTCGCGCTGCTTCGGAGTGCACCCCACACCGCTCTGTTGCTGGAACTGAGGCGGTCGCGGGATTGGAGTTTGCTTCGCGGGGATGTTCGCCTTACCATCGCCTTGAGTGGATTTTGCGAAGAACAAGACGAAGATTGAACTGAACCGGGGTGCGCGGTCGGAGGAGGCGGAACGGTTGGTCTCCGCCGGGCGTGTGGATGAGGATGCGGCGTTTGAGCTGAAGCTGAGGCCGACGCGGCTGGCGGAGTTCATCGGGCAGGAGAAGGCGAAGGAGCAACTGGCGATTGCGCTGGAGGCGGCGAAGTCGCGCGGCGAGGCTCTGGACCACGTGCTGCTCTTCGGGCCTCCGGGACTGGGCAAGACGACGCTCGCGACGATCATTGCGAATGAGCTGGGAGTTGGGTATCAGCAGACGAGCGGCCCGGCGCTGCAGATCCAGGGCGACCTGACGGCGATCCTGACGAACATCCGCGACCGGCAGGTGCTGTTTCTCGACGAAATTCACAGGCTGCAGCCGGTGCTTGAGGAAAAGCTGTACACGGCGCTCGAGGACTACAAGCTGGACATCATGATCGGGCAGGGCCCGGCGGCGCGCACGCACGTGATGGAGATCAAGCCGTTCACGTTTGTGGCGGCGACGACGCGGCCGGGGCTGCTCTCGTCGCCGCTGCGGTCGCGGTTCGGGATTCTGCTGCGGCTCGAGTTCTACACCGACGACGAGCTGCGGTTTGTGGTGGAGCGTTCTGCCGAGGTGTTGGGGGTTCCGATCGATCAGGACGGCGCGGCGGAGATCGCGATGCGCTCGCGGGGAACGCCGCGAATCGCCAACCGGCTGTTGCGGCGCGTGCGGGACTACGCGCAGGTGCGGGCCGCGGGGAAGATCGACCGAGCCACCGCGCAGGCGGCGCTGACGCTGCTCGAAGTGGACGCGCATGGCTTCGATGAGCTTGACCGGCGGCTGCTCAGGACGATCATCGAGAAGTACGACGGCGGGCCGGTGGGGCTGAATACGCTGGCTGCGGCGCTTGCCGAGGAGCAGGACGCGCTGGAGGAGGTGTATGAGCCGTTCCTGATCCAGATTGGGTTTCTGGATCGCACGCCGCGTGGAAGGGTGGCTACGCGGCTGGCGTATGAGCATCTGGGGATTGAGATGCCGAGAAAACTAAGTCTGTTTTGATATATTTGGCTCTTTTGTCCTTAACAGAATTAGAATTCGGAAATAATCGACCTTACAACTGGCAGCTAGGACTCTGAGTGCGACAAAACCCTTTGCTTCGATTTTCAAGCCTTGCAATGTGCATTGTGTCGGCCGTTATATCCTCGTCTGCGCAGAGCACTCCCACCCTTCCCCCGCAAGTAAAAGTTACGTTCTACGCCAGCGGAAATTTTCTGAAATCCGCAATGCCTGGTTACAAATACGGGAAATTTTCAGGCAGGATTATGGACGAATACAATCAACTCGCAATGCTTACATTCGATCGCTTTGTTACGTTTAATCTTGACCCCGGCCCACACACCTTTTCTGCAAATTCGTGGATGATACCGAGACCAGAAACTGGGGGGCACCTGAAGGTTGATCTCGTAGCGGGTAAGCACTATTACATCGGAGTGTATTTGCAAACGTACCTGTACCTATCGAGATTTCGGTTGGAGGAACGGACTTGCGACGAAGCGCAGCAAGAGAACAAAAGCACAAAGCCGCTTGACGCGAAGCACATCAAGGATTATGGGGTGCCGAGGTTTGTCTCCGACACCTCCTTTCCGACATGTCCATAGCAATAGAGATTGTTCCGAAACCGTCTATAATTATCCGCGAATTTAGCTGGGGAGATTTCGCAGCAGCAATCCTAGACGGTCATTAGAATTCCTAAGGGCAGCTTCCGCAGCGGAGCGGTCCAGCCCGAGTTTCTGCATGGCGATGGCGACCTTTACGTTGCCTGCCTCTTCGAGCAGTTTTGCAGCGGCTGCGCGGTCGATTCCCGTAGCGTCGGTGATGATGCGATGGGCTCGGTCCACTAACTTCTCATTCGTTGGCTGCACGTTGACCATCAGGTTGCCGTAGACGGCTCCGGTGCGAATCATCACGCCGGTCGAGAGCATGTTGAGGACGAGCTTGGTGGCGGTTCCGGCCTTGAGGCGCGTGGAGCCGGTGACGACTTCCGGGCCGGTGACCGGGGCGATGGCGATGTCGGCGAGCGCCGCCATCTGGGAGTCTGCGACACAGGTGAGCGAGATGGTGAGGGCGCCGAGTTTGCGCGAGTGCTCCATCGCGCCGAGGACGTAGGGAGTGCGGCCGCTGGCGGCGATGCCTACGAGCGTGTCCGGGGCTCCATTGGCGCAGAAGCCTGCGGAGGCGAGGTCGGCTGCGCCCTGCTCTCGGGAGTCCTCGGACTTTTCGCTGGATTTGCGCAGCGCGGAGTCTCCGCCGGCGATGAGTCCCTGCACGAGCGTCGGCGGGACGGAGAAGGTGGGTGGGCACTCGCTGGCGTCGAGCACGCCGAGGCGGCCGCTGGTTCCGGCGCCGATATAGAAGAGGCGTCCGCCGCGCTCGAAGCGCTCGGCGATGGCGTCGACGGCCTTGGCGATGTGAGGCAGCTCTATGGCGACCGCGAGAGGAACGCTCTGGTCTTCCTGATTGATGACGGTGAGCATCTCGAGGGTGGGGAGCTGGTCGATGTGCTCGGTGCGGGGATTGCGGGCTTCCGTGGTGAGTGCGGCGAGATTCATGCTGCTTCCATCATAAAGACCGACCGCGGATCGGCACGGAGGAGCGCGGATCAAAAAAACTCTTGCTTGTTTTTATCCGCGTTTTTCCGTGTGAATCCGTGGTCGTGCATTTGCCGGTCAGGGGAGGATGACGACCGGGCCTTCGGCGGTTTCGTGTTTGACGGCCTGGAGGGCGTCGGCGGCGCGGTCGAGCGGGAAGGTGCGGACGCGGGGGCGGATGCCGATCTCGGCGGCGATGGCGAGGAAGTCGCGGGCGTCGGCGCGGGTCATGTTGGCTACCGAGCGGATCTGGCGCTCGCCCCAGAGGAGCTTGTCGTAGTCGAACTGCGGGATGCGGTCGAGATGGATGGCGTTGATGGCGACGATGCCGCCCTTACGGAGGCTCGCGAGCGCGCTGACGACTACGTCGCCTGAGGGCGCGAAGGTGACGGCGCGGTCGAGCGCGACGGGAGGGCGGTCATTCTCGGTGCCGACCCATGCCGCTCCCATCTGAGCGGCCTGCTCGCGGTGCGACTGGCCGCGCGTCGAGACGTAGACCTCGCAGTTCCAGTGGCGGAGAACTGCGATCACAAGAGAAGCCGAGGCACCAAAACCGAACAGCCCGACGCGCTCGCCGGGCTGCGTGCCGGCGACGCGAAGGCTGCGGAAGCCGATCATGCCGGCGCAGAGCAGAGGGGCGACGTGGGCGGCGTCTGCGACTTGGGCGTTGTCGAGTATGGAGGGCAGCGGGTGAACGAAGTCCGCGCGGGCGGAGACGTACTCGGCGTAGCCTCCGTTGACCGTGTAGCCCGTGAAGGTGATGTTGTCGCAGAGGTTCTCTTCGCCGCGCTTGCAAAAGGGGCAGGAGCCATCGGTGCCTCCCACCCAGGAGACTCCGACGCGCGTGCCGAGGAGTTCAGGCGGGGCGCCTTCGACGATCTCGCCAACAACCTGGTGGCCAAGGATATGGTCGTTGCGCAGCGGAGGCAGGTCGCCTTCGAAGATGTGCAGGTCGGTGCGGCAGACTCCGCAGGCGAGGACTCGGAGGATGACGTGGCCGGGAGTAAGCTGCGGGCGCGGGACGTCTTCGATGATGAGAGACGGCCCGGTGGCGGTGCGGTTGAAGATGGCGGCTTTCATGGGCAGTTGTTAGTTGCAGGTTGCTAGTTGCAGG
Source organism: Edaphobacter bradus (assembly GCF_025685645.1). Classification (NCBI taxonomy): domain Bacteria; kingdom Pseudomonadati; phylum Acidobacteriota; class Terriglobia; order Terriglobales; family Acidobacteriaceae; genus Edaphobacter; species Edaphobacter bradus. The sequence continues at coordinate 1,045,871 of NZ_JAGSYF010000002.1, forward strand.
TTGTCCAGAATCGAGCACTTGGATGCTGAGAACAGGCAACTAGCAACCTGCAATGGACAACTCGCCTTACGTGAGAGCTAGGCGGGCTGGATGGTGTTGACGACGGCGCGGCCTGCGTCGGCGAGGATGGCATTGCGGCCGTCGCTGTCGAGCTTGGACCCCGTGAGATAAGCCGTCACTAGAACGGGCGCGCGGTGTGGCGGCCAGAGGACGGCAATGTCATTTGTCGTCCCGCGTTCTCCGGAGCCGGTCTTGTCGCCGGCCCGCCAGTCGTGCGGCAGGCCTGCGCGCAGGCGCGCGTCGCCGGTCTTGTTGGCGAGGAGCCAGTTGGTGAGCAGGGTGCGCGAGTCGAAGGAGAGGACGTCGCCGAAGAGGACGCGATGCATGTTGTCGAGCATCGCCGAGGGAGTCGTCGTGTCGCGCGGGTCGCCGGGAACGGCCTCGTTGAGCGACGGCTCGATGCGGTCGAGGCGAGTGACGGAGTCTCCGATGGAGCGGAGGAAGGCGTTGAACGCCGGCGGGCCGCCGAAGCTTGCGAGCAACAGGTTGGCGGCCGTGTTGTCGCTGAGCGTGATGGCAGCCTCGCAGAGCTGCGCAATCGTCATGCCGTCGGCGAGGTGCTGTTGCGTCACGGGCGCGTACGCGAGGAGATCGGCCTTGGTGAAGGTGATGAGGCGGTCGAGATGTTCGTGGCCCTGCTCGGCACGTTTGAGAATGAGCGCGGCGGCGAGGAACTTAAACGTGCTGCACATGGGAAAGCGCTCGTCGGCGTGATAGCCGATCCGTTTGCCCGAGCCGGTATCGAGAACGGCGCAGCCGAGACGGCCTCTGCTCTTCTGCTCGATGGCAAGGAATGGGTCGGGGAGAGCGGATCCCGGTCCCGCGATAAGAAGGCGGGGCGAGAGGGAGCCGATGAGAAGGGAGACCAGGGCGCTACGACGGGTGACCATTGCTTTCGAGTGATTCTACGCCGGCGCGAAACGTGCGAGGTTTGAACAGGAAGTTGTCCGCTTTGACTTTCGATTCTGAGCTTCCCTAACATTGTGCACTCAAGGGTGGGAAGCCTGCTGATGTGATCGGCCAGACCATCTCGCACTATCGCATCCTCGCCAAACTCGGTGAGGGTGGAATGGGCGTTGTGTATCGCGCCCGGGACCTGACGCTCGGCCGTGAGATCGCGCTGAAGTTTCTTCCCGCAGACGCAGCGGCCACCCCCCGGGCCCGCAGACGCCTTCTCAAAGAAGCTCAGGCCGCCTCGCACCTGAACCATCCCAACATCGCGACTATTTACGAGATGGACAAGTCAGAAGGCTCCCCGTTCATTGCGATGGAGTTGGTGACCGGGGCGACGCTGAAACAAATCCTCCGTTATGGTGCGCTGGAGGCTCGACAGTTTCCGGACGTCGCCCGGCAAATCGCTGAAGGCCTGGGAGAGGCTCATCGCGCCGGCGTTTTTCATGGCGATATCAAGCCCGCCAACATCATGCTCGACGCAAGGTCGCACGTAAAAATTCTCGATTTCGGACTGGCCACGCTCGCCCAGCGGATCCACACGGCAGATGAAACCGAGGAGACACGTTCCACCACAAGTTCAACGCAAGATATTGTCGGCGGCACAATTCCCTATATGTCCCCTGAGCAACTTTGCGGAGCGCCAGCAGGTGCACAAGGCGACATCTTTTCCTACGGTGTTCTTCTCTACGAATGCCTGACGGGCCGCCTTCCCTTTAACGGTGAAACGCCCATCGACGTTCGACACGCGATCCTGCGAACACCTCCCACGTCCCTGCGCAGCCTGCTCCCGGAGATCTCTCCGGAGTTGGAGAGACTCATCGACCGCTGCCTGGCAAAACCAGTCGAACAGCGTTGCGCCTCGATGGAAGAAGTCCTCGACGCACTTCGTCGCTTTGCCGATCCGGCGCTCCAGCCGAGAAAATGTCTAGCCGTGCTCTATTTCGAAAACCTCAACGGCACCCAAGAGGATGAGTACTTTCGCGACGGTATGACCGAAGATGTCATCACAGAGCTGGCGAAGATCAAGGATTTCCGCCTTTTCCCCCGCTCGGCAGTGTTTGCTTTTCGTGACAAACCGCTGCCAGTGACGCAGGTTGGCCAGCACCTGGGCGCGGCCTATGTCCTCGAAGGCAGCATCCGCCGATCTGGCAGCCGGCTTCGTATCACTGCCCAACTCGCCGAGACCCGCACCGGCCACTCTGTGTGGGCCGAGCGCTACGACCGTCAGCTTGAAGATGTCTTTGCCATTCAGGATGAAATCGCCCAAAACATCGCGCGTGCTCTGCGCGTGACGCTTACCGAAAGAGAAAGGCACGAGATCGAGAAGATCCCAACCAGCAGCATACAAGCCTACGACTACTACCTCCGTGGCCGCCAGTTCTACTGTCAAATGCTTCGGAAAGGCCTGGAATTTGCCCGGCAGATGTTCGCCCGCGCCATCGTCATTGATCCGGGTTACGCACGCGCATACGCCGGAGTGGGGGATTGCTGCTCGTTCCTGTACATGTGGTGTGAAGCCAGTGAAGACAATTTGCGAGAAGCAGTTTCAGCCAGTCGCCGCGCTGTTGAACTGGACCCACAGTCTGCTGAAGCCCGGGCCTCGCACGGCTTCGCAGAGTCGTTGTCCGGTAACTACGAGATCGCCGACAAGGAATTTGAGACGGCCATCGAGCTAAATTCTCACCTGTTCGAAGCGTATTACTTTTATGGCCGATCGTGTTTTGCCCAGGGGCAATATGAAAAAGCCGCGGCGTTATTCGCAAGGGCCGGCTTGATCAACCCGGAGGACTACGCGACCCGCTCACTGCGCGGCCTCTGTTATACCGCGTTGGGCCGCATGGAAGAAGCGGCCGAGGCTTGTCGGGATTGCTTGCAGGTTCTCGAACGTTACGTCGAACTCCACCCCGATGATGCGCGTGCCGTCTCCATGGGAGCCAGGTGTTTTTACGGGATCGGCGACCACGCCCGCTCTCTCGAGTGGGCCGAGCGCGCCTTGTCTATGGCTCCCGAGGAACCGTTGATCCTCTACACCGTCGCTTGCAGCTATGCGTGCCTCAAGCAGGCAGATAAAGCTCTCGACTGCCTGGAGAAGGCCTTTCGTCATGGTTTCGGCCACAGAGAATGGATCCACAGGGACCCAGGCCTTTCCTTTGTGCGCGAACATCCTCGCTTTCTGGCCTTGATGCAAGCCTCTCCGCCGATCGCTCCAGATTGACGTTCTAAGGCCGCGATGTACTCCACTTTATGGGTGTTGTGCAACGTTCGACGATCCTTACAACTTTGGCGATCATTTTGTCCTCACCTAAGTTGCTTACGACCTTCGCTTGCGCGGTCAGTATCGGCCGTAGTCGCCGCGGACAGAGTCGAAGAGCCTGGCGGAGTCGTAGCCGATGCCGTCCTTGAAGACGATCTCGACGTTTTCGATGTCGGCGATGTTGGCGGCGGGGTTGCCTTTGACGACGAGGAGGTCGGCGTTCTTGCCCGTGGCGATGGAGCCGATGTGGTCCTGACGATTGAGATAGATGGCTCCGTTGAGCGTGCCGATGCGGATGGCTTCGAGGGGTGTGAAGCCTGCCTCGACCAGTAGCTCAAGCTCGCGCTGGTCGCCGAAGCCGGGGAGGATGATGCCGTTGCCGGTGGGGTCGGGGCCGGCGATGAGGAGGCCTCCAGCTGCGACGAAGCGGCGTTCGAGCGCCATGCCGTGAGCGAGCAGCGTTGCTCCGTCGGGGAGCGGATGTTCGAGGCGGCGAGAGCGGATCAGGAGATAGTCCTCGCGTGCCTCGGGAGACATGGCGGCGAGGACGGCGGGACGCAGCGGCGGGCGTCCGGCGACGTCGGGCTCGAATACGGGAAGGGTGGAGGTGACGGCGACGTGGTGCTCGACGAGTGTGTGGATGAGAGCTGCAGCCTCGGGGCCGTCGGGGTCCATGTGGACGAGCGTGGGCGTGCCGTCTGTGTCGGGGCACTTATCGGGCTGCTTGCCGGGGTCGAGCTGTGTGTTGACGAAGAAGCCATGCTCGAGGTTGTCGATGCCCAGCTCAGCAGCTTCGGGGTAGGTGACGGAACAGAGGTGTCCGGTGACCTTGATGCCGTGCTTGTGCGCCTCGTCGATGGCGGCTTTGAGCTCGGCGCGGGTGATGTTCATGTACGCCTTAAAGGAGGTGACTCCTTCGGCGATCCAGTAATCGACGGTCGCGCGAGCATCGTCAGGGCCGGTGAGGTTGTGCATCTGGATGAACGGGCTGGGCGAGCCTTCGAGGTATGGGCCGGTTACGTCCATGTGCGGGCCGATGAGGTGGCCGGCGTCGATCTCGCGCTTGAGGTTGAGGTCGGTGTAGGGCTCGACGGAGCCGGTGGTGCGGATGGTGGTGACTCCGGCAGCGAGATACATGCGCGGTGCAGAGAAGGACATCTGCGGAACGATTACGGGAGGGTCAAAGGAGGTGGGTGTGAGGTTGGGCCGGGCGATGTTGTAAAGGTGATCGTGCATGCCGACGAGGCCGGGGAGGACGGTGTCGCCGTGGAGGTCGAGGACAGTCTCGCCTGCAGCGGCAGCGGTCGTGCCGCTGGCGGTGATGGCTGCGATCTTGCCGTCTTCGAGGATCACGTCGCGGTCCTCAAGGGGTGCGGCTCCTGTGCCGTCGATCACGCGGACGTGAGTGAGGCGGATGTGTGAGGCGTTTGTTTTGATGTACTTCGCGACAGCGGGAGCCTGTCCGTGGAGCGCGGTGGCGAGAACAAAAGTCAGTGCTGCAAACGAACGAGCACGCAATGCGGAGTCCTCCAGTGGGGCGAGCTTACGCGAGCGACCAAGTGTTCCGCCCTTTATCGCTGTGGCGGAAGGATGGCCTCTTCTTTCGTGTTGAAGTTGAAATTCGTCAGAATCCACGCTTGGCTTGCCTTGTAGACAGTGAACTTTGCAAAGAGAGGTCCCTTTTCATAGTCGAGAACGAGGCAGATTACCTGCGTACGTGGCGACAAATCTCGAATCGAGATGACCTCATAAGACTGGAAATTTCCGTAGAAATCCTGAATCTGCCTCAAGCTATTCGACTGGCTTAAAGCCTCCCTGCTACCGTCGATGGGACTGTCCTTGATCCAAGTCCGGACGGCCTCCTCTGGGCCTTTCGCCTTATACGCGTCAAGGCCCGCGATGACGATCGATGGCAGGGTCTCGTTGCCGCTTTTCTTATGCGGATTTGCGTCCGTCGTCTGGGATGAAGAGGAGCCGACAAGGAGAAGAGTAGATAGAGACAGGAACATCAAACGCTTGATCATGATTTTCGAGATGCCTTTCGTCCGGATTAAGCTTCCCATCCGAATCTCTTCTCTGCAATGAAAATCGCTGACGCTGCTACTGACCTTACAGCGTTTCGCCCAAGAAAAGCTGATCCATGGCGGTAAAATAGAAAGGTTACGGAAAACGCAAAAGGAACAGGCATATGAGCACAGGAACGCAGACGGTGTTGGCAGCACAGGTAGAGGCGGCGGCGAAGGCAGCAGGGCTGGTCGTGGTTGCGACCGGCGAAGGCAAGGACTTTTCGGGCGGACCAACAACGCGATTCACGCTGGCACTGGCTGCGAACACGGCGAAGACGCAGGTTCTCGAGCTGAGCGCGGCCTTCGACTTCAACGGAGCCGGCCTGAAGAGCGTCGTCGAGAGCTACCTCGCAGAGACCGCCAAGCGGCTGAAGAACCCGCGGCCGGACTGTTATCTGACCCTCCATGGCCTTCCGCTGAGCTTCGGCAAATTTGAGTGGCCGTTCCACGCCTCGACCTCGGGAGCCGACACATACATCGTGCACGGCGAGGCGCGGCTGGAGGACGGCAACGAGAGCGCACTGCACGCCAAGATCGCCGCCTCGATGACCCGCACCTTCGCTGAGGTTGTTCCGGCGCTCGAGCAGCCCTTCGCCGAAAGCTTCATCTATAACGCGGTCCGCAAGACGATGGATCAGGGCCAACTCGAGCTGGTGAAGAGCGGCAACCGCCAGCCGGTCCCGGTGACGACGCGCTATTACAGCCAGAAGCGGAAGAAGTTCATCTTCAACGACACCAACGAGGCGCAGCGCCAGTTGTTCCTGGCGGCGAAGGCCTTCTGGCTCTCGGGAGTTCTGGGTGGAGGCGAGCCGGTGTGGCTGCTCGATCCCCGCGACGCGCAGTATCTGGACTCGACGGTCGATGAGTTGAAGAAGACCGTCCAGGCGCTTGCGGGAGAAGGCCTGATCCGTCTCGCAGCCGACACGGAGTTCGCCACGCCGACCGAGGCGCTGATGGGGCATAAGGCCCAGTATGAGCAGGAGTTGGCCGAGGCCCTGCAGTTCATCAAGCCGAGCTTCAATGAAGAGATGCGCGCCGGCCACACCAATATGTAACGATTGCTGCGCGAAAACTCCGGTGTTCGCGGGCTAACCAGTCTGGCGGGTAGTGGGCCAGTTTGGATTGGCGTGCACTTGTGCCACAGCGTCGGCGCAATTTGTCCGAGGTGCCGCCTCTATACGGCAATGTGGCTCCGTTTCTCATTGAGTGACTTGGCGATTTATCTCTCGTTGAGAAGCGTTAGCGACAGGATGAACGCTACTCCGACGCGTCGGCCATAAGCGAGGCGGTTCGCGCGTCGTGCGAATGTCCCACTCATGCCTTCGGCATGAATGGGCACCCGGCAGAAAAGAAGGGCGGCCCCGGAAGGACCGCCCTGACGCAAAGGCCGCGGCTTCATGTGTTTCCATCAACTTCAGCTCGCGGCCTTGCCCTCAACGAGAGTCGGTTCCTCGGCAACCACCCTCGAAACATCCTCCTGCAGCAGGTAGATCGATACTGCGAGCAGAACTACGTCTTTCATCAGGAAGGCAACGTTTCCGAAGACCGAGTACATCCAGAAGATCAGAGGTCCATGGGTAAAGAATGGGATCAGACCCTGTGCTTCGTATCAAACCACTTCTGATACCCGAAGAAGAAGTGGTTTGATCACCATCGATGTGCGAACCAACTTGTAAGCTAGATCCTTTCTGAGGGGCCCGGACTTGCCTAAGGGTCTTAATAAGGAAGTTCATTTTTGCCGATCCTTTCGAACCCCTCGAGTTCGTTTCTATGAACCCCACTCTAGGACGATCTAATGAGATGAACAAGATCGTAGAAGCTCATAAATATGCTTTTTCGTCTCATGCAGGATTGACCGAGGATAACCTCACAGATGGATTGGCTTAGTCGACTTCTGGACATCGTCCCTGTCAGCGGCCGCCTCGAGGTCCGCTGCCTTTATGCCGCTCCATGGCGGCTGGTTATGGCGCAATCCAGCCCGGGCGAGATCCCCTATCACCTCGTGGTCGAAGGGTCGGCCATGCTGGAAGATCCCGCCGGGGGCCCACCGAAACGGCTCCGTACAGGCGATATGTTGTTGCTCCCCCACGGCCGCGCCCATACGCTGCACGACGGCAGCGGTGCGCCGCCTGTTCCGGCGCACCCGCACGTAATCATGAACCTGATCATCGATCAGAACAAAGGAACGGGAGATTCGCTCGACATGCTGTGCGGGCGCTTCATCCTTACTCCGCCTCACGATCGCTTATTGAGCGACTACCTGCCGGATGATCTCGTGGTTCGTTCAGGCGGTCACAGCACCGAGGCCGGAGGGCAGTTGGCAGCTCTGATCGCGTTGATGAGGACAGAGGCAACTCACGAAAGCCTAGGCGGACACGCCATGCTGAATGCGCTATCCGCAGCCATGTTTGCTCTGGCCCTGCGCGTTGCCAGCGAATCAAAGACCGTGCCCACCGGATTGCTGTCCGTGGTCAGTCAGCCACGGCTCGCGCCCGCTCTCACGGCGATGCTGCAGGAGCCGGGGCACGCCTGGACCCTGCCCGAACTGGCCCGGCTCTGCCATATGTCGAGGGCAACCTTCGTGCGTCACTTCCAGCAAAGCATGGGACGCTCGGCCACAGATCTGCTGATGGATATCCGCTTGACCCTGGCTGCTGATGAGCTGCGAAGATCGTCTGCCTCGGTCAGTGTTGTAGCAGAGGCAGCGGGCTATCAGTCCGATGCCGCCTTCCAGCGTGCCTTCAAACAACGCATGGGAGTGACCCCTGCACGCTGGCGTCGCGAGGGACTTACCGCTGAATAGCGATAAGATCCAAACTGCGACGGTCTCGGTCGGACACTCAGTGATCACTCCCAGCTCAGCACCTTCTGCGAATAGTGGAATATAAGCGCGTTTATAGGAACCTATCGGAACAAGGCGCCGGTCGGCAGGTTGCACGCGGCGTACTAAAAAAAAGCGGCCACCCTCCCGAAAGGTGGCCCATCTAATTGGGGGGGGCTACCAAGATCCTCTCGCACTTACTGGATGCCGTCGTTGCGCTTAAGCAAGGAATACCTCACCCGTGAGCCTTCCTCGACGGGAAGTTCAGCGGGGCGTGTAGCCCGTGTAGAGCAGCGCGGCCTTGTCGTAGGCGTGGCCGGCGGCAGCTTCGGAAGGTGTCGGAGGAGGAGTACCATCGACTTTGCCGCTCAAAGGAATGAGCCATGACGACCGAGACCAAACACCAGCGGTTCCATGGCTACAACCACGCGGGCCAGTGCGGCACCTGCGGCTACCTGTACCTGACCTGACCCTGGAGAAGCTGGCCCAGCGGAAGGGAGCCGTGCGATGACGGCGAAGCTAGGCGCAAGCGTCATGACCGCCGCTGAGGCTGCGGCCCGTGTGAGCGAACTCGCCCCGACCTTTCTGGAAGGGTTAGCCCCACGCGAGGTGGCGGCTGTTCTGGAGGCAGCCAGGCTGCGACGGCTGTGGGCAGGCGCGGTCATTGCACAAGAGGGGGAAAGCGCGGACGAGGTGTTCCTGCTGCTCGGAGGCCGCGCGCAGCATTTCACTACGACCCGGGAGGGAGACAAGATCGTGGTGGACTCGGTTCTGCCGGGTGAGATCTCCGGGGGTAGAGCCTTGGTGCAGAAGCCGATGGGCTATCTGGTGAGCACGGAGGCGGTGGCGAATAGCTTAGCCTTGGTGTGGGAGCGCAGTGCGATCCTTCTGCTGGCGCGACGCTACCCGAGGCTGCTGGAAAACGCGCTGTTGATCGCTTCCGATTATCTGGCGCACTACCGCGACCTCCACGTTGCCGTGAGCCACGAGACCGCCAGCGAGCGAGTCGAGCGGGTGCTGGAAAAGGCGACGCGAGAGATCGGGCAGAAGGTCCCCGGAGGGATTGAACTCATGATCCGCAATGAGGAACTGGCCAACCAGGCGAATGTCACGGTCTTTACCGTCAGTCGGCTGTTGAGCGAGTGGCAACGCAAGGGGTTGCTGGTGAAGGGCCGAGGAAGGATCGTGATGAAATGAAGTCAAAGACCATCCCCGCCGACGTCAACCGGACGACGTTTGACTGGGGCTCCTGCCGCGCGCGGGGCGAGGCTCTGATGCAATTGATTGCAACGCAAGCAATACTTCGGCCTCTGGATGCAGCGCAAAGCCTAACCGCGTCCCGAATTCACCCCTTCAAGGTTTGGAAAGAAATGCGACATATTGGCGAGCCGATTGGTACCGACATGTTGGCTTCTCGTCAATAATCCGAATTGGCAGGAGTAAAGGGGGAGTTTCTTCAGCCCTTGAAAGAGGCTGCCAGGCAGCTCTCACACAACCGAATCAGGGCCCGTGATCGAGGCCATACACGCTTACCGTGCAATTAGCGCATTTACCACTCTGTTTCTTCAACTGAGCCTCTTCCACAGCCACTTGCTTCGCCTCGGGCTCACGATGCACCGCCTCCAGATACACCCTGTACTGTTCCAGCACGTTGAGAAGATAGGCGTTATTCTGCGGTGCCCGTGCCTTCACGATCTCGATGCCCTTCCGCATTTCCTCATCCGGACCATCCTTGATCTCCGCCTTCCACTCCGCGTACCCAAGCGCCATGTGCGCCAATCCTACCTGCAACGAGTCGGCCGGGAACGCGCCCCTGGCGAGCGACCACGCCTTTCGCGCGTACTCAAGCGAATCACTGCAGCCGCCTCGCGTGCACGTCGCATAGGTCAGTGTAAATAGCGTCGCAACGATGTCGTCGGTGTCGGGATTCTTCAGTGCCACCATCTCGTTGTAAGCCTCCAGCGCCTCCCGCCGTGCGCCTTTGTACTTATGCATCGCAACATGCAGTCCGGCCAGATGTACCTTACCGCGCGCAATCTCAAGTGGGTCGCCGAGCTTCTCGCGAATCGCAAGCGCGCGCTTGCAGCACCGTTCAGAGGCGTCATAATTGCCCATCATGCCGTACAGCGATCCCAGGTTGTCGAGCACAACTGCGTAATCCACTCTCTCTGACGATGAAGGCTCAAGCAGTGGAAGGGCATGGTTGTAAGCATCCTCGGCCCGCCCGAGTGCGGACTCATCTTGGTAGTCCGACGCAAGCTTCGCCCATAACCTTCCCATCATCAGCGGCTCGAGCCCTTGATGCTCACTGTCGTGAATCAAGGCGAGTTCCTGAGCAATCTGCTGATCAAGCGAACTGGAATTGGCAGTCGCCTGAAGCTCAATAGTTTCGCCTTGTGTCTGACGTCGTCCGGTGACTGGCGAAATACCAACTGACGCGCTAACTAGTGCGAGCACTGAGAGAACCAACAACGTACGCGGTTTCTTCATCGCAACTCCTCTAACGGCCTAACGGATTAGGGGAGGTCACGCGATAATAAGGAAATTCCCGCGCTAGATCGTTGCTTAAGCGCAATGATGGATCGTCTCCTGCTACCTGGTGTCGCGACCCTTGGCTGTTACTCGACGGCCCTGAAGCCGGCCTCTGGATGCAGCGCAAAGCCTATGGATATCCGCATGACTCTGGCTGCTGATGAGCTACGAAGATCGTCTGCCTCGGTCAGTGTTGTAGCAGAGGCAGCAGGCTATCAGTCCGACGCCGCATTCCAGCGTGCCTTCAAACAACGCATGGGAGTGACCCCCGCACGCTGGTGTCGCGATTGCAAATGACAATTGCTAAAGCCAGTGCGGTCCAACTAAGTCCCGTCCGCTATAGTCGCGAGGGGACGGTCGAAAAGGTCGTGCGGAAGATTCATGACTCGTCGATTAGTAACGAGAAGCCGACTTCTCATGAGCAATTCGTTGCTTCTGACAAGCGCGTTTGGAGCCGGCGCGATGAGCGCTGAGACGAGCTTGATGGCGAAGCCCGCGTAGGCCCACTCCTTGAGCCGCGCGGGGACCATTGGGACGAGCAGTGCGGCCAGGCCCGCGAACTTTGCCCACGAAAGCTCGATGCGGAAATAGTCGGGGGGAAGCCAAGGTGGACGAAGGGTCTTGGCCACATCGGGGATCCGCAGCGATCGTCCGTTATCTATTACGACCCATCCTCCGGGCGGGATTGGGGGACTCGGACTTTCGAGCGCTACACGGGCGATACCGTCAGAGTTCGGCGAAGCCGCCGAGCCCAATATGAGCAGGAGTTGGCCGACGTACTTCAGTTCATCAAGCCGAGCCTCAACGAAGAGATGCGCGCCGGCCACACCAATATGTAACGATTGCTGCTCGAAAACTGCGGTGTTGCGGGCTAACCAGTCTGGCGGGTAATGGGTCAGTTTGGAGAAGGCGATTTGCCGACAACTGACTGGTCGATGGAACCCAACTTCCGAGTTGCCGACAAACCAGGAGTTAAGTAAAGACAAGTACGTTTGCGAACTGCCTTGATAGAGGGCTGCAGGAGCGCCGCGCCATCATCGGAGCGCGGCGGCTGCTCTTCATCCATTCTCCTCCTCGGCCCAGATCGGCTGGCCACCGGTGATTGCGGCCCTGCTGTAATTGCAGCACTCGTTCGACCTGTCGTTTAGGGGCGACTCGATAACGAACCGCAACTATCACGGGTGCGTAAGTTCGGTGTTGTCGCCCATAAAACTCCGTGTCGCGCCTTTGGTTCGCGTCAGTAGAGCGATTGTCGAGAAAATCGTCGCTAGCACCCAAAATACCGGGCCCAGAATGCCAGGCCAGACGGGCGCATAACCGGGAACAAGGACGAAGAAGATAAAGCCGGTATCCGCGATGCCGACAGTAGCGATGTTGATCCAATACCCCCAGACGCTGTTCCTCCAGTTCAACGTCGCAGCCACGGAAATGGCGATGATCGAAAAGAAGAGGAGGTTCCATGCATCTTGGAATACTCGGCCTTGTACCATTGACGAATCCAATGACCGGGCAAGCACGTATACCGAATATGCGGCCAGAAGATGCAAGCAGGCCCAGATAATGTAGAAAACTGCACCGATCTTTGAAGTTGTGTTCGACGTACTCATAAAATCACCTGTTAAGGAACTCCTTGGTTGCTTGTGCTGGATCATTCGACATCCGACTCGTGCGGCGCAATAGCGCCGCGCGGAAGTCGCGTCGAGGTTCAGTGGTAGAAGAATTACTCACACGGCCGCTAGGCCGCCATCGACCGGCAAATCGATTCCAGTGATGTAGCTGCTCTCGTCCGAAGCCAGGAACACCGCTGCCGAAGCAATCTCCTCAGGCTTCCCGATGCGCCCCATCGGAACCATCGTCTTGAACCGTTCCTTCATCGCTTCCGTGTTCTCGCCAAATTGACCTTTGAGAATAGGTGTCTCGACGGGGCCAGGGTTGATCACATTGGCGCGGATTCCTTTGCCTGCCAAGTCCGCCGTCCAGGTGCGCACAAACGACCGCAGAGCCGCCTTCGTAGCTGCGTAAGTCGGATAGATCGGAACACCTTTCTGCCAGAGCCCGGAGCCGGTCAGAATGATCGATCCGCCCTCTTTCATCAGGGGCAAGGCCTTTTGCACCGCAAAGAAAACTCCGCGCGCGTTGATGTCGAAAGTCTTGTCGTAGTCTTCCGGGCTCACGGCTGCTGTCGGTTTCGGCTCCGCGATGCCCGCATTCGCAAACAGCACATCGAGCTTGCCTTTCTTTGTAGCTACTTCCTCGTACAGCCGGTCCAGGTCGTCGAGATTGGAAACGTCCCCCTGGACGGCAGTCACATTGCTGCCGATTTCGGCAACGGCCTTGTCCAGTTCCGCCTGTCGGCGGCCCGTAATGAAGACGTAGGCTCCTTCTTTCACGAAGCGCTTGGCGGTAGCAAGTCCGATACCGGTGCTGCCCCCGGTGATGACGGCAATTTTTCCTTGTAACGCGGGCATGATCTTGATCTCCTGTTTCTGATTCGAAGTGTCCGAACTTCTGGACTCATCGTTTCAGATGTTCCCGAGGCGAGATGGTTTCATATTTTTCAACCTTTCGTTCCAGAAGTGCGTCCAATCCCGTATGAACACTTCAACGGCAGTGGAAGTAAGGATGGGGCGGCCTCGCGAGTTTGATGAAGACGCCGCCCTTGAAGCTGCGATGCGGGTCTTCTGGGAGAAGAGCTACGAAGGCGCGACCATGGCCGACCTGACCGAAGCCATGGGAATCAACCGTTCCAGCATGTACGCCGCTTTTGGCGACAAGGAATCACTCTTTCGCAGGGTCATGGAGCGCTACCGGGAGGGACGGTTGGCTCATCGCAGGCAAGCTCTCGCTCAGCCGTCGCTGCGGGAAGTCGTAGCGGGGCTGATCCTGGGAACCGCGGAGTTCCTCTCGATCCCCGGCAATCCTCGCGGATGTCTTATGATCCAGGGGGCACTGGCATGCAGCACAGATACGGAACCTGTAAAGCAGACGATGATCGAGTGGAGAAAAAGCGGTGAAGCCGCGTTGAAGGTGCGTCTGCAACAGGCGCAGTCTGAGGGCGAGCTCCCTCGAGAGATCCAGCCCGCAGACTTTGCCCGCTACCTCTCATCGGTAATGGCGGGCCTTGGCATTCAAGCTGCCAACGGGGCAACAAGGGCAGAGTTGCGGCGTGTGGCTGAAATCGCCTTGCGCTGTATTGAAACCGATCTTCGGGGTTCTGCAGGTGGCTAGGTTTGCAGCTCTTCGCTTCTCTTACGAGTGATGTGTTCCGAGAGTGAAAAAAATCGGCTCTCATTTGTAGCCAAATCGCCGAGGCACTCATGGACACCGGATTTGTACCGAGATGTCGGCTAATGGGAAGTTACGGTCACTCCCGAGTAACCGGCAAACCGGACGTTGAGTGTCAACTGGCGATAGCAGGCCATAGCGTGAAGTGAGCACTCCAGAGGAACGTGATCCAAGTGGATGTGTAACGGGCTTCTCGGACACTTGAATGCAAACTGACCCACTAACCAGTCTGGTGCGCCGAGTTGCGCTGCGAATTGACCCGTGATAGCTTCCTCTCGGCCTGAAGGAGGCGTTTTTCCTTCACGCAAGAGGAAAATAGAACATGAGGAAGCTCATTCGAATTGCATCGCCGCTGCTTGCCGTGGCTCTCGTGAGCAGCTCGCCGGTTTTGGCAATCGCTCAGACCAACCAGGCTGCTCAAAACGTCCAGGACTGGAACACCCCGCCTGCCGGCACCGAACAGGCGCAGCAGGGCTACCGCGACGGTATCGAGGCGGCTAAGCTGGACCGGGCAGCAAAGCGCAAGATCGACGCCAAGTCGTCGCACCTGTACCTGCATCCTCCCGTCAAGGGCGCAGCTCGCGAGGCCTATCGCGACAGCTTCGTGAACGGATACGAGGCTGCAGTTAAGCACAGCGATAACCCTGGCATGTGAGCTTTGCAGCAACATCAGGAGATGCTGATACAACTGAAAGTGAAGAAAGAGGTCCCATCCATGGGGCCTTTTTCTTTGCCACAGGCAGCACGCCGGAGCCGGAAGAGTCGCCTGATGGGCAGCAGGTTTGTGGAGGGCGAGCTTGGCGATGGTGATGGCGAGACGGACGGGGCGGGGCCTGATGGCCGTGGTGATGGGGATTGCTCTCACGGCAGGCGCGGCTGGCGCGCAGCAACCGCAGGATGTTCCGGTATCGCCAACAGCACCGGCAGGGCAGCCTGCGACGGCGATGGCGCAGTCCGGCCGCACGGCCGAGGCTCCGGTAGAGGGGCTGGTCCGCAAGGACATGTACACGGTGGCGCTGACGCTGCCCGGTAGTCAGAAGGCCGCGGGAGCCGCTGCCCCAGAGCTCCTGCTGAGCGACTTTGAGTTCGAGGGCGAGCGTGTGCGGGCGAGCCAGCTTCACTTCAGGCAGCTCTCGCCTGGCGTCGTCGAAGTTACGAGCATCGCGTACACGGTGGGCTACTGGCGGTTTCGCGTGCGCGATGCGGCGAACTACTACGGCCTGGGCGAGCACTTCGACGCGCTCAACCACAGCCATACGATTGTGCGGAACAGCTCAACCGACAACGGGCATGCGAAGGGCTCGTCGACCTACAAGCCGATGCCGTTCTACATGAGCACGACGGGCTACGGGCTCTGGGTCGATACGACGTCTGACGCGACCTTTGACATGAACGCCTCGAGCGAGCATGAGGTGATAGTCGATGTCGCGACCGACAAGCTGCGCATCGTGCTGTTCACCGGGCCTGAGTTCCCGAAGATCCTCGACCATTTCACCGAGTTGGCCGGGCGATCGATCCTGCCGCCGTACTGGGCGTTTGCGCCGTGGACCGGCCGCGACTATCACCAGAACGACGCCCAAGTGAAACAGGACGTCGACAAAAACCGCGAGCTGGGTCTCCCGGCGAGTATCATCCTTATCGATTCACCGTGGACAACGGCCTATAACAGTTACAAATTCAACCCGGCGCAATTTGCAGACGCACCCACAATGGTGAAGTATGTGCACGACAACGGTTACAAATTAGTGCTGTGGCATACCTCGTGGATCAATGTGAAGTCGGACTCGCCGGGAGAGGCTGGCTTTGCGGGCAAGATGGCCGAAAAATCGGAGAACTACGACGAGGCAGCGGGCAACGGCTACTTCGTGAAGACCGCCGACGGGACGCCCTACGTTGGTCGCTGGTGGAAGGGGCTGGGCTCGCTGATCGACTTCACGAACCCTTCGGCGAAGCTGTGGTGGCAGGACCAGGTTCGCCAGGCGATCAAAGCAGGAGCGGACGGCTTCAAGGACGACGACGCCGAGGGAAGCTTTGTGGCGGCGCCGGTGAAGTTCGCCGACGGCACCGATCCGCGCGTGATGCGCAACCGCTACGCCGTGCTCTACAACAACGCGATGGAGGAGCTGATCCAGAAGGACCTGAAGGGCAACGGCGTTCTGTTCGCTCGCAGCGTGACGCAGGGAGCGAACGGCCTCGGGCTGCTCTGGGGAGGAGACAACGAGTCGAGCTTCAGCCCGGAGAACGGTCTGCCCACCGTCGTGACGGCTGGACTGGGCGCGGGGCTGAGCGGCATGCCGCTCTGGACCTCCGATCTGGGCGGCTACCTGAAGACCTCCTCAGCTCCCGATGCGACGCTGTTTCAGCGCTGGACGGAGTACGCAGCCTTCTCGCCGGCGATGGAGGTGTTGTCGCAGACGAACCTCGGGCCGTGGGATTACGGGGATCAGGCTCTTGCTACGTATCGCAAGTTCGCCGTCCTGCACATGAGCCTTTTTCCGTACCGCTACGCCGCGGCGCAGGAGGCGGCGAAGACGGGCATGCCGATCATGCGGGCGCTCGTGCTGAACTACCAGAACGACGAGCGCGCACGGCAGGCGAAGGACGAGTATCTCTTTGGGCCCGATCTGCTGGTGGCTCCTGTGGTGAACGAGGGCACGCAGCGAGTCGTCTATCTCCCTGCAGGCGAGTGGGTCGACTACTGGACAGGCGCGCATCTCACCGGCGCAAAGACGGTCGTGGCAGAGGTTCCGATAGACGCGATCCCCGTCTACGCCCGCGCTGGAGCAGTGATTCCGAAGATTCCCGAGGACGTGATGACGCTGGTCCCGCAGAGCGAGAGCGGGAATACACAGGTGAAGGCGATGGACGACCGCCGCGTCTACGAGCTAATAGGCGGGGAACTGATCAGCGGCGGCGACGCAACCGGCAACGCAACGATTAAGGACTTCGAGGGAAGGACCGTGGTGCGCCACGACAACTCGCTGACCATCGCGGGAGACTCGGTGGCCCACATGATCGTGCGCTGGCGGTTCGGCAAGCCGGGGAGCGTGACGGTGAACGGCGCGGCCGTCCTGGTGCAGACCGGCGATGGTGGCGAGCCGTTCGTCGAGTTCGACCACGTGGACAAGAGCGAGGTCGCCTGGCAGTAAGGCCGGTGAAGAGCCGGGTCAGATTTCAGACCGTTCCTACTTCAGCCTGCTCCGCGTGGATGGGGTTGCTGGTCGCGTGGCCGCAGTGCGGGCAGAAGGCGGCCATCGGTTCGACGGGGCCTCCGCAGGCGGCACAGGGAGTAGGCGTGGAGCTCGGCGGCGCGTAAGCGTAGGCGCTGGCGAGGATATGGCGGGCGATGTAGTCTGCCTGCTGGGCGTTGTACTCGCGGACGCGGCCAGGCATGAAGAACGCCTCGACCAAGCCGGCGAGGGTGGGGATACCGGTCCAGAAGAAGCAGAGGTACAGGATTCCGAGGCCGTTCCGGCTCAGGTAGAAGTGGTGGACTCCGAAGCAGCCGAGGAACAGGGCGAGCAGAACGCCGATCACCTCGTCGCGGCGGGCGTGCTGGTACTCGGCGTAGAACCAGGCGCGCTGACGGTCGTCCATGCGTGCTGTGTAGACGGGATCTGCGAATGACATAACGTGTAGCTCCGGGAAAGTGCTTCGCAAATGTGCAGAGTGGGATACGGCTCTGTTCTGGTTAGAGTTCCATAGTGTGATTAAGGGCTCGTGAGCCGAAGAACAGTTAATTACTTATCGGCCATGGATTTACAGATCGGCAGTATTTCCGGCGCGAAACTCCCGAAGAAAGTTTGTGACGAATTGCCCGAGGCAACGGATGAAGGCAGTTCCGGTCTCCAAGCAATGCAGGAGGTCGGTTATGAAAGGTATGGAATCGCTTCACTCCGGCCAGTGCGGGCTTTGCTCGCACTTCGGTGAAGGTCATCCGTCGACTCCCGTGCTGATTACGATCATGAAGAAGAAGGAGGCGCCGCTGAACATGCTGGATGAGTGCGGGCATCCGAAGCACGCCGGGCTGCACCTGAAGGTTTCGCCGATCAGCGGCTGCGATGGCTTCGCTCCTGCGGCGCGGGCGGCCTAGATTTGAGGGAACAAAAAGCCCTGCCGAAGCAGGGCTTTTCTTCATGCTGGAGAATCTCTTACGCGACAGGTTCGATGGAGACAAACCGCCCGAGCTGTCCGCGATCCTGGAACTTCACCACGCCGTCGATCTTGGCGAACAGGGTGTCGTCCTTGCCCCGGCCCACATTGGCGCCGGCCTTCAGTGGGGTCCCACGCTGACGAACGATGATTGAGCCCCCGGTGACCGTCTGGCCGCCGAACCGCTTCACGCCGAGCCGCTGCGCATTGGAGTCGCGGCCGTTTTTCGAAGATCCTAAACCTTTTTTATGTGCCATCTCGATTGCCTCTTTCGCGCCGCCCAAAGGCGTTGCGCATGAAATCTAAACTCTCAATCCCATCTAGCCTTTAGCTAAGAGCTAGAGGCTGGCAGCGAAAAGCTGCCTTACTTGAGCGACTTGCCGCCCACCACGATCTCGTTGATCTTGACCTCGACGTAGTCCTGGCGGTGGCCCTGCATCTTCTTGTACTGCTTCTTGCGCTTCAGCTTGAAGACCAGGATCTTGTCGCCGCGGCCTTCGCCGAGCACGGTCGCGGTCACCTTGGCGCCCTTCAGGTCGCTCTCAAACTGACCCTCTGCCCCGCTGACGGCCAGAACGTCCGAGAACTCGACGTTGCCTTCCTGGTGCGCTGTGGTCTCGATCTTCAACGTATCGCCAGGGGCGACCCGGTACTGCTTGCCGCCGGTGCGGATAACTGCGTACATAACCAAACCTCTAAAGCGTAGCGCACAAAGCGCCAACCGCCTTCTTCATGGATTGTGCTGCAAGGGGCGCATACAGGAGCACTGCATCAGCCAACCGGCCCGGCCAACCCGGTCCGTCTCGTTCAGGACCGTCGGCCAACCAATTGTCCTGCAGCCTGAGGTTTAAGACACACCGGCTACAGCGCCAAACTTAATGAGTGTACCGTTTTCCGGCCGGAGGGTCAATTAGGGGTTGAAATGCTTGATTTGGGATAATACCGTTTCAAGCAGCGATTTTTCTTTTAGATCCTCGTTTTGAGGTGCCTTTGCGACGACGCTTGCTGCAGGTCCTGCTGGTGCTCAGTGGTTTATTCTTTGTTGCGGGCATTTATCCGCTGTTCACATCGATTCCACGACATGATCAGTCTGCTTACGGCGATCAGATGATGCTCGCTGTTTATTTTGTGCTTGGGGTGTTCCTGCTCCTGGCGGCGAAAATGCCCCAAGCTCACCGCAGTTTAATTGCGTTCCCTGGTTGGGGAACTCTCGCTCACGACGCCATCATGGCTGTCCAAGCTTACCAACAGAAACAGTTGCGCTCCGAATTGCTGCCTCTGATCGTAATCGCACTGCTCTGCATCTCTCTGATTATCCTGACTCCTCCACGGTTACTCTCTAGCGGAGCGCCCCGTGTTAGCTCACCTCAATAGGGGAGGCAGTAATCGCGATGAAGAAAAGAACTCGTACCGATGCTGACGTGTCGGAATCCCAACGGCATATCGATGTCCTTGTTCTGGTCATCGATCGTCAGGAATAAACGAATCTTGTGCCCTGCAAGGAAACGCCGCGAGTTCGGGACGAGAGGGACACATCTCGCTTCTGAGACGTGGGTGCTGGGCGTTTGAATAGTCCCGGGCGGGAGATGGATCTTGCGAGTTGCCGCCATAACTTCTGACGGGCCATCATCAAAGTAGGGAAAGTTCAGCCACCGATCGGGGTTCAATCTCGCCTCAATGCGGCGTCAGGAGATCCGCTGAACCCATTGACTCCGCCAGGCCGGCGCCTCGAAGGGATCTGCGAAATACTGTGTCTCGTGCACGACCTTACCGTTGCGGAACTCCATAATGCTCACTGTGTATGCTGGGCGCCCCTGGTAGGTGATTGTGTATTCCGTGATCCAGAGATCACCTTTTCCGAGAATTCGCTTGACGTTGAAACCTGACGGCTTGCCGGGATGATGACTCCGCACGGCCTGCAAATTGCTTCGCCCGAGGATTCGCTCGCCTGACTGGGGATAGTCACAAATGGCGTCGTCATCGTAAATATCGTGTTCCGCGTTTGCATCTCCGGCTGCCGACGCGTCCCAGTGCGCGTTCAGGGCTTTACGTATTTGCTCCTCTTGCATGGACTGCTCCAGGTGCTGTTTGGGTTTCATGTTCAACTACCTTGTGGAATGAAACCCGGGCTGCCGGTCTTCACTACTTCATTGAACCTCTGTCTAGTCTGAATTCGATTGATTTCGTCAAACGCGTCTTCCGGAAGGGCAGAGATGTTGAGATTCTCCCGCGCGCGGGCCGCAGTCTTAGGCGTGGTAAGCAAAGCCGTGCCGCGCTGCACCGCCCAGGCCAGCAGCACCTGCGCTGGCGTCTTTCCAACTCGCGCGGCGATTGCCGAAATGACTGGATCTTCGAGCGGCCCCGGCCTTATTCCGTGACCCAATGGCGCGAAAGCCAAAAGCACAATGCCCTTCTCCTTGCAGAATTCCAGAAGCTCCGTTTCCGGCAGATACGGATGTGCTTCGACCTGGACCACGGCTGGCTTGATTTTCGCAGATTCGTAGATGGGCACCAGTCCGTTCAAGGTTATGTCAGACAGTCCGATGGCCCGGCATCTGCCATGGTCTACGAGACTTTCCATCGCCCTCCAGGTGTCGAGCAAAGTGACGCCGCGGTCGTAAAGGACATTGCCGTTTTGATCCCGCGGATCCTGCTCGTCCCCCGGTTGAAACGCAAATGGAGTGTGAATGAGATAGAGATCCAGATACTTGAGCCCGAGTCTGTCCAGACTCGCTTCGAAAGCCGGTTCGACGCGCTCGGGCCGGTGATTGGAGTTCCACAACTTTGTGGTAACAAAGATGTCTTCGCGCGCGATCCCTCCAGCGGCAAGTCCCGCCTGCAACGCCTCGCCTACCTCACGCTCGTTCCGATATCGTTCCGCACAATCGAAGTGTCGAAATCCGGCTTCCAGCGCGTCTCTGGTAGCACTTATCGTCGCGGCTGCATCGGGAATCAGGGTGCCAAACCCGAGCGCGGGCATGTGGCCGGCTCCGTTGCTGAGTGGTATTCTCGCCACCCGAAAATCAGACGATTCGATCATGGTGACGCCTCGGCACCATCTCGCGTCCAGCATGACCGTCCGGATAGGCAATCCTCTACTCGACAGGCGGGGCGACGCGCGTCTTTATATTACTATTCATTGCTTCAATTCCACCTTCTGAAGGAGCAACACCAGCTTCCCTGGGTAGAGAGTTCCGAAAAACCGATCTGGCCCGAACCTCATCCCAACTCCCGGGCGCTAGCTTCATCTGCACGATAAGTAGGAATATCGAGCCAAGCCGCCAACTGTCCGAGCGAGGCGCAGGGAAAGGGATATGCCTGCTGTTGCACGTGTTGGTCGAAGGAATGGCATAAGGCTATAGAAAGCAGCAGACCTGCCCTCCGAAATCAGCTTCTAATTGCCAACCGCCATCATCGGAAACATTCGAGACGCTAGAGGACCAACGGGGTCGGTCTCTGCATCAACCAGCAGCAACAGGCTGCCAAAGCTCGACACGATTTCCTTCCGGGTCGGTGAACCAGCCGAATCTGCCGAAATCGTAGCTCTCGCGTTTGGGATCGACCGCGACGCCTTCGTTTGTCAGACGGTCCAGCACTCCATCGAGGTTATCCACTTGGAGGTTGATCATTGCCTTCTGTACCACAGGGAAATACTCATCGTCTTGGCTGAAGAAGGCGAAGACAATCTGAGCACGTTGCGCCGAGGCAGGAAACGCGAAGAACCCTTTTGACCTCGATAAGCCGAGATGCCGTTCGTACCACCCATAGAGTTGTTCTGGATCCCTCGCTCGGACAAATGCACCGCCAATCCCGGTGATTGAAGCCATGCAGCCTCCTACGAGCAATGTCCAGAGCTTACACCTAAAGAATAGCGGGCAAGCGAGAAGTTCAATGGAATTGATTAGAACCCATCTCATAAATGCCTCTGGTCGGCGAAGCTTGGCAGAATTACTTCCGGATTGCCGACTAAACCCTTTCTAGGGCTATGATTGTGGTTTCGCTGCCGTCTCCGACAAGTACGCCTGAACACACTCGTAGCGGGATTCGAAGATTCGGTTCGAGCCGATGAGTTCCAGCAGCCCCATACGTTCAAGGACTCGCGGCTGTCGCACGGGGACGACAATGAAGGCAAGAGCTACACCGGCCTTTTTCAGGTCCTCGAAGAGTTCAAGAAGGGCGCGTCCGGCGGAAAAATCCATCTCTGTAACGGCCCTGGCGTCAACCACCAACCATCGCACGGCCGCCGGTGAATCGTGCACAAGTCTCCGAGCCTGGTCTGCAAAGAATGCTGCATTGGCGTAGAAAAGGCCCCCTCCAAACCAGAACATAACCAAACCGGGTTCGGCTTCCCTTCCGGGGACGGGGTCGTCAATTCGCCAGTGATCGGTACTGTCCCGCACGACGACGCCGGTATGCGGCCGGTAGCCGTGGCGCACATGCATCAGCAAAGACATTACCGTCGCGAGCAGAATCCCTTGCTCCACACCGAAAAAGACAACCGTTGCCGCTGTGATCAAAGCCAGAAGGAATTCTGTTGGACTCACGCGGCAAACTTCCGCGAGACCACGATGATCGATCAGTTTGACGCCGATCATGAAAACAATCGCAGCGAGGACGGAGTTGGGAAGATAACTCAGCGGCTTCGTCAAGAACAGCAGGACGAGAAGCGTAACGGCAGCGGTAGTGAGATGAGCCCACTGAGTGCGGCCGCCTCCTGAGTCCACGATTGCTGTCTTGGTCGGGCTGCCGTTCACGACAAACGTACTGCTGCAGCCCGCGACTAGGTTGGCCAGCGACAAACCAACTAAGTCGACATTCTGGCTGAAGTTTTCGCGGTAGCGCAAAGCGTACGCCCGCGATGTGGCGGCACTTTGAGAGAGGATCACGATAAAACACGAGAAGGAGATCGGCAGAACCAGCATCACGTCTGAGAGCGTAATATGCGGAACGCTCAGATGGGGAAGGCCGCCCGGGACGTTTCCAACTACACGTACGCCGTGGCCGGCCCAATTGCGGATGGCGCTTGCTGCGGTCATGCCGACTACGGCGATAAGAGCGCCGGGGAAACGTGGAGCGAGGAACTCAAATCCTACAATGACGGCCACAACCGTCAGTGCGATAAGCGCGCTTGGCAGATGGGTTTCGTTCAGGTGCCGCAAGGTGAAGAGAGTCTGACGAAGAAACCCGTGGCCGTTTGCTTCGATGCCGAGCATCTCGTGTATCTGACCAATTGCAACCTGCACGCCGACACCCGTAAGGAAGCCGACAAGCACTGTTCGAGAGAGGAAGTCAGCAAGGAAGCCAAGACGAAGGATCCTGGCCAGAAGGAGTGTGGCTCCAGAAACGAGTGCGATGAGACTGGTAAGCTCGATGTATCGCGGAGTATTGGCAACAAAGGAAAGAGCGGTCAGCGCCGCGAATACCATCGCCGCCGTCGCAGAATCTGCGCTGACCACCAGATGCCGCGAAGACCCGAAGACCGCAAACACCACCATTGGCAGGAAGATCGTGTAGAGCCCAGTGATCACAGGTGTGCCGATGATCTTGGTGTATCCCATTACCTCTGGAATGCCCAGCGCAGCGAGCGTGATGCCGGCCATGATGTCGGAACCGAGTTGAACCTTATTCAAAGGCAGGAGTCCCTGCATGATAGGCAGGGAATGCCACCATGAGTTCTTCCTATCGGGGCTTGACACTAGTATCGCCATAGTTCACCGCCGCTGGCGGCTACATCAACCTAGAACGCTGATCCCAGATTCCAGATATAGTCTCTTTGTCCGAATGAATGCTTGCTCAGTTCCTCCGCGTAAAAGAACGACCAGGCGCACCTATTATCCGCGACAAAGACCATAGCACCAGAACCAATTAGCTGGCATTTCGGGGTCCTGGGTGTATCACCGGCAATACGGAAGTTATGCCGAGGCGGGACAACCCGGCTCGTCAATTTATGAGATAGGTTCTAGTCTCGGGAAACGCGCTTTTCGCCACTTGTCCGTGTAGTCGGCATCTCGGACAGATTGCCGCGACGCTGTAGCACAAGTTCATCGCCAAACCAACCTGAACATTACCCGTTTTTCCGCGTAGTGGCCAAGTTTGAATGCGCATGTCCGAACCACCCCCCCGAGTACTAGCTGGTAAGAATCTGTTCAAGCTTTTGTAAGCTCGACCGCTCACCCATGACGATCAGGAAATCACCGGCCGAGATCTCGAGTTCAGCGGGGGGATTGAAGATTGTTTCGCCCCCTTGTTTACGAACCGCAAGCACGATCACTCCGGATTTCCGCGACTCCAACAGCTGCCCCAGAGTCTTCCTGGTGAATTCACCTGTGAATTCACCCTTGGACGCGACGCAGACTTCTTCCATCGTGACCTTTGGCCCTATGTCGCCTCTGGCGAAGTCCAGGAACTCAACCACATGGGGTCGCAGCAATGCGTCAGCAAGTTGGCGTCCCGCCATCGCATAGGGAGTAAAGACAGTGTCGGCTCCTGCGCGGCGCAATTTTTCTCCGGCTTCTTCTTCAGAGACCCGGGTTACAACAGTCAGCCTCGGATTCAGAGTCTTTGCCGAGAGAATGATGAAGAGGTTCTCGGCATCGGAGGGCAAAGCGGCAATCAGTCCCCTTGCTCTGGTCACGCCTGCTTCGCGAAGGCTGTCATCTTGCGTCGCATCCGCAACAATGGCAAGCATTCCAGCGTTCACCGCCTTTGCAACACGCTGCTCATTGCGATCAAGCAACACGAAGGGAGCGTCTGCCCGTTGAAGTTCATAACAGGCGTTCCGGCCTACACGGCCAAAACCGCAGACGATAATGTGGTCGTGCAGGTGATTGATCATGCGTCTTTTCCTGCGTTCGCCATAGCGATCCTGTAACTCGAGCTCGATGATAGTTTGGGTCATGGCGCCCACCGCTAAGAACATGGCGCTCACTCCAAACAGAATCAGGAACGAATTAAAGACCCGTCCAGCATGGCTGAGAGGCCACAGCTCCTGATAGCCGACCGTCGTGATCGTCGTGATGGTCATGTAGAAGCCGTCGAACCACGTATAGCCTTCTATCAGCTTGAAGCCGGCGGTACCCACAACCACCGTGAAGCATAACAGTCCAGCGATCAGAATGATCCGGCGAACCAGGCGGCTTTGCATCGAAGATATCCCCGAAGAGATGTTCAGGCCGCCATTGGCCTCCTGTCGACGGCTTAAGCGAGGCTCGAAAGGCGTAGCGACCGGAATCGAACGATCAAGCGGACAAAATCTATTCCATCAAGAAAAAGCTTCAAAACCCAGCAGAAATCCTTGTCGCCCCCCCCAAACCACGCATCTCAAACAAAATAAACCCAGGGAGGCAGCATGAACCAGGATCCCAATTCCTTTCGCGCCATCCTGAAACACCCGAGTGCCTTTCTCCCCCTCGCAATGTCCCTTACAGCCTTGGCAGTCGTGTTTGTCGCCGCAATCTACAACGTCCTCCATTACGGGCATGGCCTTGTTCGTGAACCAGACGAAGGGACCGCCGCCCACCTCTGGCAGTTGCTTATGGCGGGACAGATGCCGATACTGGTCTTCTTCGCCATCAAGTGGCTGCCGCGGGCTCCAAGATCGACGCTGTATGTACTCGCACTGCAGGCCGGAGCAGCGCTCGCATCCATGGCCCCTGTCTTTTTCCTCAATTTGTGAATGCCCGCGACTGTCACCGAACCAGACAACGGTAAAAACAAACCGGCAGCCAGACACTTGGTCCGGTTGCCGGTTTCGTCGTTTCCAGTAGAACGCTTACCTGTCAATAATTGCTTGGGGTGAAGCTGCAAACATTGTTGGAACCCACCGCGGCATAAAGCGCCTGGTTGTTCAAGGTAGGGGCGTTCAGCCGGAAGCCGTAGTTCTGGCCGACCAGCGTCGTCGTCCCTCCCGCCGGAGTGACGTACACCGTATACGTCTGGGCCGGCACGTTCACGATGAACTCGAACGCGTAGGTTGTCCCACCGGTGTACGGAATACTGTTGGCCGCCTGGTAGCCCGTGCTGTTATACGCGTCGATGAACCCCGAGGGATTGAACCGCGCGATCGCCGCCAGGCTGGTGTAGGCGCTCTGCGGCCCATCCGTTAGGCCCATCACGGTATTGATGAGGTTCGCCGAAGGAGTCGCCGTGTAGGTCGCCGTGAAGGTAGTCGACTCACTCGTGAAGGGCGTGTTGTTCCACGTGGTGCTCGCGCTCTGGCACGAGGGGCCGCTCGCAGTCGCCGTAAAGCCGCAGACATTGTTCGTGCCAGCCGCCGCATACAGCGACAGGTTGTTCAAGGTCGGCGCGCTGGTGCGGAACACGAAGTTCAACCCCACCAGGGTCTTCGTGCCGCCTCGCGGAGTCACCCAGACCGTGTAGGTCTGGGCCGCCACGTCCACGTCGAACTCGAACGTATACATCGTGCCGCCCGAGTAAGGAATGGTCGAGACTGCACTGTACCCCGTGCCGTTATACGCGTCGATGAACCCCGAGGGATTGAACCGCACGATCGCCGCCAGGCTGGTGTAGACGGTCTGCGGCCCATTGCTCAGGCCCATAACGGTATTGATCGGGCTCCCCGAGGGAGTCGCGTTGAACGTCGCCGTAAAGGTCCCCGTCTGCGCCGCAAACGAAGTGTTGCTCCACGAACTGCCCACCGTCTGGCACAGATTCGTTGAGTGCGTCAGGGCCTCGAACAGCGTCATATGGTTGCCATAATCGCCCGTGAGAGACAGATTCAGCAGCCCGTTCTGGATCCAGTTATAGACATTCGCCGTGCCATGCAGGCCGCTCGATCCAGAGCCATCCGCCAGGTTCGGATCGTTCAGGCGGTTGTGGTAGTGGTTATAGCCGATCGCGTACGTCGAGCCAGAGCCGAGCGTGATCTGGCCGATGTGCGTCGCACCAGAGCTGGTGCAGTAGTTTGTGGGTGCCGTGATGAGCGCGTTCTGACCGCCCCCCTGGCCTTCAAAGCCTGCCATCACATTTATCGAGCCGACGATGCGCTGCTGGGCTGCGCTGCCGGTGTCCTGGTAGAGTGAGCCGCCCTGGATCCAGTCCGTCTCCGCAGCGTTGATGGTTCCGGCGATGCTGTCTTCCGTATGCGTCAGATCGCGGCAGGTCTCCTGCGCAACGTTCGTGGTCGACGAGTCGAAGACCGTCTGCCCATACCAGCTCGGGTTGCCACGCGGGGAAGGTGCATGGAAGCCTCCATCGACAGACTGCAGATAGAAGAGGTCAGGCACGCGCCCCTGCCAGAACGAGCGCGCCGTCGCCAGCAGCGATGCGTTCTCCGTGAACACGGCAATCTGCATGATACCGTCGATCATCGACATGTCCCAGTTGCCGTTCACGCCCGATCCGTTCTGAATCACAGGCAGGTAGACGTTATTCAGCATGTTCGTAAAGGCCTGGATGTTCGAAGAAGACCATCCGGAGCCATTGCCGCCGGGCTTGCCCCAGCGGATGATCTCCGCCGCGCGCGGCCACTTCTGCGAGTCCCACCCCGACTGCAGCGGCCCGTTCGAGCAATCCGTGCCGCTCGGGCACGAAAGTCCGTTGGTCCCGGCGTACCCTATGAAGTTGTTCGCGTAGGTGTTCATGATGTTGATCGCGTTATTCGCGTAGGTCTGGTTGCCCGTGATGTACCACAGCAGAGCCTGCACATAAGCCGCGTTGGAGTCGTTGTCCGCCTCCTGACATCCGTTATTGGGATGCGAGAAGGCTCCGCACTGGTTGATGCCACCGGGCCACGGCCCCTGCACCGTGTAGCTCAATGAGCCATAGCTGCTGCTCATCGCCTTGTTCACCTGGCTGACGATGACAGAATTATTTGCCTGGTATGCAGCACGGGTTGCATCCAGCTGCTGCTGGCTCACCACAATGCCGGGATGTACCCATGTCTGGGCCTGGACCGCCGCTGGGGAGCAGAACGCCGCGCACAATGCGCAGAGCAAGAGGGCATTACTGACTGCGGACTTCCGAAAGTTCATGGAACGTCTCCTTGGGCAAAATCAGTTAGTTCGAACTCTGGCCGAATATCGACCGCCGATCATAGAACCATCGCGCTTCAAATCTTGTCAAGAACAAAAAACAAGGGAAGACCTGAAGACAACCGATTGTCTTTAGTGGTTGGCCGACTTCCGAGTCTCCTGTTTAGCGTCTATCTCTCGTCATATTTCAGAGTCCGAGCATCCAATCTCGGCAGCCAACTCGGGTCAAGGGCTCCCAAATATACTGATTCAGTCCGGGCCCAACAGTGGCTCAGGCACCGCGACCACATTCGCCATTCCACGCAAAGAGGTTGACTTCGTGCTAAGTCCTGCGTTGCCCACAGAAGGACTTAGCGATCATGCGCGCTGGCGAATGCTCGCGTTGATCTGCACTGGCGTCGTCCTCTGCATGACGACCTGGTTCTCCGCGACAGCCATCACGCCGGAGCTCATCCAGCTCTGGCGCCTCTCTCCCGCCCAGGTCTCCTGGCTCACCAACGCAGTCCAGCTCGGCTTCGTCACCGGAGCGCTGCTCTCCAGCTTCGTGAGCCTTCCCGACCTGGTTCCGCTGCGCAAGCTGATGGCGGTGAGCGCCCTCGTAGCGGCATCGGCGAATCTGTGCCTGCTCTGGGTGCCCTCAACCAGCTGGCTGCTTGCTGCGCGCTTCGTCACCGGCGTGGCGCTCGCCGGTATTTACCCACCGGCTCTCAAGCTCACATCGACTTGGTTCGTGCGCGGCCGAGGCACCGCGCTCGGCCTCGTCATCGCAGCGTTGACCCTGGGATCATCGCTCCCCCACCTCGTTCGTTCTCTTACCGACCGCGTAGATTGGCAGGCCGTCGTCATCACAGCTTCCGCATGCACGCTGGCGGGCGCCGCGCTCATCGTTCTCTTTGCGGCGGAGGGCCCGTTTCCGTTCAGCAAAGCCGTCTTCAATCCCCGTTACATGGGGGTTGTTCTGCGGAACCGGCCGCTCGCCCTCGCCAATCTCGGCTACTTCGGCCACATGTGGGAGCTCTACGCCATGTGGGGCTGGTTCCTGGCCTTTACGCGGGCCGCTGGGCCTCATCTCGGCCTGACTGGCGCAAAAGCCGCATCGCTCGTGACCTTCATTGTGGTCGCCTCCGGTGTCGTGGGAGCGGTTCTCGGCGGGCTGCTGGCCGATCGCACAAGCCGCACCTTCGCTGCCGGCCTGATGATGACGCTCTCCGGCCTCTGCGCCGTCGTCATCGGTCTCGTCTTCGACGGCCCGCTCTGGCTGTTTCTGCTGGTTGCCGTCCTCTGGGGAATCACCGTCATCGGCGACTCCGCGCAGTTCTCTGCCATGGCGACAGAGCTAAGCGACCCCAGCTACGTCGGAACCGCGCTCGCGCTCCAACTCGGCCTCGGCTTCACCCTGACCCTCGTCTCGATTCGCTTCACGTCGATACTCGCAGCGCACATCGGCTGGCGCTGGAGCTTTCTGCCGCTCGCCGCCGGACCCGCGGTTGGGGTCGTCGCGATGCTGTTTCTGCACCAGCTCCCCGGCCAAGCCCCTTGCGGGAAAAGTGGCTCTGGTTCTGGGTAAAGGCTGGGCAGGCCCGGTCTGAGATAAGAATATCTCCCAACGCTCGTCTACCGCAGGGCCGTCACGGCCCCTCCATTACTGACGAGATGAGCGTTTCACGTTATTAATTTGCTCATGTAATCAACGCTGTTTAGAACCACCTCACGATGAGGAGTTCTTCACCTTCACTTCGCTGTGTTTGCGGTAGGATGCTTTCTGCTCAGACAGTCTTGCCTTATCCTCAACTTCGTCTCTTGTGAAACCGGTTGTCTGGGAGCAGGAGTCAACACAGGGTGTGCCGCACTCGCAACGATCTGAACATCGAGCTCTTCTAATGTCGAAGGGACAGGCAGGCCAGCAACTTTCATTCGGCGCAGCCATTCGGATCTATAGGCCCGATCAAGAGCGATATCCGCTGGAAGGGGTTCGGCCAGTAGTAATTTCTGAGGACCTAAATAGAGAAAAGCATCTATCTGATCTGCAACGGTCTTGGATGGCTTGCTCGAGAATGCATCGATGGCGTTGCAGTTCTGGTCAGTTGTAATCGGCGATGGAAGGAATGAGTCAAGGCCTAACGTGCCTAGGCTGCTGTTCTTTGTTCTCAAAAGCGACGGCCACACCCCACCCGGAGCGTTCATTTCTCCAAGCGGTTCGTTGCCGGTGCCGTAGTATCCAAAATCGCTGATCACGAAGGTCCTGCCGGGGTAGTGACGCTCGTACCTCGTGACCGCATCCCCTTCTCCCGGGCCGCCTCCATGCACCAGATGAAAGACTCCGAAGAGCATCAGGGCTTTGCGATGCTTAGAAAGCACCTCTCTTTCCATCACAGAAGCAATGCTTCCTTCTCGCACAGAAGCGAGGTTTTCATCCCGGCCGAAAAACGACGTGAGGTCTTCGTGTGTATAAATCTTGCCCCAATCGATCGGCGGATCTGCGGCAACAACTCTCAGGCGGCTTCTGGCAGGAAGCCGTTGATTAAGCGAGCGAACCAGCGGAAACAGCTGCTCGTAGAAGCCGGATGCTCCACACATTTGTTGGACCGTCGTGTCTCGCCAGACATGCTGGACTTCGGTAAACGGAACATCCTCGCCGGCGATGTACCGATCAAGAACCGGCTGGTACCGCACATTGCCACATTCAACAACTATGTCGTTCACCGATGCCGGAAAGCGTGGGTCACGAATGAGGGACAGGATGAAGTCGTCGATATCTTTCTGTCCATGAGCCGCTGGCATCCCTACAACTTCGAAGGTCTCAAAAGTTTTCAAGATCGCCGGGATCGCAGGTTCAGGGATCGCGTCCTGAGTGTCGCTGACAGGATGGCTGGCTGAGACCTGAGCCCTGCAAGGTTGTGAAGGCAGTGAAATCGATGCAAGTGAGAGAAGGACGGTTCCGCAGCGCGCACTTCTCAACATGCGAGGAAAGAACTGCTCATTCATAGCTACTACCTCCGTTGTGCAACTGCCGTGATGCGGAGCCCCAAGCTGCCATTCCAGCGAAAGACGCGAGAGACCGAGGATACCAGTCCCAGAGAACGGCACGCCGTTGTCGGTTCGGATGCGTTCGGGAACCCCGTACTCACGCATGGCAGCCTCACAGATCGCGCGGACGTGCGCGGTATCCATGCGAGTAATGACTTGGCAACGGATGAGGTATCGGCTATGGGCGTCCGTGATCGTGAACCCACTTCAGCCTGCTGCCGCGTCCCGCTGTCTCTGAGAGCTCCGGTGCATCGCAAACATGATTGCGGCGGCAGCGAGGCTCGGGATGGTCAGCGTCAGCAAACCGCGCTGATAATCGCCTGTGAGGTCCCTGGCCAATCCCATCCAGTAAGGACCGAGGAAGCCGCCGAGCATCCCGATCGTATTCATCGCTGCGATGCCTGCCGCCGCCCCTCTTCCCTTGAGGAAGATTGCCGGGATCGACAACAGCGGACCCTCCAGCGAACTGTTGTTGATGACTGCAACTGCCAGCGCCGGAACCGCGAGCCACGGCAGCATGGAGAGGCCGCTGACGAAGTAGCCGGCAGTGATCACCAGAAACGGAACAATGACGTGCCAATAACGCTCGCGAGCACGATCGGAGTGGATGGCGTTCAGGATCATGCCGGCTCCACCCAGCAGGTTCATGGCGGCGATCAGGAAGCCGACATTCGTAACGCTGAATCCGGTGAGCTTCTTCAGGATGACGGGCGCTGAGAAAGTATAGGCATAGATGCTGCCGCGCAGGCAGAGGCAGAGCACACCGAGCTGCCAGACCCGCCGGTCGAGCAGCGCGCGGCCGACACCCTCTGTGTGAGCTCCCGCAGCCGCATCTTCTCGAATTTGCGTGAGAAGCCACTCCTGCTCCTCTGGATCAAGCCATGCGGCGTGTGCCGGAGTATCGGGCAGGCAAAACAGGAAGACGATACCGAGCGCAATCGGAGGCAGGCCTTCGACCAGGCAGAGCCACTGCCAGCCTGCCAGACCGAGGCGTCCCTGCAGGTTCAGCAGCGCGCCCGCAAGGAGACCCATCACCACCGAACTCAGCGGAAGTGAGACGTAAAAGCGGCTCACCGCCCGGGCGCGCATATCCGGCGGGAACCACTGCATGAGGTAGTAGAGCACTCCGGGAAAGAAGCCTGCCTCCGCCATGCCCAGAAAGAACCGCGCCACGTAGAACTGGCCCGGCGTCCTCACGAACATCATTGCGACAGCCAGCGCTCCCCAGGTGACCATGATTCGAGCCAGCCAGCGCCGCGCGCCGAAGCGCAACAGCAGCAGGTTGGATGGGATCTCGCACGCGGCATAGCTCACAAAGAAGAGCCCCGCGCCAAAGCCATAAACCGTTGCGCTGAAGTGCAGATCGCGGTTCATCTGCAGCGCAGCAAAACTGATATTGACGCGGTCCATGAAGGCCATGCCGTACCCGAGAGCGATAAGGGGCAGCAGCCGCCAGCTCGCCTTGCGCACCGCCGACCGGCCTACGGCCTCATCCGCCAGACGAGGGGCGGAGGATGAAGCAACCACGTGCTTGGTCATCGACACAAATGGCATCTCCTTGCGTGCCAAATCGGCAAGTCGAGTTCCAATTCAAAGAGTGCCTGAGCATATCACGCCGGTTTCAACTGCGACCGTGCAGGGCGTAGCGACCGCGATGCCAACCCCGACCAGGCCTTCAGAGGAGGCCTAGAATCCTGTCAAGCCCCAAAGCCAACCAACCCAAACAAAACAAGCCACATCGCCGGGTACAAACATACTTGATGCACCAAAGCGCACCGACTGATATGCTCCTCGCACTAGCTAACCCAAAGGTTCGAGAGAGATTACACGGACGTGTCATTGCAAGTGAACGGCCTGACGCAGCTTGGCCCCATGACCAAAAAAGAGATGATGTCCCCCTATCGCCAGGGACTTCCTACTCGCTTTGTTCGGGTTGGGCGGAGGGGTGCAACCTGGGGCTTACCACGAAGATTTCAGGGCTATCAGGCAAGTGGCGAGCATGTGATGAGCATGGCGGGGGCAGCTACCAAATGCTTTCTGTCAAAGGACGGAAGTCCTGAAGGAGCTTATATAGCCAAATTTGCCCATAAAAATGGGCATATAGAAACCTATACGGAACTCTTCAATAATCAACTAGGAATGTTGTTAGGGTTCGGCATGGCCCATAGCGGTATAGCCAAACTGGACGAGAGTCTTCACTTCGTAAGTCGTTCGTTTAGAACAGATCCAGCCGATCAATTGTTGCACGGAAGCCTCTTAGTACAGGAAATTGGACTTGCAGATCAGTTTGAGCTTGAGCGGATTAACACCGCTTCCCGGCAACAGGGCATCTACGACATCGATTTTGTCCGAGACATGATCTATCAAGTGTGCGATAAATATGCCGATACCGTGTTTGCATCGCTAGTGGAAATGCTCGTGTTCGACGCTCTTACAGGTGCAATGGACCGTCATCCTCGAAATTGGGGGGTTCTACGGACCGCTACGCTACCTGCCGAATATAAATTTGCTCCACTTTACGACTCAGCGAGAGCCCTTTTATGGGACAAGACTGATGATAGTCTAGAAATACTGGAGTCCAACGAGGGGGACTTTCAGCGGTACGTCCTAAAGTCGCATCCGCGCATTGGGCTACCAAAATCGGTAGGACAAAAAGGCAAATGCACGCATGTAGACCTGATACGCTACCTCCTCTCGCAGCATAAAGAGGTGACATTGCGTGCCTACACAAAGATACGTGTCGATATAGAACGCACGGCAGGCCACCTGTTACGTCAACACCCGTTTCGACGTGTGTTCACAAAGCGCCGGGCTCGCCTGATTGTGCGGTTATTGCTGGTTCGCCAACAAGCTTTAGAGCATCTCATAAAGGAGGGAAACAATGCTTAATCCGTGGGCATCAAGGTCCAAAATGTCGTACAAAACGCCGCCACCCACGCTCCTCGTTTCCTACGATGGCAGGGTCGTCGCAGAGTTGAAGAAGGTTGATCGGAAGTATTCGTTTCGTTACTTGGATGCGTTTCAAGAGATGAATCTTTCTCCGCTTCCTGGGCTGCCGCAGAAGAGCGGCGAGTCATTACACGACGAGCTTCCGTTGTTTTTCAAGGAGAGGTTACCAGACCTTCGTCGGCCTGAGATCAGCAGTTGGTTGCAGGCTCATCCATCTGTTGATCGGAACGATGACCTACAGCTGCTCGGAGCACTGGGAGCGCATTCCATAACTGATTCGTTCGTTATCTCACCCGCTGCATAAAATGAAAACTCCTCCTGATACCCCCGAGTTTGCGCGCTTCACTGCAGCGGTGCGGGATATTCTCAAGGTGTCAAAGAGCGAGATGCAGGCGCGCATTGGTGCGCACAAAGAGAGTGGGAAGAGGCTGTCTAAAGGCTCCTCTTCCCTCGGTTCTGCCGCATCATCCAAAATCCGTTCTTCGATAGGCGAACGTTAGAAAACTTCCGTTTCCGACACCTTGCCGGTCAACTCTGCATAAGTCAGTCTCTTCCCCGAAATCTGCGATACCGCCAGCATGAATCTATCCGCATCAGGCCTTCAGCGGAGGTCATAGAATCCTGTCAAGTCCCCAAACCAGCCAACCCAAACAAAACAAGCCACATCGCCGTGGCAGAGTAGTTTCCCCTGATCCGCTAAAATAGAACCAGTGAGAAAAAGGAAAGTGCCCCGGCCAACACCGGGGCTCTCCTCTCTTACCTAAATAACCCATTTACTTTTAATACTTTGCCGGTAAGTCGTTTAGATAGAATATTTTGCAGTCGAAGTCCAAGCCTAAAGCCAATAGAATGAAGATTTTGACGGAAAACTGGAGGGGTGGGGGTACCTACCGCCACCGGACCATCAGCAGCCGCTCATTGCCCTCGCCGTGCTCCATGGCGATCTCGGCGTCGGCGCGGCTGACGATGCTCTCGAAGCGCTCGCCCCACTCGACCAGAACCAGCGCGTCGGGTTGGGACTCCATCTCCTCAATGCCGAGCGTAGCGAGTTCCTTCTCGGTCTCCAGCCGGTAGAGATCGAGGTGATAGACCCGCACCTTCGGCCCGGCATACTCGTGGACGAGCGTGAAGGTCGGGCTGGTCACGTCCTCCTCCTGGGCCGCGCCGAGCGCCGCAGCGATGCCCTTCACCAGCGTCGTCTTGCCTGCGCCCACATCGCCGCGCAGCACGACCAGCTTCGGCGGAGGCGACAGAATCTCGGCGATCGTCTGGCCCAGCGCCAGCGTCCCTGAAACCGACCGCGTGCGAAACCGCTTTTCGCGAGTAAAGCTCGGCGTGACGCTCATGCGCGCAGCCCCACGCTCCGAAGCCCTGCGATCCGAAGTCCTGCGATCCGAAGTCCTGTGATCCACGTGAGCCGATTCGCGTCGGTCACGCGAGAGCGGAACGCATCCGAAAGATGGCGCACTGTGTCTGTCGCGAGAACGGTATGTTCATCCATCGCCTGCGCGGCGAAATCACCCGCGAGACCGTGCAGGTAGACCGCCGTCTCCACCGCGCGGGCAACGTCATCGGGATACTGCGCCAGCATCGCCGCGACGATGCCGGTCAGGATGTCGCCGCTGCCGCCCTTCGCCATCGCTGGATTCCCCGTCGTATTCACGGCGATGCTGCCGTCGGGATGCGCGATCAGCGTTCGCCAGCCCTTGA
This sequence comes from Edaphobacter bradus, assembly GCF_025685645.1. NCBI lineage: Bacteria > Pseudomonadati > Acidobacteriota > Terriglobia > Terriglobales > Acidobacteriaceae > Edaphobacter > Edaphobacter bradus. The sequence goes on from NZ_JAGSYF010000002.1 coordinate 1,081,673, forward strand.
GCACCAGCGTGACCTTGTGCGCCGTAGCAAACCGGCGCGCAAGCCCGATGCGGTCGGCCTCGACCTCCTTGACGGTCAGCCCGGCGAGCCGCGCCATCTCGCCCGGATGCGGAGTCAGCACCAGCACGCGCCCCGCGCCGTCGAGCAGCTCGGCGCGCCCGGCGAAGGCGTTCAGCGCGTCGGCGTCGAGCACCATCGGCACGCGCGTCTTTGCCACCAGCTCGCGCGCCACCGCCGAAGCCTCGCCCTTCTGCGAGAGCCCCGGCCCAACCGCAACGACGGTCATACGCTCCAGCAGCGCCGCGAGCCTGTCGCCCGCGAGATTCCTCAGCGAGACCGCACCTTCGGGCCCCTGCAGCAGCGGGCGAACCATCAGCTCCGGCGCGACCCCGCCGACCAGCCCGACGATGCTGTCCGGAACCGCAGCCGTCACCAGTCCCGCGCCGGTCCGCATCGCCGCCAGCGACGCCATCGAAGGCGCGCCGGCTGTCCCGTAGCTTCCGCCGACGATGAGCACATGGCCGAAGCGGCCTTTGTTGGCGTCCACATCGCGAGGCCGCTCCACAACTGCCTTCGACGAGCCCGCCCACGTGAGCCCCGAGCCCGACTGCACCGCCGCCTCCGGCGAGCCAATCGGAGCGACGACGACCGGCCCAAACGTCGCGCTCGTCAAGTGTCCAAAGACGTGAGCCATCTTCGGAGCCGTGAATGTGGCGACGGCATCGGCGCGATAGGCGCCCTCTGCGCTCTGCTCCATCGAGTCAGCGTCCCAACCCGAGGGCAGATCGACCGCAACGACGGGCACAGACGTGCGGTTCACAACATCGCGCGCCGCAGCGGCAAGCCCGCGCAGCGGCGGCTGAAAGCCCGTACCGACGACAGCGTCGATGAGCAGATCGCAGTCGTCGAGCAGTGGTGCGAGTTCAGAGGCGTCCTCGATCTCAAGCAGAGCGACCTTCGAAGCCTCGTACCTCAGCCGATCGAGAGCCGTAGCGGCTTCTCCTGCCTTTACCTCGGCGGCGCGCCCCAGCAGCACAACTGTAACGTCGCGTCCCTTCGCCGCCAGCAGCCGCGCTGCGACGAAGCCATCGCCGCCGTTGTTTCCCTTGCCGCACAACGCGACAACGCGCCGCGCCGCCGGATACTCCGCCAGGCAGAACGTCGCCACCGCTGAGCCGGCGTTATCCATCAGCGTATTCAGCGGAACGCCAAACTCCTCGGCGGTCCGCCGGTCGGCCGCCCCCATCTCTGCGGAGGTGAGAATCTTCATCTCAGTCGTGTACCAGACATTCCTCTCAACCCTTGTACCCGATTCGCGCGCGTCGCGCCAATCGACGCGCGCGTTGGTCAGAGCAGCGAGAGGATGCGATCGGCCACGGCGGCAGCCTCAGCCGCAGCCAGCACGTCATGCACGCGCACGATGTGTGCTCCGTTGAGGATCGCGGCGACGCTTGCGGCGATGGTTGCATGCAGCCGCGCGTCGACTGCGGGCGGCTCCTGGGCTGGTGGCCCCTGGCCATGCAGCGACGCGATCGTGTGCGCGAGGAAGCCCTTGCGCGAGGCCCCGAGCAGCAGCGGCAGGCCGAGCTCCTGCAGCTCGTCGAAGTGCGAGAGCAGTGGATAGTTCTCGTCGAGGAGCTTGCCGAAGCCGACCCCGGGATCGAGCACGATGCGGTTGCGCGCGATGCCTGCGGACGTCGCCTCATCGAGCCGCTGCGCCAGGTCGTTCAGCACCATCGGCACGACGGCCTGCGGAGCCAGCGGAGGCAACTCGCGCCACTCCTGCGGCCTTCCGCGCGTGTGCATCAGCACGAGGCCGCAGCGCAGCGCCGCACAGGTCGCGGCCATCTCCGTGTCCCAGAGGAACCCGCTGACATCGTTGACGATCTCGACTCCCGCCTCAACGGCGCGCTTCGCCGTTGCCGCGTGGTAGGTGTCGACCGAGAGGATCACCTCGGGGCGGTGCGCGAGGATGGCTTCGATGACGGGCAGGATGCGCGCCTGCTCTTCGTTCGCGGTGAGTGGAGTGGCATTGGGCCGAGTCGTCTCGCCGCCGATGTCGAGGATCTGCGCTCCCTCGTCGAGCAGCCGGATGGCGTGCGCCAGAGCGCGTTCGGGGGCGTTCTCGGCCGAGTAGAAGTAGCCGCCGTCGGAGAACGAGTCGGGCGTGACGTTGAGGATGCCCATGATGATCGTCCGCTGCCCGAGAGCGAGAGTTCGGGAGCGGAGATGCCAGTCGTAGCTCGGGCGAGGCAGAAACGGCATGCAGGAATTCTAGTTGGAGTTGCAGGTTGTCAGTTACAGGTTGTTAGTTGTCCGGCCGCCACGCACCACCTGACACCTGGCAACTGACAACCTGCTAGACTGCGCGGATATGGCGAGATGGATGCGGTTTGCGGTGGCGTTGCTGGTGGTGTGTTCAGGCGTAGCGCGCGCTCAGGAAACAGGATGCACTGGTGCGAAGGGCAAGGCTGGCAGCAGCGCGCCGTGCTCCGAGATGGCGAAGCAGATCGCGGCCCTGCTGGACGACCCGCAGGTGGCGCGAGCGCACTGGGGAATCGACGTGACGGCAATAGACGGCACGCCGATCTACTCGCTGAACGAGGGCCAGCTCTTTCAGCCGGCGAGTAACGCGAAGATGTTCACGACGGCGACTGCGCTCGCACTGCTCGGCGCGAACACGACCTTTGAGACGAAGATCGTTGCGCGAGGCGTCTTCAACGGAGCGACCAAGCTCACCGGCGACGTCGTGCTGGTGGGCTCGGGCGATGCGAACCTCTCGGGGCGCGAGATTCCTTATGTTCCGCCGTCGATGCGGCCGAAGCTGGCTCCGGGACAGACTCCTCCGCTGGGGCCGCCTGCGCTGCGGTATCTGGACGAGATGGCCGATCAGGTCGCGAAGACGGGCCTGAAGGTCGTGAACGGCGATGTGGTGGGAGACGACACGCTGTTTCCGTGGGAGCCTTATCCGCAGGACTGGTCGATCGACGACACGGTGTGGGGATACGGAGCGCCCATCTCCGCGCTGTCGATCAACGATAACCAGATCAAGGTGACTGTGACGCCGGGAGACGCGCCGGGCAAGCCGCCGACAGTGACGATCGATCCGATTGCGCCGTACTACACCATCGACACAACGGCGCTGGTGACCGGCGCGGCCAAGAGCGGCAGCCACGTGGACATGCAGCGCGCGATGGGCTCGAAGGTGCTGCGGATCTACGGGTCGATTGCAGTGGACGCGCAGCCGGATGAGGAGGAAGTCGCGATCATCGATCCGGCGGAGTACGCGGCTGCCGCTCTGAAGTCGATGCTGGAGGCACGTGGGATTGTGGTGACGGGCGTAGCGCGGGCGCGGCACCGCATCTCGACGGATTCGACGGGGTTCATGCAAGCTTCGCATGAGCCGCTGGCAACGATGGACTGGTCGAAGACTTACGCGCCGCAGAGGCCGGCGGAGCAAGGGACGAGCGTGCTGGCGCGGCACACCTCGCCGACGCTGATCGAAGACGTCGTGGTGACGAACAAGGTCAGTCAGAATCTCCACGCAGAGATGTTCCTGCATAACGCAGGCGCCGCAGTGCTGAGCGATGGTTCGACGGTCGGCGGAGCGCGCGTGGTGCGGGCGTTTCTCGAGCATGCGGGCATCGACAAGGATGACTTCGTCTTCTTCGACGGCTCAGGCCTGAGCGGTCACGATCTGGTGGCTCCCCGGGCGACGGTGCGGTTGCTGCAGTACGCGACGACGCAGCCGTGGTTCGCCGACTGGCGCCGCTCGCTGCCCATAGGCGGCGAGGACGGCTCGCTGGTGGAGCGGTTCGGCAAGGCTCCGTTGAAAGACCATGTCTTTGCGAAGACGGGGACGCTGGGCGAGGCGCGCGCGCTGAGCGGCTATCTCGACTGCGCGAGCGGGAAGACGGTGATCTTCTCGATCATGGTGGGGAACCACACTCCCGCGTCGAGCGCCGACCGCGAGGCGATGGACAAGATCGTGGCGGCCATTGCGGCGGCGAACTGACGCCTCGGGGCCTCAGTCGCGAGATGCGAGAATAGAAGTTGTGAGGATATCGAGGATTTTGCTGGCCGCTATGGCCGTGACGCTGATGGCGGGATGTAGGCGTGTGCCTCCGCCAACTCCGCTGTCGGAGCTGAATGCGCAGCAGATGCATGGTCATGCGGTGTTTCAGACGCAGTGCGCGCGCTGCCATAACGACCGTCAGGACGCTCCGCTGAACGGGCCTCCGCTGATTGGGATCTACAAGAAGCAGTATCTGCACAGCGGCGCACCTGCAAACGACGAGCGCGTCACGGACACGATTCAGCACGGCCACGGACTGATGCCGGCAATGGGGAATACGATTGACCAGCAGGACCTGGACGATCTGCTGAGGTATCTGCATACGTTATGAGCGACCCAATGAGTAATTCAGACGAGATCAAAAAACTGGAAGCGCGCGCGCATGGCATGTTGCCCGGAGTCGCGGGCATCTGCCTGTTCCTGCTGGTGATGACGATGGTGAACGCCTTTGCCGCGCTGCGGGGGCAGTTCGGCACAGGCGGCGGGAAGTATGGCGTGCTGGCGATCTGCACGCTGTTCGCCGCGGGAATCTTCGGGCTGCTGCGGCTTAGGCGCTGGGGATGGGCGCTGGTGCTGGCCGGGTGCCTCACGCTGAGCCTCGGGAACTTCTTTGTCTTTGCGAAGCTGCACATCTTTCCGTTTTTGGTGCAGGCTCTGTTCGCGCTGGTCTTCTTCCTCTACCTGGTGAGGACTGAGGTGCGTGAGCGGCTGCGATGATGGAATCCGCCGCAAGACGGTGAGCTTCGATTAGCGGCCATTTCGGGGGGAAACGGCGGACAGGCAGGTACAATGAAAGGGATGACTCCGCCGGTGGCAACGATACAGGAAGAGCTTGTCCAGATCGACCTTACGCCGAGGAAGCCCGCGCCGAAGCCTGCATGGCTGAAGGCGAAGGCCCCCATGGGCGAAACCTTTCACAGCCTGAAGAAGATGGCGCGGGAGCTGAACCTCCATACCGTGTGCGAGAGCGCGCAGTGCCCGAACATTGGAGAGTGCTGGAACCAGAAGGCCGCGACCTTCATGATGCTCGGCAACCTCTGCACGCGGCGGTGCGGATTCTGCGCGGTTCCCAAGGGCAAGCCGGAGCCGATTGATTTTGATGAGCCCCGGCGCGTGGCCTACGCCGTCGCGCAGCTCGGGCTGCACCACGCGGTCATCACCAGCGTGAATCGCGACGACGACAATGTTGGTGCGGCGCAGGCGTTCGTGAAGGTGGTCGAGGAGATTCGGCTGCAGGCTCCGGGCTGCAGGGTGGAGATTCTCACCCCCGACTTCCAGGGGAATGAGGAGTCGCTGCGGCTTGTGGTCGCGGCGAGGCCGGAGATCCTGAACCACAACATCGAGACGGTGCCCCGGCTGTATCGCGTGGCGAAGTCGGGCGGCCGGTATGAGAGGTCGCTGCGGTTTCTGGAGCACGCCAAGGAGATCGCCGCCGAGACAGGCGAAGAGATTGTCACCAAGACGGGCATCATCGTGGGGATGGGCGAGGAGATCCACGAACTGCTCTCCGTGTTTCGCGACCTGGCAGATCGCCGTGTCGACATCCTGACCATCGGGCAGTACCTGCGGCCTTCACGCGACCATCTGCCGATGATGCGGTACTACACGCCGGACGAGTTCGCCTTCCTCAAGCACGAAGCGCTGGGCATGGGCTTCAAGCATGTGGAGTCGGGGCCGCTGGTGCGGTCGAGCTACCATGCGCAGGAGCAGGCGGAGTCTACCGGGTTGGCGTGATAGGTTGTACCCCCCCTCCCCCTGTTTTGGTGCAAAATATTCAAAACAGATACTTTAGGTTCGGACTTCGGGCGCAATTGGACTGCCAGACACCGAAAAGCATGGGAAATCCGGCATTCCGATGCGCAAAGTATTCGAATAAAATGGTTTACGTGGCGGTGAAACAGGGGATAGAGTCTGAAGCCGAATAGTGCGGGCTTTCAGCCCTCGTTCTCTGACCTGCCTTTCCATGGGTTTCTCCCATGCTGGTATTGGACGCGCCGTTGGCGCGGTCACACGATTACAGGCGTAACGCGGTAACCGTGGTTCTGCACTAAAAGCGAAAGCCCGGCGCTCGGCCGGGCTCTTTTGTCTTCTGCTGTATTTATTTTACCGAATGGATGGAAACTACTCTGCCACTTGCCGACGAAAGATTTTCCGGCTGTAAGTTGATGGCCTGGATGGGGTTGCGAGTTTTGGTGCTGTGGGAATCGTGTCTGGAGGGCTTGACAGGTTTTTCGGCATGTCCCCTGTCTGTCCGCAATGAGATTGCGGCAGCGCGCTGCAGCTACGCGGCCTAGTAGCAGGCGAAGTTGACGGGGCTACCGTAGAATGCGCCGATGGGCGTTCGCTACCCGATCATCGCCAAAGAAGAGTCGCGCAAAGTGCGTGTTGAGATTCGTAGGGTCTTCGTTGAGGTGTGGGACCCAATACGTGTCATGGATGACCCAGAGTGGCCTCGCGACGAATATGACGGCTACATCGGTCACGTCTTTGAGTTGCTGACCACTGGTGGGAGTGACGCGGAGATCATCGAATACCTCACATGGGCTGTTGAACGCATGGGGATGGATGGAAGCAGGATTAGCCTGCAGGGTGTCGTCGACGCATTGCGCCAAATCCGGTGGAAGGATAAATCGAACTAAATGTTCATCTCACACCGACATTTTCGTGGCAGACTGTTTGGGATCTACACGAGGAGCTAGGATGCGGCTGCCTTTGGTGTCTGGGTTGGTCTTTGGAGTTCTTTGCACCGCGGGAATTGCGTGCTGCATGGCGGGGGCGCAGGATCAGTCAACGATGCATGCCCTGGATGGCGGAACGAGGGAGAGAATCCAGACTCTGACGATCATCTTGCCTACGACGAATGCGCCGTTCACGGCGACGGTAACGACAGAGCTGACGAAGATACTGAGCGATGGAAGTTCGCAGACGAACTGGAATCACCGGACGGTAGCTCGCGACAGCTCCGGGCGCATCTTTGAGGAGCGGCGGTTCTTTGCTCCAAACGGCGACAAGGTGGCGACGTCTATCGTACAGCTCGACTACTCCGACCCCAGCCGGCACGAGATCTATACCTGCAGGACGCAGGAGAAGACGTGCTATGTCTCTCGGTACTATGCACCGGAGTCGGTGAGGATGGAGCCTGCCGGGCCACTGCCGAATGGCGGAGGATCGGTGACGCGCGAGGATCTGGGGAAGAGAATGATCGATGACCTTGATGTGGTTGGCTCGCGCGAGGTCACGACTCTCAACGCGGGTGTGGTCGGGAATCAAAAGACTGAGCCGATCGTGAAAGAGTTCTGGTACTCGCCGCGGCTGCAGATCAACATCATCACGAAGCGGTTCGATCCGCGATTTGGCGCGCAGAAGCAGAACTTTGTGGTGAGCAATATCAACGAGAGCGAACCCGATCCGAAGCTGTTCGAGCCGCCTGCGGATTACCGTGTTGTGAAGATGAACGGACAGTGATCGGGCGGAGAGATGCCTCCTTTGGGATAGATTGTGGCTCTCCTTCGATGAGTGCACTGGCATTTACCTCAGAACCGTTGGCCGAGATCGGTGAAGCGAAGCGCGTTTGTCCTTACCGATTCTGCGAGAGGTTGAGGTCGAAACTTCCGGTTTGCCGGTCATACGGCAAGCATCACTTCCCATAAGCCGACTTCACCGGACTAATCGGGGCAGTTTCCGGACATACATATGGGATCGCTATGTGGCATGACGTCTATCATCGATAAATGACACGGCACAGTACTGATCCCGGTTTGACCGAGCACGAGAGAGATGTGCTCCAAAGGTTGGAGGCTACAGGTTGGTTTGTTAATAAAATTGCCGAGGACAGTGAGGGTCCAGGCTTCGCTTACTCGTTTGGTCTATATGAACGATATCAACACCCCGAGATCATTATTTTCGGGCTACCACCGGACATAATGCATCGATTGATTAATGACATCGGCAAGCGGGTGAGCGGTGGAATGCGGTATGGCGACGGTGACCAATCACACGACCTATTGGAGGACTATTCCTGCGTATTCCGACGGGTCAATCCACTGCGATATAGGGAGACCCTAACGTGGACTATGTGGTTCTACGAAAGCTCCGATTTTCCGGCTCTTCAACTCTTCTGGCCCGATAAAGCGCATCGTTTCCCATGGGATCCGGGGTGCAGCGAGATTTTCCGAAAGAGTCAGCCTGATATGAGCAGATCTTCTACTTCGGCCTGACAATTCTCATCCGCTGGTTTCGACAGCCGACTAGTGAGACATATGTCAGATCAGTCCTCAGAAACGCGCTTGTTGAGTAATGTCCGTATTGTCGGCAATACGGACATTTCGGGGTTACTTCCGTATTGCCGGTGATACGCCAACGATCGCGCCAAACCCTCTGCCAGTGTCTTCTCTAAAAAACTTCGGAACGCCGCCGCGTGAATCTTCGCCTGTTGCTCCGGGGTAAACTTCGTAATCGCATTGTCGATGGCCCAACTCGCGGCCCGATACGCCAGAAGCTTCGCCCCGGCTACCTGCTCAGGCGTCAGTTTGCTCAAGTCCAAGTAGTTCAGGTCGTCCATGTATCCTCCCCGACAGCCACTCTACCGCCGCGGCTTTCGTGCATCTATACCTCTCCCAAATGGACCCACTTGTCTTCGGGCAATGCGCGGATGAATGCCCCCACTTGACCAAGCTGGTTATGACCTTCGGCCCATTGGATATGCTCTCTGAATCGCAGTTGCAACTGTGGTCGGCCCCTGCGAAGGTGCGCCTTGCATCTGCGGAAGGCTCGTGGGACCATCATGGTGCACTCCCTGGACGCACTGGGAGGAAAGCAAGTGAGCGAAGAGCTTTGCAAGTGCGGTCATCGCAAATCGCAGCATGCAGCCATCGTGTGCAGTTGGTGGAAATGCTATTGCAAGCAGTTTGAACCCCTCACGCGAGAGGAGCCGAAGCGAGAGCGGAAGCCATTTGAGGAGTTTCCTTATGCGGGTGACATCATCCGTGCCGATGTTGCTCCCCAGGAAGTCGAACAATTGCGATCCAAGCTCCGCGCCGCCCTGGAGGAGATCGAGAGGCTCAAACAGCTTCAAGAGGGAAATTCCATGCTGGCAACTCGGCTTGGCGTCGAAAACAACCTGCTGAGGGAGGCGCTGGCCGAAATAAAGAGACTCGTCGAAGCAATACTCGCACGGCCTTAGAGGAGTTGCTGTAATCCACAGGGCTCCTGTGAATTGTGGATTGCTGGCGCACGATAAGGCGCAAGCGGTGCTCTCCGAGTCACGGCTTCTCTATCCACTGGTCGATGCTCTGAGGCTCGGAAAATCGAACTCGGAAGTCGGCTTATCTCTACCGACCGCTAAACGAAAATCCCCCAGCCCGTTTTCGTCTCCGTCACCATCGTTGGCCACGGCCCACCGTAAAATGGAAATGATGATATTCGCTCCAGGTTCCTCGGCGGTTGTTGCTCTGCTGGGCCTCATTGGTGTGCTGGTGTGGCGGCTTCGCGAGGGGAGCCGGCAGGTCACGCTCAAGACCATCGTCTTTCCGCCCCTAGGCATGGCCACCGGTTTCTCGATGTTTGTCGTATCGGGTTTCCGCGTTCCTCTCGCCTGGGCGCTCGCAGCCTTCCTCATCGGCGCCCTAGTGCTCTCCTACCCGCTCATCCGCACCTCGCGGCTCGTCCTCAAACAGGACACGGTCATGATGCACCGATCCAAGGTCTTCTTCATGGTCGTGCTCATCCTATTCGCCGTCCGCTACCTGGCGCGCGACTACGTCGGTAAGATCATCTCCGTGCAGCAGACCGCAGGGTTGTTCTTCATTCTTGCCTTCGGCATGATCGTCGCCTGGCGCACCGCCATGTTCTTCGAGTACAAGCGCCTCTTTGCACATAGAATCCCGGGCGACTTGGCCAGGTCGAGTGACGAACAAGGAGAATCGCGCTCGCAGGAACGATAAGTCGGCTTGTATTGACTCTGCGAGAGGTTGCAATAGCCCTGAAGTCGTCAATTGAGGTCGAATGTTCCGGTTTGCCGGTTAACCGCCCGCAATCGGCGAAGGGCAAAAACCGGGGGAGGGGAATTCCGGATCAACTGGACGGACTATCGGCCCGTTCCGTACCAGCGCCGCTGGTCGGCCGTGTATCGCTACCGTGCCCTACCCCTCGTAACCGGAGGGTGCTACAAATCCGCCCAGTACCTGCGCCAGCAGCTTCGCAAAGACAATCGGCGTGGCGTCTTCCCAATACGGTCCCATGATTTGCAGGCCGATGGGCAAGCCGCCCTCGCCATGCCCGACCGGTGCTATCGTGGCCGGACATCCTGTCAGCGTAGCGGGCGCGATCCAACGCAACATATCGGCGTAGTCACGCGGGCCATCCACCGTCGCAATTTTGCGCTTGTCCTGCGGTTCGCTGTGGTCATGCTCAAACGCCGTGGTGAAGGCCACGGGTAAGAGGAACACGTCGACCTCATCGAAATAACTCTGCCACTGCGCGCGATATCCCAGCCGCCGGAAGTTTTGCTGTTGCCAGTCGGCAAAGCTCGCCAGGCCCGGCACTACTTTACCGCTCGCCGCTGCCTCTTTCCGCTCCGCCTCTTGCTGCTCTGCCGTCTCAGCGCTGAACATGAACGCATCCAGGTGGAACCTGTAATTCCGGTTCAGCTCTTCAATCTTGAATCCTGCGGGCCAGCCGCGTTTCAGCGTGGCACCCGCTTTCTCAAGTTTCTGGATCGTATTCTCCAGTACTGCTTTTGTTTCCGGAGTTACGGGACAATATGGATCGTCCAGCACGTAGCCGACCCTAAATTCCCGCAAACTTTCGTGTCGCGCTGCGGGCAGTTCCCATTTCCACGCTTTCGCGGAGTAGTCCGCCGGACCGCCCAGAAAGCGCAACGCCGCCAGTAAATCCTCCGCGCTGCGCGCCAGCGGCCCGCCCACGGCAAGCAGAGTCGAGAAACCTGGATTTTGGTGCTGCCCGCCAGGCAAATGGCCCTGCATGTCTACTAGGTCCAGCGTCGGCTTGTGCGCGTACAGACCGCAGAAATGCGCTGGCACGCGGATTGATCCCCCAATGTCGCTGCCCACACTCAGGTATCCGAGGCCTGCCGCCAGCGCCGAGGCCGTCCCGCCCGACGATCCTCCCGGCGATCGCTTCAAATCCCACGGGTTGTTCGTTGTGCCATAAATCTGGTTGTAGCTTTGCCAATCGCCCAGCGCGATCGGAACATTCGTCGCCCCAATCAGCACGGCCCCCGCGCCCCGGAACCGCGTCACCACCTCCGAGTCGCTCGGAGCCTTGGAGTCTTTCAGCGCCGGAATCCCCCAAGTGCAAGGACGCCCCGCCACCGCAAAGCTTTCCTTCACGTGAACCGGCACGCCGTGAAGGACGCCGAGCGATTTCCCGCCTGCCTGCGCTTCATCCGCTTGCTTCGCCCGCGCGAGCGCGTCTTCGCGAAGCTGATACGCAAATGCATTCAGTTGTGGATTGAATTTGTCGATCCGCGCGAAGGTTTGTTGCGTCAGCTCGAATGACGAAATGTGCTTTTTGCGAACCGCCTCTGCAGCTTCCAACGCCGACGCAAATTCCAGCCGGCCACTAGGACTTGTCGTCCGACTGGAGGTTGGACCAGTAACATTCGCGTTGGGGCTACCCGCTTCGACATCGCCTACGCCGTATTCGGCAAAAACTGGCAGACGTGTCGCCAAACCCAGAGACACAGTGGTGACAAAATCTCGTCGATTCATGCGTGCATGCTAACAGCTCCAATCGGGAACAAGTTCAAAATCACCCAACGCTTTAGCCGAAATCGTGGGCGAATGGTCGGCAACACGGACATTTCAATCTGAGCGAGAAATCGCCGATGCCCTCACCGATTCGGATAAGTACCGGGAAGTCGGCTGTATTCACCCGAGCTTCGCGAGTCTCATTTCATGCGCGCCGTTTTCAAGCTGTTTGAGCCGCCTGCGGATTTATCGAGTTGTTAAGATGAACGCGCAGTGATCCGCCGGTCGCTGGATTCTCGGCCAATGTCCTTGCCAGCCCCGTTATGCGGGCATAAACTTCCAGCCGCATGAGTGAATCTTCGGAATTTCCAAATTTTGACAGCTTCTTTCGCTTCTACGTGCGGCAGCATAGCCACCCGGGGAATCGCCTGCTGCATGCCATCGGAACGGTGAGCGGGATCGTCGTCGTCATCGCGGCCTTCGCTACGCATCATCCGTGGTATGCGCTTCTGTCGCCGGTTGTTGCGTATGGATTTGCCTGGACGGGGCACTTCCTGATTGAAGGCAACAAGCCAGCGACGTTTGGGCATCCGCTGTGGTCGTTCCTGGGGGACTTCCGCATGCTCGGCCTGATGCTGACCGGGCGGCTCAATCCCTATCTCGATCGCAGCGCGTGATGGGGCGGCGTGGCTCTCTGCGCCTGGTCATCTTGCGTTCGGCGCTGCCCAAGGGCTATCGCGCGGCGAAGATGAACCAGCGGTGATGCTCTGCGGAGACGTCCTTTGTCGATCAGGAGGCCCGCGTTTTACGCTTTGCCTTGCTCTGCTTGTAAGCCTCGAGCTCTGGCCCGCAGTCAAGGGAAGTTCCGGCGTAAGGCGAAGCATGCGCCGGGAGAGATCTCGCAGCGCTCTTTCGCGCGGATGGGGGATTCCCCTGCGTGTCGGTTGTCCCCTCGGAGCGAAGGGATTTCGGGAGCTCGGATTGGTTGAACTCAATGCCGTCGTCGGCCATCTGTTGCGCCTTGCGTACGAGCAATTCGCGCTTGGCGGCCATCTTGCCTGCGGCGATGTCGCGCTCCGCATCGGAGGGGAAGGTTTCGTACTTGAGCAGGTGCGCCAGCTTGCGGTCGAAGAGATCGATCTCCTCGTGGAGGGACTTCAGTTGGTATCTACCGGGCGTCATAGTGGACATAAAGAACCTCTAGGGATCTGGGCGTGAGTTGAAGGAGGAAGCGGAATGCAACCGAGTCGCGTTCCGTCTTTCCGGGGAGACAAAAAGGGCGGCCATGAGGCACGCCCTTTTCCGATACATAAAACTTTGTTAGAGGGCCTTGACGTTCTCAGCCTGCCAGCCCTTGGGGCCCTTCACGACGTTGAACTCTACGGCCTGACCTTCCTGGAGGGTTTTGAAGCCGTTGCCCTGGATGGCGGTGTGATGAACGAACACATCATCGCCTGTAGCGCGGCTCAGAAACCCAAAGCCCTTCGCATCGTTGAACCACTTTACTGTACCTTGTTCCATGACATATTTCCTTGACTGCTTGTTGATGTACCGCTGAACTCAATGTGGGATTGTTCGCGTGTAGAGCAGGACGTGCCAGAACAAGGAAGAACACCAGATCGGATTCTACGATCAGGTACCAGTTTACCATCTTTGTGGAAAAGTCGCCCTAAACTTAGATAAGCGACGCTAAGAGAACCACTTGAGCAGGCGAATGATTCCCATCGACGCCGGCTTGGAGTGGGCGGAGACGTCCTTGCGAGCGTGGATCTCTTTGCGCTGCGCGGCGTAGTAGCGGTAGGCCTCGATCATCATCTGCTGGTTGGTCAGGGTGGGGCGCCAGCCGAGACGCTCGCGGATGCGCGTGGTGTCGAAGATGAAATCCTCGGCGATCATACGGTAGTGATAGGGGCCGAGCGGTGAGACGCCGAGCTTGTGCGCGAGCTTCATGGCGGCGATGGTCGGCGCCTTGGGGAGTTGGGCGACGCGGGCGCGCGTGCCGGCGTCGCGGATGACCGCCTCGTAGACCTCGCGGAGCGAGCAGACGTTCTCGGAGCCGATGTGGAAGAGGTCGGAGTGCGGGTAGTCCATGGCCTGGATGCAGGCGGTGGCGAGATCCTGCGCGTAGATGAACTGGTAGCGGTTCGAGCCCGAGCCGACGACCCAGACCTTCTTGTTGTCCTGGATGAACTCGAAGAGGATGGCGAGCAGGCCGAGACGGCCGCTGTCGATGATGGTGGGGCAGCGGATGATGATGACGTTAAGGCCGTGTTGGCACTCTTTGAGGACGTGCTCGGCGGCTAATTTGGAGCGGCCGTAGAGCTCGACCGGATTGGGAGGCTCATCTTCCCTGACCTCGTGGCCGAGGTTCGAGGCCCAGAGGCAGTTGGTGGAGGTGAAGACCATCTGATGGACCTTGTGGACGTGGCAGGCGAGGGCGAGGTTGCGGGTGCCGTCGACGTTGGAGGTCCAGAGATCGTTCTCGTTGATAGTGTCGTGGGCGAGAAGCGCGGCGCAGTGGAAGACTGCGGAAAAGTTGCCTCTCGCGAAGAGATCGTTGAGGAGCGCGGTGTCGCGGATATCGCCCTGGACGCTGGTGAGCGCGGGGTGGGAGTCGGAGTCGGCGACGAGATCGATGTTGGTGACGGCGTAGCCCTCGGTGAGGAGGCGGCGCTTGAGGACTCCGCCGAAGAAGCCGGAGCCTCCGGTGACGAGGACGTTTCTGGTGGGCTGGGTCATACGTTTTGCGCCTGCGCGTGGCGCGGTGTGGCCGACTGAAAGAGATAGACGGCGAGGACAGTAATAACAGGCTCAAGCGGGTGACGGAAGCGGGCCTGCACAAAGACGGTGTAATAAGGGATGGGAAGCAGAAAAAAAATCCAGGCAAAGAGACCGGAGGCCGGCACGCGGCGATAGAGCGCGAGCGCAAGGCCGAGCAGACCGGCGAGGCTGATAAAGCTGTAGCTGATCACGCGCGGCAGCTCGAGCGCCCACCGTGCGTCCGACGGAACGCTCACCCAGAAAAAGTAGATGCGCTTGAGCGTATTCGCGAGGAAGTGTGCGGGACAAGCGCGGATGTATGCGCGTGCGAGGTCGCCACGAAACTTTGCATAGCGCACCTCGCCCATGGAGGCGTAGAGGCGGAGTTGGTCGGGGGCAAACGTGGGGTGGTCATAGGCCATGACGAAGCCGTTGGAGCCTGGACCGTTGCCGAGGTAAGTCTCGACCCCGAGATTGCCGCGAATCGGAATGAAGGCGTGGAAGACCTTGTAGTTGCGCAGCTCCCACGGAGTGAGGCATGCGAGACAGACGATGCCTGCGAAGACAGCATTACGCAGCGCGTGGGGGCGATGCCGGGTGCCGATGAGAATCCAGAGGCCACAAACAGGAAGGAACAGCAGCAGCGTCGAGGTGGTGAGTGCAATAACTCCCCAAAGCAGGCCGAAGAGGAGCCACTGGCGCGTTTGACTGGAGTTTTCTTCGATACGTGGAGACTCCGCGTTGGCGTTGACACCGCGCATGCGAAGGGTGAGAACGAGGACGGCAGCAAAGAGGAACGTGGTGAGGCTCATCTCCCAGAACCAGCGGACGGCATACTGCATGGCCGCGGGGTAGAGGGCCCAGAGCCAGCCGGACCATACGGCATTTGTCCGCGAGAAGCAGCGAAAGGCTATCTCCCAGACGGCCAGTGCGGTGGCTGCAGAGAAGGCGCAGTTGATGGCGAGCAGCATCCACGCTGAGGCGCTGGTGTAGACGCCGAAGAGCTTGAAGACGACAGCGATGAGCAGAGGGTAGACGGGTGGAACCCAGGCAGTGGGGCCGGTATAGGGGAGCCAAGCAGTGGCGAAGGGGCTTCCATAGCCGTGTCCGGTGACGACCGAGCGGGCGATGCGGCCAGCCTCCCAGGCGAAGTGGAAGTGGTCGTCCAAGGGGCGGACCCGGTAGGTGTGGGCCAGCGTCATGTAAGCGACCCGGATGAGAAACGCGACCCAGAAGAGGCGCCATGGTGCACGGGGATCACCCTCAGCGCGGGCGTTTTCAGCCTTCATCCAGTGCCAAACGGGGCCCCTGGCGAGCTTGCTCGCTGGGGTAGAAAGGCGTTCGAACATCGTGATTTGATTTTAGCTGTTGGGATGGAGATGATCGGTTGAGATTTTCTGATTGTGAGGGTGTTGCAGCATGGGAGTTCCGATCAAGGTATTGAAGTTGAAGCCGGAGGCGCAGTTGCCGCGCTACGCGCACGTGGGAGCCTACGGCGATCTGGCCGCCGATCTGTATGCGGCTGAAACGATTGTGATTGAGCCGGGAGCGACCGTGGCGGTTTCGACCGGCGTGGCGCTGGAGTTTCCGCCGACGCACGGCGCGCTGGTGGAGGACCGCTCCGGACTGGCGATGCGCGGCGTGACGACGCTCGCCGGTGTGATCGATCCCGGCTATCGTGGGGAGGTTCGCGTGGTGGTGACGAACCTCGGCGAGGTTGCCATCTCTGTGAAACCCGGAGACAGGATCGCGCAGCTCCGTATCGTGCAGCGCATCGAGGCTGATTTTGAAGAGGTTATGGAGTTGGGCGTCGCAGCGCGCGGCGCGAAGGGATTTGGAAGCACAGGGGTTTAGCGCGCGAGCTGATTTTGGCTCGATGCATGCGACAATTAACACAGCGAGCCATGGCCAATCTGCAAGCGGAAACCCTGTCCGGCACACCCTCCCCAGCGACCATTACCCCGGAGCTGCTTAGGCAGCACAGCATCACTCCAGACGAGTACAAGCGCATCGAAGAAGCACTTGGCCGCACGCCCAGCCTTACCGAGTTGGGCATCTTTTCGGTGATGTGGTCCGAGCACTGCTCCTACAAGAGCTCTCGCGTGCACCTGAAGCGGCTGCCGACCAAAGGTGCGCGCAAGACTGGGCCGGGAAGCGTCGTGCAGGGACCGGGCGAGAACGCCGGCATCATCGACGTGGGCGATGGCTGGGCCTGCGCCTTCAAGATCGAGTCGCACAATCACCCCAGCTACATCGAGCCCTACCAGGGCGCGGCGACCGGCGTCGGAGGCATCCTGCGCGACATCTTCACCATGAACGCGCGTCCGCTGGCCGTGATGGACTCGCTGCGCTTCGGGCCGCTCGACGAGGCGGAGCCGGATGAGGCTCTGCGGCGGAAGAACCATCAGGTGGCGACCGGCGTAGTGCACGGCGTCGCGGGATACGGCAACTGCTTTGGCGTGCCGAACCTCGGCGGCGAGACGCGCTTTGAGCCGTGCTACTCCGGCAATCCGCTGCTGAACGCTTTCGCGCTTGGGCTGGTGAAGACCGACGAGATCTTCTACGCCAAGGCCGTCGGCGTAGGGAACCCGGTGATCTACGTGGGCGCGAAGACGGGCCGCGACGGCATCCACGGGGCAACGATGGCCAGCGAGGAGTTCACGGAAGGCTCCGAGCAGAAGCGGCCCAACGTGCAGATGGGCGATCCCTTCATGGAGAAGCTGCTGCTCGAGGCCTGCCTTGAGGCGATGGCCACGGGCGCGGTGCTCGGCATTCAGGACATGGGCGCGGCTGGCCTCACCTGCTCGACCTGCGAGATGGGCGCGCGCGGCGGCCTCGGCCTCACCGTCGAACTTGACCGCGTACCGCAGCGCGAGACCGGCATGTCAAGCTACGAGATCATGCTCTCGGAGTCGCAGGAGCGCATGCTGCTGGTCGCCGACAAGGCCCGCGCCACCGAGGTGCTGGACGTCTTCTCGAAGTGGGGGCTCGACGCCTCGATCGTGGGCCACGTGACCGCCGAGCCGAGGATGCGCATTACGCAGGGCGGCGTGCTGGTGGCGAACATTCCCAACCAGAGCCTGACGGACGACGCTCCGGTCTATCACCGCCCGGTAGGCACGTGGAAGGCTCCGGTGCCACTCGATCCTCCAGCGCATGTTCTCGAAGCTCTGACCCAGCCGCGCGACTACACCGCCGACCTCAAGAAGCTGCTGGCGAGCGCGAACATCTGCGACAAGCGCTGGGTGTACGAGCAGTACGACTCGATGGTGCAGACCAACACCGTGCAGGGCCCGGGCGGCGAAGCCGGCGTGATTCGCATCAAGGGCACGAGCCGCCATACGGACGGGCCGGGAATCGGCGAACGTACAGGCGATCGTGGTTTGGCGATGGCTCTGGCTGGCAACGGCCGCTGGACGTATCTCGACCCCAAGCTCGGCGCGATGCACGCAGTGGCCGAGGCTGCGCGGAAGGTCGCGTGTACGGGCGCGACTCCCGTGGCCGCGACCAACTGCCTGAACTTCGGCAATCCCGAGAAGCCCGAGATTATGGCGCAGCTCTCGGCGGCGATCGATGGCATCGCCGAGGCCTGTACAGCGCTAGGGACTCCGATTACTGGCGGCAATGTCTCGCTGTACAACGAGACGAAGGGCGTGGGGATCTATCCGACTCCGGTGGTTGGAGTGGTTGGGATTATTGATGATGTGACGAAGGCTGTGCCGGCTAGCTTTAAACGTCCCGGTGAGCGGGTCATCGTAGCTTTCTCGAATGTCCAGGGTGAGGACCCTACACAAGAATTTGGGAGTTCAGAATTTGCACGTTCTATAGGGGCGCCTCTATATGGAACACTGCCGCACTTTAGCCTGAATGCGGCTAGGTACTGCAACGAAATGCTCTGTGATCTTGCCGATAAGGGACTTATCTCCTCCGCTACAGATATCGGTAGTGGTGGCCTTGCAGTTGCTCTTGCGAAGGCGTCTATCAGTAGTGGAATTGGAGTTGACGCCTGGTTGCACGCAGATGGCGGCGGTGAGACCGCAACAGAAGCGTTGTTTAGAGAACAGGTTGGTTCGATTGTTCTTACATGCCCTGCCGAGAATGCTGACGAGGTGATCCGTCGGATCGAAGCTGATGTACAGCACTACGTCGCACTCCCCATCGGAATGACGGCAGAAAAGACTTTCGAATTGAAATGGGAAAGGGAACCAATCATTTCGGTTTTGGTGACGGAGCTGAGCCACTCCTACTCCGGCGCGATCGAAGCTCAACTCGCGGAAGAGGTGGTGACGGCATGAGCGACCTTCTGATTCAGGATGAGCTTATGGCGTTGAATGCTGTTGGAACAGCAGATTCCTCCGCTGCGCTGCGGAATGACAACCAAGAAGCGATGTTCGCTGAGGACGACGTGACTCTGTGCGAAGCTGACGGACATTTCGACAAGCTGCGTGAAGAGTGCGGCGTGATGGCGATTTACAACCATCCGGATGCGGCTCGGCTGACGTACTGGGGGTTGTACTCGCTGCAGCATCGCGGGCAGGAGTCGGCGGGGATTGCCTCGGCCGATGGACAGGAGGTCAACGACATCAAGGGCATGGGCCTGGTGTCGGAGATCTTCACCGATGAGGTGTTGGCGAAGCTGCCGGGCTATCTTGCGATCGGGCATACGCGCTACTCGACGACGGGCGACTCGGCGCTGCTGAATGCGCAGCCGATTGCGGTCGAGAGCACGAAGGGACTCATCGCGATTGCTCATAACGGCAACCTCGTCAATCTTGGCAATTCGAAGGAACGT
This sequence comes from Edaphobacter bradus, assembly GCF_025685645.1. Lineage (NCBI taxonomy): Bacteria > Pseudomonadati > Acidobacteriota > Terriglobia > Terriglobales > Acidobacteriaceae > Edaphobacter > Edaphobacter bradus. The sequence continues at coordinate 1,101,009 of NZ_JAGSYF010000002.1, forward strand.
CTTGAGCGCGACGGCGCCGTCTTCCAGACGACGTCGGACTCCGAGATCATTGTGCAGCTCATCGCCCACTCGAAGCAGACGACGCTGGTCGACTGCATCGCCGACTCGCTCTCGCAGGTTGAGGGCGCGTTCTCCATCGTGATGATGACGCGCAACCGCATCTTCGCCGCGCGCGATCCGCATGGTCTGCGTCCGCTCTCGATGGGTAGGATTCCCGGCGTCAATGGCGCGCCGGACACGTTTGTGTTTGCTTCCGAGACGTGCGCGTTCGACCTGCTGCACGCGAAGTACGAGCGCGATGTGAAGCCGGGCGAGCTGGTGATGGTCTCCGAGGATGGAGTGACTTCGCGGTACTTCGACACGACGACGAAGCAGGCGAGCTGCATCTTCGAGCACGTTTACTTCGCGCGGCCGGACTCGAAGATCTTTGGCCGCTGGGTGCAGCAGAGCCGCGAGCTGATGGGCCGCACGCTAGCGCGTGAGTCGGGCGTGCCTGCCGACCTCGTGGTGCCGGTGCCGGACTCGGGCGTGACGGCAGCGCTGGGCTACGCGGCGGAGTCGGGGATTCCGTTCAACCTCGGGCTGATTCGCAACCACTACGTCGGCAGGACGTTCATCCAGCCGGAGCAGCGCGTGCGCGACTTCGGCGTGAGGATGAAGCTGAATCCGGTGCGCTCGCTGCTTGAGGGCAAGCGCGTCATCCTGATCGACGACTCGATCATCCGGGGAACGACGTCGCGGAAGATCGTCCGGATGGTACGGGCCGCGGGCGCGAAAGAGGTGCATCTGCGCATCTCGTGTCCGCCGACGATCTCGCCGTGCTTCTATGGCGTCGATACTCCGAGCAAGAAGGACCTGATCGCGGCGAACCATTCCGTCGAGGAGATACGGCAGTTCATCGAGGCGGACTCGCTGGCGTACCTGTCGCTCGAAGGGATGCTGCATAGCTGCACGAGCGGCGACGCGACACCGAATGGCTACTGCACAGCCTGCTACACAGGCGACTATCCGACGTCGTGGGTGGATGTGTCGGAGATTCTGCCTGCGGTGGCGGTTCGGTAAGGCGAAAAGCAGATTCCTCCGCTGCGCTGCGGAATGACAACCAAGAGAGAAGCTAGACTCGCTCGACTCCAATGAAGAGGTAGTCGCCGGGCCAGGTGGGTTTGTAGCCGTGCTGGCGGACGAGCGTGCCGAGTTGCGCGTAGTGGCGCAGGCTGTGCAGCAGCGCGTGGAAGTAGATGGTCTTGAGCGAGGCGCGCAGGGAACCGTAGGAGCGGGTCTGGAACTCGATCATCTCGCTCCAGTCGTGATTCGCGGCGAGGGCTCGCTTCAAGATTTGGGTGGCGCGGTCGTGGGTGGCGTAGAGGGCTTCAACCGAGTCGTAGGCGACTTGCTCGTAGGGCGTCTCGGGGATGTGGGCGATGCGCTCGGCGTAGCGGAGTTCGACTGCGACGATGTGCTGCATGAACTCGGCGATGGTCTTCGTGTTGGCGATGTCGCAGGGAATGGCGAGGATGTCCGGGTGCTCGGCGAGGAACTTGCGCCAGTGGTCGGAGGTGGTCTCGTACCACTTGAGGACGTCTTGCGCGGTGAGGATGGGTTCGCTCATGCTTCTATTCTCCTCTCAAGGCGCGGTAGCCGATGTCGCGGCGGTAGTGCATGCCTTCGAACGAGATGGTTTCGAGGCGCGTGTAGATGCGGTCCAGCGCGGTTGCCAGATCGGGAGCAGCGGCGGAGACGGCGAGGACGCGGCCTCCGGCGGTGACTAGCTGGTTGTCCTTGATGGCGGTTCCGGCGTGGAAGATGACGACGCCGTCTGCGGCTTCACTGGTCACTCCGCTGATGGGCTTTCCGAAGGCGTATTTGCCGGGGTAGCCTCCGCTGGCGGCGATGACGGTGGCGCTGGCTCCGGGCTTGAGGCGGATGGGAAGGCCCTGCGCGTTGCCGTCGATGGAGGCGTTGAAGAGGTCGAGGATGTCGGTTTCGAGGCGGAGGACGATGGCCTCGGTCTCGGGGTCTCCCCAGCGGGTGTTGAACTCGAGGACCATGGGGCCGCGCGGCGACATCATGAGGCCGATGAAGAGGATTCCCTTGAAGGGTGTGCCTTCAGACTTCATGCCGTCGACGGTGCGCTGGGCGATGTTCCTGGTGACCCAGTGGGTCATGGCCGGGGTGAGGAGTCCGTCGGTGGAGTAGGCTCCCATGCCTCCGGTGTTGGGGCCGGTGTCGCCTTCGCCGACGCGCTTGTGGTCCTGCGCGGTGGCGATGGGCAGGGCGTGCTTGCCGTCGCAGAGGGCGAAGAAGGAGACCTCCTCGCCAGTGAGGAACTCCTCGAGGACGATCTCAGGGTCGGGAGCGCCGGTGAGGACTCCGGAGAAGATCTCGCCGGCGGCGGACTCGGCCTCGAGGCGGGTGTGGCAGATGACGACGCCCTTGCCGGCGGCGAGGCCGGAGGCCTTGACCACGACGGGGAGGGAGAAGCGGAGGAGCTCCTCGCGGACCTGGTCGAGTGTGGTGCAGAGCGCGTAGGCGGCGGTGGGGATGCCGTGGCGCTGCATGAAGGACTTGGCGAAGGCCTTCGAGGATTCGAGCTGCGCGGCGTCCTTCGTGGGGCCGAAGACGCGGTGGTGGCGGCGCTGGAGCGCGTCGACGAGGCCGAGGGCGAGCGGGACCTCGGGGCCGATGACGGTGAGGGCGGGGTTCTCATGCTCGACGAGGGCGATCATGGCGGTGAGATCGTTGACGCTGACCGGCTCGGTGCGGGCGATGGCGGCGATGCCTCCGTTGCCGGGGGCACAGACGACCTCGGTGACGGAGGGGGATTTGAGGAGAGACCAGACGAGGGCGTGTTCGCGGCCTCCGCCGCCGATGACGAGGATCTTCATGACATCTCCGAGGGTAGCATCTTCAGGGGGTACTCCCCCCTGGGGTGTTTTCGTGCAAAATATTCATTCTATTGGCTTTAGATCTGGACCTTGAATGTAAGGTCTTCCATTCAAAGGGGTTAGGTATCAAAGTATTGAAAATACGGTTGTTAGTTGCTGGTTGTTAGTTGTTCGTTGAACTGCCCTGCCGGGGCGAGCCTGTTCTTAGTTCTATTTTAATGGATTGACAGGAACTACTCTGCCACGGGGAAGTGGTTTGTTTTGTTTTGGTTGAGTGGTTTGGGGGCTTGACAGGAGTTTCGCTCAGGGCAGGCTGCTGCGTTGCGAAGTGACAATAAAATGCAACGGCAAAGACAAAGGCGAACGCAAAGGGCGCAAAGGCAAAACGCGAAGGGCGCGAAGGTGAACGTGATCAGGGCCTTAAATGCAGTGGGGTGGACATCCATTTGATGGCGTCGCAACATCTGTTTGCATACCAAATCTGTTTTTTTGAGGCAGGCCGCTTGTGACCTTCTCTTCGTCTCGTGCAGATTCGCGTTCTGAGAAGCTTTCGTTGCCTCCTGGCACGGCGATGGAAGGGGAGGGTCAGGGTCACGACCCGCGGAAGGTATATGTCGATGGCGAGGTGGTGGAGGACCTGATTGCGCAGAAGCGCATCGGCGAGCGCATCAAGGCACTGCGGTTGAAGCGGTCGATGGGGCTGGTGGAACTGGGGCGGCATACGGGGCTCTCGGCAAGCTATCTGTCGCAGCTGGAGACGGGGAGGGTGGTCCCGACGCTGCGGAACCTGGCGCGGATCGCGATGGTGTTCTCGAAGGACCTGACCTATTTCTTTGAGCCTGATCCGACGGCGTTGTTCCGGCTGCATCGGCGGAAGGATAGGGTGCGGTTGCCACAGAGCGGGGTGGGGGACCCGGAGTACTTCTTTGAGAGCCTGGCGTACCTGGTTCCGGATCGACAGCTCGATCCGTACTATGCGGAGTTTCTGCCGTGCAAGGCGCGGCGTGAGCGACGGGCGCATCAGCATGCGGGGTGCGAGTTTCTGTTTGTGATGTCGGGAAGGCTGGAGGTGCGGCACGGGGAGACAGCGCACACGCTGGAGCCAGGGGATTCAGCGTACTTCGACGCAGGGACGGTGCACAGCTACTCGTGTGTTGGCGATGCTCCTGCAATGACGGTGATTGTGACGCTGCCGGAGACACAGGTGAATGGGCATCGGCGGAATGGAAATGGAGCAACGACGCTGCGGCCGATGGGAGAGCTCGCTCGGGCCAGGGGGAATGGAGTGGGGGCGAGGGGCTAGTTGAGGCTTATGAGTCCAGGTGGCTGTCTAGGACAGGAAAGGCAAAGGCCGGGTGGGGATAGGGGATTCTTTCCCACCCATGCCGCGATGTGGCTGCGGCATGAATGGGGCACCCGAGCGTGGGTGGCTCTTCAGGCGGACAGCAGATTCCTCGGCTTCGCTCGGAATGACAACCAGAAAGGTGAGCGGCTCTGTGGCTGGGAGGCGTGGTTATTTCCCACCCATGCCGCGATGAGGCTGCGGCATGAATGGGGCGCCCGAGCTTTGGTGGCTCTCCAGGCGAACAGCAGATTCCTCGGCCTCGCTCGGAATGACAACCAAAAATGATGGTCGGAATGACAACCAAAAGGTGCTACTCGCGGATGATCTTGACGAAGATTCCGTTGGGGAGGTTGTGGCCGCCGAGGATGTGGATGACTCCGTCGCGGGTGAAGCCTCGGAGCATTGTGCCGGACTGGGTTGAGGGCTGGGCTGGCGTTTGGGCTGGAGGCTGGTCTGGGTTGGGTGGGGCTTCGGATTTTTGTGGGTAGGGCGTGGCCTTGAGCGGTGCGGGGGCGGGTTGGCCGGGGGCGTGGGGCCTCTTCATGCCGCGGTCCATGGCCTCGTTGGCGAGGCGGTCGGCGTCCTTGTTCTTGTGGCGCAGGGCGTGGGAGATTTCGAAGCCCTTGAGACGGGCGATGCGGGATTTGGCCTCCTGCCAGAGGGGCTTGAGGTCTGGGGAGTTGACCTTGTACTTGCCCTGAATCTGCTTGACCATGAGCTCGGAGTCGGAGACGACGCGGAGGCGGGGGTGGTTGTGGTCGAGCGCGTACTGGAGGACGGCGAGGAGGCCGGAGTACTCGGCGTAGTTGTTGGTGCGGACGCCGAGGAACTCGCTGAGCTCGGCGATGGGCTCACCGCTGGGGCCGGTGATGACGGCTCCGTAGCCGGCAGGGCCGGGATTGCCGCGGGCTCCGCCGTCGCAGTGGGCGTTGATCCAACCATGGGAGGGCTGCGCGGTGGAGGCGGGCTGGGGGGCTTCGGCGAAGAGGGAGGGGGAGGTGGTGCGTGACGGCATGGGTAATAGGTTACAGGCAGAGCATGTGACGGCGGGAATACGTCTGCTCGCCGGAAAGACTTGTTGCCTTGTGGAGATGTTTTGATGATGTCTTGTCATTCTGCCACCGATTCATCCACACAAGCGCGTTTGTCGTTACCTATTCTCTGACTTTGTCCAAATCGCGTTCAATGAGTGCATTGCCCTGGTGGCAATAATTGAGATCGAAGTTTCCGCATTGCCGGTAATACGTCCAAAATGCCGCGTTTCGCAGAATCTCGGTGAGTGACTCGGCGATGATGCGCCACCTGAGTTAAGATCACCGCATTTCCTGCCCAGCCGGCAACGATCTCGATGTCCTTGCCTCTATCGCACGATAAAGCTAGCAATCCGCATCCACCACGCAGGCTCCGCCAGCATTGTGTGTTCCACGAACTGCTGTCCCACGATGAGGATGGGCAGCACGCAATAGTAGACCCTATGAACCCGCTGGGTGACGATAAGGTCGCGGGCCACGCCCAGTAAAATCACGGCGGCAACCCAGTAATAGGAGTAGTGCGCGAACGGCTGCGGAAACCGCGAAAAGGCGGGCGCCAGCAGCATACAGGTCGCCAGTAGGATTAGCCGCCGGTGCAGCTCCGGTTTCCTTCGCCAGTAGACAGACAGCCAGAACAGCGCAGTGAAGCAGGCGATATTCCACAAAGAACCCAGCTGCGCGGCCAGGCGCATGCGCGCAAGCCCGTCATGATGTATGCCGTTCAGCGCGAAAAGCGGGTGAGCATTCAGGTACTGGAGCTCAAAACGAGTCATCACAACGGACGTGACAACGCCCACCACCGTCATCGCCGTTGCCAGTCCGGCCCCGCCCCACCCTAACGTTCGGTGCATCGTTATGTTGCGCACCCGTACCAGTGCCGACTGAGCAATAAGGAACGCCATCCAGAGGGAGAACAGAATGGAATGGACCCAAAGGATTACCGGGCGTGGCGGCCCCTCAAGCAACCGCGGTTCAATCCGTCTCGCGAAACCGTATGCCACGATAGCGGTTGCCAGGAGAGTCATACCGAAATAGAACCAGCGATTCAGGACGGCAGCCATCTTCCTCGACGCTGGTGGCGTCTGCGGAAGAGCTTCGACGGAAGTCGTCATGCGGACCTCAACTTGAAATGCGGAGAGTCGTGCCAGCGTACAGCCTTGAGCAGCCTTGAGCAACTTCCAAATAGGCTAGAAGGCAACGGCTGGCCGGCATTCATTCGGAAAATTATCCGGCACCCGGCCTTTACTCAACTCGTGACAACAGGGCAATGCACTCATTGACTGCGAAGCGGACGTATTGTCGGCAATACGGAAGTTTGGATTTGGACGAGCTCGACGAGTGCCAAATCGCTAATGCACTCATTGGACCGGGTCGGTCCCGATATGTCGGCATATGTTCAGAGATTCATAGGTACTCGGTCAGACGGGCAGATTGCTTTGAATACCTTCAAACACAAATCAGGTTTGATACTTAGGCGAGAGTGGCCAGCGGTTGGGTGCGGTCGGTTTGCATGGTGGGGACGGAGGCGAGGAGGCGGCGGGTGTAGGGGTGCTGCGGCGAGCGGAAGAGCTCGCGGGCGGGGGCCTGCTCGACGATTGAGCCGCGGTGCATGACGGCGACGCGGTCGGCGACCTGCGAGACTACGGCGAGGTCGTGAGAGATGAAGAGCATCGAGAGGTTGTGCGAGAGGCGGAGGCGGTTGAGCAGCGCGAGGATCTGGGCCTGCACGGTGACGTCGAGCGCGGTGGTGGGCTCGTCGGCGATGATGAGGCGCGGGCGGTTGATGAGTGCCTGGGCGATGAGGATGCGCTGGCGCTGGCCTCCGGAGAACTGGTGCGGGTAGTCGCGGAGGCGGCGCTCGGGGTCGGGGAGAGCAACCTCGTGGAGGGCTTCGAGGACGCGGTCGCGGATGGCGGTGCGAGAGAGGTTGCGGTGATGGACCTGAAGTGCCTCGGTGATCTGCTGGCCGATGGGCATGACCGGGTTGAGGGCGGTCATGGGCTCCTGGAAGATCATGGCGATGTCGCGTCCGCGGTGGCGGCGCATCGCGTCCTCGGAGAGCGTGAGCAGGTTGGAGCCGGCGAAGGCGACGGAGCCGGTGATGGTCGCGCTGGGAGGGAGCAGGCGCAGGACGGCGAGCGAGGTGGCGGACTTTCCAGAGCCGGATTCGCCGACGAGGCCGAGGGTTTCGCCCTCGTTGATGTGGAAGGAGATGCTGTCGACGGCGGGACGGGAGCCGAAGGCGATGGAGAGGTTTTCGACTTGGAGGAGCGGCGGGTTCACTGAGTGCCATAGTAACGGAGCGGAGAGGCGTGGACTTTGGGGTGAGAGTGAGCGTCTAAACTTCTGACAAGGCGTATGAGGAAGAGTGGGTTTGGCGTGAGGATGGGTTGGCTGGGGCTGGCGGTTTCGCTGGCAGGGTGTGCTGCGGGCGATGCGGCGTGGGGACAGACACACAAGGTCGCCAAGCCTGAGCAGGTGGTGCGCGCGGTGGGCGTGTATGAGTGGACGGGCGATCTGGCCAGACCGAAGGCGAGCCGGCTGGTTCCGGTGTCGATCTATATCGAGGGGGAGTACCGGGACGCGGGAGTGTACGTCTCGCGGCCGGTTCCGTTTGCTCTGCTGACGGGGAACGTCTACGAGCTGGAGTCGAGCGGCGAGCCGAAGGGGACGCTGGAGCTGTCGTTTGCGCGGCATGTGCAGGCGACGGATGCGGCGGGCGATGTGCTGTTTGAGGATGGCTGGCTGGGCTATGGGGTCTACCACGCTTCTCCGCTGGTGGCGGTGAACAAGCTGCAGCCCTCGAAGACGCCGCCGGTAATTGTGGCTTCGGGTGGGGATGCGGGGAAACCACATCTGGTGATCAAGAGCCCGGATGCAGGGACGAAGACGGACTCGGGGTCTGCGTCTGGCAGCTCGACGGCGGATGATCCTGACCGGCCTACGATGAAGCGGCATGATTCGAGTGGCGGTGATTCGACGGCTTCGAGCGGGAGTGGCGCGGCCGGCGGGAACAGCCCGGAGGACAACGATCCGGATCGGCCTACGCTGAAGCGGCGGTCGCCGGAGGAGGCGAAGAAGGCGAAGGACAGGAATTCGGTGAGCGGCGGTGCGGGGCTGGCGCTGAATGACGATCCGGACCGGCCGACGCTGCACCACGGCAAGGCGCCGGGGTCGATGCGGGACGAGGACCTTCCGGGGCTGAAGGGGATTCCGGCGGACATGCACCAGATGGTGGCGGTGTCGGACGCAGCGAACCGGCAGCCGCATGTGTTTGCGCGGGCGTGGGAGGACGATCAGGAGCGCGCGGTGGTGCTGGCGAAGATGCAGGCTCTGGCGCGGGCGAAGCTGGCGACGTATAAGAGCGGGCCCGCTCCGGTCGCGATTGCGAGTGGCGCTTCGGGGTCGGGGTCGGGAACGGGGGCGACTGCGGGGAGTGCGAAGGCCGCGGACTCCTCGGCGGTGGCTGCGACGGCGGAGGCGGACCCGGGGGCTCCGGTGTTGAAGCGCGGGATTCCGGCGAAGACGGCGACGCGGGCTGCTTCGGTGGCCACGTCCGCTCCGGCGGCGAAGACGGCGGCGACGAAGACGGCGGCAGCGCGCGGGGCGGGTGCGCACGGGACGGGTGCAAACGGGACGAGGGCGCACGGGACGGGGGCGAAGACGAGCGCGGCTCCTGTGGGGGTGGCGCTGGTCGATGACGAGCTGCGTGGTTTCACGCTGAGCTATGGGGGTGATCCGATTTTTGTGTACATGGCGCACACGGATGGCGTGGGCGCGGAGCTGAGGTATGTGACGGTAGTAGCGCAGGCGAATGGATTGGGCGGAGGCCTGGGCGACTTGAATCTGGCGATGGCGAGCGTGACGGACTCCGTGCATCTGGACCGCACGCCGAGGATGCTGCTGGTGGATGCGGTCGACGCGGAGGCGAGCAACCGCGCGAGCCTGCTGTTTGAGCTGCGCGGGCAGAGCTCGCGGCAGTTCGCGCTGTATCGCGTGATTGCAGCTAAGCCGGAGCAGCTTTTTGTGACGGGAAGCACGGAGTAGCGCGAACGGCGCGTCGCGCATTCCTGCTGAAGATCGAGAGGGAATGGACGCGCCATGATGGATTTGTCGATGGGTTTGCCGATGTGTTTATCGGTGGATTTGTCGATGGGTTTATCGGATTTTATTATGGAGATGAAATGGCTTTTCCCATCAAAGTTTGTGTCATCTGTTCAGAAGAGTTCGAGTTGAAGCCGGATAAGCCCGGTTTCGCCAATCGGTGCCCGGAGTGCAGCGCCTCCGATGAAGTAATAGACCCCGTAACGAAGCGCCGCATGGACGCCGACGAACGCAAGGCCCAGAGTGAAGCGAACGAGGCCAGGAGAAAGGCGATCCGCGAGCTCCTTTATCGCAAGGACAGCTAACGGCCTTCCGTGGGTTGAAGCATATAACTCCCCTTCTGTTGCGAAAGGCCGTTTGTACGTCATACCCCTGAGAGCCGGGCTTATTTCTTCCTGGCTACCCGTTGAGCGCGCGCTGCGGAGTTGGCCGCCACCGCGGCGCGGATGAGTTGCTTGAAGGCAGCTTCGTTGATCTTCTCCCCTTCGCGGAGATCGATCGCACGCCGCACGTTCCCTTCCAGGCTGGAATTGAAGAGCGTCTTCGGGTCTTCGATGGAGGCTCCGCGAGCAAAGGTGAGCTTCACGACCTGCTTGTACGATTCCCCTGTGCAGACGATGCCGTCATGGGACCAGACGGGGGTGCCGGGCGACGCGGGCTTCACCCATTTCCACTCCTCCTGGATGTCGGGGTCGGCATCGTGGATGAGCTGACGGAGATGAGCGAGGGTCTTCCCGCGCCAGTCTCCAAGTTCCTTGATCTTCTGGTCGATGAATGCAGAGGCGGATTCCATTGGGACGGGCCCTTTCATGTCAGTTCCAACTCTCGCTGCTAATTTAGCTGCGTTGAGCATAACCTGCAACCTTCGCAAGGAAGCCTCTTGTGGTTCGGCCGCAGCTCGGAAAGCTAGTAAGCGCCAGGGATGAATCTTCTGAATCGATAGACCGACCAGTCTAGAACCCATCTCATAAATGCCTCTGGTGGGTGAAGCTTGGCACAATTACTTCCGGATTGCCGACAACACGCTCGTTATCCCGCTATTCACCCTGCCAGTGTTAGTGCGACCCCAGCCTCTTTCGCCAATCGAGCACCTTCATGTAGCGCCAGCCACGCTGTTCTAAAGTCCTCGATGAGTTCCATTGAGTCTCCTTCGCGGAAGGGTTGGTAATCATTGATTGCCGCTGCGGTCTGGTCAGAAACCTGTCCGTCTTCAATTGGTATGCCAAGATCGCCAGCGAGCCAGCCGAGTTCTTCCAGCAGTCCATCGAGCGAACCGACCCATATCGCAATCATGTTCCCCGCTATCCGTTCTTGGTACTTGGTCTCGTAGGGTTTCCGGAGCTTCGCAGGCACGAAGACCACTCTGTAGGGGTTGTCGCGGACGAGGGCGAGATGGGCACTGTTCATCAATTGGGTGCCCCGATATGCGACCTCGATTAGGACACGGGAAGAGTGGTGATCGAGGGCTGAACGCCCAAACATGTGTCCGATGTAGACATTTGGCGGTGGGTCAGGATCGATGTATGCAGCAAATCGGTTCGCCGCGAGTACCTCGTTGATCGCTTTCACTAGGGTGTCCGCGAGACCTCGGGAATCTTCCGTGTACGAGCCGCGGATACCCATGAACATTCCAGTCGACATGGGACGATTGTCTCATCGCGTGGAAGTTCGACATCCGGCTTCAGTGCCGCTCAGCGCGGTAGCTGCCGTATTACCGGCAATACGGAAGTTCACCGAGTGCGAGCAAACACAGCTTGCTGATTTATGAGGTAGGTTCTACTCTATTCTGTTGCTTGTTCTGGCTGTGCATTTCGGCGTGGCTGCGCCAGGCACGCTACCCACGACAGCGGATGCCTATGAGTTGACGTTGATGAAGACTGCCAGGCATCACGCCGGAGAGACCCGGAGCTAGACGGCTTTCAGAAAAGCAAGAAGGTGATGGAAGTAGGTGGCCTGGTCGTCCCACATTGCCAGATGGCTTCCGTTGGGGCAGATGGCGGATGTGGCGTTAGGCATCAGTGATGCGATCTTCTGCATGTCCGCCGGATCCATCTCGTCGTGGGCCGCACCGAGGGTGAGCGCTTTCGTTTTGATCTCGTGCAGACGGTCCCAGCGTTCCCAGTCGCGAAGATTTCCCGTAACTTCGAACTCGCTCTTCCCCTGCATCTGGTTGTAAATCTTGTCGTTTGCCCGGCCAAAGGCGCGAGTGACGGGCTCGGGCCAGGGCTGGAGACGACAGATCATCTTCGTATACAGATCGTCCATGACGATGCGCTGGTACTCGGGATTGTCGTAGTCCTTTGCTGCTTCCATCGCGTTGAACCGCGTCAGGGTTGCGGGAGGAAGAAGCTGCGTCTTCAGGGCAGCGGTCCGCTTGAGGTAGGACTGGATGCCGGCAGTCATGTTGGAGATGACGAGTCCGCGCAGAGGCTGCGGGAAGTTCAACGCGTACTCGATCGCGAGGATGCCGCCCCAGGAGTGGCCGTAGAGAACGAAGTGGTCGAGGCCGAGACCACGGCGGACCTCCTCGACCTCAGCGAGATAGCGCGGGAGCGTCCACAGTGTGGGATCGTCCGGCCGATCAGAGTTGCCGCAGCCAAGCTGGTCGTAGTAGTACATCTCGATGCCGGCCTGCGGTAGAAAGGACTCCATCGCCTCGAGGTAATCGTGCGAGAAGCCTGGGCCGCCATGCAGCAACAGCACCTTCACCGGACCTGCGCCCATCCGCTTGGTCCAGACCTTGTACTTGCCTCCGAATACGGGAACCATGCGGATGCCTGCGACACGAATGCCTCCCGGATTCAGGGCGTCCGGGGTCTGAGCTGAGTCTGGAGAAGCGGCAGGATTCGTTTGCGCGGCCAGAGGCAGAGATGACGAGCACGCCGCAGCAGCGAGTGCGGCAGAGGAGCTGAGAAAGTGCCTACGGTTCATTTAGTGAGAACATACCATGCTCAGTAGCTTCGCGCTGATACCGCCTGGGAGCTTTGCCCATCACTCGCTTGAAGGCGTTGCCGAAGGCGCTTATGCAATCGATCCGGAGGCAGCGGAACGGTTGTGGACCTTGAGCGAAGACCTTACCGGCGTGAAGTTTGACTCCTGAGATCAAAGCGGGTCGATGGCTTATTTCGTGGCTTTTGGAGGGCTGTCCTTCAGAAGCCTGCTCTCTCAGCCGGACCAGAGAAAAAGATTTGCGTCAGCAGCACCCACAAGCCTGTCCCTTCCACGCGCGGCGAGCCTCAACCAGCAGCAGAGGGATCAGGCAGGCAACGGCTGCCGAGTCGATCCACCAAAGCGGATGTATTGCCTGAAGCAGCAGGGATAGAAGCGTGATCGCGGCAAGATAGGCGCAGGTCGCAGACTGCACGGCGTCAGCAGCCAAGGCGCGATTGCGGGTCGCATTTGCGTGGCGGCGTTTCAACACCGCCAGAATCGGCATGATGAGAAGTGCACCCAAGGTGATCCCCATACCCAGGTAGCTGCGCTCTGGAACTACCTTGTAACGGGCAGCAAGCAGAGCAAGCATAACGATAACTCCCGTAAGGAGAAAGAGCAGGCCGCCTGCAATGCGAGCCGCCCTGAGAGCTGAGACTCTGAAGGCCTTGCCGAACTGAAGCATAATGACAACCGCTGAAAGAAGCTCGACGAAGCTGTCCGAGGCGAAGGCTGCTATCGGGAGACTGCGCGCTCTGGCCGCAGCGACAAACGAGCCACCGCCCTCGACGAGCATCCAGCCGATGGTGATCGCCTGGAGCACGAACACATAGCGACGCGCATCTGGTTTGCCGCCGTACTCCGCTGCCGGCTGGCAATGCGATGTCTGTGTCATCGTGTTGCCTCTACCTCTATTGTTCACCATGAGACCTCCAAAGCCGGTGAGGTAGAAGGTAGGTGAAGCCTGCGAAGCCCTCCCATTGGGTTGAGGAGGAGGTAAGGCCATGATCGAATCCGGCGTCTACCACCAGATTCTTCCTGATTGGGTAGGAGAGCGCCCACAGGTTGCCAACAGCATTCCCGCGGATGAGTGGCTGCGTAAAGTGCCAGAGTTCTCCAGCCACGGTGAACGGCCCGAGCGGATGAGAGACAGAGAGGGTCTGACCGAACTGCCCGCGACGAACGATGCCTTGGGCCTGTTCGGAAAAGATACCGTTCATATCGAAGTGGAAACCGCCGAAATCTTCACTCAAGAGAAAGAGCGCGCTCTGACGAAAGGTCCCGATGTCGACCTCCGGTGCGGGACTTTCGTAGAGGCGGCGGATGTAGCTGAGGCTGATGGTGGGTTTGTGGCCCTCCCCTGGCAACACAACTGCTTGCACTCCGGCGAAGACTTCGCCGGGACGGTTCCCCGAAAGGGCATCTCCAGTCGCTCCGTTGGCATGGACGTGCGGCTCGGATAAGGCAAGCAACTGAAGCCGGGACGCAACGGTCAATTTGGTGACCTGGTTGATTCCGAATCGAGTGTCGAATTCAGGCGAGGTGTTGGCATAGAGGCCGCCATTCTCGAATTGCAGGTATCCCACGGGAGTCAACGTCGCGGGAGTTGAGACGGTCGGACGGCCGGGGTTTGCCTCGGGTGTTTCGGCGGTAGGCGATTGGGCACAAATCTGCGCGACGCACAGCAATGCGGTGATCCCAGCGGTGATCCCAGCAGTGATGCTGACAAGGGCGCAGTGGAAGAGTCTCATCGATGCAAATCTCAAGAAAGATAAGGGTCAAGCCGACGGTTTTATTCCAGGTCGGTTGTGCTTTTTGGCTGGTGTGGGTGTGGCGAGGCCTTGGAGGAAGGTGTCGGCCATCAGGCTGGTGAGGGTCTCGGCGGGTGAGGTGGGGAAGGCGGGGCAGGTGAGCTTGAGGCTGACGATGCCGTGGAGCCCGGCCCAGATGGTCTCGGCCAACTCGATGGGGGTGGCCTTGTTGGCGCGGAATCCGGCGGCAATGAGGTCCTGCGCGATCTCGACGAGCAGCGTGTAGGAGCGGGTGGCGGGGTCGTCGGCGGACTGTTCGGCGAAGACGGCGGTGAGGTAGGCGGGGTCCTCCATGAAGATAAGCGAGTAGGTCTGCGGATTTTTGAGGCCAAAGCTGACGTAGGCGTGGCAGAGCGCGCGGAAGCGGGCAGCGGGTGTGGCGATGGCGTCTGTGGTGGCCGCGGTAAGGGTGGCGAGGAGATCGGCGTAACTGACGCGGCTGATCTCCTTGGCGATCTGGTCGCGGTTGCGGAAGTGCATGTAGATGGAGGCCGGAGAGTAGTCGACGCGCTCGGCGAGCTTGCGCATTGTGAGGGCGGCGAAGCCCTCGCGGGTGATGATCTCGCGGGCCTCGTCGAGGATGCTCTGGCGGATGTCCTGGCGGGCCTTCTCTCGGCGTTGCTGGGTTTTCATGGTTTTTCTTGACAGGCGCTGGGGTCAGTATAAACTGAACAGTGTTTGGTGAACGATGTTCAGTTTTATGAATGGCGTTCATATTCTCGAGAAAACGAGGAGGATGTATGGGAAAGATCGCTTTATTTGGAGCCGCCGGGGCGCTTGGGCGCGGCATTGCGGATGCGCTTGAGGCCCGGGGCGAAGGATATCGTGTAGTTGGCCGCGACAGGGCGAGCCTGGCCGAGGCGTTTGGCGGCAACCCGCAAGCGGAGATTGTGACGTGGAACCCGGACGATGCGGCTTCGGTGCGAGCCGTGGCGCGGGGCGTGGAGACGCTGATCTACCTGGTGGGGGTTCCGTACCACCGGTTTGAGGAGCATCCGATGGTGATGCAGAAGACGCTGGACGGTGCGATCGCCGAGGGTGTGAAGCGCGTGGTGCTGATCGGGACAGTGTATCCGTACGGCGCTCCGGTGACGGCGAAGGTGACGGAGGAGCATCCGCGGAATCCGCAGACGTACAAGGGCCGGAAGCGCAAGGAGCAGGAGGAGGTTCTTCTGGCGGCTCACAGGGCCGGGAAGATTCAGGCGACGATCCTACGTCTGCCGGATTTCTACGGGCCTGGGGTGACGAAGAGCTTTCTGGACGGGGTATTCACGGCTGCGGCGAACGGCGGGACAGCGAACATGATCGGGCCGATCGATACTCCGCACGAGTTCGTGTACGTGCCGGACGTGGGGCCGGTGGTGCTGGCGCTGGCCGAGAAGCCGGAGGCCTACGGGAGGTGGTGGAACCTCGCCGGGCCGGGCGCGACGACGCAGCGCAAGATGGCCGAGATGGCGTTCGCCGTGACGGGACGCAAGCCGAAGCTGCGCGTGGCAGGAGTGATGACGCTGCGGTTGGTGGGGCTGTTCAATCCCCTCATGCGCGAGATGGTGGAGATGCAGTACCTGCAGACGGCTCCGGTGCTGATGGATGATTCAGCGCTGACGAAGCTGCTGGGAGGGATCAGGAAGACCTCGTATGAAGAGGGTGTGCGGCGGAGCGTGGAGTATCAGCAGCGGAAGGCGAAGGGATAAAAGAAAAGGCCAGCCCGGATCTCTCCGGACCGGCCCAAATTTGACCAGACGTGTTGCTCGCAGCAGCTTAGTTGAGCTGGCCGAAGCGGCCGGACTTGTAGTCCGTGACGGCTTGCATGATCTCCTCGCGGGTGTTCATCACGAAGGGGCCATAGCTGGCGACGGGCTCGTTGATAGGCTCGCCGGTGAGGATGACGAGCGACGTGTCGGCGACGGCCTCGAGCGTGATGGACTCGCCCTCGGGGCTGAGCGTCGCGATCAGGGCTTCGCCAGTCAGTGCGGCATCGTTGAGCTTCACGTCGCCCTTGCGCAGGACGACCGAGGCGTTGTGGCCCGCAGGCAGCGGGAGTTCGACGCGCTCGCCAGCCTTGAGTTCGACATCCCAGAGGTTGACGGGGGTGAAGGTCTTCGCTGGGCCCTTTCGTCCGTTGAGCTCGCCGGCGATGATCCGGGTAAAGCCTCCATTGGGGCTTCCGCTGGCGAAGGGAACGACGGGGATCTGCGCTTTGGTGATGGCCTGGTAGCGCGGCTTGGACATCTTATCGGCCGCGGGAAGGTTGACCCAGAGCTGAATCATCTCGAAGGTTCCGCCCTCTTTGGTGAAGTCGGCCTCGTGCATCTCCTCGTGCAGGACTCCGGAGGCGGCGGTCATCCACTGGACGTCGCCGGGATAGATGACCCCGGAGTTTCCGGCGGAGTCGCGGTGTGCGACCGAGCCCTGGTAGGCGATGGTGACGGTCTCAAAGCCGCGATGCGGGTGCTCGCCGACGCCACGCGCGGTTTTGGCGGGCTTGAAGTACTTCGGGCCGGCATAGTCGAGCATGAGGAAGGGGTTGACCTCGCTCTCGAGCCCGTTGGACGGGAAGAGATTGCGGACAGGGAAGCCGTCGCCGACCCAGTGGTTCGAGCCGGGGCGATAGATGCCGAGGACCTTCTTCTGGCTGGTGCTGGTTGCGGTTGTCATGGTCGTTGTTGCTCCTTCCGGGGCCCGTTCGAGGCTCCCGATTGCTGCTTCGTGTTCAAAAACTCTGTTCGGTGGCGCGGCCTAGCTTCCGGAGAAGCGGCAGAAGAACGGCGCGGTCCGGGTCGCTGAAGCCAGCGACTGCCTGCTCCATCTCCTGTCGGTGCTGGGCGAAGGCACGTTCGATGAGCGCGCCGCCCTCGGGCGTGAGCTTGATGATTCGCGCGCGGCGGTCCGTGGCGTCGTCGCAGCGAGTCACAAGACCGCGTGCGACGAGGCGATCGACTGCAGTGGTCATCGACCCGCTGGTGAGCAGGACCTTTTCGCCCACCTGCTTCACGGTGAGCGGTCCCTTGTGGAGCAGGGCTTCGAGGACGCCGAAGTCCGAGGGCCCCATCTCAAAGCGCGCAATGCTGCGGGTGGAGTGGGCCTCCAAGGCTCGAGCCGCCTTCCAGAGGACGAGCCAGAGATGGATGCCGCTGAGGTCGGGTTGTTGTGCTGGGTTCGACATAGCTTGATATAGAGATGCTTGATATCAAGCTAGAGATTCAAAGGACGGCTCTCCGGCGGGTGGGCTATGGAATCAGTTGGTTGCGTTTGATCCAGTGGCAGGACTCTGGACTTCCCACTCTGTATGTTGCGAATTGGAAGGGATTAACGGGTTGGCTGCTTCTGCCAGGTCCATGCGTACCAGACGATGAGTGTTGTCAGTGTGATTTCTACTAATGCGAAAAAGACATAGAAGTGCCAGCCACCTTTCATCGCCAGAATCATGATCACTGTGTAGACCGTGCCAAAAATGATATTCATCCAGCGATTCACACGTGGAGGCAAGGCGAGTGACAGAAACACCATGAGGCTCGGAATTGCCATGACCGCAGCCATCCCCAATAGGACCCCCTGGGAGACGGCACCGAGAGCCATCCTTCCGACGATCATTTCCTGCAGTTTCCCAGGCTGATAAAGCTCGAAGTAGTCTCCATAGATGTAGAAGAACATCACGGCAGACCACAATGCGAAGAGCTTGAACTTCACGTGGATCTTGATGTCATCGAACGCTGAGGTGGCCTTGTTATCTTGACTTGGCGACGCTGCTTCGATCCGTTCCATCATTTCAGTGCCTCCAGGAAGGGCTGCCTACCTATTTCAGCGGCCACACTGGCGAGAACCTAACGAGTTTCATTGGCCCCGGCTAGCAGCCTTTTCCTTACGCACAAGCACTCTACCGGATGTGCGCCGTCCTTAGAAGCACATACAAGGACGGCAGCTCCATAGTTCGACCTTTGTTGTAGCCGAAGCACGGACAAAGTCCTCCCGTCCGGAGTGACAGGGTCTTTGACGCTAACTGGTTGATTTACTGGCTGGCTAACTCGCTGGCTTGATGGACGGCTGGCTCGCTGACTGGAGGCCTTGCTGTCTCGCTCAGAATCGGCACGACCATCCCGAGGATGGGCCCGACGATCTCTGTGGCGGGAGGGCGGTCGGGGGTCTGGAACCACTGCTTTGCCGCGCCGTAGATCGCCCAGCTTGCAGCGGTGGCGACGATCTCGGGGGTGAGGGCGGGGTTCTGGAGGGGCTGGTTCTCGACGCCCTTGAGGATGGTGCGGCGGATGGCCGCGACGATGGCCGCGTCGATGAGAGGGTCGAAGGCACGCTGCTTGGTGCAGTCGCCTCCGGATTGGCTCTGGACGAGGTAATCGCAGGTGGCAAGAATGATGGCGCTGGCGGCCGAGGGGCAGGTTCCGTCGAAGCCGACGTTGCGCTCCGCCAACAGGTGGTGGAATCCGCCGGCGATCATGGCTTCGAGCAGGGCGAACTTGTCGGTGTAGTGGTCGTAGAAGGTGGCGCGGTTGACTGTCGCGGCATCGGTGATGTCCTGCACCGAAATCTCGTCTAAGCTCTTTGACTCCATGAGGTTGCGCAGTGCTCCCTGTAGGAGCTGCCGGGTGCGGCGGATGCGCGGGTCACGAACTTCGCAGTCTGAGATAGGCATAACTTCTAACGATTAGAGGCTACCAGAAGAAAAAAGAATCTTAAATCGACAATTGTCGTCTACTCTGTTAACGACACCCGTTGGTTAGACGGCTTCTGTCGCACAAAGGAGATTTAGATTTATGGCTACGCTGCTACATGTCGATTCAAGTCCGCTGCAGAGCTCGATCAGCCGCGAGCTGACGAATGAGTTTGTGAAGACCTGGCAGGCGAAGAACCCCGCCGGTAAGGTGATCGCGCGCGACCTCGCGGCTAACCCGTCGAAGCCGCTGAACCAGACGTGGATTGGCGCCGCGTTCACGCCCGAGGGCGGACGCACCGAGGAGCAGAAGGCCGTGCTTGCGCCTTCGGACGCTCTGATTGCCGAGCTCGAGAAGGCCGATGAGATCGTGATCGGTGTTGCGATGCACAACTTCAGCATTCCGTCGGTCCTCAAGCTCTACATCGACCAGGTGGTCCGCAGCGGAAAGACCTTCGCCTACGGCGCGAACGGACCGCAGGGCCTGCTGCAGGGCAAGAAGGCAACGGTTCTGGTTGCCAGTGGCGGCGTGTATGAGGCGGGAACCCCTGCCGGCACGATGAACTTTGTCGAGCCTTATCTGCGCGCGGTGCTCGGCTTCATCGGAATCACCGATGTGCGGTTTGTGACCGCCGGCGGCGCGGCCCAGATCATGATGGGCGCTGTCGATCGCGAGTCGTTCCTGAAGCCGACGTTGGAGCAGGTTCGCGCACTGGCTGCCTAAGCCTGGGCGTTGCTCTCCAGCAAGAGCAAAAGACGTTTGAAGACAAGAAGGCGGAGTCCGCTCGATGGGAGCGAGCGGACTCCGCCTTTCTTGCTTGTGCTCAGGCAGCTTCGAAGCCGGCGCTGGAGCAGGTAAGGGCGCTGGCGGCGTAAAGGCAGAGAGTGGAAACGCAGGCGGAGTCTGCTTGTTGAGCGGACTCCGCTCTATCGCGAGGAGAGTCACTGCTGCGCTCCTGGGCCCATCAATGCCCTGAGCGGCATCAAGGGTCCGACCGGAATGTACTGGTAATCCATCAACTGTTCCTTCGCGAGCGGCAGCGTTTCCATAACGGCTCGTGCCTCGTCCTCGGTCTTCGCGTCGACCAGAAAGACGACGCCTTTGCCATCGCCGCGCGAATACCACTCGCGGATCTTCCCGTCGAGGTAGAGCTTCACGGTTGCCCGAACCTCTTCCGGGATGACAGCCATGATTTGTTGAGAGGTTACGCCCTGCCTAGGAGTCAGAATGACCAGCACTTCGGTGGTTTTAGGTATGGCTACGCCGGGCACGCCTGAGGCGGCCGCGGGCTGCGATTGCGCTGTACACGCTGCCGGTAGCATTGCGATGAGAAAAGCGATCATAAATTTCATCGGTTAGCCTCGGTTCCTGGATTGGTTCTTGGGTTGGTCGTTCCTGTGGTTTTTTGAATGGCGGTGTCCCATCATCCAGTCAGTTGAAAAGTTTTTATGCCGCGGATAGACCAGGCTGTTTTGTAACGCCGCTGTAGTTCTCAGCCGGCCAGCGCCTTGCCTGTGCGATCGAGATGATGTGGATGATAAGAAACAGCGGTACACCGAAGGTGGGGATGAAGCTCATCGGCAGCACCGTCATCGGCGCTGTGGGGATCCCATTCGGCTCCAGAATGCCAACGGCTGCGCCGAGCGAGAGCGCATTGACGAGGTCCGCGACTCCAAATAAATTCCATCGGATGAAGCCCGAGCGCGAGCGCTGGGCCGCCAGCCGCGCACCGACCGGCAATGCCGTGAGTCCAATCGCCATGTCTCCCAATCCCGCGGGCAGAGCGAACAGGCCGGGCAGAATTCCGTACGCATACAGCACGACGAAGACGAATCCCGCCCATCGAAACGAATGGATTGTGCTGAGCGTGCGCGGATCGATGGAGAGCACGAATTCGCGGAATGGCTTCGACGTTAGATACCAGATCGTGAAGATCGAGATCGGAACAAGAACCGCGAGCAGTAACGCAATGGGCGGCTGTCCTGGAGCGGTCTGGTACAGGTGGAACGACGATGCAGTGACGGCGAATATAGACCAGCCTGCGATGAGCCAGGCCACGACGCTTCTGTAATTGGTTTGGCCGTGAGTGGTTTGGGTGTGGGTCATGACGCGTCTCCTTGCGCCGCTAAGTCTCCGGCGCAGTTGTTGCTACGTTGGTGACTGTATCGGCGAGAGCCATGAGCTGCTCCCACCGCGAGTTGCCGAGCTGTCTCTGCAGCTTGCTTTGGATTTGCTCCCATAAGGGGAGCGCGCGCTTGAACAGGGCCTTGCCTTCAGAAGTCATGCTGATGCGCCACTCGCGGCGGTCGTCGCCGTGGCGCTTTGTCACCCAACCCTCGCGGATCATGATGGCGAGTGTGCGGGTCAGCGTCGTGCTGTCCATCGCGAGTATCTGGCCAAGCTGCCCCTGCGTCACATCGCCCGCAAGGGTAAGCACCTGCAGGATGGTGAATTGCGAGGACCGCAGGCCCGTGGGCCGGAGCGCCTCTTCGTAGATCTGGGTGAGTGCGCGGGAGGCTCGGCGAAGAGTGGCGCAAGTGCAGGGAAGGGCCGGGATTTGGAGCTCAGTCATGGTGTTATTGCAGTAGATGTATATGCATCTATTTTGGACGCACGAAAGTGGCGATTTTTTGGGGGGCTTCTAAATACAGAACCGGCGGTTTTTCGTGGCCTCCAGTGGCCGGAGAGGTTTAGTATTCCGCGCATGCTTGGAGGACGTAGTTGGGAGAGCTGGATCGCCGAGTATTCACAGAGCCATCAGCATCCGCTGAACAGGCTGACCCACACCTTTGGGATTCCGATGATCATCCTGTCGCTCGCGCTGTTCGTCGTCGCGATCGTGTGGCACGGAGTTCTGTGGTGGGCGGTGGGGTTGTTTGTGGTGGGATGGGCGCTGCAGTTCATCGGGCACGCGTTCGAGGGCAAGCCGCCGGAGTTCTTCAAGGACTGGCGGTTCCTGCTGGTGGGCTCGCGGTGGTGGGCGGCGAAGATAAGAGGCAAGGCGTAGGTCCTCCGCTTCCGGGGCGCTTGACCAGCTAGTTCTATATCGAACAGAGCGGCTCTAATGCTTTGGAGTAAGGCTATATGTGAGATTAGGAATATCGCTTTCGACGACGAGCGGGCTTGTCAGGGTTTCTCCGGTGCTCGTAGCGCCGCTGTCCTGCTTACTTGCGTGCGTCACTATCCGAACAAGATATGAGCCCTCAGGAATGTAATTGAAGACAAAACTCCCATCCAAGATAAATACCGAACGTAGTGTCGTTCCGTCTTCGGGGTCCAGTAGAGTGATCTCGCCCGACGTAACGGCACGCTCGTCGGGCTTGATTGTGACAGTGCCTCGAAGTGAATGCAGCCCGGTAGTGGGGATGGTGATATCGACGTCAGTGCGGGATTCACCTTCATGGAGCTCGATAGGCATGGCGTCGTAAAGTCTGTACTTATTACCGTTGTAAACGCGCAGAGCGTTCTGTGTGGTAAGTACGGCAGTTACTGAATGGTTGTTAAGGATGTTCTGAGGAAGAGCGACAGCCTCGGGCAGACTGACTTCAACGATGTATCTTCCTGGAGGCAACCCAGGCTGATAAAAGCGTCCTCGATCGTCGGTCTGTGGGTCGAATCCGAGTGGAGCCATAGCACCCTTGCCGGCACTGCTATGGAATATCTTCCATTGTCTATTGCCATCACGGCGATAGAGATGAACGCGCACATCGATGCCTGGGCCACCATCGTCGTAATGAACCGTGCCGCTAAGCGAAGCACCTCGTGACAGACTTAGATTGGCAATAGCCGTAGTACCCGGCTCGACTGTAATGCGTGAAAGAGCTGCATCGGCGCCCTGAGCTGTGAGAGAGGGATTGCCCTGAAACTCACTGATCACAAGGTCATATGGTGAGATGTAACCAGCGAGCATGCCGAGGATGTAATAGTCCCCAGGAACGACGCCGTCGATCTGGTACGCACCATCAATGTCTGTTTCAACGGAGTAGGAGTGAGTCTGTTGTGGTAATGAAACTCCGCTCGCATTAGTCGCTGGAGCGCTCTGGATGGTGACAGTGCCAAATCGACAAGGAGTGTGAGTGTCAGAGCAGGTTACATGCCCTGTAACTCTGCCTGTTGGCGGTGACTGGGCAAGCATTGCGTGGAACGCGAATGTTGCGAGCAGGCAGATCCCGTAAGCTCTCATGGCAGTTATGGTACTTCGAAAAATGAAGAGGAACGCGCTGCCCCTCATGGTTCGGAGACGATGGTTATGCCTGCGTTGTTGGCGGCGGCGAGGATCGCTTCGGGGTCGAAGAGGAGAGTGCGGCCAGCTTCGATGGAAAGACAGGTGGCACCGGCGGCGCGCATGGTCTCGATGGTGCGGACTCCGATGACGGGGACGTCGAAGCGCATGTCCTGATTGGGCTTGGCGACCTTGACGACGGTGAGGGAGCGGCGAAGGGTGGTCTCACCGGTGGGCTCGTCGTGTTCGAGAGTCCGGAAGAGTGCTCCGGCCCGCTCGATGGTGGCGTCGGTGCCTTCCATGGCTTCGACGGCGACGCAGGCCTGCGCGGCGATGACGACGGTCTGGCCGAGATCGTAGGCAGCCACTGCGCGAGCTACCGTGTGGCCGTAGGCGATGTCCTTCTGCTCCTCCTCGTCGGGGGCGCGCTGGGTGAGGACGCCGGGCTTGGCGAGCAACGGCTCAAGGTACTGGGTGGAGCTGATGAGCTCGATACCCTCGTCGGCGAGGACTTTCGCGACCGCGCCGAGGAGCATATCGGTGTTACGGGTGCGCAGGCTCATGAGCAGCTTGGCGAGCCGCCAGTCGGGGCGGATGGAGGAGAAGATCTGCTTGTGCTTCACCTGCCCGGCCATCACGGCGCGGGTGACTCCCTCGGCCTGGAAGGTCTCGATGAGGCGGGAGAGTTCGCCGAGGGAGAGCCAGTGCACGTGGATGTTCGGGTCGGCTGCGGCGCGGGAGTCGATCTCCGGGTCAGTCTCTTCTTTGATGGCTGCGACGACGACGGTGAGTCCGTGGGCACGTGCGGCGTCGAGAAGGAGGAATGGGAAGTGGCCGTTTCCGGCAATGAGGCCGAGTTTTTGCATTCGCTTACTTTAAAGCATGACGGCGGTTACGCCTTGTGTTGCGCGCTCACTCCGCCGTTCCTGCCATCTGCAGCGCATCGGCTGGGGGATCGAATTTCCATACCGACGCCGGAATGTTCTGGTTGGGTCCGAAGTCCGTCACGTAGTCGGAATATCTTTTGCTGTCTTGCGGAGTGGCGCCGACGAAAGTTGCTTCCACCTTGAGAGGAACCTTGTACTCTCGCGAGACCCAAAGGCGCAGCGTGTTGTCGTGCAGGGTTCCATTCGAGGCGCTCTGTAAGACCTTTACGTCCACGATGTCGCAGGGATAGCTGCGGCCCGCAATCGTCAGTGGCTCCATTCCCGCGAGTTTCGCCGACGTCGTCACCGATGGCAGATTTGCGTTGCTCAACTGCCGCGCCAGCCCCGGGAAGGCGTTCGAGAAGAGTGCCGCGGGGGCGCCTCCGGCCCGCTTCGAATACATCCGGTCGCCACCGTTGTAGACCCACGTCGTTGAGCCGTCGGACACGATTGTTTCGCTGCGCTGGTACTGCTGGCTCTCGGCTCGGACATGCCCCGGCCGCAGCACCCACGTCTTTATATAGGCGTGGGTGGTCTGGTTGTAGTGCGGCGTGACGCTCGTGATGTCCACCTGATGGGAGACCTCAAAACGGTCGATTGACTGCACCGCTCGAGCTTGTTGTTGCACGAGCGCGCGTGCCGCATCCGCGACATCTCCGGCGTCCTGGGTCTTGGCTCCCTGGGACCTGGCACGATGGGTGTCCGATGTTTGCGCGCCGAGGGCGAGCGCGCTGCAGAGGGCGGCAGCGAATACAGGAAGAGAGACGCGATAACGCATAGGTTTGTTCCGTAGATTTGTTCCGTAGAAAGGTAGGAAAGGGGCACGGGCTCATCGACCCGTGCCCGCACAAGCATTACGGTTCTTGCACGAGCTGGAACATCTGTGCGCCCGTACCGTTGCAGGTGTATTGGTCGAGCTGCACACCGTTCTGGGTCGATGCTCCGGGCACATCCACGCAGAGGCCGCTGTAGCGGTTCACAAGCTGGAAGTTCGCGCCGACTTGCTGTGGCATCCACTGCTGGTTCGCGCCACCGCCGTAGGCCCACTGTTGCAGGCCGGTGCCAGGAGAAGTGGACCAGTTCGTGTCGTCGAGCGCCAGGCCGGAGTTGCGGTTGATGATCTTGTAGTAGCCGCTGTCGGTGGGCACCAGTTGCCACTCCTGGTTGACCTGGTCGGTGCCGCACTGCCACTGCTGCACCGTCGTGCCATTTGTGGTGCCAAAGCCGGTGTCATCCATGCAGGAACCGCTGTTCTGGTTGATGACCTGGTACCAGGCCCCGGAGTTGATCGAGCCCGCGCCGCCCTGCCATTTGCGGACGCGGACGTAGTCCACCTTCATCGTCGCCGGCCATGGAGTGTTGGCGTCCGGTCCGGGGTTTGGCCAGTTACCGCCAACCGCGAGGTTGTAGAGCAGGAAGAAGTTGCCGTTGTCGAACTCCCATGTGCCGCCGCTGCTGCTCGGCGTCAGAGTGACGAACGGATGGGTGTAATCATCCACAAAAAACTGCACGGTCTGCGGGAACCAGTTAGCGCCGTAGATGTGGTACGCGCTGTTGATCGGCGAAGACACGTGCGTCTGGTTGCCGGTGTTGAAGTTATTGGCTCCGTGCAGGCTGGACTGGATCGTGCTGTTGCCCATCTGCGGGACGTTTTCCATGATGTCGATTTCGCCGCACGCCGGCCACTGCGTTCCGCTAAAGATGGAGTTGCCGAGCATCCAGAAGGCGGGCCATAGTCCGTCGCCATACGGCAACTGCATGCGAGACTCGATCAAGCCGTACTGTGTCGAGACGTTCGGATACGTGCGCATACGGGCTGACGTGTATGTGCTGCCCACGGGGAAGGCTGCGATGACCAGGTTGCCGTTGCCGTCCTGATAGGCGTTGGGGTTGCTTGAACTGCAGGGATATGTGTTGTTGCCGTATGGACAGTAGTACTCGAGTTCATTATTGCCCCACCCGGCGGGGTTGCCCCTCCCCGTCTCCATGAACCAGTTGTAGGTGTTAGGGGAGCCGTAGGCTCCGTTGAACTCGTCGCTCCAGGTTGTGTTGTAGACCTGTGCCTGCGACCGTTGATTGCCGAAGACGATGACTGCCGCCAGTGCCACGGCCGCCGCCATGAACCGTTTGAAGATCATGTATTTTGCTCCTGTGATGGACTCACGACTCAGCATTTTCACCACGAGATTGGCGCGCAAACCGCACGCCAATCTTTAGAACCAGTTACAAAACCTACACAGTCCGTATTTTTCTGCGCTGAAGACTATCGTTTGTCTTCCTGAATTTTGTCAAGTACAAAATGGCAAGATATTTTCACCACACGTGAGTTCAACTCCACCTGTCGCAGCAAATGGATAGCGGAATTAAGGAATTTTGCGATCGCAGCTCACTGAGAGTGCTTCTCAAGAGCAAGAGCCGCGCAGTGGGGCGCCGAGATGCCGACCCATTGGTACACAGCTTCTCAATCCCGTCGTATGTACCGGGAAATGGCGCGGGCGTCGAATGAATGGGTGGCTCTTTCACACCGATGGCGCTCACCTGAACAGCCGGCGAGGAATGATCGCAGCGAATCTTGTTCAGGAGTTCATTGAGGCTAATGTTCGCCAGGTTAATATTTTGCCGCAGCTTCGTCAGCAAGACGGATAGCGCGACCGGTTTGGGCGGAACGGCGGGCGGCGTCGAGGATGCGGACTACGGTGACGTTTGTATCGAGCGAGGTTAGGTCGTGTTGCGGTTGCAGCTTGCCGGAGAGGACGGCGGCGAGATAGTTGAGTGAGTTGTCGTGCGGCGCTGTGAGTGGTGGCGCGGTTTCGGTGCGCTCAGAGGTTTCGCCGGGTAGACGAAGGCGGATGTTGTCGCCGTGCGCGCTGTTGAGATAGACGGTGTCGACGAAGCCCTTTGCGCCGTAGACCTCCATATCCTTGCGGTCGAAGGGCCAGTTCCATGAGCCTTGAATGATGGCCTGGGCGTGCGGGTAGGTGAGGATGATGGTGCTGTCGTCGTCGACATTTGGATACACGCCAGGTTTGATGTGCAGAGTGACGGCGGTGACGGTAAGAGGCAGCTCACCGTGCATGAACCAGGTGGCGAGGTCGACGCCGTAGCAGCCGAAGTCGAAGAGTGCGCCTCCGCCGTTTTGTTTCGGGTCGGTGAGCCAGGAGAGGAACTCGGGGCCGACGCCGATCTCCTTGGGGCCGCGGTGGCCGTCGTGGACGACGAGCTTGCGCAGGTCGCCGATCTTGCCGCTGGCGAGGATGTCGTAAGCGGCGGTGTTGGAGGCGTACCACGTGGTCTCGTAGTTGGTGAGGACGGGGACGTGATACTGCTCGGAGAGGTGCTGGATGGCGAGCGCGTCCTCGTAGGTAGTAGCGAGAGGCTTCTCGACCATGGCGGCGATATGCAATGGAGCCGCCTGCTCAATGGCAGCGCGGTGCCCGGCAATGGAGGTGTAGACGAGGATGGCCTGCGGGTGCGTGCTCTTGAGCACCTCCGCTTCGCTGGAGAAGAAGAGTTTCTCGGGAAGATGCGTGCGGTTGATGTAGGTCTGGCGAAGAGCTGCGTCGGGTTCGGCGATGCCTACGAGCGTGATCTCCGGGTGCGATGAGAGATCGTGGAGGAAGCCCTGGACGTGTCCGTGGACGAGGCCGACAATGGCTACTCGTATGGGAGGTGTTGTTTGGGCGAATGAACTGTACGTGATGAGAAGGGTCGCGAAGAAGAGACGGAGTAAAGACAGAGGAGTCATAGAGGTCCGCTCAGACGAAGATTATTTGATCACGCCTCGTTCGCTCTTTGCGATGAAGTCTGCGAGGTAGGCTACCTTTTCACCGAACTCGCCTGAGGCGATCTTCTCGCGGATGGCGGCGAGGGCTTCGGAGGTGTTGAGCTTGGAGTGCTGCAGAAGGCGGTAGGCGGCGCGAAGCTGCTTCAGTTCTTCCGGAGTGAAGCCTCGGCGCTCGAGGCCGACCTTGTTGATGCCGTAGGCGTGGTTGTTGCGCTCGATCGAGGTCAGCGAGTAGGGGAGGACGTCCTGCGTGATGGTGGTTCCGCCGCCGATGTAGGCGTACTTGCCGATGGTGCAGAACTGGTGGATGGGGTTGAGCGCGCCGATGACGGCGTAGTCTTCGACGGTGACGTGGCCAGCGAGCGTGGCTCCGTTGGCGAGGATGCAGCCGTCGCCGATTTGAGAGTCGTGGCCGATGTGCGTGTAGGCCATGATGAGACAACCGCTTCCCACTCGCGTGATTCCCCCACCGCCTGTGGTACCGCGCGAGATGGTAACGTACTCGCGGATGTCGTTCCTGTCGCCGATCTCGAGGCGCGTGGGCTCGCCCTTGTACTTCAGGTCCTGCGGGGCGACTCCGAGGCAGGCGAAGGAGAAGACGCGGTTGTGGCTTCCCATCGTGAGGTGGCCGTCGAGGACGACGTGCGAGACCAGCTCGCACTCTTCACCGAGGATGACGTTGGGGCCGATGGTGCACCAGGGGCCGATGCTGCAGCTTTCGGGGATCTGTGCTCCGGGCGCTATGATCGCTGTCGGGTGAATGCTCACTCGGGCACGGCCTCGGAGGCAGAGGCTGCGGGCTTCGGTGCGACGCGCGGGACGACCTGGCACATCACGATGGCGTCGCAGACGAGCTTGCCGTCGACGGTGATGTTGCCCTGCATGCGCACGGCGCGGGTGCGCCAGTTGAGTACGCTGACCTCGATGCGGAGCTGGTCGCCCGGAGTGACGGGGCGGCGGAAGCTGGCGTTTTCGATCTTCGTGAAGACCATCAGCTTGGAGTCGCGGTCAGGGATCTCGGTGAGGAGAAGCGCGCCGCCGGCCTGCGCGATGGCTTCGACCATCAGGACGCCGGGCATGATGGGATAGTCGGGGAAGTGGCCCTGGAAGTGGGGCTCGTTGAACGTGACGTTTTTGATCGCGACGATGCGCTGCTTGCGCTCGATCTCGACGACACGGTCGATGAGGAGGAAGGGATAGCGGTGCGGCAGGATGGACATGATCTCGATGATGTCCATCGTCTTCTTCGTCTCGGGCGCGGTTTCCGGCGCGGCAGCGAGGGTGGTGGGCGATTCGCTCATAGCAAACCTGAGTATAAACCGCCAGCCGGGGCTATTTTTTCTTCACAATGACGTGGTCGGGATCGAACATGTCGTTGGGGATTCCGAGGTTGTAGTGGACCTTGGTGTAGAAGCGCTGGTTGACCATGTCGCCGTTGTGGTAGCGGGTGAGGGTGTAGGCGGTGGGAAGGCCGTCGACGGTGTGGTAGTCGTCGTACTCTTCGACGTCTTCGTCGTAGTCCTTGAAGGTGACGTTGCGCCACTGGAAGGTGCGGCGGAGCGGGAGGTGGGTGCTGGCGTCGATCTCGAGGGTGACGGCGTCGTTGTTGGGGCTGAGGACGGTGACCTTGTCGGCGATGCGGCGCATGACCATCGAGGTGCCTTCGGAGAGAACCATGACGCCGGGCGTCTTGAGCCAGGTGTTGATGATGGCATCGACGGAGTGGGCCTTGCGGCGCTCGTAGTCTTCGACCTGGTCTTTGGGAAGCTCGGTGCGGCCCTTGAAGGTGACTTCGTAGCCGTTGGCGCGGGTCCAGATCTGGACGACGTCGATCTTTTTCCCGGGGAAGATCATGCTTTTGTCGGTGAGGAATCCGTAACGCTCGGCGTCGGTCTGGCCGTAGTTGGGGTAGCGGCGCCAGTAGTCGAACTCGATGATGGTGCCGTTGGGTTGGTTGTGGAAGAAGCTGGCGGTGCGTCCGGCGGCCTGCATGTCGTGTCGCTCGCGCCAGGCGGGGCCTCCGAGGGCGTCGACCATCTCGTTGAGTATGGCGCGGCCGCGCTGCTCGTCGGTTCCGGAAGGCTGCGTGGGCTGGGCACTGGGGATGCTGCTGGCCTGCGCGTGGGCGCGTGATGGGGCGAGCGCGCAGAGAATGAGCAGGCAAAGAACGGGTCGCTTCATTCCGGGTTGTTGCTCCTTTAGACTTCAGGGGTTGTGGCGCGTGACCGGGGCTAAAGCCCTTCTGCCTTCGCCGGGATTTTCGCAGGGCTGAAGCCCTGCGCTCCCTCCGATTCGTGCGCTCCCTCCGACTTGTACGCTTCTTCGGATTCGTAGGCTTCTTCGGATTCGTGCGCCTCCGCTCCCTGCGTTGTCAGCCTACCAGTACGGCTCCGCCGTTGACGTTGAAGATCTCGCCGGAGATGAAGCCGGCGAGCGGGGTGCAGAGAAACAGTATGGGGCCGGCGATCTCCTCGGGGCGCGCGGGGCGGCCGAGGGGGATGGCGGCCAGCACCTTCTTGGACGTCTCCGGGTGCTGGAAGGCTGCGGCGGACATGTCGGTGCGGACCCAGCCAGGAGCGACGCAGTTGGCGAGGATTCCCTTCGGGGCGAGCTCGCTGGAGAGGCTCTTGGTGAGGGAGATGAGGGCTCCTTTGCTGGCGGCGTAGTCGGCGTGGAAGGCCTCGCCGCGCTGGCCGGCGGTAGAGCTTACAAGGACGATATGGCCTCTGGCGTTTGCCCCGTCGAGTTGCGGTTGCTGCTGCATCTGGGCGACGGCCGACTGGACGAGGCCGAATACGCTGTCGAGATTGACGCCGAGAGTTGTGCGCCATTGCGCGGCGGTCATCGATGCGATGGGCTGGTCGTGCGGCGGCCAGATGCCGTGGTTGACGATGAGGCAGTCGAGGCGTCCGAAGGCGGCGATGGTGGCAGCGACGAGGGCCTGGCCGTCCTCGGCGGTGGCGAGTTCCTGGCGGAGGGCGATGCAGTTCTCGTCGCCTCCGCATTCGGCTGCGAGGGCGTGGGCTTTGGCTTTGTGCGTGAGGTAGCTGAAGGCAACTTTGGCTCCGGCCTGGCGGAAGAGGCGGACGGCGGCGGCTCCGATGCCGCGCGAGCCTCCGGTGATGAGGGCGACTCGTCCGGGGAGTGATAAAAGCACCGATGGATTGACTGGATTGGACATATACTTACTCGACCGTAAATAACGACCTCGGTCTTGTGCAACTGAGCGAGGCTGTTTGCGATTCCACGAGCTGCGGAGGAGCCTGTCAAATGAAGATCGCTGTGCTGATTGCCCGGATTCTGCTTGGCCTTCTGTTTGTCGTCTTCGGCCTCAATGTTTTTCGACCCTTCATGCCTATGCAGCTTCCGCCGGGAGACGCCGGCGCACTGCTGGGGCTGATGTTCAAGCACGGTTGGTTCTACTTCATCGGATTGCTGTATGTGGTTGGAGGCCTGTTGCTGCTGGTCGGCCGGTTTGTGCCGATCGGGCTGGTGCTGCTGGGGCCGATCCTCGTCGTTATCCTCATGTTCCACATTACTTTTGCACCCGCGAGCATTGGTATGGGGCTGTTCTGCGCGGCGCTGGAGGTCTTCCTGATCTATGCCTGCCGGGCGCACTTCCAGGCTTTGTTTGCTCCGAAGATCAACCACCAGTAAGGGCTCTGAAGTCCGTGGGGATATACTCAACGCACTCAACGGTTTCCGTTTCGTGCGAACTGTGGCGAGCTGTGAGACCGCTGCTGTGAGGGGGTGCGGCTGTGAAGATCGCGATTCTGATTGCGCGGTTTCTGCTGGGCCTGATGTTTGTCGTCTTCGGGCTGAATGTCTATCTGAACTTTATCCACATGGCAGCGCCGACGGGCGATGGCGGTGCGCTGCTGGGGCTGATGTTTCAGCATGGGTGGTTTACGTTCTTCGGCGTGCTGTATATCGTTGGCGGAACGTTGCTGCTGATCGGCAGGTTTGTGCCGATCGGGTTGGTTCTTCTGGGGCCGATTATTGTCGTCATCCTGCTGTTCCACATTACGTTCTATCCCGCGGGAATCGGGCCGGGGCTGTTTGCGGCGGTGCTTGAGGTGTTTCTGATCTGGGCCTGCCGGGCGCACTTTGAGGCCCTGTTTGCTCCGGAGCTGAATGTTTTGTAGAGGGTAACGCTCCAGCGAGGAAGAGAGAAGGCAGAGGCTGCGAACAGGGCAGCCATGAGCAGGTTTGTGGGGCATCCGGCGGCATCCATTTCCGCGTACCTGGCATCTTTTGATGTAAGGTTTCTTGAAACTTGCTGTCGGCGCTCCCTTTTTTCACTGAGTGTTGGTTCCTGCGTTTTTCCGCAACACACTGATGCCTCTTGTGAGTTTGCAGCGTTCTGGCAGAGCACGGCAGCGATCGTGCGGGGCTTTATGTTTGAAAATCCATGCCCACAGATGGATCGGCTTGTAAACCAGCTGGTCGAGGCCCGCCGGCGCCGCGACTGTCTCGTCGCCATGTCTATGGATGGCCGCGAACCGTTGCGTGCGAACGCGGAGATTCTTCGAGTCGAAGGGTGCATCTCGGTGCACCGCTCCGAATGTGAATACTGCCGGAGCAGGGCTGAACCGCTGACTGAACGCAGGCCTTCCGCAGGCGTGGGGGCCGAGCTGGGGATGCGCCAGGCAGGGTGACGGTTGGCCCACACTGCGCATCCTGCGAACTCACGTTGAAGTTCTGTACGTCCCAACCTTCGCCATAAGCTGCGAAGGATAAGGTATTTGTGCGTCGTGTGCGCCGAAGATGGAGCACAGCGCGCCGAAGATGGAGCACCCGGCTGTGGGGAAGGCAACGACAGAGGATTGAGGTGGCTGGGAGGCGGGATTCTTTGGCACCCCAGCACCCGAGAATCTTGCGAAACCTGGTCATTTGTCGGGGACGGCTTTGACGAGGTCGGTGAGGGCCGGGAGGAAGGGGAAGCGGACGATGGACTGCGGCTTCTCGGCGGCTTCGATCTGGGCCAGTTTGGTCTGCTTCCAGTCGGCAGGTGGTTTGGATCCGCTGGAGATGTAGTTGAGGGCCTCGAGGCCGGTGTTGGCGAGGGCGGCGAGCTGCTCGGCTCGAGGGCGGGCTTCGGCGAGGCGCGGTGAGGTGTTCATCTGGGCCTCGACGGTGGGGACGGCGGCGAGCCAGGAGCGGAAGGTTTCAGCCAGCGCGGTGCGGGGGCCGGGGTTGGACGGGAGCTGGAGGAACTGCAGGACCAGGATGGCGAAGCGGTGGCGCGAGGGTGGGTCGGGGCGCACGGCGTCGACGAGGTTGTTCAGC
Source organism: Edaphobacter bradus (assembly GCF_025685645.1). Classification (NCBI taxonomy): domain Bacteria; kingdom Pseudomonadati; phylum Acidobacteriota; class Terriglobia; order Terriglobales; family Acidobacteriaceae; genus Edaphobacter; species Edaphobacter bradus. The sequence goes on from NZ_JAGSYF010000002.1 coordinate 1,134,004, forward strand.
GGGGTGAGCTGAGTGGTGTGCTGCTGGTCGTAGCGCTCGCCGAAGCTGACGGGTTCGAGGACGCCGGCGAAGACGTAGAGGGCTTCGATGCTGGGGCTTCCCGCGAGATCGCGGAGGGCGGTTCCGGCGTGGGAGATGTGGGTGAGGCCGAGGGCTTCAAGGCGCACGGACTCGATGTCGAGGCGGCGGTACATGTCGTCGACGTCAGTGACGGACTGCGGGGACCAGAGGCGCTCGGCGATGGCGGCGGTGCGGGGCCAGATGCGGGAGTCGATGGAGAGGGAGTTGACGTGCTCGCCCCACATGCAGGCTTCGCCGCCGAGGATGAGCTTCGCCTGCTCAGGCGTGAGGCCGGAGGCGGCGGGGATGGGGTCGGAGAGGTAGTGAGTCTCGGCGGACTTCATGCCGTCGAGGTAGTAGGGCTGGGAGAGGATGGCCTGGTGACCTTCTTTCGCCGCTTCGAAGAGTGAGTCCTGACCGCGCCAGGACTGGATGACGGCGTCGGGGGGGAGTTGGGGATTGAGGATCTCGTCCCAGCCCACCATGTGCTTGTGGTGCTTCTGAAGAATCTTGAGGACGCGCTGGCTGAAGTAGGTCTGGAGCGCGGCGGTGTCGGAGAGCTGGTGGGCGCGCATGAAGGCGCGGATGCGCGGGTTGCGCTTCCACTGCTGGCCGTTGGACTCGTCGCCGCCGACGTGCATGTAGGGGTCGGGGAAGAGGGTGGCCATCTCGCCGAGGAACTTGTCGAGGAACTGGTAGGTGGACTCGCGGGTGGGGTCCATGGCGGCGTCGTCGATTCCGAACTCGCGGCGGATCGTGTAAGGGCCGTGCGCAGAGGCGAGCTCGGGGTAGCCGACGAACCAGGAGCGGGTGTGGCCGGGGATGTCGAACTCGGGGACGACGCGGATTCCGCGGGCGCGGGCGTAGGCAATGATTTCGCGGGCCTGTGCCTGGGTGTAGAAGAGTTTGTCGGAACCGCGGCCAGTGAGCATCGGGTAGAGCTTGCTCTGGATGCGGAAGCCTTGATCCTCGGTAAGGTGCCAGTGGAAAACGTTGAGCTTGACAGCGGCCATGGCGTCGAGATTGCGCTTGATGACGTCGACGGGTTCGAAGTGGCGGCCGACGTCGATCATGAGGCCTCGCCAGCGGAAGCGCGGGGAGTCTTCGATCTGGACGGCGGGGAGGAACTGCGTGTGGCCGTCGGATTGGATTAATTGCTGGAGAGTGGTTAGAGCGCGGATGGCTCCGATGGTGGTGACAGCGTGGAGGGTGGCGGAGGTGGGAGTGACGGTGAGGGTGTAGGACTCGTCCTCGTCGAGGGACTGGACGGGTTGGCCGGGGCCGTCGACGTCGAGGGTGAGGGTGGCTTCACCGGTGGTGATGGTGGGCTTGGCGATGCCGGTCTGCTCCTGGATCTGGTCGAGGGTGCGGTCGAGCGCGGCTTCGAGGCGGGCGCTGCGGTGATGCGGGATGGCGATGGTGATGGAGGTGGTCCAAGGAAGGCGTCCGGAGCTGGCGGTGAGGTGCGCGGGCTGGGGGAGGAGGGTGTTGGTGAAGGTGGTTTGGGCGGGAAGGGTCGCAGGCGAGAGGACTGCCATGAGGATGCCGGAGAGGATGAGGCGATTCAAGAGGCGAGGTTCTCCATTTGCTGAGTTGCTTAGAAGGATATAGGTTCGCGGAGGTTGTTGAGAGCGCGGGGTCAGTTGTTGCGTTGCCATAGCGTGTCGCCGTCGGGGCGGTGGTTCGGCGGCGGCCCTGCCGTGCTGTTTGGGGTGGCGTTCACGCGCAACCAGCTTAGCGCGAGAGGGTCGCGGTGTTGATGGTTATTGCGGCGGCAGTCTTGGTTAGAGCACTTCCACCTTGCCCGTGGAGAGGTCGTAGACGGCTCCGGCTACTTTGAGTTTTCCGGATTTGATGGCGGGGGCGATGACGGGCTGGAGGGTGTTGAGGCGCTCGACGCCTCGGCGGACGTTGGCGCGGATGGCGTTGTCGAGCGGGTCGCCGGGGAGGTGTTCGCTCTCGAGGACGGCGGGCTTGATGGTGTTGACGAGGTCGTTGATGGCTCCGGGGAGCGCGTCCTTATCGTGGAGGTGCTGGATGGCGGCTTTGACGGCTCCGCACTGGGAGTGGCCGAGGACGAGGATGAGGGAGACGCCGAGTTCGGCGACGGCGTATTCGACGGAGCCTTTGACGGAGGCTCCGGCGCCCGAGACGTAGTTTCCGGCGACGCGGACGACGAAGAGATCGCCGACGCCGAGGTCGAAGAGGATCTCGGGAGGGACGCGGGAGTCGGCGCAGCCGATGATGGTGGCGATGGGGGCCTGGCCGGCGGCGAGAGGCTTGAAGTCAGCGGGGGTGCGGCCGGGGTGGGTGATGGCTCCGGCGACGAAGCGGCCGTTGCCTTCCTGGAGGAGGCGAAGGACTTCGTCGGGTGATGGAGCGGGTGTGGCGCGCGGTGCGGCGAAGGCGGGAGTGTTGCGAAGTGTGGTTGTGGCGAGGGCGGCGCTGGTGGTGAGGAGGAAGCGGCGGCGGGTCGTGCTCTGCATGACGGTGGACCTCCTGGGGATGGCCGGGTGCAGTGCTCGTTGTTCAGGTGATAGTACAGAAAGTTCGGAAGAGGCGCATCCCTGCGGTCGATGAGATGGAGAAGGCACGCTCGCGTACCTGTGCATCCTGCGAACCCACCTTAGGCGCGATGAGGCCGCGCCGAAGATGGGCACCCGGCGCTTGGCTGGTTTGAGTCTCGTGGCCCGGGCTAGTAGCCTGCGGCTTTGCCGTAGCTGCGGCGGGAGTCGTGGCCTCCGAGGAGTTCGTGGGTCTTGGGGTCTACGGCGATGAGTTCGCTGTCTCCCCAGACTCCGGGGTTCTTCTCGTCGGCTACGGCGAGGCGGTTGATGGTGTAGCCCATGGCGGCGAGCGCTTCGGCGGGTGGGACGGGGAACTTCTTCTCGAGGTCGAGGCGGTCGGGAAGGTACTGGTGGTGGAAGCGCGGGGCGTCGGCGGCCTGCTGGATGTTGAGGCCGTTGTCGATGGTGCTGATGATGTCGTTGGCAACCGTAGTGATGATCGTCGAGCCGCCGGGAGTTCCCATGACGTAGGCGAGCTTGCCGTGCTTGAGCCAGTTTCCGTGCGTGGTGATGATGGTGGGGGTCATGGCGGAGAGCGGGCGCTTGCCGGGAGCGATGGAGTTGGCAGAGCTCTGGATGAGGCCGTAGACGTTGGGCTCGCCGACCTTCGAGGTGAAGTCGTCCATCTCGTTGTTCATGAGGAAGCCGAGGCCTTCGATGGTGACTCCGGAGCCGAAGCCGCCGTTGAGGGTAGTGGTGCTGGAGACGGCGTTGCCATCTTTATCCACGATGGAGAAGTGTGTGGTCTCGGTGGACTCTTTTACTACCGTGGCTTGAGGCGGCGGAGGCATGAAGCCGGCGGGGCGGACGAGCGAGGCCGAGGGCGTGGGCTTGGTGGGGTCGATGGAGCTTCGCCAGGCGGCGGCGTACTTCATGTTCGCCATCTGCTTCAGGGGGAGAGTATTGAAGTCGGGGTCGCCGAGGTAGTCGCCGCGGTCCATGTAGGCTCGGCGGAAGGCTTCGGTGATGATGTGGACCTGCGCGGCGCTGCGGTCTGTTGATTCTGAGCCTCCGGGGCCAAGCTTCTTGAGGTCGTAGCCGGAGAGGATGTTGAGGATCTCGACGAGGATGATTCCGCCGGAGGAGGGCGGCGGCGCGGTGATGAGGTCGTAGCCGTGGTACTTGCCGCGGATGGGCTTGCGCTCCTTGACCTGGTAGGCGGCGAGGTCTTCGGCGGTGATGAGGCCTCCGCCGGCCTTCTCGAAGTCGGCGATCTGATGGGCCATGGCGCCGTGGTAGAACTCGCCGGGGTCTTTGGAGATGCGGGTGAGGGTGGCGGCGAGCTCGGGCTGCTTGAAGGTGTCGCCCTCCCGGTAGAAGTCGCCGTCCCGCTGGAAGATTTTGGCGGAGGTGGGGAAGAGCGTCATGTTCTTGCTCTGCAGGTTGCGGGCCTCGGCTGCAGAGAGGACGAAGCCTTCGGTGGCGAGGCGGATGGCGGGCGCCATGTCCTGGGCGAGGGTGAGCTTGCCGAAGTGCTTCTGCGCGTAGGCGAGGCCGGCGACCGAGCCGGGGACTCCGCTGGCCTTGTAGCCGACGAGCGACATGCCGGAGACGACGTTGCCCTCGGCGTCGAGGTACATGTCGCGGGTGGCGGCGGCGGGGGCCTTCTCGCGGTAGTCGAGGAAGTGCGTCTTGAATCCATGGGGGCCGTGCTTTTCGCGGATGAGCATGAAGCCGCCTCCGCCAAGATTGCCGGCGAAGGGATAGACGACGGCGAGGGCGAAGTGTACGGCGACGGCTGCGTCGACGGCGTTGCCGCCCTGCTTGAGAATCTCGACTCCGGCGTCCGAGGCGGAGTGGTGGATGGAGACGACCATCGCGTGCGGGGCGCGGGTGGGTTCGACGTTGGGCTGCTGGGCCTGCGCGGAGGCGAGGAGGGTGGTGAAGGTGAGGAGGGAGACAGAGGTGCGAAGGGTCGCTGGACGCAAGAATTACTCCGGGCCTGGATTGAGCGGGGTGCTGAGGCCAGCATAGCTTGGATTCGATTTTTCCGTGCCTGTGCTGTCGTGGTGTACCTCCTCCCCTCCTACCTGTTTTTGCGCAAAGTATTCAATTTACATAACTTAGATCTGGACTTCACTAAAATATGGCTGCTAAAGTATTGATTCCATTAGATGAGGCATGTGTACTTCAGCCAAAGTATTGATTTAAAAGAGGAAGCCCCGAAGGGTTGTCTCGGGGCTTCTTTTGCTGCTTCTTTAATTGTACCGAGTCAGACGAAACTAACTGCCACATTCGACGGGTTTATTTTTCTTGAGGAAGTCATTTGGATTCTGCGGGTTATGGAGAAATCTACGGAGACCTGGGGTTTCTGGGGGCTTGACAGCGGATTTTCCACATAGGTCGCCGTTCGGTGGCGCTGAGATGAAAAAAAGTGAACAGTTTCGCAGCGGGAAAGGTCTTAGAGGGTGAGTGGGACGAGGCGGAATGGATATAGCGGCAGAGTGGACGCGGCATGCGCAGAGGGAGCGGCTGGCTGTGAAGGATGAAGAGATGGCCGCTGTGGAGGAGTTTGCCGCGCTGGTGGGGCGGAATGCGCGACGGATGTTTCGGGTGGCGTATAGCCTGTTGCGCAATTCGCATGACGCCGAAGATGCGGTGCAGGAGGCCTTTCTGAAGCTGCATCGCGGTGGTGGATGGCGGCGGATGGAGGACGAGAGGGCGTTTCTGGCGCGGACGGTTTGGCGGGTAGCGCTGGATAAGTTGCCGCGGTGTGGTGAAGGTGATCGCGATGTCGCGGAGGTGGAGATTGCTTCGCTGGATGAGAGCCCTGAAGAGTTAGCTGCGAGCGGCGATGAGCGGGAGTTGTTGCGGCAGATGATCGATCGGCTGCCGGAGGATTTGCGAAGGCCGCTGGTGCTGAGCGCGATTGAAGAGATGACCTCGGTTGAGGTGGCTGTGGTGATGGGGATTCCTGAGGGGACGGTGCGGACGAGGGTGATGCGAGCGAAGGCGGAGCTACGGAAGAGGTTTGAGGCCATGAGGGAGTTGCAACGATGAATGATCAGATCGAATTCGATGAGCTGCTAAATACGGTGCTGTGCGAGGTTGCGAATCCTGATCCGATGGAAGGTCTGGAGCAGAGGTTGACGCGACGGTGGAGCGCTTTAGAAGTAGGTCAGGATGCTCTGGCTGACTCGTTGCTATTGGCAGGAGGAATTAAGGAGGAGAACGTCGTCGCTTCGCTTTGGCGTGGGCTGCGCGAGTTGATCGCTCCTGACAGATTGCCGCCACTGGTGCTGGAGTCGCGGGAGGTGCCAGTGATTAACCGGATGGCTGTTGAGCGGAACTACTCGTCGACAGCTTACGCGTTAGGCGCACATGCGATGGCGATTCTTCTTATAGGGTTCGTAGTGCGAGCGCAGATTCGTGAAACGGATCCGGTACGGAGCGTGACTCCGCTGATGGATGCTCCAGTGTTGCGTATTGTCGCGAAGGCTGCACAGCAGATGGGAGGGGGAGGGGGGCAGCATGGGGAAACTCCGGTGAGCAAGGGGCGTCTCCCGAAGCTAGAGCAGGAGCAAATTGTTCCGCCGATGCAGCCGCCGAAGATTGCGCCAAAGATAGCAATAGAACCGAGTGTTGTGGTGCAGAAGGACCTGAAGCTCGCGGACAATATGCTGCCGAACCTGGGATTGCCGAACTCGCCGATCGTGGGTGCGTCGATGGGCGATGGACGGGGTACGGGGATTGGGCCGGGGGATGGTCCGGGGATTGGGCCGGGCACAGGCGGAAATACAGGGGGCGGGCTACGGCATGTGGGCGGATCGGTCACTGCGCCTGAGGTGCTGTACTTGGTTGAGCCGGAGTTCTCGGAGGAGGCGCGGAAGGCGAAAGTGTCGGGAGATGTGTCGGTCTACTTATGGGTGGATGAGCATGGGAAGCCGACGCACGTGCGTGTGGTTCACGGGATGGGATTGGGACTGGATGAGAGGGCGATTGAGGCGGTGAAGCAGTATCGGTTCAAGCCGGCGATGGAGAATGGGAAGCCGGTCACGGTTGAGATGTATGTTGTGGTGAACTTCCAGATATTCTGAAATATTCAGGCTGAATGCGTTTATACATTAGACTGGCCGAGTCTCAGGAGGTCGAAATTGAAATTAGCTGAAGCGCTTGCAGAACGCAGCGACTGCCAGATTCGGTTGGAAGAGTTGAAGAAGCGTCTCATCAGGTCGGCACGAGTTCAAGAGGGTGAAGCTCCGGCGGAAGATACAGCGGAGCTGTTGGTGGAAATCGAGCGTGTGTTTGGCCGCCTGCTGGAGTTAGTGAGTGCGATCAATCGAACGAACGCGAGGACGGCCTTCAATGACACGCAGACGATTTCGGATGCGATTGCGACCAGGGATGTTCTCGGTAAAAAGAGGGATTTGCTTACTGGAATTGCCGATGCAGCTAGCACACGCCAGGATCGGTATTCGAAGTCGGAGGTGAAGTTTGTTGCAACCGTACCGATTGGTCAATTGCAAAAGCAGGTGGATCAACTCGCAAAGCAATTTCGCGATGTTGATACGCGATTGCAGGAGTTGAACTGGAAGACGGATTTGATCTGAGGCAGTTGGTAACTTCGTTCGTCGAAGTGAGCACAAGCCCTGCCAGGGGTAAAGCTGGCACTCATGGTGGCTTCGAAGAGCCGAGGCCTACGGGTTCGACTCCCGCGTAACAGAGCACGCTCAGTACGGTGACAAGGGTACAGTGCACGTCTTACGGTTTACTACCATGTGCTGGTCGGCGAATGTGGTGAGGGCGGGACAGGGGATAACTCAGATCGAACCGGTAAAGCTTCGTTCCAAGACCTGTTTGACACCTAAAATAGGTGTCTATGTCTACGCATGTTCGTTCGTATTCGAAGGTCAACCTGGGGTTGGCGATTGGGCCGGTGCGGCCGGATGGGTTTCATGGGCTGACGACCGTCTACCAGACGCTGGAGCTGCATGATGTGGTGACGGTCGAGGCTCGGCGGGCGGGGGCTACAAAGATTTCGCTGACTACGAATGATGCGCGGGTTCCTGTGGATGGGCGGAATACCGCGTGGAAGATGGTCGAGCGGGGGCTGGAGCGGCTGGGATTGGCGGCTGAGGTCTCTATCTATATAGAGAAGCGGCTTCCGGTGCAGGGTGGGATGGGGGCCGGGAGCGCGAATGCGGCGGCGGCACTGATCGGGCTGGAGCGGGAGTTGGGGGTGGGGCCGGATTCAGGAGGCTTGGCCGGAGCCGAGCGACTGCGGCTGGCGGGTGAGGTGGGGTCGGATGTGCCGCTTTTCTTGCTTGGAGGGTCGGTGCTGGGGCTTGGGCGCGGGGAGATGGTGGTTCCTCTGCCGGATATGCCCAGTGTTTTCTGCGTGGTAGCGGTTCCGGAGGTTGGGGTTTCGACTCCGCAGGCTTTTCGGGACTGGGATGCGCTGGTGGCTGGTACCTCAGGGGCTAAAGCCCCTTCGTTTGATGGGGATGGTAGTGGCACGGCTGAAGCCGTGCCCTTAACAAAGCGAGGATCGGTCGCTGGACAGGCTGGGTTGACTCGTGGGGATAAGCCCGATAGACTAGATGAGTTGAGTCTCGCTTACGCATCTCTGTATGCGGAGCTAGGCACTTCCGGTATTATCCGTGGCTCGAACCCTGGAAACAAGCAGGGAGGTTCTGACAAGTCTCAGAGCGGCCAAGTGGATGATCTGGCGGAGAATACCCTTCTCTCGCTTGTCCGCACCGGGGTTGAAAACGACTTTGAACGGGTCGTCTTTCCTGCTTATCCCTCCTTGCGTGAAATCAAGCGTCAATTGATGGGTACCGGCTCGGAGTCTGCGCTTTATGCTGCGCTCTCGGGTTCGGGTTCGGCTCTGTTTGGACTTTACCGGTCCGAGGCGGATGCACGAGCGGCTCAACGGCGCGTCCAGGAGGCAGGGACCAAGGCTCTGATTACGAAGACCTTGCCTCGCCGGGATTACTGGACGAGAATGTTCGCAGGGTGACCCGGCCGGGTGAAACGAACCACGGCCGTTTGCTGGGCGATCGACTAACGGTAGGTCAAGTGCCTTTGACGCACTTTGTCTAGGTTCGAATCCTAGTCGCCCAACCAAAAAAGTCGTTCGTCGAATGCGAGGAGCAAGGTTTAGGGTTCTCAGGCGGCAACAACTTGCCGCGAAAGAGTTGAACGACGCAAGTTCTGCCGGCCGCAGACAATAAAAAGAAGAAACGGCCGGGAGCACAGAGTCGAGGTTTGAAGGAAGAGAAGTCTTAGGTTTTTCGAGGATTCGCAACAAGGATTTTTGGAAGTACGGGGCCGCAACAAGGCCCTGGTAGACGAAGCAGCAGGAACTAACCAAGGTCAACCAACCTGGAGGGTTTCAACGTGAGCGAACAAAACACGACTGCAGTTCTTTCCCCTATAGTGCAGGTTGAGGAGACGGAGACGATCTCCCAGCCTGTGCCAGCCAGCTCCGCGCAGGGTCAGCCCGGCGGACAGGCCAAAACAAGCCCGAAGCGCGCGGGACGGATTCCCGAGCCAAAGCGCTTCAAGATCTTCTGCGGATCTTCGAATCAGCCTCTGGCTGAGGAGATCTGCAAGTTCGTCGGTGTGCCGCTGGGCGAGACCCGGTTGCAGAGATTCTCCGACGGCGAGGTTCACTTTCAGCTGCTGGAGAACGTCCGCGGAGTGGACGTTTTTGTCGTGCAGCCTACGTGTTGGCCGGTGGATCAGCACCTCATGGAGCTGCTGATCATGATCGACGCGCTGAAGCGCGCATCCGCCGGGCGCATCACGGTTGTGATTCCGTATTACGGCTACGCGAGGCAGGACCGCAAGGACCGACCGAGGGTGGCGATCACGTCGAAGCTGGTGGCAGACCTTCTGGAGAGGGCCGGTGCGAACCGGGCTCTGCTGGTGGATCTGCACGCAGCACAGATCCAGGGGTTCTTCGATATTCCGGTGGATCATCTGTTCGCCAGCCCGGTGCTGGTGAGCTACTTCCGGGAGATGAACCTTCCGAACCTGACGGTGGTCTCGCCGGATGCGGGAGGCGTGGAGCGGGCGAGATTCTTCGCCAAGAAGCTGGAAGTACCGTTGGCCATCGTGGATAAGCGACGGACCGACATTAATGTGACCGAGGTGATGAACGTCATCGGCGATGTAGAGGGCCGGACGTGTCTGATCCTCGACGACATTATCGACACCGCCGGAACGCTGGTGAAGACGGCGGATGCGCTGCTGGAACAGGGCGCGGCAAAGGTTTATGCGTGCGCAACGCATCCTGTGCTCTCGGGCCCGGCGGTGGAGCGGATTATGAACTCACGGCTGGAGCAGGTGGTCGTGACGAACACCATCCCGCTGCAGGAAGATGCAGCGAAGGTGGGAAAGATTAAGGTGCTTTCCATTGCCGGGCTTCTGGGCAGGGCGATCGAGAGCATTCACATGGAGACCAGTGTTAGCACGCTGTTCAGTTAGCAGCGGGACCGGGAATCAGTAAAGGGAGCAAGGCTCAACCTTGTGCCCGAAAGGATGAAGGACAATGGCAGCATCAACGGCAGTAGAGGCAGTGGTCGCGACTCCTCGCGAGGGTAAGTTCAACAAGAATGCGGCTCGCCGCGTTCGCGTCGCGGGCAAGATTCCCGCGGTCGTCTATGGCGCGGGGCAGGAGCCTGTGGCGGTCACAGTCGACCCCAAGGTCATCACGAAGATTCTGCACTCGGAGTCGGGCCACAACACGATCTTCGATCTGACGATCGAGGGCGGCGCGGGAACGAAGGCGATGATTGTGGACTGGCAGCATGAGCCGATCAAGGGCAAGCTGCTGCACATCGATCTGAAGCGGATCGCGATGGACAAGGCAATGCGCGTCTCCGTGCCGATCCAGCTGGTTGGAATTCCTGATGGCGTGAAGAACCATGGCGGAATCCTCGAGCACGTTATGCGTGAGGTCGAGATTGAGTGCTTGCCGGCAGACATTCCGAGCCACCTCGATGTCGATGTGACGAACATGCCTCTGCATGGTCTGATCCACGTTTCGGATCTTCCTCACTCAGGCAGCATCAAGTTCCTTGCGGATGAGAATGCGACAGTTGCGCACGTCGGGATCGTCAAGGAAGAGGCTCCGGCTGAGGTTGTGGAAGCTGCTCCGACTGAGCCTGAGGTCGCGAAGAAGGGCAAGACTGAGACGGCTGAAGCTGCTGCTCCGGCTGCGAAGAAGTAATGCGAGGGCGGCCCTGAGATTCGGGGCCGCTCGCGTGCTGTTTGGAAGGGAAGCGTTCGCGTGAAGCTGATTGTCGGGCTGGGAAATCCTGGGATCGAATATCAGTTCACACCTCACAACGCGGGTTTTCTGGCGGTTGATCGCATCGCGGAGGATTGCGGCGTGGTGATGGCAAACCGCCGGGGACGAGCGCTGACGGCGAAGGTGAAGCTGGGAGGGCAGGATGTTCTGCTGGCCAAGCCGGAGACCTTCATGAATCTGAGCGGGCTTTCAGTGGCCGCGCTGGTTCGTGAGTTGGAGATTGAGAACGTCTCGGAGGATGTGATTGTCCTCTACGACGAGTTGGCATTGCCGCTGGGCACGATTCGGATTCGTCAGAATGGACGGGCGAACGGGCACAACGGAGTGAAGTCGGTTTCGGGAGCGCTTGGAACCGAAGAGTGGCTGCGGATTCGGATTGGCGTCGGCAAGCCCGCGCTGGCCGATGGCAGAGAGGGCGGGCAACAGGTTAGGGCGGGAGGCAGCGATTATCTGCTCTCGCCGATGCGCAAGCAGGAGCTTGCGGTGCTGGATGAGGTGCTCGATCGCGTGAAGAGCGCGGTGGAGATGGTGTTGACGAAGGGCGTCAGCGCCGCGATGAGTGAGTTCAACCGGAGACCCGATGAGCCTGGCTCGGAGGAGTCGAAGGAAAAGCAGTAAGCAGAGAAGTAGTTCTAGAGAATTGCAAAGCAGTACAACGCAGTAGATTCCATACCGGGTTGGCAGAACAGACGCCGGCGCGGTGCGAAGCAGAACTTCGCAGAAAGAAGTGAAACGCATGAGTCGCACTTACGAAGTTATGTTCATCGTTCGTCCGGACGTTGAAGAGGCAGACCTGGACAAGCTGATCGAAGGCTTTGAGAAGAACGTCACCGATGGTGGCGGCGAGCTGAAGAGCACGGAGAAGATGGGCCGCCGCCGGCTGGCTTACACGGTCCGCAAGTTCAATGACGGTTTCTACGTCCTGATGACCGTCGTTGCTGCCGGCTCGCTGATCGCTGAGATCGAGCGACGTCTGCGCGTGTCCGAGCAGGTGATCAAGTTCATCACGGTCCGTATCGACGAGGAAGAGAAGCGCCTGGCGAAGGTCAAGGCGATTCGCGACACGAAGGTGAAGCGCAGCGCGCAGCCTGCGGCTCCTGCTGTGGTCGAGAGCGCCGCGGAGCACGCGGCTGTGACTCCTGCTGCTGCCGAGGCTCACGCCGTCTAAAGGGACTTTGGGATTGGCGTTGCCGGATGGATTCGGCAGCGCATGAGGCATCATCATCCGCCGACCGGCGCTTCTGCTCGAACCCTCGTTGAGGAGATCGAGTTATCCAGAGACACCAGAGCGTGTCTGGAGCGCAGGCAGGCACAACGAAGACTGAGAGGAAATTGAAGATGGCTGACGAAATCAACAGCACGCATTCCACTGAGCAGAGCGCTCCGACGCCGCGTCCTTCCGGCCCTGGCGGACCTCGCGGGCCGCGTCCGGGGGGCGGCCCTGGTGGTCCCGGCGGACCTGGCGGACGGAAGTTCTTCCGCCGCAAGAAGGTCTGCAAGTTCTGCACGGAGAAGATCGAAGCGATCTCGTACCGCGACGTTCGCCTGCTGCAGCAGTTTGTTGCCGAGCGTGGCAAGATCGTTCCGCGCCGCCTGACGGGCGTTTGCACGCGCCACCAGCGCCGCCTGAGCCAGGCGATCAAGCAGTCGCGCAACATCGCGCTGCTTGCCTTTGCCGCGCGCTTCTAACTTCAAGGACGGCGGCTCGGGAGAGCGACGCCAGACAGAACCGGAGAGATTGCAATGGAAGTAATTCTTAAGGAAGACGTACTGAAGCTCGGGCATCGCGGCGATGTGGTGAAGGTCGCCGACGGCTACGGGCGCAACTACCTGCTGCCGGAGAAGCTTGCGATTGAAGCAACGGAAGCGAACAAGGCTGTCATCGAGCAGATGAAGGCTTCGGCTGTGCGCAAGTCCGCCAAGGAGAAGGTCGACGCCGAGGCGCTGGCGCAGCAGCTCAACGAGGTCGAACTGGTGTTCGAGCGCAAGGTGGGCGAGCATGACCACCTGTTCGGCTCGGTGACCTCGGGCGACATCGCGCATGAGCTTGAGGCGAAGGGCTACACGATCGATCGCCGCAAGATCGCGCTCGACGATCCGCTGAAGACGATCGGCGAGTACTACGTTCCGGTGAAGCTGCACCGCGAGGTGACCAGCCACGTGAAGGTTGTGGTGAAGGGCGATCAGCCTGAGGCTGAGGCCATCACCACCGCCGTTGCGACTGAGTAGTTTTCTCGGTTTTTCGAGACAAGACGCACCTGGTTCGCAGGCCTTTGGCCTGGGATGCCGGGTGCGTCTTTTTGTCTCTGAATGGCATCCCCTCCCTCCCCCCTGTTTTTGTGTAAAGTATTCATAAATAGTGATTTAGCTTTGGACCAACTATGCAAAATATTCCATCTAAAGGGGTTAGGTGTCAAAATATTGGAAATAAATGGGTTGTGGGTTAAATGAAAGAGCCCCGGTTGTGTCCGGGGCTCATTCTTTTCTCTCTGGTTCTATTTTAGCGGAATTGGGGGACCTACTATGCCACTCGGAAGTTGTTGGATTTTATTGGTTTAGCCGATCCTGGGGGTTGACATGCGATTTTGTTGGCATTTTCGGCAAACAAATTGTTAAATCATTTTATTTCAATGAGAAAGCTCACTCCCGAACGCTCCGAGGAGTTTTCGGTTCAGAGAGCCTCCGGCAAAGAGCATCTCGTCGAGGGCATCGTCTACGTCCTGCTGGGTGAGGTCTCCGGTGCGCTTTGCCTGGAGGTAGAACTGCGCGGAGCGTCTCATGAGCTCCTTGATGAAGGCGGCGCTTACTCCGCTCGTCTTCTTTACGACCGTCTGTGCGAGTTCATCCGCGATGACAAGGCCGCGGGAGTAGAGCCGGATTAGCTGACGGCGGCCAACCTCATCGGGAAGAGGAAATTCGATGGCCTGGTCGATGCGGCCAGGGCGGGAGGCGAGGGCGGCTTCCAGTTGTTCGGGCCTGTTGGTTGTGAGAACGAAGAAGATCTCGGCGTCTTCGCGAAGACCGTCCATCTCGTTGAGCAGTTTGTTGAGCATGGACTCCTCGCATGCTCCGTCCATCGTCTCACGGGCCCGACCGATGAGATCGACGTCTTCGAGGACGATTACCGCTGGCTGAAGATGCCTTGCGAGTTGGAAATATTGATCCAGAAGCGCAACGTGCTCTGCAGTAATGAGGAGCGTGGTATGGTCCGGAAGTTGCGTCGCCAGATATTGGATGGTGTAGGTTTTGCCGGTTCCCGGAGGGCCGTAGAAGAGCAGTCCCTTCTTGACGGGCAGGCCGAGCCGCTGAAGTTCGGTTCGCTGTTGAGCGAAGCCAGTGACATTTCGCTCCAGCAGTTCGAGTGTCCTGGTCGGAAGGATCACATTCTCGCGAGAAATACGTGGGAGTTTATGGACGCGAATGTTGCCTGCAGTTCCTGAGAAGTCCGGCATGAATTCAAGCGAGATTACTTTGCCGCGATAGGAGGCTGTTTCGTGAACCTTTTTCTGAATGTGAGCGAAGAGATTGTTGACGAATTGAGCAGCTTCCTCTCCCGCAGGCACAGTGATCTCGAAATGAATTCCAGTTCCGCGTCCGAACTGGACGGCAGGGCCGAGGAGGCAGGCGAAGCGGATTCCATCGGACTCTGCAAGCCAGAGCGCACGTTGCAGGCAGCGAGTCGGGACTGCATCGCCACAATCGACGTCATCTTGCTGGATGGGGCTGAGGACGACAGGAAATTGATCGGTGATGAGCAGATGAGCGACGGTGATTGTTTCATGCGCATACCGAGCGTGCAGGCCGTGGAGCTTTGTTTGGGAGTCTTGAAAGACTTGATCAAGAGCGCGCTGCAGATCGACGCGCGACGTTATCGGGAATGTCCGATTGGACGAGACGAGTGATTCCAACGGCAGGCCGGGGAAATGCTCCTGAAGCGCAGTCGCGGCGAGAGCAAGGTTGGGCTTCTTTTTCGTCATAGTTTTACGGTAGAGTAGATGCCCAACCATCATGCCAGAAAGGATGTAAAAGCATATGCACTTTCGGGCTGGGATGCGGGATTCATTCCCACTCATGCCGCGATAAAACTGCGGCACGAATGGGGCACCCTGGTTCTGCCATATGTACGAGGCTTATTTTTGGCGGATAACTTGTCTATTTTTATCGATTTATGGGCAGGAGTGCATTTTGGTGGAAGCCTCAACGGCTTGACAACGCTATTTGACTGGAACTACACGAGTTGCGGTCGGGTGGTTTTGTGCTCTGAACGGGAGAAGGCCATCCTCCCGAAAAATACGAGGAGGGAAGCGTGGGTCCGACACCGGATCACATCATGCAGACAGGTCTCGCGTTCTGGGAGTCGAAGACTTTGCTGAGCGCGGTGGAGATGGGCGTGTTTACGGAGCTGGCCGAGGGGCCGGAGAAGTTTGAGAGGCTGGCGAGGCGGCTGGGGCTGCATCCACGGTCGGCGCGGGATTTTCTGGATGCGCTGGTGGCGCTGGGATTTCTGGAGCGCGTGGGCGAGACGTACTCGAACACTCCGGAGACGGACCTGTTCCTGGACCGGAGGAAGCCGAGCTACATTGGCGGGGTTCTGGAGATGGCGAACGTGCGGCTGTACGGGTTCTGGAGCCATCTGACGGAGGCGTTGAGGACGGGGCAGCAGCAGAATGAGTCGAAGAATGGAGCGAATGCTTCGCCGTTCGAGGCACTGTATGCCGATCCGGCGAGGCTGAGGGGATTCTTGAGGGCGATGACGGGGATAAGCCGTGGAGCGAATATGGCGATCGCCGCGAAGGTTCCGTGGGCGAAGTACAAGACGTTTGCTGACATGGGCGCGGCGCAGGGAGATCTGGCGACGCAGATTGTGCTGAAGAATCCGCACCTGAAGGGCATCGGGTTCGATCTTGCCGAGTGCGGGCCGATCTTTGAGGAGTACGTCGAGGAGAATGGGGTGAGCGACCGGGTGCGGTTTCAGCCGGGGTCGTTCTTTACGGATGCGATGCCGCAGGTGGATGTGATCACGATGGGTCACATTCTGCACGACTGGGATCTTGGGCAGAAGAAGATGCTGGTGAAGAAGGCGTTCGATGCGCTGAATCCGGGAGGCTCGCTGGTGGTGTATGACGCGATCATCGACGACGACCGGAGGAAGAATGCGTTTGGGCTGATGATGAGCCTGAACATGCTGATCGAAACTGCGGGAGGGTTCGATTACACGGGCGCGGAGTGCATTGGATGGATGAAGGAGGCCGGGTTCAGCGAGGCGTACGTGGAGCACCTCATGGGGCCGGACTCGATGGTTGTGGGGGTGAAGGCTTGAGGGGTTGAGGTTCGCGTCGGACTCTCGTACATCCAGATGGCTCAGGATTTCAGCGGGCCAGCCATCGTAAGAGGAGAGTTGCGGCGAGGGCGCCTGTGAGTTGGGCTGCGATGAAGGGTGCGACGTCGACGGGGCGTATTCCGGCGAGGGTGTTGGTGAGGGCGCGGGCGAGGGTGACGGCGGGGTTGGCGAAGGATGTCGAGGATGTGAACCAGTAGGCTGCGGTGATGTAGGCTCCTACTGCGAACGGGATGGCGGAGGGGCGTTGGCGGGCGCATCCCCAGATGACGGCGAGCAGGCCGAAGGTGGCGATGAACTCGCTGATGAGTTGCGCGGGGCCACTTCTTGCGTGGGTGGAGGCGGCGAAGAGCGGGAGGCCGAACATCAGGTGTGCGATGGCGACTCCGGCGACGGCTCCTGTGAGCTGGGCGAGGAGGTAGGCGGGAGCTTCGCGCCATGCGATGCCGCCCTGCCAGGCATCCGCCAGCGTTACTGCTGGATTGAGATGTGCGCCGGAGATGGGGCCGAAGGTGAGGATGATGGCGACCAGGGCCGTGCCGGTTGCGATCGAGTTTGCCAGAAGTGCGATGGCTACGTTGCCTGCGGCGAGGCGGTCACCCATGATGCCGGAGCCGACGACGGCGGCGAGGAGAAAGAGTGTTCCGATAAATTCGGCAGCGACGCGCCGCAGTAAGTCAGGCTTCATTGGCGGCCGATTTGGTCGATCTCTCTCTGGATCGCCATGTCTTCGAGGGTCGATAGGGGAAGAGAGAGGAAGAGACTGATGCGGCGGTCGAGGTGGGTGAAGGCGTCGTGAAAGGCGCGCTCGATCTCTTCGGGGGTGCCTTTGACGGCGGCGGGATCGGCGACTCCCCAGTGAGCGGTCATGGGGTGTCCGGGCCAGATGGGGCAGACCTCGTGGGCGGCGTTGTCGCAGACGGTGAAGACGAAGTTGATCTGCGGCGCGCCGGGTGCGGCGAACTCATCCCATGATTTGCTGCGAAAGCCGGTGGTAGGGATTCCCGCGAGTTCGAGCTGGTGGAGGGCTTCGGGGCGCACGGTTCCTGAGGGATGGCTGCCTGCGCTGTAGGCGGTGAAAGCTCCTTTGGCGCGATGGTTGAGGATGCCTTCGGACATGATGGAGCGCGCCGAGTTGCCGGTGCAGAGGAAGAGGATGTTGTAGTGTTGCGGCGTGGGTATTGGCATAAGACGAACGCAAAGTACGCGAAGTTATGCGCTAAGGGCGCGGGTTTATGGGAGGGACGGTGGAGTGCTGGCGCAGCAGGCTGGGCCGTTAATTGTGCCGCAGCAGGATTGTTGAGGCTTGGTGGCGCGGACGAATGCGCTGACGAATTTGCCTTCGACCTGTGGGGCGATCTCGTCTACGTTGATTCCGGCTTCGGTGAGGAAGTGGCGGGCGTCCTCGATGTTGTAGGTGCGGGTGATCTCGAGGTCGATGTTTTCGAAGCAGGCGGACTGAAGTTTGGCGCGGTACTCCTGCTCTTCGAGCGCACCGGCGATGCAGCCTACCCAGAGGAGCATGCTTTTGCGGACGGACTCGGGGACTTCGCCGCGAACGACGACGTCGGAGACGGCGAAGCGTCCGCCGGGACGCAGGACGCGGAAGGCCTCGCGAAGGACGCGGTCTTTGTTGGTGGAGAGGTTGATGACGCAGTTGGAGATGATGACGTCGACGGAGTTGTCGGGGAGGGGAATGTTCTCGATCTCTCCTTTGAGAAATTCGACGTTGGCGACGCCTGCCTGCCGCTGGTTTTCGCGGGCGAGGGTGAGCATCTCGTCGGTCATGTCGAGGCCGTAGGCCTTGCCGGTGGGGCCTACGCGTTTGGCGGAGAGAAGGACGTCGATTCCGCCTCCGGAGCCGAGATCGAGCACGGTCTCGCCGGGCTTGAGGTCGATGAGGGCAGTTGGGTTGCCGCAGCCGAGGGAGGCGAGAACGGCCTTTTCGGGGAGGGTGCCCTGCTCTGAGCTGCTGTACAGGTCTTTGGTGATGGGGTCGCAGCAGCGGAGCGCGGGGTCGCAGCAGGCCTGCGATCCTGTGGTGGTGACGCTTTGGGCGATGGAGCCGTATTTTTCGCGAATGGCGGATTGGGTGTCCATGGTTTCGCGTCCTCGTATACGTTAAGGCAAATGTATTCCGACGTGATATATCTGTCAAGGCGTATATAATTTCGGCATGAGCCGCCGTGCTAAACCTTTTGACCTGGTTCGCCTGTTTGCAGCACTTGCCGACCCGACACGCCTCAGGTTGTTGAACCTGATGCGGGGGCGCGAGGTGTGCGTGTGCTACTTCGTCGAGATATTGGAGCAGAGTCAACCGAAGATCTCGCGGCATCTCGCTTACCTGCGGAGAGCTGGGATTGTGAATGCACGACGAGATGGGAAGTGGATGCACTACAGGATGGTGCGGCCGGGGGATGTGGCTGCGGCGTCGATTCTCGACGCAGTACTGGCCTCGCTGGAGCAAGAGGCTGTGATGCAGGGCGATGAGGCCCGGTTGAGCCGCGCTTGCTGCCAGCCGGCGAGGTTCGTTGCGCTTGAAGGGGCTCCTTTGCCGGTGCAGGTGGGGACGGTTTCCTGAGGGGCGATCCTATCTGCGGGCTACAATGGGTGCGATTAGAGAGCGATTATGCCGCACCGATTAGCCGTCGTTCCGGTCTGGATCATTCTTGGCATAGTTCTGTCCCTCGTGGTGATCTCGCTTGTTCTGCTCCTGGCTCCGAAGGGGCAAAGGCCGCCGGATGAGGCGTGGAATGGCTTGTTTTATTCCAATCGCGACGATCCGGCGCTTCTGGTGCCGAAGCGTTTTGGTATTGGATACACGCTGAACTTCGGCCATCCGTGGTCGTGGGCTGTGCTTGCCGTGATTGCTCTTGGAGCGGCGCTTCCGTTTGTTTTGACCGCGGTATTTATGCGTCATCTGCCCAGGTAGAGTCCGGCTCAGCGGAGGACCGCAGAGCCGAACTCCCGCCTTTCAACTTGACGGCAATTTCTCTCGTTGCTCCTGGTTATTCGGACAGGTTATTCGGACTGGTTATTCGGATTTGAGTGAAGCCATGTCGATGGAGAAGCGGTATTTGACGTCGGCCTTCACGAGCCTGTCGTAAGCTTCGTTGACCTTCTGGATAGGGATGATTTCTACGTCGGCGGTGATGTTGTGCTTGCCGCAGAAGTCGAGCATCTCCTGGGTTTCAGCGATGCCGCCGATGGGCGAGCCGGAGAGACTGCGGCGGCCGAAGAGCAGGCTGAAGGCGGGGATGGAGAGTGGCTTTTCGGGCGCGCCGACGAGGGTGAGGTTTCCGTCGCGGCGAAGAAGGTTGAGGTAGGCGCTGATGTCGTGGTCGGCAGAGACGCAATCGAGGATGAAGTCAAAGCTGCCTGCGTGTTTTGCCATCTCGTTTGCGTTTGTCGAGATGACGACCTCGTTGGCACAGAGCCGGAAAGCGTCGTCTTTCTTGTTGGGCGAGGTGGTGAAGAGGACGACGTGGGCTCCGAGAGCGTGAGCGAATTTGACGCCCATGTGGCCGAGTCCGCCGAGTCCGACGATGCCGACCTTTTTGCCCTTGGTGACTCCCCAGTGGCGGAGGGGCGAGTAGGTGGTGATTCCGGCGCAGAGGAGAGGCGCGGTTCCGGCGAGCGGGAGGTTCGAGGGGACTTTGAGGACGAAGCGCTCGGTGACGACGATCGAGTCAGAGTAGCCGCCGTAGGTGACGCCTCCGGTGTGCTTGTCGGGGAAGTTGTAGGTGAGGGTCATGTGGGGGCAGAACTGCTCGAGGCCTTGTTTGCACTCGGGGCAGGTTCCGTCGGAGTCGACCATGCAGCCCACGGCGGCGAGGTCGCCGGGTTTGAATTTGGTAACGGCTGAGCCGACTTTGGTGACGCGGCCGACGATCTCGTGGCCGGGGACGCAGGGATAGACGGTGGGGAGAGCGCCGCTCCACTCGTTGCGGGCCTGGTGGAGGTCGGAGTGACAGATTCCACAGAAGAGGATTTCGATCTGGACGTCGTTCTCGGTTGGATCGCGCCGCGCGATCGTAGTGGATGCAAGCGGCGAAGTCGAACTGGCGGCGGAGTAGGCTTTGGCGTTGTACATGCCTCACTTTAGATGCTGGAGGCTGGGGAGGATGTGCAAAAGCTGTGACGCGATTGGGATGAGGGGCAATCCCCCGATCGCGGAAAAGCGAAATACCGGGATTCTTCGCTTCGCTCAGGATGACAAGCTAACGATTCTTCCCCTTCGGCTGCGCTCAGGGTCAGAATGACAAGCAGAGGGGCTTACTCGTATTTGAGGGTCTGGACGGGGTCGAGGCGGGCGGCACGGTTGGCGGGGAGGGTTCCGAAGAGGACTCCTACGAGGACTGAGGTTCCGAGGGCGATCACCGCGGACCAGGGAGAGACGGGAATCTTGAAGGGCGTGAGGAAGCTGATGGAGAGCGGGATGGCGAGGCCGAGGACGGTTCCGACGAAGCCTCCGCAGAGGGAGAGGAAGACGGCTTCGGTGAGGAACTGAAGGCGGATCTCGCGGCTGGTGGCTCCGATGGCCTTGCGGATTCCGATCTCGCGGATGCGGGCCGCGACGTTGGCGAGCATGCTGTTCATGATGCCGACTCCGCTGACGATGAGCGTGATGGCGGCGGCCAGCGTGAGGACGATGGTGAGCATGTTGGCGATCTTGTCCATGACGCCGAGGACCTGGGTGAGGTTAAAGGCAGTGTAGACGGAGGTCGCGCGGTGGCGGCTCTTGATGATGTCGAGGACCTCGTGCGAGGCAGGAAGGACGAGGCTCGAGTCCTTCATGGTGAAGAAGATCTGCTTCACGGTGTTGGTTCCGGTGAAGTAGCGGGCGACCTCGTAGGGGATGAGGATGGTCTGGTCGCTGATCTCGGAGGTACCAAAGGTTTCGACGCTCTCTTTGAAGACTCCGATGATGACGAAGGGAATGCCGTGGATGCTGACGGAGCGTCCGACGGCGGCTTTCGGGCTTCCATAGAGCTCGTTGGCGAAGGAGGCGACGATGACGGCGACCTTGGTGTGGGAGCGGGCGTCCTGGTCGTCGAAGAATCGGCCGCCGAGGACGACAAGATTGCGGACCTCCTTATATTGTGGAGAGACGCCGAGGATCATGGTCTCCTTGACGACGCCGCCGCCGATGCTGACGCGGTCGTGGTCCTCGAGCATGGGCGAGGAGGCGATGATTCCAGGAACCTGGTCGACGACGGCCTGCATGTCGTCGCGGGTCATGAAGTCGGGTGTGGTGGTGTTGTCGGGCCCGACCACGCTGCCGCCGTTGTACTGCATCTCGATCATGTTGGGGCCGATGGAGGAGATGAGGTTGTGGGCGTACTGCTTGCCGGTGAGGCCGAGGGTGACGACGAGGATGATAGAGGCCGAGCCGATGATCATGCCGAGCATGGTGAGCAGGAAGCGAACCTTGCTGGCGCGGAAGCTATCGATGGCCAGGAGCACGATCTCGCTGAACATCATGGTGGAGCGCGCGCTGGCGAGCGTGCGTTCGAAGGAGGTCGGTCTGGAGAGCGTGAGTGCCATCTCTAGCTGGATTAGACGTCTTACAGTATCGCAGCGGTGCGGGTAGAACGCCAGAAACGGAGCAATTTGAGGCGGGACGGGACCCCGTTTGGTTCAGGGGGTAACGGCAACGGCAGAGACAAACGCAAGGGCAACGGCAGCTGCGAACGCAAAGGCCGCTAAGGTAACGTCGCTGGTCCTTTAGACTTGCTCAGATCTGGTGCTAGGCGGTGAAGGGCAGGTGGATGGAGGCGCGGTACCGGCTGCCGGGATACCTTGTCCAGGCGACTTCCACGGGGAGTTTCTCGGCCGAGAAGACGACCCGCTGAATGGAGAGGATTGGCGAATGGCAAGGCACACCGAGGAGTTCGGCCTCTTCGCTGGAGGCTGCAATCGCCTCGATGATTTCGTCGGCCCATGCCAGACGGATGCCGTGCTGTTCGCGGATAGAGCGGTAGATGGAATTCGTCGTGAAGTCGATATCGCGCAGCCTGGGCATGCGGGAGAGCGGAAGGTGCGAGATGTCGAGGGCCACCGGCTCCTCGTCGGCGATGCGAAGGCGGGTGAGGGACAGAATCTCCTCCTCGGGGCCTAGTTGAAGCTTTATCTGAAGCTCCGGGGTCGCGGGCAGGATGGTCCGCTCGAGGATGCGAGAGTGGGGCGTTCTGCCCTGCTGCTCGATCTCCTCGGTAAAGCCTTGAAGATGAAGGATGTTCTTCTCGAGCTTGGGGCGGCTGACGAAGGTTCCGCGTCCCCGTTCGCTGTAGGCGTGGCCGTTGAGCTTGAGGCCCTGCAAGGCCTGGCGGGCCGTCATCCGGCTGACGTCGTACTTGCGGGAGAGCTCGTCCTCGGAGGGGAGCATCGTCCCTTCCTTTAGCCGTCCCTGGGCGATGGACTTGATCAGCTCCTGCTGGATCTGGAAGTAGAGAGGCACAAAGCCCATCTTGTCCAGGGGTCTGACGTCCATCTCCGCGTGACTCGGCTTGCGTCTCTCTGGTGGCATATCCCGGTTCTCTCTGTGGCGGTAGACACCATATTCGCATGCAACGCAAATGTTGCACAGCCCAGAGTAAAGCCCGCCCAGGTATTTGCCTAAGTGAGGTCTTACAAGCGGTAATTGTTTTCAGTGCCCGGCTGAGACCTCCACGTGTTTCGGTGGGCGGGGGATGAAGAAGAGCAGCGGCAACATGCACGCGCAGAAGACCGCGAGGTATTGGATGATATCGAGATACGAGAGCATCCCCGCGTGGTGGTGCATCTGCTGGTAGATCCACGCCTGCGCCTTGTGTGAGCCCGAGCCTACGAACGGATTGCCCCCTCCGTGGCCGCCTCCGAACGTGGTCTTGAGGCTCCTCACCTGATCCACAAAGGCCGGATTGCCCGGCGTGAGGTTGCGGGTCATGTTCGTTTCATGCGCCGCCGCGCGCCGGGTCAGCAGCGTCGCCACAAAGGCTGTTCCGCACGAGCCGCCGATGTTGCGGGCAAGATTCGTCAGCCCGGAGACGTCGTTGTTCTCCGACTGCTTCACGCCGATGTACGCGATCATGTTGATCGGAATGAAGAGGAAGGCAAGTCCCGAGGATTGGAAGACACGCAGGAAGACGAGGCGTCCATAGCTGATGTTGAGGTCCATGGTGTGCATCATGATGAGAGCGAGCGTGAGCATGGAGAAGCCGTAGGCGATCAGCTTGCGCGGGTCGACTTTGCTGGAGAGAAAGCCGACGACGGGCATCATCGCCATCATCATGAAGCCTGCAGGCGACAGGACCATGCCGGCGAGCTCAGCCGTGTAGCCGAGCAAGGTCTGGACGAACTGCGGGATCAGGATGGTGGTGCCGTACAAGGAGAAGCCCAGCACGAACATCAGCAGAAACGAGATGGAGAAGTTGCGCCGCTTGAACAGCGTGAGGTTGACGATGGGACGGTGACCGTCGCGCAGTTGCTTGAGCTCCCACCAGATCATGGTGATGAAGGCGACGATCATGGTGACGATGAAGAAGGTGATGATCTTCGAGCTGAACCAGTCGTCCTCCTGGCCCTTGTCGAGGACGAACTCGAGCGAGCCGAAGGTGAGTCCAAGCAGTCCGAAGCCGAGCGTGTCGAGTTTGATGCCGCCCTTCTGTGCCTGCGCGACCTGCGTCTTGACCCATGGCGGATCTTCGACGATGCGCGAGGTGAGGAAGAGTGAGATCAGGCAGATCGGAACATTGAGGAAGAAGATCCAGCGCCAGTCGAAGTTGTCGGTGATGTAGCCGCCGAGTGTAGGCCCGATGGCGGGGGCGACGACGACGGCGAGGCCGTACATCGCAAAGGCCTGCCCGCGCTTGGCAGGTGGGAAAGTATCGGCGAGGATGGCTTGTTCTGAGGGCGCGAGGCCGCCTCCGCCAATACCCTGCAGCACGCGGAAGAAGACGAGCAGCGGAAGCGAGGGGGCCAGTCCGCAGAGCGCTGACGAGATTCCGAAGAGCGCAACGCAGATCATGTAGAACTTCTTCCGGCCGATGAAGGTGGTCATATACGCGCCGGCTGGAAGGATGATGGCGTTGGCCACCAGGTACGCCGTCAGCACCCACGTCGCCTCATCCTGCGTGGCGCCGAGCCCGCCTGCGATGTGCGGCAGCGCGACGTTGGCGATGGAGGTGTCCAGCACCTCCATGAACGTCGCAAGCGTAACCGTCATCGCAACGATCCACGGATTGACGCGGGGCCGCCACGGACGATCAACCGTGTGGGACTCGGGATGTGCGCCAGCTAGTTGCCCGCTGGGGAGCTCAAGGGTGGTCGTGGACATGGGACTTTTATTTCGATTCCGCCCAGGATGCCGCGATTCACTTTTTCCGCGGAACTTTCCCGTCAACTGTTGGTTACCCGTCAGTTAACCGGTTATCAGCGGCGGAAGTTCTGGATATAGGTGTCGGAAGCGAGGCCGGAAGCGACGGCCTTCCTCCTGAAGGCGGCAGCCTCATCGCGGCTCATCGGCCCGCCGAGTGTCACAAGATAAGGCGCGCGCCCCGAAGGCGAAAACACCTGCGGGTTCAGTTGAGGATTGCGGCTTGCAATGGAGGCGGCCTTCTTCTGTGCCTGGTCTTCGTGGTTGTAGGTGTAGGCCACAACGCGCCACTGCTGCGGGCGTGCGGAGGCCGCGTTGCCCGCTGCCTCGGCCAGTGCTGCTGCGGTGGGTTTCGGCGTCCGCACAGGCACCGGTGTTGTCTGCACCGGAGCCTGTACCGGAGTGCTCGTCTTCTGTGCCGGCGTGTTCGTCGTCGTGGCTGGTATGGGAGTCTGCTCCGCCGCCTTATTTCCATCGCGCAACAGATACCAGCCGAGGAAGAGCACCAGGGCTGCAACCGCGCCGGCCAGCCAAGTCTTTTTGTTTCTCAACCAATCTTTCTCTACAACCGGTTTGACGATGCGGTGCCGCACATCGGGCGCAATGCTGGGCCGTACCGGCTCGACCTTCCTTCGCCCAACAGGTTGTTGCATGACGGGCTGCTGCGCGACGGGCTGTTGTACGGCCCTGCGCTCGCTCATCGGTTGTTGTGCAGGGGCTTGTGCAGGGGCAATCCTCGCTGAGACAGCCGCGGCTTGCGGAGCAGCCGGACGCTCAGCGATCGTCGCCGCCACCGCCTTCGGAGAGGTAACTGCAGATGGAATCGTCGTCGGCGCAGCAGGTGTCGTGGGTCGCGCCGGTTGCAGCGCCGCTGCCATGTGTGCCAGTCCCCACTTGCCGCTGAGTCCATTGCGGATAATTCCATCGAACGGAGTCGGCAGCACGGTGGCCGAGCCCTGCAGGGAGCGGCGTCCGGTCATCGCTTCGAGCAAGACGACGGCCAGATCGTGCACGTCGCGCGCCACTCTCTCGGCGGCCTCAGGGCTTCCCTCGTCCAGCCCGGCTGTCGCCTCGCGGATGCAGTCGCTGCGGAGCTTCACCGTCTCGCCCTCGGCGAAGATGTTCTCGGGCTGAATATGCTCGTGCACGAGACCGCGCTCGTGCAGCGCCTGGAGCGCGTCGATCAGGCTCTCGGCAAGCTCCCGCGCCTCCTCAACCGTCAGCGTGCGGGCTGCGAGCACCTCAGAGAGATTCGCCTCGGTCGGCTCCATGACGGCATACACCAGAGCAGTTCCGTCGAGCTCCGCCTCGCCAAACTTCCGGATTCCGACGAGGTTGGGCTGCTGTATCTCGGAGATGACCCGCCACCGGCGCAGAATCTCCGATTCATCAAAGTGGGCCTCGATCAGCCGAATGACTGACTGTCTGCCCGTACCGTTTGTCGTAGTAAAGAATGCGCTGCGACCTTCCGGTCGAAGCAGTTTGTCCAGGGGATACGCTTTCGCGATCGTTCTTCCTTCGTAGTCGTTCCAAAGTTGCATTGCAGGCACCGCCCCTTGGGAGAATTTACAGAGAGAAAAGACCCAAGGAAGGAGATCCAGCCCGTCAGCGATGCAAAGGGCGCACTTGCTGCCCCAGAATCGTGCACGGGCAAGCGCCTCACAATTCCTCTCATTATGCTCTATCGTGTCCGTGTTCTCAACGCAAAAGGAACCTCTCGCCGCACCCCCGGTTCGAAGACGCGAGCCGCCGTGCTAGACTTCGATTTTCCCCGCACGAGCGGGGTTCATTGTGCCTCTGCGTGAATCGTGCATCCGCAGCAGGTCTCGTGCCAACTACTCACGAAAGGGGACGCTAATGCATCCGGATCTTGAGAAGCTGATTGTGCTGCAGGGGCTTGACGTTGAGGCCAGGCGCCTGCGGGAGGAGATCGCCGCGCTTCCCGAGCGCACTGCGGAGCTGGCGGCCCGTGTCAAGGCGGCGAAGGCTGGGCTCGACTCCACCGTGAGCAGCCTCGCCAAAGAAGAGTCCCTGCGCCGCCGGCTCGAACTGGAGATCAAGGACCACCAGCACAAGGCCGCGCGTCTGCGCAAACAGATGGACATCGTTACCACCACCGCGCAGGCGGCCGCTCTCGAGCATGAGATCGCCTTTGCGGAAGGCGAAGTGCGGCGCCTCGAAGACGAGGAACTCGAGAGCATGGAGCGCAGTGAGCAGCTCGAAGCCGCAAAGGTTGACGCCGAAGAGACCCTCGCCAATACGGAGCGGGCCCACGCCGACCACAGCACCCGGGCCGCAGAGACGCTTGCGCACGACAAGACGGCGCTCGACGAGGTGGAAGCCCGCCGCACCGCGCTGCGTCCCGAGATCGGCGAAAACTCGCTCTCCATGTACGACCGCATCGTTAAGACGAGGGGAACCGGACTCGCCGAGGGCATCGACCAAAAGTGCTCTGCCTGCCAGATGATGGTTCGTCCGCAGCGCTGGAACGACCTGCGCGAGCGCAGCAACAACGAGACGATGCTGACCTGCGAGAGCTGCGGCCGCCTGCTTTACTGGGACCCCGCACGCGACGCCCCGCAGAAGAAGAGTGTCCAGAACGAGAGCATCGCTGCTTCGATCGTGAGAGCGCTTTGAAGAGAATTTGTGTCGACATGGATGAGGTCATGGCAGATGCTCTGAGCGAGCATCTGCGGCGCTACAACCGCGACTACGACGAGAAGATCTCCGCAGCCGATCTCGAGGGTAAGTGGCTGTGGGACGTGGTCTCGGTCGACCGCCATCCCGTGCTTGAGGGATACCTTCGCTCTGAGGACTTCTTCGAGCACCTGGCTGTGATGCCTGAGTCGCAGCGTGTCCTCGAGCGGCTGCAGAAGACCTACGAGGTCTTCATCGCCACCGCGGCGATGGAGGTCCCTACGTCTTTCCACCAGAAATACCGCTGGCTCGAGCGGAACTTTCCCTTCATCCCGCCGTCGCACATCGTCTACTGCGGCGACAAGGGCATCCTGCGCGCCGAGTACTTGATCGACGACAACCCGCGTCAGCTTCGTCGCTTCCAGGGGGAGGGCATCCTCTACACCTCGCCGCACAACCTGAAGGTCAAGGACTTCAAGCGCGTCAAGAACTGGCTTGAGGTCGAGAAGCTTTTTCTTGGCTAGCCTGCCTTCGCCTCTCGCCGCTTCGAACGTTGAGGGGCGGCCTGAAAGCTCTCCCGGGCAATCGCAGCAAAGCTCGTAAGAATTGCGCGATCGTCGTTCGGCCGGTAAGCGAGTTCGATGTCGCTCCAGACCTTTGCGCCTCGCAGGCTCAGGCAGCACACCGCCGGCGAGGCGATCTGCTTCACGCACGCCGGCGCAATGGTCACACCCAGTCCGGCCCCAATCAGTCGCAGAATCGTAAGCCACTGCGGAGCCTCCTGCACCACGTTCGGGCGGAAGCCATGCTCGAGGCACAGCGCGACGGTCTTGTTATACGCGCGGCTGCCTGCCGCAGGCGTGAAGAAGACGAACGGCTCATCGCGCAGTTGCCCCGCAGAGATGCTCTTGTGGCTCGCCAACGGATGCGTTACCGGCACCACGGCGACAAACGGTTCCGAGAACATCGGCTCGATCGCAAGCCCCGGAAGCGGATCGCCGTCGCGAAGAAACCCCGCGTCCAGCGCGCCCTTCAGCAGCGACTGCTGCAGCGCCGAGGAGAAGGACTCGTGCAGCCGAAGCTGGACCTTCGGATACCTCTGCCGGTACTGACCCAGCATCGCCGGCAGAGGCGTCAGCATGGCCGATCCGATAAATCCAACCCGCAGAAAGCCGACGTCGCCGCGCCCGATGCTGCGCGCCTCGTCCATGTCCTCCTGCACATTGCGCAGTGTGCGCCGCGCGCGATCGAGAAAGACCTCGCCCGCAGCCGTCAGCCTTACTGCGCGCGAGGTACGTGCAAACAGCGGATAGCCAAGGATATCCTCGAGCTTGCGGATCTGCTGCGATAGCGGAGGCTGCGCCAGGTTCAGCCGCTGTGCCGCGCGGCCAAAGTGCAGCTCCTCGGCTACAGCGACGAAGTACCGCAGATGGCGCAGTTCGATATCGCGATCCATATTCAGAACATCATAATCGCAACAAACAAGATATTGGACATATCACTGCAATCCGCCTAGCCTCGGATTTAGAGGAAACCCAGCCATGGCATCGACGCTCACTCTGTCCGACATACCATCGAACGAGAATCTCTCTATGCAAGCAGCGCCCATCGTACTGCGCCTCTTTCAGCCACAGGACGCCGAGGCCTTCCGTGCGCTGAATGAGGCCTGGATCCGCAAGCACTTCGGTCTCGAGGAGCACGACCGCGAGATGCTCGGCGACCCTGAGGGCTACATCCTGCGTCGCGGCGGCCAGATCATCATGGCCGTGGCAGGTGACACAGCCGTCGGCTGCTGTGCACTCATCCCCATCGGGCCTGGAGTGCTAGAGGTCGCCAAGATGGCTGTCGCCGAGGAGTATCAAGGCCGCGGTCTCGGCCGCCGCGTGCTGGCGCGGACCATTGAAGAGGGCAGAGCCATGGGCGCGACAAAGCTCTACCTCGAGACCAACAGCAAGCTCGCGAACGCAATCCACCTCTACGAATCGCTGGGCTTCCGCCACCTGCCGTCGAAGCAGTCGCCGTATGTCCGCGCCAACGTCTTCATGGAGCTTCCGCTCACCGAGCCGACCACGGATTCACACGGATAAGCGCGGATTTAAAAACAGGATTTAAAGCAAGACGATCAAATGGAGAGATCAGCATCGCAGCCTGGGTCTCTCCACTTCTTTGTTCTAATCCGTTCAATCCGCGGTCGCTCAGGCGTAGAGGTTCGCCTCGAACCTCTCAAACGCCGCCTCCGACCAGGCGTGCGACGACTTCCGCCAGGCCTCGCCTGGCTCGCTGAGGAAGTTTGGAAAGTTCAGGCGGCAGTAGCCCTCGCGCGCCGCGAAGTCGAACAGCGCCTGCGCGGTTCCGTCCAGGTACAGCACCGCTTGCAGGCCGTCGCGCGACCATTCGACCGCGGCCAGCCGCTCATTCTCGGGGTTCTGCAGCGCGCTGACGTTATAGATCAGCATGGCGTCGAGGATCCTCTCCTCGTGCGTCGTCTGCGAGCGGTCGCAGGCATAGAAGTACGCCGCGATGCCCTCATCCTCAAACACTACTGTCCACGGAACGGTTGGCGAATCGGAGGAAAGAAAGGCGCGGCCTGGGAGAAAGGAAAGCGACTGCATATCTCACGATACGATAGAAGCAGGTGTTAGTGCTTTTCGCTTCGTGATGGACCTCGTAACAGAGAAGGGCAAGGCTTGAAGTTTCTGAAGATTACCATCGGCCGGCCGCAATGGCTCGCTGCACTGCTATTGCTGTGCTTCCTCGCTGAGTGCTTTTGGGTCGTTAACCGGCAGCAGCTCTCGCCCGAGGACTACCGTTACGCCCGCTGCGGCCGCGAGATGTGGGAGAGGCCTTCGCCGCTCGCCGGCTACTTTACGAGCTGCGGCAACCTCAACGGCGACGGCACGTTCGCCTACCGCGCCGCCGGCCTTCCGCTCACCGCGCAGCGGCTCACGCTTCTTGCCGTTGACCGGCTTCGCCCGCCCGAAGACCGCCTCTACGCCTCCAGCTCGATCAACGGCTCTACCTGGGAGGCGCGGCACGAGCTCGGCAGCATCACCTGGCTGATGCACCTGCCGTTCGTCTTCTTCGCCGTCTGGCTCGGCGCCGGCCTGTGGTGGGTCGCGCGGCGTCTGTTCGGCAACGACGGCGGCCTCTTCGCGCTCGGCCTCTACTGCTTCTGTCCGGAGGTCGTCCGTTACGCCGTTACTCCCAACAACGACGTGCTCGCGATGTGGGGGCTCTACGGCCTCGTCTACACCGCGATTGGCGTCGCTCACGCCATGCAGGGGCCGCAGGACAAGTGGCGTCCGCGAATCGCCCTTCTCATCGCAGCCCTCGGCCTGACGGCTGCGGCGCATTTGCTTGCCGCGATGATCGGCTTCGTCGCCGCGATCGTGCTGATGATGTATCTCGCCGAGCGCCGCCGCAGCTACGTCATGCAGACGCTGGTCTTCTCGGCCGTGGGCGCGCTGGTGATTCTCTTCGCCTTCTACGCCTTCCGGCTTGCGTCCTTCAGCTACGTCTTTACCGGCGGCGCGGGACGCTTCTGGTTCTCGCTCAATGGCCTTCGCGGCTTCTTCCTCAGCTTCGGCAACGCTCCGATCGCCGCGGCGACTCTCGTCGCTGCAATCCTCTACGTCGGAGTCCCCCGTTGCCGCTACTTCGGCAACACCGTGCCGCTGATCATGACGCTGCTGCTCTTTCCTCTGGTCACCACGCAGGTGGTCAGCACGCCGTGGCTCTGGGCGCTGCCGTTCCTGTTCACCTTTGTCGGCGGGGTCTTCGCCGATGCCCTCGAGACCAGGTCCCGGAGGATGTTTTTTGGTCTCAGCGGAGCCGTTCTGGCCACCCAGGCGCTTGTCTGCGTCAGCCTGCTACCTGTCATAGCGAGGTAGCTCAGGCCATTTCTGGGGGCCCTCAGGGGCTAAAGCCCCTTTTCTTTGGTCAGCGCCTGCGGCACGGCTGAAGCCGTGCCCTTAACAAGACAGGACTTCCGGCTGCATCTGCGCAGTCTCTTGTCGTGTGCTTGCATTCCGGTGAAAGTCCTGCATAATAGTCGAGCGCGAGGCACAGTTTTCCCGCCCTAAGGATGGTCCGCTCTCTGCTATGAAGATCTCGATTCGACGTGCAGGCACTGTGTGCGTCCTGACGTTTTTGTTGCTCGCGGGCGGATGCCGCAAGCCTCGCAAGACTACCTCGGCGCCAAACACCACTGACTACTCGGACAACCTGCAGCCGCTCGTGGCCTCCACGCAGCTGTCGTTTCTGCGCTGGCCCAACATCTCCGACTACCAGCCACTCGTCAAAACCTTCTACGACGACCGCAACTACGAGATCGCGTGGACCCGCGACGGCAAGCCGACTGCCGCCGCCCTCGGCTTCATCAGGGCATTCGCGGACGCCGATGCCAAGGGCCTCAGCCCTGACGATTACGACAGCTCCCGCTGGCCCGCGCGCCTCGCCTCGCTCTCCCCGCAGGCCGAGGACGCCGTCGCGCAGTTCGACATCGCGATGACGATCTCGGTGATGCGGTACATCTCCGATCTGCGCATGGGCCGGGTCAACCCGCAGCACTTCAACTTCGACATTAACGTCGCGCAGAAGAAGTACAACCTCGCTGAGTTTGTCTCGGACAACGCCGTCGATGTGACCGAGGTGCCGAAGCTCATCTCCACCGTCGAGCCCGGTTCCGACGAGTATCGCCTTGCCGAACAGGCGCTGGCCCGCTACCTTCAGCTCGCGAAGCAGCAGCAGGAGGAGGACGACCTTCCGCTCCCCACGGTTGCCGCGCCGCTCTCACCCGGCCAGGGGTACCCCGCCGCGCCGCAGCTCCTCAAGCGCCTCGAGCTCGAAGGCGACATCGACGCCGCGGAGGTTCAGAACCCCCAGCCGAAGCTCTTCACGCGGCAGCTCTCGCAAGGCGTCCTGAGCTACCAGCACCGCCACGGCATCGCTGAGGATGGCAAGCTCACGCGCCAGACCATCAATTCGCTCAACGTACCGCTCAGCGACCGCGTCACGCAGTTGCAGGACTCGCTCGAGCGCTGGCGCTGGCTGCCGGACCAGTACATCAATCCGCGGCTGATCGTGAACCTGCCGGAGTTCGTCCTGCGCGGCTACGCTGCCGACCACACGCTCGACTTCACCATGAAGGTCGTCGTCGGTAAGGTGGTTGGCGAGCACGAGACTCCCGTCTTCGCTCACATGATGCGCTACCTGGTCTTCCGGCCTTACTGGAACGTGCCGACCGACATCGCGCGCAAGGAGTTGGTGCCGCACCTGAAGGGCGCCGGCCCCGGGTATCTCGAGGCGCATAACTACGAGGTCGTCAACAGCAAGGGCCAGGTGCTTACCAGCTACACGACCCGGCAGGTTGCGCAGGGCGGCGTGATGGTCCGCGAGAAGCCCGGCCCGAAGAATTCGCTGGGCCTCGTCAAGTTCATGTTCCCGAACCAGTACGACATCTACCTGCACTCGACGCCGGCTCTCTCTCTTTTCGAGAGGTCTCGGCGGGACTTCAGCCACGGCTGCGTTCGTGTGCAGAAGGCCGATGAGCTGGCCGCCTGGGTTCTCGACAGCCAGCAGATCGACCACGAAGACTGGGATCTCGACAAGGTTCACGAGGCGATGCTCAACGGCCCGGACAACCACACGATCGCGCTCAAGACGCCGCTCCCGATTGTGATTTTCTATGCGACGGCGTGGGCTGAAGACGACGGCTCCGTCAACTTTTTCGACGACATCTACGACTACGACCAGGAGCTCCAGCAGGTCCTCACCAAAGGCCCTCCGTACCCGGTCAAGCCGGAGCCTGTGGCGGCGAAGGCTAAGCCGGGGGATACGGCGTAGGGGTATCCCCTTTCGGCCGACCATTCGGAATCATCTGCATTTGGCGACGATGAGGGTGATGTCGTCGCGTTGGCTATTCGGGCAGAACCGCTGGACCTCGGTGGCGACGGAGGCCAGCAGTTCTGCCGCTGGCTGGTCACGATATCGCCGCAGCGCTTCGATGAGGCGGTTTTCGCCGAACTCTTCTTCTGCATCGTTGCATGCTTCTGTCACACCATCGGTGTAGAGGACGAGAATATCTCCCGAAGACAGTTGGGATTCACTGAACAAACACTCCCATTGAGGGAAGAGCCCCAGGACCGTGGATGTGGAATGAAGCCGTTCCACTGTGCCGTCGCGCCTGAGGACAAGAGCCGGGAGATGCCCACAGTTTACGTAACGCAGGCGCCGAAGGTTGTCATCGTATTCGGCGAAGATGAGCGTCGCGTAGGCGCTGTCGATTGTGTTCTCGTAAAAGAGACGGTTCACAGACTGCAACACGCATTGCGGGTCATCCAAAGCGATCGCCGATTGACTGCGGATATTCGCCTGCAGGTTGGCCATCAGGAGAGCGGCGGCGATTCCTTTCCCTGCGATATCGCCGATCACCAGCCCCAGCCGTCCTCGGCCTAAGACCATGAAATCGTAGTAATCGCCACCGACCGCGTGAGCCTGGATACAGACACCCGCGTAGTCGAGTGTCCTGAGGGCAGGGAGCATTTGAGGAAAGAGTCTTGCCTGGACCTGCTTTGCGATTTCCAGTTCCTGGGCAGCGCGGCGTTCCGCTTCAAACTTCTCGGTCACCGCACGGCGTTGCGCTTCAACTTGCCGCGTCAAATAATCGAAACCAGCCAGTGCAAAACCGTTCCCATCCGGATCCTTGAATACGGTGAAGATGCCGCCCCAACTGGGCACCTTCGGCGGATGTAGAAAGCGGACTCCCCGTTCAGACCATTCTTGGAATTTGGCAGCGACGTCTTCAGTAAGGAAAGCGACATGCCTGGCACGGCCTATAAGGTTGTATTCTTCCTCGCCGGGCAAAGGGGCGACGATTGCAAGAACCGCGTCGCCGTCCGGAGGTGCAACGGCCACCCATCGAAATCCAGGTTCAATCTCAACATCATAGGCAACACGGAATCCGAGCTGGTCAACGTAAAACCGGAGACTCAGGTCCTGATTGCGAACGTAGACCGTCGCGCTTTGAAGACGCAGATAAGGACTCTCTCGATTGAGGCGAACGATGGGGCCATCCATGCGATCGGGAGGGCGAGAGCTTGCCATCGGGCGATTATAAGGCGAGCAAGTCAGCAAGTCAGCGAGCCGGCAAGTCAGCGAGTTGCGGGTGGAATTCGACTGCTCGCAATGGCGAGGCCCGCGACCGCGTGAGTAGGCATGGGCTAGATTTTTTCGATGCCTGCAAGCTGCATGGCTCTTTGCGGCTCGGGATTGGCCATGAACCAGCTCCAGACACTACTGTGCCGCAGGTTCTCTGCGCTGAGCAGCGTCATTCCGGCGTCCAGGCCAAGCGTGTCGGAAGCGACCCAACCCGTGCCGGGATTGAAGGCGTCGGCGAGGCCGTACTTGCCCCAGATCTTGTCTCCGTACTTGTCCTTCATAGCGTGCATGGCCGGTATGCATATGTCGGGCGTGAGCATCAGCGAACCACCCGGCGCGCATGGGACCACACTGCCATCAATGGTGGACTGTCGCGGAGGCCCACCCCACGCCCTGTATCCGGTGGGGCTGGACGAACTGGTGATCCCCCAGATGTTTTGGGTGTATCCAGGAAACTCCTTTGCCAGATCGGTGTAACACCACTCGCGATGCGCGCGGGTTGCGGTCTGACAGTTCGCAAACCAGTCCATTTTGGTTCCGCGGTTCTCGCGGCGGCTGCGGAAGTCGAACCATGAGAAAGGGTATTGATAAGTCCAGAGGAGTGATTTGCCGATGTAGTGGTACTGGCCGTAGCTGTTCGGTTCGCGCCCCCATGCGTACCACGCATCCGGAGGCAGCGGGTGTGTGGGCGAACCGATTCCGAGCAGGTACATGGCCGCGAGCTGGCTGTACTTCTCGTAGCGAAACTTGATGAAGCCTTCAGGACGCCAGCCGTGGGAGAGCAGCTTGCCATCTCCGTTCGTCATCCAGGGAAAGTCATAACGGCTGTACAACAAGGCCGCGAGATCGTTGATTTCGTGGTCTTCGTGAAAGTACTGGCGGCAGGTGAGCGAGCCGGCAAGCAGCCAGATGGAATCGCTGGTCGACATCTCAACGTCTCGCCAGCGCTGGCCGGTGTGTACATCGATGAAGTGATAAAACCACCCATGCTCGGCTACGACCTTGCCGTTTGTATAGCTGCGCAGGGCCCTGCGGACGCGATCCTTTGCCTGCTCGCGCGAGATCCACTTGCGTTCCGCCCCGATACACATAGCGGTAAGGCAGAAGCCGGTGACACCTGTGCTGCCGCGGCTTTGGTCGCCTTTGCGCGCGTTGTCGGCGGGGTCGCCGTGGATGAGATCCATGCAGATTCCGGTCTCCGGATCGCTTGCATCCCAGAAGTAGCGAAAGCATCGCTCGGCAAGATCGTCGAGGAGGGCATCGTCGTCATGCCGCTTTGCGAAGGCTAGTCCGGAGGCCTTACGGGATACGAGCGCGATTCCGGCGCCGCATCCCAGCGATACAAACGAACGGCGCGAGATGGAGTTGTCTGTTCTGGTCTTCATGGAGATCTCCTGACCCCCGCCACTTCTGTTGGTTCCCTGGCTCTCGTGGTTTCGATAAGCGGCGAAATGCAGGCGGGCGGCAAAGTATTCGCTGACATGTTCAACCTTCGGCGCAGGCTTTGGCCACTGGCTTTGAACAGATGGCTTCCAGGGCACTGTTATAGACTGTTCGCGTCATGAAAACTGCCGCTCCTGCCATGCATCCGAAGGTTGACGCTTATATCGAGAAGGCCGCGCCCTTCGCGCAGCCCATCCTGAATCACCTGCGCGAGCTGTTCCACAAGGCATGCCCTGAGGCCGAGGAGGCGATGAAGTGGAGCATGCCCTTCTTCGTCTACCACGGACAGAACCTTGGCAACATGGCGGCGTTCAAACAGCACTGCAGCTTCGGGTTGCACGGGGCGGACATCGCCGCGGTGCTGAAGAAGGATGGCTTGAAGGCGGAGGACGGGATGGGCTCGCTGGGCAGGCTCACCAGCCTCAAAGACCTTCCCTCGGACAAGGCGATGCTGGGCTACATCCGCCAGGCTGCGGCATTCGTCGACGGCGGCAGCAGGACGATGGTGCGCACAAAACCGGCGACACCGAAGGCCGCGCCCGAAGTTTCCGCCGAACTCGCCGCAGCTCTCAAGAAGAACAAGACCGCAGCAAAGGTCTTCGCGGAGTTCAGCCCTAGTGCTCAGCGCGAGTACGTGGAGTGGATCACCGAGGCGAAGCGCGCCGAGACGAAGGAGAAGCGCGTGGCGCAGGCGGTCGAGTGGATCGCCGAGGGCAAGCAGCGCAACTGGAAGTATCAGAACTGCTGACGGGGCGCGGGCGCTGTGATCTTCCGGACACTGATTATGGATAAGAAGAGACGAGAGAGATGGCTGTCGGCGGCTTTTTTGACCTGCGCTCTGGCGGTGCATGCTCAGAACGCAGAAGAGAGATGGGAGATTGGTCCGTTCACCCGGCCGGCGAACGGGAATCCAGTGATTACGCCGCGGCCGGAGTCGACGTTCGTCGATCCGATGCTGAAGACGGCGGTGAAGTGGGAGGCGTTGCACACGTTCAATCCGGCAGCGGTGGTTAGGGACGGCAAGGTGTATGTTCTGTATCGCGCGGAGGATGCGTCGGGTTCGATGTCGATTGGCGGCCATACGTCGCGGCTGGGGCTGGCGGAGAGTGCGGACGGAGTGCACTTTACGCGGCGCGCCGATCCGGTGTTCTATCCGGCGCCGGATACACAGCAGGCGAGAGAGTGGCCGGGCGGGGTGGAGGATCCGCGCATCGTCGAGGCAGAGGATGGTACCTATGTGCTGACCTACACGCAGTGGAACGGGAAGACCTACAGCGTGGGGATTGCGACCTCAAAGGATCTTACGCACTGGACGAAGCATGGACCTGCTTTTGCCAAAGCTGCGAATGGAAAGTATGAAGACTTGAAATATAAGTCGGCGGGGATCGTGACGCAGCTTGCGGGAGGGCGGCTGATCGCCGCGCGAGTGGGCGGAAGGTACTGGATGTACTGGGGTGAGGGGGCGATCCATCTGGCTACATCGAGCGACCTGATTGACTGGACTCCGGTGGAGGATGCGAAGGGCGCGCCGGTTGAGGTGCTGCGTCCACGTGCGGGGCACTTCGACAGCTCGTTTCCGGAGGTCGGGCCACCGCCGATTTTGACGAAGGCGGGAATTGTTGTTGTTTATAACGGCAAGAACGCCTCGGTGGATGGCGACGCGGGGATTGGGGCTAACGCTTATGCCGCGGGCGAGGCGTTATTCAGCGGGAGCGATCCGGCGAAGTTGCTGGCCCAGACGGACGAACCGGTGCTGAAGCCGATGATGCCGTATGAGAAAACGGGCCAGTATGCGGCGGGGACGACCTTTGCCGAAGGGCTTGTGTTCTTCGAGAAGAGATGGTTCCTGTACTACGGATGCGCGGACTCGCTGGTTGCTGTAGTGATCGTGGCGGCTGAGTGAACGATCAGAACTGCTGAGGGTGGCCGGAGCGTGGTGAAGATCATTCGTGCCAAGGCTGAGCGCGCATGCCAAAGCTGAGCGCGGGATTGTTGATGTATCGGTGGCGGGATCGCGAGATGGAGGTCTTTCTTGTGCATCCGGGCGGGCCGTTCTGGGCGAAGAAGGATCTTGGGGCATGGTCCATTCCAAAGGGCGAATATGCGGAGGGTGATGAGCCGTTTGAGGCCGCAAAGCGCGAGTTCGAGGAGGAGACCGGATTTGTGGCGCAGGGGGATTTTCTTGAGCTGGGTGCGGTGAAGCAGGCAGGCGGGAAGGTTGTCTCGGCGTGGGCGTTTGAGGGTCAGTGTGATCCGGGCGAGTTGAAGAGCAACGTGTTCGAGATGGAGTGGCCTCCGCGGTCGGGACGTCTGGTGGAGTTTCCGGAGGTGGATCGTGGCGAGTGGTTTTCAATTGCTGAGGCGCGAGAGCGGATTCTGAAGGGCCAGTTGCCTCTGGTGGATTCGCTCGTGCGAAGTGTGAATGCGTGATGTGATGCCTTCGCGTGGCTCCACAGTTACGAGGAGGAGCCACGTGATCGCTGGCTGTAGGTGTGTGTGGCTCTATGCGGCGGGCGGTTTATAGCCGAGAGTTGCAGCGGCTTTCATCGCTTCGATCCCTTCCTCGACGGAGAGCAACGGTGTCGTCTTGACGCTCTTGCAGGCGCCGCCGGCACTGACGGCAATGGAAAATGCTGCTGCTGAGACGTTATCGGGCAGGTGCGTGATGAGGGCAGTGTCGTACTCTCCGAACGACAACCAGCCGCCGACTACTTTTCCGCCTAGCTTCTTCACGGCCTTGGAGACGACTGCGACGCGGTCTTGCGGGTTATTGACCAAGGCAGCCATAGTCTCGGAGGTATATGCGACTTGCACTAAATATTGAGGCATGGATTTTCCTTTCGCTTGGGTTAGACATTTAATGCGCGGGAATCGCTGGCCCTGGGGAGTGGGCTTGAAGTATCGGCCTGTTATGCACGGAAATCAAGGGGCTTACGGCGACTATTTTCAGGATTGGATTTGCTGGTCTGGCCTGCAGTCGAAGTATGTGGCGTCGCTGCGCCTGGGCACCCGGCGTCTGGCACTTGCTTTAACTGGGTAAAGGGAGGAACAATGTCGGCAATCCGAAGTTGTTTTTTGGACAGGGTGGCGAGAGCACAGGTTATGCAGAAAACCGCAGGCCTGATTGATACTCTCCCACCCTTCTACTATGTGCGCGATTATGCGGGTGCGAGTCCGGCCAGCGTGAGGAAGTCTCGCCGCAGCAACCGGTGTCGTCGCGACCTCATGCCTCGATAGTGTAGCCTTGGCTTTCACGCTATATTTTCGACCGAATGCACGCACCCGCCCGATCTGCCGCCGTGGAGAAACTCGAAGGATGGGCCTCCCCGCAGCCTGCGACCGAACTGGAACCCGCTCTCTTTCGGCGCAAGCTCATGAGCTGGTATCGCAGCCATGCGCGCGCGCTGCCGTGGCGCGGCACCAGCGATCCGTATCGCATCTGGGTTTCCGAGGTGATGCTGCAGCAGACGCGCGTCGCCGCGGTGATCGAGCATTATGAGGGTTTTCTTCGTCGGTTTCCGACGATTCTGGCTCTCGCGCTCGCGGGCGAGCACGATGTTCTCGCCGCGTGGTCCGGGCTCGGCTATTACCGCCGCGCGCGGCTGCTCCACAAGGCCGCGCAGTTCATCGTGAAGGAGC
This sequence comes from Edaphobacter bradus, assembly GCF_025685645.1. Taxonomy (NCBI): domain Bacteria; kingdom Pseudomonadati; phylum Acidobacteriota; class Terriglobia; order Terriglobales; family Acidobacteriaceae; genus Edaphobacter; species Edaphobacter bradus. The sequence continues at coordinate 1,173,462 of NZ_JAGSYF010000002.1, forward strand.
GTAGAGGCGTGCTGCCACGCACCGCCGCTGAGCTGCGCACGCTGCCCGGCATCGGTGAGTACACCTGCGCCGCCATCGCGAGCATCGCCTTCGGTGAGAGCGTCGCTGTCGTCGATGGCAACGTGGAGCGCGTTCTGCTTCGTCTCACCGGCCGCGCCGCCAGCGGAACCGCTGCCAGCCGCTCCTTCCTGCAGCAGCAGGCTGGCGCCCTGGTTCCGCGGCGCCGTCTCGACGGCAGGGGCAACGCCGCCGGTGATCACAACCAGGCCATGATGGAGCTTGGCGCGACGATCTGCCTGCCTCGCGCGCCGCTGTGCCTCCATTGCCCTGTCTTCGCTATGTGCAGGACGCGCGGCGAGCACATCGCCACTCCGCGCACTGTGCAGCGCAGCCGTCCCGCGGCGTATCTGCTGAGCCTGCGCAAGCGAGGCACCGTCACCGAGGTGCTGCTCGAGAAGCGCGCGGAGGACCTCTCGCTGATGCCCGGCATGTACGAGTTGCCGCCGCTCTCGCAGGACGCGGTGGAGAGCCGCGAGCCCATCCTGCGGCTGCGCCATGCGATCACGAACACGAACTACTATGTGCAGATCTACGCTCCACGTGGCCCTCGCGACCGTGCGCTGCGCCGTGCCGTTCCCGCCGCAAGAGAAGACCTGCGCTGGGTCCGCACCGGCAGGCTCAGCTCGCTGCCGCTGACCGGACTCGCCCGCAAGGTGCTGCGGCGGCTCGACGTCATGGACGTCAGCCCCGTTCGTATGCCTGAGCCGGAAGAGATCGAGTAGCTTTCCCGCGAGTAGACTGTCCGGGTAGGATTTTGGACGGAGCAGATTTGTCATTTCAAGGAGATTCCACGTGAGTAAGATTCACTTCGCCGCTGCCGTCACCCTCTCACTCCTCTCGTTCGCTCCCGGGCTTGTGGCGCAGTCGATTCCGCCTGCTGTGAAGGCCGCCGAAGCGTCGATCGACGGAGAGAAGATTCGCGCACACGTGAAGTTTCTCTCCGACGATCTGCTGGAGGGCCGCGGCCCGGGGCTGCGCGGCAGCGAACTCGCGGCCAAGTACATCGCGACGCAGTTCGCGCTCGATGGCTTGAAGCCGGGCGGCGACAACGGGACGTATCTGCAGCAGGTGAAGTTCGTCGGAATGAAGGTCATCGCCGACAAGACGCACTTCTCGCTCGTTCCGAAGAAGCCTGAGGGTGGGGTGTCGATTGAGCTGTACTCCTACGATCTGAAGTACGGCGACGACTACACGGTGAGCAACCGCACGCTGACTCCGACCGTGGATATCGATGCGCCGATTGTGTTCGTTGGCTATGGGGTCACTGCCCCTGAGTTCAACTGGGATGACTATGCTGGTGTCGATGTGAAGGGCAAGGTGATTCTGTGCATCGTGGGCGATCCTCCGTCAGATGATCCGAAGTTCTTCGGTGGCAAGGCGCTGACGTACTACGGGCGGTGGACGTACAAGTTCGAGCAGGCCGCTCGCAAGGGCGCAGTGGGCGCGCTGATTATTCATCGCACCGATCTTGCGAGCTATGGCTGGGACGTGGTGAAGAACTCGAACACGAGCGAGAAGACATATCTGCGCGATGACAAGGATCCGCAGCTCGAGGCGGCGAGCTGGATTCAGCTTGAGGTGGCGCGGCAGTTGTTCAAGGCGGCGCACATGGACCTCGATACGGAGATGGCAGCGGCGGGGAAGAAGGGCTTCAAGGCAGTGGAGTTGCCTGTGCGGTTGCAGGCGCATGTGGAGAGCACCGTGCGTCCCTTTGAGTCGCCCAACGTCGTCGGCATTCTTCCGGGCGCGAATATTGCGGAACACAAGCCCGATCAGGCGGTGATGTACACGGCGCACTTCGATCATCTCGGCTTTGAGCCGGGGATGGCTGGCCACAACATCTACAACGGCGCGGCGGACAACGCCACCGGGTGCGGCATGGTGGTGGAGATGGCGCGGGCTTGGTCTCAATTGGGGGCGACATCGGGAATCAAGCCGCCGCACTCGGTCATCTTTGCGGCGGTGACGGCGGAGGAGCAGGGTCTGCTCGGATCGGAGTACCTCGGCCAGAATCCTCCCCTCCCTGCGAGCCAGATCGCGCTCGACATCAACTACGACATGCTTCTTCCGCTCGGGATTCCGCAGCAGGTAAACGTGAACGGAGCGCAGCGCACGGACTTTTACCCCGCAGTGGAGGCTACGGCGAAGCGATTTGAACTGGGGATCGTTCCCGACGCGCATCCCGAGGCGGGCAGCTACTACCGCTCAGACCACTTCAGCCTGTCGCGTGTCGGGATTCCGGCGTTCTCGATCGAAGAGGGCGAGCTGTTTGAGGGGCACGATCTTACGTGGGGCGCGAAGAAGTTCAATGACTTCGTCGAGCACGACTACCACAACTTCAGCGACAACTATCACGAGGACTGGGACTTCCGGGGCAATGCGAAGCTCGACCGCTTCGGCATGGAGCTGGGCTGGGAGGCTATCTCCGCGCCGCACGGCATTCGGTGGAACGCGGGCGACGAGTTCGAGGCCGCGCGCAAGGCGTCGGAGAAGTAGCGTCAGCGGGCGCCGGCTGACGCTATTGGTTTCGGATGCCACTCGCTTGCCCACTTCGAGGGCGCGGGGCCCATCGTGAACTCCAGCGTTGCGCCCTGCATGATCTGCTCGTAGCGAATTACTGGTTTTGCGAGCGGCTTGCCGTTGAGCCTCGCGGACTGGATGTACATGTTCGCTGCGCTGTTGTTCTTTGCGACGACTGTGAATAGCTTGCCGTTCGCCAGCCGCATCGACATGCGACTGAAGAGCGGGCTGCCGATCATGTACTCGCCTGAGGCGGGATTGACCGGATAGAAGCCGAAGGCCGTGAAGAGGTACCACGCGGACATCTGGCCGCAATCGTCGTCGCCGTCGATGCCCGAAGGGAGGTTGACGTACTCGGCGTTGGCGATCTCGCGGACCTTCGCCTGAGTCTTCCAGGGCTGGCCGCTGAAGTCGTAGAGGTAGCCGTAATGGTGGCTGGGCTCGTTGCTGTGCACGTTGTGGTGGCCGGCGAAGTGCTCGTCGAGCTTGGCGTTGTAGTTGTCGCGGCCGCCCATGAGATCCAGGACTCCGGGGATATCGTGCAGCGGCGACCATGTATAAACCCAGGTGTTGCCTTCGGTCCACCCTGAGGCGGAGCGGTTGGTGTCGGAGTCGCGGTCTCCGCCGAGGGGCGCCCATGCTCCGGTGGATGTCTTGCCCTGCATCATTCCGATGGCTGGGTTGAAGAGGCTTTTGTAGTTGAGCGATCGATTGAGGAAGAACTCGTAGTCCCTCTGTTTGCCCAGGGCCTTTGCTACCTGAGCGACACACCAGTCGTCGTAGCTGTCTTCGATGGTGCGTGAGGCGGCTTCGTCGGTCTTGTCGGTGGGGATATAGCCGAGCTGCTTGTAGTATGTGAGGCCACCGCGCGCTTCGTAGGGCGTGTGGGGCTCGCGGTCGGCCCAGCGGCGCGTGGTGTCGCCGTCGGGAGGAGTCATCGCGTCCTTATAGACGGCGTCCCATGCGGTCGAGTAGTCGAAGCCTTTGAAGCCCTTCGTCATCGCCTCGGCGACGAGCGAATCGGCGTGCGTACCGATCATGATGTTGGTGTAGGAGGGGTTGGGCCACTTGGGCATCCAGCCGCCCTCTTTGTAGTTCTGCAGCAGCGCCTGCACCATGCCGGGGATGCGCTCGGGGGCCGTGAGGGTGAGGAGGGAGTTCTCGGCGCGGAAGGTGTCCCAGATGGAGTAGGCAGTGTAGGACTCGCCTTCGTGAACCTGATCGTCGAAGGCGCTGTAGTAGCGGCCGTACTCGGAGAAGATGCGCGGGTAGAGCAGCGCGTGGTAGAGCGCGGTGTAGACGATGCGGCGCTGGTCTTCGCTCGCTCCTTCGAGGCTGACGCGGCTGAGCTTCTCGTTCCAGGTGGCGCGCAGCTTTTTCTGCACGGCGTCGAAGTCCCACGCGGGGATCTCGCGGCGCAGGTTCTCGCGGGCCTGCTCGATGCTGAGGAAGGAGGTTCCGATGCGGACCTCGACGACTCCGCCGCCCGGAAACTCGGCGTAGGCCCCGCGTGCGCCATCGGATTCCAGGCCGTAGGCTTTTGCGTTGCTGAAGGCTGTGTGGAACTGGACGACGAAGTAGCCCTTGAAGTTGGGAAGAGTGAAGGGGCCGAGGTCGCGGTCGATGCGGTCGGGGTTGTAGCCGGTGATCTCATGGGCTGCGGTGTCCACCCTCGCGCTGCCTTCGACTCCGGGGCGTGATGCCTCCACGAGAACGCGAGCGGCTTCCCCGGCTGGAAAGGTGAAGCGGAGATAGGCGCAGCGCTCGGTGGCGGTCATCTCGGTGCGGATGCGCTTGCCGTTCCTGGCGTCCATGGACACGGAGTAGTAGTCGGGCCGCGTGATCTCGTCGGCGTGGGTGAAGGCGAGTTTGCGGTCGTCGGGTGTGGTCTTGAGCGCGCCGATCTCGGGCATCAGGGTGACGTAGCCGTAGTCGCCCATCCAGATTGCGGGCTGGTGCGTGCCCATGAAGCCGGAGATGCTGGTGTCTTCGTATTTGTAGGAGACGATGCTGAGCTTGTTCTGGCGTGTCTGCGGCGTCCAGTCTGTCATGCCGAAGGGCGGTGTGACGAAGGGCATGGTGCCGCCGTAGCCGATGGGGCCGGAGCCGGTGCCGATGTACGGGTTTACCCATTGCACGGCGTCGGGAGGGGCGGCGGAGGCCGTGAGTGTTGCCGCGAGGAGAAGTCTTGAAAATGCCTTTGCGGAAGCGATAACGCGATTTGCCATCGGAGATAACGTTAGCAGAGGTGGATGAGACTAGAACCTATCTCGTAAGTCGACTCCAGATGGTCTATTTGTCCTCAGCATACTTCCGGGCATCTTCAGGTCAATATTGCGCGTAGACTCACGAGTACCCGGTATGTTCAGGAACCTCGTTTTTCTCAGTGGGCTCATCGTTATAGGTGCTACTACTGCACCTGCTCTCGCTCAATGTGCGAACCACATCACAATGCTGCCAATCCCTGCTATGAAGGCAGCTAGCAGGCCCCGGGACTTTGTCCGGTTTAAGTATTCCCTGTCCTCCTCCGACTCACTCCTGATACGGTCACATGAAGATCCCGGGACTACAATCGGACCGTACGATCTCGGCTTTGTGATTGCACGGGACGGAAAGTGGATGCAGAGCGTCACGCTCCGGGCACTGCCGGAGTTTCGGCACGAAGATTCTGAGTTCTCGGAGAGTTTTAGGACCGTTGCCGTGACTCATGCCTGTGCGAGTGAAGGTCCAATCTACTTCGTCACGATGCAGTATACGGGCGATGTGACCAGTCCGGCCCTTGTGGTCGTGGTGGTTCCATCCGCACAGGGTTATGAGGTATCCACCCTTCCGATGTTTTCCGGCGGAATTGTCGACGTTTTCGCGGCTGACCCGCTCCACGTCAGAGTTTGGGACAACCTGCATGAAGGCATGTGTGAAGCTTGCGAAACTGCCTACCGCATCACGGAGTATGAGATTCGAGATGGCAAGCCTGTCCGGACACGGCAACACCGGACACGGCATCTCTACTCTTCAGGCCAGTTCGATGACTCGCGTGTTCGATTTGTTCCATGAAGATTTATGAGATGGGTCTAGTAGAAGTCTGCGCAACTGAGGAAGTAGCCGCATGTACGGCACACCAGTTTGCAGCGTCGGTCTTCGAGGCGCGAGGAGCAGGTGGGGCAGTAGACCTGGTGGTGCTCCGTTGTGAGCGGGCAGGTCGCGGGCTGCTGAGCCGGTGCTTCGGGATGTGTTTCGGGCGGCATCTCCGTAAGGTTATCTGAGTTTGCGAAATTTTCAACAGCTGTCCGGGCGCAGAACGCATCGAACCATGTACTGTTGCAGAAGCAAAAAAACAGACAAGGAGAGCACTATGGAACGTAGCGCAAGCGCCATCTGGCACGGCACGTTGAAAGAGGGCAAAGGCACGATCTCAACCCAGAGTGGGACGCTGTCGAATACGCAATACAGCTTCGCGGCCCGATTCGCCGAAGGCGTCGGAACCAACCCGGAGGAGCTGATCGCCGCAGCCCACGCCGGCTGCTACACCATGGCGCTGGACGCGCAACTCACTGAGGCCGGCTTCAAGCCTGACACCATCGAGACCTCAGCCGTCGTTACGCTCGATCTCCATGACGCCCCCACCATCACCAAGATTCACCTGACCAACAAGTCGAAGATTCCCGGTATCGACAAGGCGAAGTTCGACGAACTGGCCGGTAAGGCCAAGGCCGGCTGCCCTGTGTCGAAGGTGCTGAAGGCGGAGATCACGCTCGACGCGAAGCTGGTCTAAAGACTGAACCCGGGCCTCGAAAGGGCAAAGCTTCGTCAGCTAGAGACGCCGTAGGCAATGCGGCCGAGGACGTTCTCGGCCGCTTGCGCCCCTGCGTCCGTGCCCAGAAGAAGCTTCTGCAGCCTAGTGCGCGTGATCGTGGCCGTGGTGGTGGTGATGGCCATGTGCGCCGACGGCCTCCCGCGGCGGTGGAGCGCTGCATCCATCCGTCGTCTCGCAGCCTGTGATCTCGAACTGGATCGTCGTATGGGTGATGTGGAAGCGGTCGCGGAGCGCGCAGTTGATGTCGGTGAGGATGCTCGAGCACTCGGACATCGGCATCTCGGCGATGGTGACGTGGCTGGCCAGCGCGTGTGAGTTCGAGCCGAGGCTCCAGACGTGGAGGTCGTGCACGTCGAGTACGCCCGTGACCGACTGCATCGCCTCGCGCACGGCGCCTAGCTGCAGGCTGCGGGGCGTGCCTTCGAGCAGAATGTTCAGCGTCTCGCGGATGATTCCGATGGAGCTCCAGAGAATCATTGCGGCGATCAGGATGGAGAGCAGCGGGTCGATCCACGTCAGCCCGGTGAAGAGGATCGCAGCGCCGCCGGCGATCACCGCGGCGGTCGAGAGCGTGTCGCCCAGCATGTGAAGGAAGACGCTACGGATATTCACGTCGCGCGAGAACCTCCAGAGCAGCGTCGCCACGGTTCCGTTCATCAGGACGCCCGCGGCTGCGACGTACATCATCAGCTTCGGCTGCACGGCTACGGGAGCGGTCATGCGGTGAATCGCCTCAATCGCGATCCACACCGAGAGCACGACCAGGGTTGCGGCGTTGACGAAGGCCGCCAGGACGCCCGCCCGCTGGTAGCCGAAGGTCTTGCGTTCGGTCGCAGGCTGCGCCTGAAAGTAGACTGCGACGAACGACAGGGCGATCGCCGCGAGGTCGCTGAGGTTATGTCCGGCTTCGGAGATCAGGGCCAGGGAGTGCGCACGCAGGCCAAAGAAGAACGTGGCAGCGACGTAGGCCGCCGTCAATCCCATGGAAAGCTGCAGGACCCTCTGCATCCTTCTGCTCGGTGTGGCCACCATGTGCATGGCTTAAGTGTATTCTCCGCTGCAAGCGGGCTTCAATGACCGTTAGCCGCTTGTTTCTGGTGCTGTTCGATCTCGCGATGGATGCCGAGGACGGGGCGGGGAGCATCGGCGCTGAGGCGCAGGCCGCTCCACGATTCGGAGACGACGATGCTGTTGGCCGGATTGTGCGGCGCATAGCGCACCTGAATGGGAAGGTCAGTGCGGACGTCGCGCACGAGTTCCCTCAAGGCGCTGACGTCCTGCGCTGCTTCGTAGCTCACTCCGCCGATGCGGTAGTTGTAGACGATGACCTGCTGGGCGGCTGCGGGGTCTTCCTGCTTGTGGGGCGCGTCGATGATGCTGCCGTCGGTGATGCGTCCGCTCGCGGCAAGCTGCTCCCGCCGCAGATGCTCCATCTCCTCGGCGGTAGGCCGCGGACGGCGCAGCAGATACCACGTGACCCCGGCGACTGCGGCCGCTCCGGTGACAAACGCAGCCACATTCCTTGGGGAGCGCAACTGCAAAGACAGATAACCTGGAATCAACGAATCCACAGTTCCCCTGGCAGAAAGCATAGTCTAAATTGGCTACCTGCGGGATCAATGCCCCGTAAAGGGTATAGGCGGGGATACTTGCACACGGAGTCCCCGGCCCAGCCCAGAGGAGGCCCCGCTGTGCGGCTCTCCTCTTTGCGCTGCGGCCAGAGCGATATACTGGGGACGTGCCTAAAAACCCGCCTCTTCCCTTGTCTCAGGACTCCGCCCCCCTGAGCATCCCTCCGTCCAGCCTGGCCCACCCTCTCGATCTCGGCGAAGGCCGCCGTATCCGTTCCACCACCGTCATTTGCGTGCGGCGGGGCGACTCGGTCGTGATGGCGGCCGATGGGCAGGTGTCGCTGGGGGCAACGGTGATGAAGCACTCGGCGAAGAAGATCCGCCGCCTGTACCAGGACAAGGTGCTGGCCGGCTTCGCTGGCTCCACGGCCGACGCCTTCTCGCTCTTCTCGCGGTTTGAGACCAAGCTGGAGCAGTACGCCGGGAACCTGGGCCGCGCCGCCGTCGAGCTGGCCAAGGACTGGCGCACCGACAAGATGCTCCGCCAGCTGGAGGCGCTGTTGATCGTGGCCGACATCAACCAGACCCTGATGCTCTCGGGAACGGGCGACGTGATCGACCCTGATGAGGGAATATGCGCTATCGGCTCCGGCGGGAGCTACGCGCTGGCCTCTGCACGCGCCCTGATGGAAAACACAGAGCTTAGCGCGCGTGAGATTGCGGAGAAGTCCATGAAGATTGCAGGCGATATCTGCATCTATACAAATCTGAACTTCACGATTGAAGAGTTGAAGGCTTAGACGAACCGCGAGAGCGTCGCTCGCGTATCATCCTCTGACCGCGTCCAACGCTCTATTGAATACGGAGTACCCGCATCATGGCAATCTATCTACCCGGAACCGCAGAAGATCAGGCCCTCGCACTCGATGAGATGACTCCACGCGAGATCGTCGCCGAGCTGGACAAGTATGTCGTCGGTCAGCAGGCCGCCAAGCGCTCTGTCGCCATCGCGCTGCGCAACCGCATGCGCCGCCAGAAGCTCGCGCCTGAGTTGGCGGACGAGATCATGCCGAAGAACATCATCATGATCGGGCCCACGGGTGTCGGTAAGACGGAAATTGCGCGGCGGCTTGCGAAGCTCACCAACTCGCCGTTCCTCAAGGTTGAGGCCTCGAAGTTCACCGAGGTCGGCTATGTCGGCCGCGACGTCGAGTCCATCGTGCGCGACCTGGTCGAGATCGCCATCGACATGGTGCGCGAAGAGAAGATGGAGGAGGTCGAGGACAAGGCCGAGCTTGGCGCCGAAGACCGCCTGCTCGATCTGCTGCTTCCACCGACGCCTGTCGCAGCCACCGCCGCGGCGGTCACGCACGAGCCCGGCTCAAATGTCATCCAGCTTCCCGCTGTAACGCCTGAAGGCGACGAGAAGCCAGGTGAACGAGAGCAACGGACCAGAGAAAAGTTGAGACAGCAGTTCCGCGAGGGCAAGCTGGACGAGCGCATCGTCGAGCTTGATGTCCGCGACCGCAACACGCCGAGTTTTGAGATCATCACCAACCAGGGCACCGAGGAGATGGACATCAACCTCAAGGACATGCTCCCGGGGCTCTTCGGCCAGCGCACCAAGAAGCGCAAGATGAAGGTCGCCGAGGCATTCGACTACCTTGTGCAGGAGGAAGAGAACCGCCTCGTCGATATGGACCAGGTCACGCGGCTCGCTGTCGAGCGCGTCGAGGATTCCGGCATGGTCTTCCTCGACGAGATCGACAAGATCGCCGGGCGCGAGGGCGGACACGGGCCCGACGTCTCGCGCGAAGGAGTCCAGCGCGACATACTGCCGATCGTCGAAGGCACGACGGTCAACACGAAGTATGGCATGGTCTCGACCGACCACATTCTCTTTATCGCTGCGGGAGCGTTTCACGTCTCGAAGCCGAGCGACCTCATCCCTGAACTGCAGGGCCGTTTCCCCATCCGGGTCGAGCTGCAGTCGCTCACCGTCGAAGACTTCGTCCGCATCCTTACCGAGCCCAAGTCGTCGCTGGTGAAGCAGTCGGCCGCGCTGCTCGAGACGGAAGGGCTGAAGCTCGAGTTCACCAAAGAGGCGATTCAAGAGATGGCGCAGTTCGCATTCCGGGTCAACGAGACGACGGAGAACATCGGCGCGCGCCGCCTGCACACCATCCTCGAGCGCGTGCTGGACGAGATCAGCTTCCAGGCGCCGGACCTCTTCAAGAGCCCGCGCGCCGAGGCGACCGAAGAGGGCGTCGTCGCTCAGGTCGCAGCGTCAGCCGGCCAGGTGGCTGCGCCGCCGCTGCCGGTCATCGAGCGCCAGACGAGCACAGGCACGGAGAAGGTCATCGTCGTCGATCCCGAGTACGTCCGCCAGCAGGTGGCCACGATCGTGAAGGACCAGGACCTGTCGCGGTACATCTTGTAGTCTCGTTGCCGGTTGTCCGTGCGTTACGGCTGGGGGCCTCCCCTCCCCCTGTTTTTGTGCAAAGTATTCAAACCAGATGCTTTAGCTTTGGACCTCCAAGCGCACGTTTCGTGCCATTCTTCATAGAAGCAGAAAGCCCGGCGGTTGCCGGGCTTTCTGCTGTCCTCAATTTAAGGTTATCAGTGGCGTCAAGCGCGGGTTGTGGAAATTGAATGATGTCTCCAAACATTTGGCCATATTGAAACGAGGACCCCACCCATGTCGCAATAAAACCGCGCCATGAAAGGGACACTCGATTTAGTAGCTTGGTTTGATGGGTGGGCCCCTAAATTCATTTGTTCAAGTTGAGGGTCGTCAGGTCGGATGGGTAGGCCTTCCTTGGGGGTGCGAGGCTTTCGGTGTCGGGGAAGCGGCGGAGGATGGTTTCGATGGCTCGGTCGGTCTGGGTGCTGTCGATGTGGGGGAGGACGCAGGTGACTGGGTCGTGGAGGACTCCCTGGTGTTCGACGTAGAGGCCACTTGGGTGTGGCGCGTCTTCTCCCCCTCCTCCCCATGCTTCGCGGAACTCGAGGTTGTAAATGGAGGCTCTGGGGATGGAGGACGGACTATATCCGTCGGGGGCGTGGCCGGTGCTGATCAGGTCGAGATTCGTAACGGTTAACGTCACATGGGTACCTCGGAAGCGGCTGATGAGATCGCGGACGATGCTGAACGCTGCGAATATACCGAAAGCTGCCCGTAGAAGGATTGAATCGCTTGATCGAAACAGGAAAAAGCCAAAGGCGCCGGTGACTGCAAGACTGAGCAGAAGTCGACCAAGATTTCTTGCTTCATGGGTCTGAAAGACGAGGCCTTCAGGAGCTTCACGGATACTGAGCGTCGCGGGCACGAGAAGGATTTTAGAGCATTGGGTTTTCGCGGCGGCGAAATTGCCCATCTTAGCGCCTGCTGGACTCCACCGAGCACGATTAACCATTTCGGGGCTGTTGCGGAATAGCGAAGCTGATATCGTTTGTGGCATGCTCCCGCGACCAGTTTCTCTTCTTTCTATTGCTCCAGTTCTTCTCTGTGGCTCGATGCTGCGAGCGCAGCAGTCTGTTCCGCAGACGAACACGAGCACGCTGGATACTGACGGCACGGCGCACATTACGCGGGTGATTCCCGTGCCTCCGTCGCTGAGTCAGGAGGCGAAGGCGGTTTTGCGGCGGGCTGATCGTGGCGGTGAGGAGACGCTGGCGCAGCGGCGTGCGGGGACGGATGCGTGGCAGGCTCGTGCGGGTGAGGCTTCGCGGAAGATGTATCCGGTGAATATCAAGGATGCGACCATCGGCGGGGTTCCGGTGCGCGATGTGACTCCGCTGGATGCTACTCCGCAGCATCCCGATCGTGTGCTGCTCAATGTCCACGGAGGCGGCTTCAGCGTGGACTCGGGTTCTCTGACTGAGAGCATTCCGATGGCGAACTTGACGCATACGCGCGTCGTCTCGGTGCTCTACCGTCTCGCCCCGGAACATCCCTTTCCCGCGGCCGTCGATGACACCGTCGCCGTCTATCGTGAACTGCTGAAGACGTACAAGCCCGCGCATATTGCTCTGTACGGCACTTCCGCCGGCGCGATTCTTTCGGCCGAGGTCGCCGTGCGGCTGAAGCAGCTCGGCCTGCCGCTGCCCGGCGCGCTCGGCGTCTTCTCCGGCATGGGCGACTTCAGCCAGGCTGGAGACTCTGAGGCGATGTACGGCCTTAGCGGCCTGACTGGCGCGCTGCCGCTGCCTGACGGCAAGCCGATTCTCCCGGAGTATATCGGCTCAACCGATCCCAAAGACCCAGTGCTCTCGCCCCTATACTCCGACCTCCGTGGTATGCCGCCTGCGCTCTTCATCACCAGTGGGCGTGACCTTCTGTTGAGTGGCACGACAATCCTCCATCGCGCTTTTCTGCGCAGCGGAGACGACGCTCGCCTCGTCGTCTTTGAAGGCCTCCCCCACGCCTTCTGGAATGATGTCAGTCTGCCTGAAACGAAAGAGGCCTACGGCCTGATGGCGAACTTCTTTGCGCAGCAGCTCTCGCGCTAGAGAGTCCGATCAGGCCCGGCCGACGCATCAATCAGCTCAAGATCCCCACGCAAAGACGCTCCAGCGGAATCGAAGCTTAAATCAAGCTTAAGAGGGCTTTATGCGCTTGTCACCGGATATTAACTCTAGTGCAAAGTACAGTGCCTAGCGTTGGGAAAGTCCTCTGCTGCTTCTCGATCAGTCATGGAAGCATGCAAGACACCGAGCACGACGTCTCCGAGATCAACCCCTTCAATCATTCAAGAAGTCGTGGAGTCACCATGTCTTTCAGAGTTCCTGCAAAACATATTGCCAGTGCCGTGTGCATGCTTTTCATTCTTAGCTTGCTGTGCATCACAGGAGCAAGCGGACAGACTGGGAAGGGCGCTGTTGCCGGCACCATTACGGACACGAGTCAAGCCGTACTGCCGGGTGCCCTCGTCGAACTCTTGCCATTGGGAAAGAAGGTTGTATCAGATACCCAGGGTCAATTCAAAATCACCGACGTGGCTCCGGGTGAGTACACCCTCTCAGTTTCCTATATCGGGTTCAGGTCGCTTACTACTGCCGTAACGGTCTCTAGCGGACAGGTGACGAAAGTAGACTCCGCGCTGAAGGTTGGTTCGCAGACCGATGAGGTTCTTGTCTCCGGCGAGCGCTTACATGGTCAAGCCGAAGCAATTAACATCCAGAGAACCGCAGAAAACATTGTGCAGGTCCTTCCCGCTCAGGTCATCACCAGTCTCCCCAACACGAACATCGCTGACGCGGTTGGCCGTCTTCCAAGCGTGACGCTGGAACGCGATGAGGGCGAAGGCAAGTACGTTCAGATCCGTGGAACCGAGCCGCGCCTTAGCAACACCACCATCGATGGCGTCAACGTTCCCTCTCCCGAAGGCAATGTCCGCAACATCAAACTCGACGTCATCCCGTCCAGTCTCGTGGATCGCATCGAGGTAAATAAGACGCTGTCAGCGAACCAGGATGGCGATGCCATCGGCGGTTCGGTGAATCTGGTGACCAAGTCTGCGGGTGACCGGCCCACGTTTACGATCGGAGCACAGGGCGGCTATACGCCGATCCAGGATGGTCGCTGGCTCAATTCCTTCGACGCGACGTACGGAAGGAGGTATGGCGCGAAGAAGAAGTTTGGATTCCTGCTGGGCACGACCTATGACTTCAATGGACGCGGCATCGACGACCTGGAGCCTTTGCCGGTAGCGGGTACGGATGATAACGGAAACAATGTAGCTTATTTCGCGACAGCGGACCTTCGCACTTACAAGTACTACCGCACTCGTTACGGCTTTGCCGGCGGCATGGACTACAACTTCAACGACAAGGTGAACGCCTATGTGAAGGGGTTGTACTCGGACTTCCATGACTACGGAGACACATGGGTTTATTCTCCGACGGGAAGCAGCTTTACCGACGCCACTGGCGCGACCATTAACATGGTCCACTCCGTTAGCGGCTCCAAAGCGAACTTTTACACTTCAGCGGAATGCGACGCCTACAACGCCGCGAACCCCTCTCTGCCACAATGCTCTGCCGGCAATATGGCGTTCCGGCACTATATCCGGCGGCCGGACCAGCAGATCTTCAGCGTGCTGACGGGACTCCATCAGGAGATCGGAGGAGCAACACTGATCACCTATGAATTCGCAGGCTCACGATCGCACAATATCGGAGGGCAGGATTTTCCGACGACCAACTTCAACGGTCCGAACGTGGACTTCCAGGGCGACTTCAGCAATCCACGCCGGCCACAGTTCAATGCGCCCAACGGGATGTCGTTGGCAGGAACGTCCATCTACGATCCAACGCAGTACACCGTCGGCAAGACCCTTATTCCCCACTACCACAGCACACAACTCAACTTCCAAGGCGCGCTTTCGGCTGCGCGTAGCTACAACGTTGCATCGCACTACGGCACGCTGGAGTTAGGCATCAAGATACGGAACGCGCACAAGACGCAGTTCCAGAACGATCAGATCTACAAATCGCCGTCCCCTATTCCGCTGAGCAACTTGCTGAGCGTACAGACAGCACCGAACTATTACGACAACTCCTATAAGTTCGGACATCTCACGGACTACAACAAGATCGTCAGGCAACTAAACCAGACGCCCGGAGCGTTGGGGCCGGTGGACGTGGACGCTAGCCGTATCCAGTCAGATCCTGCCGTCTACGCAGCGAACGAACGCGTGTACGCAGGTTATGCGATGAACACCATTGGAATCGGCAGGTTCAGGTTCCAGGCCGGACTCCGCATCGAAGCCACGGACACTACCTACAATGCGAACCAGGTACTGCTGAACAATGGGGCGTATGATTCCACGGTTCCGATCACTGGAAGTTCGGGCTACATCAACATCCTGCCAAGTGTCCAGATGCAGTACCGGGTTGACAACAACACCACACTGCGTGCGACGTACGGGCGAGGCATCTCGCGGCCCAACTTTTCCGACATTGTGCCGTCGCAGCAGGTTGACCCGAATACGACCCCTCCCAGCCTGGTACGAGGCAATCCGGGGTTGCAGCCGACCAGCGCGAACAACTACGACGTCCTGGTGGAGCATTTCTCGAAGTCTCTCGGACAGGTGCAGGCGGGGTTCTTCTACAAGGACCTTTCCAACCCGATTTACCCCACTGCCTTCGTGATCAGTGATCCCACCTCCCCGTTCAATGGTTACCGCGTAAACCAGGCGATCAACGGCCCGAACGGCCATATTCTTGGCTTCGAGGCGGCGGTGGAGCAACGGCTGTCTCGTCTGCCGGGGTTGTTCAATGGCCTCGGGGTTTCGGCTAACTACAGCTACACCAGTTCACAGGTCAACTTCCCCACCGGCTTCGGCGGCGGCAGACCCGATCACCCGTCCCTCCAACGCCAGGCGCCCAACACGTACAACGTCGGCATGACCTACGACAAAGCGCGCTTCTCAGGGCGCTTTGGCCTCAGCCATAACGACGCAAACATCTATGCCTACAACTACTCCGGCGATGCGACCGCCATCAAAGATCCGGTTATCGGGTTGAAGGGCCCCGGAGGCGATGTCTACCTCTACGCACACACCCAGTACGACGTACAAGGCAGCTATCGTTTGGTGAAGGCACTTCAGCTCGTCGTATCCGGGCTGAACCTCAGCAACGAGGTCTTCGGTTTCTACCAGGGAAGCAAGCAATATCCCATCCAGCGCGAGTACTACCATCCCAGTGTCATATTTGGATTGCGCTGGAACTCGTCGGCCGAGTAGAACCAAAGTCCTTCTAATTAGGAACAAATGCGCCGGGGGCATCCTCCGGCGCATCTTTTTCTGGAGTGATTCGCTGACGGAATCGTGACAGATTTTACGTCGGGTTAGTCGGCGTATCGATGACAAGATCGATATCGTCTACGCCGAGTGACTCGCCGCTTGCACTTCGTACCTCAAGCTTCGCGAGCGGTTTGTGATTCTTTGCATCCACGAGCCTGCTGTGCGTCTCGCCGGGGCAGAACATGAACTGCGCTCCCCACTGGCCCAACGCAACGAGCGTCGGCAATAGCGCTCTCCCTTTTTCGGTGAGTTTGTACTCCTGATAGGCGCTGCCGTCCGAGGCTGGGACGACCTGAAGCACGTCGGCTTCGACCAGCCGCTTCAGCCGCGCGCTCAGGATGTTCTTCGCCATGCCGAGCCTGCGCTGGAAGTCGGAGAAACGCTTCACTCCGCTCATGGCGTCGCGGACAATCAGCAGCGACCACCACTCGCCGATGACATCCAGCGACCGGGCCACCGGGCAAAAGCTGGTTTCATTCGACTTGTGCTTCATAGCAACCTCATGGAGTCATTTTATCAAGACTAGTTGCATCTTGAAACTACCTGCTTACATCAAAACCCTGGCTGCAAGATTTCCAAGTAATCCTCAGGAGAGAAAAGACGCAATGAGACTTCAAGGCAAAAAGGCATTTATCACCGGGGGCAATAGCGGTATCGGATTCGCGACGGCCAAGCTGTTCGTCGAAGAGGGGGCAGAGGTCTTCATTACTGGCCGCAACCAGGAGACGTTGGACGAGGCGGTCAAGCTGCTTGGTGCGAACGCACATGGCTTTCGCGCGGATGTGACTGACTCCGCCGCCCGCAAGCAGGTCTTCAAGCAGATCGCCGACCAGTTCGGCAGGCTGGATGTTGTCTTCGCCAATGCCGGTATTGGCGGCAATACTCCGGCGGGCACCACCACCGAAGAGCTTTTCGAACAGATCATCAGCACGAACCTCACTTCGGTTTTCTTCACCGTGCAGGACTCGCTGCCTTATCTCAATGAAGGCGCGTCGATCATCCTCAACGGCTCGGTCATCGGAACGCTGGGTCAGCCCGCTTATGCGGCCTACGCGGCTTCGAAGGCTGGTCTTCGCGCGCTGGCCCGGTCGCTCGCGGCCGATCTTTCTCCGCGAAGCATCCGGGTCAACGTTGTGGCTCCCGGAGCGACCAAGACTCCCATTTGGGGCCGCAATGGCCGCACGCAGGAACAGCTGAACGGACTCGAACAGCAACTCTCGAAGCTCATTCCGCTCGGCCGAATGGGCGAGGCCGAGGAGATCGCGAAGGCCGTGCTCTTTCTGGCCTCGGATGATTCCTCCTATGTGCAGGCCGTCGAACTGTTCGTCGATGGGGGCTTCACGGGAACGCCGTTTGGCGGAGCAGCCGGACGCCTATAATTCGCCATGACGAACCCTTTGCGAGAGGGCAGAAGTACTCTGCTTTTTCGGGTGCACTAAGGATCTCGGGCCCACCGCACTCCACACCCCTGCTACAAAGCGTGTAGTTATCACAACCGCATCTATTCCTGCTGGTGGACGCTCGCATGGAACAAATCTGTCTTTCGATTGAGGTAAACGCATAGGAGGAAGAAACATGGCAAATCCCATTCTGGTCACCGGCGCGGCGGGTCGCGTTGGCGCGGTAGGGCGCACGGTCACCGAACAGTTGTTGAAGCAAGGCAAAGCGGTGCGTGCGATGGTGCGAAAGGAAGACGAACGCGCGCAGGCGTTGCGTGACATGGGCGCGGAGGTCGTGGTCGGCAATCTGCTAGACCTCGATTCGATGCACAAGGCGATTGCCGGCGTCGAGACGATGTATTTCGGCATGTCGGTTTCGGATACCTACCTGGAGGCAACCGTCAATGCGGCGGCGGTGGCGAAGCATCACGGCGTGAAGGCGTTCATCAATATGTCGCAGATGACGCTCGCGCAGATGAGCATTACCGAAACCACCCCGAGCCCGCAGCACAAGCAGCACTGGCTCGCCGAGCAGGCGCTGAACTGGTCCGGTCTCCCCGTCGTACACGTGCGGCCCACAGTGCTTCTCGACGGCTTCTTCCTGATTCTCACTCCGGAGTCAGTCAAACAATCAAATCAGATCAAACTCCCGTTCGGCGACGGCAAGACTTCGCCGGTCTCGGTGGAAGACGTCTCACGTGTACTCGCCGCCCTTCTCGTCAATCCGCAGCCGCACATCGGCAAGACCTATCACCTGACCGGCCCGCAGTCCGAGAACATGCATTTCTATGCACAGGAGTATTCGAAGGCTCTTGGCCGCACCATCACCTTTCAGGACATTCCCGTCGAGCCGTGGCGCGACGCGCTGCTCAAACTCGGCTTGCCGGTTCACCTGGTGAACCACCTCGCGACGATGGCCGATCTGCACCGCGCGGGACGTTACGACCGGATGTCGGACGACGTGCTCACGCTAACGGGGCAAGGGCCGCTGAGCGTGCGGGAGTTCGTCAGTAAGAATGCCGCGACATTCAACGCATCGGCAAAAGAGGCCTGAGTGTCTGCGGATGCTCGCATTCAACAAAGCTGACTTTCGATTCAGGTGAATCGCACAGGAGGAAAGAACGCGGAGCAGCCGGACGCGGATAAATCCCATGCTGTCAGCAAAAAGATCGCGCCTAAGCGCGGTCTTTTGTCTTGAAGATTGTGGAAGGTTAGCGAGCAGTAGCCGGTTCGCCGATCTCGGAGAGCCGCTTCACAAGCGAGACCTCCAGGTCTTCGAGCGCCTTCGAGAAGCCTTCGATGCCTTCCTTCAGCTTGTCGCTCGCCATGCGGTCGGCGGCGTGCATCTTGTCGAAGGTGGCTTTGTCCATCGGAATCTTGTCGATATTCATGCTCTTCGCCTTCTCGGCGTCAAGCATGCGCTCGAGCGTTCCCTCGGTCGACTGGAGTTCGCCGAGCAGCTTGGGTGCGATGGTGAGCAGGTCGCAGCCGGCCAGCTCGATGATCTCGCCGGTGTTGCGGAAGCTCGCGCCCATCACGACGGTCTTGTAGCCGAAGTGCTTGTAGTAGTTATAGATCTTCGTGACCGACTGGACGCCTGGGTCGTCGGCGCCGTGGTAGTCCTTGCCGGTGTCTTTCTTGTACCAGTCGAGGATGCGGCCGACGAAGGGCGAGATGAGGGTGACGCCGGCCTCGGCGGCGGCGACGGCCTGGTGCAGGCCGAAGAGCAGCGTCATGTTGCAGTGGATGCCTTCCTTCTCGAGGATCTCGGCGGCGCGGATGCCCTCCCACGTGGAGGCGAGTTTGATAAGGATGCGGTTGCGCGAGATTCCCGCCTTCTCGTATTGCGCGATGATGTCGCGGGCGGTCGCGATCGACTTCTCCGTGTCGTACGAGAGGCGGGCGTCGACCTCCGTGGAGACGCGGCCCGGGATGATCTCGAGGATTTTCAGACCGAAGGCCACGGCAAGCGATTTGAAGGCTGCCGCAGCAACTTCCTTGTCCGACGCCTTCGGGCCGGATGACTCACGTGCCTGCTTGAGGACGTCATCGACGATCGATTGATACTGTGGCATCGCAGCAGCGGCTGCAATGAGTGAAGGATTCGTGGTCGAATCCTGCGGCCTGTATTGGTGGATAGAATTGATGTCGCCGGTATCAGAGACAACGGTGGTCATGCCACGAAGCTGTTCGAGTAACGATGCCATTGTGTGCTCCTTCGCTGCTTTGATTTGATTTTAGCAAGCTCTGCCGGGTTGCGTTGCAATAGCTCCTCGCTGGAGGATTACTCTGCTGTGAATGTGTTTCTAAGGACTCCGAGGCCGTCGATCTCGACTTCGACGACGTCGCCGGGCTGGACGGGGCCGACTCCGGCGGGTGTGCCTGTCGGAATGATATCGCCTGGCTCCAGTGTAATGGCGGTGGAGATGTAGCGCAGCAGGAACGGGATGGAGAAGATCAGGTCGGCCGTCGAGCCGTGCTGTTTGACCTCGCCGTTGAGCCGTGTGGTGACGGTGACGGGTGTGCCGCCTGTCTCCTCTGGCCCGATGGGGTCGATCTCGTCCGGACCCTGCATAGCGACAATGGGGCCTACGGGGCAGAAGGTATCGAAGCCCTTGCCGCGGGTCCACTGACCATCGCTCTTCTGGAGGTCGCGCGCGGTGACGTCGTTGGCGATGGTGTAGCCGCGGATGTAGGGGCGGACGTCCTCGCCGTGACCGAGCTTCGAGCAGCGGCGGCCGATGACGATGGCCAGCTCGCCCTCGTAGTCGACGCGTTTGGAGAGTGCGGGCATGCGGATGATGCCGTTGGAGGCGAGCAGCGACGATGGAGGCTTGAGGAAGAGCAGCGGTTCTTTGGGGACCTCGTTGCCGAGTTCGGCGGCGTGCTCGCGGTAGTTGCGGCCGATGCAGAGGATCTTCGAGGGCGTCACCGGCGCGAGAAGCTCGAGGCCGGCGAGCGGCGTTGGATGGAACTCTCCGGGAGGAGGCGCGAGACGGGCAGCAAGGTCTTCCGGCGGAGGCTCCATTGGGCGGACGGCCCAGACAATGCCTTCGCGAGCTTCCACAAGGGCATAGCGCGGGATACGGTCCGCTCCTTCAGTCGAGAGATATCGGCAGTACTTCATCTTGCTCCTTGGTGTGCAGTGCGGGAGGTTCCTGCTTCATTCCTGGTTCGCGGTCTCTTCGACCTCGTGGCTGGGCTGGCTCTCGTTTCCGGTTGTGTCGATGGCGGTCACGCGGTAGGTGTAGGCCTGGCCGCCGGTTGCGGTGCTGTCGGTGAACGCCGGGCCGACCACGGGGCTAGCCGTGAGCTTCTGCCATCCGGCGGCGGCGCGGCGGTAGACGAGGTATCCGGCGAGGTCGGTGTCGGGGAGCGGCTGCCAGGAAAGGTCGATCGATCCGGCGGCTTCGCCGGGTACGGCGGCTAGTCCCGCGGGCTGCTGCGGCGGGAAGGTGTCGGCGATGCGGACGGTGACAGCGCCGGAGGGGGCGCTGCGCAGCTCAACGGTGTGGCCTTCGAATGTGACGGAACGGACCCGCTGGGCGCGGTAGCTGTAGGTCTCGGTCTTGCGCGCGGTGCGGTCGAGCGTTCCGCCGCGGTCGGAGACGTCCTTCGGGGTCTGGAGGCGGAGGCTGGCGGGCTCGTCGGGGCTTAGCCGCAGCGGAGACTTCGGGGCTGCGGGCTTCGCTGGTGTTCCGGTCTTGCTGAAGGCAGGCGGCAGCGTGCGCTCAAGCTCGACCCATGAGGCGGAGGCTGGCTGAGGCTGCCACTCGATGGTGGCTCCCTCGCGCGAGGGCTCCGCGCGGAGGCCTTCGACCGGCGCCGGCGCGGCTCCGGCTGCGGCGTAGGCCGGGTGCGACGGGCCGGCGGCGCGGTCGTTCGCGTTGAAGATCTGCACCTGGTAGGCGATCAGCGTTTCTGGGTCGGAGGTCAGGGCTGCGGGCAGCGCGTCGGTTGCCTGCGAAGGGCCGGGCTTGACGTGCAGCCGCGTCACGGGAGTGCAGATGGGGTGTGGCCGCGTGGGAGCCGTCTCCCGGCAGATCTGCGCGGTCAGCGGGCCTTTGACGCCGAGGCCGTCGGTGGTGTTCGAGGGCGTCGTCCAGCGGAGATTCACCTCGTCGCCGACGCGCTCGGCGGCGAGGTCGGTGACGGTCCTGGCGAGGTTCAGCGATGGCGGCCGCGGCGGTCCGGGGCTGGCGCAGGCCGCGAGAAAGGGCAGCAGAAGAGTGGCCGGGCCGATGGCCATCCAGTACCTGCGGTGAGGCGGTGAAGTCATCATTGCCAGCCTAGCATTGTCAGCGAGTCGGGAGTCAGCAAGTCAGGGAGGTGTTGGCTGCGGGGCTGTGAGTCCCCCGCCTGTTGGGGAACTGACGGCTCAGAGCTATCTGAAGCCCTGTTCACTGATATGCGGAAAGATGAGAGACCTCTTATCGCTTCTGGGGCGGGTATGGTTTTTAATCTGCATTCGATGTTGACGCAAGCGGATTGAGCCTTGAGCATCGAGGCAGACATCAGCAGAGCCGCACACGTGTCTTCAATGGGCCCGAACTCTTCCCTTCCAATAGAATCTCGCCGTTGCTGCGCCGCATTGGCGCGGCTGGTTGCGCTGATGGTTTGCGGGTTGGCTGCGTCTGCGTGGGGGCAGTCGCCGCAGATGGGGACGGGGGTTGAAGGTCAGGCAGCGGTGAGAACTGCGGCTCCGGCTCAGCGGGCGCAACGGTTTCTCCGCGGGCGCACGATGGCGAATGCGGCGCCGGGCGCGCAGGCGCTGATGGAGGCGCGGGCGCAGCATGCGATGCTGCTGAGTCAGCAGAGGCTTCAGCCTCGGCTTACGGGGTTGGGTGCGGCGTGGCAGGCGGTGGGGCCGGGGCAGGTGGCGAGCCTCAATTACGGCAATGTGACTGGGAGGGTGACCTCGGTTGCGATCGATCCGGCGGATGCCTCGGGGAACACGGTGTATGTAGGGACGACGGGCGGGGGAGTGTGGAAGTCGACCAATGCGGCGGGGCCTGCGGGGAGTGTGACGTTTTCTCCGCTGACCGATACGCTGCCGGTCTTCAGCGCGAATGCGGGGACGGCGGCGATTCCTTCGCTGAGCATCGGCGCCCTGAGCGTGGCTAACGGCGTGATGCTCGCGGGGACGGGCGATCCAAACGATGCGACGGACTCGTTTTATGGCAGCGGCCTGCTGCGCTCGGTCGATGGCGGCGTGACGTGGACGCTGATACGGAATGCGGCGGGCGGGGCGAGCAGCTACAGCTTCGTGGGGCTGGGCCTTGCGGGATTTGCCTGGAGCACCGCATCACCGGGGACGGTGGTGGCGGCGGTGTCGCAGGCGGCTGAAGGCGTGCTGGTGAATGCGGTGAACGGGACGGACAGCGTGATGGGGCTGTACTACTCGACGGACTCCGGCGCGACGTGGCAGATGGGCGTGCTCGTGGATGGCAGCGCGACAGTGCAGACTCCACTCCCGACGGGCGGGAACCATGGAGGCAATGCGGCAACGGCGGTGGCGTGGAATCCGGTGCGGCAGAGGTTCTATGCGGCGGTGAGGTACCACGGGTACTACGAGTCGGTCGATGGTGTGACGTGGACGCGGCTGACGCAGCAGCCGGGGACGGGGCTGACAATGGCGGCGTGTCCGTCGAATCCGGAGCTGGCGGGTAGCCCGGGGTGCCCGATCTTTCGCGGGGCGCTGGCGGTCGAGCCGGTGACAGGAGACATGTTCGCCCTGACGGTGGATGGCGGGAATCTAGATCAGGGGCTCTGGCAGGACGTGTGTGCTTCGACGGGGTCGGGGTGTACCGGGAATGTGGCGTTCGGGAAGCGGCTGAACTCGGCGGCGCTGGAGGCAGGCGGTGGGAGCACGGCGATTCTGCAGGGCGACTATGATCTTGGACTGGCGGCGGTGCGAGTAGGGTCGGGAGGAGCGCAGGATACGCTGCTGTATGCGGGGACGGTGGACCTTTATCGCTGCTCGCTGGCGGCGGGATGCGTGTTGCGGAATACGACGAATGCGCTGAACGGGTGTGCGGCTCCGGCGAAGGTGGCTCCGGCGCAGCATGCGATTGCCACGATGGCGACGGCGGGGCAGCCGCTGGTATTTGTGGGGAACGATGGCGGGCTTTGGCGGTCGGTCGATGGAGTGAACGAGTCGGGGACGCCGTGCTCGGCTACGGACGCGAGTCACTTTGACAATCTGAACGGCGGTCTGGGGTCGCTGGCGCAGGTGGTGAGCTTTGCACAGGACCCGGTGAGTCCGGGGACGTTGCTGGTGGGGCTGGGCGCGATTGGTACTGCGGCGACGGGTTCTGCGGCGGCGAGAGGGGCGTGGCCGCAGGTCTCGGCGGGCGAGGGCGGGCTGGTGGCGATCGACCCAAGTGCGCCGTCGCAGTGGTATGTTTCGACGGCGGCGGGAGTGAGCATCCGGCAGTGCTCGAACGGGAGCGGGTGCGGGGCGGCTGACTTTGCGGGGGCTCCGACCATTGGGGCGGCGCAGGTGGATGAGGACGCATCGGCGATTGATGCTCCGTGGATGCTCGATCCGGCGCTGGACTCGGATGTGATTGTAGGGACGTGCAGGGTTTGGCGCGGGCCGGCGGGGAGCGGGGTGCTGTGGTCGGGGTCGAACGCGATCAGCAGGCTGCTGGGCGGGACTCGAGGGACGGCGTGCGGGACGGGGAATCCGGTGCTGCGGTCGCTGACGGCCGGAGGCGCGGTGAGCGGGGCGACGGCGCCGCAGAATGCGGGGTCGCAGGTAATCTACGCAGGGATGGCCGGGGCGCTGGATGGCGGTGGGAGCGCAGGCGGGCATCTGTTTGGGACGAAGAACGCGGGAACGGCGGGCAGCGCGACGGCGTGGACGGACCTGGCGGCCTCGCCGGTGAGCAACGATGCGGCGGACCAGGGAGTGTTCAATCCGGGTGGGTTTGATGTGTCGTCGATTGCGGTGGATGGACACGATGCGACGGGCGGGACGGTATATGCGACGGTCATGGGGTTTTCGGGGAACGGGGTTAATGCGCCCAAAGTCTACCGCTCGGCGGATGCGGGGGCGCACTGGACGAATATCACGAGCAATCTGCCGAATGCTCCGGCAAACAGCGTGGTCGTGGACCCGAATGATGCCAATACGGTGTACGTGGCGATGGACACTGGGGTTTATGTAACTACACAAGTTATAAGTTGTTCGATGGCGAACTGCTGGAGCGTTTATGGGACGGGGCTGCCGAATGCTCCGGTAGTGGAACTCGCGGCGGCGCAGGGGATGGCCACGGGGGATGGGCGTGCGGGCGAGCTGCGGGCGGGGACGTATGGGCGCGGAATCTGGGAGATTCCACTGCTGACGGCGGCGACGGCGGCGCAGCCGGGGATGACAGTGAGTCCGGGGTCGCTGAGCTTTGCGAGTCAGGCGGTGGGGACCGCGAGCGCGGCGCAGACTGTGACGGTTACAAATTCCGGAAACGCGCCGCTGCTGGTGAGCCGGGTGGCGGTCACGGGGGACTTCAGCGAGACGGATAACTGCGCAGGCACGTCGATTGCAGTGGGCGGGAGCTGCACGGTGGAGGTGAGGTTTCTGCCGACGGCGACGGGGAGCCGCGCGGGCGTGCTGACGGTGTATGGGAACGTTGCGGGCGGGCAGGCGACGGCGGCGCTGAGCGGAACGGCAACGGCTGCGGGCGCGGTGGTGCTGAGTCCGGTGATGGTGAGCTTTCCTGCGACGACGGTGGGGGCGGCAAGCAATGCGATGAATGTGACGGTCTCGAACACCGGCGGGAGCGCGGTCGAACTGCGGACTCCGGAGGTGAGTGGGGATTTTGCGATTGCGGCGAATACGTGCGGGGAGACGCTGGCGGCGCAGACGGGATGCACGGTGGCGGTAGTCTTCAAGCCGACGGCTTCGGGAGCGCGGCAGGGAACGCTGACGGTGACCGATGACGCGGGGACCCAGACGGCGGCGCTGAGCGGGACGGGGACGCTGCCTGCGACGGATGGACTTGCGCCCGGGGCGCTCACCTTTGCAGCGCAGCAGCTTGGCATGGCGTCTGCGGCCCAGCAGGTGACGCTGTCGAACACGGGAGATGTGGCACTGACGCTGATCGCGGCCTCGACGAGCGGGGACTTCAGCGTGGTGAACGGCTGCGGAAACTCGCTGAATGCGCATGCGAGCTGCGAAATGAATGTGGTCTTCAACCCGAGGAATGTGGGACAGGAGAACGGCGTACTGACGGTGTCGGATGAGTACCGGACCCAGACGGTGGCGCTGAGCGGCGTGGGGGTGGCTCCGCCGGGCGTGTCGCTGGCGCCAGCGTCGGGGCTGAGCTTTGCGGCGACGGGCGTAGGGCTAAGCTCGGCGGCCCAGACGGTGACGCTGACGAACAATGGCGGGTTGCCGCTGTCGATCAGCGGCGTGAGCGTGACGGGGGACTTTGCGATTGCGGCAGGTGGAAATAGCTGCGGCTCGACGCTGGCGCCGAACGCGGCTTGTACCGTGCAGGTCGTGTTTACCCCGACGGCGGGCGGGGCGCGGGCCGGGAGCCTGGTGGTGACGGATAATGCCCCGGCTTCGCCGCAGTCGCTGCAGCTGAGCGGGGCGGGCGTGGACTTTACGCTGGGGGCGAACGGTGCGGCGTCGGTTACGGTGACGAGCGGGCAGAGCGCGGTGTTTCCGCTGGTGCTGAGCTCGGGCGGGAACGTGAGCGGCATAGTGACGTTGAGCTGTTCGGGGGCTCCGGCGAATGCGATGTGCACGGTGACGCCGGGGACGGCGACGCTTGGGGCACAGACGACGGTTTCGGTAACAGTGCAGACAGGGGTGACGACGACGTCTTCCTCCGCGACCGTGAGAAAGGCGCTCTGGTTCGCGTTGATGATGCCGGTTGGGCTGCTGGCCTTGCGACGGAAGCGGCTGGCGGCGTTGCTACTGTGTGTGGTGATGGCTGCTGCGGGGTGCGGGTCGGGGAGGTTGATTCCGGGGTCGGGAAGTCCGGGAGGGCCAGGTGGGTCTTCGGCTACGCCTTCGGGGAGTTATGGGATTGTGGTCTCGGGGGCTAGTGCGGGGTTGGTACGCACGGTGAATCTAACTTTGGTGGTGCAGTAGGCGTTTGGATTTCTGTGAGTCGCCCCGAACATCACGCGAATCCCACATCTTTTGGCGACTCATTGTTCTTTGTCGAATAGTTC
This sequence comes from Edaphobacter bradus, assembly GCF_025685645.1. Lineage (NCBI taxonomy): Bacteria > Pseudomonadati > Acidobacteriota > Terriglobia > Terriglobales > Acidobacteriaceae > Edaphobacter > Edaphobacter bradus. The sequence goes on from NZ_JAGSYF010000002.1 coordinate 1,199,860, forward strand.
TACCTCGTAGGGGGGTGGCTCTGCATCGTATACGCTTGTTGACTCAGGCGCGCCTGGTCCGGGCGGATGCACACGAAAAGATCAGTGCTCCCGTACATGAAATGTAATTCGCGAATGTGGGTATCCGGGGACGGACCGGGG